>NZ_JAGSOU010000001.1:0-407500 GCF_018139985.1 Actibacterium sp. MT2.3-13A | reverse complement strand
AGTAGTTGGTGATGTCATCGAGGCTGTTCGGCGCGGCATCGGTGGAATAGGGGCTGGGCTTCGCGCCGAGCCCGGCCAGCACCGGCGCCGGCAACGCGGCCAGCGCCGCCGCCCCGGCGATCAGCCGGCGCCGGTTCAGCCAGTCGGCCTTCGGCGTGATGTCCGAATGTTTCAGTCCGTTGCGATACCGTGCCATCTGCGCCTCCGCTGCTGTCCCCAGCATGATCTATTGCAAGCCACCGCGTCCGCCAAAGCAACTCCGCTCACGAATCCGTTTGCGCGCCGGTACGCGGGTAAACCTCGTTCATCGGCTTGGTCGAGCCGTCGGGCTGCACCAGCCGCACATGCCGGCGGCGCATCAGCCGCGGCTCGGCCACACCGACCGAATGCGCGATGGTCTCGACCTCGCCGATCACGCTGCGCGCGTAGTTGGCGACGCGCTTGTACTTGCTTTCCACCACCAGCCCCTTCTGCAGGCGCGGGTCGTGGGTGGTGATGCCGGTGGGGCAGGTGTTGCGGTTGCATTTCAGCGCCTGGATGCAGCCCAGCGCGAACATGAAGCCGCGCGCCGAGGTCACGAAATCGGCCCCCGCCGCGATCGCCCAGGCCACGTCGCCGGGATTGACCAGCTTGCCCGAAGCCACCAGCCGGATCCGGTCGTGAAAGCCATAATGGTCGCGCAGGTCCGACACCATCAGCATCGCCTCGCGGATCGGCATGCCCACCAGATCCATCAGCGGCATGGGCGAGGCGCCGGTGCCGCCCTCGCCGCCGTCGATGGTGATGAAGTCGGGCGCGCTTTCGGGGCCGCGCGCGCGGATCAGGCGGAACAGCTCATCAAAGGGTTCGGGCCCGCCGACCACGGTCTTGAATCCAACCGGCTTGCCCGTGACCTCGCGCAGATGCGCGATCACGTCCAGCAGGTCCTCGAAACTGTCGATATCGGGGAAGCGGTTGGGCGAATAGCTGTCCTGGCCCTGGGGGATGCCGCGGATCGCGGCGATCTCGGGGGTGATCTTGACCCCGGGCATGATGCCGCCCTTGCCGGGCTTGGCGCCCTGGGCAAGCTTCAGCTCGAACATCCTGACCTCGGGCTGCGCGGCCAGCGCGCGCAGCTTGTCGTCGTCGAAATTTCCGTTTTCGTCGCGCACCCCGTATTTCGCGGTGCCGATCTGGTAGACGATGTCGCAGCCGCCCGTCAGGTGATAGGGCGACAGCCCGCCCTCGCCGGTGTTGAGCCATATGTTGGCCTCCTTCGCGCCCTTCGACAGCGCCTCGACCGCCGGGCGCGAGATCGCGCCATAACTCATCCCCGAGACGTTGAAGATCGAGGGCGCGACGAAGGGCTCGCGGCAATAGGGACCGATCTGCATCGGCTCGGTCGCGGCGAACTGGTCGTCGATCGGCGGGAACGGCGCGTTCACGAAGATCGGCGTGCCCACGATGGTCAGGTTCCGGGTCGAGCCGAAGGCGATGGTGTTGCCCTTGCCCTGCGAGGCGCGGTTCACCCAGTCGCGCTGCGCCCGGTTGAACGGCATCTCCTCTCGGTCCATGGCGAAGAAATACTGGCGAAAGAATTCGCCCAGCGTGGTGAACAGGTGCCGGAACCGCCCGATCACCGGATAGTTGCGCCGGATTGCATCGCCGGTCTGGGTGCGGTCGATGATGAAGAGCACCACCGCGGTCAGCACCGCCACGATGATGATCAGGGTGAATCCCAGCGCCAGAAATTCCAGCGCGCGTCCTGCCCAGCTCATGCGTTTCCTTTCTTGCGGCTGCTACAATTTGACCTCAATCAAGGCGCTATTCACCCTATCGCTTACCTTGCTTGCGAAGCGAAACTGGAGCAACCCTCTCTAGCACTCGCACAGATCCAAGGGAGGAATTTCATGAAACTGACATTCGCCGCCGCAACCGTCGCCCTGCTCGCGGGGCCCGCCCTGGCAGAGGCCGTCACCTACACCACCGCGGATACCTTCGATGACGTCGTGTTCTCGCTGGAGACCGCGATCCAGGGCAAGGGCCTGGTGATCGACAGCGTCAGCCATACCGGCGACATGCTGGAACGCACCAAGGCCGATGTCGGCTCCGACAAGACGATCTTCATCAAGGCGGACATCTTCAGCTTCTGCTCGGCCGCGCTGTCGCGCAAGGTGATGGAGGCCGACTACATGAACGTGCAGTTCTGCCCCTATGACATCTTCGTCTTCGTCCGCCCCGAGGCGCCGGATGAGACCGTCGTCGGCTACCAGAGCTTCCCCGATGGCCCGATGAAAGAGGTCGAGGCGCTGCTCGACGAGATCGCGCGCGAGGCGGCGGGCGTCAAATAGGCTCACGAAGCGCTCACCGCCGATCAACTGATCTTGACTGGAAACGGCAAAGGGGCCGGGCTTAGGGCCCGGCCCTTCCGCGTCAAGCGGGCGGCGCGGAATTCTCCGGTCATCCGATCCGCCGCGGCCCGAGTATCTCCCGCGATGCCAGCACCGGCATCCGTCAAACCAGGAGATACCAGATGTTCCGCAGGACTTTTCTCTCGCTGACCACCGCCGCGCTGATGGCCGGCCCCGCGCTGGCCGGCGGCCATTCCAAGGATATCGTGGACACCGCCGTCGACGCGGGCCAGTTCGCCACGCTGGTCGCCGCCGTGCAGGCGGCAGGGCTGGCCGAGACGCTGAAGGGCGACGGCCCCTTCACCGTCTTCGCCCCCACCGACGCGGCCTTCGCCGCCCTGCCCGACGGCACGGTCGAGGACCTGCTGAAGCCCGAGAACAAGGATAAGCTCGCCGCGATCCTCACCTACCATGTGGTGCCGGGCAAGGTGATGTCGGGCGACCTGTCGGACGGCATGATGGCCGCCACCGCCGAAGGCTCGGAGGTCACGATCAAGACCATGGGCGGCGTCAAGGTGGACGGCGCCAATGTCGTGACCGCCGATATCGAGGCCAGCAACGGGGTGATCCACGTCATCGACGCCGTGATCATGCCGCCCTCGGCCATGTAAGAGCGCAACGAAAAAGGGCGCGGGAAGCCCCCGCGCCCTTTCCCTGGTCCTTGCGCCTCAGTGCACCACCGCATCCTCGGGCGGCTGCCGGTTCGAGGCGCCCACGCGGTCCCCGATCAGCAGACCCTCCGGCCCGGCGCTGACCGCGACGGTGTCGCCATCCTTCACATCGCCGGCCAGGATCATCTCGGCCAGCCGGTCCTGCAGCGCGCGCTGGATCACCCGCTTCAGCGGACGCGCGCCGAAGACCGGATCGTAGCCCTCGTCGGCCAGCCATTTGCGGGCGCCATCGTCCAGCTCCAGCGTGATGTTGCGGCCCGCCAGGCGCTTCTGCAAGCGCCGGATCTGGATCTCGACGATGCCATCCATGTCGCCCCGGCTCAGCCGGTCGAAGATGATGGTCTCGTCCAGGCGGTTCAGGAACTCGGGGCGGAAATGCGCCCGCACCGCATCCATCACGTCGCGCTTGGCCGCCGAGCTGTCGGCGCCTTCGGGCAGCTGGCTCAGCGCCTGGGAACCGAGGTTCGAGGTCAGCACGATCAGCGTCTGCTTGAAGTCCACCGTGCGGCCCTGGCCATCGGTCAGAACGCCGTCATCGAGCACCTGCAACAGAACGTTGAACACGTCCGGGTGGGCCTTTTCGACCTCGTCGAACAGCACCACCTGATAGGGGCGCCGGCGCACGGCCTCGGTCAGCACGCCGCCCTCGTCATAGCCGACATAGCCCGGAGGCGCGCCGATCAGGCGGGCGACCGCATGCTTCTCCATGAATTCCGACATGTCGATGCGGACCATCGCGCTGTCGTCGTCGAACAGATACTCGGCCACGGCCTTGGTGAGTTCCGTCTTGCCGACGCCGGTCGGGCCGAGGAACAGGAACGAGCCCAGCGGCCGGTTCTCGTCGTTCAGCCCCGCGCGCGCGCGGCGCACGGCGTTGGCGACGGCGGTGACGGCGGGTTTCTGGCCGATCACGCGGCGGCCCAGTTCCTCTTCCATGCGCAAGAGCTTCTCGCGCTCGCCCTCCAGCATCTTGGAGGTCGGGATGCCCGTCCAGCGCTCCACGACCTGCGCGATCTGCTCGGGCCGCACGGCCTCTTCGACCATCAGTTCGTCCTCGGCCTCCTCGGCCTCGGCCAGCTTTTTCTCCAGCCCGGGGATGACGCCGTAGGACAGCTCGCCGGCGCGGGCCAGGTTACCCTCGCGCTTGGCCGCGTCGAGCTCGGCGCGCGCCCGGTCGAGCTGTTCCTTCAGCTCGCGCGCGCCTTCCAGCTTGTCGCGCTCGGCCTGCCACTTGGCGGTCATCGCGGCCGATTGCTGCTGCAGGTTCGACAGTTCCTCCTCCAGCCTGGCCAGCCGGTCGCGGGAGGCCGCATCATCCTCTTTCTTCAGCGCCTCAGCCTCGATCTGCATCTGCAGGATCTGCCGGTCGAGCTGATCCAGCTCCTCGGGCTTGCTGTCCACCTCCATCCGCAGCCGGCTCGCCGCCTCGTCCACGAGGTCGATCGCCTTGTCGGGCAGGAAGCGGTCGGTGATGTAGCGGTGGCTCAGCGTCGCCGCCGCCACCAGCGCCGAGTCGGAGATCCGCACGCCGTGGTGCAGCTCATATTTTTCCTTGATGCCGCGCAGGATCGAGACGGTGTCCTCCACCGTCGGCTCGTCCACCATCACCGGCTGGAAGCGCCGCGCCAGCGCCGCGTCCTTCTCCACATGCTTGCGGTATTCATCCAGCGTGGTGGCGCCGATGCAGTGCAACTCGCCGCGCGCCAGCGCGGGCTTGATCAGGTTGGCCGCGTCCATCGCGCCGTCGGTCTTGCCGGCGCCGACCAGCGTGTGCATCTCGTCGATGAAAAGGACGATCTCGCCGGCGGCGGCCTCGATCTCCTTCAGGATGGCCTTCAGCCGCTCCTCGAACTCACCGCGGTATTTCGCGCCGGCAATCAGCGCGCCCATGTCCAGCGCCATCAGCCGCTTGTTCTTCAGGCTTTCGGGCACATCGCCATTGATGATCCGCAGCGCGAGGCCCTCGGCGATCGCGGTCTTGCCGACGCCCGGCTCGCCGATCAGCACCGGGTTGTTCTTGGTCCGGCGCGACAGCACCTGCATGGCGCGGCGGATCTCCTCGTCGCGGCCGATGATCGGGTCGATCTTGCCCTCCCGGGCGGCCTCGGTCAGGTCGCGGGCGTATTTCTTCAGCGCGTCATAGCCTTCCTCGGCCGAGGCGCTGTCGGCGGTGCGGCCCTTGCGGATGTCGTTGATCGCGGCGTTCAGGTTCTGCGCGGTCACGGCGCCGGCATCCAGCGCGTCCTTGGCCTTGGACTTCACCACGGCCAGCGCGGTCAGGATGCGTTCGACCGGCACGAAGCTGTCGCCGGCCTTCTTGGCGATCTTCTCGGCCTCATCCAGCACGCGGGCGGTGGCCGGGTCCATGTAGACCTGCCCGGCGTCGCCGGTCACTTTCGGCATCTTGGCAAGCGCCACCTCCAGCGCCTCGACCACGCGCTCGGGCGCGCCGCCGGCACGTTTGATCAGGTTGCTTGCCAGCCCCTGCTCGTCATCCATCAATGCCTTGAGAAGGTGTTCGGGGGCCAGTCGCTGGTGGCTTTCCCGCATGGCGATCGTCTGGGCAGCTTGCACAAAACCGCGCGACCGCTCGGTGAACTTTTCGAAGTTCATCGCTCTCTCCTTTTTCAAGCGCCCGGTTGCGTCGGGATGCCCGCCTCGCGGCACATCCCTTTTTTCGGGCCTCGGTAAGGATTTGGAGGGCGCCCCGCGCGGTTTCAACCCAGAGGGGCGGCATTTTTGCTACAGCCAGTAGCGCAGCCGTTCCAGCCAGCCCGGCGCGCCCGTGTCGCGCGGGTGATAGCGGTCGAGCAGGCGCAGTTCGTCCGCGCTCAGCCTGTGGCGCAGGAACCGCCAGACGCGATCCTTCTCCCACTCGGCCAGCTTTTTCTGGTGAAAGCTGAAATCCGTGGGCCGGTCGCGGGTCTGCGAGCCGCCGCCCACCGCCTGCTTGGTGTCATACATCGCCCGGCTTTTCGCGCCCAGTTCCGCCCAGCGCGCGGCGATCTCCCCGCGCGACGGCGCCACGCGCCCTGGCGCGGGGGTGATTTGCAGAAACTCCAGCAGATCGGCCATGGCGCCGGGATCGGCCACCAGATCCTCGTAATAGAACACTGCCTTTTCCGCCCGGGCGAGCGTGTGGAACCGGATGTTCCCGGCATAGAATCGGAAATCCCAGAACCGTTTTCCCGCCGACCGAACGAAGGTCTCCAGCGGGTCGCGCAGGATCAGCGCCACCCGGTCGCCCTCCGTCTGCGCCGGATCGACATAGCGCCACAGGCCGTCTTTGCGGCGCATCGGCCAGCGCGACCAGTTCAGCGCGTCATGCGAACGCAGGAACGCCTCGCCCGGGACATCCGCCCGGTCGATCAGCGAGGTCTTGCCCGGCGTGCGCCGGCCGTAGAATTCCTCGGTGCAGAAGCGCAGCCAGTTCATGCCGCTGCGCGGGGCCGAGATCACGAAACTGGTCATCGCTCGCCCTCACACCAGGTCGGTCAGCCAGGACAGCGGCCCGCCGTGCCTGATCCGCGCCGGCGGGTCGTAGCGCTCCAGCAGCGCGAATTCCTCCGCCGTCAGCGTGCGCTTGAGGAAGCGCCAGGCGCGGGCCTTGTGCCAGTCGCTCAGCCCCTTCTGGTGGTAGCGGAAATTCAGCGGCTCGGCCTTGGTCTGCGCGCCGCCGCCCCGGCTCTGCCGCTTGTCGTAGGAGGCGCGGCTTTCCTCGCCCAGCGCGTCCCAGCGCGCCCGGATCTCCTCGACCGTCGGCGCCGTGCGTCCCGGCGCGGGCTGGATGTCCAGGAAAGTCATCAGATCGGCCATCGCCTCGGGCGAGGACACCAGGTCGTCGTAGTAGAACACGCGCTTATGCTCAGCCACGGCGCGGGTGTAGAACTGGATATTGCCGGTGAAGCGGCGGAACCGGCGCAGCCGCTTCTTGGCCATCCGCACATAGGTCTCCAGAGGGTCGCGCAGGATCACCGCGATACGGTCGCCCTCGGTTTTGGCCGGATCGATATAGAGCCACGCGCCCTCGGCATGGCGGCTGCGGGTCAGGCTGAGCGCATCATGCGAGCGCAGGAAGGCGGGCACGGGGCACTCCTCCTCGGAGATCAGCACCGTCTTGCCCGGGGTGCGCACGCCATAAAGGGCCTCGACGCAATAGCGCAGCCAGTTCATGCCGCTGCGCGGCGCGGAAACCACATAAGATGTCATGCACGCCCCTCATTCAGCCTTCCCTGACGTTTCCTAGTGCATCGCGTGCGCCCCTGCAAACACGGCAATGATCTTGCCGCAGGCCCGTCCGCCCGCTACACCCCCCACAGCAAAGCCGGAGGCCCCCATGACCCAATCCGATGACCGACTGATCGTTGCCCTCGACGTGCCCCACGCCGTGGCCGGGCTGGAACTGGCCAACCGGCTGGGCGATGCGGTGTCCTTCTACAAGATCGGGCTGGGGATGCTGACAGGCGGCGGGCTGGCGCTGGCGCAGGAGTTGAAGGACGAGCACGGCAAGCGCGTCTTTCTCGACATGAAGCTCTTCGACATCGGCGCCACGGTGGAAAAGGCGGTGCGCGGGCTGGTGCAGTTCGACCTCGATTTCCTGACCGTGCACGGCGACCCGCATGTGGTGCGCGCCGCCGCCGAGGGCAAGGCCGGCTCACACACCAAGATCCTCGCCGTCACCATCCTGACCTCGCTCGACCGCGCCGATCTCGACGCCAGCCTGATCAAGCCCGGCGAGGTGCAGGAGATCGTGCTGGAACGCGCCGCCCGCGCCTTCGAGGCGGGGGCCGACGGGGTGATCGCCTCGCCGCAGGAGGCCGCGCTGATCCGCGCCCTGCCGCAGGCCGCCGACCGGCTGATCGTCACCCCCGGCGTGCGCCCCGCAGGCGCCGCCCTGGGCGACCAGAAACGCGTGGCCACCCCAGCGCAGGCGATCGCCGACGGCGCCGACCATATCGTGGTGGGCCGCCCGATCTGGCAGGCCGAGGACCCGCGCGCCGCGGCGCAGGCGGTGATCGCCGAGCTGCCCTAATCCTCGTTGATGTCGCGGTCCCAGATCTTCACCTGGCCCTTGCGGATGCCGAAGGCCCGGCGCAGCCCCAGCCAGGAGATCAGCGAGACCACCGCGAAGATCAGCAACAGCCACGGCAGCGACGGGCTCAGCCCAACCGCCAGCAGCAGGCCGGTCAGCGCCGCGCCCAGCGCGAAGCCGAGGAACACGAAGCCCGGCGCGAAGATTTCAAGGATGCCCAGCGCCACCGCGCCCGCCATCCAAACCCACCACAGCGCCCACATCAGCCACGCCCCTTCAGCAGCTTGAACGCATCCCCGAATGCCTCAAGCGCATGGGCCGGCACGACGATCGTCTGCTTGCCCGCGCCCTGGCCCACGGCGGTCAGCGCCTCGACCTGTTTCAGCGCGACCTGGTATTGCGCCGCCTCGATGCCGTTCTCGGCGATGGCCTTGGCGACCACTTCGGTCGCATAGGCCTCGGCCTCGGCGGTGATGCGGCGGGCCTTGGCCTCCTGCTCGGCGGCGTAGAGCTGGGCGTCGGCGGCCAGTTCGACCGCGCGTTTCCGGCCCTCGGCCTCAGTCACCTGGGCACGGCGCGCACGCTCGGCGTTGAGCTGCTGGAGCATCGCATCGCGGGTGGCCTGGTCGAGGTTCACGTCCAGGATTTCGGCGCGTGTCACCTCGATCCCCCAGGCATCGACCGCATCCTCGACCGATTCCTTGATGGTGGAGATCAGCTGCGCGCGGTTCGACTGCACCTCGTCGAGGTCCATCTTGCCGATCTCGGCGCGCACGATGCCGGCGACGGTGGTGGCGATGGCGGCATCCACGTCGCGGATGCGGTAGACGGTCTTTTCCGGCTCTATGATGCGGTAGAAGACCGAGGTTTCCACCTGCACCAGCACGTTGTCCTTGGTGATCGCGTCCTGGCTGGCGGTGGGCAGCTGACGCTCGAGGATCGAAATCTTGTGCGCCACCCGGTCGAGGAAGGGCACGATCAGGTTGATCCCCGGCCCAAGGACCGCGCGCAGCCGGCCGAAGCGTTCGACAACGTATTTCTCGGACTGCGGCACGATCCGCACGCCGAGAAATACGCTGAGTATGATGAAGGCCGCCAGCAGCAGGATCACGAGGTTGCCGCCGATCAGCTGCGAAAGCGTGTTGTCACTATCCATGTTCGGCATTCCCTAAACAGTCACCGGCACTATGCCCCCCGGTCCGCCCCTTGCAAAGCCCCTCCCCTTGCCGCAGAGCGCCATCCGCGCCACCATTGGCGCCTGACCCCGGAGCCCCGAGATGCCCGCCCTCTGCCGCGATTGCCTGACGCCCTTCGATGACGGTGCCCGCTGCCCGGCCTGCCGCAGCCCGCGGGTGATCGCGCATCCCGAGCTGTTCGATCTTTCCATCGCGCATATGGATTGCGACGCCTTCTACGCCAGCGTGGAAAAGCGCGACAATCCCGAGTTGCGCGACAAGCCGGTGATCGTCGGCGGCGGGCGGCGCGGCGTGGTATCCACCGCCTGCTACATCGCGCGGATCAGGGGGGTGCGCTCCGCCATGCCGATGTTCCAGGCGCTGAAGCTCTGCCCCGAGGCGGTGGTGATCCGGCCGCGCGGCGACCACTACGCCGCCGTCTCGCGCCAGATCCGCGCCATGATGGACGAGCTGACCCCGGCGATCGAGCCTCTGTCGCTCGACGAGGCGTTCCTCGACCTCACCGGCACCGCGAAGCTGCACCACGCGCCGCCGGCGGTGATGCTGGCGCGGCTGGTCAAACGGATGGAGGAGGAGCTCGGCCTGTCGGGCTCCATCGGGCTCAGCCACAACAAGTTCCTCGCCAAGATCGCCTCCGACCTCGACAAGCCGCGCGGATTCTCGGTGATCGGGCAGGCCGAGACGCCGGACTTCCTGGCCGGGAAACCCCTGGGCATGATCTGGGGCGTGGGCGCGGCGGGGCAGGCCGCGCTGGAGCGCGCCGGCATCCGCACCTTCGCCGACCTGCGCCGGTGGGAGCGCGCCGATCTCGAAGCGCGATTCGGCGCGATGGGCGGGCGGCTCTATCACCTCGCCCGCGGCGAGGATCACCGCCGCGTCACCCCGAATGCGCCGATGAAGAGCATCTCGAACGAGACGACGTTCTTCGAGGACACGGGCGACGCGGAGATCCTCGACGGCCATCTCTGGCGGCTGTCGGAAAAGGTCTCCGACCGGGCCAAGGCCAAGGGGCTGGCGGGCCGTGTGGTGGTGCTGAAGCTCAAGCGCGCGAATCACAGCCTGATCACGCGCCGCACCTCGCTGCGCGACTCCACGCAGATGGCCGACCGGCTGTATCAGACCGCGCGCGGGCTTTTCGATCAGCTCGGCGATCCCGGCCCGTTCCGCCTGATCGGCGTGGGGCTTTCCGATCTCACCGGGGCCGAGACCGCCGACCGCTCGGCCGACCTTCTCGATCCGCAGGCGGCGACCCGCGCCGGGGCCGAGCGCGCCAGTGACGCGATTCGCCGCAAATTCGGGGCCGATGCGATCCTGAAGGGGCGCGCGCTGCGCTAGGTCATTGCGCGGCCAGAGGCATGTCCGAGCTGCCGATCGCCGCGATCTCGGAAATCACCGAGGTGATCACCCGCTTGAAGGACTCGAAATCGGGGCTCGGGCGCACCCGCGCCTCGTCCATGTAGAGCGCGCGGTTGATCTCCACCTGCACCACATGCTGGCCCTGCGAGGGGCGGCCGTAATGCTGGGTGATATAGGCCCCGGCAAAGGGCGCGTTGCGCACCACCCGCAGCCCGGCGGCGGCAAAGGCGGCCTCGATCCGGTCCACCACGTCGGCATGGGCCGCGGCGCCGAATCGGTCGCCCAGCACAACGTCGGGGCGCGCGCCCGCCTTGCCCGCGGCGCCGACCGCCTCGTGCGGCATGGAATGGCAGTCGATCAGGATCGCCTCGCCGAAGGCGGCGTGGCTTTCCACCAGCAGCCCCTGCAGGGCCGCGTGATAGGGCTCCCAGACGGAGGTGAGCCGCGCCTGCGCCTCCTCCAGCGTGATCTTGCCGCGCTGGATCACCCGGCCATTGGCCACCACGCGCGGAATCACCCCCAGCCCGGAACTGACGCGCGGGTTGTGGCCGGCCTTCCGCACGCCCTCGATCAGCGCCGGGTCCAGCTCGTCGGGGCTGCGGTTGAGATCGACATAGGCGCGCGGCGCGTTCGCCGCGAGCAGCGGCGCGCCCAGCGCCGGCGCGTCCGAGAACAGCAGATCGACGAAGGCATCCTCGGACGAGCGCACCGATACCTCGTCCAGCATCGAGCGGCGCAGGAACGCGAGCGGGTAGTCGCGCCCGCTGTGGGGCGAGGAAAACATCACGCTGGTGGTTCTGGCCTTGGGCCGGATCAGGCGGTAGGGATCGGTCGTCATGCGGCTTCCTTTACAGAAACGTTATAGACGCAATTTTTTACCTGCCAAAAGCCCTTGAACCCTCCTCCGACTCCTTTTATAGACCTGCGAGCCGACGCGGTCCCGCCGCGTCCTATTTTGTTTGGGATAGCGGGGTTGCACTGGTCACATGGGCGCGTAGCTCAGCGGTAGAGCACTTCGTTGACATCGAAGGGGTCACTGGTTCGATCCCAGTCGTGCCCACCATGTGACCTCGGACGAAACGTTAACCCAGGCGCCCGCCGCGCCGCGAAATGAGGAGAAGACCCATGAAGGTCCGTAACTCGCTCCGCTCGCTGAAGCAGCGTCACCGCGACTGCCGCGTCGTGCGCCGCAAGGGCCGTGTCTACGTCATTAACAAGACGCAGCGTCGGTTCAAAGCCCGTCAGGGCTGATTTCAGCACCAGCTGATCCGAAAAGGGCCGCCCGGAGAGATCCGGGCGGCCCTTTCGCTTGCGACTATTGCTGCGCCTGCCCGGCCAGCAGCCGCACCATGGTGGCCCGGTCGGCATAGCCGGTGACGGTCAGGCCGTTGGCGCGCTGGAACTGCCGCAGCGCACGGCGGGTCCGGGCGTCGAAGGTGCCGTCCTGCGGGCCCGGCTCGTAGCCCTGCGCCGCCAGCCCGCGCTCCACCGCCAGCCTCAGCGGCGGCAGCCCGGTCAGAAGCGCCTCCTGCTGGCGCGCAGCCTCCACCGCCTCGCGGTCGACCTCGGCGCGGTCCAGCGCGTCGATCCGGTTGCGGGCCTGCTCGGCAAAGGCGCCCTCGGGATACTCCTGCAGGTAGCGCCGGTATGCAGCCCGGGTATCCGCGGCGGTGGCGCGGTCCCAGGCGGCGCGGTCTGCGGCTCGGGCCTCCTCGCGCTTGCGCCGCTCGATCTCGGTCAGCTGCCGGTTGGCCTGCTCCGCGAACAGCCCGTCGGGATAGCGCGCCAGGTAGTCCAGCAGCCCCGCCTCGGTGCCGGCTGCCCCGGTGCGCGCCCAATAGGCGCGGTCGTCGCGCTCCAGTTGCGCGCGGCGCGCCCGGGCCTCTTCCTGGAGCACCCGGTTGCGCTCCGCCGCCTGCTGGCGCAGGCGGGTGATCTGGCCGACGGTCAGGTAGGAGGTGGCCTCCTCCCGGTTCTCCCGCTGCCAGGCGGCGATCGAGGCGCGCGTGCTGCGCCCGAAAATGCCGTCGATGCCGCCGGTGTCATAGCCCAGAACGGACAGGTCGCGCTGAATGGCGCGCCGCTGTTCGAGCGCCAGGCCCAGCGCCTCCTCGCCCGCTTGGGCGGCATCGCCGCGCGAGGTTTCCAGCTCGGCCAGGCGCTGGCGCGCCAGCGCCGCGAAGGCCCCGCCGGGATAGCGCTCGAGATAGCCGCGATAGGCATCCTCGGTGCCGAGGATATCGACGGTGCGCCAGAAATCGCGCTCGGTCAGACCCTCGTCGCCCTGACCCCTCGGCAGGAAGGGCACGCCGCGCGGCACGAAGCCGCGCCCCTCCACGGCCTTGGGCGCGGTGGCAAGGAAGGCGCCGACGCTGCGCCCGGGCTGCAACAGCTCATCGGCCACGATCGGCAGCAGATCGTCCCAGCGCCCGCTCAGCAGGCTTACGCCCTGCGGCACGGGCAGCGCGCCCAGCCCCGCGGCGAGGCCATCGCCGGGCGCCGGGGCATCGGGCAGGCTGGCCACCAGCATCACGGCCTCTCCCTGCTTGTCCTCCAGCATCCGCAGCAGCGCGCCCAGCGCGACGCCGTGGCCGCCGATGGCCAGCGCGTCCGGGCTCTGCGCGTAGCGGGCGACCAGCCAGGCCTCCGGCCCGGCACTGACGATGTCGCCCTGCACCAGCACCAGCACCCGGTCCGCCGCGTCAAGTGTCCCGGCAAAGCGGCGCACCCCCTCCCAGGCTTCCGCGGCGGCGGCGTTGGTGATGCGGCTGACCTCGAATCCCCGCTGGCGCAACCGCTGCGCCAGCGCATCGGCCGCCGCCGCCGCCCGCGGCGCGGAGCGGTCGGGATAGTCGGTGTTCGACAGCAGAAGCGCGACGTCGCCCGCCAGCGCCGGCACCGGCGCCAGCAGCAGCGCGCCGATTGCCGCGGCGGATTTGAGCACTGACCTCATCGGGTTCTCCCTTGACCGTAGATCTGAACCCCCACAGCATCCGCGAATTCCCCGGCATTGAGAACCCCGCAACCGGGGCGGCTCAGGGTCGGGAGGCGGCTTCCCGCCGGCGCAGGGCGCCGCGCGCACGGCGCTGGAGCGCCTGCTCCGGGCCGCGCATCACCGCCCAGGAGGTCAGGATGATCAGCGCCAGCACGCCTGCCAGAACTACCCCCCGGTGGGGATGCTGCGCGGCCAGCCAGGGCGTGGCATACATCCCCAGCGTGAAATGGCACAGATAGAGCGGATAGGTCATCAATCCCAGTTGCCGGATGACCGATGCCCGGCCGGGGCGGCTCAGCCCGCCATCCCAGCGCAGGCTGACCAGCATCAGGGCCACGCCCCCGCTCCAGGCCAGCGCAGGCAGGAGCAGCGCCTTGCCCTCGGGCACCTGCGACTCCAGCTGCACGACCCCCGTCGCGGCGAACAGCCCCGCCGTCGCCAGCCGCGCCTGGCTGCGCCCCTCCGAGTGCATCGCCCAGATCAGCATGCCAAGGGCGAAGAACACCCCGTGGCGGAGCAACAGCACATCGAAATGGAATCGCCCGAACAGATCGGTCCCGACGCCGGCCTGAAGCAGCAGGAACAGCGTGCTCGCCCCGCCCAGCGCATAGGCCAGCCGGTCGAACCGCAGATCCGCTCCGCGCCACGCCAGCATCGCCGCGATCAGGCCGTAGAACGCCGCCTCGACCACCAGCGTCCAGATCACGCCGTCGATATGGGGTCCCCATGGCGACAGGATTACCGAACGGGAAAAATCCCCCATCAGCGCGCCCAGCGGCTCGCCCCAGGCGGCGCGGACGGCCAGCGCGATCAGCGATGCAGCCCAGAGCGCCGGAAAGACGCGAATCGCCCGCCGCAAGAGAAAGGCACCCGCGCGCGCGCCCTTGGCGCTGGCGGCGATCACGAAACCCGAAATGACGAAAAAGATCTGGACGCCCACCCAGCCGAACCAGCCATAGGGGGCAAGCCAGTCGAAGGCGGCCGCCGGGCGCTGCGCCGGGAACTCAGGCGCGGACCAGCCGAAGGCCTGCAGATGGAAAACCACCACCAGGATCGCCGCGCACCAGCGCAGTAGGTCGATCCCGAAATAATGGCCCATTGCCGCCCTCGGCTCACCGCAATACTCGCGGGCACACACGCAACTGCTATGCGCCCAATCTCGCCCGAAGCGCCGCCCGGATCAACCTGACCTTTTGTACAGGTTTTCGGCCTACCGCATGCCGTGTGGCGCCCGGTCAGTCATAGATCCGCTGATCGTCGATCACCTTGCCGTCCCTGGGCAGGCTGCCGGGGGTCACGATCTCGATCCGGCCCTTCAGCTTCAACAGCTCGGCCACCGAGGCGGCATAGGGCGAGGGGTCGCCCTCCGGGCTTTCCACCTGCACGGTCATCACATCCATCTCGCCCTCGCGGCTGGCAATGACCCGGGCCCTTGAGACCTCCGCGTGCCGGGCGACGAAGGCAGCCACCTGCTCGGGGCGCACGAACATGCCCTTGATCTTGGTGGTCTGGTCGGCCCGGCCCATCCAGCCCTTGATCCGCATGTTGGTGCGGCCGCAGGGGCTGACGCCCGGCAGCACGGCGCTGAGATCGCCGGTGGCGAATCGGATCAGCGGGTAATCGGGGTTCAGCGTGGTGACCACCACCTCGCCGACCTCGCCGGGCGCCACCGGGTCGCCCGTGCCCGGGGTCACGATCTCCACGATCACGCCCTCGTCCACGATCATCCCCTCCATCGCCTCCGATTCGTAGGCGATGTTGCCGATATCGGCGGTGGCATAGCATTGCAGGCAGAAAATGCCGCGGTCGGCATATTCCTGTCGCAGGCTGGGGAACAGCGCTCCGCCGCCCACCGCCGCGCGGGTGATGCGGCTCAGGTCCAGCCCCAGTTCCGCGCCCTTGTCGAGGATCACCTTCAGATAGTCGGGCGTGCCGGCATAGGCGGTCACGCCCACGTCATGGGCGGCGCGCGCCTGCAACTCGGTCTGGCCGGTGCCGGCGGGCAGCACCGCCGCCCCCACCGCCCGCGCCCCGTTCTCGAAGATCATACCGGCGGGCGTCAGGTGATAGCCGAAACAGTTCTGCACGATGTCGCCGGGACCCACGCCGCAGGCGTGCAGGAAACGGCCCATCCGCCACCAGTCGTGGCTGATCCCGCCCGGCTCGTAGATCGGCCCGGGCGACTGGAAGACATGGGCCAGGTTGCTGACCGGCAGCCCGCCGAAGGGCGGCTGCGCCTTCTGCCGCTCCACCAGTTCCGACTTGCGCAGCACCGGAAGCGCGGCCAACCCGCCGAGATCGCTGACCGGCGCCAGCCCGTTGCGGGCCAGCCGGTCGTTCAGCGCCTCCAGCTGGGCGGCTTCGCGCGCATCCGCCGAGCGCGTTTCAAGTTCGTCAAAATGCGCTTTCATATCTCTGTCGCTCTTCATCAAATTCCAGGGCCCCGGTCACCGGAATCGGGCGTGACCGCGGCCAGCGATCGCGGAAATCCGCGATCATCTCAGCTCAGCCACCGCTTGCGGCGGCGATAGGACCGCACGTCGCGAAAGCTCTTGCGCCCCTCCTCCGAAACGCCAAGGTAGAACTCCTTCACATCCGGGTTCTCGCGCAGCTCGGCCGCCGGGCCGTCCATCACGATGCGCCCCGATTCCAGGATGTAGCCGTAATGCGCGTAGCGCAGCGCCACGTTGGTGTTCTGCTCGGCCAGAAGGAAGCTCACGCCCTCGTTCTCGTTCACCGATTTCACGATCTCGAAGATCTGCTCCACCAGCTGCGGCGCCAGGCCCATGCTGGGCTCGTCCAGCAGGATGGTCTCCGGCCGGCTCATCAGGGCGCGCCCGATGGCGCACATCTGCTGCTCGCCGCCCGAGGTATAGCCCGCCTGGCTCTTGCGCCGCTCCTTCAGCCGCGGGAAATAGGTGTAGACCATCTCCAGGTCGGCCTCGATGGCGGCCTTGCCATCGGTGCGCGTATAGGCGCCGGTCAGCAGGTTCTCCTCGACGGTCAGGTGCTCGAAGCAATGCCGCCCTTCCATCACCTGGATCACGCCGCGCTTCACCAGCTCGGAGGGCGCCTCGTCCTGCACCCGCTCGCCGCGATAGAGGATCGAGCCCTTGGTCACCTCGCCGCGCTCGCTGCGCAGCAGGTTGGAGATCGCCTTCAGCGTGGTCGTCTTGCCCGCGCCGTTGCCCCCCAGAAGCGCCGTGATCCCGCCCCGCGGCACACGCAGGCTCACGCCCTTCAGCACGAGGATCACATGGTTGTAGATCACCTCGATATTGTTGACCTCCAAGAGGGTCTCGTCCCGGGGTTCCGCATCAAACATGCCCTGTCACCTTCTCCTAGGCGTGGAGGGGCCGGCGCGCGCGCCCCCTTCTTCTTGGCAGAAATACTCATGGCTCCCCGGCCGCCGCCTGCGCCGCGGCCGGGGAAGGTGGCTCAGTTGCAGCCGGGGGTGATGCCGGCTTCCTTCGCGTAGGCCATCGAGTCCTCCTCGACGAGCGGCTGGATGACCTCCTGATCCGACTGCATGTAGTCGGTGATCAGCTTCCATTCGCCGGCCTTGGCATCCCACTGGGCCACGGCCGCATAGCCATCGCCGCCGTGGTTCTGGCAGCTCACCTTGAACTCGGGGCCGAAGCCGGGCAGGCCGAGTGCCTCCATCTTGGCATTGGTGATCTCGAGATTCTCCATGCCGGCCCGCAGCTGCTCGCGCGTGATCTGGCTGGTCCCCGCCATCTCCTGCGCGGTCTTGATCGCCTCGGCCGCCAGCATCGCGGCATACATGCCGCGGTTATAGAGCGCGGTGCCAAGCTGGTCGCCGGCGCCTGCCGCCTTGCCGGCATCGACCACATATTTCCGCAGATCGTCGTAAAGCGGGTAATCGTCGCCGAGGTTGTGGAAGGTCAGCGCCTTGTAGCCGTCGGCCGCCGCGCCCGCCGGTTTCACGTCATTCTCGGACCCCGACCACCAGATGCCGATGAAGTGATCCATCGGGTAACGGATGTTCACCGCTTCCTGGATCGCGACCTGGTTCATGACGCCCCAGCCCCACATGATGACGTAGTCGGGGCGCTCGCGGCGGATCTGCAGCCACTGGCTCTTCTGTTCCTGGCCGGGGTGGTCCACCGGCAGCAGGCTCAGCTGGTAGCCGTGCTTCTTGGCCAGCTCCTCCAGCGTGCGGATCGGCTCCTTACCGTAGGCGGAGTTGTGATAGACCAGCGCGATCTTCTTGCCGCTGATGTCGCCGCCCTCCTGGTCAAGGATATGCTTGATCGCGACCGAGGCGCCGTCCCAGTAGTTGGCCGGGTAGTTGAAGACCCAGCGGAACACCTCGCCGTTCTTGGCCGAGGTGCGGCCGTAGCCCAGCGTGTGCAGCGGAATGCCGTCCGCCGTCACCTTGGGGATCAGCTGATAGGTGATGCCGGTCGACAGCGGCTCATAGATCAGGGTGCTGTCGCTCTTGGTCGATTCGTAGCACTCAACACCCTTTTCGGTGTTGTAGCCGGTCTCGCATTCCGTGATCCGAACCAGTTCGCCGCCGATGCCGCCGTCACGTTCGTTCAGCAGCCGGAAATAGTCCTGATAGCCGTCGGCGAAGGGGATGCCGTTCGCCGCGTAGGGCCCCGTGCGGTAGCTGAGCGAGGGCACCACGAGCTCCGCGAGGGCGGGACCTGCCGCCATCACGGCGCTCAGCGCCAGGGTTGCCAGTGTCTTCTTCATCGGGTGTCTCCTCCCATGGTTTGTCCGATGTGCCGGGTTGGCCCGGTCGTTTGGTGAATGTTGAGGCCGCCGCCCGCCGCTAGTGCGGGAAGGGCCACAGCCTGAGTTTCTCCTTGCCGACGCGCCACAGCTGCGCCAACCCGTGCGGCTCGACGATCAGGAAGACCACGATCAGCGCACCGACGATCATCAGCTCGACATGCGCCGCCAGGTCGGTGGCCCAGCCGAGCCCCCCCACCAGCAGGTTCTTCAGGAACACCGGCAGCAGCACCAGGAAGGCCGCGCCCGCCAGCGAGCCGAAGATCGACCCCAGCCCGCCGATGATGATCATGAACAGCACCAGGAACGATTTCTGGATGCCGAAGGCCTCGCCCACCTCGACCGCGCCGAGATAGACCGAGAAGAACAGCGCCCCCGCGATGCCGACGAAGAAGGAGGACACGGCAAAGGCGGTCAGCTTCGCCTTCAGCGGGTTCACCCCGATGATCTCGGCGGCGATGTCCATGTCGCGGATCGCCATCCAGCTGCGCCCCACCGTGCCGCGCGTCAGGTTGCGCGCCACCCAGGCCACCGCGAACAGGAACACCAGGCAGATCATGTATTGCGCCCAGGCCTCGGTGTTGGGGCCGGTCACCGGCACGCCGAGGACGGTGCGCTCGGCCGCGTTGATCTGGCCAGAGGCCGAGTAGTTGTAGAACCACGGCACCTTGTTGAAGAGCCACACCAGGAAGAACTGCGCCGCCAGCGTCGCCACCGCCAGGTAGAAGCCCTTGATCCTCAGCGACGGCAAACCGAACAGCACGCCCACGCCGGCGGTGATCAGGCCCGCGCCCAGAACGTGAAAGACGATGTTGATGTCCGGGAAGGCGGTCATCAGCTTGTAGCAGGCATAGGCGCCCACCGCCATGAACCCGCCGGTGCCGAGCGAGACCTGCCCGCAATAGCCGGTCAGGATGTTCAGCCCGATCGCCGCAATGGCGTAGATCAGGAACGGCACGAGCACCGAGCTCGCCCAGTAGTCGTTGACGACAAGGGGGATCACCCCGAAGGCCACTGCCAGCACGACATAATAGCGCCAGCGGTCGAACTTGATCGGAAAGGTCTGGCTGTCGTCCGCATAGGACGTTTTGAAATCGCCGGCCTCACGGTAGAACATCAGCGCATCCCCTCTTGTTGCGGGCAGAAGCGCCCGGCAGGGGATGCGCCGATGTCGGTCAGCAGCCCCGTTTGATCCTGATCCAGGCGAAGCTGCCCATCGCGGCGCCCGCGGCCGCCAGCAGCACATCGGCCACCTGCAGCATCGGCGGCTCGGCGGCCGGCGCGCTCAGCGCCATCCAGCCGAAGACCAATGCGGCGGCCCACCCGATGGTGAACATGATCGAACAAGTTTTCATCATGGCCAGGATCCCTCCCCGATCCTTGCGCGGCCCCGATGGGCCGGGTTTGCTTTCCGGTCGCTCTGCCGGGGGCTCCCTTCCCCGCGGCAATGCGACGCATCCGATCAAACCCCATCATTCACACTCGCTCAATGATTTTTTCGCCGAACAGCCCCTGCGGGCGGAAGACCAGGAACAGCAGCGCCAGCACATAGGCGAACCAGTTCTCTGTCGCGCCTCCCACCATCGGGCCGATGGTAAACTCGAACAGCTTCTCGCCGACCCCGATGATCAGCCCGCCGACGATCGCCCCGGGGATCGAGGTGAAGCCGCCCAGCATCAGCACCGGCAGCGCCTTCAGCGCGATCAGGCTCAGCGAGAATTGCACCCCCGACTTCGCGCCCCACATGATGCCCGCGACCAGCGCCACGAAACCCGCGATCGACCAGACCAGCACCCAGATGAAGCGCAGGCTGATGCCCACCGACAGCGCCGCCTGATGGTCGTCGGCCACCGCGCGCAGCGCCCGGCCCTGTTTCGAATACTGGCTGAACAGCGTCAGTGAGATCACCAGCACCGCCGCGACCACCGCGGCCACCATGTCCAGCTTGTCGATGAAAAACCCGTAGAAGCCCTCGCCGCCCAGCCAGGCGGTGTTGTCCTCGACCCAGGCGCTCGCGCCCTGCGGCAGGCCGACATCCAGCGTCTTGATGTCCGAGCCCCACATGATGTCGCCGAAGCCTTCCATGAAATAGGCCAGGCCGATGGTCGCCATGAACAGGATGATCGGCTCCTGGTTGACCAGGTATTTCAGGATGAACCGCTCAATCACGATGGCCAGCAGCACCATCACCCCGATGGTCAGCACGATCGCCACGATGGCCGGCAGCTCCCACCCGAAATGGTGCACGTCGGTGCCGAAAACCGCGTTGATCAGGTGGGAAAAGGGGATCTGCCCCTGCTGCAGCCCCACCAGGGTCAGCGCCGCGAACAGTGCCAGCACGCCCTGGGCGTAGTTGAAGATGCCGGAGGCCTTGAAGATCAGCACGAAGCCCAGCGCCACCAGCGCATAGAGCACGCCGGCCATCAGGCCGTTGATCATCACCTCCATGGCATAGAGAATCTGGTCAGGCATGCGGGCCTCCCTCGTTGACGGTTGCGCGGGCGGCGGCTGCCGGTCCCATGCGGGTCATATGGAATTCATATGCGGGTGATATCGTCGGGATCCGTGTCAGATCAGTCATGGCTGACCCCCAGATAGGCGTCGATGACATCCTGGTTGTTGCGCACCTCGTCGGGCGTGCCATCACCAATCTTCTTGCCGTAATCCATCACCACCACCCGGTCGGAGAGGTCCATCACCACGCCCATGTCATGCTCGATCAGCGCGATGGTGGTGCCGAACTCGTCGTTCACGTCGAGGATGAAGCGCGACATGTCCTCCTTCTCCTCCACGTTCATGCCGGCCATCGGCTCGTCCAGCAGCAGCAGCTTGGGCTCGGCGGCCAGCGCCCGGCCCAGTTCCACCCGCTTCTGCAAGCCGTAGGGCAGGCGCCCGACGGGGGTCTTGCGGATGTGCTGGATTTCGAGGAAGTCGATGATCTTCTCGACCTTTTCGCGGTGCTCGTCCTCTTCGCGCTGGGCGCGGCCCCACCACAGCGCCTGCGCGGCCATGCCGGTCTTCATCATCGTCATGCGGCCGGTCATGATGTTGTCCAGCGTGCTCATCCCCTTGAACAGGGCGATGTTCTGGAAGGTGCGCGCGATGCCCTGCTGGGCGACCTGGTAGGGCTTCATCTGCGGGCGCCTCTCGCCGCGGAACCAGACCTCGCCCTCGGTGGGGATGTAGAAGCCCGAGATCACGTTCAGCATCGAGGATTTGCCGGCGCCGTTCGGCCCGATGATGGCGCGGATCTCGCCCTCGCGGATGTCGAAGCTGATGTCCTTGATCGCCACCACGCCGCCGAAGCGCAGGGTGATGTTCTTCATCTCCATCAGCGTGCCGCCGATCTTGCGGCCATCGGCGGTGGTGTAGCCTTGGCTCATGTCGTTCATTCCGCGGCCATCCTTCTGTGACGGGGCTCCTGCACGGCGGCGTCGCGCAGCTCCAGCGTCGCCTTGATCGACCCCTTGCGCCCGTCCTCGTAGGTCACCTCGGTCTCGGTCGAGATCCGGGTCGAACCGTCGTAGAGCGCGGCGATCAGATCGTGGAATTTCTCCTCGATGATCTTGCGGCGGACCTTGCGGGTGCGGGTCAGCTCGCCATCATCGGCGTCCAGCTCCTTGTGCAGCACCAGGAAGCGGTGGATCTGGCAGCCCGAGAGCATCTCGTCCTCGGCCACGGATCTGTTGACCTCCTCCACATGCTCCTGGATCGTGTCCAGCACGCGCGGGTGGCCGGCCAGCTCCTGGTAGGATGCATAGGCGATGTTGTTGCGCTCGGCCCAGTTGCCGACAGCGGTGAGGTCGATGTTGATGAAGGCGGTGCACATCTCGCGGCCGTTTCCGAAGACCACGGCCTCCAGGATGTCGGGATAGAATTTCAGCTTGTTCTCGACATATTTCGGCGCGAACAGGCTGCCATCGGCCATCTTGCCCACATCCTTGGCGCGGTCGATGATCCGCAGATGCCCGGTGTCGGGCTCGAAGAAGCCCGCGTCGCCAGTGGCCACCCAGCCCTCGGCATCCTTGGTCGAGGCGGTGCTCTCGGCGTTCTTATAATACTCGACGAACACGCCCGGCGAACGGTAGTAGACCTCGCCGTTCTCGCCGATCTTCACTTCGACGCCGGGGCTCGGCACGCCCACAGTGTCCGAGCGCACCTCGTGATCGGGCTGCTGGGTGATGAAAACGCTGGCCTCGGTCTGGCCGTAGAGCTGTTTGAGGTTGATCCCCAGCCCGCGGTAGAAATCGAAGATCTCGGGCCCGATCGCCTCGCCCGCGGTGTAGGCCACGCGGACGCGGCTGAGGCCCAGCGTGTTCTTAAGCGGGCCATAGACGAAAAGATTGCCCAGCGCGTAGCGGAGCTTGTCGATCGCGGCCACGGGCTTGCCGTCGAGGATCGCCGGGCCGACCTCCTGGGCGAGCTTCATGTAACGGTCGAACATCCGCTTCTTCAGCGGACTGGCATCCTCCATGCGGATCATGACGTTGGTCAGCATGGTCTCGAAGATGCGCGGGGGGGCGAAATAGTAGGTCGGGCCGATCTCGCGCAGATCGGTCATCATCGTCTCCGGCGATTCCGGGCAGTTCACGCAGAACCCGGTCCACATCGCTTGCCCGATCGAAAAGATGAAATCGCCCACCCAGGCCATCGGCAGATAGGCCAGCACCTCGTCGCTGTGTTTCAGGTGGTCGAACTCGGAGGAGTTCTTGGAGGTTTCGATGATGTTGCGGTTCGACAGCACCACGCCCTTGGGTTTGCCGGTGGTGCCCGAGGTGTAGAGCATCACGCAGGTGCTGTCATAGTCCAGCTCGGAAATCCGCCTGTCCAGCTCGCCGTCGAAGCGGGTATGGCCGGCGCGGCCCTCGGCCTGGACGTCGTGCAGCCAGTGCAGGTGCGAATGGTCGTATTTCCGCATCCCGCGCTTGTCGTTGTACATGACATGCTCGATCGAGTGCACCCGGTCCTGCACCTCGATCACCTTGTCGACCTGCTCCTGGTCGCCGCAGACGACGAAACGCGCGCCGCAATGCTCCAGCACATAGGCCATCTCTTCGGCGACCGCGTCCTGGTAGAGCGGGACGGGAATGGCGCCGCACATCTGCGCCGCGACCATCGCCCAGTAATGGGCGGGCCGGTTGCGGCCGATGATGGCGACGTAATCGCCACGCGCCATGCCCAGCGCGAGGAAGCCCTCGGCCATGGCGCGGATTTCCTCGGCGACCTCGATCCAGGTCCAGCTCTGCCAGATCCCGAATTCCTTTTCTCGGTAGGCGGGGCTTGCGCCGTGAACTCTCGCATTCCGCGCCAAGAGCGCGGGAATCGAGCACAGCTCGCCCGTGGGCGCTGTCTCTGATACCAAGTTTTCTCCTCCCTGCGTCGGTTTGCCCGACGACGCCGTTAGTTTTTTTCGATTCTGGCGCCCACATAGCGTGACCATTTCTCAGTGACGGTCAAATTTTTCCTGACTTTTTCTCAATCCTTACGAATCCTTACAGGGCCGGCAGCCTCTTTCCCGCCCGCCCCGCCGGTGCTAGCCCTTTGGGGGAGGGAGGATCGCGGATGCCATCGCCGGACAAAGACCGCGCCCGCATGACCGAGGCCGGGCTGAACCTGATCCAGCAGGCGCTGTCGATCTATGACAGCGATCTGCGGCTCGCGGTCTGCAACCGCCCCTTCCGTGACATGTTCAACCTACCGCAACACCTCGTCTCGCCCGGGGCGGGGTTCGAGGACACGATCCGATACCTGGTGAATTGCGGCGAATATGGCCCGGTGGAGGACGCCGAGGGTTTCGTCGCCGACCGCGTGCGCCAGGCCCGCGCCTTCGAGCCGCATTACATGGAGCGCACCCGCGCCAACGGCCGCACCATCTCGGTCGAGGGCAGCCCGCTGCCGCAGGGCGGCTGGGTCACCGTCTATACCGACATCACCGCGATCAAGCGGCAGGAGAGGCTGCTGCGCGCCCGCTCGGAGGAGTTGTCGGACCAGCTTCTCGCCCATGCCGAGCAGCTGGCCCAGACCAACCGCGAACTTGCCGCCACCAACGCCGCGCTGGAGGAGGCCAAGCGCCAGCTGACGGAGATGGAGGCGCGCACCCGCCTGGTCACCGAGATGATGCCGGCCCATATCGCCCATGTCGGGCCCGACGGGCACTACACCTATTCCAACCGGCGGCTGACCTCGGTCATGCCCACGCGGCCCTCCGACATCCACGGGCTGCATATCCGCGACGCGCTGGGCACGGAGGCCTATGGCAAGATCAAGCCGCATCTCGATGCCGCGATGGCAGGCAAGGCCAGCATCTTCGAGTTCGGGCACGAGGAAACCGGCCGGCGCATCCGCGCCGCCTTCACCCCCGACCCGGCCCCGGGCGGCGGGATCAACGGCGTCTACATCCTGTCGATGGACGTGACCAAGGAGACCCAGGCCCGCGCCGCCCTCGCCCAGACCGCCAAGCGCGAGCTGGCGGCGCAGCTGACCTCGGGCCTTGCCCATGATTTCGCGAACCTGCTGACCATCATCCTCGGCCTGCAGAGCCGGCTGTCGCGCATCGTGCCCCCCGGCGAGGCCGGCGAGCTGATCGCGGCCACCCAGGCGGCGGCGCATCGCGGCGGGGCGCTTCTGGACCGGATCGCCTCGATCTCCGGCCACCGCGAATTGCGCCCCGAGCCCACCGACCTGCGCGCCTTCCTGTCCGGCCTGCACGTCCTGGCCGAGCCCTCGCTGCCCGAGGGCGTGACGCTGGAGTTGCGGGTGGGGGATTTCCCCGGACCGCTGATGCTGGACGCCGGGGGCTTGCAGGATTCGCTGCTGAACCTGATCTTCAACGCCCGTGACGCGATCGGACCGGGCCCCGGACGGATCACGCTCAGCGCCGAGGCTCAGGGCGACACCTGGGTGGAGCTGCGCGTCGCCGACACCGGCCCCGGCTTTTCCGAAACCGCGCTGGAACACGCGCTCGACCCGTTCTTCACCACAAAGGGGGAGGAGGGCTCGGGGCTGGGCCTGTCGATGGTCTACGACCTGACCAAGCTGTCGGGGGGGCGGGTGAGCCTGGCCAATACCGGCGCCGGCGCCGAGGTCACGCTGCGCCTGCCGCTGCGCCGCGCCGAGGCCGCCGCCGCGCCCCAGCTCGTCCTGCTGGTCGAGGATTCGCCCGACCTGCGCGAGACCGTGCGCGAGATGCTGACCCGGCTGGGCCACAACGTGATCGAGGCCGCGAGCGCCGACGAGGCCGAGGCGCTGGCCGCCCTGCCCGGCATCGGGCTGATCCTGTCGGACATCAACCTCGGCGGTGAACGCAGCGGGCACGACCTGCTGGAGGCGCTCCGCGCCAGGGGGCACCCGGCGGCGATGCGGCTGATGACCTCGCTGCCGCCCGGCGACGCGCGCCGCCGCGCCGCCGCCGCACGTTTCCCGCTGATCTCCAAACCCTTCACCGAGGCCGCGCTGGCCGGGTTCCTGAACACGGAGGCCGCCGCATGAGTGCGCCCATGATCGCCATCCTCGACGACGAGCCGCAGATCCGCCAAATGCTGTCCGAGGCGCTGGGCGAGGCTGGCTTCCGCACCGCCACCTTCGCCCGCGCCACCGAATTCGAGGCCGCGCTGTCGCGCATGGCGCCCGATGTCTGCCTCGTCGATCTCGGCCTGCCCGACCGCGACGGGCTGGCGCTGGTGCACCGGCTGGCGCTGGAATCGGGGGCGGCGATCATCATCATCTCGGGGCGCGCGCAGGTGCAGGACCGGGTGACGGGGCTGGAACTGGGCGCCGACGACTACATCATCAAGCCCTTCGACCCGGCCGAGGTGGTGGCCCGCGTCCGCGCCCGCCTGCGCAAGGGGCGCGAGGCGCCGCATGCGGCCTTGACCGCCCGGTTCAACGGCTGGGCCGCGCATTTCGACCGCTATGTGCTGGAATCGCCCGACGGGCGCGAGGTGCCGTTCTCGCATGCCGAGGGCGAGGTGCTGCGGCTGTTCCTCGACAGCCCGAAGCGCCTGATCTCACGCCAGCAGATGCAGGAGAGCCTCGGCGGCGTCGCCGGCGAAAGCTTTGACCGGGCGATGGATGTGCGCATCTCGCGGCTGCGCACCAAGCTGGACGAGGATCCGAAGAACCCGCGCCTGATCAAGACGATCTACGGCGCGGGATATATCTTTCTCGGTGACGTGAGCTGGTCCTGACCGCTCAGCCCAGCCGCGCCACCGCCTCGGCCAGAACCTTCACCCCGGCCACCAAATCGGCCTCGGCGGTGTCCTCGTCGAAATTGTGGCTGATGCCGTTGATCGAAGGCACGAACAGCATCGCCGCGGGCAGGCGCGCGGAGACGTTGGTGGCGTCGTGCAGCGCGCCCGACTGTATGTGGCGCCAGCGCCCCGGCGCCAGCGCTTCTGCGGCCTCGGTCAGCGCCGATTGCAGGCGCGCGTCCATCTGCACCGGCTCCAGCCCCAGCATCGGGCCGTAGCTGAGCGTCAGGCCGCGCTCCCCGGCCACGGCCTGGGCGGTGTCGCGGATGATCTCTTCCATCCGCGCCAGCCTCGCGGCCTCGCCATCGCGCCACTGCATCGAAAAGGTCGCCCGCCCCGGCACGATGGACGAGGCGTTGGGATAGAGGCTGACATGGCCGATGGTCCAGACCGTCTGCGGCGTGACCACATCGGCCAGCCGGGCGTTCAGCCGCTCAGAGAAGGCGCAGAGCCCCTGGAAGGCGTCGCGCCGCACCGCCATCGGCGTGGTGCCGGCGTGGTTGTGCTGGCCTTCGAAGGTAACCCGCATGTCGCGGATGCCGACGATGTTGCTGACCACGCCCACGGCCTCACCCGCGTCGTCCAGCACCGGGCCCTGCTCGATATGCATCTCGATGAAGCCGGTGAAACGCTCGGGCGGGATGAAATCGCCGGTCACCATACCGGCCATCCGCGCCCGCGCCTCGGCAAAACTTGTGCCCGCGGAATCGGTCAGCTTGTCCGCCTCGGCGAGCGGCAGCCCCCCGGCCCAGACATTGGAGCCGGTGGTCACGCCGAACCGTCCCTCCTCGTCCTGGAACGACACCACCGACACCGCCGGACCGCCCGCCGCGCGCGCGGCGCGCGCGACCTCGAGCGCGGCGATCACGCCCAGCGCGCCGTCGAGCCATCCGCCCTCGGGCTGGCTGTCGGAATGCGAGCCGAGCAGCAGGCTCGGCCCCTCGGCGAGGCCGAAGAGGTTGCCCACCGGGTCCACATGCGGGGTCAGGCCGGCCTCTTCCATGCGGTCTGCCAGCCAGCGCCGCGCCGCGATGTCGGGCTCGGAATAGGCGGGGCGCACCACGCCCCTTCCCTGCGCGCCAAAGCGGCGCAGCGCGTGCAGATCGGCGAGAAAACGGTCGGGATCTGGGGTCATGGCGCGGCCTTTCCTGTTGTTTCCCAAGCGATAGCGCCCGGCGCGACGCGGCTCAATCCCCTGTCCGCATTGGCAAGCGGGCGGTGAATGGCCTAGGACTGGGGCAGGCTGCAGGAGACACGCATGACACATCTCTGGGTCCGGGCAGAGCAGCGCCCGCACGAGGAACGCGTGGGGCTGACCCCCGAAGGCGCGAAGGCGCTGATCGGCAAGGGCATCCGGGTCAGCGTCGAGGACAGCGCGGCGCGCGCGATCCCGATCGGCGGCTACGCCGAGGCGGGCTGCGAGATCGTGGCCGAGAATTCCTGGCCCGAGGCGCCCGGTGACGCGATCATCTTCGGGCTGAAGGAACTGCCGGCCGACGGCACGCCGCTCAGTCACCGCCACATCATGTTCGGCCATGCCTTCAAGGGGCAGCATTCGGGCAAGGCGCTGTTGCAGCGGTTCAAGGCCGGCGGCGGCGCAATCTACGACCTCGAATATCTGGTGGACGAGGCCGGGCGCCGCGTGGCGGCCTTCGGCTATTGGGCGGGCTACGCGGGGGCTGCTGTCACGCTGAAGGCCTGGGCGGCCCAAGGCCGCGGCGAGACCTGCGGCCCGGTGGGCGTCTACGCGGGCAAGGAGGATCTGCTGGAGGATCTGGCGGGCGAACTGGCCCCCATCGGCCGACGGCCCGATGCCATCGTGATCGGCGCGCTGGGGCGGGTCGGCACCGGCGCGGCCGACCTCTGCGCGGCGTTGGGGATCGAGGTGACCAAATGGGACATGGCCGAGACCGCCCATGGCGGCCCCTTCCCAGAGATCCTCGACCACGACCTGTTCTTCAACTGCATCCTCGCGCGGCCCGGCACGCCAGTCTTCGTGCCGCGCGCGGCGCGGGTGGCCAGGCGCCGGCTGACCGCGATCGGCGACATCGCCTGCGACCCCGACAGCGACTACAACCCGGTCCCGGTCTATGACCGCGCCACCAGCTGGGAGGCGCCTGTGGTCCGCGCGCATGACGACCCGCCGCTCGACGTTATGGCGATCGACAACCTGCCGTCGCTGCTGCCGGTGGAAAGCTCTCGGGACTACGCCGCGCAACTGCTGCCCGCGCTGATGACGCTGGACGCGCTGAACCACGGCGTCTGGGGCCGCGCCAAGGCGGAATTCGACCGGCATATTCGGAACACAGAGGGAGGATGAGGATGACGATTCACTGGTGCGGCACCGGCCTTTCGGCCATTCCCGGCCTGCGGCGGCTGATCGAGGCGGGCCATGAGGTAACGGTCTGGAACCGGACGGCGGAGAAGGCGCAGCAGGCCGTGGGCGACCTGACCGACCGCATCCGCGCCTTTGACATCGACGCTCTGGAGGCCGATCTGCAAAAGGGTGACGTCATCGTCTCCATGCTGCCCGCGGACTGGCACGTTCCGCTGGCGAAACTCGCCATCGCGAAGGGCGCGCATTTCGTCTCGTCGAGCTACATCGCGCCGGAGATGCGGGCACTCGACAGCGCGGCGCGCGGGGCCGGCGTGGCGCTGGTCAACGAGGTCGGGCTCGATCCCGGGATCGACCATGTGATGGCGCATTGGCTGATGGCCGATTACCGCGACTCGGGCGCGCATCATCCAGACAACGAGTTCGAATTCATCTCATACTGCGGCGGGGTGCCGAAGATCCCCAACGCCTTCCGCTACAAGTTCAGCTGGTCGCCGCTGGGCGTGCTCAAGGCGCTGCGCTCCCCCTCGCGGTCGATCCGCGGCTTCACCGAACTGGAGGTCGCCCGGCCTTGGGACGCGCTGCGGAGCTATATCGCGCCGCTGCCCCAGCCCGAGAGCTTCGAGGTCTATCCGAACCGCGACTCGCTCCCCTTCATGGCGGAATACGGGTTCGCGCCGGGCTGGCGCGTGCGCGAATTCGTACGCGGAACGTTGCGCCTCAACGGCTGGGCCGAGGCATGGGCGAACGTGTTCGACGAGATCGAGACGCTGGAGGGCGCGGCCGGCGAGGCGCGGCTGAAGGAGATGTCGGACCAGTTCTGGGCCGAGAATGCCTATGACGAGGGCGAACCCGACCGCGTGGTCCTCTGCGTCGCGCTGAAGGTCAGCCGCGCGGGCCAGCCAGTCTATCACAAGACCTATGTCATGGACGCCTGGGGCGATGCGCGCGGCACGGCGATGGCGCGGCTGGTCTCGGTGCCGGTGTCGCTGGCCGTCGAGGCGGTGCTGAACCGCGAGATCCGCCCCGGCGTCAGCGCCGCGCCCAGCGACCCGAAACTGGTCGCCCGCTGGATGGAGACAGTGGACAGGCTGGCCCAGCACCTGCAGGTGGTGGACCACCTGGCCTGAGGCTCAGAGGAACTCCTCTTCCTCGTCGGTGGGGGAGATCCCCAGCTTTTCCATCCCGTCCTCGAGGTAGTCGCTGAACAGCGGCATCCCCAGCAGGTAATCCTCGGTTGGGGTGATGGCCTCGGCGCGGGCGGTGGCCAGCGCCTCTTCCCAGTCCTCGGGATCGTAGGTTTCGCGCCCGATCCAGGTCAGGGCGACGAGGCTGGCCTTCTCATCCTCGTTCAGCCCGGCGATGAAGGCACGCAGCTCGGCCTCGCCCACGCTTTGCTCGCGGGCCTGAAAGATGATGTGCACGACTTTCCTGGGGCTGATCTCAAGCATGGTTGGCCTCCCGTCCTAACTCCGTCCGTTGTCCCCCTTTCGGCGGGCGGAGACAAGAGGCTTAGGCGAAGATCCGGTAATAGAGCCAGTCCGGCAGGAACCGTCCCAGCCGGAACGCCCAGGCGAAGGGCGCGGGGAAGCTGCGGGCGAAACCGCCCGCGCCCATGTGCTCGAAGATCACCTGCGCCGCCGCGTCAGGCTCCATGAGAAAGGGCATGGCGAAATCGTTCTTGTCGGTCAGCCGGGTGCGGACGAAGCCGGGATTGACCAGTTGCACCTCGACGCCGGTCTCCCGCAGATCGGCATGAAGCCCCTCGGCCATGGCCATCACGCCCGCCTTGGAGGCGGCGTAGCCGGTGGCACCGGGCAATCCGCGAAAGCCCGACAGGCTGCCCACGATCACGACATGGCCGGCGTCGCGCGCGGCGAAGCCGGGCACCACCGCGCCCAGCACCCGCGCGGTGCCGGTGAAATTCACGTCGCACATCGCCTCCACCTGGTCGGCGCGCCAGTCCCGCGCCGCCATCGGCCAGTAGAGGCCCGCCAGGATCACCACCCCGTCGATCTGGCCCGCCGCTTCGCGCGCGGCACGCACCGAGGTGCTGTCGGAGACATCCACCGGCACCACCGCCGCCCGGCCCGGCAGGGCATCGGCCAGCGCCCTGAGCCTCTCGGCACCCCGCGCGCTCAGCACCAGATCGACGCCGGCACGGCTCATCTTTGCGGCCAGCGCCCGGCCCAGCCCCTCGGAGGCGCCGACCAGCCAGTAGCGTTTCCCCGCCCAGTCCCTCACGCGGCCTCCTTGCGGCGCATTGTGGCGACCAGCTCGGCCACCTTGATCCCGTATTTGCGGAACTGGCTGCGGTTGATGATCACGCCGGTCTCGGTCAGATACATCCAGTCCACCGCATCCAGCACATGACCGCCGGCATCCTCGGGCAGGCGGAGGCGGTAGCGCAGCCGCACCGCCGCGCCCGCCTGCCGGCCCCTCCCGGCGCCCAGAACATCGGGCGCCTCGGCCCGGATGGCGCCGTCGTTGCCCAGCGTCAGCACCCAGCGGCGCGACTGGATGGCGCCGCTGTCATAGCGCAACACTTCGGTCATGGTGCCCACATTGCCCTGCCAGCTGGCCTCCATATCCGCCACGAAGCGCGACGTGACACGACCCGTGGGGCCGTAGATCACCCCCTCGCACAGGAGCGGGCCCGAAAGATGCTCGCGCAGGTCGAAACGCGGGGCGGTGGCGGCGTAATCCTCGGGCCGCTGGGCGGCGAAGCCCCACAGCCGCTGGCGCAGGATCAGGGCCAGCAGGACCGCGGCCATCCCGGCCAGGAAGATCAGAGCATTGGTCATCGGGTCACCTCTTCCGCGGGCGGCGGCGTATGGGCGCGGTAACGCGCGCCCTTCAGGGCCAGCCGGAACGCCTGCCAGTGGATCAGCCCCAGCACCCGGACCGCGCCGAGGGGGCGGCGCAGGCAAGCCCCGAGGATGCCGCGGTTGGTCAACGGTTTCCGAGGGCCGGTCAGCGTGGCGCAAAGCCCCTCCGCGCCGTCGGAAAAATCGATCCAGATGCCAAGCTTTTCCGCCCCGATGTCGAAGCGGAAACTGTAGCCGCCCGCGATCGGCTGGAAGGGCGAGACATGGAACACCTTGCGCGCGGCCAGCCGGTCGCAGGGTGTGATCGGGCGCTGGTCGGGATGGGCGCAGAGGTAATTGTGCCGGTCGCCGAAGGTGTTGTTCACCTCGGCGATCACCGCGCGCAGGCTGCCGTCCGCAGCGAAGCACAGCCAGAAGCTGACCGGGTTGAATTCCATCCCCAGCACCCGCGGCTGGGTCAACAGGCGCACCGGCCCGTCGGCCTTGTCAAGCCCGTGCTCGGCCAGCAGCGCACGCACCCAGGCCGCGCCGCGCCCCGCACCGCGCGGGCCGCCGTGGTCGCGGTCGAACACGGCAAACAGGTTGCGTCCGTTGCGCGAGAACAGGCGCGGGGCACGCGGGGCCGCCTCCTCGGCATCGAGCAGAACGTAATCCACGCCGTAGCGGAAGGCATGGCGCACCGCGCCGCGCCGCCCGTGAAAGGTGACACCGCGAATATGCTCGACTGCGCCGCTCATGCCGCCGCCGCCCGGTCCTGCAGGCGCGTCATCGCCTCGGCCACCTCCACCGCGCTTGCAAACCCGTCCTCGTGAAAACCGTTTCGCATCCAGGCGCCGCAGAACCAGGTGCCCCGCACCCCGTTCATCGCCCGGATCTTCTGCTGCGCGGCCAGGGCGGCGCGGTCGTAGACCGGGTGGCGGAAGGTGACGCTGTCATAGATCAGCTGCTCCCGGATCGGCCGCGCGCTGTTGAGGGTCACGAACATCGGATCGTCCCGCGGGATCGGCTGGAGCGAGTTCATCCAGTAGGTCAGGTCGATCCGGTCGGAGCCCTTGCCGCGCTCCTCGGTATAGACCCAGCTTGCCCAGGCGGCGCGGCGGCGGGGCATCAGCGAGCTATCGGCATGCAGCACGGCCTCGTTCGGCTGGTAGCGTATGGCCGAAAGCGCCGCGCGCTCCTGCGGCGAGGCGTCGGCCAGCAGCGCCAGCGTGTCGTCGGAATGGGTGGCGAAGACCACCTCGTCGAATGCCTCCCACGCGCCGCCCGCGGCCTTGACCTCAACGCCGGCGGCGGGGCGGCGCACCGCGTCCACCGCCGCGCCGAGGCGCAGCTCCACCCCCTGCGCGGTCAGGGCCGTCTGCAGCCTGCGCACATATTCGACCGAGCCGCCCTTCACCGTATACCACTGGTGCTGACCGGTATGGCTGAGCAGCGCGTGGTTGTCGAAGAACTGCACAAGCGCGCGGGCGGGGAAATCCATGATCCGCGCGCAGGGCGTGGACCAGATCGCCCCCGACAGCGGCAGGATGTAGCGGTCGCGGAACCACGCGCCGGTGCCCAGCCGCTCCAGCAGCCCGGCGATGGTCAGTTCCGGGTCGCGCGCGGTCTCCAGCGCGCGCGCGTTGAAACGCAGCACGTCGCGCAGCATCCCCATGAATCGCGGATTGGCGAGGTTGCGCTTCTGCGCGAAGACAGCGCGCAGGTTGCGCAGCCCGTATTCGAACCGCCCACCATCGAGCGACGCACCGAAGCTCATGTCGCTTTCGACCACCGGCACCTCCAGCTCGTCGAACAGCGCGCTCAGATGCGGGTAGTTGGCACGGTTGAACACGATGAAGCCGGTATCGACGGCCCGGTCGCCGCGCTTGCCCGCCAGCACCGTGCGCGCGTGCCCGCCCAGCCGCGGCGCCGCCTCGAACAGCACGACGCGGTGCCGTCGGCCCAGCAGCCGCGCGGCGGCCATGCCGGAGATGCCGCCGCCGATCACGGCGACGCGCCGGGGCGCGGGGGTGGGGTGGTCGAAGGGCATGGGCGGGCTCCTGCTGGGTGGTTCGCGTTGCCCCGTGTTACGGCCGGGCCGGGCGCGCGGATCAGAGAAAAAGCTTTGATCCGATCGCACCCGGCGCGCGTAAGCTTGTCATGTTGACCGACACTGGCCTCGCCGAGATTTTGGATGCGCCCCCGCCCGCGCGCCCCTATGCTGTTCCCCGCCGGGCACGGGCCCGGCGCGGCGGCAAGGGGACGGAAACCTACGCGATGTCGGCTGACAGGGATTGGATTGAGCTGGTCGGGAGAATCCGCGACCACCGCGATCAGGAGGCGTTTCGCGCCCTGTTCACCCATTTCGCGCCGCGGGTGAAGGCCTTTCTCATAAAATCCGGCGCCCGCCCCGACACGGCCGAGGAATGCGCGCAGGACGTGATGGCGACGCTGTGGCACAAGGCGCATCTCTTCGATCCCACCCGCGCAAGCGTGGCGACCTGGGTCTTCACCATCGCGCGCAACCGCCGGATCGACCTGCTGAGAAAGGAACGCCGCCCCGAGCCCGAGGATCTGCCCTGGGGCCCCGAGCCGGAGCTGAACCCGGCCGAGGCGTTGGGCCTGCAACAGGAGAGCGCGCAACTCGCCGCGGCCCTGTCCGCCCTGCCCGAGAAACAGCGCCACCTGATCGAGAAAGCCTATTTCGGAGAACTCAGCCACAGCGAGATCGCCGCCGAAACCGGCCTGCCGCTGGGCACCATCAAGTCGCGCATCAGGTTGGCGCTCGACCGCCTGCGCCATGCAATGAAATGACTGCCATGACCAAGATCACGCATCACCTGACCGACGCCCTGCTGATGGGCTATGCCGCGGGCGCGCTCCCCGAGGCGTTCAACCTGGTGATCGCCGCGCATGTCTCGCTCTGCGACGAATGCCGGGCGCGGCTGGGCAGTTTCGAGGCGCTGGGCGGTGCGGTGCTGGAGGACGCGGACGCCGAGGCGGCGCTGGCCGACGACAGTTTCGCGGCGACCCTTGCGCGCATCGCGGCCCGGCCCGCCGAGGCACCGGGGCCCGCGCCCAAGCCGGGCCTGTTCCCCACCCCGCTGCAGGATTATGTCGGTGGAGACCTGGCGGCGGTGAAATGGCGCGGCTTCGGCACCGGGGTGCGGCAGGCGATCCTGCCCACCTCGTCCGCGGCCACGGTGCGGCTGCTGTGCATCCCGGGCGGCGTGGCGGTGCCCGATCACGGCCACAGGGGGCTGGAGCTGACGCTGGTCCTGCAGGGCGCATTCCGCGACGAGGACGGGCGCTTCGGCCCCGGCGATGTCGAGGTCGCGGGCGAAGAGATGGAACATACCCCCGTGGCCGAGGCGGGCGAGGATTGCATCTGCCTAGCCGCCACCGACGCGCCGCTGCGGTTCAAGTCGCTGCTGCCGCGGCTGGCGCAGCCCTTCCTGCGGATTTGACCGGCCGCTCCACGGGGCTCACACCTTCGGCGAGTTGAGCGGCACCACGCGCTCTGCGGTATCGGGCGCCAGTTCCTCGAAATCGAAATTGTCCAGCCGCTGGGCCCGGCGCCCGGCCTTTTCCGCCGAGATCTTGATCTCGGAGATGTCCTTCGACGCCTGGTGGAAATGCTTGTCGAGGTTTTCAACCCGCGTGCCCAGCCGGTCAACATCGGCGTAAAGCAGCGCCAGCTCCTTGCGGATGGCGCCGGCCTGCGCGCGCATGCGGGCGTCCTTGAGGATCGCGCGCATGGTGTTCAGCGTGGCCATGCAGGTGGTGGGCGACACGATCCAGACCCGCGCGGCAAAGCCTTCGCGCACCAGTTCGGGGAAATTGGCGTGCAGTTCGGCATAGACGGCCTCGGACGGCAGGAACATCAGCGCGCCGTCGGCGGTCTCTCCCTCGATGATGTAGCGATCGGAAATCGCCTTGATATGACCCCGGACCGAAGTGCGCAGCATCCGCGCCGCCTCGTTCAGCTCGGCTTGCGTCGATGCCCGGCGCAGCGCCTCGTAGGCCTCCAGCGGGAACTTGCTGTCCACCACGATCGGCCCCGGCGGGTTCGGCAGGTGGATCAGGCAATCCGCCCGCCGCCCGTTCGACAGCGTGGCCTGCAGCGCGTAGCTGTCCGAGGGCAGCGCCTTGGACACGATGTCGTTGAGCTGGATCTCGCCGAAGGCGCCGCGGGTCTGCTTGTTGGACAGGATGTCCTGCAGGCTGAGCACGTCGCCCGAGAGCTTCTCGATATTGGCCTGGGCCTTGTCGATGGTCTGCAGCCTCTGCTGCAGCTCGCCGAGCGACTGCGCCGTCCGCCGGGCCGAGCCGTGCAGGTTCTGGTTCATCTGCTCGGTCACCTGCTGCAGGCGGCTTTCCATCAGCTTCAGCATGTTGGCCTGGCTGGCGGCCTGCGCCTCGGAGACATGGGTCAGGCCCCCTGACAGCTGCTGCTGCCCATCCGAGAGCATCTGCACCCGCTGGCCGAGCTGGTTCATCTGGTAGATCAGCGGCTCGGCCGCGGCGGCCGAGCGGCCGGCGCGGTTGAGGGTGACGACCAGCAGGATCACCACCAGCAGGAACGCCCCCACCGCCAAAAGCGCGGCCAGCACCAGTGGATCGTTCAGCGAATAGCTCTGCCCGGAAATCTCGTTCATGTGCGCCCGAACAGCCTTTCGATATCGGAGAGTTTCAGCTCCACATAGGTGGGCCGACCGTGGTTGCACTGCCCGGAATGCGGCGTCGCCTCCATCTCGCGCAGGAGCGCGTTCATCTCGTCCGCGCGCATCCGGCGCCCGGAGCGGATGGAGCCGTGGCAGGCGACGCGGCTCAGGATCGCCTCGATCTTTTCCTGCACGATCTGGCTGTCGCCGAGATCGTCCAACTCGTCGAGGATGTCGCGCAGCAACGCGCCGGCGTTGATCTCGCCCAGGATGGCGGGCGTCTCGCGCACCGCCACCGCGCCGCCGCCGAAGGGCTCCAGCGCCAGCCCGAGGCGGGCGAGGTTGTCGGCATGTTCCATCAGCCGGGCGCAGTCGCCCTCCGACAGATCCACGATTTCGGGGATCAGCAGGGCCTGGCTGGCGACGCCGTTCTCGGCCATCTGGCGCTTGAGCCTTTCGTAGACCAGCCGCTCATGCGCGGCATGCTGGTCTACGATGACGATGCCATCGGCGGTCTGGGCGATGATGTAGTTCTCATGCACCTGCGCGCGGGCGGCGCCCAGCGGCAGGTCGTCGGCGGCCATGTCCACCGCCTCCTCGACCCGGGCCGAGGGCGCGGCGGCCTCGGCGAAGCCGGGGGCCTGCACGGGCATCAGAGGCGCCTGCGCCCTGTAGCCGGAGGCGAGCGCGCCGGGCGAGGGCCGGTCCATCTGGTAGACGCGGGCCGCGCCCCCAGGCTCGGGCCGGAAGGCGCCCAGCGTGGCGCCGGCCACGGTGGTCGAGGCGCGGTGCCCGGCCCCGGCCAGCGCGTGGCGCAGGGCCGAGACGATCAGCCCGCGCGCCAGCCCCGGATCGCGGAACCGCACCTCGGCCTTGGCCGGGTGAACGTTCACGTCCACCAGATGCGGGTCGCATTCGAGAAACAGCACCGCGGCCGGGTGCCGGTCGCGGCTGAGGAAATCGGCGTAGGCCCCGCGCAGCGCGCCGATCAGCATCTTGTCCTTCACCGGGCGGCCGTTGACGAACAGGTATTGCGCCACCGAGGAGCCGCGCGAATAGGTGGGCAGGGCGGCGTAGCCGGTCAGGCTCAGCCCCTCGCGGGTGGCGTCGATGGGCAGGGCGTTCTCGGCGAAATCGGCGCCGAGAATGCGCGCGAGCCGCCCGTGCAGCGCGTCGAACAAATCGCCGGTCTCGGCATCGGCGCGGAAGGCGACGCGCCCCTCGCCCCCGCCCGAGACATCGCGCAGGGTGAAGCTGACGAAAGGCTCGGCCATCGCCAGCCGCTTGATGACATCGGCGATGGCCTGCGTCTCGGCGCGGTCGGAACGCAGGAATTTCAGCCGCGCGGGGGTGGCGTAGAACAGATCGCGCAGTTCGACCACGGTGCCCCGGCTCAGGGCCGCCGGCTTCACCGCGCTCATCTGCCCGCCGGCCACGGTGATCTGCGCGGCCTCGGCCCCGGCGCGCGAGGTGATGGTCAGCCGCCCCACCGCGCCCAGCGACGGCAGCGCCTCGCCCCGAAAACCGAAGGTATGGATGTCCAGCAGGTCGGAGCCGTCAATCTTGGACGTGGCGTGGCGCGACAGCGCCAGCGGCAGATCCTCGCCCGCCATGCCGTGCCCGTCGTCGCGCACCCGGATCAGCGTCTTGCCGCCATCGGCGAACGCGACCTCGATCCGCCGCGCGCCCGCGTCCAGCGCGTTCTCCACCAGCTCCTTGACCGCGGAGGCCGGGCGTTCGACCACCTCGCCGGCGGCGATGCGGTTGATCGCGGCCTCGTCGAGCTGCCGGATTACCGGCCGATCTGCGCTTATGTTGGGGCTGGGCGTGTTCATCCTACTAGGATTAGCACGCCCGATCCCGATTCGAACAGGGGGGCTAGTGGGTGCTCTCCAGCCCCGCGGGCCGTCCCACCACCACGAAATGCAACCCGTCGGGGTTCAGCAATTCGCCCGCCACGCGACGGATATCCTCCAGCGTCACGGCCTCGATCATCGCATTGCGGGTCCTGACGTAATCCGGCGACAGGCCGTCCAGTTGCATCCCCGTCAGGATGCGCGCGATCGGGCCGTTGCCGTCGAAGCGCAGCGGATAGGCGCCGGTGAGATAGGTCTTGACCGCCGCCAGCTCCTCCTCGGTCAGGCCCTCGGTCGCGGCCTTTTGCCATTCGGCCCGGATCACCTCGATCGCCTCGGCCACGCGGTCGTTGGCCGAGGCCACCTGCCCCAGCATCAGCGCCGCGTGGTCCATCGGGTAGATATAGGAATAGACGCCGTAGGTCAGGCCGCGCTTCTCGCGCACCTCGGTCATCAGCCGCGAGGTGAAGCCACCCGCGCCCAACACCTCGTTCAGCACATAGGCGGTGATGAAATCCGGGTCGTCGCGCTTCAGCCCCTCATGGCCGAACACCGCCACCGCCTGCGGCGTGTCGAAGGGCACCACGGTCACCCCGCCCTTGAGCGCGAACTCCGCCTGCGGCGGCATCGGCGCGCCGGTCTCGGGCAGGCCCTCGAACAGGCCGTCGAGCAGCGCGCCCAGCTCCCCGGCGGTGATGTCGCCCACCGCGGAGACGATCAGCCGGTCGCGCGCCATGACGCGGGCCTTGGCCTCCACCAGATCGTCGCGGGTAAGCGCCGCCACGCTGTCCGGCGTGCCGTTGAGCGAGCTGCCATAGGGATGGTCGCCGAAGGCCAGCCGGTCGAAGGTCCGCGCGGCGATGGTGTCGGGATCCTTTTCATCCGATCGGATGATCGACAGGACCTGGCCGCGCACCCGCTCGATCGCGTCGGCGTCGAAGCGCGGCTCGTGCAGGGCGAGGCGCAGCAGCGCCATCACCTGATCGCGGTTCTCGGTCAGGGCGCGGACCGAGACCGACAGCATGTCGGCGCCCACGTCGAAGCCGATATCGGCGGCCAGCCCGTCGCGGGCGGCGGCGAAGGCGCGGGCATCCATGTCGCCGGCGCCCTCTTCCAGCAGCCCAGTCATCAGGTTGATCGCGCCGCGCTTGCCCGGCGCGTCGAGGCTGGCCCCGCCGCGGAAACGGATCTCCAGCGCCAGCATCGGGATCTCGTGGCTTTCGACCAGCCAGGCGTCGATGCCGCCGGGCGAGGTGACCTCCTGGATCTCCACCTCCGCACGCAGCGGCAGCGCCATCGCGAGGGTCAGGATCAGGGCGTGGGCGAGACGGATCATTGGGTGATCTCCTGCGGGGCTTCGCGCATCAGCCAGCCGGTGACGGCGCGGTCGCGGTCGAACAGGCGGCGGGCGGCGGCCATCACGTCCTCGGGGGTGACCTGTTGCAGGATCTCGGGCCAGCCCTGCACGTCCTCGATGCTCATGCCCACGGCCAGCGCCTCGCCATAGCGTTGCGCAAGGCCCTGGATGTTGTCGCGGGCGTAGATGTCGGCGGCGCGGCGCTGCATCTTGAGGCTGGCGAAAAGCTCCTCGTCCACGCCCTGCGCCATGAATTCGGCCAGCGCCGCGTCCAGCGCGTCCTCGGCCTGTTGCAGGCTGACGCCCTCGGCCGGGGCGACGACGAGGCCGAAGGTCGTGTCGTCCAGCGACAGCCCGTCATAGAAGGCCGACGTGAACAGCGCGGTCTGGCTCTCGAAGGTCAGCTTGGTGCCGAGGAACGACGTCGCCCCCTCGCCGCCCAACAGCTCCGCCAGGTAGCTCAGCGCCGCCGCCTCGCGCTGGTCACCGGGGTCGCGCTCGGGCGCGAGGTAGGTCCGCATCACATAGGGCTGCGCCACCCGCGGATCGGCAAAGGCGAGGCGGCGCTCGGCCCGCTGCGGCGGTTCCTGCGGGCGGGCGCGGGGCGCCAGATCGGGGTTGGCCGGGATCGGCCCGTAGTGTTTTTCGGCCAACGCGCGCACCTCGTCGGGGTCCACGTCGCCCGCGACCACGAGGATGGCGTTGTTTGGCGCGTAGAAGGTCCGGTAAAAGCCCAACGCATTCTCGCGCGACAGCAGCTCGATCTCGTGCTTCCAGCCGATGATCGGCACGCCGTAGGGGTGGTTCATGTATTGCGCCGCGCGCCGCTCCTCGCCGAACAGCGCGCCGGCGCTGTTCTCTGTGCGCTGGTTGCGCTCCTCCAGGATCACGCCACGCTCGGTGCTCACATCCTCCTCGGACAGGCGCAGGCCGGTCATGCGATCGGCCTCCATCTCCATCATCAGGTCCAGCCGGTCGGCGGCGACGCGCTGGAAATAGGCGGTGTAATCCCAGGAGGTGAAGGCGTTGTCCGACCCGCCATTGGCCTCCACCAGCTCCGAAAACCTGCCGGCGGGAAACGCCTCCGTCCCCTTGAACATCAGGTGCTCCAGGAAATGCGCGATGCCGGAGTGGCCGGCGGGCTCGTCCGCGGCGCCGACGCGGTACCAGACCATGTGCACGGCGACCGGCGCGCGGTGATCCTCGATCACCACCACCTCCATGCCGTTATCGAGGGTAAAGCTGGTGACCTCATCGGCCCGGGCCGGCAGGGCGGCGGCAAGGGCAAGGATCAGGCACAGGCCAAGACGGCGCAGCATGGGCGGTCCTCCGTGAGACAGGCTTGGCCTGAAGCTACGCCAAAGTGGCGCGGGTTCAACCCGGGGTTACGCGGATGTGAGCGGGACTCAGTTGTCCTCGGCGGTTACGCCCTCGGGCGGCGCGCCCACGGTGCGCGCCCCGGCGCGGCGCCAGCGCCACAGCTCGGCATGCTGGTCGAGCGACTGCTTGCGATAGGCCTTGTAGTAGACGTTGACGTTGAACCAGCGCTCCAGCAGGCGGCCATCGTTGCGGCGGCGGAACTCCAGGTCCTCGGCGGCCAGCGTCTGGCGGATGCCCGAGGCCACGCCGAAGCGCGCGGCATGGGCGATCAGCCCGCCATCGGCGCGCGGCGCGCCGCTCGCGGTCAGACGGGCGGGGTTGCCGCCCAGAGCAGCCACGGCATCCTCATGCGGGGTCGGGTCCACCCGGTTCGAGCCACCCGGCGTCGGCTCGGGCAGCGCGGCCAGATCCTTGGGGATCTCCACCGGCTTGTTGGGCAGGATCAGGAACTCGTCCGGCGTGCGCTTGCTGGCACGGATGTTCATCAGCTCGGGCTCTTTGCCGCGCGAGCAGGCCGACAGGCCCAGCCCCGCCACCATCGAGATCACAATCAGCACGCGCGCGGACCGCATTCACGCCTCCCTAGCCCAGTCCCCGCCCTCTTTAACGCAAGGTGCGGGGCGCGTCACGGGGTCTTCTTCCCGCCGGTGAAGGCGATCAGCCCGATCGCGCCGACGAAGATCGCGATATCGGCCACGTTGAAGGAAAACGGGTTGTCGATGCCGCAGCAGGACATGTTGAGGAAATCCGCGACCGCGCCCCAGACGATCCGGTCCAGCGCATTGCCCAGCGCACCGCCCACCAGCAGCCCGGCCGAGATCTGCGCCAGCGGGCGGGCGCCCTCGCGCCGCACCCACCAGACGACCCAGAGGCTGATCGCGGCCGCGACCGCCACCAGAACCCAGCGCATGATCTCGGCGCCGTTCGACAGCAGGCCGAAATTCACGCCCCGGTTCCACGCCATGCGAAAGTTCAGCAGCGGCGGCAGCACCTCGATCGCGCCGCGTTCGCGCAGGCCGAGCCCGTAGACCACGGCCCATTTGCTGGCCTGGTCGAGCACGAAGACCGCGAAGGCCCAGGATGCCAGCCGCCGCATGACGGGTTCAGTGCCGGAAATGGCGCATGCCGGTGAAGACCATCGCCAGACCCGCCTCGTCGGCCGCCGCGATGACCTCGTCGTCACGCATCGAGCCGCCGGGCTGGATCACGCAGGTCGCGCCCGCCGCCGCCGCCTCGAGCAGCCCGTCGGGGAAGGGGAAGAACGCGTCCGAGGCCACCGCCGAGCCGATGGTCAGCGGCTGGGGCAGGCCCAGCGCCTCGGCCATGCGCTCGGCCTTCTTGGCGGCGATCATCGCCGAATCGACCCGGCTCATCTGGCCCGCGCCGACGCCCACGGTGGCGCCGTCCTTGACATAGACGATGGCGTTGGACTTGACGTGCTTGGCCACCTTCCAGGCGAACAGCAGGTCGCGCATCTGCTTCTCGGTCGGGGCCTTCCTGGTCACCACCTTCAGATCGTCGAGCCCGACGAAGCCGTTGTCCTTGTCCTGCACCAGCAGCCCGCCCGCGACCTGTCGCACGGTCAGACCGCCGGCCGTCACGTCGGGCAGCGCCTCGGTGGTCAGCAGGCGCAGGTTCTTCTTCTTGGCAAAAATACTCTTTGCCTCCTCCGATGCGCCGGGCGCGATCACAACTTCGGTGAAGATATTGGTGATCTCCTCGGCGGTTTCGGCCTCCAGCGGCTGGTTGAAGGCGACGATGCCCCCAAAGGCCGAGGTGCGGTCGCAGTCGAAGGCCGCCTTGTAGGCCTCAAGCTGCGTCGCGCCACGCGCCACGCCGCAGGGGTTGGCGTGCTTGATGATGGCGCAGGCCGCGGCATCCGCCGGGTCGAACTCCGCCACCAGCTCGAACGCGGCGTCGGTGTCGTTGATGTTGTTGTAGGACAGCTCCTTGCCCTGATGCTGCACGGCGGTCGCCACGCCCGGGCGGTTCGTGCCGTCGACGTAGAAGGCCGCCTTCTGGTGCGGGTTCTCGCCATAGCGCAGGGTCTGGGCCAGAGTGCCCGCAAAGGCGCGGCGGCGCGGCGCGGGCTCGTCCAGCGCGCGGGCCATCCAGGCCGACACGGCCGCGTCATAGGCGGCGGTGCGCGAATAGGCGGTCAGGGCGAGGGCCTGGCGGAAGGCATAGCTGGTCTCGCCACCATTGGCCTCCAGCTCGGCCAGCAGGGCGTCGTAATCCTGCACGTCCACGACCACGTTGACGAAGGCGTGGTTCTTGGCCGCGGCGCGGATCATCGCGGGCCCGCCGATGTCGATGTTCTCGATGCAGGTGTCGTAGTCGGCGCCCTTGGCCACGGTCGCCTCGAACGGGTAGAGGTTGACCACCAGCAGGTCGATCGGGCCGATGCCGTGCTCGGCCATCGCGGCGGCGTGGGCGGGGTTGTCGCGCAGCGCCAGCAGGCCGCCATGCACCATCGGGTGCAGCGTCTTGACCCGGCCGTCCATCATCTCGGGGAAGCCGGTCACCTCGGCCACGTCGCGCACGTCGAGGCCGGCCTCGCGCAGCGCCTGCGCGGTGCCGCCGGTCGACAGCAACTCGACCCCACGGGCGGCCAGGGCAGTGCCCAGTTCCACCAGCCCGGTCTTGTCGGAAACGGAAAGCAGCGCGCGGCGCAGCGGCACGAGATCGGTCATTTTCTCATCCTGTCTTATCGCTCAGCCCGGCATGCCGGGCTCTTCATCCATCACGAGATCGCGCAGCCCTTGCGGGGTTTCCTGCGCTTTTGCAAGGGTCCAGTTGACCTGTGCGGCATAATCCACCACCCGCGACGACAACACGATCTGCTTGGTGGCGCGCGGTTTCAACCGGCCTTTTTCTAGGTAGACGCTGGGTTCGAGATGCAGCTGGGCATGGCCGTCGTGGCGGAACACCCAGATCTCGCCGGACTTGAGCGCCAGCGAGACGGCGGCCCCGCCCATGTCGATCTCGGCATCGACATCAGGGTAGAGGTGGAAGCGCACCGCATAGGGGATCCCCTGCAGCCGCACCCGGTCCATCGCCCGGTCGAAGGCCGTCCGGTCGTCATCGGAAAACGCCCCCAGCGTGTCCTCGCCGCGCAGCGACCGCCCGTCGAAGCTGAGGTCGAGCCGGCGCGCATGGATCAGCCCGTGGGTGCGGGCGTAGCCGTCGTGCCAGGCCGTGAGGCTACAGCCCTCCTGCCCGGCGCTCTGCTGCACGCCGACCTCGCGCGGGGCCTCGACCAGCAGCTCGCGCTGCTGCGCGCCGGTCAACCGCCGGGCCCCCAGCCGGGACGAGGAATAGCCCTCGATCGCCAGCGTCGAATGGCTCTGCGTGGCGCGGCCGGCGCGCCGCCAGTCCTCGCCGAAACTCACGCCCGAGCCGCAATTGACCACCACCGGCCGGCGCCCGGAGGTCAGTTCGAAGGCCAGGGTCGAGGCATGGGCGTTCTGCGAAACCGGCGCCGCCGGCGGGGCCGAGGCATCGACGATCACGCTGGTGCGCCCGGCCGACAGCCGCGCGTAGCCCATGGCGAGCCCGGTGTTGGCCGTGGCCCGCACCCCCGAGGCCGCCAGCGCCTGATCGAGCCGCCCCTCGATCCCGCGCCCGCCGCCGTGAAAGCGCGCAAGCCCGCCGTCGGCGTGGCGCAGGGCACGCAGGGTGGGGGCGATGCGCTCGATCGCGCGGATGTGATCCTTGGCCGAGACCCGCCCCGCGTCCGACAGCACCGAGGCCGCCCAGGTCAGCAGGGTGAACACCTCCAGCAGTTCCTCGGGGTTGCGGGTGGGAATACCGCCCTCGGCGCCGATCTGCTGGCGGCATTCGCGGGCCAGCGCGCGGGTGGCCGGGGCGACGTGGCGGTCCATGCCCTCCAGCGTCAGCCCGGCATAGATCAGCCCGGTCAGCGCCTCGAAGCGCGGCAGGCCGGGGGCGGCGGCCGCCCAGCGGCGGCTGAGAAAGATCGTCTGCTGCCCGAGCGAACGGAAATACGCCTCCGATCCCGCCTTGTCCTGCGCCGCCAGCAGGAACAGCGCGTGGTTGATCCAGCGGATCATGCGCCGGCCGGTCAGATCGGGCGACCAGCCGGGACCGCGGCCGCTGCCGTGGCGCGCGATCCAGCCCATCGTCCAGTCCTGCGCGCGGCTGCGCGCGGCGTGATCGCCCACCGCGGCGAGATCGTCGAGCCAGGTGAATCCGTGCAGCGCGTCCTCGAAGGCCGGCGCGGGCATGGGCAGATCCCAGATCGCGGTGCCCGGCGCCTCGACCAGGTAGCCGGCGAAGAGGAAATTGCCCGCGATCAGCTGCTTGCCGCGGGCGAAGCTGCCGATGGTGCGCGGCTCGGGCTGCGAGACGAAGCCGGTCGCGGGGCGCGCCAGCGTGCTGAGCCGCGCATGCAGCCGGTTCATCCAGCGGCCGCGCCGGGCGTGCCAGCTTTGCTGTCGGGAGGCGCCTGCCATGTGTCGGGTCTGCTCTCGCGCGGGGTCTGCCTTGGACGCGACCATACCGCCGGGTCCGCCCGGTGTCAGCCCGTTTTGCGCAGCGCGAAGATGTAGAACCCGTCCATGCCGCCGCGCGCGGCCCAGAAATCCGGGCGCAGGCGCAGCCCGCCAAGATCGTCGCGCCAGCCCGCCTCGATGCCGGGGCGGTCCAGCGCGTCGATGTCGACGGCGATGTCGCCGTGCCGTTCCAGCACCGATTTCAGCTGCTCCTCGCCCTCCTCGGGCAGCAGCGAGCAGGTGCAGAACACCAGCCGCCCGCCGGGTTTCAGCAGGCCCAGCGCGTGGTCCAGCATCTGCGCCTGAAGGGCAAAGAGCGGCTTGATCTCCTTGCCCGACTTGGCGAAGGGCAGGTCGGGATGGCGGCGGATGGTGCCGGTGGCCGAGCAGGGCGCGTCCAGCAGGATCGCGTCGAAGGGCGCGGGCTGCCAGCTCAGCAGGTCGGCGGCGACGACCTCGGCGGTCAGCCCGGTGCGGGCGAGGTTTTCCTCCAGCCGCTTCAGCCGGGGCCTGGAGATGTCGAGCGCCGTCACCTCGGCGCCCGCGGCGGCCAGCTGCATGGTCTTGCCGCCCGGCGCGGCGCAGAGATCGGCGATGCGTTCGCCCTTCCGCGGGGCGAGGATGCGCGCGGGCAGGGCGGCAGCGGCGTCCTGCACCCACCATGCGCCCTCCGCATAGCCCGGCAGGGCCGAGACCTGCGCCGATGCCGCGACCCGGACCGAGCCGGTGGGCAGGGCCACGCCCCCCACCCGCGCGGCCAGCGCCTCGGCGTCGCCGTCCCTCGGCGTCAGGTCCAGCGGCGCGCCGGCCGCATGAGCGGCCTCCAGCGCCAGCACGCCGGCGCGGCCCAGCCTGCTTTCCAGCCGCCCGCGCAGCCAGCCGGGCATGCGGGCGGGCGGCAGCGCCTCCCACTCCGCGCGCGGCATCTCGCCCACCTTGCGCAGCACCGCGTTGGCGAGCCCCGCCAGCGGCCCGGTCTGAGGGTGCAGCCGCAGCAGATCGACGGCGGCGTTCACCACGCCGTGCGGCGCCGCGCCCTCCTCCAGCATCTCGACCACCGCGAGGCGCAGCACGAGGCGCACGTCCTCCGGCGGGTGCTTGCGCAGCAGCGGCTTGAGCACGGCGTCGGCGCGGCCGGCATGGCGCAGCGTCGACAGCGCCAGCCGCTGCGCGCGGGCGCGGCCCGAGGGCTCCAGCCCGGCCAGCGGACCGTCCTCGCCTGTCAGTTCGGCCATCGGGCGATGCTCTTCCAGCACCTCGTGCAGCAGCTGCACCGCCGCCAGCCGAACCGGGTCTACCTTCTGCGCCATCTGGGATCCCAACCTTGCCGAACCATCCGCCTGCCGTATATCAAGGCCGCATTCCGCACAAGGACAGCCCCATGAGCGACGAGCCCCGCAAAGACCTGCCCCCCGCCGCCCAGCGCGCCCTCGCCGAGGCCGAGGAGCGTCGGAAGAAGGCAAAAGAGCTGGAGCTGCCGACCGAGCTGGGCGGCCGCGACGGGCCCGAACCGGTGCGCTACGGCGACTGGGAGAAGAAGGGCATCGCCGTCGATTTCTGAGCGCCGCGCAGGACGGATGCCCCGCGCCCGGATCGCTCAGAGCCCCAGCACGTCCACCATGTCGTATTCGCCCGGGTGCATGTCCTGCCCCCAGAGCGCGGCGCGCAGCGCGCCGCGGGCGAAGACACGCCGGTCGGTGGCGATATGGCGCAGCACGATGCGCTCGCCATCGGCGGCGAAAATCACGTCGTGCTCGCCCACGATATCGCCGCCGCGGATCGCGGAAAACCCGATGTGGCCGCGCTCGCGTGCGCCGGTGATGCCGTCGCGGCCGCGGTCCGAAACCTCGTCGAGGCGCACGCCGCGCCCCTCGGCAGCGGCCTCGCCCAGCATCAGTGCGGTCCCCGACGGTGCGTCCACCTTGTGGCGGTGATGCGCCTCGACCACCTCGATGTCGTAATCGGCGTCCAGCGCCTCGGCCACCTTGCGCGTCAGCTGCACCAGCAGGTTGACGCCGAGGCTCATGTTGCCGGCGCGCACCACGACCGCGTGGCGGGCGGCGGCTTTGATCTTCGCCAGGTCGTCGGGCATCAGGCCGGTGGTGCCGATGACATGCACCGCGCGCGCCTGCGCGGCGATCTCGGCGAATTGCACGGTGGCGGCCGGCGCGGTGAAGTCGATCACCGCCTGCGCGCGGGCCATCGCCTCCAGCGGGTCGTCGGTGATCCGCACGCCCAGATCGCCCTCGCCCAGCAGGCTGCCCACGTCGCGGCCCAGCATCTCGTGGCCGGGGCGCTCCACCGCGCCGACCAGGCGGGCCTTGCCGCTTTCCAGCACCGTGCGCATCAGCATCTGGCCCATCCGGCCCGAGGCGCCCGTGATTACAATGCCCGGCAGTTCGCTCATCGCTCTCTCCATTTCCCGCGTGCCTTCCCTCTAGCCGAACAGGCCGCGCTTGGCAAAGCCCGCGCCATCGCCTAGATGCGTGGCATGGCAAAGAACAAGTTTCAACACGGGCCCGGGCCCACGCAGCGCCAGCTCCGCGTCGGCGAGCTGATCCGCCGCACCCTGTCGGAGGTGCTGGCGCGCGGCGACGTGCACGACCCCGAGCTCAACCGCATGTCGATCACCGTGGGCGAGGTGCGGACCTCGCCCGACCTCAAGGTCGCCACGGCCTATGTGCTCCCGCTCGGCGGGGCGCATGCCGAGGAGGCGCTGGCCGCGCTGCGCCGCAACCGCGCCGAGCTGCGCCGGGTGGTGGCCAAGAAGATGGCGCTGAAATTCGCGCCCGAGATCCGCTTCGCGATCGACGAGACATTCGACCAGATGGACGAGACCCGCCGCCTGTTCGCGCAGGAGTCGGTGCGCCGCGACATCGAGGGCGAGATCGAGGCCGGCGAGGGGGATGACGAGGCTTAGGCATATCGCCACGGCCGTTCTGCTGCTGGCGGCGGGGCCGGCGGTGGCGGCCGATTGCGCGCCGCTGCGCCACGACCGGCTGGAATACACCGTCTGCATCGTCGATCCCGCCGGCGAGGACCTGCGCCTGTTCCGTGCCATGCCCGACGGCACCGTGCTGGGCACCTTCGACCGGGTGAACGTGCTGCTGGCCGAAGAGGGGCGGGAACTGGCGCTGGCGATGAATGCCGGCATGTTCCACCCCGACCGCAGCCCGGTCGGCCTCTATGTCGAAAACGGAGAGGAGCAGCACCGCGCCGTCGCCAGCGCCGGCCCCGGCAATTTCGGCCTGCTGCCCAACGGCATCCTGTGCCTGGGCAGGGACCGCGCCGCGGTGATCGAGACCCGCGCCTATCTCGCCGCCCCGCCCGCCTGCGACTACGCCACGCAATCGGGGCCGATGCTGGTGATCGGCGGCGAGCTGCACCCGGCCTTCCTGCCCGACGGCACGTCGCGCTTCATCCGCAACGGGGTGGGCGTGCGCCCGGACGGCGCGCTGGTGCTGGCGATCTCGGAAGAGCCGGTCACCTTCCACGAATTCGCCCGCCTGTTCCGCGACGCGCTGGGCACGCCCGACGCGCTCTATCTCGACGGCAAGGTCTCGCGCCTCTACGTTCCCGCGCTGGGGCGGCACGATATCGGCCTGCCGCTGGGGCCGATCCTGGGCGTCGTGGAACCGCAGACCCGTTGACGCGGCGCCCGCGCTTCGCTAGCAGGGCCGCCTTACGCAAGACCGCAGGAGACACCCATTGGGACGCAGCCGCAAGGGACGCGACATTTCCGGCTGGCTGGTGGTGGACAAGCCCGCCGGCCTGACCTCGACCGCCGTGGTCAACAAGGTGCGCTGGGCGCTGGGGGCCAAGAAGGCCGGCCATGCCGGCACGCTCGACCCCGAGGCGACCGGCGTTCTGGCCGTGGCGCTGGGCGAGGCGACCAAGACCGTGCCCTATATCACCGACGCGCTGAAGGCCTACCGCTTCACCGTGCGGCTGGGCCAGGCCACCAACACCGACGATGCCGAGGGCGAGGTGATCGCGGAAAGCGACGCGCGCCCCGGCGATGACGAGATCCGCGCCGCCCTGCCGCAATTCGTGGGCGACATCCTGCAGGTGCCGCCGAAATTCTCGGCGGTGAAGATCGACGGTCAGCGCGCCTACAAACTGGCGCGCGAGGACGAGGAGTTCGAGATCGCCGCGCGGCCGCTCTATGTCGAGAGCCTTGAGATGATCGCGCGCCCCGATGCCGATCATGTCACGCTGGAGATGGTCTGCGGCAAGGGCGGCTATGTCCGCGCGATCGCCCGAGACCTGGGCGAGGCGCTGGGCTGCCACGGCCATGTGCGCGAGCTGCGCCGCATCTGGTCGGGCCCCTTCGACGCCGAGGACGGCGTGAGCATGGCGCTGATCGAGGAACTGGCCAGGACGCCCGAACTCGACGACTACATCCGCCCGCTCGAAGAGGGGCTTGCCGACCTGCCCGAACTGCGCTGCACCCCCGAGGGCGCGGCGCGGCTACGCAACGGCAACCCCGGCATGGTGCTGACCTCGGATGTCGAATACGGCGACGAGGCGTGGGCCTCGTTCGAGGGCAAGGCGGTGGCCGTGGGCATCTACCGCGCCGGCGAGTTGCACCCCAGCCGGGTGTTCAACCAGTAGGCGCGGGCGGGCCTCTCGCGGTTGTGTGCGCGATTTCGCCCGATTTGTGATATCCTGGCTTGGCAAGGCGTTCCGCGTTTCTGCCGCGCCACCCCGTTTGACCCGTGAGTCGCCGGCGAAACGCCGGGGAACCTGCGGTCGAAATGGGGAGGAAGCCATGGTCGCGACAATAGGAAACCCGATGTCCTGGAGCGGCAGGATCGCCAATGCTCTGGGCATTCACCTGTGGCACGCCACGCGCCGGGTCCGCAGCGCCGGAGACACCGCGCCGCCCGGGGTCCGGACGCTGGAGATGTCGGATCTGCGCGACTCGCTGCGCAAGGGGGTCGAGGATTTCGCCGCGATGCGCAGCGACGTGATCGCCATCTGCGCCCTCTACCCCGCGATCGGCGCGCTGATGAGCTGGGTCGCCTTCCACGCCAACCTGCTGCCGCATCTGTTCCCGCTCGCCTCCGGCTTCGCGCTGCTGGGGCCGGTGGCGGCGCTGGGGCTCTACGAGATGAGCCGGCGGCGGGAAAGCGACGGCCACGCGGGGTGGAACGACGCCTTCGCGGTGCTCAGATCCCCCGCGCTGGGACCGATCCTGGTGCTTTCCGCCTATCTGCTGGCGCTTTTCGTCCTCTGGATCCTCGCGGCATACCTGATCTACGCGCGCACCCTGGGGCCGGAGGCGCCCGCCTCGGCCACGGCCTTCGTCGGCGCGGTCCTGACCACGCCCGAGGGCTACGCGATGATGGCGATCGGCCTGCCGGTCGGTTTCCTCTTCGCGTTGGTGGCACTTGTCATCAGCGTGGTCTCCTTCCCGCTGCTGCTGGACCGCGACGTCGGGCTGCCGGTGGCGGTTGCGACCTCGGTCCGGGTGGCGCGCAAGAACCCCGGGGTGATCGCCGTCTGGGGCGCGATTGTCGCGGCGCTGCTGGCGCTGGGGTCGATCCCGCTGTTCCTGGGGCTGATCGTGGTGATGCCGGTGCTGGGCCATGCCACATGGCATCTCTACCGCCACGCGGTCGTGGCGCCCGGAGAGGGTGAGGCCGCGCAGGGTTGAACATTCGCCGGGGGCGCGTCACAACGCGGGCATGATCACGCGCACCCACCAGAAGGGCGATGCCGCCTCCACAGCAGTCTACTCGGATTGCGAGGCCTATCGCTACACCCTGACCCGGACATGGGAGCCCGAGGGCCGCCGCGCGCTGTTCGTGATGCTCAACCCCTCGACCGCGACCGAGGTGCAGAACGACCCCACGGTGGAGCGCTGCGAACGGCGCGCCCGCGCCCTGGGGTTTGGCGCGTTCCGGGTGACCAACATCTTCGCCTTCCGCGCCACCGACCCGCGGGTGATGCGCGCGGCGGATGACCCGGTGGGCCCCGCGAACGACGCCGCCATCGCCGAGAGCGCGCCCTGGGCCGACCAGATCATCTGCGCCTGGGGCACCCACGGCGAACACCTGAGCCGCGGCCCGGCGGTCGAGGCCTTGCTGCGGGCCACCGGCCGGCCGCTCTGGCATCTCGGACTGTCCAAGGCGGGGCATCCGAAACATCCCCTCTATATCGCCTATTCCCAGCAGCCCGAGCGCTGGACCTGATCGCGGCGTCCGCCTAGGCTGCGCGCAGCAAGGGAGGGCATCATGGCATCGGGCATTCCGGGCTTCACGCAATCGCGCATCGCGACCAACGGCATCCACCTGTCGGTGCATCAGGGCGGACAGGGCGCGCCGCTGATCCTGCTGCACGGCTATCCGCAGAACCACATGTGCTGGCACCGCGTGGCGCCGGCGCTGGCCGAGCATTTCCACGTCATCGTGCCCGACCTGCGCGGCTATGGCGACAGCGACGCGCCGCCCGATGACGACGACCACACCGCCTATTCCAAGCGCGAGATGGCGCGCGACATCGTCGGGCTGATGGACGCGCTGGGGATCGACCGCGCCGCGATCCTCGGCCATGACCGGGGGGCGCGGGTGACCTACCGGCTGGCGCTGGACCACCCGAACCGCGTCAGCCGGCTCGGCATCATCGAGATCGTCCCCACCGGCGATTTCTGGGCCGCCTGGAACGCCGATCTGGCGATGAAGGCCTATCACTGGACCTTCCTTGCCCAGCCCGCGCCGATGCCCGAGACCCTGATCGGCGCCGATCCGGTCTACTATGTCGAACACACGTTGCGCAGCTGGACCATGAAGAAATCGCTCGACGCCTTCGCCGCGGAGGCGCTGGAGGCCTATCGCCGGCAGGCCCGCGACCCGGCCCGCATCCACGCCATGTGCGCCGATTACCGCGCGGGCGCCAGCATCGACCGGCAGCTCGACGAGGCCGACCGCGCCGCCGGGCGCACCCTGCCCTGCGCGATGAAGTTCCTCTGGGCCGAGACCGGCTTTCCCGCGCGCACCGGACGCCCCGCCGCGCTCTGGGCGGACTGGGCGCCCGAGCTGGAAGGCGCCTCCTGCCTCAGCGGCCATTTCGCGATGGAGGAAAACCCCGAGGCGGTGCTGGACTGCTTCCTGCCCTGGTTCCGGGCCGGGTAGTCCGGCGCGGCCGGAAGGGCCGTTAACCATGGGCCGCGATCGCGCTGTGCGGAGCCTGAGTCGCGGGGTATTATGTTGCCTAAGGCACGTAGCGCCCCGTCCCGTCGGACGGGCTTCAATGGGGTGATGTTATGCTGGGTATGGCTGGATTTCTAGGGCTGCTGATGATCGGAGCGTCCGTCGATATCAGCGCGCTGTTCGGGGAACGTCTCGATTCCGATCCCGAAGACGACGACAGTAGCGAAAACCACATCCACCAGAACGAATTCGCGGGCAGCGGGTTCCTGGATCTGGATATCGGGTCCGATGGCACGGACGACGGGACCGACACGAGCGAGATGCGCGATGACGCCGACAAGGACGGCCCGGACACCGGCGTGTTCTTCGGCGCCTGGGGAAACGATGTCCTGCATGGCGCGCAGGACAACGACGCGCTGAACGGCTCTGGCGGCAACGACCTGATCGACGGCGCCGAGGGCGACGACACCCTGTTCGGCGGCGACGGCGATGACGAGCTCAACGGCGACCTGGGCGACGACACGCTGATGGGCGGCCGCGGCAATGACGAGTTGTTCGGCCATTCCGGCAACGACTGGATGAAGGGGGATGAGGGCAGCGACTGGATGATCGGCGGCGAGGGCTCGGACAACATGGACGGCGGCGCCGGCGGAGACCGCCTCATGGGCGGTCCGGGCGACGACATGATCAGCGGCGGCACCGGGCAGGATGTCCTCAACGGCAGCGAGGGCAACGACGTGCTCTATGGCGTCTCGAACGCCCGCGACGCGTCCGAGATCGTGGACGATGTCATGCCTGATTTCCTGAACGGCAGCGTGGGCAGCGATCAGCTGATCCTGGGCGCGCAGGACAACGCGAATGGCGGGCCCGGGGCCGATACCTTCATCACGGGCGACTGGATCGCCGGACACGGCCCCGCCGTGATCGACGATTTCGATGCGGTCGAGGATCAATTGGTCGTGGTCTATGACGACCACGCGCATCCCGCCCCCACGCTCGGCCTGCGCGCCGACACCAACGATCCTGACACCATGATCCTGACCCTCGACGGGCAGGCGGTGGCGGAACTGTTGGATCCGGCCGGCCTCGATCTGGGGCAGATCTCCCTGCTGCCGGCCAGCGGGATGAGCCTTCCGCTGACGGCGGCCTGACGGACGGGCTTGGCGCCGCGGCGCCCAGCCCCTAGGGTCGGGCATGACAGATGCCTGACCCGAGCGCCACCATGCCCGACCGCCCCGAAGACCCGACAACCGACCTGACCGAAGAACTGCGCGCCCTGCGAACCGAGGTCGCGCGGCTGAACAGGCACCGCTTCGTCCGCGTCCAGAATTCCACCCTGCGGATGATGCACCAGGCCTTCCTGCGCGGGCTGGCCATGGGGCTGGGCACGGTGGTGGGCGCGACGGTGCTGGTCTCGCTGATCGTGTATTTCCTGTCGCAGATCGACTTTATCCCGATCGTCGGCGAATGGGCCAAGCAGATCGCCGCGGAAATCCAGGCCGGGCAGTAGCCCCTTTCCTTTGGCGTCAAAATCAACTATACGCGCGCATCCGACCGGTCTTTTCCGGCGGCAATTTCTCCAAGGGCCCTGCTGGACGACATCCCGGCTTGTGCCATCACCCTTTCAGACAAGGAGACCACGATGTCGATCACGGCTGAAGAAAAGGCGCGCGTCGTCAAGGAATTCGCAACCAAGGAAGGCGACACCGGTTCGCCGGAAGTTCAGGTTGCCATCCTGACCTCGCGGATCAACACGCTGACCGAGCACTTCAAGACCCACAAGAAGGACAACCATTCCCGCCGTGGGCTGCTGAAGCTGGTGGCGCAGCGCCGCAAGCTGCTGGACTACCTCAAGGGCAAGGAGGAGGCGCGCTACACCGACCTCATCCAGCGCCTCGGTATCCGCCGCTAAGAATTAAGGCCGCGCCTCCGTCTCGGGGGCGCGTTCTTTTTGGGCTATCCTGCCGGAGTGGCAGCACTGGCCGGACGTCCGTGACCTTCCCCACCGGGCCTTATGGGGCGGGCTGGCTGGACCAAGATCAAGGCCACGGGGCATGCGGCCCCGTACGCAATCGGGGAAGCGGGAGGGTCCCGCCCCCAACATAGGAAACGAGATGTTTAACGTTACGACGAAATCGATGCAGTGGGGCGACGAGACCCTCACCCTGGAAACCGGCAAGGTCGCCCGCCAGGCCGATGGCACCGTCATCGCCACGCTGGGCGAGACCTCGGTCATGGCCAACGTGACCTTCGCCAAGGAGCCGAAGCCCGGGCAGGACTTCTTCCCGCTGACGGTCCATTACCAAGAGAAATACTACGCCGCCGGCAAGATCCCGGGCGGCTTCTTCAAGCGCGAGGCGCGCCCGTCGGAAAAGGAAACGCTGACCGCGCGCCTGATCGACCGTCCGATCCGCCCGCTGTTCGTCCCCGGCTTCAAGCACGAAGTGCTGGTGATGTGCACCGTGCTCAGCCACGACCTGGTCAACGACCCCGACATCGTGGCGATGATCGCCGCCTCGGCCGCGCTGACCATTTCGGGCGCGCCCTTCATGGGCCCGATCGCGGGGGCCCGCGTCGGCTTCTCGAACGGCGAATATGTGCTGAACCCCTCGGTCGACGACATGGACAACCTGCGCAACAACCCCGAGCAGCGGCTCGACCTGGTTGTGGCAGGCACCAAGGACGCCGTGATGATGGTCGAATCCGAGGCCTACGAGCTGTCGGAAGACGAGATGCTGGGCGCCGTGACCTTCGCGCATGAGCAGATCCAGCCGGTCATCGACCTGATCATCAGCCTCGCCGAAGAGGCCGCCAAGGATCCGTTCGACTTCACCCCGCCGGATTATTCGGCCCTCTACGAGAAGGTGAAGGCCGCCGGCGAAGAGCAGATGCGCGCCGCCTTTGCCATCAAGGACAAGCAGGAGCGCACCAACGCCATCGCGGCGGCCCGCGAGGCGGTGAAGGCCACCCTGTCCGAAGAAGAACTGGCGGATATCAACCTCGGCTCCGCCTTCAAGAAGCTGGAAAGCAGCATTCTGCGCGGCGACATCATCGCCGGCGGGGCCCGCATCGACGGCCGCGACAAGACGACCGTGCGCCCGATCGCTTCGGAAGCGGGCATCCTGCCCCGCACCCACGGCTCTGCGCTGTTCACCCGCGGCGAGACCCAAGCGCTGGTCGTGACCACGCTGGGCACCGGCGAGGATGAGCAGATCGTCGACGCGCTGCACGCCACGTCGCGCTCGAACTTCCTGCTGCACTACAACTTCCCGCCCTACTCGGTCGGCGAAGTCGGCCGCGTCGGCGCCCCGGGCCGTCGCGAGATCGGCCACGGCAAGCTGGCCTGGCGCGCGCTGCAGGCGGTTCTGCCGCCGGCGACCGAATTCCCCTACACCATCCGCCTGGTGTCGGAGATCACCGAATCGAACGGCTCGTCCTCGATGGCCTCCGTCTGCGGCGGTTCGCTGTCGATGATGGATGCGGGCGTTCCGCTGAAGGCGCCGGTCGCGGGCGTCGCCATGGGTCTGATCCTCGAAGAGGACGGCCGCTACGCGGTGCTGACCGATATCCTGGGCGACGAGGACCACCTCGGCGACATGGACTTCAAGGTCGCGGGCACCGAGAACGGCATCACCTCGCTGCAGATGGACATCAAGGTCGCGGGCATTACGCCCGAGATCATGAAGCAGGCGCTCGCGCAGGCCAAGGACGGCCGGATGCACATCCTGGGCGAAATGTCCAAGGCCCTGTCCGAAGGCCGCGCCGAGTTCTCGGCCCATGCCCCGCGCATCGAGACCATGACCGTGCCCACCGACAAGATCCGTGAAGTGATCGGCTCGGGCGGCAAGGTGATCCGCGAGATCGTCGAGGTTTCCGGCGCCAAGGTCGACATCAACGATGACGGCGTGATCAAGATCGCCTCGTCCAGCGCCGAAGCCATCCAGAAGGCCCACGACATGATCTATTCGATCGTGGCCGAGCCCGAGGAAGGCAAGGTCTACAAGGGCAAGGTCGTGAAGATCGTCGATTTCGGCGCCTTCGTGAACTTCTTCGGCAAGCGCGACGGCCTGGTCCATGTCAGCCAGATCGAGAACCGCCGCCTGAACCATCCTTCGGACGTCCTGAAGGAAGGCCAGGAAGTGTGGGTCAAGCTGCTGGGCTTCGACGATCGCGGCAAGGTCCGCCTGTCGATGAAGGTCGTCGATCAGGAGACCGGCGAAGAGATGGCGAAAGAGGACAAAGCCGAGGAGTGATCCCCGCCTGACCTCGGAAACGTAAGAAAGGGCCCCGGTGATATCTCACCGGGGCCTTTTTCATTTCCCGCATTCGCCGGAACGAAAGACCGGCCTATCCTCTGCGATGGGAGATCAGCATCTCAGGGAGAGCCACCATGCAACGCAAGAAGGCCAGCGATTTCGACCCCCGTCTTCTGGAACTCTATGACGGCTATGTTCACGGCAAGATGAGTAAGCGCGCGTTCCTGACCAGCGCCACCCGCTACGCCGCCGCCGGCGTCACCGCGGCGGCGCTTCTGGACAGTCTGCAGCCGAATTACGCCCTCGCCCAGCAGGTCGCCCCCGACGACCCGGCGATCGAGACCATGATCGCGGAATATGACAGCCCCAAGGGCAACGGCAGGATCAAGGGCCTGATGGCGCGGCCCGCTGGCGCCACCGGCAAGCTGCCTGCGGTTCTGGTGGTCCACGAGAACCGCGGGTTGAACCCTTATATCGAGGACGTGGTGCGCCGCCTGGCCAAGGCCGGCTATCTCGCCTTCGGCCCTGACGGGCTGACCCCGCTGGGCGGCTATCCCGGCAACGACGACGACGGGCGCGCCATGCAGAAGGAGCTCGACCCGGCCAGGCTGATGGAGGATTTCTTCGCCGGCTTCGAGTTTCTGGCCGGCCACGACGGCTCGACCGGCAAGGTCGGCGCGGTGGGCTTCTGCTATGGCGGCGGCGTGTGCAACGCGCTGGCGGTGGCCTATCCGAACCTGGCCGCCACGGTGCCCTTCTACGGCCGTCAGCCCGCCGCCGAGGACGTGCCCGCGATCCGGGTACCGCTGCTTTTGCACTACGCCGAACTGGACGATCGGATCAACGCCGGCTGGCCCGCCTACGAGGCCGCGCTGAAGGCCAATGGCAAGACCTACGAGGCCCATGTCTATCCCGGCGTGAACCACGGCTTCCACAACGACACCACGCCCCGCTACGACGAGGCTGCCGCGACCCTCGCCTGGGAGAGGACCCTGGCACATTGCGCGAAATACCTGTCGTGACAACGAAAAAGGCCCCGGGAAACCCCGGGGCCCCTGCAATCCGTTGCGGCGCGCCTTACGACGGCTGCTTGGTGGTGCGCAGGTAGGGCAGCACCACGTTCACCTCGCCGAATTTCTTTTTCGCCTCGTCGGTGGACAGCGACAGGGCCACGATCACGTCGTCGCCGGGGCGCCAGTTGGCCGGAGTGGCGATCGGAACGCCCTGGGCTGCCCGGATGGCATCCAGCGCGCGCAGGATCTCGTCGAAGTTGCGGCCCACCGACATCGGGTAGATCAGCATCAGCTCGATCTTCTTCTGCGGGTTGATGATGAAGGTGGTGCGCACGGTGGCGGTGTCCGCCGCGGTGCGGCCGTCAGGCAGCACGGCTTCTGCCGGCAGCATGTCGTAGAGCTTGGCCACCGTCAGGTCGGGGTCCGCGATGATCGGGAAGGTCATCGGGTTGCCGCCGAAGGCCTCGACATCGGCTTTCCACTTCAGATGGTCCTCGACGTCATCGACCGAGACGCCGATCACCTTGGTGTTGCGCTTCGCGAATTCCTCGCTCAGCGCGGCGGCGGCGGCGAACTCGGTGGTGCAGACGGGGGTGAAGTCCTTGGGGTGCGAAAAAAGGATGGCGTAGCTGTCGCCGATCCAATCGTGGAAATCGATCTTGCCTTCGGTGGTGTCCGCCGAGAAATTCGGCGCGATATCGTTAATGCGCAAAGCCATACGAATGTCCTTTCGTGGATTAGCCAATTCGCCCCACTCTGCTTAGATAAGATCCAAACGGAAATCCACCAGTCTGCGGTTGCCCCCCGGAGCACCGGGTGACAGAGTGTCGGAAATTCAGGAGGTCGGCATGATCGAAAAGCGCCAGCTCTATATCAACGGGACCTGGGTGGACCCTAAAATATCGAATGATTTCAACGTTATCAACCCCGCGAACGAAGAGCCCTGCGCGGTGATTTCGCTGGGTGCGCAAGCCGATACCGACGCCGCCGTGGCCGCAGCGCGCGGCGCCTTCGACAGCTTCGCCCATACCGACAAGGCCGAGCGTCTGGCGCTGATCGAGAAGATCCTCGAGGTCTACAACCGCCGCGCCGACGAGATGGCCGAGGCGATCAGCCTTGAGATGGGCGCGCCCATCGATCTGGCGCGCAACTCGCAGGTTGGCGCAGGCAGCTGGCACATCCAGAACTTCATCACCGCGCTGAAGGGGTTCGAATTCGAACGCCCCTTGGGCGATCACGCCCCCAACGACCGGATCATCCATGAGCCGGTGGGCGTGGTGGGCATGATCACGCCCTGGAACTGGCCGATGAACCAGGTCACCCTCAAGGTGATCCCGGCGCTGGCCGTGGGCTGCACCATGGTGCTTAAGCCCTCGGAAATCGCGCCTCTGTCCTCGCTGCTCTTCGCCGAGATCCTGGACGAGGCCGGGGTGCCCGCGGGCGTGTTCAACCTCGTCAACGGCGATGGCGCAGGCGTGGGCAGCCAGCTGACCGGGCACCCGGACGTGGACATGATCAGCTTCACCGGATCGACCCGCGCCGGCATCGCGATCTCGAAAAACGCCGCCGACACGCTGAAGCCCGTGCATCTGGAACTGGGCGGCAAGGGCGCCAACATCATCTTCGCCGATGCCGACGAAAAGGCGGTGAAGCGCGGCGCGCTGCACTGCTTCCAGAACTCGGGCCAGTCCTGCAACGCGCCGACCCGGATGCTGGTGCAGCGCGCGATCTACGCCGACGCGGTGGAGATCGCCCGTGCCACGGCCGAGGCGCAGGCCGTGGGCCTGCCCAGCGAACCCGGCCGCCACATCGGCCCGGTGGTCTCGGAGATGCAGTTCGAAAAGATCCAGGGGCTTATCCAGAAGGGCATCGACGAGGGCGCGCGGCTGGTCGCGGGCGGCCCGGGCCGGCCCGAGGGCTTCAACCGCGGCTATTTCGTGCGTCCCACGGTCTTTGCCGATGTGTCGAACGACATGACCATCGCCCGCGAAGAGATCTTTGGCCCGGTGCTGTCGATCATCCCGTTCGAGGACGAGGCCGACGCGCTGCGGATCGCCAACGACACCGATTATGGCCTGACCAACTACGTCCAGAGCCAGGACGGCGCGCGCTGCAACCGGCTGGCGCGGCGCCTGCGCTCGGGCATGGTGGAGATGAACGGCAAGAGCCGCAGCGCCGGCAGCCCCTTCGGCGGCATGAAGAAATCCGGCAACGGGCGCGAAGGCGGCGTCTGGGGGCTGGAGGATTTCTGCGAGGTCAAGGCCGTCAGCGGCTGGACCGCCGAGTAAGACCGAAACGGCCGCCTTCGGGCGGCCGTTTCCCTAGAAGGGGCATTTCGCCGAGAAGTTCATCCCCACCCCGCCATCGGGGTGGCGCAGCCGCAGGCTCTCGGCATGCAGCATCAGGCGGGGCGCATCGAGGGCCTCGCCCTCCGCGTAGAACGGATCGCCCAGGATCGGGTGGCCGATCTCGCGCATGTGCACCCTGAGCTGGTGGCTGCGCCCGGTTTTCGGATAGAGCCGCACGCGGGTCGCGGTTTCCTCGTATTTCACCACGCGCCAGTCGGTCAGCGCCGGCTTGCCCATCTCGAAATCGACTTTCTGTCGGGGCCGGTTGGGCCAGTCCACGATCAGCGGCAGATCGACGGTGCCGGTCTTGTCCGCCACCCGGCCCCAGACGCGGGCGACATAGGTCTTCTTCACCTGCCGCTTCTCGAATTGCAGGCCAAGGTGGCGCTGCGCGTGGGGCGTGAGCGCGAAGACCATGACGCCCGAGGTGTCGCGGTCGAGACGGTGCACCAGCAGCGCCTCGGGGAAGGCCGCCTGCACGCGCGAAAGCAGGCAATCGGCCAGATGCTCGCCACGCCCCGGCACGGACAACAGCCCAGAGGGCTTGTCCACGAGAAGGATCTCGTGGTCCTGGTGCAGGATCGCCAGCGGTGTATCGGGGGGGGAATAGATGCCGTTCATCCGGGGCGCCTAGCGGCTTTGGCCCCGGACGGCAAGGGTTCAGCCGGGCAGGGCCCCGAAGACCCGGCGCAGAATCGCCGACAGACCCTCGGCGTCCCGCTGGGTGAAGGCGCCGGGCTGGTCGCTGTCGATGTCGAGCACCCCGATAAGATCGCCCGCCCCGTTCCAGACCGGCAGCACGATCTCGGACCGGGTGGAGGAGGCGCAGGCGATATGACCGGGGAAGGCGTCGACATCGGGCACCAGCTGGATCTCGCCGGTGCGGGCGGCGGCGCCGCAGACGCCGCGCGCGAAGGGGATCACCAGGCACCCGTGCCCGCCCTGATAGGGGCCGATCTTGAGGGTCTCGTTGCCCACGTTGCGGTAGAACCCCGTCCAGTCGAAGCGGTCGTCGGCGTGGTGGATCTCGCAGGCGAGGGTGGCCATCAGGGCGACCGCGTCGGTTTCGCCCTCCGTCAGCGCGGCGATGGTCTTGGAGAGTTCGTCGTAATCTGCCCGCATGTCGGTGCCCCTGTGACATGGAGGACCGGGGGCTGTCTGCCCCCGGACCCCCGAGGATATTTATGGCCAGAAGAAAAGGTCAGGGGCGTTCGATGGCGATGGCGGTGCCCTCGCCGCCGCCGATGCAGATCGCCGCGACGCCGCGTTTCAGCCCGCGCTTTTCCAGCGCGTTGAGAAGCGTCACGATGATGCGCGCGCCCGAGGCGCCGATCGGGTGGCCCAGCGCGCAGGCGCCGCCGTTGACGTTCATCCTGTCGCGCGGAATGCCCATCTCGTGCATGAAGGCCATGGGGACGACGGCGAAGGCCTCGTTCACCTCCCACAGGTCGACATCCTCTTTCGACCAGCCGAGACGGTCGAGCAGTTTCTGCGCCGCCGGGACCGGGGCGGTGGTGAACCAGCCCGGCGCCTGGGCGTGGGAGGCGTGGCCCATGATGCGGGCGCGGATGGGCAGGTCGCGCGCGCGCGCCTCGGCCTCGGTGGCGAGCACGAGCGCGGCGGCACCGTCGGAGATCGAGGAGGAATTGGCCGGCGTCACCGTGCCGTCCTTGCGAAAGGCCGGTTTGAGATGCGGGATCTTCTCGGGGCGCGCCTTGCCGGGCTGTTCGTCCTCGGCGATGGTGACCTCGCCCTTGCGGGTGGCGAGTGTCACGGGCGTGATCTCGCCCTCGAAGGCGCCGGATTTCTGGGCCGCGAGCGCATTCGACAGCGAGGTGAGCGCGTAGTCGTCCTGCGCCTCGCGCGTAAACTGGAAAGTCTCGGCGCAATCCTCGGCGAAGGTGCCCATCAGGCGGCCCTTGTCATAGGCATCCTCAAGCCCGTCGAGGAACATGTGGTCGATCACCTGGCCGTGGCCGAGGCGAGCGCCGCCGCGCATCTTGGGCAGCAGGTAGGGGGCGTTGGTCATGCTTTCCATGCCGCCCGCGCAGAGCAGCGCGTTGCGCCCCAGCGCCAGCTGGTCATGGGCCAGCATCACCGTCTTCATGCCCGAGCCGCACATCTTGTTGACGGTGGTGGCCGGGACCTCTTCGCCGAGGCCCGCCTTGAAGCCCGCCTGCCGCGCCGGCGCCTGGCCGATGCCGGCGGGCAGGACGCAGCCCATCAGCAGCTCCTCGACCGTTTCGACGCCCGCGCCCGCCAGCGCGGCCCGGATTGCCGCGCCGCCCAGCGTGGGCGCGTCCGCCTCGGCGAAATCGCCCTGGAACCCCGCCATGGGGGTGCGGGCCGCGCCGCAGATCACCACCTTTTCCATGTCATTCTCCTTCAACTCCCTGCCCGGCGGGTGCCGGACCGCCAGGGTCGGCGTCCAGCCCCATGCCAGGGGTCGCCGGCGACACTGGCACGGATCCGCGCCAGGAGAAAAGGGGGAACCGCATCGGCGCGTGGCCGGGGATCTTTGCCACAAAGGCGCCGCAATGCCTCCACAACTCGGCCGGAATAGGTTGGCAGGGTTGGAGACGTAGCTGCATATGGCTTCCCTCGGCGCTGCGTCAACAGCCCCCACCCAGTGCGTGGCGTCGAGGTACTCTCCCCCTCCACATCGCTTGTGATTGCATTCCCCCGAACTCGGCCTATTGTTGCGCCCGCAACACGAGCGAGGGGATGATGCGCGATTTTCACCTGCCCGGCCGATCGCCGGTTTTTGCACAGAATGGCCTGTGCGCAACGTCGCATCCGCTGGCCGCCAAAGTGGCCGTGGAGATGCTGGAAAAAGGCGGCAACGCGGTGGATGCCGCCATTGCCGGCGCGGTGGTCCTGGGGATCTGCGAACCGCAGATGACCGGGATCGGCGGCGACTGTTTCGTCCTGGTCAAGCCCGCGGGCGGCGAGGAAGTGATCGCGCTGAACGGCTCGGGCCGGGCGCCGGCGGGCCTGTCGGCCGAGGCGCTGCGCGCCGAGGGCCACGCGACCATGCCGCTGGGCCATGCCCATGCGGTGACCGTGCCCGGCGCGATCGACGCCTTCTGCCGGCTGTCGCAGGACCATGGCCGCGCCGGGATCGCCGCGAGCCTGGCGCCGGCCATCCGCTACGCCGAAGAGGGCGTGCCGGTGGCGCCGCGGACCGCCTTCGACTGGGCCGAGGCCGAGCAGCGCCTGCAGGGCGCCGCGCGCGACTATTACCTGCTGGACGGCAAGGCGCCCGCGCCCGGCCAGGTGTTCCGCGCCCCCGGCCAGGCCGAGGTGCTGCGCCGCATCGCCGATCAGGGCCGTGCAGGTTTCTACGAGGGCGAGGTGGCCGAGGACATGGTCAGCTCGCTGCGCGCGTTGGGGGGCACGCATACCCTGGAGGATTTCGCCGCCACCGAGTGCACCTACACCACCCCGATCAGCGGAACCTACAAGGAAATCGAACTGGTCGAGCATCCGCCCAACGGCCACGGCGCCACGGCGATCCTGATGGCCAATATCCTGAGCCATTTCGACCTGGCCGCGATGGAGCCCTTCGGCGCCCAGCGCGCCCATATCGAGGCCGAAGCGGCGAAGCTGGCCTATGACACGCGCAACCGCATCATCGCCGATGCCGATTACACGACCCGGCTCGCGCACATGCTGGCGCCGGAGACGGCGGCGAAGCTGGCGGCGCTGATCGACCCCGCGCGCGCCATGGCCGACCCGCACAAGCTGTCGGAGGCGGTGCACAAGGACACGATCTATATCACCGTGGTCGACAAGGACCGCATGGTGGTGTCGCTGATCTACTCGGTCTTCCACAGCTTCGGCTCGGGGCTGGCGACGGACAAGTTCGGGATCAACTTCCAGAACCGCGGCGCGGGCTTCACGCTGGAGGCGGGCCACCCGAACGAGGCCGCCGGCGGCAAGCGCCCGATGCATACCATCATCCCCGGCATGCTGAAGAAGAACGGCAAGGTCATCATGCCCTTCGGCGTGATGGGCGGTGCCTATCAGCCCAACGGTCACGCGCGTTTCCTGACCAACGTGGTGGATTTCGGAATGCACCCGCAGGCCGCGATCGACGCGCCGCGCTCCTTCTCGGACGCGGGCGACATGAAGGTCGAGCGTGGCTATTCCGACAAGGTGCGCGCCGAACTGGCCGAAATGGGCCACAAGGTGTCGATCCCCGGCGCTCCGATCGGCGGCGCGCAGGCCATCCTCATCGACCACGAGAGTGGCGTCCTGCAGGGCGCATCGGATCCGCGCAAGGACGGTTGCGCGCTGGGCTACTAAGCCCGGCGCCAGCCGCCGCGGCGGCTCAGTTCAGCTGGAATTGCAGAGGGTAGTGGCCATCTTCGAACTCGCCGAACAGGTCTTCGAGGTCGGGATGGTCCACCGGCTCGCCGGTCTCGTCGGGCAGAAGGTTCTGCTCGGAAACATAGGCGACGTAGTAGCTCTGATCGTTCTCGGCCAGCAGGTGGTAAAACGGCTGGTCCTTGGACGGGCGGCTGTCCTCGGGAATCGCGCGATACCATTCCTCGGTGTTGGAGAACATCGCGTCGACGTCGAAAACCACCCCCCGGAAGGGATGCTTCCGGTGGCGGACGATCTGCCCGAGATGAAATTTCGCGTGCGACTTCAGCATGTCATTGCGCCCCTCAACGTCCTTTACTACTCCTTCGCGCGGGCCGATGTCCATCCGCGCGCCCGAAATTAAGGGAAACAATCTGTGAACCTTGTTCTGACAGTTCTGGAGATCGTGGCCCCGGTGTTCCTGCTGGCCGTGATCGGCTACGCATGGGTCAAGCTGGGCTTCGAATACCGGGTGGAGTTCGTCACACGGCTGGCGATGACCCTGTCGGTGCCCTGCCTGATTTTCACCGCGCTGATGCAGACCGAGATCGACCCGCAGGCCCTGACCACCCTGTCGCTGGCCGCGGTCGCGGCCTATGCGGTGGTGACGGCGCTGTGCCTGGCGGTGGTGGCGCTGGCGCGGCTTGAGATCCGCACCTACCTGGCGCCGATCATTTTCGGCAATACCGGCAACATGGGCCTGCCGCTGGCGCTGTTCGCCTTCGGCGAGGCGGGGCTGGGCTATGCCGTGGTCGTCTTCGCGGTGATGGCGATTTATTCTTTCACCATAGGGGTTTGGCTGGTCTCAGGTGGCGGTTCGATCCTCAAGGCGGTCAAGGAGCCGCTGGTCGGCGCGACGCTGCTGGGCGGGCTGTTCCTGTGGCAGGGCTGGGAAACGCCGCCCTTCCTGACCAACACGCTGAAGCTGATCGGCCAGATGGCGATCCCGGTGATGCTGATCACGCTGGGCGTCGCGGTGGCGCGGATGCATCCGGGGCGGCTGGGCCGCGCGGTGTGGCTGTCCGTCGTCAAGGTTGTGCTGTGCATCGCGGCCGGCGTGGCCGTGGGCCGCTGGTTCGACCTCGATCCGGTGCCCTTCGCGGTGCTGGTTCTGCAGGTCTCGACCCCGGTGGCCGTCACCTCCTACCTGCTGGCCGAGAAATACGGCGCCGAGTCCGATGCCGTCGCGGGCCTCGTGGTGGTCTCCACCCTGCTGTCGGTCGCGACCATCCCCCTCACTCTCGCATTTCTGATCTGAACCCGCGCCGGAGTGCCTTTCGCCGGCGGCACCGATTCGCTATGATCGGGCAAAACAAAAGAATGCGAGGGGCAGATGAGCAGAGTTCTTCTCGTGATGCTTGCGCTCGTGCTGGCGGGCTGCGGCGGCGGTGACAGGACACCGCCACGCAACCTCGACAACGCGTGCAGCATCGTCGACCAGCGCCCGAAATACCTGCGGGCCATGCGCAAGACCGAGCGCCGCTGGGGCGTGCCGGTGCACGTCCAGATGGCCGTCATCCATCAGGAGAGCAAGTTCGACGGCAACGCCCGCACGCCGCTGCGCTTCGCGCTGGGGGTGATACCGATGGGCCGGCAATCCTCGGCCTACGGCTACAGCCAGGCGCTGGACGGCACCTGGGACGAATACCGCCGCGCCACCGGCAACCGCCGGGCCAAGCGGGACGATATCCGTGACGCCACCGATTTCATGGGGTGGTACATGACCCAGACGCGCCAGAAGAACGGCGTGTCGCTGGGCGACGCGCGCAACCAGTATCTCGCCTATCACGAGGGTCACTCGGGCTTTGCCCGGGGCAGCCACCGCGGCAAGGCCTGGCTGATGCGGGTGGCCGACCAGGTGGCCAGTCGCGCAGCGCTCTACGACCAGCAGCTCAGGCGCTGCCGCTGATCCTCCGCTAATCGTTCAAGCCGCGCGCCTGGACCTCGAGGACGATGTTGAACAGGCGCGGGGACAGATCGACCCCCAGGGCCATGTCGCCGAGCACCACGGTGGTCTGCGCGCCGTCCTCGCCGGTGATGATCCATTGCCGCAGCTGCACCGGCGCGCCGGTGAACACCAGAGAGATGGTGCCGTATTCCGGGTGCTCGGGGTCCTGCGCGACGACGGTGGTGGCCGCGCCCTCGCTGCTGTGGCCCACCACCATCTCGGCGCGCGCCAGATCGACCTCGCTCTCCAAGATCAGGTTCAGCGGCGTGCGCTTCAGCGGGTATTGCTCGGGCGGCTGGTTCGACTTGGCGTCGAAGATCGCCACCTGCCCGCCGCCGGCCATCACCAGGCTGTCGTCGGGCGCGTCATATTCGAAACGCACCCGGCCGGGCCGCTTGATATAAAGCTGTCCGGTCGAGGTCGAGCCATCGGCGTTGATCTGGGTGAACGCGGCCTGCGCGGTGGTGAAGCTGTTCAGATAGCCCGAGATCTGGTCGAGCGGGATCTTCTCGGCCCAGCCGGGCAGGAGCGTGGCGGCCCAGAACGCGGGCGCAAGGATCAGGTGCAGTGCTTTCATGTTCCCAATCTAATCCTTCGCGCCCGAGGTTTCACCGGGGAAACGCTCACGAAACGGTGCGCGGGCCTAATGTTGCTCAGGCACCAGGATCTCGCGCTTGCCGACATGGTTGGAGGCCGAGACCACGCCCTCCTCCTCCATCTGCTCGACCAGCCGCGCGGCCTTGTTGTAGCCGATGGCCAGCTTGCGCTGGATATAGGAGGTGGAGCATTTGCGGTCCTTCAGCACGATCGCCACGGCCTGATCGTACAGCGCGTCGTCTGAATTGGTGTTGCCGCCGAGGCCCAGAACCGCGTCGATATCGCTTTCCTTCTCCTCGTCGGGGCCGTCCACGACGCCGCCGACGTAATCGGGCGGGCCGTAGGCCTTGAGGAAATTCACGATCTCCTCGACCTCCTCGTCGCTGACGAAGGGGCCGTGCACGCGGGTGATGCGGCTGCCCCCGGCCATGTAGAGCATGTCGCCCATGCCCAGCAGCTGCTCGGCGCCCTGCTCGCCCAGGATGGTGCGGCTGTCGATCTTGGAGGTCACCTGGAACGAGATCCGGGTCGGGAAGTTCGCCTTGATCGTGCCGGTGATGACATCGACCGAGGGGCGCTGCGTGGCCATGATCAGGTGGATGCCGCTCGCCCGCGCCATCTGCGCGAGGCGCTGGATGCAGGCCTCGATCTCCTTGCCGGCGACCATCATCAGGTCGGCCATCTCGTCGACGATGACGACGATATAGGGCAGGGTCCTGGGCTGGAATTCCTCGGTCTCGAAGATCGGATCGCCGGTTTCGTCGTCGAAACCCGTCTGGACGGTGCGCGAGAACATCTCGCCCTTGGCCAGCGCGTCGCGCACCCGGCCGTTGTAGCCCTCGATATTCCGCACGCCCATCTTGGACATCCGGCGATAGCGGTCCTCCATCTCGCCGACGACCCATTTCAGGGCCACCACGGCCTTTTTCGGGTCGGTGACGACAGGGCTCAGCAGGTGCGGGATGCCGTCATAGACGCTGAGTTCCAGCATCTTGGGGTCGATCATGATCAGGCGGCATTCCTCGGGCGTCAGCTTGTAGAGCAGCGACAGGATCATGGTGTTGATCGCCACCGACTTGCCCGAGCCGGTTGTGCCCGCGATCAGCAGGTGGGGCATCTTGGCAAGGTTCGCCACCACCGCGTCGCCGCCGATATCCTTGCCCAGCGCCAAGGGCAGGCTCTGGTTGCCGTCGCCGAAATCGCGAGAGGCGAGGATCTCGCGCAGCACCACCTTTTCGCGGTTCTCGTTCGGCAGCTCGATGCCGATCACGCTGCGCCCCGGCACGGTCGAGACCCGGGCCGACAGCGCCGACATGCTGCGCGCAATGTCGTCGGCCAGGCCGATCACGCGGGATGCCTTCAGGCCCGGCGCGGGCTCCAGCTCATACATCGTGACCACCGGGCCGGGGCGGACCGAGACGATCTCGCCCTTCACGCCGTAATCGTCGAGCACATTCTCCAGCATCCGCGCGTTTTCCTCCAACGCCTCGTCGGAGAGGTGGTGTCGCTCGATGCTGACCGGGCTGGTCAGCAGCGACAGCGGCGGATGCTCATAGCCGGACTCCGCGCCGGCGTCGTCGAACTGCAGCGCCGGCTGCGCCTCGGCACGGGCCTGGCGCGAGGGCTGGACGGGTTTCTTGACCGGGTGCTGCACCACCTTGCGCGGCTCGGCCACGGGCGGGACGTAGGCCTGCATCGGCGCGGCGAGCGCCGGCTGCGCATCGGGATCGAAGATGTTTTCCATCTCGTCGGCGGGCCCCGCGGCGGGCATCGTCATCTGTCCGGCGGTCAGCGGCGGCTCGACCGGCGCGGCCCTGCGCGGAGTGGTGTCGAGCAGCAGCGGCTGCGGGCCGCGGGCACGCGCGACGGGCGGCTCGGCGCGCCGGACCTGCAGGTTCTGCTGCTGGCGCGCGCGCGACTTGATCACGTCGGCGATCTTGGCCTTGATGCGGTCCTCCGACACCTGCGGGAGCGGCCCCTGCGGGATGAACTCGGGCTCGACCAGTTCCGGCTCCGGGTCCGGGGCGCGCTTGATCAGGGCGGGCATGCGCGACAGTAGGCCGGTCCTCGTGCGCGGCTCGGGCGCGGCCAGGGGGGCGGGGGTGTATTCCGCCGCGTCGAAGGGATCCCCGTCGTCGATCACCGCATCGCGGCGGGTCCCGCGGCGCGCCTGCCATGCCAGCGCGGCGCCCTGCACCGCGCCGGTGGCGCCGCGGCCCAGCAGGGTCATCAGGCGGCCATAGGCCATGATCATGCCCACCAGAAGGAAGCGCCCGGTGAGGCGCAGCTCGCGCCCGTCGAAGCCCAGCACGAACAGCGCCATCGCCACCAGCGCCACGCCGGAGAGGAACGCCATCAGCTTCAGCCCCGGCGCCGCACCCATCGGCAGGATGTTCAGGATCGCGGCCAGCACCGTGTCGCCGAACAGCCCGCCCAGGCCGAAGCTGTGCGTCCACGCCTCGGAGGGCACCAAGGTCGAGGCATAGACCGAGCCCAGCGCGATCGCGATCGGGGCGAAGATCAGCCGGCCCAGCGCGCGCTCCTCGCCCCGGTGCAGCACGAAGCGCAGGCCCCAGCCCGTCAGGCAGACCGCCAGACCCCAGCTGCCCAACCCGGCGATGATGTATAGCGGCGCCGCGATCATCGCGCCGGTGCGCCCCAGCAGGTTGGCCGCGGGCTCGTCTGTGGCCGACAGCCAGCTCGGATCCTCGGGCACATAGGAGCCCAGCATCATCGCCACCAGAACGCCCAGCGCGATCAGGCCGAGGCCCAGCAATTCCTTGCCGCGCCGCTCGATCACGGCCTGCATGTTGGAATCGAAAAGCGGGTCGCGCTGCTTCATCTGATACGATGCCATCTGCTTCTGTCCCTTACCCGTAGAGGCAGTCGCGAAGCATGATCAGCCCGCGCTGCATTTCTCGTTTTGGGGCCACCATGGCGACCCGGATAAAGCCCGCGCCCGGATTGTAGCCGTCCACCTCGCGCGCGAGATAGGCGCCGGGCAGCACGCGCACACCGGTTTCCTGCCAAAGCTTCAGCGCGGCGGCCTCGCCATCCGCGACCGGCAGCCACAGGAAAAACCCCGCCTGCGGCGGCACATAACCCGGCAACCCGGCGAATATCTCGTCCGCGATCTCGAATTTCTCGCGGTAAAGCGCGCGGTTCTCCTCGACATGCGCCTCGTCGGACCAGACCCTTTCGGACGCGCATTGCAGCGGCAAAGGCAGCGGCGCGCCGGCATAGTTGCGCAGCTGTTTCACCCGCGCGATGCTGTGCGGCCCGCCCGCCACGAAGCCCGAGCGCAGCCCCGGCAGGTTCGAGCGTTTCGACAGCGAATGGAAGATCACCACCCGCTCGGGATCGGCGCCCATGTCCTGCGCCACCTGCAGCGCCCCCACGGGCGCCGCGCCGCGGTAGATCTCGGCATAGCATTCATCCGCGAAGATCTGGAAATCGTGCTTCTCGGCCAGCCCGATCAGGTCGCGCCAATAGCCTTCTGAGGCCACCGCGCCTTGCGGGTTCGAGGGCGAGCAGAGATAGGCAATCGCCACCCGGTCCAGCAGATCCGCCTCCAGCGCGCCGTAATCGGGCAGGAAGCCGGTCTCGGGCCCGGCTGGAACATAGACCGGCTCTGCCCCCACGGCCAGCGCGGCCACCGCGTAGACCTGGTAGAACGGGTTCGGCATCAGGATCACGGCGCGCGCGCCGCGCACCTGTTCGGGGCAGAGCGCGAGGGCCGCGTTGAACAGCCCCTCGCGCGTGCCGTTCAGCGCCATCACCTGGGTGTCGGGATCGGTCGTCACGCCGAAGCGGCGCGCGATCCAGCCGGAGATCGCGGCGCGCAGTTCCGGCGAGCCCTCGTTGGGCGGGTATTTCCCGAAGCCTTCGGCATTCTCGGCGATGATCCCGGCCACCCAGGACGGGAAGGCGTGCTTGGGCTCGCCGATGGTCATGTGCATGACCTCGCCCCCCGGCGCGTGCACGTCGAGAAGGCTCCGCAGCCGCGGAAACGCATATTCTGGCAGGTTCGAAAACCGCTCGGGGAACGTCATGGGGACCGTTCTATGTCTGCCTCAGGGATCGGGGTCATTGCGCCCCGTTTCCCTCACCATAGCCTCAGTTTCCGGGACGGTCCAGAAAAAGGCCGCGAATCCCGGCCCTTGGCCCGCCCGATTGTGGCATTTACGCCAGCGCCGCCTCGGCCGCAGCACCCAGCCTGAGCAGGCGTTCCTCGCTCATCGGCGGGGTCAGGAACATGATCCCGCAGGAGGGCACCCCGGTGGGTAGCGTCAGCCCCGCCAGACCCATCAGGTTGCCGATGCGGGTGTTGCGCAGCGCCAGCAGGTTCTCGGTGACGTAATAGTCCTGATCGCTCATCAGCCGGTCCGCCTGCGGCGGCAGGATCGGGGCGGTGGGCGCGATCACCGCGTCATAGGGGGCGGTCTTTTCCAGATAGGCGGCGCGCAGCGCGTCCAGCCGCAGCCAGGCCGCGACGTAATCGGCGCCCGAGAACGCCCCGCCCGAGCGGAAACGTTCGAGGATCTGCGGGAACATCTTCTCCGGCGCGGCCTCGATCACGTCCTGCCAGGTGCCATAGGCCTCGGTGGAAAAGAGGACCGGGGAAAGGCCGATCGCCTCGTCCACCTCCGGCAGGTCGCCATGTTCGACCACGGCGCCTGCGGCCTGCAGGCGCTGCACGGCGCTCTCGAACCCGGCGCGGGGGGCGTCGCGCACGTCATCGTGGGCATATTTGCGCAGCACCAGCAGGCGCTTGCCCTTCAGGCTGGCACCGCGCAGGTCCGCCGGCTTGCCGCCCTCGAGCGCGGCCAGCATCAGCGCCGCATCCTCGACCGAGCGGCACAGCGGCCCCACCGTGTCGAATTTCGCCGCCAACGGCACCACGCCCGCGCAGGACACCCGCCCCGGCGTGGTCTTCAGCCCCACGAGGTCGTTCCAGGCCGAGGGGATGCGGACCGAGCCGCCGGTGTCCGAGCCGATCCCGCAGGCCGCCAGCCCGAAGGCGACCGAGGCCGCAGCGCCCGAGGACGATCCCCCCGGCACCGCGCCCGCATCGTTGATGCAGGGCGGGGTTTCGGTCACCGGATTCAGGCCGAGGCCGGAAAAGGCGAGTTCCGACATATGCGTCTTGCCCAGGCACACGAGCCCCGCGGCGGTGGCGTTGCGCAGCACCTCGGCGTCGCGGTCGGGCACGCGTCCCTCCAGCAGCGCGGAGCCCGCCTCGGTCGCGACGCCCGCAGTGTCGAACAGGTCCTTCCACGAGATCGGCACGCCGTCGAGCGGCCCCAGCCGGTGCCCGGCCCGGGCGCGCTTCGCCGCCGCCGCGGCCTCGGCCCGGGCGCGCCGGGGCGTGGTGCGCGCATAGATGCGCCCGGCCTCGGCATGCGCGGCGATCGCCTCAAGATAGGCCTCGCATAGCATCACAGGGTCGATCTTTCCCGCGCCGATCCCGCGCCCCAGCTCCGCCGCCGTCATCTTCAGCCAGTCCGTGCTCATCGCCGCCCTCCGTTCGCTTCGCGCCGACGGTAGCGGCAGCGCGGCACATGGACAATCCCGCCCGCGCGATCATATTGAGGAACATGACACATGATTCCGACGTGCTGATCGTGGGCGGCGGGCTGAACGGGCCCGCGCTGGCGCTGGCGCTGGCCCAGAACGGGCTGAGCGTGACGGTGATCGACGCCCTGCCCCTGGAAACCCGCGACGACGCGGAATTCGACGGCCGCGCCTATGCGCTGGCGCTGGCCTCGCAGCGGTTGCTGCAGGCGCTGGGACTGTGGCCGGCGCTGGCCGACAGGGCGCAGCCGATCCTCGGCATCAAGGCCAGCGACGGGCATGCCGGCGCCGGCCCCTCGCCCTTCGTCCTGGAATTCGACCACGCCGAGATCGAGGAAGGCCCGATGGGCTACATGATCGAGGACCGCTACCTGCGCCACGCCATGCTGCAGGCGATGGCGGAAACGCCGCGCATCACCCATCTATCGGGCGAAACCGTGGTCGCGCAGGAGGTGCAGCCGGGCGCGGCGACGGTGACGCTGGCCTCGGGGCGGGTGCTGACCGGCGCGCTGCTGGTGGGCGCCGACGGGCGCAAGAGCGGCGTGGCCGAGCGCGCGGGCATCAAGCGCACCGGCTGGGATTACGGCCAGACCGCGCTGGTCTGCGCCATCGGCCACGAAAAGCCGCATCACGGCATCGCGCATCAGTTCTTCATGCCGCCGGGGCCGCTGGCCATCCTGCCGCTGCCCGGCAACCGCTGCTCCATCGTCTGGAGCGAGACGCACGAGGCCGCCGCCGCCATCCAGGCGATGGACGACGAGGGGTATCTGGCCGCGCTGCGCCCGCGATTCGGCGATTTCCTGGGCGAGATCCATCTTGAGGGCACGCGGTTCAGCTATCCGCTGAACCTGACGCTGGCCGATGCCTTCGTCGCGCCGCGGCTGGCGCTGGTGGGCGATGCCGCGCATGGCGTGCACCCGATCGCGGGGCAGGGGCTGAACCTCGGGCTGCGCGACGTCGGCGCGCTGGCCCAGGTGGTGGTCGAGGCGCATCGCCGGGGCGAGGATATCGGCGCCATCGACGTGCTGGAACGTTACCAGCGCTGGCGGCGCTGGGACACGGCCACGCTGGCCGCCGCGACCGACGCCTTCAACAAGCTGTTCTCGAACGACAACCCGCTGCTGCGCGTGGCGCGAGACGTCGGCATGGGGGTGGTCAACGCCCTGCCCGGCCTACGCCGCCGTTTCATCCGCGAGGCCGCGGGGCTGGGCGGCGATCTGCCCCGGCTGATGACCGGACGACCGATCTGAGGCGGCTCAGTCGAGCTTGCGCGCCTCGTCGATCAGCATGATCGGGATGCCGTTGCGGATCGGGAAGGCCAGGTGCGCGGCCTGCGAAATCAGCTCCTGACGCTCCGCGTCATAGGTCAGCACGCCTTGCGTGACCGGGCAGACCAGCGCCTCCAGCATCCGGCGGTCATGGGGGATTTCCCGGCGCTCCTGCGAGGTGTCGTCACTCATTGCATCGTCTCTTCACTGTTGCCGCCACGCAGGGCGAATTCCAATAGGGTGACCAGCGTCTCGCGCCGCGTCACCAGCGAGGGCGCCTCCAGCAGGGCCTGCCGCTCCTCCGACTCGAAGGGGCAGAGCATGGAGAGCGAGTTGATCAGCAGCTCGTCCTCGGCCTCTTTCAGGCTGTCCCAGTCGGTGGACAGCTCCATCGCCTCGAAATAGCGCGACAACAGCGGCAGGAAGGTGCGGCGGTCGAGACCGGCATCGCATTCCGGCCCGCCCAGGTCGCGCCCGAACCCGCCCCAGGAGACATCGGCCTTGCGATAGGGGCTGAAGCCGGTGGCCTCGTTCAGGATCCGGTAGCGCGAGATCCCCGTCAGGGTGATCATGTAGCGTCCGTCCTCGGTCTCCGAAAAGGCGGTGACGCGCCCCGCGCAACCGATGGCATGGAGCGCCTTCCCGGCGCCCGCCGGCGCCGCGACCGGCTGGATCATCCCGATCAGGCGGTGCGGCGTCTTCAGCGCATCGTCCAGCATCGCCAGATATCGCGGCTCGAAAATATGCAGCGGCAGCCGCGCCCGGGGCAGCAACAGCGCCCCGGGTAGCGGAAACACAGGAATGGTGTCGGGCAGATCGGCGGCTGAGAACATGCGTTTCAACCTAGCCCGCCCGGCCGATCAGGCAAAGATCATCGACGACAGCTTGCGCCGGCCGGCCAGAACCACCGGATCCTGCGGCTTGAGCGCGTCGAAGATGGTGAAGAGCTGGGCCTTGGCCGCGCCACCGTTCCATTCGCGGTCGCGGCGGAACAGTTCCAGCAACTCGTTCACCGCGCCCTCGGCGTCGCGATTGGCGTAAAGCGCCTGCGCCAGGTCGAACCGCGCCTGGTGGTTGTCGGGATCAGCCTCGACCGCGGCGCGCAGCTCGGTCACGGGGCCGGCATCGGCGGCCTGCTTGGCCAGTTCCAGTTGGGCGCGGGCGGCCTCGATCTCGGCGGCGCCAGCAATGGTGGCGGGGACGGCGGCCAGCAGCTGCTCAGCCTGCTCGGCCTGGCCCGCGGCCAGGTGGGCGCGGATCAGCCCGCCAAAGGCCGCGGCATTCTCGGGCTCCTCGCCGAGGATGGCGGCGAAAGTCTGCGCGGCATCGGCCGCCGCGCCCTCGGCCAGCATCTCCTCGGCCGCCTCGATCGCCTCGGCCAGCCCGCCGTCGCCGGCGGCCGCGGCCACGCGGTCGATGAAGGCCCTGATCTCACTCTCCGGAAGCGCACCCTGGAACCCATCGAGCGGCTTGCCCTCGAAGAAGGCATAGACCGTCGGGATCGACTGGATGCGCAGCTGCGCCGCGATGGCCTGGTTCTCGTCGACGTTGACCTTGACCATGCGCACCTTGCCGCGCGCCGCGGTCACAGCCTTTTCCAGCGCCGGGCCCAGCGCCTTGCACGGCCCGCACCACGGCGCCCAGAAATCGACGATCACCGGCACCTCTTTCGAGGCCTCGACGACGTCTTCCATGAAGGTCGCTTCCGAGATGTCCTTGATCAGATCGCCCGCAGCCGGTGCTGCGCCTTGTCCACCGAATTCCAGCATGTCCGTCCCCTATGTCAGGTCGTTTGCGTCCTATATGTGGGCCCCGCGCGGAAAACCCAAGGGCGAAGTCACAGATCGAATGTGGCGAAAACCGGCGCGTGATCGCTGGGTTTCTCCCAGCCGCGCGCGGCCCGCAGGATGCGCGAGCCATGCGCGGCCGCGGCGATGTCGGGCGAGGCCCAGACGTGATCCAGCCGCCGTCCCTTGTCCGCCGCATCCCAGTCGCGGGCGCGGTAGCTCCACCAGCTGTAGAGCCGCCCCTCGGGAATGTCGGCGCGGGTCACGTCGGCCCAGCCGCCCGCCGCCATCACGTCGCCCAGATGCTCCACCTCGATCGGCGTGTGGCTGACCACCTTCAGCAACTGCTTGTGGCCCCAGACGTCATCCTCGCGCGGGGCGATGTTGAGGTCGCCCACGAGGATGGATTTCTCAGGCCGGTTGTCACGGAACCAGTCCCTCATGTCGCTGAGATAGTCGAGCTTCTGTCCGAATTTCTCGTTCACCTCGCGGTCGGGCACGTCGCCGCCCGCGGGGACGTAGAAATTGTGGATCACCGTGCCGTTTTCCAGCCGCGCGGCGACGTGGCGGGCGTGGCCGAGACCGGCGAAATCGAATTCCCCCACGTCCTCCAGGGGCAGGCGCGACAGGATGGCCACGCCGTTGTAGCCCTTCTGCCCGCGCGCCACGACATGGCCGTAGCCCAGCTCGCGGAACGCCTCCAGCGGGATCTTTTCGACCGGGCTCTTGCACTCCTGCAGGCACAGCACGTCGGGCGCCTCCTCCTGCAGCAGCTTGCAGACCAGCGATTCGCGCAGGCGGACGGAGTTGATGTTCCAGGTGGCCAGGGTGAAGGGCATGGGCGGGTTCGATCCTCGATAAACTCGCGCCAAACTAGGGCGCTTGCGCGGCCGGCTCAACCGCTGCGATGCCGATGCGGGGCGGCCCGACAAGAAAAAGGTCCGGGCACGAGGCCCGGACCAGTCCAACAGGGAGGTGCATGTCGTAACCCGGACATGCGCGGGAACCTGAGCTACAATAGCAGCCGCGCGGGTGTTCTCATTTGATCTGGTTCAAATTCCGCGGAATGCAAGTCACGCCACCAGCCTGTAGCCGCCGCTTTCGGTGACCAGCAGCCGCGCGTTCGAGGGATCGGGCTCGATCTTCTGGCGCAGACGGTAGATATGGGTCTCCAGCGTATGGGTGGTGACACCCGCATTGTAGCCCCAGACCTCATGCAGCAGCACGTCGCGCGGCACCACGCCCTCGGTCGCGCGGTAAAGGTATTTCAGGATGTTGGTTTCCTTCTCCGTCAGGCGGATCTTGCGCTGGTTCTCGTCAATCAGCAGCTTCATCGCCGGCTTGAAGGTATATGGCCCGAGCTGGAACACCGCGTCCTCCGACTGCTCGTGCTGACGCAGCTGGGCGCGGATGCGGGCCAGCAGGACGGGGAACTTGAACGGCTTGGTCACATAATCGTTTGCGCCGGCGTCGAGACCCAGGATGGTGTCGGAATCGCTGTCATGCCCGGTCAGCATCAGGACCGGGCATTTCACGCCCTGCTTGCGCATCAGCCGGCACAGCTCGCGCCCGTCGGTGTCGGGCAAGCCCACGTCGAGGATGACCAGGTCGTAGAGCCCGGCCCTGGCCTTTTCCATCGCCTCCGAACCGGAGCCGGCCTCGAACACGTCGAAATCCTCGGTCATGACCAGCTGCTCGCTCAGCGCTTCGCGCAGGTCCTCGTCGTCATCGACAAGCAGGATCTTCTTCAGGTTGCCCATGCGGCCCTCCGTTCCTTTTGCCTGACAAGAGTTGTTCGCGCCACGCCTCCGGGACAAGATGCGCCGGACCGATTTCACGCGGACGTGTCGCAGAACCGGGAAATGTTTCATTTTCCTTCGGGCTGGCCTACATCTGGCAGGCCTTATTGTTACAGGATGCCATGAGCCTTCTTCCGAATATCGTCGAGCTGCAGGCCCGCGCGCGGGCCGACCTGCGCATGGGCGTGCCCATCGTCCTGCTGGGCGCGGAGGGCGCGGCCCTCGTGGCCGCGGCCGAGACGCTGGGCGACGAGCGGCTGGCTGATATCCGCGGCCTCGGCGGCACCCCGGTTCTCGCCATCACGCCGCGCCGGGCCGAGACGCTGAAGGCGCGCGCCTATTCCGCCCATGTGGCCCGCGTGGTTCTGCCCGGCGACGTCGGCAGCGCCTGGATCCGGGCCGTCGCCGATCCGGCCGACGACCTGAATGTGCCGATGAAGGGTCCGTTCAACACGCTGCGCGGCGGCGACGAGACGCTGGCGCGCGCCGCCATCGCCTTCGCCAAGGCCGCGCGCCTGCTGCCCGCCGCCCTGCTGCTGGCGGTCGCGGACGGCGCGGCGCTGGCCGCCCGCTACGGCCTGACCTGTCTCGACGCCCGGGCCGCCCACGCGGTTCTGGACGAGACCAGCCCGCTGTTCCCGGTGGCCGACGCCCGCCTGCCGATGGAGGCCGCCGAGGCCGGCCGGCTGCACATCTTCCGCCCCGAGGACGGCGCCGAAGAACATTACGCGATCGAGATCGGCAACCCGCCGCGCGACAAGCCGGTGCTGGCACGGCTGCATTCGGCCTGTTTCACCGGCGACGTTCTGGGGTCGCTGAAATGCGACTGCGGCCCGCAGCTGCGCGCGGCGCTGGCCCAGATGGGGGCCGAAGGAACGGGCGTCCTGCTCTATCTCAACCAGGAGGGGCGCGGCATCGGGCTGGCCAACAAGATGCGCGCCTATTCGCTGCAGGATCAGGGCTTCGACACGGTGGAGGCCAACCACCGCCTGGGCTTCGAGGATGACGAGCGCGACTTCCGCATCGGCGCCGAGATCCTGCGCGAGATGGGATTTTCCGCGGTGCGGCTGATGACCAACAACCCCGCCAAGGTGGCGCGGATGGAGGAACACGGCATCACCGTCACCGAGCGCGTGCCCCTGAAGGTCGGGCACAGCCGGCACAACGCCCATTACCTCGCCACCAAGGCGCGCAAATCGGGACACCTGCTGTGACCCCCGCCGACCTGGTGCTGACGCCCCTGGGCCTGCGCTTTCTCGGCCGGAACCTGCCCTGCGCGACCGGGCGCGGCGGGATCAGCGCGAACAAACGCGAAGGCGACGGCGCCACGCCGCGGGGCACGCACCGGATCGTGGCGATGCTTTACCGCCCCGACCGCCTGGCCCGGCCCGCCGCCTGGGCCCGTCCCATCGGCCCGCGCGACCTGTGGTCGGACGACGTGACCGATCCCGATTACAACCGGATGGTCCGCGCGCCGCACGCCTACAGCCACGAAAACCTGCGCCGCCCCGATCCGCTCTACGATCTTGTGCTGATCACCGACTGGAACTGGCCCCGCGCCGAGCCGGGGCGCGGGTCGGCCATCTTCCTGCATCAGTGGCGCAAGCCGCGCCACCCGACCGAAGGCTGCATCGCGCTCAGCCGCGACGACCTGCTGTGGGTGGCGCGGCGCGTCACGCCCGGGGCCCGGCTGATCGTCGCCTGACCGCCCGCTTCTTCTTGGCGAAAATACTCAATTCCGGCCGTCTCAGCCGGAACCGCGCTCACCGAAAATGGCCGAGCCCACCCGCACATGCGTCGCGCCCAGCGCGATCGCACGCTCGAAATCGCCGCTCATGCCCATCGACAGGCCGGCAAGCCCGTTGCGCGCGGCGATCTTGGCCAGCAGCGCGAAATGCAGACTCGGCTCCTCCTCCACCGGCGGGATGCACATCAGCCCGCGGATGGGCAGGTCGAGCGCGCGACACTCGGCGATGAACGCGTCGGCCTCGGCGGGCAGGATTCCCGCCTTCTGCGGCTCCTCGCCGGTGTTGACCTGGATGAACAGCTCGGGGCAATGGCCCAGTTCCTGCGCCAGCCGGGCCAGGACATGCGCCAGTTTCGGCCGGTCGACCGAATGGATGGCGTCGAAAAGCTCCATCGCCTGGCGCGCCTTGTTGGTCTGCAACGGCCCGATCAGGTGCAGTTCGACCCCGTCAAACCGCGCCTTGAAGGCGGGCCATTTGCCCGCCGCCTCCTGAACCCGGTTCTCGCCGAAGATGCGTTGGCCTTGCTCCAGCACCGCCTCGACCCGCTCCAGCGGCTGCACCTTCGACACCGCGATCAGCGTCACCGAACCGGGTTCGCGCCCGGCCTCCCTCTCGGCCTCCGCGATTCGCGCCTTGATCTCCGTCAGTCCCATCCTGCCCTCCGTTACACCAGATCGCCCAGCGCCTCGATCAGCGGCGCCAGTTCTTTCTCATAGCGTTTCCACGCCGCCATGGACGAGGCATAGAGCGGCTGGCGCACCTGGTGCACGCTCAGCGTCGAGACCTGGCGCCGGTTCTCGTGGAAGGACAGGCACTGATCCTCCCAGTCCAGCGCGCAGGCCGCCAACAGCTTGCGCGTCTCTTCCTCGGGATTGGCGACCAGGTCCTCGTACTGGATCTCGTGGAAGCCGCCCGGAAGCTTTTCGCGCCAGAAATCGACCATCTCCTCGAACAGCCGGTAATAACGGCCCAGCGTGGCCAGGTCATAGGCGTAGGTATGCGTGCCCTCGCGGAAATAGTTCTTGTAGATCGAGAACAGCAGGTCGCGCGGGTCGCGCCGGACCAGGACGAATCGCGCCCTCGGCATGGCCAGCCGGATCGCGCCCATCAACATGTAGGTCTGGATCGACTTGTCGGTGGCCCGCGGTGTGTCGGGTGCGCGGGCGCGCAGATGCGCCGCGATCTCCTCGCCGAAGCCGCGGATCACCTCGTCGCCCAGCGCGTCGAAGGGCAGGTAATCCTTGCCGTCCGGGGTCAGCATCGCGCGCGAGATCAGCGGCACCGCGAAGCCCACCTCGCCCAGGCCCGTCACCTGGGAATGGCTGGCAAGGATCTGCTCGACCAGCGTGGTGCCCGAGCGCGGCATCCCGGTGACGAAGATCGGCGCGTAGTCGGTGGCCCCCTCGATCCGGCGGGCGGCGAAATCGGTGCCGGCGAAGGCGGCCCTGGTGCCGGCCACCGTGCGCGCGCGCGCGGCCATGTCGAAGGGGTAGCGCTTCGACATCAGGTCGTTGGCCGGGCGCAGATAGGTGAACACCCGGTCATGGGCCTTGATCTGCTCCATCGCGCGGGCCAGCGCGAAGCCGAACTGCATGCGGCTGGCGTCGCTGATCGAGGGGTCGTCGAAATAGCGCTCCATCTGCGCCAGCAGCGGGTCATCGGCGGCAAAGCGGTAGGTCGCGCCGAAGGTGCGGTAATGCTCGCCATTCCCGGGATCGAGCGCGATCGCCTTGCGAAAGCCCTGCTCGGCGGCCTCGAATTCGCCCAGCGACTGCAGGTAGACGGCGCGCGCGGCATGGGCCTCGGCCCAGTCGGGGGCGCGGGCCAGGGCGGCGTCGAATTCGGCAAGCGCCTCGTCGCGCGCGCCGGCGCGGCCCAACGCCTCGGCCAGCCGGACATGGACGATGGGCCGGTCATCACCCTGCGCCAACGCCTCGCGCAGGATCTCGACCGCCTCGGGGGCGTCGCGGGTGGCGACCAGGTTGGCGCCCAGCGCAAGCCGGATCTCGGGCTGGCGCGGATCGCTCTTCAGCGCGTGGCGCAGGGCCACGACCCCGGCATCGGCCTCGCCCTTGGCACAGAGCGCCAACCCGAGGTTGCCCAGCGCCGGCGCATAATCGGGCAGATCCCTCAGCACGCGGCGGAAGGCGGCGACCGCGCCGTCGAGATCGCCCTCTTTCAGCAGCAGCCGGCCATAGGCGTCGCGGGCCTCGCCATAGGCGGGATCGAGTTTCAGCGCCGTCTCATAGGCGGCGCGCGCACCGGCGGCCTTGCCCTGCGCACCCAGCGCGCCGCCGAGGATATTGAACAGGATCGGCAGTTTCGGATGCTGCGTCAGCAGCGCGCGGACCCTGGCCTCGGCCTCGGCGGGCCGGCCCTTGCGCAGCAGGTCGATCGCCTGCTGGATGTCCTGCGGCCTGGCGGTGCCGATCTCGATCTTCGAGCTGCCCTTGCGCGGGGCGAGCCGCTGTTGCAGCGCCAGCAGAAGCTTCGGATCGAGCCGGGCGGATTTCGCCTGCTGCAGAAAGCCGCGGGTGCGGGCGGGATCGGCTGCGGCGGCCAGAACCTCGGCCATCTGCTGCCAGATCGCGGGCTCGGACGGCTTGAGGTCGCGCGCGCGGGCCAGATGCGCCAGCGCCTCGTCGAAATTCCGCCGCGCCGCGGCGATCCGGCCGAGCTGGAAATGCGCCTCGACCAGTTTCGGCGCCACCCCGAGGATGGTCCTGTAGCGCTGCTCGGCCGCGTCGAGCTGCCCCTTGGATTGCAGCGAAAGCGCCTCCTGGAACAGCGGTTTGACCTGGTTGGGATTGAGCGGGAGCATCGGGCACGTCCTTGCGAGATCATCCTGCGCGCTGGCTAGCATGGCAAGGGACGATTGTCGAACGCCACCGCGCAAAAGAAAAGAGCGGGCACAAGGCCCGCTCTTCCCTTAGAACAATGCGTTCGATCAGAACGACATCGCGATGCCCAGCGAGTAGGACTCGACGTCCACAACACCGGCCGGGTTGTCGGTCGAGCCGTAGCCGAACTGGACAACGGCGCCGCCGCCCAGGTCGTAGTTGACGGCCAGGCCGAAGCCCGAAGTGTCCAGGTTCACGCCACCGACGGTGGGCAGATCATACTCACCGTAGTTCAGACCGATCGACAGAGCGTCCATGGTGTAACCCACGCCAACACCGATGTGGTCGATGTTGTTGGCGGCACCGGCCGGATCCATCTGCGAGTAGTTCACAGCAGCTTCGAAGCCGTTGCCGAAGTCGGCGTCAACCGAAACGCCGAACACGTCGATGGCGTCGTTGGTCTGGTAGCCGAGGCCGAAGCCGACCGAAGCGCCGCCCAGGTCAGCGTCGTACTGGAAGCCCAGGCCCCAGTTGTCGTCGCCCGGAGCAACCGCGGCGTCGTCCATTTCCAGCGAGGCGTGGAACGAGAAGTCGCCGAACGAGTAGTCGTAGCGCAGGATCTGGTTGTCGTAGATGCCGTCCAGGCCGCTGTTGCCGTTGAAGCCGCCGTGAGCGGTTTCGTCGTCAGCGATCGAGCCGCCGACCAGAGCAACTTCCTGCATCGCACGGTCGTAGGCGCCGTCGATTTCGCCCAGGGTCAGGGTGCCGAACGCGCCGGAGATGAACACCGACTCGTTGTCGCCGGCCCAGCCGCCGTTGATGGCTTTGCCGCCGTTGGTTTCGTCGAACTCCATGTGAGCGCCGAAGGTCAGGCCGTTGTCGGTCTCACCCGAGAAGTTCACGTGGAGCCAGATGTCGTTGTGGAACGCCAGGTCTTCCGACACATAGGCATCGCCACCGACCAGGCCCATTTCGGCGCCGCCGGAGAACTCGATCTCGGCGGCAGCGAAGCCGGCCGAAGCGACCAGAGCGGTCGTAGCAAAGAGAACCTTTTTCATGGTTTTCCCTCATTCGTTAAAGGTGCACCTCAGGCCGGCATGTCCGAACTGAGTATGCTGCTGTGTCGCTCTTTGGGTTTGCGATTGCAAGAAAGCGCCCCACCCCCGCCGCACTGCGCCCCGGATTGATGCAGCTTTGCCACACCGCGGCCGCCGGACGCCCCCCGTGCGGGGCCCGCCGGCCCCGGGGAAAAGCCTTGTTCCCCTTTCCTGCCTCGGCTAGAGATCGGACAGGTTCAAAGGGGGCAGGTGACGCATGACCTTCCACAGCTTCGTACGCGTGACGATTCTTTCGGTCGCGGCCCTGTCTCTGGGCGCCTGTGGCGGCATCGGCAGCGGCAACCCGTTCCGCAGCTCGGCCCAGCCCACCGCCGAACAGGAGCAGGCCCGCCAGGAAAACATCGAACGCCAGCGCGCCAACACCCCTCTCGGCATGGGCGAAAAGCGCGAGACGATCTGGGACCTGTTCACCCAGCGCGACGATCCCAACACCACCGTCGAGGTCAACAAGTATCTGTGGAAGGCCTCGCTGGAGGTGCTCAATTTCCTGCCCATCCAGTCGGTCGATCCCTTCTCGGGCGTCATCGTGACCGGCTACGGCACGCCGCCGGGCGGCGGCCGCGCCTACCGGGCGACCGTCTATATCCAGGATCCCGCCCTCGACGCGCGCTCGCTGAAACTGGCGCTGGCCACCCGCGGCGGCGCGGTCAGCCCCGACACGGTACGCGCCGTCGAAGACGCGATCCTGACCCGCGCGCGCCAGCTGCGCATCCAGGACAGCAAGCTCTGAGGCTTTACGCCCCAGCGCGCCGCAAGTATCACCACGCCGGGCCCCCGCGCCCGGCGTTTGAATGACAAGGACCCGTGACATGTCCCGTTTTGAGCCCCGCGAGATCGAGCCGAAATGGCAAACCGCCTGGGAGGCGGCCGGCACCTTCACCGCCCGCCGTGATGAGACCAGGCCGAAATATTATGTGCTCGAGATGTTCCCCTACCCGTCGGGCCGCATCCACATGGGGCATGTGCGCAACTACACGATGGGCGACGTTATCGCGCGCTACAAATCCTCCTGCGGCTTCTCGGTGCTGCACCCGATGGGCTGGGACGCCTTCGGCATGCCCGCCGAGAACGCGGCGATGGAGCGCGGTGGCCATCCCAAGGCCTGGACCTACGGCAACATCGCCGACATGCGCGCCCAGATGAAGCCGCTGGGCCTTAGCATCGACTGGAGCCGCGAATTCGCCACCTGCGACCCGGAATACTACGGCCAGCAGCAGGCGATGTTCATCGACATGCTGGACGCCGGGCTGGTCTACCGCAAGAACGCCGTGGTCAACTGGGACCCGGTGGACATGACCGTGCTCGCCAACGAGCAGGTCGAGGACGGGCGCGGCTGGCGCTCGGGCGCGCTGGTGGAGCGGCGCGAGCTGACCCAGTGGTTCTTCAAGATCTCCGACTTCTCCGAGGAGCTGCTGGAGGCGCTGGACGGACTCGACGACTGGCCCGAGAAGGTCAAGCTGATGCAGCGCAACTGGATCGGCAAGTCTCGCGGGCTGCAAATGGCCTTCTCGCTGATCGACGGGCCCGGCGGCCACGACCGGATCGAGGTCTACACCACCCGCCCCGACACGCTGATGGGCGCCTCCTTCGTCGGCATTTCCCCCGACCACCCGCTCGCCAAGCAGCTGGAGACCCAGGACGAGAAGGTCGCGGCCTTCTGCGCCGAATGCCGCAAGGGCGGCACCACCGAAGAGGCGATCGAGACCGCCGAGAAGCTGGGTTATGACACCGGGCTGCGCGTGCGCCACCCGTTCGACACCGCGTGGGAGCTGCCGGTCTATATCGCCAACTTCATCCTGATGGATTACGGCACCGGCGCGATCTTCGGCTGCCCGGCGCATGACCAGCGCGACCTCGATTTCGCGCGGAAATACGGCCTGCCGGTGACCGACACCTTCGTCGCGCTGGAAGGTGGCAAGCCGGTCGAGAACGAGGCCTTCGTGCCCCCGAAAACCGAGAAGGTGCGCTGGGTCAAGGGCTTCGCCGGACCGGAAATCCAGACGGGCGAAGAGGCGATCGACGCCGCGATTCGCTTCTGCGAGGAAAACGGCGTCGGCCATGGCGTGACCAAGTTCCGCCTGCGCGACTGGGGGCTCAGCCGCCAGCGGTACTGGGGCTGCCCGATCCCGGTGGTGCATTGCGAGGCCTGCGGCGTGGTGCCCGAGAAAAAGGAAAACCTGCCCGTCCGCCTGCCCGACGACGTGAGCTTCGACAAGCCGGGCAACCCGCTCGACCGGCACCCGACCTGGCGCGACTGCGCCTGCCCGGAATGCGGCGGCAAGGCGCTGCGCGAGACCGACACGATGGACACCTTCGTGGACAGCTCGTGGTATTACGCCCGCTTCACCGCACCGCGCGCAGCCACACCCACCGACGCGGCCGAGGTCGAGTACTGGATGAACGTGGACCAGTATATCGGCGGCATCGAGCACGCGATCCTGCACCTGCTCTATTCGCGCTTCTTCGCGCGCGCGATGCACCTCACCGGGCATCTGCCGAAAAAGGCGATTGAGCCGTTCAACGCGCTGTTCACCCAGGGCATGGTCACGCATGAGATCTACCTCACGCGGGACGAGAACAACCGGCCCGTCTACCACCTGCCCGAGGATGTCGAGCGCCGCGAGGACGGCGTCTGCCTCAAGGCGACCGGCGAGAAGGTCGAGGTGATCCCCTCGGCCAAAATGTCGAAATCCAAGAAGAACGTCGTCGATCCGGTGAACATCATCGAAAGCTTCGGCGCCGACACCGCGCGCTGGTTCGTGCTGTCCGACAGCCCGCCCGAGCGCGACGTGGAATGGACCGCCGCCGGGGCCGAGGCCGCCTACAAGCACCTCGCCCGGGTCTGGCGCATGGCGAACGAGATCGCCGGGGCCAGCGGCGAGGGCGAGGGCGACGAGGATCTGCTGCGCGCCATGCACAAGGCGATCCACGACGTGACGATGGGCATCGAAAGCTTCGGCTTCAACACCTCGGTGGCCAAGCTCTACGCCTTCACCAACACGCTGCAGAAATCCAAGGCCGGGGCCGCGGCCCGCAAGCAGGCGATGAAGGTGATGGCCCAGCTCATGGCGCCGATGACACCGCACCTGTCCGAAGAGATCTGGGCGCTGCTGGGCGGCGAGGGGCTGGTCGCCAACGCGCCCTGGCCCAAGGCCGACGCGGCGATGCTGGTCGAGGACACGGTGACCCTGCCGATCCAGATCAACGGCAAGCGCCGCTCCGAGATCTCCGTGCCCAAGGACATGCCGAAGGAAGAGGTTGAAAAGCTGGCGCTGGCCGATGATGCTGTGGTCAAGGCGCTGGCCGGGGGCCAGCCCAAGAAGCTGATCGTCGTGCCGGGCCGCATCATCAATGTCGTCATCTGACCGCCGCCTCTTCCTGCTGGGTCTCGCCGCGCTGCCTCTGGCGGGCTGCGGCTTCCGGCCGGCCTACGGCACCGGCGGCGTGGCGGAGAGACTGCGCGGGCGCGTCCTCGTTGACGCGCCCGGCGACCGCAACGGCTTCGCCCTCGTCTCCCGTCTCGAGGACCGGCTGGGCCGGGCGCAGGCGCCGGCCTACCGGCTGAGCTACGCCATCGAGACCGACACCGACGAGCTGGCCATCACGACGGCGCAGGAAATCACCCGCTACAACGTCATCGGCCGCGTCAGCTACACCCTGACTGACGCGGGCAGCGGGGCGGTGCTGACCCAAGGCACGGTGGACAGCTTCACCGGCTATTCGGCCACCGGCACCACCGTCTCGACCCTGGTGGCCGAACGCGACGCCTACGAGCGGCTGATGGTAATCCTCGCCGACCAGATCGTGAGCCGGCTGATCGCGGCGGCGGCGGCGCTTCCGGCATGAAACTGTCGGGGCGCGATGCGAGCCGCTATTTCGCCCGGCCCGAGCCGCACCGCACGGGGCTGCTGATCTACGGCGCCGACGCCATGCGCGTGGCGCTGAAGCGGCAGGAGGTGATCGCCGCCCTCGTCGGCCCCCAGGGCGAGGAGGAGATGCGCCTGACCCGGATGGCCGGGTCCGACCTGAAATCCGACCCCGCGCAGCTGTCCGACGCGCTGAAGGCGCAGGGATTCTTCCCCGGCCCGCGGGTCGTCTTCGTCGAGGAGGCGGGCGACAGCCACGCCCCCGCGATCCAGGCCGCGCTGGAGGACTGGCGCGAGGGCGATGCGCAGATCGTCGTTACCGCCCGGCAGCTCAACGCCCGCTCGGCGCTGCGCAAGATCTTCGAGGCGCACCGCAACGCCTATGCCGTGGGCATCTACGACGACCCGCCCTCGCGCGACGAGATCGAGGCGGAGCTGGCCAAGGCCGGGTTGAAGAACATCGGTCGCGAGGCGATGACCGACCTTGAGGCGCTGTCGCGCGTGCTCGATCCCGGCGATTTCCGGCAGGTGGTGGAAAAGATCGGCCTCTACAAGCTCGGCGACGACGCGCCGCTGTCCAGCGAGGATGTCGCCGCCTGCGCGCCGACCTCGACCGAGGCGGCGCTGGACGATGTGCTGAACCTCGTGGCCGAGGGGCGGCTGGGCGAGGTCGACCCGGTGCTGCAAAAGCTCAAGGCGCAGGGGGTGCAGCCGGTGGGCCTGTGCATCGGCGCCACCCGCCATTTCCGCACCCTGCACGCCGCCTGCTGCGATCCCGGGGGCGCAAGCGCGGGCATCGCCCGGATGCGCCCGCCGATCTTTGGCCCGCGGCGCGACCGGATGCTGCGGCAGGCCCAGAAATGGGGCGTGCACAAGCTGGAACAGGCCCTTGGGATTCTGATCGACGCCGATCTTCAGCTGCGATCGTCGTCGCGCGCACCCGCGATGGCGGTGATGGAACGCACGCTGATCCGGCTGGCGATGCTGGGCGCGCGCTGACCCCCCTTGCAGCCCCATCCAACCGCGGACAACACTGCACCCGGGAAGAAGGGAGAAACGAATGTACAAGGTCATCGGCAGCGTCCAGAGCCGCGCCTTCCGCGTGCTGTGGACGCTGGAGGAGCTGGAACAGCCCTATGAACATATCGCCGCCCTGCCGCAGTCAGAGGATGCGCGCGCGGTCAACCCGGCCGGCAAGATCCCGGTGCTGATCGAGGACGGCGTTCCGATCACCGATTCGACCGCGATCATCACATATCTGGCCGACAAGCATGGCGGGCTGACCTACCCCGCCGGCACGCTCGACCGCGCGCGACAGGACAGCCTGACGCAGTTCCTGCTCGATGAGTTCGACGCGACGCTGTGGATGGCCGCGCGCCACACCTTCGTTCTGCCCGAGGAGCTGCGCCAATCCGCGATCAAGGAATCGCTGCGCTGGGAATTCGCGCGCAGTCAGAAGACGCTGGTCGCGCGCATGGGCCGCGGGCCGTTCCTGATGGGCGAGGTGATGACGGTGCCCGACATCCTGCTGACCCATTGCGGCACCTGGGCCGAGGCTGCGCGCTTCCCCGTGGAGGAGCCGAGACTGCGGGACTATCTCGCCCGGATGCGCGCCCGCCCCGCCTATCGCCGCGCCCTGGCGCGCTGAGCCGCCGCCCGGCCCGCCCAGCGCCCGGTGGTCAGGCATCCGGTCAGCAGATAGCCGCCCGTCGGCGCCTCCCAGTCCAGCATCTCGCCCGCGCAATAGGTGCCCGGGCGGGCACGCAGCATGAGGGTTTCGTCCAGCGCGCCCCAGGCCACACCGCCCGCGGTCGAGATCGCCTCGTCCAGCGGGCGCGGCCCCTGGTAACGCACCGGCAGATGCTTGATCCGCCGGGCCAGCGCCGCGCCCTCCGGCAGGGGTCGGCCGAATTCCATCAGCAGCGCCAGCCGCGCGGGGTCGAGCCGCAGAACCTTGCGCAGGTGGTTGCTCAGGCTCGCCTTGCCGCGCGGGCGCGACAGCGCGGCGGCGATCCTGTCCTCGGCCCAGTCCGGCATCAGGTCGATCGCCAGGTCCGCCCCCTCGCGCAGCGCGCGCGAGACGGCGTAGATGCCGCCACCCTCCAGCCCGCGTTCCGAGATTACATATTCGCCGCGCACCGTCTGATCGCCCGCGATCAGCGCCGTGCCCTTGACCGGCTGGCCGAACTGGCGCGCCATATGCGCCGACCAGTCCACGCGGAACCCCATGTTCGCGGGCTGGAAGGGCGTCACCTCCACCCCCTCTGCGCACAGCACATCCGCCCAGGCCCCGTCCGAGCCCAGCCGCGCCCAGCTCGCCCCGCCCAGCGCCAGAACCGTCACCTTTGGCGCCAGCCGCACCTCGCCCCCGGGCGTGTCGAACAGCGCGGCCTCGCCGTCCCAGCCGCGCCAGCGCCAGCGGGTGCGGATCCCGACCCCCAGGCCGGCAAGCCGCACCAGCCAGGCGCGCAGCAGCGGCGAGGCCTTCATCGCCTCGGGGAACACCCGGCCCGAACTGCCGGTGAACAGCACCTGCCCCAGCCCCCGCGCCCAGTCCTGAACCGCCTCGGGGCCGAATTCCTCCAGCATCGGGCGCAGGTGGCCGGCGGCCTCGCCAAAGGCCGCGAGGAAGGGCGCGAAGGGCTCGTCCTTGGTCAGGTTCAGTCCCGACTTGCCCGCCATCAGGAACTTGCGCCCGACCGAGGGTTTGGCCTCGGCCACCAGCACGCGCAGCCCGGCGCGCGCCAACTCCTCCGCCGCCATCAGCCCGGCGGGGCCGGCCCCGACGACAAGGGCGTCACATGCCTGATCGCTCATCGTCCCTGCTCCCTTGTCCGTGCGTCCCGTCGGCCCCATCCTGTGGCACCGGTCCGGCAATTCCTCAAGAGGCGAAGGCCATGAGCGACAGCGACTCGCCCCTCTGCCCGCTCTGCGGGCGCCCGATCCCGCGCGAGGCCCGGCAGAGCCTGCATCACCTGACGCCACGGCTGAAGGGCGGCAAGGGCGGGCCGACGGTTCTGCTGCACCAGATCTGCCACAATGAAATCCACGCCACGCTGACCGAGGCCGAACTCGCCCGCGACTACAACAGCATCGAGGCCCTGCGCGCCCACCCGAGGCTGGCGAAATTCATCACCTGGGTGGCGAAACGCCCGCCCGGGTTCCATTCCAAAACGCCGGGGCCGCGGCGGCGGCGTTAACCGCCACACATCGCCTTGATCGCCGCCCGGACCTCCGGCTTGGCCGCCTCGGCGGCCTCGGCCAGCGCATCCACGGCCTCGGCCAGGTCCTCCGGCGCCACGATCCGGTCGACCAGGCCGAAGGACAGCGCCTCCTCGGCGGACAGCTTCTGCCCCGCCATCAGGATCAGCTTGGCCCGCGCGGGACCGACCAGCGCGATCAGGCGGCCGGCGTCGGACGGCTGCGGCAGGAAGCCCAGCCTGATCGCCGGGTAGAAGAACTTCGCCCCCGGCACGCCGATGCGCAGGTCGCAGGCGAGCGCCATGCCGAAGGCGCCGCCGGCCAGCGTGCCGTTCAGCGCCGCGATGGAAAGGCCCGGGAAGGCGGCGATGGCGCCCGACAGACGCTCCCAGACGCCGTCCCTGGCCAGCCCCGCCCGCGCCTCGTCGAGATCGGCGCCCGCGCTGAAGACCGTGCCCGCGCCGGTCAGGACCAGCACCGGCACCTGCGCGGCCGCGGCGGCTTCCGCCGCATCGGCCAGTTCCGCCAGCATCGCGCTGGTCAGAGAATTGGCCTTGCCGGGGCGATCGATGGTCAGGGTCCAGCGCGCCGCGCCTTTCTCCACCCCGATCAACGGATCAGCCCCACTCGCCGGCGGATCGCCTCGTCGCGCAGCGAGATTTCCTGACCGATGAATGCGTCGGCATCCGATGTGCACATCCAGACCAGCGCCTTCGCAGGCCATTCCGGCGGGATATGCACCGACCAGTCGAGCGCCGCCACCGGGTTGACCCCGCTGGCCTTGATCTCGCGCTGCATGTCGGTGGCCACCGTGCCCGGCGACAGGCCCATGGCGCGGATGCCCGCGCCGCCGGCCTCCTTGTGCAGGCAGTCGGTCAGCATCGCCGCGCCCGCCTTGGAGGCGCAGTAATGGCTCCAGCCCTCCAGCGGGTTGTGCGCCGCGCCCGAGCTGATGGTCAGCACCGTGCCGCCACCCGCCGCCACCATCACCGGCAGCGCCGCGCGCATGCCGTGGAACACGCCCTTGAGGTTGATGTCGATCACCTGGCCCCAGGCGGCCGGATCGACCTCGGCCATGGGCGCGATGGGTTCGATCACCCCGGCGTTGCCGATCAGCACGTCGAGCCCGCCGAAGGCCGCGACGGTGGCCTGCACCACGGCCTCGACCTGCGCATAATCGGCCACGTCGCAGGTCAGGGCGACGGCCGCGGGGCCGATCTCGCGCGCCAGTTCCTCGACCGCCGCGGCCGAGCGCGCGGCCAGCGCAACCTGTGCCCCGGCGGCGGCGAATTCCCGCGCCGCGGCCGCGCCGATGCCGCGGCTCGCCCCCGTGATCAGCACCCGTTTCCCGGTCATCTCAGCCATCGCATCCTCCTGTTTTGCCCCAAGGTCTAGCGCAGGCCCGCCCACCGTGCCAGCGCGATCAGGCCCTTGACCCCACCGCGGCAACGGCGGAAGCTCGACCTCAACCCATTTCGTGCCAGGAGTCGTCATGAGACATTTTTCCACAACCGCGGTGGGCGCCATTTGCGCCAGCCTGTTCTGCGCCACCGCCAGTTACGCCGAGGTCACCGCCGCGCAGGTCTGGGAAAGCTGGAAGGAGATGTCGGCCAGCTGGGGCCAGACCATCACCGGCACTGAATCGGTCTCGGGCGACACGCTGACCGTCAGCGGCGTGGTGGTCTCGATGACGCACCCCGAGGGCACCATGCGCGGCGAGCTCGAAACCGTCGCCCTGCGCGAGAACGGCGATGGCACGGTCACCGTGACCATGGCGCCGGAATACCTGCTGTCCTTCACCTCCTCGGACGCGGCCGAGGAAGATGTGGACATGACCCTGCGGCTGACCCAGAGCGGGCTCGAGATCCGCGTGGACGGCAACGAGAACGCCATGTCCTACGACCTCGGCGCGGCCGGGATCACGCTGGAGATGGTCGAGATGACCGTCGACGGCGCGCCGCTGGACATGAACATGGCGATGACGCTTAGCGCGCCGGCCGGGACATATCTGATCTCGCAGGGCGGCAGCGGCCCGATGGCGGCCGAGGGCACCGCGGACGCGATGCGCCTCGTCATGTCGGGCACCGATCCCGAAGGCGGCGCCACCTTCGACGTCACCTACGACCTGTCCGAAATCAGCGCCAACACCCTGACCCAGATGGTCGCGGGCGTGGATACGAGCGACCTGAACGCCATGCTTCAGGCGGGCTTCGCGGCCGATGGCAAGTTTGGCTTCGGTTCGTCCTCCTTCTCCATCGCCGGGGTCGATGAGGGCCAGCAGTTCACCGCCTCGGGCGGGTCGCAGGGCGGCTCGGCCAGCTTTGCCATGAGCAAGGAGAGCCTCAATTACGCCGCCAGCCAGCGCGGCTTCGAGATCGCGCTCAGCGGCTCCGACATCCCGTTCCCGCAAATCACCGCGCAACTGGGCGAGTTGGGCTTCTCGGTCACTATGCCGGTGTCGAAATCCGACGCCCCGCAGGACTTCGCGTTGCTGACCAGCATCAGGGGGCTGACCGTCGGCAACGAGATCTGGTCGATGTTCGACCCGGCCGGCATGATCCCGCGCGAGCCGGCCAATCTGGTCGTCGATCTGGCCGGCACCGGCAAATGGCTTGTCGACATCATGGACCCGGCCGTGGCCGGGAACCTGGACGGGCAGCCGGGTGAGCTGCATTCGCTCAGCCTGAAAGACATCGAGCTCACCTTCGCCGGCGCCTCGCTGACCGGAACGGGCGAATTCACCTTCGACAATAGCGACCTGGAAAGCTTCGACGGCATGCCCGCGCCCAGCGGCCAGGCCGCCTTCACCCTGTCCGGGGCCAACAAGCTGCTCGATACGCTGGTCAACATGGGTCTCGTGCCGCAGGACCAGGCCCAGGGCCTGCGGATGATGACCGGCATGTTCGCCCGCGCCGGCGAGGGCGAGGACACGCTGGTCTCGGAAATCGTGATCACCGACGATGGCCAGGTTCTGGCCAACGGCCAGCGCCTGAAATAGGCAGCGTCACTGCCGGACCGGCCAAACGCCCCGTGCAGCCTTGCATGGGGCGTTTTTGCCGACTACCTCCAACGGGTCACCAGAACAACGGAACGCCGGATGCCGCAACCGCTCGACACGCTTACCGCCGCCCTTCTCGATGCCGCCCGCAAGGCCGGGGCCGAGGCCGCCGATGCCATCGCCGTGGACGGCACCTCGCTGTCGATCGACGTGCTGAAGGGCAGGCTGGAACAGGCCGAGCGGTCCGAGGGCGTCGAGATCGGGCTGCGCGTGCTGCTTGGCCGGCGGCAGGCCTGCGTCTCGGCCTCGGACACCCGCCCCGAGACCATGGCCGAAATGGCCGAGCGCGCCGTCGCCATGGCCCGCGAGGCGCCCGAGGATCCCTGCATCGGCCTTGCCGAGCCGGCGCAGCTGGCCCGGGACTGGGACGCCGCGGCGCTGGAACTCGACGATCCCGCGACCGAACCCACGCCGGCCGAATTGCAGGATGCCGCCGCCCGCGCCGAGGCCGCCGCCCTGGCCGTGCCCGGCATCAGCCAGGTCCAGTCCGCCAGCGCCGCCTATGGCCGCCGCGCGCTGCACCTGGCCGCCAGCAACGGCTTTGCCGGAGGCTATGCGCGCAGCGACCATGTGATCTCCTGCGTGGCCATCACCGGCGCCGGCACGGCGATGGAGCGCGACTACAATTCCGAGATGCGGATCTTCGCCGCCGACCTGCCCGGCGCGGAGGAGATCGGCCGCATCGCCGGCGAGCGCGCCGCCGCCCGCGCCGGCGCGCGCCGGCCGAAAACCGGCGCCTACCCGGTGCTGTTCGACGAACGCATCTCGTCCTCGCTGATCGGCCACCTGCTGGCCGCGATCAACGGCACCGCCATCGTGCGCGGCGCCTCCTGGCTGCGCGGCGCGCTGGGGCAGCAGGTGCTGCCCGCCCATCTGTCGCTGGTGGAGGAGCCGCACCGCCCGCGCGCCTCAGGCTCGCGCCCCTTCGACGCCGAGGGACTGCCGACGCAGCGCCGCGCGATCGTCGAGGACGGCACGCTGACCGGCTGGGTTCTGGATCTCGCCACCGCGCGCAAGCTGGGGATGGAAAGCACCGGCAACGCCGCGCGCGGCACCTCGGCGCCGCCCGCGCCCTCGGTCGGCAACCTGACGCTGACGCCGGGCGACAAGACCCGCGACGCGCTGCTGGCCGAGATGGGCACCGGGCTGCTGGTGACCTCGATGATCGGCTCCACCATCAACCCCAACACTGGCGACTATTCGCGCGGCGCGTCGGGCTTCTGGGTGGAGAACGGCCAGATCGCCTATCCGGTGAATGAATGCACCATCGCGGGCAACCTGCGCGACATGCTGAAAACCATCATTCCGGCCAATGACGCCCGGCCGCACCTGTCGCGCCGGGTGCCCAGCCTGCTTGTCGAAGGGCTGACGCTTGCCGGAGAATGATCTCGAGCTGCTGATCCGCGCCGCCCGCGCCGCGGGCGAGATCGCGGCCGGCCACTGGCGCAACAGCCCCAAGGTCTGGGACAAGCCCGGTCATCAGGGCCCGGTGACCGAGGCCGATCTGGCGATCGACGCGGCCCTGCGCGAGATGCTGGGCGCGGCGCGGCCCGATTACGGCTGGCTGTCCGAGGAAAGCGAGGACAGCGAGGACCGGCTCGGGGCGGAACGGGTATTCATCGTCGATCCGCTCGACGGCACCCGCGCCTTCGTCAAGGGCGAGCGCGCCTTCGCCAATGTGCTGGCGGTCGCCGAAGCGGGCGAGGTGATCGCCGCCGCCGTCTTCCTGCCGATGCTCGACCGGATGTTCAGCGCCAGCCGCGGACAGGGCGCGGCGCTGAACGGCGCGCCGATCCGCCACAGCGGGCGGCACGGGCTGGAGGGCGCCGCGCTGCTGGCTGCCCGGCCCGCGCTGGCGCCCGAGTTCTGGGCCGAGCGCCCGCCGGCGGTCGATCTGCACAGCCGCCCGTCGCTGGCCTACCGGCAATGCCTGGTGGCGCAGGGGCGTTTCGACGCGATGCTGACCCTGCGCGACAGCTGGCACTGGGACCTCGCCGCCGGCGCGCTGATCCTCGAAGAGGCCGGCGCCACGGTGACCGACCGGGCGGGCAAGCCCCTGCGGTTCAACACGCCGCGGCCGCAGTCGCCCGGCATCCTGGCCGCGCCGCCCGCGCTGCATGCCGAGATTCTCAGGCGTCTCGCCTGAGGGGACGCCCCCCTTTCGCCGCCCCGCAGCATGGTCTAACCTGCGCGGCGACACGCGCACAGCATCGGAGAACGGCATGACCCAGCGCCTTCACCTCGTCTTCGGCGGCGAACTGGTGGACCCGTCCAAGACCACCTTCAAGAATGTCGACGATATCGACATCGTCGGAATCTTCCCCAATTACGCCGAGGCCCACGACGCCTGGAAGGCCGAGGCGCAGCGCACCGTGGACAACGCTCACATGCGCTATTTCATTGCCCATCTGCACCGGCTGCGCGACGAAGAGGCCGAGACCAGCCCCACCGAGGAGCTCGACGGCTGACCGCATGGGACCGTCCCTTTCCCTGTGGCTTTACCAGCTCCGCACGCGCCTGACCGAGGCCGAGGCGCCGCCCGCGCCGCCGCGCCCGGAGGGTCCGCTGCTGTGGCTGCACTGCCCTGGCGGGCCCGGCGCCGCCGTCATGCTGGAGATCGTCCGCGTCGCGCGCAGGGCCCGGCCGAAGCTGGGCGTGCTGCTGACCGGGCCGGGCAATGCCGCGCCCGTGCCCCTGCCGCCCGGCAGCGCGGGCCGGGTGACACACCTGGCGCTGCCGCCCGACGGCCCGGCCAGTGCCCGCGCCCTGCTGGAGCACTGGCGCCCGGATATCGGGCTGTTCTGCAGCGCCGACCTGCCCCCCGCGCTGATCGCTGAGGCCGGCCGGCGCGGCGTGCCGCTGGGCCTGTTCGCCGACGGCGCGCCCGAGGACGGAATGCCCGAATTCGCCCTGCGCACGCGGCTGTCGCAGGCGCTGATGCGGCGCTTCGACCGGGTGTTCCTCGGCACCGAGAAAACCGCCGCGCATTTCCGGCGCCTCGGCCTGCCGGCGCAGCGGATGGAACTGACCGGACCGCTATCGGACGGGCCGCACGCCCTGCCCTGCAACGAGGCCGAGCGCGAGACGCTGGCCCGCGGGCTGGCCGGCCGGCCGACATGGCTCGCGATGGGGCTGACCGCCGCCGAGACCCCCATCGCGCTGGCCGCCCATGCCGAGGGCCTGCGGATGGCGCACCGGCTGCTGCTGATCCTGGTGCCCGACGATCCGGCGCGCGGGCCCGCCCTCGCCGCAAGGCTGCGCGAAGACGGCTGGCGCGTGGCGCTGCGCTCGGACAACGAGGAGCCCAGCGACGACACCCAGATCTACATCGCCGATCTCGAGGGGGAGAGAGGGCTGTGGTTCCGTCTCGCCCCGATCAGCTTTCTCGGCCAGACCTACGGCGCCGGCACGCCGCCCGATCCGTTCGCACCCGCCGCGCTGGGCTCGGCCGTCCTGCACGGCCCGGCCACCGGCGCGCAGGCCGACCGTTTCGGGCAGCTGGCCCGCGCCGGCGCGGCCCGCCAGGTGGAGGATTCGCGCAGCCTCGGCGCCGCGCTGATCGAGCTGCTCTCGCCCGAGCAGGCGGCGGCGATGGCCCATGCCGCCTGGGATGTCAGCTCGCGCGGGGCCGAGGCCACCGACCGCGTCGTGCACTGGATATTCGACACGCTCGACCGGGCGAAGGGGGGCTGATGCGCGCGCCCCGGTTCTGGTTTTCCCCGCCCGACCGCCCCGGCCTGCGCGCCCGCGCGCTGGCGCCGCTCGGCGCGCTCTACGCCGCGGCCACGGCGCGGCGGCTGCGGCAGGGGCCGGGCTGGCGCGCGCCGGTGCCGGTGATCTGCATCGGCAACCTCAACGCCGGCGGCACCGGCAAGACGCCCACCGCGGTCGCGCTGGTGCAGCGGCTGATCGCGCGCGGCCATCGGCCCCATGTCGTCTCGCGCGGCTATGGCGGCTCTCTGACCGGGCCGGTGCGGGTGGACGAGCGCGGCCACACCGCCGAGGAGGTCGGCGACGAGCCGCTGCTGCTGGCCGCCTTCACCCCCACCTGGGTCGCCAGGGATCGCGCCGCCGGGGCGCGCGCGGCGGTCGCGGCCGGGGCGGACGTGATCGTGCTGGACGACGGGTTCCAGAACCCCGCCGTGGCCAAGGACCTGTCGCTGGTGGTGGTCGACGCGGCCAAGGGCTTCGGCAACGGGCGGGTGATCCCCGCCGGGCCGCTGCGCGAGCCGGTCAGGGTGGGTCTCGCCCGCGCCGATCTGCTGCTCTCGATCGGGCCGGCCCGGGCGCAGCGGCATTTCACGTCCAGCTGGCCGGCCTTGCCGCTGCCGCATCTGAAGGGCACGCTCGCCCCGCTGCCGACCGGCATGGACTGGGCCGGCCTGCCGGTGCTGGCCTTCGCCGGCATCGGCCATCCCGAGAAATTCTTCGCCACGCTGGAGTTCCTGGGCGCCCGCCTGCTGCGGGCCGAGGCGCTGAGCGATCACCAACCGCTGACCGAGGCGCTGATGAAGCGGCTGGAACTTGAGGCCGCCGCCCTCGGCGCGCAGCTGGTCACCACCGAGAAGGACGCGGTGCGCCTGCCTGACGGCTTCCGCCGCAAGGTGCTGACCCTGCCCGTGCGGCTGGAGCTGGAGGACTGGGCGCCGCTCGACGCCGCGCTCGGCCGGCTGGGGCTCTAGCCCTTTCGCGCCCGCGCGCGGATCGCCGCGCCGTCCTCGTCCAGCCTGGGCGACGGCCGCTCCATCGCCAGTTCGGCGTCGGAGAAGGTGAAGGGCGCGCGCACCCCTGGCACGCCGTCGAGATCCACCCGCATCCCGCGCGCGACGATCTGCGGATCGGCAAAGACCTCTGCCATGTCGTTGATCGGGCCCGCGGGCACGCCCTGCGCCTCGCAGGCGGCCAGAAGGTCGGCCTTGGCGAAACGGCGGGTGGCCTCGGTCAGGCGCGCGGTCATCTCCTCGCGGTTGGCGATGCGGTCGGCATTGGTGAGGAACGCGGGCGCCTCGGCCATCTCCTCGACCCCCAGCAGACCGCAGAGCCGGCGGTATTGCGAGTCGTTGCCGGTGGCGATGATGATGAACCCGTCGGCGCAGTCGAACACCTGATAGGGCGCGAGGTTCACATGGGCATTGCCCATGCGCCCTGGCGCCTGCCCGGTGGCGAAGTAGTTCAGCGCCTGGTTGGCCGTGATCGCGGTCGCCACGTCGAGAAGCGCCATGTCGATATGCTGCCCCCGGCCGGTCTGCCCGCGCTGGTGCAGCGCGGCGAGGATCGCCGTGGTGGCATAGACCCCGGTGAAGATGTCGGTCACCGCCACGCCCGCCTTCTGCGGCTGGCCGCCGGGCTCGCCGGTGATCGACATCAGCCCCGACATGCCCTGGATGATGAAATCATACCCCGCGCGGTGCGCGTAGGGCCCGGTCTGCCCGAAGCCGGTGATCGAGCAGTAGATCAGCCGCGGATTGACCGCGCTGAGGCTGGCGTAGTCCAGCCCGTATTTCGCCAGCCCGCCGAGCTTGAAATTCTCGATCACGATATCCGCATCCGCCACCAGATCGCGCACCAGCGCCTGACCCTCGGGGGTGCGGAAATCGACCGTGACCGATTTCTTGCCGCGGTTGCAGGAATGAAAATAGGCGGCGGAGCGGTCGTCGCCGCGCTGGATGAAGGGCGGGCCCCAGCGGCGCGTGTCGTCGCCCTCGGGGCTTTCGACCTTGATCACCTCGGCACCCAGGTCGGCCAGCGTCTGCCCGGCCCAAGGGCCGGCCAGAATGCGTGCCAGTTCGACGACCTTCAGGCCTTCAAGCGGTGCCGTCATGGATCACTCGGCCAGTTTTTCGTCGAGAATGGCCTTGAGATCCTTGTAGGACATGTTCGGGTATTTCTCGCCGTTGATATAGAGCGTCGGCGTGCCCTCGACATTGGCGGCCTTGGATTCCGTGTCGCTCCAGGCGACGAGGGACTGGGCCATATCGCCATCCTGCAGGCAGGCGTCCAGCTCATCGTTGCTCAACCCCGCGGCGCGGCCGATGGTGCGCAGCTGCTCGACCACCTGCGCGGGCTGCTTGGCCCCCGCCCATTCGCGCTGCTTGTCGAAGATCATGTCCACGATGCCGAAGAAGCGCGATTCGCCGCCGCAGCGCGCCACCAGGCCGGCCCAGAGCGCGTAGCGGTCCCAGTAGACCTCTCGGTAGACGAAATGCAGCTTGCCGGTGTCGATGTAGTCGGTCTTGAGCTGCCTGTAGACATTGTCGTGGAAATTCTTGCAGTGCGAGCAGGTGTAGGAGGCGTATTCGACCAGCTCGACCTTGGCGTCGGGGTTGCCGATGCTCATCACCTGGATCTCCGCCTCGGCCGCGTTGGCCGCGCCGACGAACCCCTCGCCGAGGGCAGGCAGGCCGGATTGCGGCGTTGCGATCCAGGCATAGCCCAGGGCGGCCAGGGCAATGGCCCCGAGGGGCAGAGCGAATTTGCGGAACATCGGGGTCTCCTTACCATTTCCTTCGGGATAGGACATTCTTGCCCAGCGCTTCAAGGGCGGCGCGCAGCCCCTCGTCGCCCACGCCATCGGCCAGCACGCGGGCCTCTTGCAGGACTTCGGGGCTGGGCGCGGGCCGGGGCTTCGGCGCCGGGGTGAACTGCGCCTGCCCCTCGGCGAAGCCGGTGGGCGCAGTCTGGGTCAGGCGGATGCGCGAAATGGCGGAATAGCCGTAGCAGGCGTTGACCTTTTCGCGGATCTTTTCCTTCTGCATCTCCAGCATCGGCGCCATGGCGCCGGTGGTCAGCAGGGTCAGCGTGGCGCCGAAGCCCTGGCGGCCGTATTTGACCTCCACCGGGCGGGCGTGCTGCGCGGTGTCCTCTCCCACGATCTCGGCCCAGTGGGTCAGCAACCGGGCGACGGCAAAGCCGCGCGCCTCGCCCGCCACGCGGATACGCTCGGCCAGCAGGGCCGAGGTGCGCTCGAACCCGCGCTTGCGGCGGGTCGGGGGGGCGACATCTGGGGACTTGCGCATCTTGCCTGTCATTGTGACTGTTGCGCCCTATTCTAGTGGCCGGGCCGCAAGCCAGCCAGAGCTTTCACCGGGGGCAGGACATAAACATTGCGTGACGAGGATCTCAGCGGGGCGCTGTTGGCGTGGTATGACCGGCACGCGCGGGTGCTGCCCTGGCGGGTGCCGCCGCGGGCGGAGGCGCGCCCCGACCCCTACCGCGTCTGGCTGTCCGAGGTCATGCTCCAGCAGACCACGGTGGCCGCGGTGAAGGACTATTTCCACCGCTTCACCGCGCGTTGGCCCGACGTGCGCGCCCTGGCCGGCGCCGAGGACGCGGAGGTGATGGCTGAATGGGCCGGGCTCGGCTATTATGCGCGCGCCCGCAACCTGCTGAAATGCGCGCGCGCGGTGGCGGCCGCGGGCGGGGAATTCCCCGACGATCACGCCGCGTTGCTGACGCTGCCGGGCATCGGGCCCTACACGGCCGCCGCGATCTCGGCCATTGCCTTCGACCGGGCGGAGGTCGTGGTCGATGGCAACGTCGAGCGGGTGATGGCGCGGCTCTTCGCCGTTGAGACGCCGCTGCCCACGGCCAAGCCCGAGCTGACCGCGCTGGCCGCGCGGCTGACGCCCGCCGCCCGGCCCGGCGATTACGCGCAGGCGGTGATGGACCTCGGCGCCACGATCTGCACCCCGAAATCGCCCGCCTGCGGCCTCTGCCCCTGGTCCGGGGCCTGCACGGCGCGCGCGCAAGGGATACAGGCCGACCTGCCCCGCAAGCTGCCCAAGACGCCGAAACCTACCCGACTGGGCATCGCCTATGTCGGCCGCCGCGCCGACGGCGCCTGGCTGCTGGAACGCCGCCCCGACAAGGGGCTGCTCGGCGGCATGCTGGGCTGGCCGGGCAGCGACTGGGCCGAAACCCCGCCCGAGCCCGCGCCGCCCGCCCCCGGCGACTGGCGCGACCTGGGGGCCGAGGTGCGCCATACCTTCACCCATTTCCACCTGCGCCTGTCGCTTCGGGTGGCGGAACTGCCCGTGGATACGGCCGCTGAAAGGGGCCACTTTCACCCCCATGACAGCTTTCGCCCCTCGTCGCTGCCCACGGTGATGCGCAAGGCCTTTGACCTGGCGCGCGAGGCTTTGCCGGTCGGCGGCCAGGGGCTATAATGCCGCCACGGGGCGCGCGCACACAGAGCCTATCGGAGCAGAACATGATCCCCTCTTCGCAAGTGAGGCAGCTGCAGAACGCCCTGCCGTTCTGGCTGTCGCTGGGCATGATCCCGTTGCTCGTCCTCGGCGCGGCCCTCGGCGGGTTCTGGGTGGCCTTCCTGCCGCTCTATGGTTGGGGGCTGTTTTCGCTCCTCGACGCGCTGACAGGGCTGAATGAGGAAAACGCCGACCTCAACACCCCCGAGGAAGACCTGTTCTGGTATCGCCTGATCACCATGATCTGGTTCCCGATCCAGTTCGCGGCGATCTACGGCACGATCTGGTGGGTGTCCGCGACCGACCACCTCTCGGCACTGGAAATCGCGGTGCTGTTCTTCGGCGTTGGCGTGATCTCGGGCACCGTCGGGATCAACTACAGCCATGAACTGATGCACCAGAAGAACCGGCTGGAACGCTGGCTGGGCGACCTGCTGCTGGCCACCGTCCTCTATGGCCATTTCCGGTCGGAACACCTGCGCGTGCATCACCCCTGGGTCGGCACCCCGCGCGATGCGGTGACCGCGCGCTACAACGAGGGGTTCCATCGCTTCTTCCCGAGGGTTCTGCGGGAATGCTACGCCTCGGCCTTCCGCGCCGAAAAGGCGATGCTGGCGCGCCGCAACCTGCCGTGGTGGCACCGCGCCAACCCGTTCTGGCGCTACTGGGCGCTGGCGGCGGTGATGGTGGGGCTGGCCATCGCCGTCGGCGGCTGGCTGGGGCTGGCGCTGTTCGCATGGCAGGCGCTTGTCGCGGTGTGGCAGCTGGAGCTCACCAACTATGTCGAACATTACGGCCTGACGCGGAAACACCTGGGAGACGGCAGATACGAGCACGTCCTGCCGCGCCACAGCTGGAACACCGCCTACAGGGCGACGAACTGGCTGCTGATCAACCTGCAGCGCCATTCCGACCACCATTACAAGCCCGACCGGCGCTTCCCCCTCCTGCAGACCTATTCCGAGGAGCAGGCGCCGCAGCTGCCCTTCGGCTACCCGCTGATGACCACGCTGGCGATGATCCCGCCGCTGTGGCGGCGGCGGATGAACCCGCGGGTGCGCGCCTGGCGCAAGAAATACTATCCCGAGATCGCAGATTGGACCCCCTACCGGGAAGGCACCACCCCGATGCCCAGGGCGGCCGTGGGATAGCGGCAGGACCGGACCGCCCATTCTGGCGGTTGCTTCTTTCCAACGCCGGGACATTTCGCACGGGCAGCGCCCCGTTCCGTCCGGCGGTCAGATGGCCGATCCGTTCACCTTGCGAACCGACGCGCCCTGCCAACACGACCAAAAAAGCCCCGCCAAGGCATGGCGGGGCAAGTCGGTGCCGTGGTGTCAGGCCACAGGCACAGGCGGTAACTGTGTTGTTCCGGGAAACTCAGTGCGGGCGGTCGGCCATCTCGGCGCGGATCTGCTGGCGCAGCAGGTCGATCGGCACGGTCTTGCCGTCGCGCTTGAAGTGCCAGTAGGTCCAGCCGTTGCAGCTGGGCGCGCCTTCCAGCGCGGCGCCGACCTGATGGATCGAACCCTTGGTTTCGGAGGCCACCAGCGTGCCGTCGGCGCGCACCTTGGCCACCTTGCCGCGCGGCGAGGTCAGCTCTTCGCCCGGGCGCAGCATGCCGCGCTCGACCAGCTGGCCGAAGGGCACCCGCGGCTCGGCACGCTTGGAGGTGGAGACCTCCAGCGATTCCTTGTCGAACTTGCGGACCTTGGAGATGCGCTTGGCCGCGACCTCGCGATAGGCGTCCTCGCGCTCGATCCCGATGAACTCGCGCCCCAGTTTCTTGGCCACGGCGCCGGTGGTGCCGGTGCCGAAGAACGGGTCGAGCACCACGTCGCCGGGGTTGGTGGTGGCCACCAGCACCCGGTGCAGCAGGCTTTCGGGTTTCTGCGTCGGATGCGCCTTTTCGCCGGCGGCGTTCTTCAGCCGCTCATGCCCGTTGCAGATCGGCAGCACCCAGTCGCTGCGCATCTGCACGCCCTCGTTCAGCGATTTCAGCGCCTCGTAGTTGAAGGTGTATTTGCTGGCTTCTTCTTTCGAGGCCCAGATCAGCGTCTCATGCGCGTTGGTCAGGCGCTTGCCGCGGAAATTCGGCATCGGGTTCGACTTGCGCCAAACCACGTCGTTGAGAATCCAGTAGCCCTGGTTCTGCAACTCGGCGCCCAGCCGGAACACGTTGTGGTAGGAGCCGATCACCCAGATCGCCCCGTTGGGCTTGAGGATGCGGCGGGCGGCCTTCAGCCAGGCGCGGGTGAACTTGTCATAGGCCTTGAAACTGTCGAACTGGTCCCAGGCGTCATCGACCGCATCCACCTTGGAATTGTCGGGGCGATGCAGGTCGCCGCGAAGCTGCAGGTTGTAGGGCGGATCGGCGAACACAAGGTCGACGGAGTTCTCCGGGAGGCTGTTCATCACCTCCACGCAATCCCCGGCCAAAATCTCATTGAGCGGAAGCGCACGCGCTTCCTTCCGCTTGGTCATTGTCTTCATCTCTGCCTCAAGTTCCGCGCCATTTTGGCGTCGTGTTGTATGGGCTCAAAGATGAGTCAAAGGTGATTCGTCGTCAATTTCTTTTTTGAATCAACGGCTTGCAGTTTTGTCTTGATACAAGATATTGTGCACCGGCTTGAACGAACGTCTATGGTGTGGGGTGACACCAAGATTTCGGAGGGCCTCCGCATGGGCCTTGGTGCCGTATCCGGCATTGCTCTCCCAGCCGTAGCCGGGATGCTGTTGCGCCAAATCCACCATCAGCCGGTCGCGGCACACCTTGGCCACGATCGAGGCTGCGGCGATCGAGACGGAGCGCGCGTCGCCCTTGACGATCGCCTCCGCGCCGCAGGGCAGATCATGGGGCAGCCGGTTACCGTCGATCAGCAGGTGATCGGGCGACACGGACAACCCGGCGATGGCCCGGCGCATGGCCAGATGCGAGGCGGCGAGGATGTTCATCTCGTCGATCTCCTCGACACTGGCGTGGGCGATGGAAACCTGCGCCCGCGCCATCAGATGATCATACAGCGCCTCGCGCCTGCGCGCGGTCAACGCCTTGGAATCGTTCAGACCTTCGGGAATGTCCGCAGGGTCCAGCACCACCGCCGCCGCGGTCACCGGACCGGCCCAGGGGCCACGGCCGACCTCGTCGACGCCGGCGACCGCGCGGGCGCCGCGGGCGCGCGCGGCGGTCTCGAAACTGAAATCGGGGACAGGCCGGGTCATGGCGCAGAGATGACCCGCCCCGGCCGCGGGCGCAAGGGGCAAAGCCTCAGCGGTAGCGCCCGACCCGGTAACCCTCGGCGCGCAGACAATCGAGCCCATAGGCCCGCTGGCCCAACAGGCGGCTGGCGTGCGGGGCAGAGCAGTATTCGGGCAGCGCGCGGCGCAGGCCGTCGCGCTCCAGGCAGGCGGCCATCACCACCTCGCGGTTGCCGCGCGGGGTGTCCAGCTGCAGCACGCAGCGGGCGGGCAGCTCCGGCGCCCGGCCGTAACGGTCATGGCGGTCGTAACGGTCGTAGCGGTCGTCGTGTTTGCCGTGGCCCCGGCCGCGTTTCGGCTTCACATAGATATCGTCCAGCTCGTTGGCGATGGCGGCCAGCGCGGCGAGGCCCAGCAGGGCCAGCGCCAGATCCTCGGAATCGGCGCGGGCGGGCGTGGCCGCCATCGGTGAGGCGGCAAGGGTCAGGGCGACAAGCCCTGCGGTCAGGAATTTCGGTCTGGCGATCATCGGTCGGCTCCTTTCGGGCGATAGGGGGATGACCCGAGGATCGCGGCCGGCCCGCCTGACAGGCAATAACGCCGCCCTGCTATCGGATAACGGCCGCCAACGCCGCGTTGTTATTGAATATCGCCGCGCCGCGGCCCATCCTGTGATCCATGAAACACCGCATTCTCATACCGCTCGGCTTCGTAGTGGCGCTCTTTGCGGCGCTGCCGGCCTCCGCCGCCTGCTATGCCGATTACAAGGCCAAGCAGGACAATCCCCTCCGCCTGCATTATGGCGTGATCGAACTGCCCGACAGCGCCTGCGGCAGCCGCGACGACGCCGCCAAGGTCATCGACAAGCGCATCGGGCGCGACGGCTGGCAATTGCTGAACGTCATGTCGATCTTCGGCGCGGACGGGCTGGACGAAAGGAAGCAGAGTGCCGGACAGTTCTACCTCCGCTATTGATGGGCGCCGCGTGGTCGCCATCGGGATCGTCGCCATCGTCGGGATCCTGCTGGCGGCCGCGGTGCTGCTGTTCCTCAACCTGCCCGACGCCAACGCCTTCAACGCGCGGGTCGAGCGGATCTTCGTCGAGAACGACGGCCTGACCTCGAATGCCGAGATCAAGCTGCTGGAGATCCTGGCCCAGTCCGGCACCAGCTTCTCCGACGTGCTGACCTCCTACCGGATGGTGATCTTCGTCCTGCTGGTGTTCTCGACCGCGCTGCTGGTGGCGGCGCTGGTGTTCCTCGTCACCATCATCGCACTGAACCGCCGGATGAGCGAGATCGAGCGCGCGGGCATCCAGGTGCGCTCGCTGACGATCAGCCGCGCGGAGAACACGGTGGCCCTGAACGACATGGCGTTCAAGCTGACGCCGGCCGCGATCGAGACCCTGTCGGTGCTGGCCGAGGCGCGGATGGACGACGACGTGCTCTCGGGCGTGGAGATCGAGGCGATGATCTCGGGCAAGCCCGCCACCGACTGCGATGAGGCGGCCGGGGCGACGCGGATCAAGCGTCTGCGCGACGCGCTGGGCAACCAGATCGTCAGCGAGCTGCTGATCAAGAACATCAGCCGCAAGGGCTACATGCTGGCCATCGACAAGGGCGTGATCCGGATGACCTAGCGCCGGGCCAGGGGTTTTTCCGGAAAACTCTCGGGAAAATCCTCTCGGTGATTTTGCGCTGGTGACCCCGACAGGATTCGAACCTGTAACCTGCCCCTTAGGAGGGGGCTGCTCTATCCAGTTGAGCCACGGGGCCACGCCGGTCCTTTCTCGCGGGAAATCTTCCGGGTTTCAAGCCGGAACGCATCTTGTGCGCCGCCTTGTATTCACGCGCGCTTTGCCGCTAACTAATCCGCAGATCCTGCTTTCGGAAGGTTTCCCATTGACCTCAAAGCCCTCTTCCCGCGCCCGCCGCCCGCTCACGCTCCGCGACGTGTCCGAGGCCTCGGGCGTCAGCGAGATGACGGTCAGCCGGGTGCTGCGCAACCGGGGCGACGTGTCGGAGGCCACCCGCGCGCGGGTTCTCGCGGCGGCCAAGGCACTGGGCTATGTGCCGAACAAGATCGCGGGCGCGCTCGCCTCGCAGCGGGTGAACCTGGTGGCGGTGATCATTCCCTCGCTGTCGAACATGGTCTTTCCCGAGGTGATGACCGGCATTTCCGAGGTGCTGGAGGATTCGCCGCTGCAGCCGGTGGTGGGCGTCACCCACTACAGGCCCGAGCGCGAAGAGGCGGTCCTGTATGAGATGCTGTCCTGGCGGCCCTCGGGCGTGATCATCGCGGGGCTGGAACATGGCGAGGCCGCCGGCGCGATGCTGCGCAATGCCGGCATCCCGATCGTCGAGATCATGGACGTCGATGGCGAGCCGGTCGATTCGGTGGTCGGCATCTCGCACCGGCGCGCGGGTGGCGAGATGGCCCGCGCCATCGCCGCCGAGGGCTATCGCCGGATCGGCTTCATGGGCACCAAGATGCCGCTCGACCACCGGGCGCGGAAGCGGTTCGAGGGCTTCACCGCGGCGCTGGCCAAGGCCGGGCTGGAGGTGGTGGACCAGGAGTTCTACTCCGGCGGCTCGGGCCTGGTGAAGGGGCGGGAGCTGACCCAGGCCATGCTGGAACGCACGCCGGACCTGGATTTTCTGTATTATTCCAATGATATGATCGCGGCGGGCGGGTTGCTCTACTGCCTGGAGCAGGGGATCGACATTCCCGGCCAGATGGGGCTGGCCGGCTTCAACGGGATCGAACTGCTGGACGGGCTGCCGCGCCAGCTGGCCACGATGGACGCCTGCCGCCGCGAGATCGGCCAGAAGGCCGCCGAGATAATCCTGGAATGCAGCGAGAAGGGCCTGCCTGAACTTGGCGCGCGGATCGAGCTGACCCCCAAGCTCAGCTACGGTGACACGCTGCGCCGGCGCTGAGCGGGCCAGTGGACAACAAGGGGCCTTTCGTGTTTAACCCGGCTCGAGATCGCCCCCCGGGCGGCACCGCATGAGGCCCCCCATGACAGACATCTCGATCGTTATTCCGATGAAGAACGAATCCGAGAACGTGGCGATGCTGCTGGGCGAGATCGCCGCGGCCTGCGCGGGGCAGGATTACGAGATCATCGTCGTCGACGACGGCTCCACCGACGACACCGCCGCGCGCGTGCGCGACGCGATGGCCGACCACCCCACCCTGCGCCTGCTACAGCATCCGCAATCGGCGGGCCAAAGCGCGGGCGTGCACAGCGGCGTGCTGGCGGCGAAGGGCGATATCGTTTGCACGCTGGACGGCGACGGCCAGAACCCGCCCGCAGAACTGCCCAAGCTGTTCGCGCCGCTGCTGCGGGACGCGACCGGCCGGCTGGGGCTGGTGGCGGGCCAGCGGGTGGGCCGGCAGGACACGCTGTCCAAGAGACTCGCCTCGCGCTTCGCCAACGCGCTGCGCGCGCGCATCCTGCGGGACGGCACGCGCGACACCGGCTGCGGGCTGAAGGGGTTCCGCCGCGACGCCTTCCTTCGGCTGCCCTATTTCAACCACATGCACCGCTACCTGCCCGCGCTGTTCAAGCGCGACGGCTGGGAGGTCGCGCTGGTCGATGTCAGCCACCGGGAACGCCACGCGGGGCAGTCGAAATACAACAACCTTCAGCGCGCGCTGGTGGGTATCCACGACCTGATAGGGGTCTCGTGGCTGATCCTGCGGCGCAAGACCGCCCAGCCGGTGGAGGTGGAGCGCCGCGATGGTTGAGACCTTCTTCGCCTGGCTGCATGTCAACTCCTGGACCGAGTTCTGGTGGGTCGCCATCGGGTTGGGCGGGCAGCTGCTGTTTACCGCGCGCTTCCTCGTCCAGTGGATCGCGTCCGAGCGCGCGGGCCGTTCCGTCGTGCCGCTGGCGTTCTGGTATTTCTCGGTCGGCGGGGGGCTGGTCCTGTTTTCCTACGCCGTCTACCGCAAGGATCCGGTGTTCATCCTCGGCCAGTCGATGGGCCTGTTCATCTATCTGCGGAACCTTTGGCTGATCCATGCCGAAAAACGCCAATCCTGAGCACCACCTCTGGCTGATGCCGGCGCTGGCGCTGGTCGGCGCGATCACCGCAGCGCGGCTGGTGCTGCTTTGGTTCAACCGCATGGACCTGTTCGTGGACGAGGCGCAATACTGGCTCTGGGGCCAGGAGCTGGCGCTGGGCTATTATTCCAAGCCGCCGATGATCGGCTGGGTGATCCGCGCGGTCACCGATCTCGCGGGCAGCGACGCGCCCTTTTGGGTGCGGCTGCCGGCACCGCTGTTCCACGGCGCGACCGCGCTGATCCTGGGGGCCGCCGCCGCGCGGCTGTTCGGGGCGCGGGCGGCGGTGGTGGTGGCGGCGGGCTATGCCACGCTGCCGATGGTGGCACTGGCCTCGATCCTGATTTCGACCGACACCATCATGTTCCCCTTCCTCGCGGCGGCGCTGCTGGGCTATCTGCATCTGCTGGAGCGCGGCGGCGCGGTCACGGCCGCGCTGACGGGGGTCGCGCTCGGGCTCGCCTTCCTGTCGAAATACGCCGCGATCTACTACCTGATCTGCGCGCCGCTGGCTGCCGTGGCACTGCCCGCCGCGCGCCCGCGGGTCGCCGACGCGCTGGTCGTTCTGGCGCTGTTCGGGCTCGTGATCTCGCCCAACATCCTGTGGAACATGCAGCACGGCTTCACCACGCTTGCGCACACGCTCGACAATGCTGACTGGGTGCGGGATCCAGGCGCGCGGGCCGGGCTGCATTTCGGCCGACTGGCCGAGTTTCTGGGCGCGCAGTTCGCGGTGTTCGGCCCGGTGCTGTTCGGCGGGCTGATCTGGCTGGCGCTGCGGGCGCGGCAGGCCGGGTCAGCGCGCCAGTTCCTGCTGCTCTTCGCGCTGCCGGTCATTGCCGTGGTCTGCGTGCAGGCGCTGCTGTCCAAGGCCTATGCCAATTGGGCGGCGGCGGCCTATCTGGCGGGCAGCGTTGCGGTGCTGCCCTGGCTGACGGGCCGCTGGCGGGCGGCCTCCTTCGCGCTCAACGGGGCGGTGGCGCTGGCGCTGCCGCTGCTCGGCGTCTTTGCCGACAGCCTGAGCTACGGGCCCAAGGATCGCCTGATCGCCGCGCGCCATGTCGGCCAGGCCGAGATGAGCCGCGCGATCATCGACGCCGCGCGGACCGAGGGGCTGAACGCGATCGTGACCGGGAACCGGGATCTGCTGGCCGACCTGTTCTATACCGGGCGCGACAGCGGGCTGCGCTTCTTCGCGCTGCCGCCGCAGGGCCGCGCACCGCATCACTACGCGCTGAAATACCCGCTGCCAGCCGATCTGCCGGGCGATGTGCTGTTCGTCGACAAGTCCGACACCGCCCCGGCCTGCGCCGCCGGAAGGGCGCCGCTGGCCGCGGTCAGCCCGGAACGCGGCGCGCATCGCGGCAAGACCTGGTATTTCCACCGCCTGCCGGCCGACTGCTGGGCGCGCTGAGCGCAGCCCCCCGCGCCCGCGACATCACAAGGGCCGCGCGCAGGACCGCGCGCGGCCGGAAAAGCGCTCAAAAATCCAGATTCTCGACGCTCAGCGCGTTCTGCTGGATGAATTCGCGGCGCGGTTCCACCACGTCGCCCATCAGCTTGGTGAACAGGTCGTCGGCCTCGGCCAGATCGGCGACCTTGACCTGCAGCAGGGTGCGCGCCTCCGGGTCGAGCGTGGTTTCCCACAGCTGGTCGGGGTTCATCTCGCCCAGACCCTTGTAGCGCTGCAGGGTCAGCCCCTTCTCGCCCTCGGCCAGGATCGCGTCCAGCAGGTCCGAGGGGCCGTAGATCGGCGTCTCGCGGTCCTTGCGCACCAGCTTGGCGGGTTTGCCGTAGATTTCCTCCACGCCCTCGGTCAGCTGGCCCAGCTTGCGCGCCTCGCCCGAGCGCAGGACGGGCCCGTCCAGCGTGCGGACCTCTTCGACGCCGCGCAGCAGGCGGCTGAGGCGGATGCCGTGGTCCTGGGTCGGGCGGCCCTTCCAGCCGCGCTCATATTCCAGCGCGATCATGTCCAGCCGCTCGGCCACCGCGTCGGCGGTGCCTTGCAGGTCGGCATCGAGACGTCCCGGCTCGAACGCGCCGGCGATCGAGGCCTGTTCGAGGATGTGGCGCGGGTAATGGGTGGGGAAGGCCTGCAGGATGCGGCGCACCTGGCGGGCCTCCTCGACCACGCGCTTCAGGTCCTGGCCGACGATATCCTCGCCGGTGGCCAGACGCAGGATCGCGCCCTCGATGCCCATGTCGATCAGGTAATCCTCCAGCGCGGCCTGGTCCTTGAGATAGACCTCAGACTTGCCGCGGGCGACCTTGTAGAGCGGCGGCTGCGCGATGTAGAGATAGCCGCCCTCGATGATCTCGGGCATCTGCCGGAAGAAGAAGGTCAAGAGCAGCGTGCGGATATGCGCGCCGTCCACATCGGCGTCCGTCATGATGACGATCTTGTGGTAGCGCAGCTTGCCGATGTCGAACTCGTCGCGCCCGATGCCGGTGCCCAGCGCCGTGATCAGCGTGCCGATCTCCTGGCTCGAAAGCATCCGGTCGAAGCGCGCGCGCTCCACGTTCAGGATCTTGCCGCGCAGCGGCAGCACCGCCTGGTTCGCCCGCGCCCGGCCCTGCTTGGCCGAGCCGCCGGCCGAGTCGCCCTCGACCAGGAAGATCTCGGATTTCGACGGGTCCTTCTCCTGGCAATCGGCCAGCTTGCCGGGCAGGCTGGCGACATCCATCGCGGTCTTGCGCCGGGTCAACTCGCGCGCCTTGCGCGCCGCCTCGCGCGCCAGCGCCGCCTCGATGATCTTTCCGACGATTTGCCTGGCCTCGGTCGGATGTTCCTCGAACCACTCGGCCAGCTTTTCGTTGACCAGGCTCTCCACCGCCGGGCGCACCTCTGAGCTGACCAGCTTGTCCTTGGTCTGCGAGCTGAACTTCGGGTCCGGCACCTTGACCGACAGCACGCAGGTCAGGCCCTCGCGGGCGTCATCGCCGGTGAAGTTCACCTTCTCCTTCTTCGCGATGCCGGAGGACTGCGCGTAGTTGTTGATGGTCCGGGTCAGCGCCCCGCGGAAGCCCGCAAGATGGGTGCCGCCATCGCGCTGGGGGATGTTGTTGGTGAACGGCAACACGGTCTCGTGGTAGCTGTCGTTCCACCACATCGCGACCTCGACGCCGATGCCGTCCTTCTCGCCGGTCATGAAGATCGGGTCGCTCATCACGGGCGTCTTGTGCCGGTCGAGGTAGCGGACGAATTCCTGCACGCCGCCCTCGTAGAACAGTTCGGCGCGCAGCGGCTCGGCCGGACGCTCGTCCTCGAGGATGATGCGCACGCCCGAGTTCAGGAAAGCCAGCTCGCGCAGCCGGTGCTCCAGCGTCTTGAAGCTGTATTCGAGATTGGAGAACGTATCGAGAGAGGCCATGAAGCGCACCTCGGTGCCGCGCCGCCCGCCGGCATCGCCCACCACCTCGAGAGGCTGGACCGTCTCGCCGCGTTCGAAGCGCGCGTGATGCTCCTTGCCGCCGCGCCAGATACGAAGCTCCAGCCAGTCCGACAGAGCGTTCACAACCGACACGCCCACGCCGTGCAGCCCGCCCGAGACCTTGTAGGAGTTGGAGTCGAATTTCCCGCCCGCATGCAGCTGGGTCATGATGACCTCGGCCGCCGAGACGCCCTCCTCCGGGTGCAGGTCCACCGGAATGCCGCGGCCATTATCACTGACCGACACGCTGGAATCGGCGTGGATCTTGACGTTCACCGCGTCGGCATGACCGGCCAGCGCCTCGTCGATGCCGTTGTCCACGACCTCATACACCATGTGGTGCAGGCCGCTGCCGTCGTCCGTGTCGCCGATATACATGCCGGGGCGTTTGCGGACAGCCTCCAACCCCTTGAGAACCTTAATGGATTCGGCGCCGTATTCTTCGGGTGCCTGCGCGTTTTCGGCCATTCGAGCCTTCCTTCGTATTTTTGTGATTTTATACGAAAGTCTGGGGGGAATGTCACGCCCGACACACAAGATTTGGTGTCACAGAACGGGGATGATCAGCCCCACGCAGATCAACAGGAAACCGGCGGTCAGGTTGGTGCGCCTCAGCGCCTTCGGCGAGGTCAGCAGACGCCGCGCCCGGTCGATGAACAGCGCCATGATCACGTTGCCGGTCAGCGGCACCACCGCCGACAGAACCGCGATCGCCGCGATGTCGCGCCAGCCCAGCGCCGAAAGATCGAAGAAGCCCGGCAGCATTCCCATGTAGAACAGGATCGCCTTGGGGTTGCCGATGATCACCGCCAGCCCCGCGACGAAGCCCGCCCACATGCCCGGCCGCGTCAGCCGGCTGTCCGAGCCGATGCTGCGATCCGCCTTGCGGATGATCATCGCCCCCATGAACAGGAAGATCCCGCTCGCCACCCAGCGCAGCGCCTCCAGGAATCCGCCATAGACCGACAGCACCCAGGAGATGCCGAGGATCGCCAGAACGCTCCACAGCACATCCCCGATCACAACGCCCAGCGCCAGCGGCCAGGCGGCGTGAAACCCGCCCGACAGCGCCCGCGCGGTCAGCGCGACCCAGACCGGGCCGGGCGTCAGGAACAGGACCAGCAGCGCGCCCGCATAGAGCGCCAGTTCGCCGAATGTCAGGGTCATGCCAGCCGTCCCTCGTCATCCAGCGGCCAGAACGGGTTGACCGCGTATTCCCAGATATGCCCGTCGGGATCGGCCAGCGTGCCGGAATAGCCGCCCCAGAACGTCTTCTCCGGCCGCTTGCAGGGTGCCGCCCCGGCCGCCAGAGCCGCCTCATAGGCGGCATCCACCTCGGCCTCGGCGGCGAAATTCTGCGCCAGGGTCATCGCCCCGGCGCCCAGATCCTCCGGCGCGCGGCCAAGGTCCTCCGCCAGCTTGGCGCGGTCGTAAAGGCCCAGCTTCTGCCCGCCGAGATCGTAGAAGGCCACCGCGCCTTCGGCGCTTTCGGGCACCCAGCCCAGCGCCTCGTAATAGGCCCGCGCCCGCTCCAGGTCGGCCACGCCGAGCGTGATCAGGGTAATCCGGTTGGCCTTCATCCTTGCGTCCTTTCGATCACCTGGCTGGCATTGTCCGCCTCGCGCAGCTCAAAGAATTGCGCGCGCCCCTGCAAGCCCTCGAAGAGCTCCGCCCCGGTGCCGGTCATGAAGGCCTGCGCCCCAAGCGCGCAGATCTCCTCATAAAGCGCGGCGCGCCGGTCCGCGTCCAGATGCGCGGCCACCTCGTCGAGCAGCAGGATCGGCGGCGCGCCGAAATCCTGCGCCAAAGCGCGGGCATTGGCCAGCACCAGCGAGATCAGCAGCGCCTTCTGCTCGCCGGTCGAACATTGCCGGGCCGGCACGCCCTTGGCCGCAAAGACCGCCTCCAGGTCGGCCCGGTGCGGCCCGCTCAGCGTGCGCCCCGCCGCCATGTCCCGCCCGCGCCCGGCGGCAAAGCCCTCGGCCAGCGCCGCCGCCTCCGCCGGGATCGGCCCGTCGGGCCCCGAGATCTCCAGATCCGCCACCGGAAAGGCCGTCTCCGCCCCGGCCTGCGCCGCCGCGACCCGCGCCAGCGCGGCCAGCCGGTTGCGCTGGATCGCCGCGCCGGCCTGCGCCATCTGCCCTTCCAGGGCCGCGAACCATCCCGCGTCCCGCACCTGCTCCTTCAGCAGCCGGTTACGCTCGCGCATCGCCTTTTCATAGGCCAGCACGGCCTCGGCATGGCCCGGCTCGAAGCTCAGCACCATCCGGTCGAGAAACCGCCGCCGCCCCTCGGCCGCCTCGATCCACAGCCGGTCCATCGCGGGCACCAGCCACAGGATGCGCGCAATCCGGCCCAGCGCCACCTGCGGCGCCACCTTGCCGTCGATGACGACCGAGCGCGACGCGCCGGGCTCGGCCCAGGTCTCGACCTCATGCAACTGGTGCAGGCTCTGCAGAACCGCGCTGACCTTCCAGCCCAGCGCCTGCGGCCGGCGCGCGATCTCGTCGGGCCCCGCCCGGCGCAGCCCGCGCCCCGGCGACAGCAACGAGACGGCCTCCAGGATATTGGTCTTGCCCGCGCCGTTCGGCCCATAAAGCGCGACCGCCCCGCCCGCCAGACGCAACTCCGCCCGCAGATGCGAGCGGAAATGCGACAGCGTCAGCGCCTTCAGGGCCAGGATGCCCATCCCCGCCCCCTTCTTCTTGGTGAAAATACTCCCGCCGGAGGCAAGAAATCTCGCGCCGCAGGCGCGCTCAGACGCGCATCGGCATCACGACATAGACGGCGCTCTCGTCGTTGCCTTCGCGCATCAATGTCGGATCGCCGGCCGAATTGAACAGGAACACCGCGTTCTCGCGGTCCACCTGGCTGGCGATCTCCTGCAGGTATTTCGCGTTGAACCCGATCTCCAGCCGCTCGTCGCCATAGGCCACGGCCAGCTCTTCCTCGGCGGCGCCGGCATCGGGCGCGTTGACCGAAAGCACCAGCCGATCCTCGCTCAGAGACAGTTTCACCGCGCGCGAACGTTCCGAGGAAACCGTCGCCACCCGGTCCACCGCCTTGGCGAATTCGGCGGCGTCGACCTCCAGCTTGCGCGTGTTCCCGGTGGGGATGACGCGGGTGTAGTCGGGGAAGGTGCCGTCGATCACCTTCGAGGTCAGCGTGATCTCGGGCGTGGCAAAGCGCACCTTGGTCTCAGACACCGACACCGCGATCACCGCGTCGTCATCCTCAAGCAGCTTGCGCAGCTCGCCCACGGTCTTGCGCGGTACGATCACGCCGGGCATGGTCTCGGCGCCGTCGGGCAGGGGGGCGTCGATGCGGGCCAGGCGGTGGCCGTCGGTGGCCACGCAGCGCAGCACCTGGCCGCCCGCGCTGTCGGCCACATGCAGGTAGACGCCGTTCAGGTAATAGCGCGTCTCCTCGGTCGAAATCGCGAATTTCGACTTGTCGAAAAGCCGCCGCAGAACCGGCGCGGGCGCCGAGAAATTCGAGGCGTATTCCGACGAGGCCATGACCGGGAAATCCTCGCGCGGCAGGGTCGCGAGGCTGAAGTTCGACCGCCCCGCCTCGACCGTCAGCCGGCCGGCGGCGCCGTCATCGGTCAGCACCACAAGCGCGCCGTCGGGCAGCTTGCGGACGATCTCGTGCAGGGTGACGGCCGATACGGTCGTGGCGCCGGGGCGCTCGACCTGGGCCACGGTCTTGTCCACCACCTCGATGTCCAGGTCGGTGGCGCGGAAACTGACGGAATTGGCGTCGGCCTCGATCAGCACATTGGCCAGGATCGGGATGGTGTTGCGCCGCTCGACCACCGATTGCGCCTGTGCGACGGCCTTGAGAAGCGTGCCGCGTTCGATGCTGATCTTCATTCCTCGTCCCCCATGATACCGGGAGGACGAAACTACCCGTTTCGCCCCGCGGCTCAAGCATTTTCTGGACTGTCGGACGGTTTGCGGGGGGCGTCAAGGGGAGACGCCCCCGGAGCCTCACGCCTCCAGCGCGCGGCGCAGCATCTCCAGATCTTCGGCGATCTGGTTGTCCACCGAGCGCAGCTCCTCGATGCGCTTGACGGCATGCATCACGGTGGTGTGGTCGCGCCCGCCGAAACGCCGGCCGATCTCGGGCAGCGAGCGCGAGGTCAGCTGTTTGGACAGGTACATCGCCATCTGCCGCGGCCGTGCGATGGTGCGGTGCCGCTTCGGCCCCACCATGTCGGACAGGCGCATGTTGTAATGTTCGCTGACCTTGCGCTGGATCTCCTCGATGGTGACCTTGCGGTCGGAGGCGCGCAGGATGTCCGCGAGGCAGTCCTGGGCCAGGTCCAGCGTGATCTCGCGCCCCACCAGCGAGGCGAAGGCGAAGAGCCGGGTCAGCGCGCCCTCCAGCACCCGCACGTTGGTCGAGATGCGGTGGGCGAGGAACTCCAGCACGCCGTTCGCGATCACCAGGTCGGGATATTGCTGGCGGTACTGCTCCACCTTCAGCTGAAGGATGCCGAGGCGCAGCTCGTAGTCGGTGGGGTGCAGGTCGACCACGAGGCCGCATTGCAGGCGGCTCTTGATCCGCTCCTCTAGATCCTTGATCTCACCCGGGGCACGGTCGGCCGAGATAATGATCTGCTTGTTCTGGTCCACCAGCGCGTTGAAGGTGTGGAAGAACTCATCCTGGGTGCTGTCCTTGCCGGCGATGAACTGCACGTCGTCGACCATCAGCACGTCGACCGAGCGGAACAGCTCCTTGAAGCCGATCATGTCGCGTTCGCGCAGCGCCTGCACGAAGCGGTACATAAATTGTTCGGCCGACAGGTAGACGACCCGCAGCTCGGGCGCGCGGTGGCGCAGCTCCCAGGCGATGGCGTGCATCAGGTGGGTCTTGCCCAGGCCGACGCCGCCATAGAGGAACAGCGGGTTGAAGGTGACGGTCCCGCCCTCGGCCACGCGGCGGGCGGCCGCATGGGCCAGCTCGTTGGGTTGGCCGACGACGAAACTGTCGAAGGTGAAGCGCGCGTCGATCGGCGCGCCTGGCAGGTCGGCGCTGCCGGTGCTCACGCTGGCCGGCGCGGGGGCGGACTGCGTGGCGGCGGCGGGCCTGGCGGCGGACGCCCGGACCGGGGCGGCGGATTCGACCTTGAATTCCAGACGCTCCACGGCGTGGCCGTCGCGGGTCAGATGCGCCAGGATCTCGTCGCCGAAATTCCGGGAAACCCAGTTCCCGACAAAGCTCGTCGGCACGGTGAACCGGGCGACCCCGTCATTCAGCGACCGAAATCTTAGCGGCTTGATCCAGGTCGAAAAGTTATTCTGGCCAATGGCTTTTTCCAGGTTTTCACAAACACGACCCCAACTTTCTTCTGTCATTCTTCTTTCGCCCGCTGTGTGGTGTTGCCCCAAAACTCGCCACCAATCCGGGATGAACCCGGTCACTCAATGCACGCGCCGCATCGCCTTGTGTCCCGTCCGTCCGCCCGCACAGAGGCAGGCACAGCTTTCCCCCCGCGTGCCGGAGGCACGCGCCAAGCTGGATCGGGCAGGACGCAACAGCCCACGGCCCGGCGGAAAGGTTGACTTCCTCCGAACCCGTTACCGTTACGCCGCCGCGACGCGGACTAAATGGACATGAAGCCTGCGCGATCTGGCTGCCGACCGGCAGACCAGACCACATGCCAAGGTCCCAGACGCGGCGCAGGGCCCCACCCCGCAAACCGCTCCGCTACCTTTGAGCCCGCCCTCTACTCTTCCGAGACCCAACTCCGGGAACCGATCCCGTGAATTGCGGTCGGGGCGTTGCTCGCACCATGTCCCCCCAAGACGATGTGAATCGCAGGTACCACGGTAGCGTGGCCCAGCGGACCGGCGCAACAGAACTTCGAACTTGACTCAGGCTTTGTCGGAGCGAATCCGGAGGCCGCCAGAAATCACCAAAATAATTCCGGGAATTCGCGCAAAATGCAAAAGGGCGCGCCCTTGCGGACGCGCCCCGAATGCGGCGGCAAAGCGGCCTGGATCAGGCGGTCATGGCCTTCACGCGGGCCGACAGGCGCGAGATCTTCCGCGCCACGGTGTTCTTGTGCAGGATGCCTTTGGTCACGCCGCGCATCAGCTCGGGCTGGGCCTGGCGCAGGGCTGCGGTCGCCGCGGCCTGGTCGCCGGAGGCGATGGCCTCCTCGACTTTGCGCAGGAAGGTGCGGATGCGCGAACGGCGTGCTTTGTTGATTGCGTAGCGGCGCTCGTTCTGGCGGGCGCGCTTCTTAGCCTGGGGCGAATTTGCCATTGTTCTGTTCCCACTTCGGGTCTGTTGAATATGCGAACGCAATGAGCCCCGACCGGGTTTTCAGAACCGGCTGATTCTGGCCAGAGCGGGCCTCACGCGCATGTATGACGGCGGCGTATACGGCAGATCGCGCGCGAAGGGAACCCCCCATGCACGCGCGGCCCCGCCGCGGGCCTCATTTGTCGCGGAATTGCGCCTCGCGCTTTTCCAGGAAGGCCGACATGCCCTCCTTCTGGTCCTCGGTGGCGAAAAGCGCGTGGAACAGGCGGCGTTCGAACAGCAGCCCCTCGCGCAGCGTGGTCTCGTAGCTGCGGTTCACCGCCTCTTTCACCGCCATCACGGTCAGCGCCGATTTCTCGGCGATCTTGTTGGCGGCGGCCATGGCCTCTTCGATCAGCTTCTTGGCGGGCACCACGCGGCTGACCAGCCCGGCGCGCTCGGCCTCCTCGGCATCCATGAAGCGGCCGGTCAGATGCATGTCCATGCTCTTGGACTTGCCCACGAAACGGGTCAGGCGCTGGGTGCCGCCGATGCCGGCGACCACGCCGAGGTTGATCTCGGGCTGGCCGAACTTGGCGGTGTCGGCGGCGATGATGAAATCGCACATCATGGCCAGCTCGCAGCCGCCGCCCAGCGCGTAGCCGGACACGGCCGCGATGATCGGCTTGCGCACGCGCAGCACGGTTTCGGTGTCGCCGGTGAACAGGTCCTCGGTGAAGACATCGACGAAGCTCTTCTCGCTCATCTCCTTGATGTCGGCGCCGGCGGCGAAGGCCTTCTCCGATCCGGTCAGGACGATGCAGCGCACCTTGTCATTGGCGTCGGCCTGGGCCAGCGCATCGGCCAGCTCCCCCAAAAGCTCCGAGTTCAGCGCGTTCAGCGCCTCCGGGCGGTTGAGCTTGATCAGCGCAACGTGGTCTTCGATCTCGACAATGAGCGTCTTGTAAGCCATGACGGCAAAGCCTTTCGTTGGTGTTCAAGAGCGAAGGCTTAGCAGCCTGAGATGGGCTTTCAAGCTATCTTTGGCATTCCGCGCAATAGAAACTCGACCGGCCCGATTGCACGATTCGCCGAATTTTCCCATGACATCCAGGGGTTTGGCAGGATTTGCCCTCGCGTCCGTAGGCGCGGAAACTGTGTTGAAAATACCCCAGTTCACCATCGGAATGGCGGAAGTCCTTCAGCGACGACCCGCCCGCCGCGATGGCCTCGGTCAGCACCTCGCGGATCACCGGCACCAGCGCGGCCACCCGGCCCTCCGCGATCCGCCCGGCCTTGCGTGTGGGCGAGATCCCGGCGCGGTGCAGCGCCTCGCAGACATAGATATTGCCCAGCCCCGCCACGACGTGCTGATCCAGCAGCGCCGATTTGACCGGGCTCATCCGGCCGCGGAAGCGCCCGATCAGGTAATCCTCGTGAAACGCGTTGCCCAGCGGCTCGGGGCCGAGACGCGCCAGCCAGGCGTGACCGGCCGCCGCCTCGGACGGGCACAGGTCCATCGCCCCGAAGCGGCGGGCATCGTTGAAGGTGACGCGCGCGCCGTTCTCCATGTGCAGCACGACGTGGTCGTGCTTCTGCGGCGCCGGGTGGTCGTGGTGGAACCGCCCCAGCGGATCGCCCGAGACCAGCATCCGCCCCGACATGCCCAGATGGATCAGCAGCGTCTCGCCGGTATCCAGCCCCGCGAGGATGTATTTCGACCGCCGCCCCAGATGCTCCACCCGCGCGCCGGTCAGCCGCTCGGCCATGCGTTCGGGAAACGGCCAGCGCAGATCGGGGCGGTTGACCTCGGCGCGCGCGATCCGCGCGCCCTCCATCACCGGGGCCAGACCCCGGCGGACGGTTTCGACCTCTGGCAATTCGGGCATCGGCTCTTTCCCTTCCAGACCGCCGCATTGTATCGGCTGGCCAGCACCCTATAAGAAGGGTGTGATCTCAGAACGGCAAGGCCCCCCATGAGCGAGACTGACGAGAAGACCACCCATTTCGGCTTCCAGACCGTGGCGGAGGACCAGAAGGCCGGCCTCGTCCACGACGTGTTCACCAATGTCGCGTCGAAATACGACGTGATGAACGACCTGATGTCGATGGGCATCCACCGGCTGTGGAAGGACGCGATGATGGACTGGCTGGCGCCGCGGCCCGGTCAGCGGCTGCTGGACGTGGCGGGCGGGACCGGCGACATCTCGTTCCGCTTTCTCAAGCGCGCGCCGGGGGCCACCGCGGTGGTGCTGGACATGACCGAGTCGATGCTGGTCGAGGGCCGCCAGCGCGCCGAGGCCGCGCAGATGGCGGACAGCCTCGACTGGGTGGTGGGCGATGCGATGGCGCTGCCCTTCAAGGACAACAGCTTCGACGTCTACACGATCTCCTTCGGCATCCGGAACGTGACCCGGATCGAGGATGCCCTGTCCGAGGCGTTCCGCGTGCTGCGCCCCGGCGGGCGGCTGATGGTGCTGGAATTCAGCCAGCTGCCGAACCGCGCGATGCAATGGGCCTATGACCGCTATTCCTTCAACGTGATCCCGCGCATGGGCCAGCTGGTCGCCAATGACCGCGACAGCTACCAGTATCTGGTGGAATCGATCCGCAAGTTCCCCGATCAGGAAACCTTCGCCCGGATGATCCGCGAGGCGGGGTTCGAGAACGTGAAATACCGCAACCTGTCGATGGGAATCGCAGCGCTGCATTCGGGATGGAAGCTGTAGATGCGGGGCCCTCACAACATCTGGCGGCTGGTGCGGACCGGCGCCACCTTCGAACGCACCGGCGCGATGCGCGTGGTGCTGGAGGCCTTCAATGCGCCCGCCCCGCTGCGGCTGGTGGCTCGCGTCATGGGCTGGCCGTTCAAGTGGCTGGGCTACAAGGGCGACCCCGACCTGCCCCCGGCGACCCGCGCGCTGACCGCACTCGGCCCGGCCTACATCAAGTTCGGCCAGATCCTGTCGACCCGCCCCGACGTGGTGGGCGACGAGCTGGCCGTGCAGCTGCGGGTGCTGCAGGACAAGCTGCCCCCCTTCCCGACCGAGGTGGCCAAGGCCTCCATCGAGAAGGAACTGGACCTGCCCGTGGATGAGCTGTTCAGCGAGTTCAGCGACGCGGTGGCCGCGGCCTCCATCGCGCAAGTGCACAAGGCGCGGTTGCGCGACAGCGGCGATCTGGTGGCGGTCAAGGTGCTGCGCCCGAAGATCGAGAGGGCCTTCCGCACCGATATCGACGCCTTCTACCTCGCCGCCTCGATCATCGAGGCGCTCTCGCCCGCCTCGCGCCGGCTGCGCCCGACCGACGTGATCGCCCATTTCGAGGGCGTGGTGATGGGCGAGCTGGATCTGCGGCTGGAAAGCTCCGCCGCGGCGGAATTCGCCGCCAACACCGCCGGCGATGGTGGTTTCGCCGTGCCGCAGACGCGCTGGTTCCTGTCCAGCCGGCGGGTGATGACCATGGATTGGGTCGAGGGCGTGCCGCTGGGCGACAACGCCGCGATCGACGCCGCCGGCCATGACCGCCGCATCCTGGCCGAGCGGGTGCTGCAGCTGTTCCTTAACCACGCGCTGCGCGACGGCTATTTCCACGCCGACATGCACCAGGGCAACCTGAAGGTCGGCGCGGGCGGCGATATCCTGTGCTACGATTTCGGCATCATGGGGCGGATCGACGAATACACCCGCCGCGTCTATGCCGAGATCCTCTTCGGCTTCATCCGCCGCGACTACCGCCGCGTGGCCGAGGTGCATTTCGAGGCAGGCTACGTCCCCGCCGACCGCGACATCGACGAATTCGCCCGCGCCCTGCGCGCCGTGGGCGAGCCGATCTTCGGCATGGATGCCTCGCATATTTCGATGGCGCGGCTACTGAGCTACCTCTTCGAGGTGACCGAACAGTTCGGCATGCAGACCCGGACCGAGCTGATCCTGCTGCAGCGCACCATGGTGGTGGTCGAGGGCGTGGCGCGTTCACTCGACCCGCACATCAACATCTGGAAGGTCGCCCAGCCGGTCGTCGAGAGCTACATCAAGGATAATGTCGGCCCCAGGGCGCTGCTGCGCGACCTTGCGGTGACGGCCAAGGTGCTGGCGCGCTTCGGGCCCAAGCTGCCGCAGCTCGCCGAGGCCGCGCTGATCCGCCAGACCGAACCCGCCGCACCGCCGCCGCGCCCCTCGCCCCTGCGGCCGCTGGGCTGGATGGCCCTGGGTGCGGGTCTCGCCGCCGCCGCCGCGGCCCTGGGCGGGCTTCTCTGAGGCCCGCCGCCGCGCCGGGACAAGGCTTTTCAGGCCGGAAGGGAACGGGTGCGGGGCTCTGCCCGCCACAGGCCCTGGCAGCGCTGCGCGACAAAGGTCGCGGCAAACAAAAAGGGGGCCTCGGTCAGGCCCCCTTTCGAATGCATTCCCCCGACAAAGGTCGGATGTGCGGGATCAGTTGCCGCTTTGGGTGGTGGTGGTGCCGTTCGACGAACCAGCCAGTGCGGCGATCGCCAGGACAGCGGCGCCAGCAGCCAGAACACCGCCGCCCAGGCCACCGAAGCTGCCCACGGGCGCGACAACGACGGGCTCCGGCTCTTCCTCGACGATGACCGGGCCGCCAGCAAAAGCGGTCGAAGCGGTCAGGGCGAGTGCGGTACCTGCGACAAATGCGGAAATCTTTTTCATTTCGAACTCCATAGGTATGACGAGCATCGCTGATTTGTTAGCATGTTTGCGCCAGCAGCGAAAGTTGTTTGAACTGACTTCACGGCTTGAGGCGCTGTAGTTTCATAAATCCCACACTCGGGCTAATCCACTGGCGCGACTGGATCATTCTGCCATCGGCGAGGAACCAATATTCATTGGTAAATCCGCCGTTCTGACCGCTGCAACGCTCCTCGAAATGGCGCGCCTGATAACGCCTTTCGACGATGACCAGGGCAGCGGCATCCTGCTCATGAATTTCGCAGGAAAATTTCCTTCGCACCGTCTGATCGTCGCCGTCCAGGTGGAAATATTCCCTTTGTGTCACGCTGTTGGCGCTCCGCAGGACTGATTCGCCGGGGATTGAGGCGGACATCAGATCCTCGCCCAGGCCGCGTGTGCCGCGCACGACATCGCCGCGCATGATCACCGCGATCTGGTCGGCCGTGCCCCAGGTGGTGTCGGCGCCGTTCTGCCCGATCGGGACCAGCGCGCCGGTGACGCCCCGGCTTTCCAGGCTGGCCAGAATCAGCGGCACCTGCACCTGGTCCACCATGGCTCGGGTCAGGGCAGGGGCCGGCGCATCGCCGGCCGCGCGCGTCCTGACGCCGTCGCGCAGCGCGCTCACGCCCAGCAGCAGGGGGTTGTCCCCGACCGCCGGGTCGGACCCGCAGCCGGAAAGCCCGAGAAGGGCGGCAAGCACCAGGCCCGCGGTCCTCAGCTGTCTCATCGCCACACTTTCCCCCACTGCCGCTCGATGCCCCAGCGGTGATAATCGTCGATGGTCTCGTAGAGCCGCCCGTCGACCGACAGCCGCGCGCCGCCGTCGCGCTGGATCGGCCGGATGGTGGTGCTGGCCGTGCTGCGCGAGCTGCTGCCCATCATCCAGGAGATCGGGATCGTCACCCGGATCCCCTTGTCGAACGACCCTTCGCCGAATTCCTTGGCGCTGACATCGGTCAGCGTGGCAAAGGCGCCGACCGTCCAGCCATTGGCGAAGACACGGTCGAAGGCCAGCGTGGCGCCCCAGTCGCCGGCCAGGTAGCGGCCCGCGTCCAGCTGCACCCGGTAGCCCTGCGACAGGTCGTAATAGGCCGAGGCATGGCCGGTCACGATGTCGTAGTCGCGGAACCCCAGCCCGCCGTCGTAATCGCGCTTGCGGGCGTAGTTGACCTCGACCCCCAGCGCCAGACGGCTGTGCTGCGGCTTCCACAGAAGCTCCGCCGAAACGCCGCCATACATCCGCTCCAGGTAGCCGGCAGTGACCCGGCCGTAAAGATCCTGCCCGGGGCGCGCATACCACGCCATGGTCAGGGTCTCGAGGCCCGGATCGCCCTGCCGCGTATAGAGCTGCTCGTCGGTGCGCACATGCGGCAGCACCGAGTTGTTCGGCCTGAGCTGGCCCTTCGAGAAGGCGTTGGTCACGCTCTTGGTGACCGATCCCGAAAAGAACAGACCCGGCCGCAGTTCGTAGCGCGTGGCAAGGCGCATCCCCAGATCGACGCGATAGGGATGGTCGGGGTCGAACAGCTCCTGCTTCAGGTAGGGCGCCAGCGACCAAGTGAGCCGCGGATAGAGCTCCTCGTCATAGGTCAGGTTCTCGGGCCGGCGCGAGGCGTCGGCGATCCCGGCCACGCTGAACAGCCGCGCGGCGCCGTTCGGCGCGTTCTCCAGCGCCTCGATATCGGTCCGGCGCAGCACCACCTTGGCGGTCGGCATGCCCTTGACGACCGGCACGATCTCGAAGGTCTCGACCGAGGCGGGCATGGTGCGCGTCAGCACCCGCGCGGCGCGGCCGATGGCCTGGGCCTCGGCGTCGTAGGAGGGGTTGCGCAGCCACAGCTCCACGCGGTCGCCGCTGATCGCCATCGCCTCCAGCACCAGCCCGGTCTCGGCCAGCATCTTGGCGGTGTTGCGGCGCAGGATGTCCGCCGCCTGCGGCTGCGCCACCCAGTCCTCCGACCAGGCGTCGGGATCGGCGCTGCGCGCCGGGCGCGGCTCGACCGGGTAGGTCGCCTTGCCCAGATCGCCGCCCGCCGGCCTGTCCTTGGGGTTGAGCGAGATCTGCGCGGTCACGCCCAGCTCCGAGCCATAAAGGTAATAGGCGCCCAGCCGCAGGTGCTTGCGCGCCTGGTATTCGACACCGAAACTGAACGGGCTGCGGTGCTTGATGACGCCGCGCCCCTCTTCGAAGGCGTAATCGTCCGAGGAATATTCCAGCTTCAGGCCCAGCTTGTCGGTGGGCTGCCACTCGACCCCGCCGAACAGCGCGGCCGGGCCGCGGAAATACTGGTCGACGTTCGGGCTGCCGCCGCGCCCGATGTTCAGCGGCGGGCGCGAACCAAAGGGGGCGCCCAGCGGGTTGTAGCTGCCCAGACGGCCCCAGCCGATGCCGCCGGTCAGCACCAGGTTCGGCGCCAGGTGCTTGCTGGCGACCACATATTCCGCCGCCGCCAGGCCGGTGCCGGCGAAATCCTGGAGGCCGACCACCAGGTCGGGCAGGATGCGCCCCTCGCGCAGCACGCGGTACTGCACGTCGAAGCTGCGGTCGGAATAATCGACGAATCCGGCGAGGTTCAGGTCCTTGGTGCGCGAAAAGCGGAAGCTGCCGGACAGGCGCGGGGCGATCTGGAACGACAGGGTCGCGCGCGTCATCCCCGCAAAGGTCGAAAAGGTGGTCGAGAACTGGCCGTCGGGCTGGCTCTGCCCGGTCGGCATGTCGACCAGCCCGGTGACGCCGTAGAAATTCAGGGTCGGGTGCCAGGGGTCGGCACCCTCGGCCGCGGCCGGCAGGCCGGCCAATGCCGTGGCCAGCGCCATCGCGCCCCCGAACAGGCGGCGCGCCGAAGCTGTCATCAAACGTCCCTTCATCTCGGCTCCCCGGGCTTGCATCCCGACGGACATTCGCCGATCCCGGCCATCCGATCAACCACTGCCTTTGCCGGGCCCGATGCCGGCCGGGCCCTGTGGCAAATAGTGCACGGGGCCGTGGCGTGCGGCCTCAGGCGTTGCTGGCCGCCTCCGGCGAGGGGTAGCCCTCGACCCAGCGCGCGATGACCGAACGGGCAGCCACGATGTCGCCCGCGGCCACCGCCTGGCGCAGCGCGCGCAGCGCGCTGGCGACCTCGATCTCCGACAGCCGCGCCTCCTGGGCGCGCAGGATCTTGGGATGCGGCGTGGTCAGCAGCCCCTCTCCGATCAGCAGCTCCTCGTGCAGCTTCTCACCGGGGCGCAGGCCGGTGGTGACGATCTCGATATCGCCGCTCGGGTTGTTCTCGTCGCGCACGGTGTAGCCCGCGGCCTCGATCATCTGCTCGGCCAGGCGGCGGATGCGCACCGGCTTGCCCATGTCCAGCACGAAGACGTCGCCGCCCTCGCCCGCCGCCGGCGCGAAGGAGCCGGCCAGCAGCACCAGGCTGACCGCCTCGGGGATGGTCATGAAATAGCGCGTGACCTCGTTGTCGGTCAGGGTCACCGGGCCGCCCTTGGCGATCTGCTCGTGGAACAGCGGCACCACCGAGCCCGACGAGCCGATCACGTTGCCGAAGCGCACCATCGAAAAGGCCGTGTTCGAGGCGCGCGTGGCCAGGTCCTGCACCACCAGCTCGGCCAGGCGCTTCGACGCGCCCATCACGTTGGTCGGCCGCACCGCCTTGTCCGAGGAGATCAGGATGAACCGCGCCACGCCCGCCTCGCGCGCCGCCTCGGCGATGGTGCGGGTGCCCAGCACGTTGTTGGCCAGCCCCGCCAGCGGGTTGGCCTCGACCATCGGCACATGCTTGTAGGCGGCGGCGTGGAACACGATGTCCGGCTTGTGCTCGGCCAGCACGAAGCGCGGCATGCGCGGATCGGTGGTCGAGCCCAGCACCGGCACGATCTCGATATCGCTCTCCTCGGAGAGGGTCTTGAGCTCCATGTCCACGGTATAGAGCGCGATCTCGCTCATCTCGAACAGGACCAGCCGCTTGGGATTGCACTGCAGCAGCTGCCGGCAAAGCTCCGACCCGATCGAGCCGCCGGCGCCGGTCACCAGGACCGTGCGCCCGGCATAGGTGCCGCAGCCCACGTTCAGCTGGCCTTCCAGGTTCTGCCGGCCCAGCAGGCTGCTGGGCTGCACCGGGCTGAGCTTGTTGATCAGCTCCTCCTCGCCGATCAGCTGCGCGAAGGACGGCAGGGTCTGCACCTCCAGGCCCATGCGCTGCAGCTTGCGCGCCAACTGTGCCTGTTTCGGCGGCGACAGCGAGGGCATGGCCAGAAGCACCCGGTTGATGCCCTTCTCCTTGACCAGATCCTTGATCGCCGTGGGCCGGTGGACGGAGAGGCCGGCGACGGTGATGGCCTCCATCGCCGGGTTGTCGTCGACGAAGGCGACGGGCTCGATCCGGTGATGCGTCTTCAGCGCCGAGGCCAGCTGCAGCCCGGTTGTCCCGGCGCCGTAGATCAGCACCCTGCAGGTGGGCTCCGCCCGGCGATAGAGCCTCAGCAGCATCTGCAGCATCACCATCCGCATACCGGCCGCCAACATGATGAAGATCAGGCCGAACACGATCGACACGCCCACCGGAACCGCATGCTGCGCCAGCCGGTGCAGCATGATGTTCATCACCGCGAGGAACGCGCCGAACACCACCGTCTTGCCCAGCGCCCGCGTCTCGTAGGCCTTGAGCTGGATCCTGGTGATGCCGAGGAACAGGGCGATCGGCACCGCGCTGACGGTCTGGAAGAAGAACACCAGCCAAAGGTTCTCCAGCGGGCCAAAGCCGGGGCCGGAACTGCCGAAGGCCACCAGGGCGAGGAACTGCGCGACCACGACAACCGTCAGGTCCACACCGAGCATGATGGCCGACTTTTGCCGGCGCGACAGTCCTTTGACAAAGTTCAGCAAGACAAAAAACCCGTTTCCCTAAAGCTGCACTCTATGCCGGAACCGCGAAAACCGGCAAGGCAAAGCATGCTGCACCTGCGATCCAGCTGAAAATTGCTGATCCTTCGGCCACGATCGGCCGGGCGTCAGCGGCGGCCGAACACCTTGGCCGCGGTCCGCGACAGCAGCACCAGGTCGAAACATAGCGACTGGTGGCGCTGGTAGATAAGGTCGAGCCGCGCCTTGCGCGGCACGCAGGCCCGGGCATAGACGGCGTCGGTCTGCTCGGCGGTGTCGCATTTCTCAAGCAGCCACTCCTCATGCGCGTGGAACACCTCCGTCGCCAGCCCGGTGATGCCCGGCCGCGACCTCAGCACCGCGCGGTAGGTGTCGGGGAAGCGCTCGACATACTCGCGCAGCGGCGGGCGCGGCCCGACGAAGCTCATGTCGCCGCGCAGCACGTTCCACAGCTGCGGGATCTCGTCCAGCCGGTAGCGGCGCAGCATCCGGCCCGTGCGCGTCACCCGGTGCGCCTTGTCCCCGCCCGAGACGCCGCGGTCGCCGTCATCGGGGCGCATGGTCCGCAGCTTCCACAGCTGGAAGGGTTCGTCGGCGGTCTTCATCCGCTCCGAAAGATAGAACAGCGGCCGCCCGTCCCGGACCCACATCACCGCCAGCACCACCAGCAGCAATGGCAGCAGCACAACCGACAGCAGCAGCGCCAGCGCGATGTCGAACAGCCGTTTCGAAAAACTCATTGCCGGCCCAGCCTCCGCCACTCCGCCACCATCTGCCCCGCCGCACTGTCACGCGGCCCGAAGCGATGCAAGCGGCAAAGCGGCCCCACATCGAGGGTCACCGACTGGCGCGCGCCGGCCGGCGCCCGGCGCCATGTCCAGTCGCAGCCCCAGGCCCGCAGAAGCCCCTCCATCGCCACCGGGCGCGGCGCGGCCAGGTTCAGGGCGAAGGGCAGCTCCCGCCCGGCCAGAGCCGCCTCCAGCAGGCTTTCCAGTACCCGCGCGAAGCCGCCCGCCCCGATATAGGAGCGTTCCGGCCCGCAGCCGTCGGCGAAACGGTCCAGCGTGACCGGCAGCCCCGCCGCCATGCGCCGGCCCAGCATGTCCGCGCCCGCCACGTTGCCGATCCGCAGGCAGGTGACGCCCGGCGCGGCGGGACCGGCGGCGTCGCGCCATCGCGCGGCGGCGTCCTCCATCTCCGCCTTGGCCATGCCATAGGGCGTGGGCGGGGCGATCGGGTCGCTTTCGGTCAGCGGACGCCCGGCAGGGGCATAGACCGCCTGCGACGAGGCGAGAAAGACATGCCGCGCGCCAGCCGCAGCGGCGGCCTCCAGCCCGGCCAGCGCCAGCGCGGCATTGTCGGAGAGCGGCGCATCGGCGCCCGGCGTCACACCGGAGAGGACCACCACGGCCTCCAGCGGTGGCAGATCGGGCCGCGGTCCGTCCAGCGGCGCCCAGCGCAGCCAGCCCGGCGCCGCGTCCCGCCGGCTCTGCCACAGCGGGCGCAGCCCCGCGGGCGCGGCGTCCGCCCAGGCGGCGTGCAGGGCGCCACCGACGGCGCCGGTCGCCCCCATCACCAGAAATGACCGCAAATTTCCCACGCTTCCGAAATCTCCGCATCTGGGCCGCGCATTCAGGTTGACCCGGTTTCCCCCCTCAGTATCTTGCCTGAGGTGCGAAATCCACGCCCCGATCCACGCGGGTCGGCGGACTACCCTGGGGGAAACGGATGCCAGCTTTCGGACGACGCCAGTTCCTGGCCCTTGGCGCGAGCGGTCTCGTCTCGGCCTGCAGCCTGCCCCGCGGCGCCGCCCGGGAGAGCGAAATCCTGTCCAGCGCCGAGGCCGACACCCTAGCGGGCTACGCCATCTACCCGGTGACCCGCGCCTTCCTGCCGCAGGTCGAGACCTGGCCGGTCACCGGCTCGGGCCCGCGCGGCAGCTGGATCGCCCATCAGCGCGGATCGAGCAGCCAGATCATCGCCCCCGGCGACATCGTGGACGTGGTGATCTGGGACAGCGAGGAGAACTCGCTGCTGACCTCGCCCGGCTCAAAGGTGGTGACGCTGCCGCAGATGCGCGTGGCGCCGAACGGCACGATCTTCATGCCCTATCTCGATTCGATCCACGTCGGGGGCATGACCCCGCAGGCCGCGCGCGCCAAGATCCAGAGCGAGATGGCGGCGATCATCCCCTCGGCCCAGATCCAGCTGTCGATGCAGTCGGGGCGGAAGAACTCGGTCGATCTGGTCGGCGGCGTGGGCAGCCCCGGCACCTACCCGATGGTCGACCGCGACCTGACGGTGCTGAGCCTGATCTCGCTGGGCGGCGGCGTGCTGACCACGCTGGAAAACCCGGTGGTGCGGCTGGTGCGCAACGGGCAGCTCTATGTGACCACGGTGGCGCGGCTCTATGCCGATCCCTCGCTCGACACCACGCTGGCCGGCGGCGACAAGGTCATCGTCGAGGAGGATCCGCGTTCCTTCATCGCCATCGGCGCGGCGGGCCGGGAGCAGCTGGTCCAGTTCCCCAAGGACACCCTTTCGGCGCTGGACGCGATCGCGCTGATCGGCGGCATCTCGGACACGCGGGCCGATCCCCAGGGTATCCTCATCCTGCGCGAATACCCCGAAAGCGCGACCCGCGCCGGCGTGCAGGGCCCGCGCGAGACGCGCGCGATCTTCGTCATCGACCTGACCACCGCCGACGGGCTGTTCAGCGCCAAGCGGTTCCAGATCAACCCCGATGACGTGGTCTATGCCTCGGAAAGCCCGCTGACGACCGTGCAGACCATCACCCAGACCGTCGGCAGCCTATTCGGCATCGCGCGCCAGGTCGACCGGGCGTTCTGACCGTCGCGCCGCCCGGCCTGTTCAACGGACCCACGGCGGTGCTATGCACGGGTCAAGGCCCTTGGGGCGTTCGAGGAAAGGGGCTCTTGTGAAGACGGCACTCGTGACCGGCGCGGCGGGGTTCATCGGCTATCACTGCTGCGAAAGCCTGCTGGCCGCGGGCCATCGCGTGGTCGGACTGGACGCGATGACCGACTATTACGACGTCGCGCTGAAACAGGCCCGGCTCGACCGGATCGCGCATCACCCCGATTTCCGCTTTGAACAGGGCTATGTCGAGGATCCCGGCCGCCTGATGGCGCTGTTCGAGGAGGAGCGCTTCGACATCGTGATCCACCTCGCAGCCCAGGCCGGCGTGCGCTATTCGCTGGAGAACCCGCGCGCCTATCTCGACGGCAACGTCGCCGGCACCTTCGAGCTGCTGGAGGCCGCGCGCACCTTCCCGCCGGCGCATATGCTGCTGGCCTCGACCTCCTCGGTCTATGGCGCCAACACGCGGATGCCCTATGTCGAGACCGATCGCGCCGATCACCAGATGTCCTTCTACGCCGCCACCAAGAAGGCGACCGAGGCCATGGCCCACGCCTATTCCCATCTGCACGGGCTGCCGATCACCATGTTCCGCTTCTTCACCGTCTACGGGCCCTGGGGGCGGCCGGACATGGCGCTGTTCAAATTCACCCGCGCGATCCTCGAAGGGCAGCCCATCGACGTCTACAACCGCGGCGAGATGAAGCGCGACTTCACCTATATCGACGATCTGGTCGCGGGCATCGAGCGCCTGATCGAGGCGGTGCCGCAGCGCCCCGGGGGCGGGATCGTTCCCGAAGGCGACAGCCTGTCGCCGGTCGCGCCCTGGCGGGTGGTGAACATCGGCAACGGCCAGCCGGTGCAGCTGACCGATTTCATCGCCGCGATCGAGGCCGCCACCGGCCGCTCCGCCCGGCGCAACCTGCTGCCGATGCAGCCCGGCGACGTGCCCGCCACCTGGGCCGACACCGCGCTCTTGCGCCGGCTGACGGGCCAGGCCCCGCAGACCCCGGTCGCCGAGGGCGTCGCGCGTTTCGTCGCATGGTACCGCGACTTCTACGGAGTCTAACCCCGCGGCAGAGTTGACAGGCCGCCGGCACTGGGGCCAAACCGGATCGAGTTTCAGGAAGGGCAATCGTCATGAAAATCGCGATGATCGGCACGGGCTACGTCGGGCTTGTCTCGGGCGTTTGCTTTTCCGATTTCGGGCATGAGGTGGTCTGCGTCGACAAGGACCCGCGCAAGATCGAGATGCTGGAGCGCGGCGAGGCGCCGATCTTCGAGCCCGGCCTCGAGGCGCTGATGTCGAAGAACGTCGAGGCCGGGCGGCTGTCCTTCACCCTCGACCTGCCCAGCGCGATCGCGGACGCGGATGCGGTGTTCATCGCGGTCGGCACGCCGACCCGGCGCGGCGACGGCCATGCCGACCTGAGCTATGTGATGGAGGCAGCGCAGGAGATCGCCCGCGCCGCCAACCACTACATCGTCATCGTGACCAAATCGACCGTGCCCGTGGGCACCAACCGCAAGGTCTGGCAGGTGGTTCACGAGGCCAACCCGGATCTCGACTTCGACGTCGCCTCCAACCCCGAATTCCTGCGCGAGGGCGAGGCGATCGACGATTTCATGCAACCCGACCGGGTGGTCGTGGGCGTGCAGAACGAACGCGCGGCCAAGGTCATGGCCGACATCTACCGCCCGCTCTACCTGCGCGAACTGCCGATCGTGACGACGGATCTGGAATCCGCCGAGATGATCAAATACGCTGCCAACGCATTCCTCGCGACCAAGATCACCTTCATCAACGAGATCGCGGCGCTGTGCGAACGCACCGGCGCCGACGTGAAGGAGGTGTCCCGGGGCATGGGCCTCGACGCCCGCATCGGCAACAGGTTCCTCGACGCCGGCCCCGGCTATGGCGGCAGCTGCTTTCCCAAGGACACCGCCGCGCTGGCGCGGACCGGGCAGGATTACGCGGTGCCCATGCAGATCACCGAAACCGTCATCCGGGTGAACGATGAGGTCCGCCACCGCATGGTCGAGAAACTGCGCGATCTGTGCAACGGATCGTTCAACGGCAAGACCGTCGCGGTGCTCGGCGTGACCTTCAAGCCCAACACCGACGACATGCGCGAGGCGCCCGCGCTGACCATCGTGCCGGCGCTGGTGGGCGGCGGCGCCAAGGTGCGGGTGAGCGATCCGAAGGGCCGCAACGAGGGCGAGGCGCTGCTGCCGGGCGTGCAATGGGTCGACGATGCCTACAAGGCCGCGCAGAAGGCCGACCTGCTGGTCATCCTGACCGAATGGAACGAGTTCCGCGCGCTGGATCTGAAACGTCTGGCCAGGAAAATGGCGCATCCCCGGATGGCCGACCTGCGCAACATCTACACCGCCGAGGATGCGAGGCGCGCGGGATTCGAGGCCTATGACAGCATCGGCCGCACCGGGTTCAGCGCCGCGCCCGACGCCTGAGCGCCGCGCGCCGGCCCCGCATCGTGCCTGACGCTGCCGCGAAACGCGGCGCAGACCGCCATATGCGGGCCGGTTTCGGGGCAAGACGACGCTTCCGAAGGGTGACGGGAATCCACCGAAACAGGCCCCTGGCGCCGTTCCTTCCGCGCTTGCGCGGGGCGGAAACCGCCCCCGGACATCTTTCGCGCTCCGCTCTGTCATCGACAAAAGCTGAGGCAAAACAATGTCTTGGGTGGATGGGTGGTGCCGGTGAAGGGACTCGAACCCCCGACCCCATCATTACGAATGACGTGCTCTACCAGCTGAGCTACACCGGCTAGGTGGCGCGTTCTTTAGCACCCAGTCGCGCGGGTGTGTAGCCCTATTTTCACGGTTTCGGCGCTTCTTCTCCGGGTTCCAGAACCTCGGCCTCGGGAATGGCCTCTGCGCCGGCCTCCGCGGCCTCGGTCTGCTGGTCCGCGGCGGGGCTCTCCTCGGCCTCCTCCGGCTCGGCCATCTCCCCTTCCGGTGCCGTCTTGTCCCCGATCGCACCGACGATCAGCGGCAGCATCTCGGTCGAGCGCGGCATGGAGACCTCGCCCGCCGGCGCGGTCTTCCACGACAGCGTGTCGAAACTGCCGCAATGGGCGCAGACCGGGCGCCATTCGGCATGGGCGGTGCCGCACTTGTCGCAGATCCACTGCGGCCCGCGCGAGGCGCCCAGCGCCCGCGTCAGGTAGGCGCGCACCACGCTGTCATCGGAGCCCGCACCGCGCTCGATCGCGGCCATCAGTGTCAGCGCGCGCGCCGTGGGGGTGGTCTCGGGGAGGTCGCCCAGCGCCTTGCGGGCGGCGGGGAAATCCTCCGCCGCGATGTGCAGCTCGGCCAGCAACATCCGGGTCTCGGGATCGTCCGGCGCGACATGGGTCAAGGTCTGGAAACGCTTGAGCCGCGCCTCGGGGCTCTCCTCCGGCTCGATCTCGGCGAAGGCGGCGGCGAGGTCGGGATGCGGCTGCACCTCCCAGGCCTTCTTTAGGACCCGCGTGGCGTAACGTTTCTTGCCCTGTTCGAGATAGGTGCGGGCGGCCTGCACGGCGGCGGGGATCAGGTCGGGCGACAGGCGGTTGGCCTCGATCGCGGCCTCGCGGGCCTCGATCGTCCTGCCCTCGGCCAGCACGTCACGCGCCTCCGACAGCGCCAGCACCGCGTCGCGCCGCTTGTGCACGTCGCGCGGCAGGCTGCCGTGTTTCAGCTTGGCGTTCAGCGTGCGGCGCGCGCCGGTCCAGTCGGCGTGCTCGGCCTGGAGCTTCAGCAGGATGTCCTGCGTCTCCTCGTGGCCCGGCTTCAGGTCGAATGCCTTTTCGGCCAGTTTCAGCGCGGTGTCGATATCGCCCTCGGCCAGCTTCTGCTTGAGGATTCCGCGCACGCCGACGAAACGGGTGCGCTCGTCGGCAAGCAGCTGCTTGTAGATCGTGCGCGCATTCTGGGCGTCGCCGGCCAGTTCCGCCGCCTGCGCGGCCAGCAGGTTGGTCAGCTCGGGGCGGTTCAGAAGACGTTCGGCCTTGGCGGCCTTGGTCATCGCCAGCCGCGCCTCGCCCGAGGCCAGCGCCAGCATGCTCTCGCTCATCGCCTTGAACCCGCGCCGTTCGCGGTTGCGGTTGAAATAGCGGCTGATCGCGGTCTCGTCGCCGCTGATGAAGCGGACCAGCGCCACCAGGAAGCCGGCCAGCTTCATCGCCAGCCACAGCAGCACCAGCAGCGCCGCCGCCGCGATCACCGCCTGCAGCGGGCCCATGGTGAACTCCACATTGGCGAAGGCCACCCGGATGCCGGTGTCCGAATCGATCAGCAGCCCCGCACCGAAGGCCAGCGCGGCGACGAGGACGACGAAAATCAGGATCTTGAGCAATGACCAGAGCATCCGATGTCCCCTCAGTTCACGTTCAGGCTGGCGGCAAGCGCCTTAGCCGCAGCCACGGCATCGAGCCGCGCCTGCGCCGTATCCGTCCAGCCGGCCATCGCGGCGCGGCCGCTTTCGGGCAGCGCCTGAAGCTCGGCCAGCGCGTCGGCCAGGCGGCCCTCGCCCAGCGCGGCCTCGGCCCGCGACAGCACCGCGTCGGGATCGTCGCCCTCGCGCGGGCTCAGCGAGCGCACACCGAGCTGGCTGCGCAGGAAGTTCTCCAGCCGCGCGGTCGGCGCCTTGCCCGTGGTCTCGCGCAGCGCCGCCGACAGCCCAGCGCGGGCCGCCTCGGGGAAGCTGCGCTGCAACTCGGTCAGCGTGGCGACGCCGCTGTCGGCCACCGCCGACAGGGCCGCGGGCACATCGGCGCCGATCTGCGGCAGGGCCGAGGCGAAGCTGCCGCCGCTTTCCAGCGCGGCCATCACGCGCATCATCGCCGCGCGCGTCTCCAACTCCTGCGCCCGGGTCGAGGCGGCGGCGATCTCCGCCTTGGCCTGATCCGCCACCGCCGAGACCGAGGCGGACATTTCCTCGTTCTGCTGGCGCTGTGCGGCCAGTTCCTCGCGCATCCGCTCCAGTTCGCGCTCATAGGCCGCGATCGCGCCGGTGGTGTCGGCGGCCTCGGCGATGGGGCGTTTCTCGACCGCGGTCAGGCGGGCGTCGATCGCATCGAGCCGGCCGGCGACCCCGCCGAGATCGCCCTCCAGCGCGTCGAAGCGCCCGGCCAGCGCGGATTCGGTCCTGGCCAGCGCGGCGGCGATCTCGGCGCCGGGGTCCTGCGCGGCAAGGGTGGTGGTGATCTTTTCCAGGTTGCCGGTCAGCGCGGTCAGGCGCTGATCCTGCGCGGCCAGCGCGGCGACGATCTCGTCATCGGCGCCGCCGCCGGGCAGCAGGAAGAACGCCGCGGCGAAACCGATCCCGCCGGCCAGGGCCCCGCCCAGCAGCAGCGGAAAGACCCCGCCGCGCGATGCCCGGGGCGCGCTCTCGGACGCCGGTTCCTCGATGGCTTCGGGGGCCTCCACGTCGGCGGCCGGCTCCTCTGCCTGTGCCTGCCCGCCCTCGTCGGGAGGGGTCTCGGCAAGCTCACCCTCCGGGGTTTCCCGCGTGTCCGGGGCGGCGGCTTCCGCGTCCTGCGGCCGCTGCGCCTCGTCCGGCGCGGCGCCGGTCGCTTCGGGGGTGGTTTCCGTCGCCTCGGCCTCGGCCTCGGTTTCCGTCTCGGGTCTGGAATCTGCCACTGCAACCCCCTGTCGATTCGCAAAATTCGATGCCGCGCCCAGTGCGCCGGTCAAGCTTAGCCCGCCCCGCCACCACCCTCAAGGTGACGCGCTGCGGCAATCAGCACGGCGAGCGCATCGAGCATCCCCTCCGCATCCGGCTTTTCGGCCTGCCGGAGGAGGGCAGGCGCGGGCCCCCGCCAGGCACCGGCGACCGCCGCGCTCATCGCCGCAAGCGCCAGCGGCGCCCGCGCGCCCGCCACGGCCTGCCCCGCCAGTGTCGCGCTGCGCGGTGAGAACAGCGGCAGCAGGACCGGCCCCTCCGCGCGCAGCAGATCGCGCGCTTTCAGTGACAATTCCTGCGGAATCTGGTCGTAGATCTCTGCCTCGTCGCAGGGCTGGCCTGCCGCCGACAGGCGCGCGGCGATCTCTCCGCGGGCATGCGCGCCGCGCAGGTGCAGCAGCCGCCCGCCCGGATGCGCCTGCGCCAGCCGCGCCACCAGCGCCTCGGCATCGGCGCCAGAAAACTCAGCCCTGAGCCCGATCTCGCGCGCCGCCTCGGCCGTCCGCGCGCCGACGCAATAGGCGGGGAGCCGCCGGTCGCCGCTGATCCCCGCGAAGGCGCGCACCCCGTTCTGCGAGGAAAACACCAAGCCGGCATAATCCGCCAGCGACGGCAGCTCCCCCCCTGGCGCGATCCGCAGCAGCGGCGAGATCACGATCCCGATCTCCGGCCCAAAGCGCGCGGCGAAGGCCCGTGCGAAGCGCTCGGCCTGCGGGCGGGGGCGGGTCAGCAACAGGGTGAGGGGCGTCATGGCGGCACCTGCCGGGATTGTGCGAAACCTTCCCCGGTGTTACCTGCCGGGAATGAGCCACGCAATCAAAGAGCCCGATCAGACCCTGACCGTGCTGGGCCTGGAAAGCAGCTGCGACGACACCGCGGCGGCCGTGGTGCGCCATGCGCCCGGCGCGGCGCCCGAAATCCTGTCCTCGGTCGTGGCCGACCAGACCGCGCTGCACGCGGCCTTCGGCGGCGTCGTGCCCGAGATCGCGGCCCGCGCGCATGCCGAGAAGCTGGACATCTGCGTCGAGCAGGCACTGGAACAGGCCGGGCTGGGGCTGGCCGATCTCGACGCCATCGCCGTGACGGCGGGGCCCGGACTGATCGGCGGGGTGCTGTCGGGCGTGATGGTCGCCAAGGGTCTAGCCGCGGGATCGAGCCTGCCGCTGGTGGGCGTGAACCACCTCGCGGGCCACGCCCTGACCCCGCGGCTGACCGACGGGCTCGCCTTTCCCTACCTGATGCTGCTGGTCTCCGGCGGGCATTGCCAGTTCCTGCTGGTAAAGGGGGCCGGCGATTTCACCCGCCTCGGCGGCACGATCGACGATGCCCCGGGCGAGGCATTCGACAAGACCGCGCGCCTCTTGGGCCTGCCCCAGCCCGGCGGCCCGGCGGTGGAGCGCGAGGCCGCCTCGGGCGATGCCAAACGCTTTGCCCTGCCCCGGCCGCTGCTGGACCGGCCGGGCTGCGACATGTCCTTTTCGGGGCTCAAGACCGCGCTGCTGCGCGCCCGCGACGGTGTGGTGGCGGAAAAGGGCGGGCTGACGCGCACCGACCGCGCCGATCTCTGCGCCTCCTTCCAGGCGGCGATGCGCGACGTTCTGGTCGAGAAATCCCGCCGCGCGCTGGCGATCTATATGGGCGGGGCCCCGGCCGCACCTGCCTTCGCCGTGGCCGGCGGCGTGGCGGCGAACAAGTCACTGCGCGCCGCATTAGAGACTGTTTCGGCCGAACTCGGCTGCCGTTTCGTGGCCCCGCCGCTGAAGCTCTGCACCGATAATGCCGCCATGATCGCCTGGGCGGGGATCGAACGCTTCCGCGCCGGCGCGCGCGATGACATGACGCTCATGGCGCGCCCGCGCTGGCCACTGGACCAGAGCAGCCCGGCGCTGCTGGGCGCGGGCAAGAAAGGGGCCAAGGCATGATCGGGATCGTGGGCGCGGGCGCCTTCGGCACGGCGCTGGCCGTGGCGCTGGGACAGGCGGAGCGCGAGGTGACGCTCTGGGCGCGCGATGCCGCCCATGTGGACAGGATGGCCCGGACACGGCGCAACGCGGATCGCCTGCCGGGGGTGGCGCTGCCCGAAACAGTGACTGTCACGGCCGAAATCAAGGATTTGTCGGGCTGCGCGGCGGTTCTGCTGTCGGTGCCCATGCAGACGCTGGCGGGATTCCTGGCCGATCATCGGGGCGCGCTGGACGGGCTGCCGCTGGTCGCCTGCTGCAAGGGGATCGACCTGGGCACCGGGCGTGGCGCCACGGCGATCATTGCCGAGACCTGCCCGAACGCCATTCCCGCGATCCTGACCGGACCCAGCTTCGCCGCCGATATCGCCCGCGGCCTGCCCACCGCTCTGACGCTCGCCTGCGCCGACACGGCGGTGGGGGCGCGGCTGCAACCGCTGCTCTCCACGCCGGCGCTCAGGCTCTATCGCAGCGAGGATGTGCGCGGGGCCGAGATGGGCGGGGCGCTGAAGAACGTGATCGCCATCGCCAGCGGCGTGGTCATCGGCGCCGGGCTGGGCGACAGCGCGCGCGCCGCGCTGATGACCCGCGGCTTTGCCGAGATGGTCCGCTTCGCCCAAGCCAACGGCGCCGAAACAGAGACGCTTTCCGGCCTGTCGGGCCTCGGCGACCTGGTGCTGACCTGCACCTCGGAGCTGTCGCGCAATTTCCGCTTTGGCCGGGCGCTGGGGCGGGGCGAGGGGTTCGACCCCGCCATCACGGTCGAGGGCGCGGCAACCGCGCGCGCCGTCGCCAAACGCACCGAGACACTGGATTTCGAAATGCCGATCACCACGATGGTGGCGGCCCTGATCGACGGGCAATGCAGCATCGAACAGGCCGCGCAGGCCCTGCTGGCCCGTCCCCTGAAGGAGGAATGAGAATGCTCTACGCCCTGATCTGCCGCGACAAGCCCGGCCATCTGGACACCCGCAAGGCCAACCGCGACGCGCATCTGGCCTATATCGCCGAGACCGGCGTGGTCGCGCAGGCCGGGCCGTTCCTGGACGATGCGGGCGAGATGTGCGGCTCGCTGGTCATCCTGGACGTGGAAACGGCGGACGCGGCGCAGGCCTGGACGCAGAACGATCCCTATGCCAAGGCCGGCCTGTTCGAAAACGTCACCGTTCAGGCCTGGAAAAAGGTGATCGGCTGATGCGCTACTGGCTGTTCAAATCCGAACCCAACACCTGGGGCTGGGAGGACCAGCTTGCCCGGGGCGCGGCGGGCGAGGAATGGGACGGCGTGCGCAACTATCAGGCGCGCAACAACATGCGCGAGATGAAACTGGGCGACCGGGGCTTTTTCTATCACTCGCTGAAGCAGAAGGCGATCGTCGGCATCGTCGAGGTGATCGCCGAGGCGCATCCCGACAGCACCACCGACGACCCGCGCTGGGACTGCGTGGACATCAAGGCGGTGCAGCCCCTGCCCCGCCCGGTGACGCTGGAGATGTGCAAGGCGGATGAGCGGCTGAAGGACATGGTGCTGGTCAACAACTCGCGCCTGTCCGTGCAACCCGTGACGGCCGAGGAATGGGCCATCGTCTGCGCGATGGGCGGGCTCTGACGCCCGCCCGGAAACCTTCGGCCGGAACCGGACCTTCGGCTCAGCGGTAGATTGCCTCTTTCCCGAAATGCCTGGTCAGCATGTAGTAGACGACGGCGCGATACTTGTTGCGCTCGGACCGGCCGTAGGTGTCGATCACCGCATTGATCGCATCCATCAGCTCGGGCCCGTCGCGCAGGCCCAGCTTCTTGATCAGGAAATTGTTCTTGACGGTTTCCAGCTCGCCCGCCTGGGTGCCCGCGACGGTCGAGGCGTCGGCGTCGTAGATCGCCGGGCCGCAGCCGATGGTGACCTTGGTCAGCAGGTCCATGTCCGGCTCCATCCCGCATTTGTTGCGCAGGTCGTCGGCATATTGCGCGATCAGGTCGTCTCTTTTGCCCATCGGTTCTCTCCCCTGGTTCCAATCACTTGTTTCAATGAGGCCGCGTGGCAGCGCGGCGTCTGCAAAAGCGTAGCGGCCTTTGCCCACTGGACAAAGGGAATTCTCGGGTAGGTTTCGCAGGCGCATCCGCCTTGGCCGGGGTTTCGGCACGAGGGCGGCGCCCGCCCCCCGAGGCAGCGCTGCCCGGCGCAAACGCCGGGCCGAACACATGATTGGCGCGTTGGCCGGACGGGCTGCGGGTATCCCCTTTTGGGTGCCGCGCGATCCGGCGACGGTCCCATGAAAAACGCCGCCCCGGTCTCCCGGCGCGGCGCTTGCGTGTCACCCTGGACCCAATCAGTAGCGGTAGTGGTCGGGCTTGAACGGCCCCTCGGGCGTGACGCCGATATAGTCGGCCTGTTCGGGCGTCAGCTGGGTCAGCTTCACGCCGATCTTCTTGAGATGCAGGCGCGCGACCTTTTCATCCAGATGCTTGGGCAGGATGTAGACCTCGTTGGCGTATTCCTCGCCGCGGGTCCACAGCTCGATCTGCGCCAGAACCTGGTTGGTGAAGCTCGCCGACATGACGAAGCTGGGGTGGCCGGTGGCGTTGCCGAGGTTCAGCAGACGGCCTTCGGACAGCAGGATGATCCGCGCGCCGCTCGGCATCTCGATCATGTCCACCTGGTCCTTGATGTTGGTCCATTTGTGGTTCTTGAGCGCGGCGACCTGGATCTCGTTGTCGAAATGGCCGATGTTGCCGACGATCGCCATGTCCTTCATCTCGCGCATATGCTCGATGCGGATCACGTCGCGGTTGCCGGTGGTGGTCACGAAGATGTCGGCGTCCGCCACGACGTCCTCCAGCGTCACAACCTCGAAGCCGTCCATCGCGGCCTGCAGCGCGCAGATCGGATCGACCTCGGTCACCTTCACCCGCGCGCCCGCGCCGCGCAAGCTCGCGGCCGAGCCCTTGCCCACGTCGCCATAGCCGCAGACCACGGCGACCTTGCCCGCCATCATCGTGTCGGTGGCGCGGCGGATACCGTCAACCAGGGATTCCTTGCAGCCATACTTGTTGTCGAATTTCGACTTGGTGACGGAGTCGTTGACGTTGATCGCCGGGAAGGGCAGGTGGCCCTTTTCCATCATTTTATACAGACGATGCACGCCGGTGGTGGTCTCCTCCGACACGCCCTTGATCATGTGGCGCTGCTTCACGAACCAGCCGGGGCTTTGCTTCATCCGCTTCTTGATCTGGGCGAAAAGCGCGACCTCCTCATCCGAGGTGGGGGTCTCGATCAGGTCGGTCTCGCCCTCCTCGACGCGCGCGCCCAGCAGGATGTAGAGCGTGGCATCCCCGCCGTCGTCGAGGATCATGTTCGCGCCGCCTTCCTCGAACTGGAAGATGCGGTCGGCGTAATCCCAGTATTCCTCCAGCGTTTCACCCTTGATCGCGAAGACCGGGATGCCCGCCTTGGCGATCGCCGCCGCGGCGTGGTCCTGGGTGGAGAAGATGTTGCACGAGGCCCAGCGCACCTCGGCGCCCAGCGCCACCAGCGTCTCGATCAGCACCGCGGTCTGCACCGTCATGTGCAGGCTGCCCGCGATGCGCGCGCCGGTCAGCGGCTTGGCCGCGCCGTATTCCTCGCGCAGGGCCATCAGGCCGGGCATCTCGGTTTCGGCGATGTCGAGTTCCTTGCGGCCGAACTCGGCCAGCGAAATGTCCTTGACGATATAATCCGTGGCCATCGGCGCGGCTCCGTTCTGATAACCTGTTTCAGCGGCACATAGCACCGGGTCGGCCATGCGGCAACTGACGCGGCCAAGTTTCGCGCCCGCCGTTCCCCGGCGGCCGCGGATTTACAGCGCGCGGCGTTCGCGCTAGGCAACCGTCATCCCGACCCTGACCCGGAGACCCAGATGCCCAAGGAACCCCGCGCCTGGCAACGCATGCTTTCGGGCCGGCGGCTGGACCTGCTGGACCCGACCCCGGTGGATATCGAGGTCGAGGACATCGCGCACGGCCTGGCCTTCGTGGCGCGCTGGAACGGGCAGACGCGGGGCGACTACGCCTATTCCGTGGCCGAGCATTCGCTGCTGGTCGAGGAGATCTACGGCAGGTTGGTGAAGGATCCGCCGGTGAAATGGCGCCTCGCCGCACTGCTGCACGACGCCCCGGAATATGTGATCGGCGACATGATCTCGCCGGTGAAGGCCGCGGTCGGGCCGGGCTATGGCGCGCTGGACGCCAAGCTGTCGGCGGCGATCCACATCCGCTTCGGCCTGCCCGCGCAGGTGCCGAAATCGGTCAAGCAGCAGATCAAGCGCGCCGACCGCATCTCGGCCTGGCTGGAGGCGGTGCAGATCGCCGGCTTCACCGAGGCCGAGGCGAACCGCTTCTTCGGCCGCCCCAGGCCCGAGCTGATCGCGGGGCTGGAGATCCGCCTGCGCCCGCCGCTGGAGGTGCGCCGCGCCTATCTGGCGCGCCACCGGGACCTGCTCGCGCACCTAGGCGCCTGACGCCTTGGCCCCGCCCCCGCGCAGGTTGCGGCCGACGATATAGGCGCGCTTGCCGGTCAGGCCCTTTTCGGTGAACACGCGCTGGCGCTCCTCATCGGTCAGCGGCTGCCAGCGGCCGCGGTTTTCGATGAAGCTGTGCCGCGCGAGGATCCGGCCCACCTTGGGCAGCGCCAGCTCGCCGAAGGACAGCCGCGAGGAGCGCTGCTTGCCCTCCGGCACCCATTCGCGGCGCAGCGCGTCGATCACCACCGGCGCGCGGCCGCAGAAATGGGTCAGATGGGTGATCAGGTTGTCGGCCACGTTCGACGAGCGGCGCAGCACCACACCCACCTGCTGCTCGGGCCGGCCCACCATGGCGAAGAGATGCAGCGCCGAGCCATCCGCCGCGACCACCTGTTTCGCCGCCTTGTAGCGCGCGATCTGGGTGCGCATGTCATGCTGCTGCGGGTGGAAGATCTCGTAGCCCTGCTCGGCCAGCCTGGCCTCCAGGTTCTCCTCGCCCAGGATGCCGCCCTTTCGCAGCCCCAGCGCCGAGCGCGAGATATAGAGCCGCTCCGGCCCGTCCGGCGCGACACCGGCGCCGAAGCGGCGGCGGAACGTGGCGCGGAAAGGCTCTGTTCCGGCCGAAATCGCGCCCAGGCCGAAGCCCTGTCCGGGCACGATCAGCTCTTCGACGCGGGTCGGCCGGTGGGCCACCCGGATCGGCAGATCGCAGCCCAAAAGGCCGAGAAAGGCGTTGTGGAACCCCTTTACCTCGTCCTCCAGCCGCGGGCGCTTGGGGATATAGAGGATGCCGTCGACCGGCCCCTGGGCATGGTCCAGCGCCCAGAGACGCGCGGTGCTTTCGGCCAGGAAATGCCCGAAATGCGCCCACAGCACGCCGCCCCAGATCCAGCGGCCGGGCAGATCTTCGAGGGGGTCGGCGGGCGCGGGCTCGGTGGTGATCGGCCGGTGGCCGCGCCACAGCGCGCCGTGGCCGACATAGCGTGCATCGGCGTCCAGGACGCCGGCGGGCTGCACCATCTGCGACACGTTGGGCGGGACGACCTGCGCACCCTTCAGCGTCACGATCTCGGAGGACCATCCGCCGGCGGGATCGGGGCGCAGATCAGCCGGGCCGGGCATCCGCGCCGCCTCGCCTCAGCGCGGGCTGCGCTTGGCCAGGATACGCTGCAGCGTCCGGCGGTGCATGTTCAGCCGCCGCGCGGTCTCGCTGACGTTGCGGTCGCACAGCTCGTAGACGCGCTGGATATGCTCCCAGCGCACGCGGTCGGCCGACATGGGGTTCTCGGGCGGCGGCGGCAGCTCGGTTTCCTTGGCCAGCAGCGCGTTGGTGATGTCATTGGCGTCGGCGGGCTTGGACAGGTAGTCGGTGGCGCCAATCTTGACCGCGGCGACCGCGGTGGCGATCGCGCCATAGCCGGTCAGCACCACGATCCGGGCATCCGGGCGCTTCTCGCGCAGCAGCTCCACCACGTCGAGGCCGTTGCCGTCCTCCAGCCGCAGATCGATCACCGCATAGGCCGGCGGGCGGGCGGTGGCGATGGCCTTGCCCCCCGCGACGGAGCCCGCCGTCTCGACCTCGAAGCCGCGCTTTTCCATCGCGCGCGCGAGGCGGCGCAGGAAAGGCTCGTCATCATCGACGATCAGCAGGGATTTGTCCTCCCCGAGGTCTTGCAGCTGTTCCTCTGCCATCTTCCGCCTCCAGACGCGTTTCTTCGTTGGAATTGTTCCAAGCCTATCTAGGGCCTAATGGCGCATGGGTCAATTTAACTCATTGGGAATCGATGAAGCAGGCCACCCGGTCGGCCATCTGCTCCGGCGTCTCCTCGCGCTTGAAGAAATCGACGAAGCCCTCCCCGGGGAAAACCAGGTAGGTGAAGGTGGAGTGGTCGATCAGGTAGAACTCCTCCTCCGGGTCGCGCACGTTGAAATAGGTGCGGTAGGCCTGCGAGGCGGCCTTGACCTGCTCGGGCGTGCCGGTCAGGCCGATCATCTTGGGATGCATGTATTCCACGAATTCCTTCATCACCTCGGGCGTGTCGCGCTTGGGATCGATGGAGATGAAGACCGGCGTCACGTCATGGCCGCGCTCCTCGAGGATCGTCACCGCCTGCGCGTTGCGGTCGTTGTCCAGCGGGCAGACGTCGGGGCAGAAGGAATAGCCGAAATAGAGCAGCGTGGGCTTGGTGATCACATCCTTGTCGGTCACCGTTTCGCCGAGGTGGTTGACCAGGGTGAACGGCCCGCCGATCTGCGCCGCGCCGCCGGCAATCTGGCCGCTGCGGCACGCGGCGTATTTGTCCTCTTTCTTCCAGAAGAAGGCGGCCGCGGCCGTTGCACCCAGAAGGGTCAGCATGGCCAGGGCGGCGAATACGGCAGAACGACGGGTCATCAAAGGTTCCTCCGGGGCAAGGTTTGCGCGCATTGATCCGACGTCGGGCCGGGATATACAAGGGAACTGTTGCCACAGGGAGATAGGACCGGATGAACACGCCGCCAAGGGAGAGTGGCCTTCCGGCCCCGTTCGACCGCAGCCAGTGGGTGCCGCTGCGCACGCTGACCTGGCTGCGCTGGGTGGCGATCGCAGGCCAACTGGTCGCGCTGGAGGTCGCGCAGCGTGTGTTCGGCCTGCAGATCAACACCGGGCTGTGCTATCTGGTGGTCGGTGCGGCCATCATCGCCAACCTGCTTGCGATCGCGATCTATCCCAAGAACAAGCGGCTGACCGAGATCGAGACGATGCTCATGCTGCTGTTCGACGTCACCCAGCTGGCGCTGCTGCTGATGCTGACCGGCGGACTGAACAACCCCTTCGCGCTGCTGCTGCTGACGCCGGTGACGATCTCGGCGACCGCGCTGCGGCTTGGCCCGACATTGCTGCTGGGGGTGGTGGCAATCGGGCTGATCACGTTGTCGGCCTATGTCCACTTGCCGCTGCGCGACGCCTTCGGCGACATCATGCGGATGCCCGACATCTATCTGTTCGGCTTCTGGGTGGCGATCGTGATCGGCGTGGCGTTCCTGGCGGCCTACGCGCTGCGGATCAGCTCGGAGATCAACACCATGTCCGATGCCTTTCTCGCCACCCAGATGGCCCTCGCGCGTGAACAGAAGCTGACCGACCTGGGCGGCGTCGTCGCCGCCGCCGCGCATGAACTGGGCACGCCGCTGGCCACAATCAAGCTGGTCAGCTCCGAACTCCGGGACGAGCTGTCCGACCGCCCCGAGTTGCGCGACGACGCGGCGCTGATCGCCGAGCAGGCCGACCGCTGCCGCGACATCCTGCATTCCATGGGCCGGGCCGGAAAGGACGACCTGCACCTGCGCACCGCCCCCCTGCAACGGCTGCTGGAGGAGGCCGCCGAGCCGCACCAGGACCGTGGCAAGGCCCTGCATTTCGAGATCGCCCCCCTGCCCGGCGCCGAGGACCGACAGCCCGCGATCCGCCGCCGCCCGGAGATCATCCACGGCCTGCGCAACCTCGTGCAGAACGCGGTGGATTTCGCCGAAGGCAATGTCTGGGTCGAAGGGTTCTGGAGCGACGACCAGATCGGCGTCCGCATCTCCGACGACGGCGCGGGCTATACCCAGCAGGTGCTGGACCGGATCGGCGACCCCTTCATGCGCCACCGCCGCACCGAGGACGAGATCCGCAAGCGCCCCGGCTATGCCGGGATGGGGCTGGGCCTGTTCATCGCCAAGACCCTGCTGGAACGCACCGGCGCGCAGTTGAGTTTCGCCAACGGCTCCGACCCCTACCTGGCGCCCGAGAACCGGCCCGAGCGCTGCGGCGCCGTGGTCGAGGTGATCTGGCCCCGCACGCTGATCGGCGCCGACCGCAGCGCCGGCCCGCTGGGAGAGAACCAGCCCATCCTTGGCTGAGAGGGCCGCGTTAACCCGGATTTAACCTTTATGAGACCTTAATGCCCGGCGGCGAAAAGCTCCGGCAGAAAGGCGGATCTCATGGCGTTCGACTGGGGGATGGCAGCGGTTCTCGGGCTGACCTCGGTGCTGACCGTGGCGCTGACGCTCTTCGCCGTGCCGCGCCTGCCCGCGCCCCGCTCGCGCGGCCTGCTGGCCGATGGCGGGGCAGTGCAGGGCGCCGACATGGTGTTCCTCTTCGACGGCGAGATCCTGCTCGATGCCACGCCCGAGGCGCGCCGTTTCCTCGACAACGGCCCCGAGGGGATGCTCGACTGGCCACGCCTCGCCGCGCTGCTGTCGCAGCGTTTTCCCGGGTTCAGCCAGGCCATGGCGCGGCTGCCCGAGACCGGCCTCGCCGAGCTTGACGACCGCGACGGACGCCCCGGCCTGTGCGCGCGTTTCAGCCGCGGGGTGACGCGGATCACGCTGCTGCGGCCGGACGCGCCGCGCCGCGGCCCGATCGACGGGCCCAGCCTGTCGGCCCTCCAGGAGGAGCTGGAGATCCTGCGCCGGGTCGTCGCCCATATGCCGTCGCTGGCCTGGACGCAGGATGCCGCCGGGACCGTCACCTGGGCGAACCGCGCCTATCTCTCCCAGGTCGAGCAGCGCCTGCCCGAGGGGGCGGAGCTGACCTGGCCGCTGCCGCAGCTTTTCCAGTCCGACCCGCTGACCGTCGGGGTCAACGAAATGGCGCCGCACCGGGTGGTGATCGAAACGCCGGGCAAGCCCGCGCAATGGTATGACTGCACCGCCGTGCCCCGCCCCGGCGGGCCGCTCTATTTCGCGCAGCCCGCCAATGCCGCCGTGCAGGCCGAAACCTCGCTGCGCAATTTCCGCCAGACCCTGACCAAGACCTTCGCCGATCTGCCCATCGGCCTGGCCATCTTCAACCGCGCCCGCGAATTGGTGCTGTTCAACCCGGCGCTCACCGATCTGTGCGCGCTGGAGCCGCAGTTCCTGACCGCGCGCCCGACGCTGACGGCCTTTCTCGACCGGCTGCGCGACAGGCGGATGATGCCAGAGCCCAAGGATTACAAGGACTGGCGCCAACGCATGACCGCGCTGGAAGAGGAGGTCGCCACCGGCACCTACCACGAGACCTGGACCCTGCCCACCGGCCAGACCTACCGCGTGTCGGGCCGGCCGCATCCCGACGGCGCGCTGGCCTTCCTGTTCGAGGATATCAGCGCCGAAATATCGCTCACCCGCCGCTTCCGCTCCGAGCTGGAGCTGGGCCAGGCGGTGATCGACGGGCTGGACGAGGCGATCGCCGTGTTTTCGCCCGCCGGCGTGCTGACCCTCTCCAACGAGGCCTATGCGCGGCTCTGGGGGATCGACCCCTCGGTCACGCTCTGCGAGATCGGCATCGCCGAGGCCAGCGAGCATTGGCAGGCCGCCTGCCGGCCCTCGCCGGTCTGGGCGCAGGCGCGCGATTTCGTCCGCCGCTTCGGCCCGCGCACCGCCAGCCGCCACCCCGTCACCCTGCACGACGGCGGTGGGCTGATCTGCCGCATGCAGCCGCTGGCCGGGGGCGCCACGCTGATCGGCTTCGCCGCGCCGGTGGCCGTGCCGGCGCTTTCCGTCACGCCCCCCTGATCGCACCTTGCAGGGGCCGGAGGGGACGGTAAAACTGCCGCCATGAGCAGCGCCACCCTTTCCGCCACGATCCCCCTGCCCTCGGAACAGGACACCGCCATGCTGGCCGAACGCGTCGGCGCGCTGGCGGGGCCGGGCGACGTGCTGTTGCTGTCCGGGCCCATCGGCGCGGGCAAGACCCATTTCGCCCGCGCCCTGATCCGCGCCCGCCTCGCCGCGCATGGTCTGGTTGAGGACATCCCCTCGCCCACCTTCACCCTGGTGCAAAGCTACGAGGCCGGGCCGCTGGAGATCTGGCATGCCGATCTCTACCGCCTGAGCCACCCCGACGAGGTGATCGAGCTGGGCCTGATCGACGCCTTCGAGACCGCGCTGTGCCTGGTCGAATGGCCCGACCGGCTGGGCGAGTTGGCGCCGCCTGCGGCGCTGCGGCTCGACTTTGCCGCCCTGCCCGACGGCACGCATCGGGTGGCGCTGTCGGGCGACGCGGGCTGGGCCGCGCGTTTGGCCGCAACAGTCAAGGATTTCCCGCATGCCAACCCCTGAGCGCGGCGTCCTGATCGACGCCTTTCTCGCCCGCGCCGGCTGGGCCGGGGCGGCGCGCGTGGTGCTGGCGGGCGATGCCTCGAACCGGCGCTACGACCGGTTGACCGACCCGGCCGCCGGCGCAAGTGCCGTCCTGATGGACGCGCCCCCCGAAACCGGAGAGGACGTGCGCCCCTTCGTCCGCATCGCGCGGCACCTGCGCGGCCTCGGCCTCAGCGCGCCCGAGATCCTGGCCGAGGACGCCGACCGCGGCCTCCTCCTGCTCGAGGACCTGGGAGACGCGCTCTATGCCCGCGCGATCGCCGCCGATCCGGGCCTCGAGACGCCGCTTTACGAATGCGCCATCGACCTCTTGGCCGAGTTGCACCGCCACCCCGCCCCGGCGGATCTGGCGGCCTATGATCCGGCCACCATGGCGCCACTCGGCGCGCTGCCCTTCGACTGGTATCTGCCCGCCGTCGCCGCGGCGGCGCCGGGCGAAAAGCAGGCATTTCAGGCCGAGTTAGAAACCATTCTGGCCCGCTATTGCGACGACACGTCGGTTCTCGCCCAGCGTGATTATCACGCCGAGAACCTGATCTGGCTGCCCGGGCGCGCCGGCATCGCCCGCGTCGGCCTGCTGGATTTCCAGGACGGCATGGCCGGCCACCCGGCCTATGACCTCGTCTCCCTGCTGGAGGATGCCCGACGCGACGTGCCCGCCGCGCTGCAACAGGCGATGATCGCGCGCTACATCGCCGCCACCGGGGTCGGGCGCGCGGCCTTCGCCGCCGCCTATGCCTGCCTCGGCGCCCAGCGCAACCTGCGTATCCTCGGGGTCTTCGCCCGGCTTTGCATCCGGGACGGAAAGCCGCATTATGTGGATCTGATGCCCCGCGTCTGGGACCATCTGCAGCACGATCTCGCCCATCCGGCTCTGGCCGGGCTGCGCGAGCGCGTCGCGCGGCTGATCCCGGCCCCCGACGCCGAAATCCGCGAAAGGATCAAGGCCCGATGCCCGACCACCCCAAAGCCCTGATGCTCTACGCCGCGGGATTCGGCACGCGCATGGGCGCGCTGACCGCCGCCCGCCCGAAACCGCTGATCGAGGTGGCCGGGCGGCCGCTGATCGACCATGCGCTCTCTCTGGCCGAGTCCGCCGGGGTGGCGCCCGTGGTGGTGAACGCGCATTACCGGGCCGACCAGATCGCCGCGCATATCGGCGATCGCCCCGGCGTGCGGATTTCGCACGAGACGCCCGAGATCCTCGACACCGGCGGCGGGCTGCGCCAGGCGCTGCCGCTGCTGGGACCGGGGCCGGTCTTCACCCTGAACACCGACGCCGCCTGGACCGGGCCGAACCCGCTGCACACCCTCGCCGCGGCCTGGGATCCGGCGGTCATGGACGCGCTGCTGCTGCTGGTGCCGCGCGACCGGGCGCGCGGCCACGCCGGCCAGGGCGATTTCGCGCTGCACGCCGATGGCCGCATCTCGCGCGGCGGCGGCTTCGTCTATTCCGGCGCGCAGATCCTGCGCCCCGACGGGCTGGCCACCATTCCCGACCGGGTGTTTTCGCTGAACCTGCTGTGGGATTCGATGCTGACCGACCAGCGAGTCTTCGGCGTCGTCCATCCCGGCAACTGGTGCGATGTCGGAAGCCCCGAAGGCATCGCCGCGGCCGAGGCGATGCTGGCCGAGGCGCGCGATGTTTGACGGCCGCGGCCCCCGCCTCTTCGGCCTGCCGCCCGGTGCCGATTTCCCCGCCGCCCTGCTGAACGGGCTGGAACAGAGACTGTCGGGCCAGCCGCCCGAGGCCTGGGCGCGGGTGGAGATCTTCGTCAACACCCACCGGATGCGGCGGCGCCTGTCGGCGCTGTTCGACGCGGGCCCGGCGCGGCTCCTGCCCTGCATCCGCCTTCTGACCGAGCTGGGCGATGGCCCCGCCTCGGCCGACCTGCCCCCCGCCGTGCCGCCGCTGCGCCGCCGGCTGGAACTGGCACAGCTCGTTGCCCGGCTGGTCCAGCGCGCGCCCGATCTCGCCCCGCGCGCCGCGGTGTTCGACCTCGCCGACAGCCTGGCCGGGCTGATGGACGAGATGCATGGCGAGGGTGTCGATCCGTCGGCGCTGCATGACCTCGACGTTTCGCACCTCTCGGCGCATTGGGCGCGCACCCGCGCCTTCATTTCCATCGTCGAGCATTTCTTCGGCGAGGCCGTGCAGGAGGCCCCCGACGCCGAGGCGCGCCGCCGCCTCGTGGCCCAGCGCCTTGCCGCGCAATGGGCCGAAAACCCGCCGATGCATCCGGTGATCGTCGCCGGCTCCACCGGCTCGCGCGGGGCGACGGCGCTGTTCATGGAGGCGGTTGCGCGCCTGCCACAGGGGGCGGTGGTGTTGCCCGGCTTCGATTTCGATCAGCCCGCCCATGTCTGGGACCGGCTGGACGACGCGCTGACCGCCGAGGATCACCCGCAATTCCGCTTCCGCCGGCTGATGGACGCGCTGGAGCTGACTCGCGCCGATGTCTCGCCCTGGGCGGCGGATTCGGAGCCTAACCCGGCCCGAAACCGCCTGATTTCGCTGGCGCTGCGCCCCGCGCCGGTGACCGATCAGTGGCTGGAGGACGGCCACAGGCTGACCGACATCGCCAAGGCCGCCGCCGCCATGACCCTGATCGAGGCGCCCTCGCCCCGGGACGAGGCGCTGGCCATTGCCCTGCGTCTGCGCCAGGCCGCCGAGCACGGCACGACGGCGGCGCTGATCACGCCCGACCGGATGCTGACGCGCCGCGTCGCCGCCACGCTCGACCGCTGGGGGATCGAGCCCGACGACAGCGCGGGCACGCCGCTGCCGCTATCCGCGCCGGGGCGGTTTTTCCGCCATGTTGCGTCTCTCTTCGGTCAGAAAGTGACGGCCGAGGCGCTGCTGACGCTGCTGAAGCATCCGCTGACCGCCACCGGCTCCGACCGCGGCCCGCATCTGCTCTGGACCCGCGAGCTGGAGCTGTCGCTGCGCCGCAACGGCCCGCCCTTCCCCACCGCCGCGGATCTGCGGCACTGGGCCCGTGCGCGCGACCGGGACGACGGGCGTGCGGACTGGGCCGAATGGCTGGCCGGATGCCTGGACGGCATCGACGCGATCGGCGCCCGACCGCTCAGCGATCATGTGGAGACCCATGTGGCGCTGGCCGAACGTCTGGCCCAGGGCCCGCAGGGCGACGGCGCGGGCGCCCTGTGGGACGCGGCGGCCGGCGAAAAGGCCCGCACCGCGCTGGACGAACTGCGCGCCGAGGCCGGATATGGCGGCGAGATGTCGCCGGCCGACTACGCCAATCTCTTCCATTCCGTCCTAAACCGCCACGAGGTCCGCGACCCCAAGCTTCCGCATCCCGGCATCATGATCTGGGGCACGCTGGAGGCGCGCGTGCAGGGCGCCGACCTGGTCATCCTCGGCGGGCTGAACGAGGGGATCTGGCCGCAGATGGCCCCGCCCGACCCCTGGCTGAACCGCGACATGCGCAAACGGCTGGGCCTGCTGCTGCCCGAGCGGCGGATCGGGCTTTCGGCGCATGACTTTCAGCAGGCGGTGGCCGCGCGGGAGGTGATCCTGTCGCGCGCCGTGCGCGATGCCGAGGCCGAGACCGTCGCCTCGCGCTGGCTCAACCGGCTGACCAACCTGCTGCGCGGGCTGCCTGATCAGGGCGGGCCCGAGGCGCTGAGCGCGATGTGCGCGCGCGGCCGGGCGTTGCTGGACATGGCCGAGGCGTTCGAGCGGCCCGACGTCCCCGTGCCGCCCGCGCCACGCCCGGCCCCCTGCCCGCCCGTCGCCGCGCGGCCCGCCCGCCTGTCGGTGACCCGGATCAAGACGCTGATCCGCGACCCCTACGCGATCTATGCGGCCTATGTGCTGAACCTGCGCCCGCTCGACCCGCTGCGCGCCGAGCCCGACGCGCTGCTGCGCGGCACGATCCTGCACAAGGTGCTGGAGGATTTCCTGCGCGACGGCGTTCCGGGCGACCCGGCCGAGGCGAAGGCCCGTTTCCTGGCCACCGCCGACCGGGTGCTGACCGAACACGCCCCCTGGCCCGCCGCGCGGCGCATGTGGCGCGCGCGGCTGGCGCGCGTGGCCGACAGTTTCGTCGCCGACGAGGCCGCGCGGAACGCCCGCGGCAACTGGGTCGCGCTGGAGCGGAAAGGCTCTGTTTCACTGCAAAACGGCTTTACCCTCACCGCCGAGGCCGACCGGATCGACCGGCTGAACGCGGGCGGGCTGATGATCTACGACTACAAGACCGGCACGCCGCCCAGCGAGCCGCAGATGAGGGAATTCGACAAGCAGCTCTACCTTGAGGCCCTGATCGCCGAGCGCGGCGGCTTTGACGCGCTGCCCCCCGAAACCGTGGACGGGGTGGCCTATATCGGGCTGGGCGCGAAACCCGGCGAGTTCCCGCACGAGGTCGATGCCGAACTGCTGGGCACGGTCTGGACCGAGCTGCACGAACTGATCGACGCCTATTCCAGCGCGACGCAGGGCTACATGCCCCGCCGGATGCTGGAAAAGCGCGAGGAGGTGACCGATTACGACCAGCTGTCGCGCTTCGGCGAATGGGACGAAAGCCAGCCGGCGCAACTGATGAAGGTGGGCGAATGAAACGCGATGCCGCCACCGAACGGCAGGTCCAGGCCGCCTATCCAGGCAATTCCACCTGGCTGTCGGCCAATGCGGGCTCGGGCAAGACACGGGTGCTGACCGACCGGGTGGCGCGGCTGCTGCTGGGCAATGTCCAGCCGCAGCACATCCTGTGCCTGACCTACACCAAGGCCGCGGCCTCCGAGATGCAGAACCGGCTGTTCCGGCGGCTGGGCGAATGGGCGATGCTGGACGCGGAGACGCTGACCGGCAAGCTGCGCGAACTAGGGCTGGAGGGCGAGATCCGCGACGAAACCCTGCGCGAGGCGCGGCGGCTGTTTGCCCGCGCGATCGAGACGCCGGGCGGGCTGAAGATCCAGACCATCCACTCCTTCTGCGCGTCGCTCTTGCGGCGGTTCCCGCTGGAGGCCGGCGTCTCGCCGCAATTCGTGGAGATGGACGACCGCGCCGCGCGGCGGTTGCGCGCCGATATCCTCGAAGACCTCGCCGACGGCCCCGCCCCCGAGGTTTTCGACGGCATCGCCGCCTGGTTCACCGGCGACGATCTCGACAGGCTGGTGGGTGACATCGCCAAGCACCGCGATGCCTTTCCGGCCGAGCCCGATGCGGGCGCGATCTGGGACATGCTGGACCTGCCGGCGGGCTATGACGAGGATGCGCTGAAGGGTGAGGTGTTCCTCGGCGGCGAGGCAGAGCTTCTGGCCGATCTGCGGACGGCTTTGGACGCGGGCACGTCGACCGACGTAAAAGCCGGCGAAAAGCTGAGGCATGTCGACACCGCCGTGCCCGGCAAGGCGGATTACGAGTCTCTCGAAAGCGTGTTCCTGTTCGGGTCCGGGGCGAAAGAGCCGTTTTCGGCCAAGATTGGCTCTTTTCCCACCAAGAAAACGCGCGAGGCCAACCCCGACCTGAGCAGCCGGGTCGAGCCGCTGATGTTGCGGATCGAGGCCGCACGGCAAAGGCGCCTTTCCCTCATCGCGGCGCGCAAGACGCTTGCGCTGCACCGTTTCGCCGCCGCCTTCCTGCCGGAATACGAGGCGCGCAAGCTGCGCCACGGCTGGCTGGATTTCGACGACCTGATCCTCAAGGCGCGCAACCTGCTGACCGACCGCAGCGTGGCGGAATGGGTGCTCTACCGTCTCGACGGCGGGATCGACCATATCCTGGTGGACGAGGCACAGGACACCAGCCCCCTGCAATGGGAGGTGATCGACCTGCTGGCGCAGGAATTCACCTCCGGCCAGGGCGCGCGCGACGTGGCGCGCACGATCTTTGTCGTGGGGGACCAGAAACAATCGATCTATTCCTTCCAGGGGGCCGATCCCGACGGCTTCGACCGCATGCGCCGGCATTTCGCCGAGCGGTTGGAAAACGTCTCTGTTTCACTGGAAAACCTGCTGCTGGAGTATTCCTTCCGTTCCTCGCCCGCGATCCTGCGGGTGGTCGACGCCACCTTCCCGGAACATGACCGGGCTGGCTTGGGCGATGAGGTCAGCCACCTGGCCTTCCGCAGCGAGATGCCGGGGCGGGTGGACCTGTGGCCCCTGGTCGAGAAGACCGAGAAGCCCGAACGCCCGCATTGGACCGACCCGGTGAACACGCTCTCGCCCGAGCATCACAGCGTCAAGCTGGCCGAGCGCGTGGCCGGCGAGATCAAGGCGATGATCGACCGCGGCGAAACCCTTTGGGAAAACGGCGCGCGCCGCCCGGTCACGCCCGGCGATGTCCTGATCCTGGTTCAGCGCCGCTCCGACCTGTTCCACGAGATCATCCGCGCCTGCAAGGCGGCGGGGCTGGCCATCGCCGGGGCCGACCGGCTGAAGATCGGGGGCGAGCTGGCGGTGCGCGATCTCAAGGCGCTCCTGTCCTTCCTGGCGTTGCCCGAGGACAGCCTGTCGCTGGCGACCGCCCTGCGCTCTCCGCTGTTCGGCTGGGACGAGGCGCGGCTTTACGACCTCGCCGCCGGGCGGGGCGAGAAATACCTGTGGGAAGCCCTGCGAAAGCGGTTTCCGGCCGGAACAGAGCCTTTTGGCATCCTCGACGCGCTGCTGAAGGACGCCGATTACCTGCGCCCCTTCGACCTGCTGGAGCGCATCCTCACCCGCCATGACGGGCGGCGGAAACTGATCGCGCGGCTGGGCGAGGAGGCCGAGGACGGGATCGACGCGCTGCTCAGCCAGGCGCTGGCCTATGAGCGGATGGAGGTGCCCAGCCTCACCGGCTTCGTCACCTGGCTGGAAACCGAGGAGGTGGAGATCAAGCGCCAGCTCGATGCTGCCGGCGACCGCATCCGGGTGATGACGGTGCATGGCTCCAAGGGGCTGGAGGCGCCGATCGTGATCCTGCCCGACACCGGCAAGCGGCAGCCGCCGAAACCGGGAGAAATCGTCACCGACGCACAGGGGCGGCCGATCTGGAAACCGGCCGCCAGCGACAGCCCGGACGCAGTGAACGAGGCCCTGAACCAGCAGAGAACGCGTCAGGAGGAGGAGCGACAGAGGCTGCTTTACGTCGCCATGACCCGGGCCGAGCAATGGCTGATCACCTGCGCCGCGGGCGACCTGGACAAGGGCAAGACCTGGTATGAGCGGATCGCGGCGGGCATGGAACATGCCGGCGCGGTGAAACATGATTTCGGCTTCGGCCAGGGGCTGCGATACGAAACCGGCGATTGGGGCGGCGCGGCGGTCGCGGCGAAAGCCCCGGCCGCACCTGCGGCTGTCGCCCTGCCGGATTGGGCCCGGGCGCGCGCCGCGGTGCCGGAACGGCCTGCCGCCGCGCTGGCGCCCTCGGACCTCGGCGGGGCAAAGGCGCTGCCGGGCGAGGGGGACGGTCTGGACGAGGCCGCGGCCATGCGGCGCGGCACGTTGCTGCACCTGCTGCTGGAGCATCTGCCGGGCACCGACCCGGCGCAATGGGACGCGCTGGCGCCGAAACTGCTGCGCCAGGCCGAAAACCCGCCCGATCCGGCCGAAACAGAGACGCTTCTGGCCGAGGCGCGCGCGGTGCTCAGCGCCCCCGACCTGGCCCATGTCTTCGCCCCCGGAACGCTCGCCGAGGTCGATGTCAGCGCCAGCCTGCCCGCGCTTGGCGGGCAGCGCATCCGCGGCGCCATCGACCGGCTGATCGTGGAAAAGGATCGGGTGCTGGCGGTGGATTTCAAATCCAACGCCGTCGTGCCTGCGCGCCCCGAGGAGGTGCCCGACGGGCTCATGCGTCAGATGGGGGCCTATGCGGCGGCGCTGGCGGCGGTCTATCCGGGCCGCCGGATCGAGACCGCGATCCTGTGGACGCGCGCGGCGCGGCTGATGCCGCTGCCATCCGCGCTGGTCACGGCGGCGCTGGCGCATCTTGACGGGGCGGGGGCCGCTCCATAGGTTCCAAACCCAACGCATCTTGCCGAGGAGAACCAGCATGGCAACCGTCGCCGTCACCGATGACACGTTCGACGCCGAAGTGAAACAATCCGACATCCCCGTCGTCGTGGATTTCTGGGCCGAGTGGTGCGGCCCCTGCAAGCAGATCGGCCCCGCCCTGGAAGAGCTGTCGGCCGAGATGGAAGGCAAGGTGAAGATCGTCAAGGTGAACGTTGACGAGAATCCGAACTCGCCCGCCCAGATGGGCGTGCGCGGCATCCCGGCGCTGTTCCTGTTCAAGGACGGCCAGGTGGTGTCGAACAAGATCGGCGCCGCGCCCAAGGCCGCGCTGCAGGCCTGGATCAACGAGTCGATCTGACCGCGGCGACATCACCGGAATTCGGGGCGCCTCGGCGCCCCTTTTTCATGGGCCGCTTGTGCCCGTCCGCCACGCCGCCATATTGGAAGGCAGCACAAAGGAGGCCCGAAATGGCAGACGACCAGTTTCCCGGATGGCACGGCACCACGATCATCGGCGTGAAACGCGCCGGCGAGGTGGTGATCGCAGGCGATGGCCAGGTCAGCCTCGGCCAGACCGTGATCAAGGGCTCCGCGCGCAAGGTCCGGCGCCTGTCCCCGGGCGGGCATGAGGTGGTCTGCGGCTTCGCCGGATCGACCGCCGATGCCTTCACCCTGCTGGAGCGGCTGGAGGCCAAGCTGGAGGCGACGCCCGGCCAGTTGCAGCGCGCGGCGGTGGAGCTGGCCAAGGACTGGCGCACCGACAAATACCTGCAAAAGCTGGAGGCGATGCTGATCGTCAGCGACGGCGACGAGATGTATGTGATCACCGGCGCGGGCGACGTTCTGGCCCCCGAACATGACGTGACGGCGATCGGATCGGGCGGGAATTTCGCGCTGGCCGCAGCCCGAGGGCTGATGCAGGCCACCGACCTGTCCGCCGAGGAGATCGCGCGCAGGGCAATGGCCATCGCAGCCGATATCTGCGTCTACACCAACGGCAACCTGACCATCGAAAAGATCAGCCGCTGAGGGTCTCCCGATAGCACGGGATTTGGCCGAACGCCGGGCCACGAGGGCAGCGGCCGCCCGTGGCGGGCGGGCGCTGCCCGGCGGAAACGCCGGGCGGGACGAGCGGCGTATCAGCCCAGCGTGATCGGCGCGGCCTGCGCGCCGTAACCCGCGAATTCCAGGGGTTTTTCGGCCAGCGCCTCACCGATCCGGTCGACCACCCCGGCCAGCTTCTCGTCGATGATATGCAGGTATTCGGTCCAGTCGGTCACCTCCGACAGTTCCGCGTCGCCATCGGACACCCCGCGCAGCGCGATCAGCGGCAGGTCGAAGCGGTGACAGCAGCGCAGCACGGCGAAGGTCTCCATGTCCACCATGTCGGCGTCGATCCCCTCGTAGGCCGCGCCCGAGACGATATTCGCGCCGGTCGACAGGCTCGCCTCGGGCAGGCCGGCGACGCGCAGCGGTAGCGGCAGCGTGGCGGGCATGTCGAGGAAGGGCGTAATCCCGCTCGGAAATCCCAGCGCCGAGGCGTCCATGTCGCGGTAGCTGACCGTGCTGACCTGGTAGATGTCTGTCTTGCGCAGCCTGGCCGAGCCCGCCGAACCGATCGAGATCACCACGTCGGGCAGGGCGCCCGCGGCCCGCATTTCGGCCAGGTGGTGGGTGGTGGCGATCGCCCCCTCAACCGGCCCGACGCCGGTGATCAGGGGCGTGAAGCGCGCCTGAAGATGCGGCCCGTATTCAGCCTCCGCCGCCATGACGAAAAGCGCGGTCGCGTCGCCGAAACGGGTCAGGGTGATCATCGTCTTGTCGCCTTTCCGGGAGTGGTGTCGGCATGGTATTTCGTCCCCCCGCGCGCGGGTTTCAAGGCCAATATGCTTGCGTTTGCCGCGACAGGTCTTACCTAGAGGGCCAACCAAGCAGAAGGTTTGCCCCGTGACCGATCTCAACCCCCGCGAAATCGTCTCCGAGCTCGACCGTTTCATCATCGGCCAGAAGGACGCCAAGCGCGCCGTGGCCGTGGCCCTGCGCAACCGCTGGCGGCGCAAGCAGCTGGGCGCGGACCTGCGCGAAGAGGTCTATCCCAAGAACATCCTGATGATCGGCCCGACCGGCGTCGGCAAGACCGAGATCAGCCGCCGGCTGGCGAAACTGGCCCGCGCGCCCTTCATCAAGGTCGAGGCGACGAAATTCACCGAAGTTGGCTACGTCGGCCGCGACGTGGAACAGATCGTCCGCGATCTGGTGGACAGCGCCATCGCCCAGACCCGCGAGTGGATGCGCGAGGACGTCAAGGCCGCCGCGCACCACGCCGCCGAAGAGCGCGTGATCGAGGCCATCGCCGGCACGGATGCCCGCGAACAGACCCGCGAGATGTTCCGTGGCAAGCTCAAGCGGGGCGAACTGGACAACACCGTGATCGAGCTGGAACTGGCCGAGACCGGCGGCGGCGGCATGCCGATGTTCGAGATCCCCGGCCAGCCCGGCCAGATGGGCGGGATGATGAATCTCGGTGACATCTTCGGCAAGGCCTTCGGCGGGCGCACCGTGAAACGCCGCATGACGGTCGCCGAAAGCTACGAGGTGCTGATCGGCGAAGAGGCCGACAAGCTGCTGGACGACGAGACCGTCCACCGCGCGGCGCTGGAATCCGTGCAGGAAAACGGCATCGTCTTCCTCGACGAGATCGACAAGGTCTGCGCCCGCACCGATGCCCGCGGCGGCGATGTCAGCCGCGAGGGCGTGCAGCGCGACCTGCTGCCGCTGATCGAGGGCACGACCGTTTCCACCAAATACGGGCCGGTGAAGACCGATCACATCCTGTTCATCGCCTCGGGCGCCTTCCACATCGCCAAGCCGTCGGACCTGCTGCCCGAACTTCAGGGCCGCCTGCCCATCCGGGTGGAGCTGCGCGCGCTGACCGAGGGCGATTTCGTCCGCATCCTGACCGAGACCGACAACGCGCTGACCCGGCAATACACCGCCCTGATGGCGACCGAGGAGGTCACCGTCAGCTTCACCGAGGACGGCATCGCGGCGCTGGCGCGGATCGCGGCCGAGGTCAACCAGAGCGTCGAGAACATCGGCGCGCGGCGCCTCTATACCGTGATGGAGCGGGTGTTCGAGGAACTCAGCTTCTCCGCGCCCGACCGCTCGGGCGACACGGTGACCGTGGACGCCGATTTCGTCGAAAAGAACCTGGGCGAGCTGATGCGCTCGGCCGACATGAGCCGTTACGTCCTGTAGGCCGGGGGCTGGATCGGCGCGCCCGCAACGCGTAGGACGGTAGGGGAGCCTGTCTCGCGCGTCCCCGGGGGTCCGTCATGCGCCTTGTTGCCCTTTGTCTTGCCGGTCTCGCCGCGCTGGCGGCCTGCACGCCGCGGCCCGACATCGCCGTGTCGCCGGCCGCCGCGCAGGTCGGCACCGAGGTGCCGGTCTATGTCGGCACCACGCGCCGCCCCGGCGGCGACGCGATCTTTCAGAGTGCGCGGGGCAGCCAGATCAGCTATGCGCGGATCGATGTCTCGATCCCGCCCGGGCACCAGCCAGGCCAGATCGAGATGACCGCCCGCGCCCCCGACCCGGCGCAGCATTTCATGGCCAGCCATGTTGCCCCCCAGGCCGGCGCCGACGCCTTCCGCGCCGAGTTGGCCGGGGCGCTCGCCCGGCGCTCGCCCGCCAACCGCGAGGTGCTGATCTATGTGCACGGCTTCAACAACACCTTCGCCGACGGCGTGTTCCGCACCGCGCAGATAGGCCATGATTTCGACATGCCCGGCGTCATGGTGCATTATTCCTGGCCTTCCAGCGGCAGGCCGCTGGGCTATGCCTATGACCGCGACAGCGTGCTTTTCGCCCGCGACGGGCTGGTCGCGCTGATCGAGGAGGTGAACCGCGCCGGCGCCCGGCGGGTGCTGCTGGTCGGCCATTCGCTGGGCGCGCATCTGAGCATGGAGGCGCTGCGCCAACTGTCGCTGAAGCGGGGCGGCAGCGTGGCGCCGCTGGTGGACGGGGTGATCCTGATCTCGCCCGATATCGACGTGGACGTGTTCCGCTCGCAGGCGCGGACGATCGGGCACTTGCCGCAGCCCTTCGTGATCTTTGCCTCGCAGCGCGACCGGGCGCTGGCGCTGTCGGCGCGCCTGTCGGGCGAGAGCAACCGCCTCGGCAATCTCGACACGGTGCAGAAGGTGGCCGACCTGGAGGTCGTGGTGATCGACGTCTCGGCCTATGCCGGGGGCGACTGGCTCAACCACCTGACCATCGCCCAATCGCCGGCGCTGATCCGGCTGTTCAGCAATATCGCGGCGGTCGAGGCGGCCTTCAGCGGCGATATGGCGGGGCGCACCGGCCTGTTGCCGGGCACGGTGCTGACCGTGCAGGACGCCACCGCGATCATCCTGTCGCCGGTGTCGTCGCTGGTGCAATAGGCCCTTTCGGAGCCTAGCGCGCGCGCCGCAGATAGACGTAATAGGCGCCCGCGCCGCCGTGTTTCTGATGCGCCTGCGTCACCTGCAGCACCACGCCGCCGAGGGGCGGCATGGTCAGCCATTGCGGCACCTGATGCTTCAGCACCCCCGGCCGCGACGGGATCGGGCCGTCGTCGGTCGCGCGCCGGCCCTTGCCGGTGATCACCAGCACCAGCCGCTTGCCCTCGGCATGGGCTCGCAGGACAAATCCGGTCAGCGTCGGGTGGGCGCGGGCCAGCGTCATGCCGTGCAGGTCGATCCGCGCCTCGGGGCTCAGCTTGCCGCGGGTCATGCGGGTGAAGGATTTCCTGTCCATTCGCACCGGCGCATGGGCCAGCCGGTCGGCCAGTTCCGGCGCGATGTCATGGCTGACCGGCGGCGGGGTCGCGCTCTGGCCGAGGCGGAAGTCGGGCAGGACGCGGGAAGGGGGGGTCGGCTGCACCGGCTTGGGCGGCGGCGTCCAGCCCTCGGGCGGCCCGCGCCGCTTGGGCGGGTGGAGCGGCGTCGCGGTCTCGGCGACCTTGTCCCACAGGGCGCGGTCCTCCGGGCTCAGCCCCCTGGGCTTGCGTCGGGCCATCGCTCAGCCCCCCGGCGCCAGGGTCAGCGCCTTCTCGATCGGCAGCAGGACGACCATCCGGCCCGGATCGCGCACCCGCCCCGCGAGGCGCCCGGCCGCCACGCCGGTGCCGTAGAAGATATCGGCGCGCTGCGCCCCCTTGATCGCCGAGCCGGTGTCCTGCGCGACCATCAGCCGGCGTAGCGGGCGCGCGCCGCCCTTTTCGATCCAGACCGGCGCGCCCAGCGGCGTGAACTCCGGGTCCACCGCCAGCGTCCGCATCGGCGTGACCGAGCGGTTCATCGCCCCCAGCGGGCCCTTGTCCGCGGGCACGTCGGTCAGTTCGCGGAAGAACACATAGGAGGGGTTGTGCCGCAGCAGGCTGCGGCCATCGTCGGGGTTGCGGCGCACCCAGTTCTTGATCACCTGTGCCGAGACTTGGTGGCGCGCATAGACGCCGCGCCGCACCAGCTCCGCCCCGATGGAGCGGTAATCATGGCCGTTCGATCCGCCATAGCCGACGCGCATCGCGCCGCCGTCGCGCAGCCGCACCCGGCCCGAGCCCTGCACCTGAAGGAAGAACAGCTCAACCGGGTCGTCGACCCAGACGATCTCCAGCCCGCGGCCCTCCAGCAGGGCGCGATCCTCGATATCGGCGCGGGGATACCATTGCGCGCCCGCGGCCAGCTCCGGCGGCTTGCGGTAGAGCGGATAGCGAAACCGGGCGTCGGGGCGGCGCGCGCCGTTGAGTTCAGGCTCGTAATAGCCGGTGAACAGCGCCGGGCTCTCGCCGCCGATCAGCACCGGGCGAAAGAACATCTCGAAGAACGGCCGCGCCTCGGGGCGGCCCTGGGCCAGCGCGCAGAGCGGCGCCCAGTCGGGATCGTCGAGATCGGGGCAGGTTTCGAGAAACACCTCGAGCGCGGCGTCATGGTCATCCGCGGCCCAGCCGCGCAACTCGTCGAAGCGCAAGACCTGCACCGAGGCCGCGTGTAGGGAAGGCGCCCCGCCCAACGCAATCACCGCCGCGACGGCTGCTGCGCGCAGGGCACCGGTCATTCGCCCGTGGCGACCAGCTGCCAGTTCGGGTCGGACAAGCCCATCTTGCGGGCAAAGGTCCAGACGTCGCGCTGGCGCTTGATCTCGTTGGGGCTGCCCTCGACGATCTCGTCGGCGGCGTTGCGCACGACCGAGGTCAGCTCGCCCACGAATTTCACCGTCAGTTCGGCCTCGCCGGTGTCCCGGTCGAAGCGCGCATTTTGCAGAGAAAGCTCCCGGATGCCGACGAAATTCGCCTCGATATGCAGGCCCTGCTCCTCGCGCATGCGGATCACCTGCGTGAAGCTGTCCAGGACCTCGGGCGCGAGGAACGAGGAAACCTGCGCCAGATCGCCCTTCTCGAAGGCCATCAGGATCATCTCGTAGGCGCCGCGCGCGCCGGTCAGGAACTCGCGGACATTGAAGCCGGGCTCGGCCATCTTCATCGCCGCAAGCGCCTTGGCCGCGTCCGAGTTCTCATCCACATGATCGGTGATGTCGGAATCCGCCCCGCCCTCGATCACCTCGAATTCCCGGCGCATCGCATCCTGCGGGCCGGCGCGGCGCTGCATCGGGACGGGCGGCTTTTCGAAACCTTCGCGGGTGCCGAGGACCGACCGCAGCCGCAGGATCAGGAACACGGCGATGCCGGCCAGAACCAGGAGTTGGATGATGGCAGAACTCATTTGCACCTCGTCAATGGGCCGGGGGTTGGTATCCGGGCTACACCGCACATATGTATGCCAGCGAGGGGGTCAAGTCCACTGACCCAACCCTTGTTAATGAGGATATCACATGTGGCTTTTCGTGCTGTTCCTGGCGGTTCCGCTGATTGAAATCGCGCTGTTCGTGCAGGTCGGCGGGCTGATCGGCCTGTGGCCCACCCTGCTGATCGTGGTTCTGACCGCGCTGCTGGGGACCGCGCTGATGCGCAATCAGGGGGCGCAGGCCATGGCGCAGATCCGGGACTCGTTCAACACGCTGCGCGACCCGGCCGAGCCGCTGGCCCATGGCGCGATGATCCTGTTCGCCGGCGCGCTGCTGCTGACGCCGGGGTTCTTCACCGACACGGTGGGTTTTGCCCTGCTGCTGCCGCCGGTGCGCCGCGCGGTGTTCCGCTGGGCCGGCAAGCGGGTGACGGTGCAGAGCTTCTCCACCGGTGCGAGGCCGCAGCCAGGGCCGCATCCCGGCGAGGTGATCGACGGCGAATTCACCGAGGTTCCGCCGGAAAAACGCCCCACGCACCGTCCCTCGGGCTGGACCCGGCATTGAGGCACCGATCGCTTCCTGATAATCAACGCGGTGACGCGTAATTCCGCAGGAGCGAGAGATGACCGATACCCCCGAAACCCCGGCCGCCGAGGGCCAGCAGCCGCAGATGAAACTGCAGATCCTGGGCCAGTACGTCCGGGACATGTCCTTCGAGAACTTCCTGGTCCGCAAGGGCGTGAACGGCGAGGTCACCCCGGACGTGCAGGTGCAGGTGGCCCTGGACGCCAAGAAGCGCCAGGTCGAACACCAGTATGAGGTGATCGCCAAGTTCACCATCACCTCGAAGAACAAGGCCGATCAGGCGCCGCTGTTCCTGCTGGAGCTGGAATACGGCACCATCTTCCACATCGAGAACGTTCCCGAGGATCAGCTGCATCCCTTCCTGCTGGTGGAATGCCCGCGCCAGATGTTCCCCTTCGTGCGCCGCATCGTCAGCGACGTCACCCGCGACGGCGGCTTCCCGCCGCTGAACATGGACGTGATCGATTTCGTGGCGCTCTACCGCCAGCAGATCCTGGCTCGCGCCGAGGCGCAGAAGGCCCAGGCCCCGACGAACTGAGGCCCTAGCCGCATTTCTTCCACAGCGCGCCGTCGCCCATCGCCTCGACAAAGGCTGCATGGGCGGCGGTTTCTTTTTCGGTAAGGCGCGGGGGCAGGGGGTTCGGGCGCGGCTTCGGGCGCCAGTCGGGCTCGACCGGGCCGCCGCCGCGACCGGAGGACGACGAGGTGCTCAGCCCGAAATCGGGTTGCCGGCCGCCGATCAGTTCCAGGTAGACCTCGGCCAGGATTTCCGAGTCCAGCAGCGCCCCGTGCAGCGTCCGCGCCGAGTTGTCGATGCCGAAGCGCCGGCACAGCGCGTCCAGTGTCGCCGGCGAACCGGGGAATTTCTGCCGCGCCATGGCCAGCGTGTCGATCGCCTGGTCCCAGGGCAGGGTGGGCAGACCCATCCAGCGCAGCTCGGCATTGAGGAATTTCATGTCGAACGCGGCGTTGTGGATCACCAGCTTGGCGTCGCCCACGAAATCGAAGAAATCCCGACCGACCTTGGCGAAAACCGGCTTGTCGCGCAGGGTGATCGCGCCGGGGGCGGGCGTCTGGGGCGGCTCCAGCAGGTCGGGGCCGATGCCATGCACCTCGAAGGCGCCCTGCGGCATCGAGCGTTCGGGGTTGATGTAGACGTGAAACGTGTTGCCGGTGGGCAGGTGGTTCCAAAGCTCCAGCGCGCCGATCTCGACGATGCGGTCGCCCTTTTCGGGTTCGAAGCCGGTGGTTTCGGTGTCGAGAACGATCTCACGCATCGCTTTGCCCCTGCCTGATCTGCCGGATCACATCCTGCACCGCGGCCCGCGCGCCTTCAAGGCTGGTGGTCTCGATGACGAAATCGGCGCGGGCGCGTTTTTCGGCATCTGGCAGCTGTTTGGCCAGAATAGTCTCGAATTGTGCGGCGCTCATGGTGCCGCGTTCCAGCACGCGGGCACGCTGAACATCCGCCGGGGCGCTGACCACTGCGATGGCGTCGACCTGATCCTCGGCCCCGGTTTCGAACAGCAGCGGGATGTCCAGAACGACCAGCGGATCGGCCTCATGGGCGCGCAGGAATTCGGCCCGGTCCCGCGCCACCAGCGGGTGCACCACCCGTTCGATCTGCCTGAACGCGGTGTCGTCGCGGGCGATCCATGCTTTCAGCGCCTCGCGTGAAACGCCGCCATCGACCAGCGCCTCGGGGCACATCTCCGCCAGAGGCGCCACCGCCGCGCCGCCGGGCGCGTAAAGGCGATGCACCGCCGCATCGGCATCCCAGACCGGCACGCCTTCGTCGGCGAACATCCGCGAGGTGGTCGATTTTCCCATCCCGATAGAGCCGGTCAGGCCAAGCACGAAGCTCATGCGCCCAGGACCACCGCGCGGGTCTTCTCATCCACCTCGGGGCGGACGCCGAACCAGCGCTCGAAGCCCGGCGCGGCCTGGTGCAGCAGCATGCCCAACCCATCGACCACGGTGCAGCCCGCCGCCTCGGCCTCGCGCAGCAGCCGGGTCTGGAGCGGGGTATAGACCAGATCGGTCACCACCGCGCCCTTGGACAGCCCGTCCAGCGGCACGCGCATCTCGGGCTTGCCGACCATACCCAGCGACGAGGTGTTCACCACCGTCGCCGCGCCCTCGATCATGTTGCCGGCCTGCACCCAGTCATAGACCCGGATCTTGGGACCGAACTCGGCCCGCAGGGCCTCGGCCCGGGCCTTGGTGCGGTTGGCGATGCGGATCTCGGTCACGCCGACCTCGATCAGCGAGGCCACGACCGCGCGCGCAGCCCCGCCCGCGCCGATCACCGCCGCCGGACCCTCCTTGCCGGTCCAGCCGGGCGCGCCCTGGCGCAGATTTTCGACGAAGCCGTAGCCGTCGGTGTTGTCGGCATGGATGGTGCCGTCGGCGCGGAAGATCAGGGTGTTCGCCGCGCCGATCAGCGCGGCGCGGTCGGTCACCTGATCGGCCAGGCCCAGCACGGTCTCCTTGTGCGGGATGGTGACGTTGACGCCCACGAAACCCAGTTTGGGCAGCGCGCGCAGCGCCTCGCGCAGATCCTCCTGCGCGACGTCCATCGGCACATAGTGGCCGGCGATGCCATAGGTGGCCAGCCAATAATTGTGCAGTCTGGGCGATTTCGAATGGGCCACGGGCGAGCCGATCACGCCGGCGAGGGGGATCTTGTCGCTCATGCCATCACCGCCCTGCGCGAGGTGAGAAAGGCCAGAAGTTCCAACAGGGGCAATCCGAGCACGGTAAAATAATCTCCTTCGACGCGGGTGAACAGACGCACGCCTTCCTCCTCCAGCTTATAGCAGCCGACGGCGTGCTTCACACTGTCCCAGTTCCTTGCCAGGTAATCCTCCAGATAGGCGTCGGAGAAGGGGCGCATCTGCAGCCGCACCTCGCCGACATGCCGCCACAGCGGCTGTCCTCCCTCATAGACCACCGCCGCGGACAGCAGCTTGTGCCGCTGTGCGCGCAGTCGTTTGAGCTGGGCGCGGGCCTCGTCGAGATCGGCGGGCTTCGACAGCACCTCGCCGCGGAATTCCAGCACCTGGTCGCAGCCGATCACCAGCGCCTCGGGACGTTTTTCGCTGATCTTGCGCGCCTTGTACTCGGCCAGGGCGTCGGCGACGTCGCGTGGCGTGGCGTCCTCGGCCTCCAGCGCGGCGCGGATCGCCTCCTCGTCGATGCGGGCGGGCACAACCTCGATCGGGACGCCGGCGCGCGCCAGCAGCTCTCGCCGGATGTCGGAGGCCGAGGCCAGGATAACGGGCTGGGGCATGGTGATAACCTTGTGGAAAACCCTGCGGATGGTGATGTGCGCATTTTCGGGACATGTGGATACAAACGAGGGAGTCCGAAATTCCCACGGCTTTTGTCAAGGGCCGGGGCGGGTTTCTCCACGGTGGACAGGAAAGGTTCGGGGCTGAGGACAACTCCTCCGACATGGTTCACACGCGCAGGTTATCCACAGGGTCAACACAAGAACAATCTATATAATCTATTGATTGAAAATGAGAAATCGCACTTCAAAAAGAACATTTACCTTTATTAACACAGTTATTCACAGGCCGGGAAGTGCCGGGATAAAATCGTGGAGGATCCAATAATCCCCATTCTCCCCACCCCCTACGACAACATCATCTTTTCTTTTCCTTCATATTGATTATTGGTGGGTCGGCAGACCGGACGACACAAAGGCACGCAACATGGGCGATCTGCTGGCAACCCTCTATCCCTGGACACTTTCGCTGCACATCATCGCGGTGCTGACCTGGATGGCGGGAATTTTCTATCTGCCGCGGCTCTTCGTCTATCATGCCGAGCGGGTCGGGCAGGGCGGCGACACCGACGAGCTGTTCCAGACGATGGAATACAAGCTCTTCAAATATATCATGAATCCGTCTCTGATCGCGGTCTGGGTGTTCGGTCTGACGCTGGTGCTGACGCCGGGCATCGTCGACTGGAGCGCGGTCTGGCCCTATACCAAGGGTGCCTCGGTGATCGCGATGACCTGGTTCCACCACTGGCTGGGCTGGCGCCGCAAGGACTTCGCCGCCGGGACCAACACGCGGACCGGCCGCACCTACCGGATGATGAACGAGCTGCCGACGCTGCTGATGCTGGTGATCGTGGTCTCGGTGGTGGTGAAGTTCTGAATCCGAGGCCATTCTTGACTCTGGCCCCCGCTCTCTATATGTCAGCTGGCCAACGGGCCGTCCGGCTCGGGATCTTCCCTTTTCCCAGAAATGACCGTGCCCTTCGATGACGCGCGGTTGCAGCGTAGTTTTCCCAATGACCCAAGAGCGACTGAATCTGGCCGACCTGAAGGCGAAAAGCCCCAAGGACCTTCTGGCCATGGCCGAAGACCTGGAAATCGAGAACGCCTCGACCATGCGCAAGGGCGAGATGATGTTCCAGATCCTGCGCGAGCGCGCCGATGAGGGCTGGGAGATCTCCGGCGACGGCGTGCTTGAGGTCCTTCAGGACGGTTTCGGCTTCCTCCGTTCGCCCGAGGCGAACTATCTGCCGGGCCCCGACGACATCTATGTCTCGCCCGAGATGATCCGGAAATACAGCCTGCGGACCGGCGACACCGTCGAGGGCGTGATGCAGGCCCCGCGCGAGAACGAGCGCTATTTCGCGATCACCGAGGTGACGCGGATCAATTTCGAAGAGCCCGAGAAGGCACGCCACAAAATCAACTTCGACAACCTGACGCCGCTCTATCCCGACGAGCGGCTGAAGATGGAGATCGAGGATCCGACCCTCAAGGACCGCTCGTCGCGGATCATCGACCTGGTGGCGCCGATCGGGAAGGGGCAGCGTTCGCTGATCGTGGCGCCGCCGCGGACGGGTAAGACCGTTCTGCTGCAGAACATCGCGCACAGCATCGAGCAGAACCACCCGGAATGCTACCTGATCGTTCTGCTGATCGACGAGCGCCCCGAAGAGGTGACCGACATGCAGCGCAGCGTGAAGGGCGAGGTGATCTCCTCGACCTTCGACGAGCCCGCCACCCGCCACGTCGCCGTCGCCGAGATGGTGATCGAAAAGGCCAAGCGCCTGGTCGAACACAAGCGCGACGTGGTGATCCTGCTCGACTCGATCACTCGCCTGGGCCGCGCCTACAACACGGTCGTGCCGTCCTCGGGCAAGGTTCTGACCGGCGGCGTGGACGCCAACGCGCTGCAACGGCCCAAGCGTTTCTTTGGCGCGGCGCGGAACATCGAGGAGGGCGGCAGCCTGACCATCATCGCCACCGCGCTGATCGACACCGGCTCGCGCATGGACGAGGTGATCTTCGAGGAATTCAAGGGCACCGGCAACTCCGAGATCGTGCTCGACCGCAAGGTGGCCGACAAGCGCGTGTTCCCGGCGATGGACATCCTCAAGTCCGGCACGCGGAAAGAGGACCTGCTGGTCGACAAGGGCGATCTGCAGAAAACCTTCGTCCTGCGCCGCATCCTGAACCCGATGGGCACCACCGACGCCATCGAGTTCCTGATTTCCAAGCTGAAACAGACCAAGACCAACGCGGAATTCTTCGATTCCATGAACACCTGACGCCCCGGGCAGGAGGGGGATTATGGACACGATCTATGCCCTCGCCACCGCCCGCGGCAAGGCGGGGGTCGCCGTCATCCGCATCTCGGGCCCGCGCGCGCATGAGGCGCTGCGCGTATTGGGCGCCGTCGTGCCCGCGCCGCGCGTGGCAGGGCTGCGCCGGCTGACCGATGCCCAGGGCGTGTTGCTGGACGAGGCGCTGGTCGTTGTTTTCGAAGCTGGCGCCAGCTTCACCGGCGAGGATGTGGCCGAATTGCATGTGCATGGCAGCCCCGCGACGATCGCCGCGGTCCTGCGCGCGCTGTCTGAAATCGAAGGTTTGCGCCTGGCCGAACCCGGAGAATTCACCCGCCGCGCGCTGGAAAACGAGCAGCTGGACCTCGCGCAAGTCGAAGGTCTGGCCGATCTGATCGAGGCCGAGACCGAGGCGCAGCGCCGCCAGGCCCTGCGGGTGCTTTCGGGTGCTATCGGTGAACGTGCCGAGAGCTGGCGGCGGGACCTCATCCGCGCCGCGGCCCTTCTGGAAGCCACCATCGATTTCGCCGATGAGGAGGTTCCCGTCGACGTGTCGCCGGAGGTTCTGGAGTTGCTCGACCGGGTTGAGGCCGACCTGCGGCGCGAGGCCGAGGGCGTGCAGGCCGCCGAACGCATCCGCGAGGGCTTCGAGGTCGCCATCGTCGGCCCGCCGAATGTTGGAAAATCCACTCTTCTCAATGCCTTGGCTGGGCGGGAGGCGGCAATCACCTCGGAATATGCGGGCACGACGCGCGACGTGATCGAGGTGCGGATGGATCTGGGCGGCCTGCCCGTGACCGTGCTCGATACCGCCGGCCTGCGCGAGACCGAGGACGTGGTCGAGGGCATCGGAATCACCCGCGCGCGGGAGAGGGCGATGGCGGCCGACCTGCGTGTGTTCCTGCTGGACGAGACAGGCCAGGCCGAAGGGCTGGGGCCGCATCCGGAGGATATCGTGCTGCGCGGCAAGGGTGATCTGCGCGGCGGCGGGGCGGAAACGATCTCTGGCAAGACCGGGCAGGGGGTTGCGCATCTGATCTCGCGCATTACTTCGGTTCTGGAAACCCGCGCGGCGCGGGCGCAGACGGCGACGCGCGAACGGCATCGTGTGGCGATCGTCCGCGCGCTGACCTCTTTGGCCGTCGCGCGGAATCAGGTAGAGAGAGGCGAGGGCGGCGCCGAACTGGCGGCCGAAGAGCTTCGCATGGCCATCCGCGCGCTGGATTCGCTGGTCGGCCGGGTCGATGTCGAGCAGATCCTGGACGAAATCTTCGCCAGTTTCTGCCTGGGCAAGTAAGGAGTGTTTCACGTGAAACATCGTGACTACGACGTGGTGGTGATCGGCGGCGGCCATGCGGGCGCGGATGCGGCGCATGCGGCGGCCCGGATGGGCGCGCGCAGCGCTCTGGTCACGCTGCGCCGCCATGGCATCGGCGTGATGTCCTGCAACCCGGCGATCGGCGGCCTTGGAAAGGGCCACCTGGTGCGCGAGGTCGATGCGCTGGACGGGCTGATGGGGCAGGTGGCGGACCGCGCCGGTATCCAGTTCCGTCTGCTCAATCGACGCAAGGGGCCTGCCGTGCAAGGCCCGCGCGCCCAGGCGGATCGCAAGATCTACCGCGAAACCATGCAGGCTTTCATCGCTGCGACACCCAATCTCGACGTGATCGAGGGCGAGGCGACGGACCTGATCATGGACGGCCCGCGCGTGGCCGGCATCGTGCTGGAGGATGGCTCGGAAATCCGCGCGGGGGCGGTGGTGCTGACCACCGGCACCTTCCTGCGCGGGGTGATCCATATCGGCGACGTGCGCCGCGCCGGCGGGCGGATGGGCGACAGGCCCTCGGTCAAGCTGGCCGAGCGAATCGACGATTTCGGCCTGCCGCTGGGGCGCCTGAAAACCGGCACCCCGCCGCGTCTGGACGGGCGGACCATCGACTGGGATATCCTTGAAAACCAGCCCGGCGACGACGATCCGGCGCTGTTTTCCTTCCTGTCCAGGGCACCCTTCGCGCGGCAGATCGCCTGCGGGATCACCCATACCAACGAGAAAACCCACGATATAATCCGCTCCAACCTGAAGCGCTCGGCCATGTATGGCGGGCATATCGAGGGGGTCGGGCCGCGCTATTGCCCCTCGATCGAAGACAAGATCGTCCGATTCGCGGAGAAGGAGTCGCACCAGATTTTCCTGGAGCCCGAGGGGCTGGACGATCACACCGTTTATCCCAACGGCATCTCCACCTCGCTGCCCGAGGATGTGCAGGCTGATTATGTGCATTCGATTAGCGGTCTGGAGCAGGCCCGCATCCTGCAGCCGGGCTACGCCATTGAATACGACTATGTCGATCCCCGCGCGCTGGACGCGACGCTGCGGCTCAAGGATGTGCCGGGCCTGTTCCTGGCCGGCCAGATCAACGGCACCACTGGCTATGAGGAGGCCGCGGCGCAAGGCGTGGTCGCCGGGCTGAACGCAGCGCTGGCCGTGCAGGGCAGGGCGCCCGCGATTTTCAGCCGCACCGACAGCTATATCGGCGTGATGATCGACGATTTGGTGACCCGAGGCGTGACCGAACCCTACCGCATGTTCACCTCGCGCGCCGAATTCCGCCTGTCGTTGCGCGCCGACAACGCCGACCAGCGGCTGACCCCGATGGGAATCGCCCTGGGCTGCGTGGGGGCGGTGCGGCGCGCGGCCTTCGAGGAGAAGATGGAGCAGATGCAGGCGGCGCGGGAGCGTCTGGATGCTATGTCATTGACTCCCAAGCAGATTTCCGAGTCCGGGATCAAGGTGAATGCCGATGGAAACCGCCGCTCGGGCTTCGATTTGCTGGCCTTCCCCGATGTGGGCTTCGATGACGTGGCCGCGCTGGAACCGTCTCTGGCCGATGTCGCGCCGGAGATCCGGGCGCAGATCGAGAAGGACGCGCTGTACGCGAATTACATCAAGCGGCAGCAGCAGGACGTCGCGGCGATGAAACGCGACGAGGCGCAGGCGATCCCGGTGGATTTCGATTTCGCCGCGCTCGAAGGGCTGTCGAACGAATTGAAAGGCAAGTTGACCCGGGTGCGCCCGGCGACGCTGGGGCAGGCGGGGCGGGTCGATGGGATGACGCCGGCGGCGCTGACGTTGATTCTCGCCCGGCTGCGGCAGATGGAGCGGCGCAGCGCATGAGTCACGACCTGGCTGGCGTCGATGTTTCACGTGAAACATTCGAGCGGTTGAAAACCTACGAGGCCCTGCTGCGCAAATGGAACCCGGCGATCAACCTCGTGTCGCGCAACACGCTGGATGCGGCCTGGACCCGACATTTCGTTGATTCGGCGCAAATATTTGAACTTGCACCGAAAAATACGCGCCATTGGGCCGATCTGGGCAGCGGCGGGGGGTTTCCGGGCATGGTCATCGCCATCCTGGCCGCCGAACGGGCACCGGAAATGCGCGTGACCCTCGTGGAAAGCGATCAGCGCAAGGCGACCTTCCTGCGCAGCGTCGCGCGCGAGGCGGGCGTGAAGGCCGAGGTCATCGCCAGGCGAATCGAGGAGGTGCCGCCGCTCGGCGCGGACGTTCTGTCGGCCCGCGCGCTGGCCTCTTTGACGCAGCTTCTGGGGTTTGCCGAGCGGCACCTGTGCTCCGGCGGCATCGCCCTGTTCCCGAAAGGGGCGGGTCACCAGGCGGAACTGGACGAGGCCCTTGAAACCTGGCGGTTCGGCGTTCACAAAATTCCCAGCCGCACCGAACCCGGCGCCGTCATTCTCTCACTCGGAGGCATCGCCCGTGTCTGACCCGACCCGTCCAAAGGGGCCCAAGATCATTGCCGTTGCCAACCAGAAGGGCGGGGTGGGCAAGACCACGACCGCGATCAACCTGTCGGCGGCGCTGGTGGACGAGGGATTCACCGTTCTGATCGTCGACCTCGACCCGCAGGGCAATGCCTCCACCGGTCTCGGGATCGAGGCAGAACAGCGCGAGATGACCACCTACGACCTGCTCATCGAGGATGCGCCGCTGCGCGAGGTGATCCAGCCCACCGGCGTCGACGGGCTTCTGATCGCGCCGGCAACCACCGATCTCAGCTCTGCCGATATTGAGCTTGTGGCCAATGAAAAAAGGGTTTTCCTGCTGCATGACGCGTTGCGCCAGCCGGCGATGGATGCCTATGGCTTCGACTATATCCTGATCGACTGCCCGCCGTCGCTCAGCCTTCTGACGGTCAACGCGATGGTCGCCGCGCATTCGGTTCTGGTGCCGCTGCAATCGGAATTCTTCGCCCTCGAGGGGCTGTCGCAGCTGATGCTGACCATCCGTGAGATGCGCCAGACGGCCAACCCCGACCTGCGGATCGAGGGTGTGGTGCTGACCATGTATGACCAGCGCAACAACCTGTCGCAGCAGGTGGAGAACGATGCCCGCCAATACCTGGGCGATCTGGTGTTCCAGACCATCATCCCGCGCAACGTGCGGGTCAGCGAGGCGCCCTCTTTCGCGCTGCCGGTGATCGAGTATGATCCCACCTCCCGCGGGGCGATGGCCTATCGGGCGCTGGCGCAGGAGATGATCGCGCGCGGCACGCCGGCGAAATAGACAGGAGAGGGTGGCATGAGCAAGAAACCAAGGGGTTTGGGCCGCGGCCTGTCGGCACTGATGGCCGATGTGAACCTGAACGAGCCGAGCGCAGGCCCCGCCGCGCGCCCGGCCAAGCCCGACACCACCCTGCCGGTCGAAAAGCTGGAGCCCAACCCCGATCAGCCGCGGCGGCATTTCTCCGAAGAGGCGCTGAAGGAGTTGTCGGAATCGATCCGCGAAAAGGGGATCATCCAGCCCATCATCGTGCGTGAAAGCCCCCGCGTGGCCGGGAATTACGAGATCATTGCCGGCGAACGCCGCTGGCGCGCGGCGCAGATGGTGCGTCTGCACGATGTTCCGGTGATCATCCGCGACCTCGACGATACCGAGGTTCTCGAGGTCGCGATCATCGAGAATATCCAGCGCGCCGATCTGAACCCGATCGAAGAGGCGATGGGCTATCGCCAGTTGATGGACCGCTTCGGTCACACGCAGGAAAAGCTGGCCGAAGCGCTGAGCAAGAGTCGCAGCCACATCGCCAACCTGATGCGCCTGCTGCAACTGCCCGACGAGGTGCAGGGCCATCTGCGCGAGGGGCGGCTGTCGGCGGGACACGCGCGCGCGCTGATCACCACCGATAACCCCGCGGGGCTGGCGCGGGAGGTGATTTCGCGGGGACTTTCCGTGCGCGACACGGAGAAACTAGCGAAAAAGGGCGGCGCGAGTGCGCAAAAGGCACCGAAATCCCGCGCCACAGGGGCAAAGGACGCCGATACCCGCGCGCTGGAGCAGGATCTGTCCGCCAATCTGGGTCTGGAGGTGTCGATCGACCATGTGGCGGGGCAGGAAAACGGCCACCTGGTGATTCGCTACACCACGCTGGAGGAACTGGACGCGCTTTGTCGGGTGCTCAGCGCTACGCCTCTGGACGTGACCAGATAAACAGGCTGACGCCGACCAGCAAGAACGCCTGGATCAGCAGCAGCATGGGCCGCAGGTCCATCGCCACCGACAGCACGAAGGCCAGCGCGATCGAGGCGCTGGACAGCCATTTCGACTGACGTCTGATCACCCCGCGCTCCTGCCAGTCGATGATGGCTGGGCCGAAGCGCGGATGGCCGAGCAGCCAGTGATGCAACCGTTTCGACGAGCGGGCGAAGAAAAACGCGGCGAGCAGCAGAAAGGGGACCGTAGGCAAGAAGGGCAGAAACATCCCGATCGCCGCGAGGGCGACGCAGACGAGCCCGAGAACTGCCCACAGATAACGCATCCTTTACTCCGGCAGCAGGGCGCGGATCACCGCGTTCAGCACGGCGCGGCCGTCTTTCGTCGCCCGCAGAACCGGGCCTTCGCGCTGCACCATGCCCATTTCCTGCAAATCTTCCAATGTGTTAGACGGCAGGGGGCTGCCCGCCAGCCGCTCGTAACGGGGCAGGTCGATGCCCCCGGCCAGGCGCAGCCCCATCATAAGGTATTCCCCGGCCTGATCCGTCAAGCGCAGCGCCGTGCGCGTGGCCTCGCCCGTGCCGGTCCGTTCCACCTGTTGCAGCCATCCGGCGGGGGACAGCCCGGTGTCGGTCGCGTATCGCTGGCCGCCGATGGTCAGCCGACCGTGCGCGCCGGGGCCGATCCCGGCATAATCGCCGTAGCGCCAGTATATCAGGTTGTGCCGCGATTCCGCACCGCTGCGCGCGTGGTTCGAGACCTCGTAGGCCGGCAGCCCCGCGGCCTCGCAGATCTCCTGCGTGATGAAATACATGTCGCCGGCGTTGTCCTCGTCGGGCAGGCCGGCGAGCTTGCCGCGCGCGTAGCGGTCGCCGAAGGCGGTGCCCTGCTCGATCGTCAGCTGGTAGAGCGACAGGTGATCCACCGCCATCGACAGCGCCTCGCGCAGTTCGGCCCGCCATTGCGCGGGGGTCTGGTCCTGGCGCGCATAGATCAGGTCGAAACTGATCCTGTCAAAGTGTTCCCGTGCGATATCAAAGGCTTGCCTCGCCTCTTCCAGCGAATGCAGGCGTCCGAGTTTGCGCAGGTCATCGTCATTCAGCGCCTGGATGCCCATCGACAGCCGGTTCACGCCGGCCTGCGCGTAGCCGCGGAAACGCCCGGCCTCGACCGAGGTCGGGTTCGCCTCAAGCGTGACCTCCAGATCGTTGGCACAGGGCCAGGTCGCGCGGATTTCATCCAGGATCGCGGCGACCAGGTCGGGGTCCATCAGGCTGGGCGTGCCGCCGCCGAAGAACACCGTGTTCAGCACGCGGCCCGGCACCTCGGCGCCGATGCGGCGGATCTCGCTCAGATAGGCGCGTTTCCAGCGCTCCTGGTCGATGCTGGCGGCGACATGGCTGTTGAAATCGCAATAGGGGCATTTGGCCTGGCAGAAGGGCCAATGAATATAGAGGCCGAAGCCTCCGTCCCGCCAATCCTCAGCGTTCAAACACCTTCACCAGTTTCTCGAATGCCTTGGCGCGGTGGCTGATCCTGTTCTTTTCCCACCGGTCCATTTCGGCAAATGTAGTGTCGTAACCGTCCGGTTGGAAGATCGGGTCGTAGCCATGCCCCTGTGCGCCGCGCATGGGCCAGACGATCTGGCCGTCCACATGGCCCTCGAACACCTCGTCATGGCCATCGGGCCAGGCCAGAACGAAGGTGCAGCAAAAGCGCGCGGTGCGGGGGAAGGGGGCGTCGGCCTCCTCCAGTTCGCGCCAGGCCCGGCTCATGGCCATCTCGAAATCGCGGCCCTGGGGCGTTTCGGCCCAGTCGGCGGTGTAGACGCCGGGCGCGCCGCCCAGGCCGTCGATCGCGATGCCGCTGTCATCGGCAAGGGCCGGCAGTCCGGTGGCCTTGGCCGCGGCATGGGCCTTGATCCGGGCATTGCCGATGAAGGTGGTCTCGGTCTCTTCGGGCTCGTCGAGGCCGAGCTCACCGGCAGAGGTGACGGCGATGCCATAAGGCTCCAACAGGGCGGAAATCTCTTCCAGCTTGCCCTTGTTGTGGGTGGCGATGACCAGCCTGTCGCCGTCGAAGCTCCGCATGGCTCAGCCTCCCACGGCCGCGTTCTGCGCCGCGACCAGCTCGGCCACGCCCTTGTCCGCAAGGCCCAGCAGCTCGTCCATCTCGGCGCGGGCGAAGGTCGAACCCTCGGCCGACATCTGCACCTCGATCAGGCGGCCGCCGCCGGTCATCACGAAATTGCCGTCCACGCCCGCCTCGGAGTCCTCGGGATAGTCGAGATCCAGCACCGGCTGGCCGGCATAGATGCCGCAGGACACCGCCGCCACGTTGTCGGTCAGCGGGTCGGAGATCACGTCGCCCGCCTTCATCAGCTTGTTGACCGCCAGACGCAGCGCCACCCAGCCGCCGGTGATCGCGGCGCAGCGGGTGCCGCCATCGGCCTGGATGACGTCGCAATCGACGGTGATCTGGCGCTCGCCCAGTGCCACGCGGTCGACGCCGGCGCGCAGGGACCGCCCGATCAGGCGCTGGATTTCGACGGTGCGTCCGCCCTGCTTGCCGGCGGTCGCCTCGCGGCGCATCCGGGTGCCGGTGGCGCGCGGCAGCATGCCGTATTCGGCGGTGACCCAGCCCAGGCCGGTGTTCTTCAGGAACGGCGGCACGCGCTCTTCCAGCGTGGCGGTGCACAGGACGTGGGTGTCGCCGACCTTGATCAGGCACGAGCCTTCGGCATGTTTGGTCACACCCACTTCGATTGAAACGGGGCGCATTTCACTTACATTTCGGCCAGAGGGGCGCATGGGGGATCCTTCCTGAATTGTTGGCGCTTTGCTCCCATGCAACGGCCCATGATGCAACCCCGATTGACGGGCCGGGCGCATCGCCTTTAATGGCCCGACCAAGGAGAATGCACCGTGACCGACGGGCAGAACATTCTGGATGAGCTGAACGACCGGAGCCGCGAGGTCTTTCGCCGGGTGGTCGAGGGCTATCTCGACACCGGCGGCCCGGTCGGCTCGCGCACCTTGACCCGGAGCATGGAGGAAAAGGTCAGCGCCGCGACCATCCGCAACGTGATGCAGGATCTCGAATTCCTCGGCCTGCTGCACTCGCCGCATGTCTCGGCGGGGCGGGTGCCGACGCAGATGGGGCTGCGGATGTTCGTGGACGGGTTCCTCGAGGTGCACGACCCCGCCGCCGACGACCGCGAGAAGATCGACGCCACGCTGGGCAGCAACGAGCGCGACGTGGGCACCATGCTGGACCGGATCGGCGCCGCGCTGTCGGGCGTGACCCACGGCGCCAGCCTGGTCCTGGCGCCCAAGCACGAGGCCCCGATCCGGCATATCGAGTTTGTCAGCCTCGGCCCCGAGCGTGCGCTGGTTGTTCTGGTCTTTGCCAATGGCCATGTGGAAAACCGCGTGTTCCAGCCGCCCGCGGGGCAGACGCCCAGCTCGATGCGGGAGGCCGCGAATTTCCTCAATGCGCTGGCCGAGGGCAGGACGCTGAGCGAGCTGCGCGAGGTCATGGCGCGGGAGATCAAGGCGCGCCGGCAGGAGCTGAACGACCTCGCCCGCGTCATGGTCGAAAGCGGCTTGGCGGTGTGGGAGAACGAGGGCCAGCCCTATGAGCGGCTGATCGTCCGGGGACGGGCGAATCTGCTGGAGGGCACCGCCGAGGCGGAGGAGTTGGAGCGCATCCGTGAGCTGTTCGACGATCTGGAGCGCAAGCGCGACATCGCCGATTTCCTCGAACTCGCCGAAGAGGGCGAGGGCGTGCGGATTTTTATCGGCTCCGAGAACAAGCTTTTTTCACTTTCGGGTTCCTCTCTGGTGGTCTCTCCATATATGAACGCGGATCGTAAGATTATCGGCGCCGTGGGCGTGATCGGGCCGACGCGGCTGAACTACGGCCGGATCGTTCCGATCGTGGATTACACGGCGCAGTTGGTCGGGCGGCTGATTTCCGACCGCGGCAAGGGGTAGAAAATGGCAGAACCGAAGAAGGAAGAGATGGGCGACACGTTGGACGCACTGGCCGAGGAGGGCGCCACCCTCGAGGCCGAGATCGAGGCGCTGCGCGCCGAGCGCGACGAGATGCGCGACCGGTTCATGCGGGCGCTGGCCGATGCCGAGAACATCCGCAAGCGCGGCGAACGCGACCGCCGCGAGGCCGAGCAATATGGCGGCTCCAAGCTCGCCCGCGACATGCTGCCGGTCTTCGACAACATGAAGCGCGCGCTCGAATCGATCTCAGAGGAACAGATCGCCGCCAACAAGGCGCTGATCGACGGCATCGAGCTGACCATGCGCGAACTGCTGAATGTCTTCGCCAAGCACGGGATCGAGCCGGTGGTGCCCGAGGTCGGCGACGCCTTCGATCCGCAGAAACACGAGGCGATGTTCGAGGCCCCGGTGCCCGGCACCAAGGCCGGCGACATCATCCAGGTGATGACCGAGGGGTTCATGCTGCACGATCGGCTGCTGCGCCCCGCGCAGGTCGGCGTGTCCTCGACCCCGGCGCGGTGATCGCGCGTTCCGCGCGACGCCTTCGGCGAGAGTATTTTTCCAAGAAAAAGAGGCGGTCAGTTCCGGGCCGCCTCTTTCAGTTCGTAGATCAGGTCCAGCGCCTGTCTCGGCGTCAGCTCGTCGGGGTGGACCGCGGCGAGCTTTTCGCTGAGCGCCGAGGGCGCCGCCGCCGGGGCGGGCGCGGCGGCGGGCACGGCGGAAAACAGCGGCAGATCGTCGATCAGCGCCTTCTGCGCGTTGCCGCCCTCGCGCTCGCCCTTTTCCAGCGCGTCCAGGACCACGCGGGCGCGCTCGACCACCGCGTGCGGCAGGCCGGCGAGCTTGGCCACCTGCACCCCGTAGGACCGATCGGCGGCGCCCTTGTGGACCTCGTGCAGGAAGATCACGTCGCCCTGCCATTCCTTCACCGCCACGGTGGCGTTTTCGACCCCCTTGAGCTGCCCGGCCAGGGCCGTCATCTCGTGGTAATGGGTGGCGAACAGCGCGCGGCAGCGGTTGACGTCGTGCAGATGCTCCAGCGTCGCCCAGGCGATCGACAGCCCGTCATAGGTCGCCGTGCCGCGCCCGATCTCGTCGAGGATCACCATCGCCCGGTCGTCGGCCTGGTTCAGGATGGCGGCGGTCTCCACCATCTCGACCATGAAGGTCGAGCGGCCGCGGGCGAGGTCGTCGGAGGCGCCGACCCGGCTGAATATCTGCGACACGAGTCCGATATGGGCGCGCCGGGCGGGCACGAAGGAGCCGGCCTGCGCCAGCAGCGCGATCAGCGCGTTCTGCCTGAGAAATGTCGATTTGCCCGACATGTTGGGGCCGGTCAGCAGCCAGATCGCGGCGCCGTCCTCGGCGCTGAGGTCGCAGTCGTTGGCGATGAAGGGGGCGCCGCCCTGGCGGCGCAGGGCCTGTTCGACAACCGGGTGGCGGCCGCCCTCCACATGAAACGCGCGGCTGTCGTCGACCTGCGGCTCTGCCCAGTCCTCGGCCCGGGCCAGATCGGCGAAACCGGCGGCGAGGTCGATCTCGGCCAACGCGCGCGCGGCCTGTCCGATCTCGGGGGCGCGCTCCAGAATGGCGGCTTTCAGGCCGTCATAGAGACGTTTTTCGATCTCCAGCGCGCGGTTGCCGGCGTTCAGGATGCGGGTCTCCATCTCGCTCAGTTCCACGGTGGTGAAGCGCACGGCGTTGGCCGTGGTCTGGCGGTGGATGAAACGCTCGGACAGGGGCGGCGACAGCATCTTGTCGGCATGCGTCGCGGTGGTTTCGATGAAATAGCCCAGCACGTTGTTGTGCTTGACCTTCAGCGAGGAGACGCCGGCTTCGCGGGCGTAATCGGCCTGCATCGCCGCGATCACGCCGCGCCCCTCGTCGCGCAGCTTGCGCGCCTCGTCGAGGTCGGCGTCATGGCCCGGCGCGATGAAGCCGCCGTCGCGCGGCAGAAGCGGCGGCTCGGCCACCAGGGCCGCGTCCAGCAGGTCGAGCAGTTCGTCATGGCCGTGCAGGGCACCGGCCGCGCCGGCGAGCAGGGCGGGCGGCGCGGCCGCGTCCAACACCGCGGCGATCGCGCCAGCCTGCGCCAGGCCGTTGCGGATCGCGGCCAGATCGCGCGGGCCGCCGCGGTCGAGCCCCAGCCGCGACAGCGCGCGGTCCATATCGGGCACCTTGCGCAGGGCGCTGCGCAGATCGCCGGCGAGGCGGGATTGGTCCACCATGAACCGCACCGCCTCAAGCCGGGCATGGATGGTGCCGAGGTCGCGGGCGGGGCTGGAGATGCGCCGCTCCAGCAGCCGCGCGCCGGCGGCAGTGACGGTGCGGTCGACAGAAGACAGCAGAGAGCCGTCGCGCCCGCCGGACAGGCTGGAGGTCAGTTCCAGGTTGCGCCGGGTCGCGGCGTCGATCTGCACCACGCCCGAGGCCGCCTCGCGCACCGGCGGGCGCAGCAGGGGCAGATTGCCCTTTTGCGTCAGGTCGAGGTAATCGACGATCGCGCCCATCGCCCCCAGCTCTGGCCGGGAGAAGCTGCCGAAAGCCTCAAGCGTGCCGGTCCTGAACAGGCTGCACAGCCGTTTTTCGGCCGAGCTGCTGTCGAAACTGCCGCGCGAGAGCGGGGTCATCGCGGCGCCGGATTCAGTCACCATTCCGGCCAGATCTGCCTCCTGCGTCTCCGATAGCAGCAGTTCGCGCGGGGCCAGACGCGCCAGTTCCGGCGACAGGCGCACGGGCGTCGTGGGCATCACCCGGAATTCGCCGGTGGAGATATCGACCCAGGCCAGCGCCGCCTCGTCGCGGACCTCGGTGTAGGCGGCGAGGAAATTGTGGCGCCGCGCCTCCAGCAGGCTTTCCTCGGTCAGCGTGCCGGGCGTCACCAGCCGCACCACGCCGCGTTTCACCACCGATTTCGATCCGCGCTTCTTGGCCTCGGCGGGGTCCTCCAGCTGCTCGCAGACCGCCACGCGGAAGCCCTTGCGGATCAGCGTCAGCAGGTAGCTTTCGGCGGCGTGCACGGGCACGCCGCACATCGCGATATCCTCGCCCAGATGCTTTCCGCGCTTGGTCAGGGCGATGTCCAGCGCCGCCGCCGCCGCCACGGCGTCGTCGAAGAACAGCTCGTAGAAATCGCCCATCCGGTAGAACAGCAGCGCGTCCTTGTGCGCGTCCTTGATCTCCAGATATTGCGCCATCATCGGCGTGACATTGCCGTCGCTCACGATCATCCCCCGGGTTGCAGCGTCTGGACCTTACAAACCGCGCGATTCCAGCGAAAGCCGGTTTTCCATCTTTTGTTGAGGCCGCCCGTCCGGGACGCTATGACGCATGGGTCGGAACGGAGGAGACCGCACAAAGATGTCCAACAAGAGCAAATACACCCCCGAAGAGGCGCTGGCCTATCACCTGGAGCCGCACCCGGGAAAATTCGACATCACGCCATCGGTTCCGATGACGACCCAGCGCGACCTGTCGCTGGCCTACAGCCCGGGCGTGGCCGTGCCGGTGCAGGCCATCGCCGACGCGCCGGAAACCGCCTATGACTACACCAACAAGGGCAACCTGGTGGCCGTGGTTTCGAACGGCACGGCGATCCTGGGCATGGGCAATCTCGGCGCGCTGGCCTCGAAGCCGGTGATGGAAGGCAAGGCGGTGCTGTTCAAGCGCTTCGCCGACGTCAACGCCATCGACATCGAGCTCGACACCGAGGACCCGGAAGAGATCATCAAGGCGGTCCGGCTGATGGGGCCGACCTTCGGCGGCATCAACCTTGAGGATATCAAGGCGCCGGAATGTTTCATCATCGAGCAGCGCCTCAAGGAAGAGATGGACATCCCCGTCTTCCACGACGACCAGCATGGCACCGCCGTGATCTGCGCCGCGGGCCTGATCAACGCGCTGCATCTGTCTGGCAAGAAGATCGAGGACTGCCGCATCGTGCTGAACGGTGCGGGTGCCGCGGGCATTGCCAGCATCGAGTTGCTGAAGGCGATGGGCGCCCGGCATGACAATTGCATCGTCTGCGACACCAAGGGCGTGATCTACCAGGGCCGCACCGAGGGAATGAACCAGTGGAAATCGGCCCACGCCGCGAATACCAGCCTGCGCACGCTCGAAGAGGCGATGGAGGGGGCCGACGTGTTCCTCGGCGTCTCCGCCAAGGGTGCGGTGACGCCCGAGATGGTCGCCTCGATGGCCGACAACCCCGTGATTTTCGCCATGGCCAACCCCGACCCGGAGATCACCCCGGAAGAGGCCCACGCCGTGCGCGCCGACGCGATCGTCGCCACCGGGCGCAGCGACTATCCCAACCAGGTCAACAACGTCCTCGGCTTTCCCTATCTCTTCCGCGGCGCGCTGGATATCCATGCCCGCGCCATCAATGACGAGATGAAGATCGCCTGCGCCGAGGCGCTGGCCGAGCTTGCACGCGAGGATGTGCCCGACGAGGTGGCCATGGCCTATGGCCAGAAGCTCAGCTTCGGCCGCGACTACATCATCCCCACGCCCTTCGACCCGCGGCTGATCTACCGGATCCCGCCGGCGGTGGCGCGCGCGGGCATGGATACCGGCGTCGCCCGCCGCCCGATCGTGGATATGGACCGTTATGTGCAGGACCTGCAGGCGCGGATGGACCCCACCGCATCGGTGCTCAGCTCGATCTCGGCGCGGGCCAAGGCGGCGCAGGCGCGCATGATCTTTGCCGAGGGCGACGACGTGCGCGTGCTGCGCGCCGCGGTCAGCTATCAGCGCGCGGGCTACGGCAAGGCACTGGTCGTGGGCCGCGAGGCGGATGTGAAGGAAAAGCTGGCATCGGTGGGCCTCGGCGATGCCTACCGCGAGTTGGAGGTGGTGAACGCCGCCAATACCCGCCACCTCGATACCTATCGCGATTTCCTCTACAAGCGGCTTCAGCGCAAGGGCTTCGACATGCAGGACGCGCATCGCCTGTCGGCGCGCGACCGCCATGTCTTCGCCTCGCTGATGCTGGCGCATGGCCACGGCGACGGCATGATCACCGGCGCCACGCGCAAGTCGGCGCAGGTGCTGGAACTGATCAACCACGTCTTCGACGCCTCGGCGGCGGATGGCGCGGTCGGCGTGACCGCGCTGCTGCACAAGGGGCGGATCGTGCTGATCGCCGACACCCTGGTGCATGAATGGCCCGACGAGGAGGATCTCGCCAATATCGCCGAGCGCGCCGCCGGCGTCGCCCGCAGCCTCGGGCTGGAGCCGCGCGTGGCCTTCGTCAGCTTCTCCACCTTCGGCTACCCGGTCAGCGAGCGCGCGATCAAGATGCATCTCGCCCCCCAGGTTCTGGACCGCCGCGGCGTCGATTTCGAATATGAGGGCGAGATGACCGTGGACGTGGCGCTGAACATGGAGGCGATGGCGAAATACCCGTTCTCGCGGTTGTCGGGCCCGGCCAACGTGCTGGTGGTGCCGGCGCGACACTCGGCCTCGATCTCGGTCAAGCTGATGCAGGAGATGGCGGGCGCCACGGTGATCGGCCCGATCCTGTCGGGCGTGAACAAGCCGATCCAGATCTGCTCCACCGGCTCGACCGTGAACGACATCACCAACATGGCGCTGCTGGCGGCCTGCAAGGTGGGCTGATGACGGTCTTCTCCTTCGGTTCGGTCAATGTGGATCACGTCTATTCCGTGCCGCATCTGCCCGCGCCGGGGGAGACGCTGGCCGCCCAGGCGCTGAGCACCATGCTGGGCGGCAAGGGCGCCAACCAGTCGGTCGCCGCCGCGCTGGCCGGGGCGGAGGTGCGCCATATCGGGGCGGTGGGGGCCGACGGGCGCTGGGCGGTAGCAGAACTCGCCTCTTACGGGGTGGACGTGACCCATGTGGCCGAGGTGGACCACCCCACGGGCCATGCCATCATTTCGGTCGATGCGGCGGGCGAGAACGCCATTCTTCTGTTCGCCGGGGCGAATTGGGTCCAGTCGGAGGCCGCGATCGCTCGCGCGCTTCGGGCCGCCGGCCCCGGCGACAGCCTGCTTCTGCAGAACGAAACCTCGCACCAGGCCGAGGCTGCGAAGATCGCGCGGGGACGGGGGTGCGCGTGGTCTATTCCGCTGCGCCCTTCTCGGTCGAGGCGGTGCGGGCGGTGCTGCCGCATCTGTCGCTGCTGGCGGTCAACGCCGTGGAGGCCGCGCAGCTGCGCGCCGCGCTGGGCGCGGTGACGGGGCCGGACCTGATCGTGACCCACGGCGCCGGGGGCGCCGAATGGATCGCGGATTGCGGTGAAACAGTGACTGTTCCGGCCTTTCCCGTCACCCCCGCGGACACCACCGGGGCCGGCGATTGCTTCGTCGGTTCGCTGGTGGCCGCACTCGACCGCGGCGCGGGGCGGCAGGAGGCGCTGCGCTATGCCGCCGCGGCCGCCGCGATCCAGGTCACGCGGCCGGGCACCGCGCAGGCCATGCCCGCGCGCGACGAGGTTCTGGCCTTCCTCGCCGGGGCCTGATCAGGACCCGGAAAAGGCGGCCGCATCGCCCCAGAGCGCGCGCACCCGCGCATCGCGTCCGCAGGCCTTGCGGTAACGCTTGTAGGCCTCGGCCTTGGTCTTGACGCCGAAGCGGGTGAGGATGCGCTCGTCGCTCCGGTAGTAATCCTGGTGATACTCCTCGGCGTTGTAGAAGGGCCCGGCGGGCAGGATCGGGGTGACGACCTTGCGCCCCAGCGCCTGCTCGGCCTCGGCCACGGCCGCCTCGGCTGCGGCCTTTTCAGCCGGATCAGAGACGAAAATCGCGGTGCGGTAGCTGTCGCCCCGGTCGCAGAACTGCCCGCCGGCATCGGTCACGTCGACCGAACGCAGGAACAGGCGCATCAGCTGCGCGTAGCTGATCCGGTCGGGGTCATAGGAGATTTCCACCGCCTCGTAATGGCCGGTGCCGCCGCGCACCACCTGCTTGTAGGTCGGGTTTTTCACCGTGCCGCCGGTGAAGCCCGACACCACCCCGGCCACGCCCTCGACCTTTTCGAAATCGGCCTCGACGCACCAGAAACAGCCGCCTGCGACCACGGCCTTTTCCAGCGTGGCGGCGCCGGCGGCCGTGCAATGGGTGACATAGGCCACGAGGATCGCGAGCAGAAGTGCGAGGGATTTGAAATCTTGCAGGGCGCGGGACATGGCGGGGCTCCGTTTTCGGGACGCCTACAGCCTAGGCCCGTCCGCGCCGTGCGCGGAAGTTACAAGCCCGTGATGTCACGAAGGCCTGAAGCCGGTGAAACATTCCCCTTCGGTAAAGGGGAGGGGGAAGGGGCTTTGCCCCTCTGCGCCTGCGGCGCATTCACCCCAGGATATTTGCGGCCAGAAGAAAGGGGGCCGGGTGCGCGAGGGGGACAGAACGAAAAACGCCCCCGCGCGGGGGGCGTTTGGCGATGTTCGGGGGCGGCTCAGCCGACGCGGCGGTTGCGCATGGCGATGAGGCGCAGGCGCAGGGCGTTGAGCTTGATGAAGCCCGCCGCGTCCTTCTGGTCGTAGGCGCCGGCGTCGTCTTCGAAGGTGACGTGTTCCTCGGAATAGAGGCTGTGCTCGGACCAGCGGCCGACGGTGCGGGCGAGGCCCTTGTAGAGCTTCAGCCGGACGGTGCCGGTGACATGTTCCTGCGACTTGTCGATGGCGGCCTGCAGCATCTCGCGCTCAGGGGAGAACCAGAAGCCGTTGTAGATCAGCTCGGCGTATTGCGGCATGAGCTGGTCCTTCAGGTGGGCCGCGCCGCGGTCGAGCGTGATCTGTTCGATGCCGCGATGGGCCTCAAGCAGGATGGTGCCGCCCGGGGTCTCGTAGATGCCGCGCGACTTCATTCCGACGAAGCGGCCCTCGACCAGGTCGAGCCGGCCGATGCCGTGCTTGCCGCCGAGTTCGTTCAGCCGGGTCAGCAGGGCGGCGGGGCTGAGCGCCTCGCCGTTGACGGAGACGGCGTCGCCCTTCTCGAAGCCGATCTCGACGAATTCGGGCTCGTTGGGGGCGTCCTCGGGGTTCACGGTGCGCTGGTAGACGTAATCGGGCGCGTCCTGCGCCGGGTTTTCCAGCACCTTGCCCTCCGACGAGGTGTGCAGAAGGTTCGCATCGACCGAGAACGGCGCCTCGCCGCGCTTGTCCTTGGCGATCGGGATCTGGTTCTTTTCGGCGAAGTCCAGCAGCCGGGTGCGCGAGGTCAGGTCCCATTCGCGCCAGGGGGCGATGACCTTGATGTCGGGGTTCAGCGCGTAAGCCGCCAGTTCGAAGCGGACCTGGTCGTTACCCTTGCCGGTGGCGCCGTGGGCGACGGCATCGGCGCCGGTTTCGGCGGCGATCTCGATCAGGCGCTTGGAGATCAGCGGGCGCGCGATCGAGGTGCCCAGCAGGTAGAGCCCCTCATACTGGGCATTGGCGCGGAACATCGGGAAGACGAAGTCGCGCACGAATTCCTCGCGCAGGTCCTCGATGAAGATGTTCGCGGGGTCGATCCCCAGCATCTCGGCCTTTTGGCGGGCGGGCTCCAGCTCCTCCCCCTGGCCGAGATCGGCGGTGAAGGTCACCACCTCGCAGCCATATTCGGTTTGCAGCCATTTCAGGATGATCGACGTGTCGAGACCACCGGAATAGGCCAGGACGACTTTCTTAGGGGCAGACATGCGATTAGCCTCGAGATCAGAGTTGGTTTCCCGGGCGTTTATTGGTTTTTTGGGGGACGGGCAAGAGGAAGCCCCGGCGCGGGGCAGCCGGGGCGCGGCCCGAAGGACGCCCCGGCCGGCGATCCGGTCAGTTGGTGGCCGTGGTGCCGGTTTCGCCGGATCCGGCGTCGGCCGTGTCGGCCCCGGCGTCGGCGTCCGGCGCCTCGAGCCCCAGGAGGCGGTGCAGTTCGGCCAGCGCCTCGGGGGAGAGCGTGCGGCCGTTGGCGGCGGCGGTCAGGGCATCCTGTTGGATCTGCGGAGCCTCCGCGATCGCGGTCTCGAGATCGGAAATCTCGGTCTCATAGCCGGCGATGTCGGATTCCAGCGCGGCGACATCGGCCTCATGCGCCTCGGCCTCGGCCAGTTCGGCCTCAAGCGCATCGACCGCGTCCTGGTCCACGGTCTGCGCGGCGAGGGCCGCGTCCAGCTCTTGCTGGATGTCCGCCGCGCTGCGTCCGCTGTATTCGGATTGCAGCGTTGCCAGTGCGTCCCGGGCGTCGGCAAGGTTCTGGTCCGCGAGTTCGAGATCCTGGCGGGCCGTTTCCTCGGCGAGGATGGCGTCGCGGTAGGCCGCGATCCGCCCAACCTGGCTGTCTGGGCTGGCATTGGCCAGGGCCTGGGGGCTGGCGTGGGCCGCGTTCAGACCTTTCAGTTCCGAGGCCAGCGCGCCGCGACCGGCCCCGGGCCGCGCCGGGGGCGTGGGCGAGGTTTCGACGGCGCTGCGCGATGCCGTGCGCACGGGCTGAGCCGGTTTGGATCCGTTCGCCGCGCCGGGGAAAATGCGTTCGAGCAGCCCGCCGCCCGTGTTGGTCGCGCCCGTCCCGCGGCCGCCGGCATTTCCGCGGGCGGTGTCGTCCTTGCCCCGGTCGCTCCTGCCGCCGTTGCCGCGGTCGCTGCGGTCGCCGCCTCGGTCCCCGCCGTTTCCGCCGCCGTTGCCCTCTTTGGCGAAGGCGGCGTCTGCGGTCAGGATCAGGCTGCCCGTGGCGACCGGGCCGAGGGTCAGCGCGACAAGGATCGTTGCGCCGGCGATTGTCTTGAGGGGGTGTTTCATGGGTATTCCAAACCTGTCCTTGTGGGTTTTCCGCTGTCTCGGAAAAGAATGTGGCTGAAACGGGGCGATCTTGGGGCGGGCGTCGCGACGAATAGCCCCTTGTCTCGATCCGTCATTCGCGACAGGAACATAGAATGAGTGATTTTTCCGAAAAAGCACGGCGTGCCGAAATGGCGATGCGCGGCTTGTTTCCGCCGACGCCCCTGCAACGCAACGATCATCTTTCGGCGCGCTTCGGCGCCGAGATCTGGCTGAAGCGCGAGGATCTGAGCCCGGTGCGCTCCTACAAGATCAGGGGGGCGTTCAACGCCATGCGAAAGGTGCTGGCCGAAAGGCCGGATCAGAAGGTCTTCGTCTGCGCCAGCGCCGGCAATCACGCGCAGGGCGTGGCCTTTGTCTGTCGGCATTTCGGGGTGCGCGGGGTGATCTTCATGCCGGTGACCACGCCGCAGCAGAAGATCGACAAGACCCGCACCTTCGGCGGCGAGAATGTCGAGATCCGGCTGACCGGAGACTATTTCGACGACACGCTGGCCTCGGCGCAAGCCTATTGCGCCGAAGTGGGCGCGCATTTCCTGGCGCCCTTCGACGACCCGGACGTGATCGAAGGGCAGGCCTCGGTTGCGGTCGAGATGCTGGAGGAGCTGGGCCACGCCCCCGATCTGGTGATCGTGCCGGTGGGCGGCGGCGGGCTGTCGGCGGGGATGCGCGGCTATCTGGCCGAGGCCGCGCCGCAGACCGCGCTGAAATTCGTGGAGCCGGCCGGCGGTGCCTCGCTCACCGCGGCGGTGGCGGTGGGGGAGCCGGTGACGCTGAAGAAGGTGGACACCTTCGTCGATGGCGCGGCGGTGGCGCGGATCGGCGCGCGCACCTTTGCCGCGCTGAAGGGGATCGCGCCCGAAGACGTGCTGCTGGCCCCCGAGGACCGGATCTGCGTCACCATCCTGGAGATGCTGAACGTCGAGGGCATCGTGCTGGAGCCCGCGGGCGCGCTGGCGGTCGATGTGCTGCCGGTGCTGGCCGACGAGATCCGGGGCAAGACCGTGGTCTGCGTGACCTCGGGCGGGAATTTCGATTTCGAGCGCCTGCCGGAGGTCAAGGAACGCGCGCTGCGGTACAGGGGGGTGAAGAAATACTTCATCCTGCGCCTGCCGCAGCGCCCCGGCGCGCTGCGCGATTTCCTTGAGATGCTGGGGCCGGAGGACGACATCGCCCGCTTCGAATACCTCAAGAAATCGGCGCGGAACTTCGGCTCGGTCCTGATCGGGATCGAGACCCGGCAAGCGGCGAATTTCGAGACGCTGCTGGCCAAGCTCGATGCCGCCGGCTTCGTCTACAAGGACATCACCGAGGACGAGCTGCTGGCGCAGTTCGTGATCTAGCGCACCCAGCCCAGCTGGCGTTGCACGAAATGCCGGTCGCCGGAATTCCCCAAGCGATGCGCCGCCTCCTCGGCCGTCATCCACAGGGCGCTGTGGCCCGGCTCGCTCGGTGCGCCCAGCGGGCGGACGGGGCGGGCGAGGTAGATATGGCACAGCTTTTCCGCCCAGATGTCGTATTCGGGCATGTAGGTGAAGCGGCGGAAGGCGCCCAGCCGGCGCAGCGGCGCGATGCGCCAGCCGGTTTCCTCGAACACCTCGCGGTGCAGCGCGGCCAGCGGCGACTCGCCGGGGTCGATGCCGCCGCCGGGCAGCTGGATCTCGGGGAGGGGCTCGGCCTGGTGGGTGAGCAGCAGCGATCCGCCCCGCGCGATCATCGCATAGGCCCCGGGCCGCAGCACATATCGCCGCCCCGCCTGCGCCGCTTCGCCAAATCTCCTGATCATGCCCGTCCCCTTGGTGTGCCGGTTGCCCCGCCTATATAGTCGCGGTATGCCAACGCGTAACGCGTAAAGGAACCCCATGACACTCGGATCACGAATTGCCTGGGACGACACCGTCCTGCCCTTCCAGCTTGACCGCAGCGACATCCGCGGCCGGGTCGCCCGGCTGGATGGCGTGCTGGACGAGGTGCTGGCCCAGCACGACTACCCCGCCCCGATCGAGGCATTGGTGGCCGAGGCGGCGCTGCTGACGGCGCTGATCGGCCAGACCATCAAGCTGCGCTGGAAACTGTCGCTGCAGATCCGCGGCGACGGCCCGGCGCGTCTGATCGCCACCGATTACTACGCCCCCGTCGAGGACGGCGCGCCCGCGCGCATCCGCGCCTATGCCAGCTTCGACCGCGAACGTCTTGAGGCGGGCGCCGACCCGTTCAGCCAGATCGGCAAGGGCTATTTCGCCATCCTGATCGACCAAGGCAAGGGCATGGTGCCCTACCAGGGGATCACGCCGATCGCCGGCGGCTCTCTCGCCGCCTGCGCCGAGGGCTATTTCGCCCAGTCCGAGCAATTGCCGACGCGGTTCGCGCTGAGTTTCGGACGCTCGATCCTGCCGGGGCAGGGGGAACGCTGGCGCGGCGGTGGCGTGATGCTGCAGCAGATGCCCGAGGCCTCGCCCTTCGCGGCGCAGGGCGGCGGCTCGGGCGAGGGCGGGCTGTTGCGGGCCGAGGATATCCTGGACGGTGACGAGGCCGAGAACTGGACCCGCGCCAACACCCTGCTCGACACCGTCGAGGAGCTGGAGCTGGTCGGCCCGCAGGTGCAGCCGACCGAGCTGCTGCTGCGCCTGTTCCACGAGGAGATCCCGCGGGTCTTCGATGCGCAGTCGGTGAAATTCGGATGCACCTGCTCCGAGGACCGCGTGCGCCAGAGCCTGTCGATCTACTCGGCCAAGGACATCGCCCATATGACCACCGATGAGGGGATCGTGACCGCCGACTGCCAGTTCTGCGGCGCGCATTACGAACTCGACCCGAAAACCGTCGGCTTCGAGGCCGAGGAGGCGCCGGGTGACGGGGAGTGATCCCATCGCCCTGCTGCGGCGCGCGCTGTCCGAAACCGGCGGCGCGTCCTCGGATTACGACCTCAATCCCGGCACGATGCTGCCGGAGGGGCGCGTCCTGACCCCGGCGGCGGTGCTGGTCGCGGTGCAGAGCACACCGCAGGGCGGTGCGCTGATCCTGACCAAGCGCTCATCGCGGCTGAAGCATCACCCCGGCCAGATCGCCTTTCCGGGAGGCAAGCAGGACGCGGGCGATGACGGCCCCATCGGCGCCGCGCTGCGCGAGGCGCGCGAGGAGATCGGCCTGCCGGAAGCCCATGTCGAGATCCTCGGCACCCTGCCGGCGCATGAGACGGTGACCGGCTTCACCGTCACGCCGGTTCTCGCCCATGTCACCGCGCCCTTCACCCCCGTGCCGGAGGCGGGCGAGGTGGACGAGGTGTTCACCGTGCCCTTCGAACATGTCACCGATCCGGCGCAATTCATCGTTCAGTGGCGCTATTGGCGGCGGCAGCGGCGCTATTACTACACCGTTCCCTACGGCCCCTATTACATCTGGGGCGCGACCGCGCGCATCCTGCGCGGGCTGGCCGGAAGGATCGCCGCCTGATGCGCCTGACCGAGCCCTGGATAACCGCCCCCGAGACGCAGGCCGTCTGCGCCGCGCTGACCGCGGCGGGGTATCAGGCGCTGTTCGTGGGTGGCTGCGTGCGCAACGCGCTGCTGGGTGCCGAGGTCAACGATATCGACATCTCGACCGACGCGCGGCCGGAGCGCGTGATCGAACTGGCCGAGGCGGCGGGGCTGAAACCCGTGCCCACCGGCATCGAGCATGGCACGGTCACCGTGGTCTCGGGCCATGTCCCGCATGAGGTCACCACCTTCCGCCGCGACGTGGAGACCTTCGGCCGCCATGCCGTGGTCGCCTATGCCGACAGCGCCGAGGAAGACGCGCATCGGCGCGACTTCACCATGAACGCGCTTTACGCCACGCCCGGGGGCGAGATCGTCGATCCGCTGGGCGGGCTTGCCGACCTGAGGGCGCGGCGGGTGCGGTTCATCGACGATGCGGAGGAGCGGATCAAGGAAGACTACCTGCGCATCCTGCGCTTCTTTCGGTTCCATGCCTGGTATGGCGACCCCGAGGGCGGGCTCGACCCCGATGGGCTGGCCGCCTGCGCGGCGTTTTCCGCCGGGTTAGAGACGCTTTCGAAGGAACGCATCGGGGCCGAGCTGAAAAAACTGCTCTCCGCGCCCGACCCCGCGCCGGCGGTGGCGGCGATGGCGCAGGCGGGCGTTCTGGCCCATGTCCTGCCCGGCGCCGACGCCCGCGCCCTGCCGGTGCTGGTGCATCTGGAGCGCGACGAGGGCGTCGCGCCCGACGGCATACGGCGGCTGGCGCTGCTGGGCGGCGAGGATCCGGCGGGCCATCTGCGCCTGAGCCGTGCCGAGGCGCGCCGGGTCGCCACCCTGCGCGACGGGCTGGGCGGCGGCGAAGGTCCTGCCGCGCTGGGCTACCTCCTGGGCGAAGAGGCGGCGCGCGACCTGCTGCTGCTGCGCGCGGCCCTGTTCGAGACGCCGCTGCCGCAGGGCTGGCGCGTGCAGATCGCCCATGGCGCGGCGCAGGTCTTTCCGCTGCGCGCCGCCGACCTGATGCCGGGGCTCGAGGGCCCGGCGCTGGGCGCGCGGATGAAGGAACTGGAGGCGCGCTGGGTCGCCTCGGGCTTCGCGCTCACCAAATCGCAACTGCTGGGGTAGGCGATGGCGCTGGACAGCCTTCTGACGCTTTTCATCCTGGCCGTCACCACGGCCTTCACGCCCGGTCCGAACAACGTGCTGGTGGCCAATTCCGGCGCGCATTTCGGTCTGCGCCGCAGCGTGCCGCATATCCTGGGCATCGGGCTGGGCTTTCCGCTGATGATCTTCATCGTCGGTTTCTTCCTCGCCGGGGTCTTCCGGCAGAGCGAGCTGCTGCGCGAGACGCTGCGCTGGGGCGGGGCGCTGATCCTGCTGTGGGTGGCGTGGAAAGTGGCGGTTTCGGGCGGATTAGGCTCTGTTTCCGGCCGGCCGCGCCCGTTCACCTTCGTCGAGGCGGCGGCCTTCCAGTGGATCAACCCCAAGGCCTGGACCATGGCCGTGGCGATCACCTCGCAATTCGTCAGCGGCGCGGCGCCGCTGGTCTCGGCGCTGACCGTGGCGGGGATGTTCATCTGTGTCGGCCTGACCTCGGCCTCGAGCTGGGCCATCGCCGGGGCCGCGATCACCCGGTGGCTGACGACCGAGGGCCGGATGCGCTGGTTCAACCGCGCGATGGGCGCGCTGATCGCGGGCTGCGTGGTGCTGCTCGTTCTATGAACCTTCTCGACCCGCTTTACGCCTTTGTGCTTGCCGGGCTGTTCTCGCCCGGGCCGAACGTGATCCTCCTGACGGCCTCGGGCGCGCGGTTCGGGTTCCGGCGCACGCTGCCGCATGTGGCGGGGGTGGCGATCGGGGTCGGGGTGATCGCGGCGGTGACGGGCGTGGGGATCGGGGCGCTCTTGCTGGCGCAGCCGGGGCTGACGCTGCTGCTGAAGGGGCTGGCGGCAGGCTGGATCCTGTGGATGGCGTGGAAGCTGGCCACCTCGGCGCGCGCGCCCGAGGCCGCGGCGCGGGCGCGGCCCTTCACCCTGATCGAGGCGGCGCTGTTCCAATGGGTCAACCCCAAGGTCTGGGCGATCGCGCTGGCCGCGGCCTCGGGCTACGCCGCGGGGCTGCCGCCCTGGGGCGAGGCGGCGCGGCTGGCCGGCGCGTTTTCCGGGATCAACCTCTTCGTCTGCCTGTTCTGGAGCTTCGCCGGATCGCTGCTGAGCTATCTGCTGCAGCATCCGCGGGCGTGGTCCATGTTCATGCTGGGGATGGCGGGCGCGCTGGCGCTGTCGGCGGGGATGGTTTTCCTGTGAGCTGATCGCGGCTATATCCCGGGGGTAGCCCCCGTGAAAGCCGCGCCATGCATCGCCTCCTGGAATTTCCCGCACGTTCTCGCGCCCCGCGCCCAGCGGTGGCGGCATGAGGCCGGGCGACTGGATCGACGCCTTCCGCCCCGCGGACGGACCGCCGCCGCGCCGGCTAGGCGCGTTCTTCGGCTGGTGCCTGTCGGGGGCCTGGCCGATGCTGGGGCTGGCCGCCGCCACCTCGGCGCTGGGGGGCAGCGCCGAGGTGCTGACCGCGCTGCTGCTGGGCGCGGTGATCGACACCGCGCTGGCGGCGGGCCCGCAGCAGCTGTTCAGCCAGCACTGGCCGCTTCTGCTGGGCTTCGCCGCGTTCTTCCTGATCGCGCGGCCGATCCTGTTCGGGCTGAGCGCCGCGGCCAACGCGCTGGTGGTGCAGCCCAATGTCATGCCGCTGGTGCTGTCGCGGCTGCATCGCTGGACGATGGGGCAGGCGGTGACCTTTTTCGACGACGATTTCGCGGGCCGCATCGCGCAAAAGCAGATGCAGACCGCCCGCGCGGTGACCGAGGTGACCGCAGAGACGATCAACGTCGTGGCCTTTGCGCTGGCCTCGCTGGTCGGCTCGGCGCTGCTCCTGACCGCGATCGACGGGCGCATGGCGCTGGCCCTCGTGGTCTGGCTGGCGGGGTATATGGCGCTGATCCGCTGGTTCCTGCCGCGGGTGCGCCTGCGCGCGGCGCGGCGGGCCGGGGCGCGGGCGATGGTCTCGGGGCAGGTGGTGGACACGATCACCAACATCAAGACGGTCAAGCTGTTCGCGCATGCCGCGCATGAAGACCGCGCCGCGCTGGGCGCGATGGAGGGGTTCCGCCAGACCGCGCTGTCCTTCGGCGCACTGGCCTCGGCCTTCCGCCTGGCGCTGATGGCGATGGCGGGGATCCTGCCCGTGGTTCTGATCGGCGGCACGCTGTGGCTGTGGAGCCTCGGCCAGGCGAGCGCCGGCGACATCGCCGCCGCCGGCTCCATCGCGATCCGCATCGCGCAGATGACCGGCTGGGTCAGCTTCGCGCTGATGGGGCTCTATGCCAGCGTCGGCGAGGTCGAGGACGGAATGCGCACCCTCAGCGTGCCCCACGCCCTGCCCGACAGCCCCGGCGCGGCGGATCTGTCGCGCGGGGCGGGGGAGATCGTTTTCGACGGCGTCAGCTTCGCCTATGGCCGCCGCACGGGCGGGATCGAGGGGATCACCCTGACCGTGAAACCGGGCGAGAAACTGGGGATCGTCGGTGCTTCGGGGGCAGGGAAATCGACCCTCGTGGCGCTGCTCCTGCGTCTGTATGACAGCGAAAAGGGCCGGATTCTGGTCGACGGGCAGGATGTGCGCGACGTGACGCAGGAAAGCCTGCGCCGGCAGATCGCCATGGTCACGCAGGAAACCGCGATGTTCAACCGCTCGGCCCGCGACAACATCCTCTATGGCCGCCCCGGTGCCAGCGAGGCGGAGATCGTCGAGGCCGCGAAACGGGCCGAGGCGCATGAGTTCATCCTCGGCCTGCGCGACCACATGGGCCGGACCGGCTATGACGCGTATCTGGGCGAGCGCGGGGTCAAGCTGTCGGGCGGACAGCGCCAGCGCATCGCGCTGGCCCGCGCCTTTCTCAAGGACGCGCCGATCCTGGTCCTGGACGAGGCGACCTCGGCGCTGGATTCGGAGGTCGAGGCCGCGATCCAGGCGGCGCTGCACCGGGTGATGGAGGGCAAGACGGTGCTGGCCATCGCGCATCGCCTGTCGACGCTGTCGGAGATGGACCGGATCGTGGTGCTGGACAGCGGACGGATCGTTGAACAGGGCACCCATGACGCGTTACTGGAGCGCGACGGCCTTTATGCGCGCTACTGGCGGCGGCAGTCGGGCGGGTTTCTCAAGGCGGACGAGGCGGCGGAATGAAGGTGACGATCGAACGGCTGGGCCACCGGGGCGACGGCGTGGGGCCGGGGCCGGTCTATGTGCCGCTGACCCTGCCGGGCGAAGAGGTGGAGATCGACGAGGCGAGCGGCGCGGTGCGGATCGCGACGCCTTCGGCCGATCGCGTCCGCCCGCCCTGTCCGCATTTCAAAAGCTGCGGCGGCTGCGCGCTGCAGCACGCCTCGGACGCATTCGTCGCCGACTGGAAGGTGGCCGTGGTGCGCGCCGCGCTGGCCGCGCAGGGGCTGGAGGCGGAAATGCGCCCCATCGCCACCTCGCCCGCGCGCTCGCGCCGCCGCGCCACGCTGGCGGGCAAGCGCACCAAGAAGGGCGTGATCGTGGGGTCCCACGCGCGGGCCTCGGACACGGTGGTGCCGGTGCCGGAGTGCCGGCTGCTGCACCCGGGCCTGATGGCCTGCCTGCCCGCGCTGGAGGAGATCACCTCGCTGGGTGCCAGCCGCAAGGGCGCGCTGGACCTTGCCCTGACGCTGTCGGAGGCGGGGGTGGACGTGGCCGTGACCGGGGCCAAGCCGATGGATGCGGCGCTGTTCGCCGCGCTCGGCGCGCTGGCGGGGGCGCATGACCTGGCCCGGCTGAGCTGGAACGGCGAGCTGCTGGCCGAGCGCCGCGCGCCGGTGCAGCGGATGGGCCGGGCGCTGGTCAGCCCGCCGCCCGGCGCCTTCCTTCAGGCCACGGCCGAGGGCGAGGGGGCGCTGGTCGGCGCGGTGCGCGAGGCCGCGGGCGGGGCGAAACGCATGGCCGACCTCTTCGCCGGCTGCGGCACCTTCGCCCTGCCGTTGGCCGAGCAGGCGGAGATCCACGCGGTGGAGGGCGAGGCCGCGCTGCTGGCCGCACTCGACCAGGGATGGCGCCGGGCCGAGGGGCTGCGGCGCGTCACCACCGAGACCCGCGATCTGTTCCGCCGCCCGCTGATGCCCGACGAGCTGTCGCGCTACGACGCGCTGGTCATCGACCCGCCGCGCGCCGGGGCCGAGGCGCAGGTGGCGCAGATCGCGGCCTCGAATGTGCCGGTGGTGGCGATGGTTTCGTGCAACCCGGTGACCTTCGCCCGCGACGCGCGGGCGCTGGTGCAGGCGGGCTTCGCGCTGGACTGGGTTCAGGTCGTCGATCAGTTCCGCTGGTCGCCCCATGTGGAGCTTGCCGCGCGGTTTGGCCGCCCTTAACCATGTTAGCCGATGTCTGGCGTCGCCCGGGGCGCTGTGATAAAATTGTTATTCAGAAAAAGAATATGGACAGTGTAGGCAGGTTCACCATGTTGAGCAGACGTGGGGCCATCCTGGGCGGGGCAGCCCTGTTGACGGCCGGTTGCGCGGGCAGCCAGCAATCCTCGAATTACGTCAGTACCAGCAGCTATCGCGGGCCGCAGGTGACGCAGGTCATCGTCGCCAAGAAACGGCGCCGGATCTATCTGATGAGCGGTCGGCAGGTGCTGCGCCAATACCCGATCGGGCTGGGCTTCGCGCCGGAGGGCGACAAGAAGGTCCTGGGCGACGGCAAGACGCCCGAGGGGCGCTATTACATCGACCGGCGCAACCCCGAGAGCCAGTTCTACCTGTCGCTGGGGATCTCCTATCCCAATGCGCGCGACATGGCGGAGGCGCGCAGGCTGGGCGAGGATCCCGGCGGCGATATCTTCATCCACGGCGAGTCGCCGGGCCGGATGGACGGGCGCGACTGGACGGCGGGCTGCATCTCGGTGTCGAACCCGGACATGGAGGCGATCTACGCCATGGTCCAGGACGGAACCGTGATCGACATCCTGCCCTAGAAGCCGGTTTCGGCTGCGGCGATGGTGGGATCGGGGTCGCGGCCCGGGCCGCCGGTGACCATGGTCCACCAGATCTTGCCGTTCGGCTCCTGGAAGAAGGCGAAGCCCATGTCGGTGGCGCCGGCGGCGAGGATCACGTCGCGGGTGTCCTTCAGTTCCATCCAGGCGGCGAGGGTTTCCAGCTCGGTCTCGAAGGTCTCCGAAATGTTTTCGCCCAGCATGATGCCCTGGTAGCCTGCGCGGCGCACCCGGTCGAGCGGCGAGGAGCCGTCCGAGCCGAAATGCCAGGGACGGTTCTGCAGCGACATGTCGCGCGAATGCGTGGCCGCGGCGGCGTTCAGCTCGGCATTCAGTTGCAGCGCGCCAACACCGTTGGCGCGGCGCAGGGCGTTGACCGCATCCAGCATGCGGTATTGCACCTGCGTCTCGGAATTCGGTTTCAGGTGGTAGACTTGCGGCAGCGGCTTGCCATCCGCGCCGACCGTCGGCTCGGTGGTCATGCAGCCGGCCAGACCCAGCGGAAGCGCGGCGACGAGAAGCAGAACGAGACGCATCATGAAAACAGATCCCCGGAGTTGCCGGGTCTCATTACCGCGCGGCGCGTTGCATTTCAAACGCCAGGGGGCGAAATCCGCTCAATCAAGCGTGATTGAATTGCGACTGCGGCCCCGCGGTCATAATATCGACGCGAAAAGACAGGCTTTGAGCGGAGATCGACATGACATCTGGGCCTTTTGCATCCCCGAACCGTCGCCGTTTTCTGGCCGGGAGCGCCGCCGCCGCGCTGGGCGGGCTGGCGACGCCCGCGCTGGCGCAGAGCGGATCGAAGGACACTTTCGCGCCCGAGTTCGAGCCCGACATCGACCCGGTGGTGCGGCGCAACATCTCGTCCTTCCGGTCGCTGCAGTGGCAACCCTATTTCGCCTCGCTGGAGGGCGGCGCGATCCTGGTCGACACGACCTCGCGGGCGCTGCACTACTGGTCCGAGGACGAGACCGTCTACAAGCTGTTCCCGACCTCGGTGCCGCTGTCCGAGGATCTGACCCGGCGCGGCCGCACCGAGATCGTGCGCAAGGTCGAGGGGCCGGAATGGCGTCCGACCCCCTCGATGAAGGAGCGCAACCCCGAATGGCCCGATTACGTCGGCCCCGGCCCCGACAACCCGCTGGGCACCCATGCGCTCTATCTGAGCTGGACCTATTACCGGATCCACGGCACCCACGACACGCGCAAGATCGGGCGCCGGTCGTCGAATGGCTGCATCGGACTCTACAACGAGCACATCGCGGAGTTGTTCGGCCTGACCAGTGTCGGCACGCAGGTGTTGCTGATCTGATCCTCTGACGGACATGTGATGTTCGTCGCTGCAAAGTTGTTGCCAAGAGCGATTTTTACGGCGTAAGGATTCTCTGCACAACGAAACTCGGGTGTCGTCCGGTGTACGCGCGTCGCCCATCCGCTGCTGGAGATCAAAATGAAAAAAGTCGCACTCGCCGCCGCCCTGACGCTGGCTGCCACCACCGCATTCGCCGGCGGCATGGCCGAGCCGGTCATGGAGCCCGAAGTCATCGTCGAGGATTCCGCGTCCTCGAACGGCGGCATCCTGGTTCCGCTGCTGTTCGTCGTGATGGTTGCAGCCGTTGCCGCCAACTAAGGCGCGGCAGGCATGAGTTCCTGAAAAGGCGGTGGGTCTCCCACCGCCTTTTTTCTTGGCCGGTCAGCCGATCCAGCCCTTCAGGTTGTTGCGGATCACGTCGCTGAGCACGGCGACATGCGACGCCTCGTCATTGAGGCAGGGGATGTAGGTGAACTGCTCGCCGCCGGCATGTTCGAAGCTTTCGCGGATCTCCTCGTTGATCTCCTCCAGCGTCTCGATGCAATCGGCCGAGAAGGCCGGCGCGATCACCGCGATGCGTTTCTTGCCCTCCTCGCGGGCCAGCCGCGCGACCTCCTCCACGGTGTAGGGGCGCAGCCATTCCTCGGGGCCGAAGACCGACTGGAAGGTGGTGGCGATCTGGCTGTCGTCCCAGCCCAGCCGCTCCTTCAGCAGGCGCGTCGTCTTCTGGCACTGGCAGTGATAAGGATCGCCCTGCATCAGGTAGCGCTGCGGCATGCCGTGATAGGAGACGACCAGCAGCTCGGGCTTTTCCTCCGCCGCCGCGTAGGCGCGCTCGACCGAGCCGGCCAGCGCGTCGATATAGGCGGGTTCGTCGAAATAGGGGGCGACGGTGCGCGCGGCGGGCTGCCAGGGCTGCTCCATCAGGGCGCGGAAGAACTGGTCGTTCGCGGTGGCCGAGGTGGCGCCGGCATAGTGCGGGTAGAGCGGGAAGAACAAGATCTTCTGGCAGCCCTTGTCGATCATCTCCTGCACCTTGGATTTGGTCGAGGGGTTGCCGTAGCGCATGCAGAAATCGACCACGACCCGGTCGCCAAAGCTCTGCTGCATCTCGGCGGCGATGGCGGCGGTCTGGTCCTTGGTGATGGTCATCAGCGGGCTTTCGCCCTTGTCCTCGTTCCAGATCGACTTGTAGGCGGCGCCCGAGCTGAAGGGGCGCTTGGTCAGGATGATCAGCTGCAACAGCGGCTGCCATTTCCACGACGGGTAGTCGATCACCCGCTTGTCCGACAGGAATTCGCCGAGGTAACGCCGCATCGACCAGTAGTCGTAATTGTCCGGCGTGCCGAGATTGGCGATCAGCACGCCGATCCTGGCGGGCGGGATCTTCGGGTGGTCCTTGGGGGCGTGCGCCGGGCAGACGGCCCCGGGCTGTTCGGAAAAGCCGAAGGTCCGGCCGTGTTTGTCATCCAGCATGTTTCGTTCCGTTCTTGTCCTGGGGCGTTCCGGTGATGTCCTGGGCAGGTCGGGCTTGCCCCCAGGACATAGACGGTTTTGCCAATGGGTCAATCGCGGCGCGGGCGCGCCGGGTCGGGCAGGGGGGCCTCGTCGGTGTTCAGCGCGTCGGCCAGCCGCGCGGCGGCCGATCCGGGGCGCAGCGGTTTGGGCTGGCTGTCATCCGGCGCCCAGCCGGTCAGCACGATCATCTCGAAGGTCGCGGGGATGCGCCCGTCGGGCGTGCCGTAGGTTTCGGCGTAGACGCGGGCGGCCTCGGCGAACAGGGCGCGCGGGGCGAAGCGGCGGTGGCGGCCGGCCAGCGCGTTGCCCTCGCCCATCGCGCGCAACTCGTGCATCAGATGCAGCGCGGTCTCGTAGGTCGCGGTCAGGGGCGCGGCATCGGCCACCGGCAGGGCGAAGCCCGCCCGTTGCAGCAGCGCGCCGAGATCGCGGATCTCGCCCATCGGCGCGACGCGCGGCGAGAGCCCCCCGGCAAGGCGCGTTTCCGCCTCGGCCAGCGACGCGCGCAGCTCATGCAGGGTCCGCCCGCCGAACAGGACCGCCAGGAACAGCCCGTCGGGCCTCAAGGCCCGGCGGCATTGCACCAGTTGCCCCACCGGATCGTTCGCCCAGTGCAGGCAGAGGGCGTGGATCACCAGGTCATGCGTGCCTTGCTCCAGATCCAGAACCTCGTCGTCATCGACGATTTTCGCGCCCGGCCAGGCCCAGATTTCGGGGAAGCCGGTCACCACCGCAGGCGCCGTAAAGGTTCTGTTAACCAGTTCCAGTCTTTCCTGAACCTCGTCGCGCGCGGCGTGTTGCAGGAACATCGCGTCGCCGCGGCTGCGGGCGCGGTTGCGGGTCAGGGCGGTGCGGTCGGTCAGGCGCGGCGGCTGGGTCATGGCCGGCTATGTAGAAGGCTCGGAAGCGAATGCAAAGGGCGTTGCGCCTTGTCTTTCCGCCGCAATGCGTGTCCTGCGGCGATCTGGTCGAGAGCGATTTCGCGCTCTGCGGCCCGTGCTGGCGCGACACATGGTTCATTTCGGGGCTGGTCTGCGACCTCTGCGGCGCGCCCCTGCCGGGGGAGGAGGCCGAGGGCGTCGTCCATTGCGACGACTGCCTCGCCCGGCCCCGGCCCTGGGCGCGGGGGCGCGCGGCGCTGGTCTATCGTGACAACGCCCGGCGCCTGACGCTGGCGCTGAAACATGGCGACCGGACCGACCTGGCGCGCCCGGCCGCGGGCTGGATGCTGCGGGCGGCCCGGCCGATCCTCGCCCCCGACCTGCTGGTCGCGCCGATGCCGCTGCACCGCTGGCGGCTGCTGAGACGGCGCTACAACCAGGCCGCGCTGCTGGCCGAGGGCGTGGCGCGGGGCGCGGGGCTGGAGCATTGCCCCGATCTGCTGATCCGCCCCCGCGCCACGCCCGCACAGGAGGGGATGAGCGCCGAGGCACGCTTTGCCAACATGGCGGGCCGGATCGCCGCCCACCCCCGGCGGGTGGCGCGGATGAAAGGGCGGCCGGTGCTGCTGGTCGATGACGTGATGACCTCGGGCGCCAGTTTCACCGCCGCCGCCGCGGCCTGCCTTGCCGCAGGCGCAAGGGAGGTTTTCACCCTGGCACTGGCGCGCGCGGTTAAGGATGCCTAGATTGGCGGCAACTGAATAGGAACCGTCTATGAAACCCGTTGAACTCTACACCACGCCGACCTGCGGCTTCTGCTTCATGGCCAAGCGCCTGCTGTCCTCGAAAGGGGTCAGCTTCAACGAAATCGACGTCGCGGGCGACCCCGACCGCCGGCAGGAAATGATGGCCCGCGCCAATGGCGGCTATACCGTGCCGCAGATCTTCATCGGCGAGACCCATGTCGGCGGCTGCGACGATCTTTACGCGCTGGAGCGCGCCGGCAAGCTTGACCCGCTGCTGCAGCAGGCCTGAGCCATGCGCGCCGCCCTGCTCCAGATCAATTCCAGCGACGACCCGGGCGAGAACCTCGCCACGGTGCGCGCCGGGATGGCGCAGGCGGCGGGCGAGGGCGCGGGATTCGTCCTGACGCCCGAGGTGACCAACTGTGTCTCGGCCAGCCGGGCGCACCAGCGCGCGGTGCTGCGCCACGAGGGCGACGACCCGGTGCTGGCCGGATTGCGGGACGAGGCGGCGCGGCTGGGTCTGTGGCTGCTGATCGGATCGCTCGCGCTCAAGACCGACGACCCCGACGGGCGGTTCGCCAACCGCTCCTTCGTGATCTCGCCCGAGGGGGCGATCGTCGCGCGCTACGACAAGATCCACATGTTCGACGTGGCGATCTCGGAGACCGAGACCTATCGCGAATCCGACGGCTTCCGTCCCGGCACGCGCGCGGTGGTGGCCGAGACGCCCTTCGCCCGGCTGGGGCTGAGCATCTGCTACGATCTGCGCTTCGCGCATCTCTACCGCGCGCTGGCCAGGGCCGGGGCCGAGGTGCTGACCGTCCCTGCGGCCTTTTCGCCGGTCAGCGGTGCCGCGCATTGGGAGAGCTTGCTGCGCGCCCGCGCGATCGAGACCGGCTGCTATGTGCTGGCCCCTGCGCAATGCGGCACGCACAGGGCCCGCGAGGGCAAACCGCGCCAGACCTGGGGCCATGCGCTGGCCATCGCGCCCTGGGGCGAGGTGCTGGCCCGCGCCGGCGAGGCGCCCTGCACCCTCTATGTCGATCTTGACCGCGCCGAGGTGGACGGGGCACGAAGAAGGATACCCGCCCTGACCCATGACCGCGAGTTCGAGCTGCCGACGTGAGCGAGACACCCGAATCAGAATCCCTGGCCGTTTCGCTGTTCGGCGAGCTGTTCATGGCAGACCAGCTGGCGCGCAGCCGGCTGAGCAAGGCCCTGCCCAAGGGCATGGAGTTGAGCCATTTCACCGTGCTCAACCACCTCGCCCGCGTGGGCGAGGAGCGCAGCCCGGCGCAGCTGGCGCAGGCGTTCCACGTCACCCGCGGGGCGATGACCAACACCCTGAACAAGCTGGAATGGGCGGGCCATGTGCATATCCGCCCCGACTGGGACGACGCGCGGCGCAAGATGGTGTCGATCAGCCCGGCGGGCCGGCAGGCCCGCGACGCCGCCATCGCCGCCGTCTCGCCGATCATCCAGGAAGTCGTGGCCGATATCGGCGCCGACAAGGTGCGCGCCGCCCTGCCGGTGCTGCGCGCCCTCCGCCAGCGCCTGGGCGAGCCGGGCTAGGCCGGCCCCCGCGCAACCATCGAGAGGGGAAACATGTGATGAGCGCAGCATGGCTCAGCCTGATCGCCGCCGGCCTGTTCGAGATCGGCTGGCCCGTGGGCCTGAAGAACGGCTGGTCCGGCGCGGGGGGCAGGCCGCTGTGGCTGCTGTTCGCCGTGTTCTGCATGGCGGCCAGCGGGGCGTTGCTGCTCTATGCACAGCGCAGCATTCCCATCGGGACGGCCTATGCCGTCTGGACGGGCATCGGCGCGGTGGGCACCTTTGCCGTGGGCGTCACCTTCTTCGGCGACAGCGCCTCGGCGCTGCGGCTGGTTTCGGTGCTGCTGATCGCGGTGGGCGTGATGGGGCTGAAATTCGCCTGACGCCGGGGCTCAGCCCGGCTTCACGCTGGCGGTGACGTAATTCACGCTGAGATCGCGGTCCGACAGTTTCCACTGCCACGACACCGGGTTGAAGACGAAGCCCTTGCGGTCCACCGGCCGCAGCCCCGCCTGTTCCAGCAGCGCGAAAAGCTCATCCGGCGTGATGAACTTGTTCCACTCATGCGTGCCCTTGGGCAGCCAGCGCATCACATATTCCGCCCCCACGATGGCCACGGCAAAGCTCTTGGCGTTGCGGTTGATGGTGGAGCAGATGTGCAGCCCGCCCGGCCTGAGGAGTTGCCGGCAGGCGGTGAGATAGGCCAGCGGATCCGAGACATGCTCCACCACCTCCATGTTCAGCACCACGTCGAACTGCTCTCCGGCGGCGGCCAGCGCCTCGGCCGTGGTGTGGCGGTAGTCGATGGCAAGGCCCGACTGCTCGGAATGGACGCGGGCCACGGGGATGTTGCCGCCGGCGGCATCGGCGCCCACCACCTCGGCCCCGAGCCGCGCCATTGGCTCGCTCAGCAGCCCGCCGCCGCAGCCGATGTCCAGCAGGCGCAGCCCCTCGAAGGGCTTCTCCTGCGTCAGGTCGCGGCCGAACTCCGCCGCGATCTGCGCGGCGATATAGTCCAGCCGGCAGGGGTTGAGCATGTGCAGCGGCTTGAACTTGCCGTTCGGGTCCCACCATTCGGCAGCCATGGCCTCGAACTTGGCAACTTCGGATTGGTCGACGGTGGTCTGGGCGGGTTGCATCGCTTGCTCCGTTCGGGTCTTGTGGGGAGGCGCGCTTTCCGGCGCGCGTCTGGGCGTTATATAGGGCGATTATGGACAGGTCCGCAGGCCAAAAACGCGCAACGCATCATCTTTTTCCGCCGATCGACCCGTTCGACCAGCGCATGCTGGACGTGGGCGATGGCCACCAGATCTACGTCGAGCAATCCGGCAGCCCCTCGGGCATCCCGGTGATCGTGCTGCATGGCGGACCGGGCGGCGGCTGCAGTCCGGCGATGCGGCGCTATTTCGACCCGGCGGAGTACCGCATCATCCTGTTCGACCAGCGCGGCTGCGGCCGCTCGCGCCCGCATGCCAGCGTCGAGGCCAACACCACCTGGCATCTGGTCCGCGACATCGAGACCATTCGCCAGACGCTGGGGATCGAACGCTGGGTGATCTTCGGCGGCAGCTGGGGCGCGACGCTGGCGCTGATCTACGCCCAGACCCATCCCGACCGCGCCGCCCATCTGGTGCTGCGCGGCGTGTTCCTGATGACCCGGGCCGAGCTCGACTGGTTCTACGGCGGCGGCGCGGGGCGGTTCTGGCCCGATCTGTGGGCCCGCTTCGCCGAGCTGATCCCGGCGGACGAACGGCACGACATGATCGGCGCCTATCACAAGCGGCTGTTCTCGGGCGACATGATGCTTGAGACGCGCTATGCCCGTGCCTGGGCGGGATGGGAGAACGCGCTGGCCTCGGTTTCCAACGACGGCCCGGTGGGCGAGGCGCCGGCGCAATACGCCCGGGCCTTCGCCCGGCTGGAGAATCATTACTTCAAACACGCCGGCTGGCTGGAGCGCGACGGCCAGATCCTGCAGGATCTGCCGCTGATCCAGCACATCCCGGCCACCATCGTGCAGGGCCGCTACGACATGATCTGCCCGCCCACCTCGGCCTGGGACCTGGCGCAGCGCTGGAGCCGGGCCGATCTGCGGATGGTGCCGCTCGCCGGCCACGCGCTGAGCGAGCCGGGCATCAGCGCCGAACTGGTGCGCGCCACCCGCGGCGTGCAGCGCCAGGCGGTGGCATTGGGGCTGTGACTTCTTCTTCTTGGTCCAAATACTCCCGCCGGAGGCGTCCCGCGCCCTGCGCCGGGCGGTGTGGGTCGGGATCCTGGAAATGAGTATTTTGACCAAGAAGAAGGGGCGGGCGGCGCTTGGCCTTGAACTCTGCGGCGTTGCGGCGTATATGCAGTTTCAACAGCGGCGTGCCGGTCTCCACCCCCGGCGCTCCACCGGGAAACATCAACGGGCCGCGTGCCCGTTTTTTTGTGTTTGGAATTCATGAACGACCTGATCGCCAAAGCCGCCATCGACCGGCGCCTCGCCGAGATCCTCCAGCCCGTCCTAGAGGGCATGGGGTTCGAGCTGGTGCGCATCCGCCTGATGGGTGGCCAGACCAAGACCCTGCAGATCATGGCCGAGCGCCCCGAGGGCGGGATCGAGGTCGATGACTGCGCCGAGATCTCGACCGCGGTTTCCGCCGTGCTGGACGTGGAGGACCCGATCGAGGAGAACTACACGCTGGAGGTCTCCAGCCCCGGGATCGACCGGCCGCTGACCCGGCTGAAGGATTTCGACACCTGGGAGGGTTTCGAGGCCAAGATCGAGACCTCCGAACTGATCGACGGGCGCCGCCGCTTCAAGGGTGCGCTGGCCGGGACCGAGGGCGACGAGGTGCTGATCACCATCCCCGAGGGCACGATCGGGCTGAAATTCGACTGGCTGTCGGAGGCCAAGCTGGTGCTGACCGACGAGCTGATCGCGGAGATGCTGCGCAGCCGCAAGGCCGCGGGCATCGTGGACGAAGACGCGTTCGACGAGATCGAAACAGAAGACAGTGACGCGCCCGAGGGGGCCGCTTCCGAGGAGAACTGAGATGGCAATTACCTCTGCAAACCAGCTGGAGCTGCTGCAAACCGCCGAGGCCGTGGCCCGCGAGAAGATGATCGACCCCGATCTGGTGGTGCAGGCGATGGAGGAAAGCCTCGCCCGGGCCGCGAAGTCGCGCTATGGCTCGGAGATGGACATCCGCGTCCATATCGACCGCAAGACCGGGCGGGCGGCCTTTACCCGCGTGCGCACCGTGGTGGCCGATGACGAACTGGAGAACTACCAGGCCGAGCTGACCGTGGAGCAGGCCAAGCAGTATCTTGACGACCCCAAGGTGGGCGACGAGATCCGCGACGAGGTGCCGCCCGTGGAGATGGGCCGGATCGCCGCGCAGTCGGCCAAGCAGGTGATCCTGCAGAAGGTCCGCGAGGCAGAGCGCGACCGGCAATACGAGGAATTCAAGGACCGCGTCGGCACCATCATCAACGGCGTCGTCAAGCGCGAGGAATACGGCAACGTCATCGTCGACGTGGGCCGCGGCGAGGCGATCCTGCGCCGCAACGAGAAGATCGGCCGCGAAAGCTATCGCCCGAACGACCGCATCCGCTGCTACATCAAGGATGTCCGCCGCGAGGCGCGGGGTCCGCAGATCTTCCTCTCCCGCACGGCGCCGGAATTCATGGCGGAACTCTTCAAGATGGAAGTGCCGGAAATCTACGACGGCATCATCGAGATCAAGGCCGTGGCCCGCGACCCGGGCTCGCGGGCCAAGATCGGGGTCATTTCCTATGACAACTCGATCGACCCGGTGGGTGCCTGCGTCGGCATGCGCGGCAGCCGCGTGCAGGCCGTGGTGAACGAACTGCAGGGCGAGAAGATCGACATCATCCCGTGGAACGAGGATCAGGCGACCTTCCTGGTCAACGCGCTTCAGCCGGCCGAGGTCACCAAGGTGGTGATCGACGAGGAGGCCAACCGCATCGAGGTTGTGGTGCCCGACGAGCAGCTGTCGCTGGCCATCGGCCGGCGCGGCCAGAACGTGCGCCTGGCGAGCCAGCTGACCGGGCTCGACATCGACATCATGACCGAGGCCGAGGAATCGGCGCGTCGCCAGGCCGAGTTCGAGGAGCGCACCAAGCTGTTCATGGATACGCTGGACCTGGACGAGTTCTTCGCCCAGCTGCTGGTCGCCGAGGGCTTCACCTCGCTCGAAGAGGTGGCCTATGTGGACGTGGACGAACTGCTGGTGATCGACGGCGTGGACGAGGACACCGCAAGCGAGCTGCAGGCCCGTGCCCGCGACCATCTCGACGAGATGAACCGCAAGGCGCTGGAACATGCCCGCGAGCTGGGCGTCGAGGACAGCCTGGTTGATTTCGAGGGCCTGACACCCCAGATGATTGAGGCACTGGCCGAGGACGGCGTGAAAACGCTGGAAGACTTCGCCACCTGCGCCGACTGGGAACTGGCCGGCGGCTGGACCACGGTCGATGGCGAGCGCGTCAAGGACGAGGGCGTGCTCGAGAAATTCGATGTCAGCCTTGAAGAGGCGCAGAACCTCGTGATGACTGCCCGAATCCAGCTTGGCTGGGTCGATCCCGAAGAGCTGGAGGCCGGAGAGGCCGAAGAAGGCGATGACGAGGAGGCCGGGGCCTGATCGCAGGCCCCGGGGAGCGCGCATTGGGACGCGGTGGCCGGAAAAAGGAGCGCGACGCGCCCGAGCGTCGCTGCATCGCCACCGGCGAGGTCCGGCCGGCGGCCGGGCTGATCCGCTTCGTCGTGGGGCCGGGGGACGTGATCGTCCCCGACCTCATGGGCAAGCTGCCCGGCCGGGGCATCTGGGTCTCGGCCGAGCGGGCCGCGCTGGAACAGGCGGTGAAGAAGCGCCTGTTCGCCCGTGGCGCGAAACAGGCGGTCGTGCTGCCCGACGACCTGGTCGCCCAGGTCGAGGCCGGGCTGCTGCGGCGGGTGACCGAGGGATTGGCGCTTGCCCGCAAGGCCGGCGACGCGATCGCCGGCTATGAAAAGGTGAAGGGCTGGCTGGACAGCGGTGAGGCAACCGTCCTGATCCAGGCCAGCGACGGATCGGAGCGCGGCAAGAGCAAGTTGCGCCCACCCCCCGGGGAGGGGACATTTATTGGATGCCTGACGTCAGACGAATTGGGTTTGGCATTCGGGCGGGAACATGTGATACATGGCGCGCTTCGCGCTGGCGGACTCACGACGCGTGTTGTAGAGGATGCAGCCAAGCTTTCAGGCGTGCGCGGAAAGGACGGGGGTCAGGCCCCTGCGAAAGGTACGAAGACCATATGAGCGATAATGACGGCAAGAAAACCCTCGGTTTGCGCGGCGGCCCCCGGTCCGGCCAGGTGAAGCAGAGCTTCAGCCACGGGCGGACGAAGAACGTGGTGGTCGAGACCAAGCGCAAACGCGTTGTCGTTCCGAAACCCGGCGCAGGCAAAGGCGCAGGCGGCGCCGCGCATGCCGGCGACCCCTCCAAGCGCCCGGCCGGCATCTCCGATGCCGAGATGGAGCGTCGCCTGAAGGCGTTGCAACTGGCCAAGTCCCGCGAGGTCGAAGAGGCCAAGCAGCGCGCCGATGAGGAAAAGCGCCGCGAGGAAGAGCGCCAGCGCCGCCGCGAGGAGATCGAGGCGAAGGAGCGCGAAGAGCGCGAACGCGAGGAAGCCGCGCGCCGCAAGGCCGAGGAAGACGAGCGCCAGCGCCTCGAGGCCGAAGAGGCCAAGCAGCGCGCCGCCGAGAAACCGGCGCCCCAGCAGCCCGAGGAACCGGCCGCGGCCGCCGCCGCGCCCGAAGCGCCCCGTGGCGGGCCCAAGCCCGCGCCGCGCAAGGAACGCGAGACCCGCGAAGAGCGCCCGGCGCGCGGCAAGGCCCGCGACGACGCCGGCCGCCGCGCGGGCAAGCTGACGCTGAACCAGGCCCTGACGGGCGGTGAAGGCGGGCGCCAGCGCTCGCTCGCCGCGATGAAGCGCAAGCAGGAGCGTGCGCGCCAGAAAGCCATGGGCGGCAGCATGGAGCGCGAAAAGGTCGTGCGCGACGTGCAGGTGCCCGAGACCATCGTGGTCTCGGAACTGGCCAACCGCATGGCCGAGCGCGTGGCCGACGTGGTCAAGGCGCTGATGAAAATGGGCATGATGGTCACGCAGAACCAGCCGATCGACGCCGACACGGCGGAACTGATCGTCGAGGAGTTCGGCCACAAGGTCGTGCGCGTGTCCGCCGCCGACGTCGAGCAGGTCATCGAGACCGCCGAGGACAAGCCCGAGGATCTGGTGGCCCGCCCGCCGGTGATCACCATCATGGGCCACGTCGACCACGGCAAGACCTCGCTGCTGGACGCGATCCGCAACGCCAAGGTCGTCGCGGGCGAGGCCGGTGGCATCACCCAGCATATCGGCGCCTACCAGGTCCAGACCGACAGCGGCACCACGCTGACCTTCCTCGACACGCCGGGCCACGCGGCCTTCACCTCGATGCGCGCCCGCGGCGCGCAGGTGACGGATATCGTGGTTCTGGTGGTGGCGGCCGATGACTCGGTCATGCCGCAGACGATCGAGGCGATCAACCACGCCAAGGCGGCCGGGGTTCCGATGATCGTGGCCATCAACAAGATGGACAAGCCCGCCGCCGACGCCAACAAGGTGCGCGCCGAACTGCTGCAATACGAGGTCGTCGTCGAGGCGATGTCCGGCGAGGTGCAGGATGTCGAGGTGTCGGCCCATACCGGCCAGGGCCTCGACGAACTGCTGGAGGCCATCGCGCTGCAGGCCGAGATCCTGGAGCTGAAGGCCAACCCGAGCCGCGCCGCCCAGGGCGCCGTGATCGAGGCGCAGCTGGATGTCGGCCGCGGTCCCGTGGCCACCGTCCTGGTGCAGAACGGCACGCTGAAGCAGGGCGACATCTTCGTCGTCGGCGAACAGTGGGGCAAGGTGCGCGCGCTGATCGACGACAAGGGCGAGCGCGTGAGTGAGGCCGGCCCCTCGGTTCCGGTCGAGGTTCTGGGCCTGAACGGCACGCCCGAGGCGGGCGACGTTCTGAACGTGGTCGAGACCGAGGCGCAGGCCCGCGAGATCGCGGAATATCGCCACAACGCCGCCAAGGAGAAGCGCGCCGCCGCCGGGGCCGCCACCACGCTAGAACAGCTGATGGCCAAGGCCAAGGAGGACGAGAACGTCGCCGAGCTGCCGGTCCTGGTGAAGGCCGACGTGCAGGGCTCGGCCGAGGCGATCGTCCAGGCGATGGAGAAGATCGGCAACGAAGAGGTCCGCGTGCGCGTGCTGCATGCCGGCGTGGGCGCCATCACCGAGACCGACATCGGCCTGGCCGAGGCCTCGGGGGCGCCGGTCTTCGGCTTCAACGTCCGGGCCAACGCGCCGGCGCGCAACGCCGCCAACCAGAAGGGCGTCGAGATCCGCTATTACAGCGTGATCTACGACCTCGTGGATGACGTGAAAGCCGCCGCAAGTGGCCTGCTGAGCGCCGAGATCCGCGAGAAGTTCATCGGCTATGCCGAGATCAAGGAGGTCTTCAAGGTCTCCGGCGTGGGCAAGGTCGCGGGCTGTCTGGTCACCGAGGGCGTGGCGCGGCGTTCGGCCGGCGTGCGTCTGCTGCGCGACAACGTGGTGGTGCACGAGGGCACGCTGAAGACGCTGAAGCGCTTCAAGGACGAGGTCGCCGAGGTCCAGTCGGGCCAGGAATGCGGCATGGCCTTCGAGAATTACGACGATATCCGCCCCGGCGATGTCATCGAGATCTTCGAGCGCGAGGAGGTCGAGCGCACGCTCGCCTGATCCGCCGCCGGTTCCGGAAAAAGAAAGGGGACGTTGCCTGAACGGCAGCGTCCCCTTTCCTTGTCCGTGAGTGTGAGTGTGAGTGGTTAGGATGCCTGTCCGACAGGCCGGCCGACAAAGAGACGTTCGCCATCGCGAACGACGATCTTGCCGTTCGCCAGGGCGCGCACAAATGCCCCCTGAACGGAAACACAGCTTCCGATTACGATCGTGCGCAACATTTTCAATCCCCGTGCAATGATGCGATTGGTCAGTTCATAAGTCCAATTTTCATAAATTCCACAAAAAACTGTCGCACTATAGTCGTAATTGAGGGATTCACGGGCGTTTTTTGAAACGCGCGCGCGGTTTTTCGCCGAGCGCCGGGCTCAAAGCCAGTCGCGCAGGATCGGAATCAGCGGAATATCCGCCGGCGGCATGGGATAGTCGCGCAGCGCCTCGGGGCGCACCCATTTCAGCGCCTGCCCCTCGCGCGCCTGCACGATTCCCTGCCACTTGCGGCAGGCAAACAGCGGCATCAGCAGGTGGAAGTCGTCGTATGTGTGGCTGGCGAAGGTCAGCGGGGCCAGGCAACTGGCCCAGGTGTCGATCCCCAGCTCCTCGTGCAGCTCGCGGATCAGCGCGTCCTCGGGGGATTCGCCGGCCTCAACCTTGCCGCCGGGAAACTCCCACAGCCCGGCCATGGACTTGCCCTCCGGGCGCTGCGCCAGCAGCACCCGGCCATCTGCATCGATCAGCGCGACCGCCGAAACCAGCACCACCTTCATGAGCGGTAATCGGCGTTGATCTCGATGTAGCGGTTGGTCAGGTCGCAGGTCCAGGCGGTGGCGCGGCCCGCGCCCAGCCCCAGATCGACCGAGATCACCAGTTCGGCCCGCTTCATGTAGGCCGCGCCGGCCTCCTCGGTGTAGCTTTCGGCGACCCAGCCCTTTTCCGCGACAAGGATGTCGCCGAAGCGGATTGCCAGCCGGTCGCGGTCGGCCTTGGCGCCGGATTTGCCCACCGCCATCACCACTCGGCCCCAGTTCGGGTCCTCGCCCGCCACCGCGGTCTTCACCAGAGGCGAGTTGGCGATCGCCATCGCGACCTTGTGCGCGTCGGCGTCCGAATCGGCGCCGGTCACCGCCACCTCCACGAATTTCGTGGCGCCCTCGCCGTCGCGCACCACCTGATGCGCGAGATCCAGCATCACGGTCTTCAGCCCCTCGGCGAAATCCCTGGACGCCTTGGAGCGCAGATCGGTGATCTCGGGCGCCTTGCTGCGGCCGGTCGCGGCCAGCAGCAGCGTGTCCGAGGTCGAGGTGTCGCCGTCCACGGTGATGCAGTTGAAGGTCTCGTCGGTCAGCCGCGACAGGATGCGCTGCAACGGCGCGCGCGCGATCTTCGCGTCGGTGAAGATGTAAACCAGCATCGTCGCCATGTCCGGCGCGATCATGCCCGAGCCCTTGGCGATGCCGGCGATCTGCACGGTCTCGCCGTCGATCTCGACCGTGGCCGAGGCGCCCTTGGGGAAGGTGTCGGTGGTCATGATCGCGCGGGCCGCCTCGGGCATTGCCTCGGACGAAAGCTTTGCCGTCAGGTCGTCCAGCGCGGCGGTGATGCGTTGATGCGGAAGCGGCTCGCCGATCACCCCGGTCGAGGAGGAGAACACCCGCGACTGCGGCACGCCGGTGGCCGCGGCCACGGCGGCGGCGATGGCGGCCACCGCCTCCTGCCCGTTGCTGCCGGTGAAGGCGTTGGCGTTGCCCGAGTTCACGATGATCGCGGCGCCCTCGTCGCTGTCGGCGCCGATCTTGGCTTCGCAATCCAGCACCGGGGCCGAGCGCGTGGCCGAGCGGGTGAAGACCCCCGCCATCCGCGTGCCCGGCGCAAGCCGCGCCAGCATGACGTCGGTCCGGCCCTTGTAGCGCACCCCGGCGGCGATGGCGGCGAATTCGGCGCCATCGATCACCGGCAGGTCCGGGAAGGCGGGCGGCGCCAGCGGCGAGACGGCGGGCGCGGCGGTCACGGGTTCAACCAGCGCCGCCTTGGCCTTTTTCAGCTTCTTGCGCAGCCGGGACAGTTTTTGGCGCAAGGCCTTGATCTCGGCCTTGCGGCCGGTCTTTGCCTTCTTGTCCTCGGTGGCGTCCTTGTCTTTCGTCCCGGCCATTGGCGTGTCTTTCCGTGAGGGATCAGTCTTTCAGCAATTCCATATTACGCAGTTCGGCCGGGTCAATCTTTTCCTCGCTGCGGGTCACGGCGGCGGCGGCGGTGATCTCGTCCAGCGCCTCGGTGATCGCGGCCTGCTGGATCTGGCCGGCGAGTTCGCCGCGGACCTCCTCCAGCGCGGGGGTCGCTTTTTCGCGGGTTTCGTTCAGGGTGATGACATGCCAGCCGAAGCTGGTCTGGACAGGCTCCGACAGCTGGCCAACCTCGAGCGCGGTCACCGCGTCCTCGAAGGGCTTGACCATCATGCCCTTGCTGAACCAGCCCAGCGCGCCGCCGGTGGGACCGGTCGGGCCGGTCGAGTGGGTCTTGGCCATCTCGGCGAAATCGGCGCCGGCAGCGATCTCGGCGCGCACCTCGGCGGCCTTTTCCTGGGTCTCCAGCAGGATGTGCGAGGCGTTATATTCAAGCTCGGGCGCGGCATTGGCGAAACGCTCGTCATAGGCGGCCTTCAGCGCCTCGTCGGTGACGGCGCTCTGCGCCAGCAGGCTCAGGGCCTCGCCGGCCAGGAACGAGCGGCGCTCGTTCTCCATCGCGAGCTGCGCCTCGGTGGAGAGCTTGCCCTCGATGGTCTGGGCGACGGCGGTCTGGCGGATCAGCTGATCGAGCACCGCGTCATAGAGCACCTCGTCGGGGAGCTGCTGGTATTCCTGCGGCAGCTGAGCCGTCATCAGGATCATGTGGCCCAGCGTGATCGTCTCGTCGCCGACAGTCGCGACCACCGTACCGGCGGCGGGTTCGGCCAGCGCGGGCAGCGCCAGGCCAAGGGATACGGCGGCGGCAAGCAGGAAACGGGACGATTTCGGCATTAGGGCAACTCCATTTTCGCCCTTGGGGCGGGCAACGTTGACACTATAGAGGCAGCCCCTTACATCGCTTTCAGGACCGAGAGCGCCGGGCTGCCCCTTGTTTCACTCCCCTTCCTAAGGGCGCGGGCGAGGGCGGACAAGGCATCGTCTCACACGATCCCGTCAACGAGGCTATCCGAGCGGAGAAAACATGCTGGGCTTTGGAACACTCGCCAAAAAGGTTTTTGGCACGCCGAATGATCGCAAGGTCAAAGCCACCCGCCCGCTGATCGAGAAGATAAACGCGCTCGAGCCCGAGTTCGCAGCCCTCAGCGACGAGGGGATCAAGGAAAAGACCCGGGAACTGGCCGAGCGCGCCAAGGCCGGCGAGGACCTGGACGCGCTGCTGCCCGAAGCCTTCGCCAACTGCCGCGAAGGGGCCCGCCGCGCGCTGGGCCTGCGTGCCTTCGACGTGCAGCTGATGGGCGGGATCTTCCTGCATCAGGGAAATATCGCCGAGATGAAGACCGGCGAGGGCAAGACCCTGGTCGCGACCTTCCCGGCCTATCTCAACGCGCTGACCGGCAAGGGCGTGCATGTGGTCACCGTCAACGACTACCTCGCCCGGCGCGACGCTGACTGGATGGGCAAGGTCTACAACCAGCTGGGCATGAGCTGCGGCGTGATCTATTCGCACCAGCCCGAGGAGGAAAAGCGCGCGGCCTACGCCTGCGACGTGACCTACGCCACCAACAACGAGCTGGGCTTCGACTACCTGCGCGACAACATGAAGGCCGAGCTCAAGGACATGATGCAGCGCGTGCATCACTACGCCATCGTCGACGAGGTGGATTCGATCCTGATCGACGAGGCGCGCACGCCGCTGATCATCTCCGGCCCCAGCCAGGACCGCTCGGACCTCTATGTGGCGATCAACCAGATCGTGCCGCTGCTGACCGACGCGCATTACACGATGGACGAAAAGGCCCGCAACGTCACCTTCAGCGACGAGGGCAACGAGTTCATGGAGGAGCAGCTGCAGAGCATGGGGCTGCTGCCCGAGGGCCAGTCGCTCTACGATCCCGAAAGCACGACGATCGTGCACCACGCCACCCAGGCGCTGCGCGCGCACAAGATGTTCCAGAAGGACAAGGATTACATCGTCCGCAACGGCGAGGTGATGCTGATCGACGAGTTCACCGGCCGGATGATGGCCGGCCGGCGCCTGTCGGACGGTCTGCACCAGGCGATCGAGGCGAAGGAGGGCGTCACCATCCAGCCCGAGAACGTGACGCTGGCCTCGGTCACCTACCAGAACTATTTCCGCCTCTACGACAAGCTCGCCGGGATGACCGGCACCGCGCTCACCGAGGCCGAGGAATTCGCCGAGATCTACGGCCTCGGCGTGGTCGAGGTGCCCACCAACCGCCCGATCGCCCGCGAGGACGAGCACGACCAGGTCTACCGCACCGCACGCGAGAAATTCGAGGCGATCATCGAGGCCATCAAGGAGGCGCATGCCAAGGGCCAGCCGGTGCTGGTCGGGACCACCTCGATCGAAAAGTCCGAGATGCTCTCGGAGATGCTGAAAAGTGCCGAGATCCCGCATAACGTGCTGAATGCCCGCCACCACGAGCAGGAAGCCAAGATCGTGGCCGAGGCCGGGCGACTGGGCGCGGTGACCATCGCCACCAACATGGCCGGCCGCGGCACCGACATCCAGCTCGGCGGCAATGTCGAACTGAAGGTGCTGGAGGCGCTGGACGCCGACCCCGGGGCGCACCCCGACGAGATCCGCGCCAAGATCGAGGCCGAGCACGCCGACGAGAAGGCCAAGGTGCTGGAGGCCGGCGGCCTCTTCGTGCTGGCCACCGAACGGCACGAAAGCCGCCGGATCGACAACCAGTTGCGCGGCCGCTCGGGCCGGCAGGGCGACCCGGGGCGTTCGGTCTTCTTCCTCAGCCTCGAGGACGACCTGATGCGGATCTTCGGCTCGGACCGGCTGGACAAGGTGCTGTCGACGCTGGGCATGAAGGAAGGCGAGGCGATCGTGCACCCCTGGGTGAACAAATCGCTGGAGCGCGCGCAGGCCAAGGTCGAGGGGCGCAACTTCGACATCCGAAAGCAGCTGCTGAAATTCGACGACGTGATGAACGACCAGCGCAAGGTGATCTTCGCCCAGCGCCGCGAGATCATGGAGGCCGAGGACCTCAGCGAGATCGTGCAGGACATGCGTCACCAGGTGATCGACGACCTCGTGGACGAATACATCCCCGAGCGCTCCTATCACGACCAGTGGAACACAGAGGGTCTCTATGCCGCGGTGATCGAGCGGCTGAACCTCGACGTTCCGGTGATCGCCTGGGCCGACGAGGAGGGCGTGGACGACAACGACATCCGCGAGCGCCTGTGCAAGGCCTCGGACGAGCAGATGGCCGCCAAGGCGGCGCAGTTCGGCCCCGAGAACATGCGCAACATCGAAAAGCAGGTGCTGTTGCAGACCATCGACACCAAATGGCGCGAGCATCTGCTGACGCTGGAGCACCTGCGCTCGGTCGTGGGCTTCCGCGGCTACGCGCAGCGCGACCCGCTGAACGAGTACAAGACCGAAAGCTTCGCCCTGTTCGAATCGATGCTGAACTCGCTGCGCGAGGACGTCACGCAGAAGCTCGGCCAGGTGCGCCCGCTGACCGAGGAGGAGCAGGCGCAGCTGATGGCCCAGCTGATGCAGCAGCAAAAGGCCCTTCAGGCCGCCGCCGCCGTGCCCGAGGCCGCCGAGACCCCCGAGCCGCTGGCTGCGGGATTCGACGAGAACGACCCCGCCACCTGGGGCAACCCGGGCCGCAACGATCCCTGCCCCTGCGGGTCGGGCAAGAAGTTCAAGCACTGCCACGGCCAGCTGGTCTGACCGGGCCGCGGATTTCGGGCAAAACCTGGGCGGCGCCCCGGCGCGGCGCGCCGCCCTGCCACATTTCCTGGAAACCTGCTGTTTCGGGGGCATGAACAGACCCCCGTTTCGCCATGTCCGCGCCCCTTTCGGCCCATAGCTTTCCTCCCGAGCTACCAGGTAAGGAGGCAGACATGGCGCTCAAGCGCAGGCTTTTGGCGGCCGGGGCGACGCTGGTTGCGGCCGCTGTGATCGGCCAGTTCGTGCACCCCGATGGCGCGTTGTTGGCAATGATGAAACCGCGGCCCGCCGCGCCGCGGCCCGCCGCCGCCAGCACCGCCGTGCTGGAGCCGGTCGCCGTGGTGCCGCTGGCTGCCCAGCCGGACCGGTCGGTGGCCGGGCCGGCGACCGCATCGTCTCTGCCGGCGCTGCCGCGGGACAGGGCCGGCCAGCCCGGCCCGGCGCCGGTCGAGGCGGACCTGCCGCGCCGCGTCGCGGCGCTGGACGAGGGCTACGCCGCGCCCCGGACCGATGCCCAGAAATTCAACCAGTACGGGCTGAGCTGCGAGACCACGCTGCGCGCGGAGCCCGCGCCGGGCGGCATGGTCACGCTGCATCTCGACGCCCCCTGCCAGCCCGGCGCGCGGGTCGCGGTCTACCACGACGCCCTGCGCTTCGCCGCGCGCAGCGATTCGGCGGGCATGCTGAGCGTGGCACTGCCCGCGCTGCGCGAACAGGCGGCCTTCCTGGTGTCGCTGCCCGACGGCAGCACGGCCAGCGCCGTGGCCCGTGTGCCCGAGGCGGCGGACTACGCGCATGCCGCGCTGCAATGGCAGGGCCGGGCCGGGATGGAGATCCATGCCTACGAGGCCGGCGCCACCACCGGCGCGCCCGGCCATGTCTGGGCCGGTGCGCCCTCCACGCCCGAGGCGGGCGCCGGGGGCGCGGGCGGCTTCCTGGTGCGGCTGGGCGATGCCGACCTCGCGCAGCCGATGCTGGCCGAGGTCTACAGCTATCCGCGCGGCACCGGGCCGCATGACGGCGCGGTGCGCCTCAGCATCGAGGCCGAGGTGACGCCCGAGAGCTGCGGCCACGAGGTCGAGGCCGAAACCCTGCGTCCCGGCCCCGAGGGCGGGCTGCGGCCGGCGGCGCTGACGCTCTACATGCCGGGCTGCGAGGCGGTGGGAGAATTTCTGGTGTTGAAAAACCTGCTGCCAGACATGAAACTCGCGCGCAATTGACGCGAGGCAGCCAGAACAGATGATCCGGACGCTATTGGGCGCGGCGGTTTTCGCCGCGCTTTTCCTCTTGGCCCCCGCGGCCGCGACGGCGCAGGACGTGACGCTGAGTTCGCGCGACGGCGGGGTCGAGATCAGCGGCACGCTGCTGTCCTTCGACGGAGAGTTCTACCGGGTCGATACCGTCTATGGCGTGCTGACGCTGGACAGCCAGGCGGTGCTCTGCGACGGGCCCGGCTGCCCGGATCTGGAGGCCTTTGTCGCCACCTTCACCCTGTCGGGCGCGCGCAGCATGGGCGCGGTGCTGATGCCCGCGCTGCTGGAGGCCTTCGCCGCTCGGCGCGGGCTGACCTCTCGCCGGCTGGTGCAGGACGACGAAAATTTCACCTATGTGCTCAGCCAGCCCGAAACCGGCCGTGACGCGGCGCGCGTCGCCTTTCGCCTCAGCACCAGCGCCGAGGGCTTTGCTGATCTTCTGGCCGGCGAGGCGGACATGGCGATGGCCATGCGCGAGGTGCGGCCGGACGAGGCCGCGCGTGGGCGCGAGGCGGGGCTGGGCGACCTGACCGACCCGGCGCGCAGCCGCATCGTGGCGCTCGATGCGCTGGTGCCCGTGGTGTCGCCCCGCAACCCGCTGCGCGAGATCACGGTGGGCGCGCTGGTCGCGCTGCTGTCGGGGCAGGAGGCCCGGTGGCCGGGCCGCGCGGAGCCGGTCGTGCTGCATGGGCCCGCGCGCGGATCGGGGCTGGAGGAGCTGGTCGCCGACCGCCTGCTCGCGCCCGCCGGGGTGCGTCTGGGCGCGGGCCTGCGCCGCCATGACGACGATGCCGCTCTGGCCGACGCGGTGGCGCGCGATCCGCTGGGGCTGGCGGTGACGCGCCTGTCGGAGACCGGCAACGCGCGGGTGCTGCGGATCGCCGGCGCCTGCGGCATGAGCCCGCAACCGACCCGCCGCAGCCTAAAGGCCGAGGATTATCCCTTTGCCGCGCCGCTGTTCCTTTACACGCCCGCGCGCCGCCTGCCGCTGCTGGCGCGCGAGTTTCTCGATTTCCTGCCCAGCCCCGCCGCGCAGATCGTCGTGCGCCGGGCCGGGTTCACCGACCAGGCGCGCGAGGAAATCCCGCTGGCCGAGCAGGGCGAGCGGCTGGCCAACGCCATCGCCCAGGCCGGGCCCGAGGTGGGCCTCGGCGAATTGCAGCGCATGCTGGGTGCGCTGAAGGGCGCCGCGCGGCTGACCACCAGCTTCCGGTTCCGGGGCGGCTCGGCCACGCTGGACGCGCAGTCGGCGGGCAACGTCGCCGATCTGGCCCGCGCGCTTGAGGGCGGAGCCTTCGACGGGCGCGAGTTGATCTTCGTCGGCTTCTCCGACGGCGAGGGCGGGGCGGAGGCCAACCGCCGCATCGCCCTGCGCCGCGCGCAAGGCGTGCGCGACGCGGTGCGCGCGGCCGCCGCGCTGGCCGATCCCGAACGGCTGCGCCTGACGGTCGAAGGCTTTGGCGAGGCGCTGCCCATGGCCTGCGACGACAGCGAATGGGGCCGCGGCGTCAATCGCCGGGTCGAGGTCTGGCTGCGCTAGAGATAGCCCTCGGCGCGGAAGCTCAGCTCGCGCGATTTGCCGATGATCAGGTGGTCATGCACGCTCAGCCCCAGCGCCTGCGCGGCGGCCTCGATCTGCGCGGTCATGGCGATATCGGCCTCCGAGGGCGTCGGGTCGCCCGAGGGGTGGTTGTGCACCAGGATCAGCGCGCTGGCGTTCAACTCCAGCGCCCGCTTGACCACCTCGCGCGGGTAGACGGGGACGTGATCGACGGTGCCGCGGGCCTGTTCCTCGTCGGCGATCAGCACGTTCTTTCGGTCGAGAAATAGGATGCGGAACTGCTCGGTCTCGCGGTGGGCCATGGTGGTGTGGCAATAGTCCAGCACCGCGTCCCAGCTTGAGATCACATGCCGTTCCATCACCCGCGCGCGTGCCAGCCGGTGCGCCGCGGCCTCGACGATCTTCAGTTCCTGCAGCACCGCCTCGCCCACGCCCTTGACCTCGCGCAGGCGGGCGGGCGGGGCGGAGAGGACGCCGTTGAAATCGCCGAAACGCTCCAGCAAGGCGCGGGCCAGGGGTTTCACGTCGGCGCGCGGGATGGCGCGGAACAACACGAGTTCCAGCATCTCGTAATCGGGCATCGCCGCCGCGCCGCCCTGCATGAAGCGTTCGCGCAGCCGCTTGCGGTGATCCTTGATATAGGAGGGCAGACGCCCGCCCTGGGGCAGGGTCGGGGCCGTCGCATCCGCCTCGAACAGCGGCAGGGGGGCCTCGGAAAAGGAAAAGGGCCGGCGCATGCGCCGACCCTTTCAGAAGGTGCTGAACGTTTGGTTAACGGTTCAGCTTTTCATCCCGTCCCAGAACCCCTTCACCTTGTCGAAGAAGCCGGAGGTCTCGGGGTTGTTGTCCTCGCTGAGCTTGTCGAACTCGCGCAGCAGCTCTTTCTGCCTGGCGGTCAGGTTCACCGGGGTTTCCACCGCCAGTTCGATGAACATGTCGCCCGGCAGCGCGCCGCGCAGCGACGGCATGCCCTTGCCGCGCAGGCGCATCTGCTTGCCCGACTGGCTGCCCGCGGGGATCTTCACGCGGCTTCGGCCGCCGTCGATGGTCGGCACCTCGACCTCGCCGCCCAGCGCCGCCGTCGGCATCGACACCGGCACCCGGCAATAGAGGTTCTGGCCGTCGCGTTCGAAGATCGGGTGATCCTTCACCTCGATGAAGATGTAGAGATCGCCTGACGGCCCGCCGCGCAGCCCGGCCTCGCCCTCGCCGGCCAGCCGGATACGGGTGCCGGTCTCCACCCCCGCGGGGATGTTGACGCTGAGCGAGCGCTCCTTCTCGACCCGCCCCGCGCCGCCGCAGGCCTTGCACGGGTTCTTGATGATCTGGCCGAGCCCGCCGCAGGTGGGGCAGGTGCGTTCGACCGTGAAGAAGCCCTGCTGCGCGCGCACCTTGCCCATGCCCGAGCAGGTCGGGCAGGCGCTGGGCTCGGCGCCGCTTTCGGCGCCGGTGCCGTGGCAGACATCGCAGGAGACCGAGGCCGGAACCGTGATGGTCTTCTGCATGCCGGCATAGGCTTCTTCGAGCTTGATGCGCAGGTTGTAGCGCAGGTCGGAGCCGCGGGCGGCCCGCTGCCGGCCGCCGCCGCCACCGCCGCGCCCGCCCATGAAGTCGCCGAACAGGTCGTCGAACACGTCCGAAAAGGCCGAGGCGAAATCGCCCTGGCCGTAGCCGCCGCCGGGGCGCGGGCCGCCACCCATGCCGCCCTCGAAGGCGGCGTGGCCGTAGCGGTCGTAGGCCGCCTTTTTCTCGGGGTCCTTCAGCGCGTCATAGGCTTCGTTCACTTCCTTGAACTGGGCCTCGGCGTCGGGTTTGTCGGAGTTGCGGTCGGGATGGAGCTCTTTCGCCTTGCGGCGATAGGCTTTCTTGATCTCTTCGGCCGACGCGCCGCGCTCAACGCCCAGAACCTCGTAATAGTCGCGTTTTGGCATCAGCTATCCCCCTTTAGGGAACGCGAGGGCCGGCCCGGTGTGCCCCGGGCCGGCCGCAAGGGTTCCGCCGCGCTCAGGCGCGCTTGTCGTCGTCCAGGTCCTCGAAGTCGGCATCCACGATGTCGTCATCGACACCGCGCGGCTCGTCGTCGCCCTCGGGCGCAGCCTCGCCGGCCTTCTCCTGCTCGGCCTTGTAGATGGCCTCGCCCAGCTTCATCGCGGCCTCGGTGACGTTCTGGATGCCCGACTTGATCTTGCCGGCATCGTCGCCCTCCAGCTGCTCTTTCAGCGCGCCGATGGCCAGTTCGATCGCCTCGATGGTGGTCGGATCGACCTTGTCGCCATGCTCTTCCATCGACTTTTCAGTCGAATGGATGAGGCTTTCGGCCTGGTTCCGGGCCTCGACCAGCTCCTTGCGGGCCTTGTCGGCCTCGGCGTTGGCCTCGGCGTCCTTGACCATCTGCTCGATCTCGTCATCCGACAGGCCGCCGGAGGCCTGGATGGTGATCTTGTGCTCCTTGCCGGTGCCCTTGTCCTTGGCCGAGACCGACACGATGCCGTTGGCGTCGATGTCGAAGGTCACCTCGATCTGCGGCATGCCGCGCGGCGCGGGGGGGATATCCTCGAGGTTGAACTGGCCCAGCAGCTTGTTGTCCGCGGCCATTTCGCGCTCGCCCTGGAACACGCGGATCGTCACCGCGTTCTGGTTGTCCTCGGCGGTCGAGAAGATCTGGCTCTTCTTGGTCGGGATCGTGGTGTTGCGGTCGATCAGGCGGGTGAAGACGCCGCCCAGGGTCTCGATGCCCAGGCTCAGCGGGGTCACGTCGAGCAGCACGACGTCCTTGACGTCTCCCTGCAGCACGCCGGCCTGGATGGCGGCGCCCATGGCGACCACCTCATCGGGGTTCACGCCCTTGTGCGGCTCCTTGCCGAAGAACTTGGTGACCTCTTCCACGACCTTGGGCATGCGGGTCATGCCGCCGACCAGCACCACCTCGTCGATGTCGCTGGTGGACAGGCCCGCATCCTTCAGCGCGGCCTGGCAGGGCTTGATCGACGCCTTGATCAGGTCGCCGACCAGGCTTTCCAGCTTGGCGCGGGTCAGCTTCATCACCAGGTGGAGCGGCGTGCCGCTGCCCGGGTCCATGGCGATGAAGGGCTGGTTGATCTCGGTCTGCTGGCTCGAGCTGAGCTCGATCTTGGCCTTCTCGGCGGCCTCTTTCAGGCGCTGCAGGGCCATCTTGTCCTTGGTCAGGTCGACGCCGTTCTCTTTCTTGAACTCGTCGGCGAGGTAGCGGACGATCCGCATGTCGAAGTCTTCGCCGCCGAGGAAGGTGTCGCCGTTGGTCGACTTCACCTCGAACAGGCCGTCGTCGATCTCCAGGATGGTGATGTCGAAGGTGCCGCCGCCGAGGTCATAGACCGCGATGGTGCGGGTTTCCTTCTTGTCCAGGCCATAGGCCAGCGCGGCCGCGGTCGGCTCGTTGATGATGCGCAGCACTTCGAGGCCGGCGATCTTGCCGGCGTCCTTGGTGGCCTGGCGCTGGGCGTCGTTGAAATAGGCCGGAACGGTGATCACGGCCTGGGTAACTTCCTCGCCCAGGTAGCTTTCGGCGGTTTCCTTCATCTTCTGAAGGGTGAAGGCCGAGATCTGCGCGGGGCTGTATTTCTCGCCCTTGACCTCGACCCAGGCGTCGCCGTTGCCGCCATCGACGATCTTGTAGGAGACGTGCTCCTTGTCCTTGGTCACGGCCGGGTCATCGGCGCGGCGGCCGATCAGGCGCTTGACGGCGAAAATGGTGTTCTCTGCGTTGGTGACTGCCTGGCGTTTCGCCGGCTGGCCGACCAGTTTCTCGTCGTCGGTGAAGGCGACGATCGAGGGCGTGGTGCGTGCGCCTTCAGCGTTTTCGATAACCCGGGGTTGCGCGCCGTCCATGATGGCAACGCAGGAGTTGGTCGTCCCGAGGTCGATCCCGATGACTTTGGCCATATTACTCTACCTCTTCTTTCGGCGATGTTTTGGAGAACGGACCCTGAAAAGGCTTCCGCTCTCCGATCCCAAAACCGGCCGGGTTTGTTCCCGACCGGGCTCTCGGGCGTATATAGGAGGGGGGGTAGGGGCCTGCAAGCCGGGCCAATGACGGAAATGTGAGGGCGCGGCATGAAAGACCCAGTGGCACAGGAGACGGCGCCGGAGCGGCCCCGGCCCGCCCTCGTGCTGCGCGGGGTCGAGGTCTTCGACGGGCTGGTGGCGCCCGCCGAACAGGCCGCGCTGGTCGAGGATCTGCGCGCGCTGATCGGGGCCGCGCCGTTGTTCTCGCCGATGACGCCCGACGGCAGGCCGATGCGGGTGCGGATGACCTCGGCCGGGCGCTATGGCTGGTATTCCGACCGCCGCGGTTACCGCTACGCGCCGAAACACCCCTCGGGCGGCGACTGGCCGCCGATCCCGGCACGGGTGCTGGCGGTCTGGCGCCAGGTGACGGGGCTGGCGCGCGATCCCGACTGCTGCCTTGTCAACTTCTACGGCGAGGGCGCGAAGATGGGGATGCACCAGGACCGCGACGAGGCGGATTTCAGCTATCCGGTGGTCTCGATCTCGCTGGGCGACGACGCGCTCTTTCGCATCGGCAACCCGACCCGCGGCGGCGCGACCGAAAGCGTCTGGCTGCGCTCAGGCGACGTTCTGGTGATGGGGGGCGCCGCGCGGCTGGTCTATCACGGGGTCGACCGGATCCGGCCCGGCATCTCCGCCCTGCTGGCGCGCGGCGGGCGGATCAACCTGACGCTCAGGGTGGTCGACTAGCGCTTGGCCTGCCAGCTGAGCGAGGCATGCCTGCGGGTGTAGAACTCGCCCATCAGCCCGATCATCAGCAGTGCCAGCGACAGGTAGAGCGGGTAGCCGACCGATGTGAAATGCGGGTTGTAGTTGATGAAGGTATAGCCGCGCGCCTGGTCGATGGCGTGGAACAGCGGGTTCCACGAGAACATCGCCAGCATGGTCGACGGCAGCGTGTTGGCCAGGAACATCTTGCCCGAGGCGATCATGTTGGCGCGCGAATAGATCGTCGAGGCGATGCCGACGAAGCCCGGGAACCACGGCTTCACCGCCAGGAACACCAGCCCGATCGTCACCCCCGAGAACCACGCCAGCAGCAGCATCCCCATCGCCCCCACCGGATCGTGGATGTGAATGGGCGTGACGGCGGCGTGATAGATGAACATCACGAAAACCATCGACAGGATCTGGATGTAGAGCGAGCCCAGCGCCGCCGAGGTGATGGCGATGATCGTGTTCATCGGCGCGTGCTGCATCATCGGCGAGGCCGGTCCCTCGGACCCCACCACCGCGCCCAGCGCCTTGGTATGGGTCAGGAACAGGAAGATCCCCGACATGATGTAAAGCATGAAATCGCCGCGCACCGCGTTGTTGCGCATCCCCAGCACCGAGAACATGACGAAGAAGGCCAGCACGAAGATCACGGTCTGCATCATGTTCAGCAGCAGCCCGATCAGGGCGTTGCCGTGGGTCTTGCGGATGTTGCGGACGGTAGCGTGATAGATGAGCGTCAATAGCTCAAACGCCCCGCCGACATGGGTCCTGGGTCTGCTGGGTTCAAACATGCTCGACCACCGCTCTCCCGCGCCGGCCGCGCGGGTTGCTGTTCTTGTGCTGCGCGATCATAAGGGAGTTGCGGAATTCTGACAATGTGCCGGGAGTTTTCGGCCGGGACATGTTTGCACATGAGGAGACAGGAATTGGACCATCAGGAACTCGCGCGGGTCTTCCGCCGGACCGCCCTGGAAGCGGGCGCGAAGATCATGGAGATCTACGAGGCCGATGATTTCGAGGTGCGCTCGAAATCCGACGAAAGCCCGGTGACCGCCGCCGACGAAGCCGCCGATGCCCTGATCTCGGCGGCGCTGAGGGAGGCCTTCCCGGACATCCTGCTGGTGACCGAGGAACAGGCCGCCAGCCACGCCGAGAGCGCCGAGAACTTCCTGATCGTCGATCCGCTGGACGGCACCAAGGAATTCGTCAAGCGGCGGGGCGAGTTCACGGTGAACATCGCCTATGTGGAAAACGGGGTGCCGGTGCGCGGCGTGGTCTATGCGCCGGCGAAGAACCGTCTGTTCTACACCCAGGCCGACGGCAAGGCGGTCGAGGAAAGCGGCGCGCTGGATCTCGACACCGTGGGCGAGGTCAGGCCGATCCATGTCTCCGCTCCCGATAACGGCGGGCTGGTGGTCGTGGCCTCCAAGTCGCACCGCGACCAGGCCACCGACGACTACATTGCCAAATACAACACCAAGGACATGACCAGCGCCGGCTCGTCGCTGAAATTCTGCCTGGTGGCCACGGGCGAGGCCGATCTCTACCCGCGGCTCGGCCCCACGATGGAGTGGGACACCGCCGCCGGCCACGCCGTGCTGCTGGGCGCGGGCGGCCGGGTGATCCGCTTCGACGATCACAGCGAGCTGACCTATGGCAAACCGGATTACAGGAACCCCTTCTTCATCGCCTACGCTCCCGGCGTCGATCTGAAGGAGGCGTGATGGCCGCGCTGATCGTCATTCCGGCCCGCTATGCCTCGACCCGTTATCCGGGCAAGCCGCTGGTGGGGCTGAAAGGGGCGGGCGGGCAGGTGAAAAGCCTGATCCGGCGCTCCTGGGAGGCGGCGATAGCGGTCTCCGGCGGCCACCGCGTCGTGGTGGCCACCGACGACGACCGCATCGCCGATGCCGCGCAGGCGTTCGGCGCCGAGGTGGTGATGACCTCGGAAAGCTGCGCCAACGGGACCGAACGCTGCGCCGAGGCCTTCGATCGCCTGGGCGGGGGCTACGACATCGTGGTCAACCTGCAGGGCGACGCGCCGTTGACGCCCGCGTGGTTCGTCGAGGAACTGATCGCCGGGCTGGAGGCCGATCCGGTGGCCGAGGTCGCGACGCCCGTGCTGCGCTGCGACGGCGCCGCGCTGAACGCGCTGTTGGGCGACCGCCGCGCGGGCCGCGTGGGCGGCACCACCGCCGTCTTCGGCTGGGACCGCAAGGCGCTCTATTTCTCGAAAGAGGTGATCCCCTACACCGGCAGGACCTACGCCGACGGGGACGCGACGCCGGTCTTCCACCATGTCGGCTGCTATGCCTACCGGCCCTCGGCGCTGGCCGCCTATCCGCGCTGGCAGGCGGGGCCGCTGGAACGCCTCGAAGGGCTGGAGCAGCTGCGCTTCCTGGAGCGCGAGCATCCCGTCCTCTGCGTCGAGGTCGAGGCGCGCGGCCGCCAGTTCTGGGAGTTGAACAACCCCGAGGACCAGCCGCGCATCGAGGCGATGCTGGCGCAGATGGGGGTGGAATGAGCCTCGCGCCGCGGGTCAGCGTCGTGGTGGTCAGCCACGACCGGCCCGCGGCGCTGCGGCTCTGCCTGACCGGGCTGCGCTATCTCGACCATCCCGAATTCGAGGTCATCGTCGCCGCCGACCGGACGGGGCTGGAGGCCGTGGCCGCGATCGGGCTGGCGCAAGTGGTGAAATCCGTCCATGTGCCCGCCAGGGGCATCTCGGCCGCGCGCAACGCGGGGCTGGCGCAGGCGGCGGGCGAGGTCGTGGCGTTCATCGACGACGATGCCGTGCCCGAACCGAGCTGGCTGCGCCACCTTGCCGCCCCCTTCTCCGACCCGCAGGTCGCGGCGGCGGGCGGCTATGTGCGCGGGCGTAACGGGATCTCCTTCCAGTGGCGGGGCCGAACGGTGGACCCGACGGGCCGCCACAGCCCGGTGGCGCTGACGGGCGAGGCGCCCGCGCTGCTGGCGGGCACGCCCGAGCGGGCGATCAAGACCGAGGGCACGAACATGGCCTTCCGCCGCGATCTGCTGGCCGGCATGGGCGGCTTCGACCCCGGTTATACCTATTTCCTTGATGAGACCGACCTGAACATGCGGCTGGCGCGGCGCGGCGCGGTCACCGCGCTGGTGCCGCTGGCGCAGGTGCATCACGGCTTCGCCGCCAGCGCCTGGCGGAATTCGGCGCGCGCGCCGCGGACGCTTTATGACATCGGCGCCAGCACCGCCCGTTTCCTGCGGAAATTCGCGCCCGAAGGGACGCGGGAGGCGGCCGCGGCCGGGCTGCGCGCCGAGCAGCGCCGCCGCGCCCTGCAGCACATGCTGCGCGGCACGCTGGAGCCGCGCGACGTGGCGCGCCTGATGGCGAGCCTTGAGCGCGGCCTGGCCGAGGGCGCCACGCGCCCCCTGCCGGAACTGCCGCCGCTGCCCGGCCCGGCGAGCCCCTTCCGCCCCTTTCCTGCCCATCCGGCCGCGCCGCACGCGGTTCTGGCCGGGCGTCCCTGGCAGGCGCGCGCGCTGCGCCGGCGCGCCGCCGAGATGGCCGCGGACGGCCAGCGCGTGACGCTGTTCCTGTTCGGCCCCACGGCGCTGTATCACCGCATGCGGTTCACCCCCGGCGGCTGGTGGGAGCAGCGCGGCGGCCTGTTCGGCCGCTCGCTGCGCGATGGCCCGTTGATCGCGCCGCAGCGTTTCTCCTCCCGGTTGCGGGCGGAGTGCCACCGCCTCCGCGCGGTGCGGCCCGTATGCAACGAGAGGGAGGCGCCCGACGCGCCGCAGTTGCATGACACCCGGGATTCCCTCTAGAAGAAAGAACATTTCGGAAATGGGTGCCGATCGAGGTCGCGCTCCGGACGGATATTTTGCAGTGAGAGCGGGACGGCCGAGCAGGGCCGGACGCGAGGACAGATATATGAAACGCAAGGTCACCAAAGCCATCTTTCCGGTTGCAGGGCTGGGAACGCGATTCCTCCCGGCGACGAAATCGATCCCGAAGGAAATCATGACGCTGGTTGACCGACCGCTGATCCAATACGCGATCGAAGAGGCCCGCGCCGCTGGCATCAGGGAGTTCATCTTCGTCACCTCGCGCGGCAAGAGCGCGCTTGAGGATTACTTCGACAGCAACCCGATCCTCGAAGCGGAGCTGCGGCGCAAGGGCAAGACGGACCTTCTTGAATCCCTGCGGGCCACCAATATGGAAAGCGGCGCCATCGCCTATATCCGCCAGCAGAAGGCGATGGGCCTGGGCCATGCCGTCTGGTGCGCCCGCCGCCTGATCCATGACGAGCCCTTCGCCGTCATCCTGCCCGACGACGTGATCGCCGCCGAGAAACCCTGCCTGAAGCAGATGGTCGAGGCCTATGCCGAGACCGGCGGCAACATGGTCGCCGCGATGGAGGTGCCGCAGGAGAAGACCAGCGCCTATGGCGTGCTCGACGTGGCCGAGGACATGGGCAGCATGGTGTCGGTCAAGGCCATGGTCGAAAAGCCAGAGCCCTCGGTGGCGCCGTCGAACCTCGCGGTAATCGGCCGTTACATCCTGACGCCCTCGGTGCTGAGAAGCATCAGCCGCACCAAGCAGGGCGCGGGCGGCGAGATCCAGCTCACCGATGCCATCGCCGATCAGATCGGCACCAAGGAGGGCGTCTATGGCTTCCGCTTCCGCGGGCAGCGCTTCGATTGCGGCTCCAAGGCGGGGTTCCTGCAGGCCACGGTGGCCTTCGGCCTGGCGCGCGAGGATCTGCGCGAGGAGTTCTCGCAATTTCTCGAGGAAATGATTTCGGTGAAAAAGGCCGCCCAGTAAGCGACGGGAAGATCCAGTGAAGCATGTTCTGGTCACGGGGGGCGCGGGCTATATCGGGTCGCACGCCTGCAAGGTTCTGCGCGCGGCGGGCTATGTGCCCGTCACCTACGACAATCTGTCCACCGGCTGGGCCGATGCGGTGAAATTCGGCCCGCTGGAGCGGGGCGAGCTGACCGACCGCGCGCGGCTCGACGAGGTCTTCGCCCGTTACCAGCCCGCCGCGGTGATGCATTTCGCGGCGCTCAGCCAGGTCGGCGAGGCGATGCGCGAGCCGGGCAAATACTGGCACAACAACGTCACCGGCTCGCTGAGCCTGATCGAGGCGGCGGTCGCCGCGGGCTGTCTGAATTTCGTCTTCTCCTCGACCTGCGCCACCTATGGCGACCAGGACGGCGTGGTGCTGGATGAAAACAGCGCCCAGATGCCGCTGAACGCCTATGGCAAGTCCAAGCGCGCGATCGAGGACATGCTGGTCGATTTCGAGGCCAGCCACGGGCTGAATTCGGTGATCTTCCGCTATTTCAACGTGGCCGGCGCCGACCCCGAGGGCGAGGTGGGGGAGTTCCACCGCCCCGAGACGCATCTCATCCCCCTGATGCTGGACGCGATCGACGGCAAGCGTCCGGCGCTGACCGTCTTTGGCACCGATTACGACACGCCCGACGGCACCTGCATCCGCGACTATGTGCATGTGATGGACCTGGTCGATGCCCATGTTCTGGGCGTCAAATGGCTGGAGGACGGCAAGGGCAGCCGGGTGTTCAACCTTGGGACCGGCAAGGGGTTCTCGGTGTTCGAGGTGATCGAGAACAGCCGTGCCGTGACCAACCGCGCCGTGCCTTACGAGGTCGGCGCGCGCCGCGCGGGCGACGCTGTGCGGCTGGTGTCGGGCTCGACCCGGGCCGAGTCCGAGCTGGGCTGGAGACCCGCCCGCTCAAACATGGAGACCATGATCGCGGATGCCTGGCGCTGGCACCAGTCCGGTCACTACGACCGCTAGGCCGCAGGCGCGGCTTCTGGATGTCACCCGCCTGATCTCCCGCGCGGGGAGCGGGGCGCTGACCGGCATCGACCGGGTGGAACTGGCCTATCTGACGCATCTGCTGGAGCGGCCCGAGCCGCTGTTCGTCATCGCGCGCACGGCGCTGGGCTTCATCCTGCTGGACCGTGCCGGGGCCGGGGCGATGGCCCGGCGCATTTCCGGCGCGCGGCCCTGGGGCGAGGCGGATTGGCTGAGCCGCCGGATGCGCCTGCCCGAGGGGCGGCGGCGCGCCGAATCCGACCTGCGCCGGCTGCGGCTGGCGCGCTGCACGCCGCGCGGGCTGAAGCGGATGCTGGCCCGCCATTGCCCGGCGGACATCTCGTATCTGAACGTCGGCCATTCCAACCTGAACGCGCGGATGCTGGGCGCGGTGCCGCGCGTCGCGGTGATGATCCACGATACCATTCCGCTGGACCACCCCGAATTCACCCGCCCCGGCGTGCCCGAACAGTTCGCGCGCAAGCTGCGCGCGGTGGGGCGGCACGCCGATCTGGTGATCTACAATTCGCAGGCCAGCCGCGCGGCGGCCGAGGCGCGCTTCGCCGGATGGGGCCGGGTGCCGCGGGGCGTGGTCGCCCCTCTGGGGGTCGAGCCGCTGCGCCCGGATCCCGCCGCGCTGCCCGCGGCGCTGGACCTGACCCGCCCCTATTTCGTCACCCTCGGCACCATCGAGCCGCGCAAGGATCATGCGCTGCTGCTGGACGTGTGGCAGCAGTTCCACGACACCCGTCCCGAGGCCGAGATCCCGCGCCTGTTCATCGTCGGGCACCGCGGCTGGAACAACGCCGCGGTCTTTGCCCGGCTCGATAGCGCGCCCTTCATGAACTGCACGGTGTTCGAGCTGCCGGACCTGTCCGATGGCGCGATGGCGGCGCTGTTGCAGGGCGCGCGGGCGCTGCTTTTTCCCAGCCGGGCTGAGGGCTACGGGTTGCCGCCGCTGGAGGCAGTTGATCTCGGCACGCCGGCGATCGTGGCGAATTTGCCGATCTACCGCGAGACGCTGGGCGATTTCCCCGTTTACGTGGCGAATCGCGATGCGTATCTTTGGGCGCAAACCATTGAGCGCTTTGCCAAAGAAGGACAGGCGACGGGCGCGGAGGGGCGGCCGGAGATCCCGGCCTGGGAGCAGCATTTCCAGACGGTCCTCGGCCTGGGCTGAGATCCGCCTGGCGCCGCGCCCGGTGCCCCGAACGACGTGCAGGAGGCGGATTGGGCGCGATTTCATCATATCGCCTGCGGTTGCAGCGCAAGCGGTGGCTGGCCCGTGCCCTGCGAAAGCGGCGGGAGTTGATGACCATCGCCGACCGCACCGCTGAAATCCGGCGCGGCGATATCCTCGTCTTCACCACCCTGCGCAACGAGCGCATCCGCCTGCCCTATTTCTTCGACTATTACCGGGCGCTGGGCATCGACCATTTCCTGATGGTCGACAACGGCTCGGACGACGGGACGCGGGAGTATCTGCAGAACCAGCCCGACGTTTCGCTGTGGCGCACCGACAGCAGTTACAAGCGCGCGCGCTTCGGGGTGGACTGGCTGAACTGGCTGCAGCGCAGATACGCCCATGGCCACTGGAGCCTCACCGTCGATGTGGACGAGTTCTTCGTCTACCCGTTCTGCGACACCCGCCCCATCGGGGCGCTGACCGACTGGCTGGACGCCTCCTCGATCAAGTCCTTCGGGGCGATGCTGGTGGACATGTATCCGCGCGGGGCGCTGGACGCGGTGCCCTACCGCGAGGGCCAGGATCCGTTCGAGATCGCGCAGTATTTCGACAACGGCAATTACACGATCCGCAGGAACGCCCGCTTCGGCAACCTGTGGATCCAGGGCGGGCCGCGGGCGCGCGCCTTTTTCCGCGACCGGCCCGAGCGCGCGCCGGCGCTGAACAAGGTGCCGCTGGTGAAATGGCACCGCGCTTATGCCTATGTCAGCTCCACCCACATGCTGCTGCCGCGCGGGCTGAACCAGGTCTATGACGAATGGGGCGGCGAAAAGGCCAGCGGCGCGCTGCTGCACGCCAAGTTCCTCGACACCTTCTCGGTGAAGTCCGCCGAGGAGCTGGAGCGCCGGCAGCATTATGCCAACAGCCACGAGTACAAGGCCTACCACGCCGGGCTGAGGGATCACCCCGAGCTGTGGTGCAAATGGTCGGAGAAATACATCAACTGGCGCCAGCTTGAGATCCTCGGGCTGATGTCCAAGGGGAACTGGGCATGAGCGTGGGGTTCATCATGCTGGTGCACACCGCGCTGCACCGCGCCCGTGCCGTGGCGCGGCACTGGGCCAGCAGCGGTTGCCCGGTGGTGATCCATGCCGACAGACGGGTGAGCCGCGCCGATTACGCGGGGCTGGTCGCGGGGCTGGCCGATCTCGACAACGTGCGTTTCTCGTCGCGGGTGCGGGTGGACTGGGGCACATGGTCAATCGTCGATGCCACCCAGCGCGCGGCCGAGTTGCTCCTCGAGGAATTTCCCGGGATCGGCCATGTCTACCTCGCCTCGGGCTCCTGCCTGCCGCTGCGCCCGGTGCAGGAACTGGTCGCCTATCTCGACAGCCGGCCGCACACCGATTTCATCGAATCGGTGACCACGATGGATGTGCCCTGGACGGTGGGCGGGCTGGACCAGGAACGATTCACCCTGCGCTTTCCCTTCTCGTGGAAGCGTCGCCGGCGGCTTTTCGACGGCTATGTCGCCGTGCAGCGTCGCCTGGGCTACCGGCGCAAGATGCCGGCAGGCATCGTGCCGCATCTCGGCTCGCAATGGTGGTGCCTGAGCCGGCGGACGCTGTCGGCCATCCTCGACGATCCCGAGCGCGAGCGTTACGAGCGCTATTTCCGCCGGGTCTGGATCCCGGACGAAAGCTATTTCCAGACGCTGGCGCGGCTCTACAGCCCGAATATCGAAAGCCGGTCGCTGACGCTGTCGAAATTCGATTTCCAGGGCAAGCCGCATATCTTCTACGACGACCACCTGCAGCTGTTGCGCCGCTCCGACTGTTTCGTCGCGCGCAAGATCTGGCCGAGGGCCGACCGGCTTTACGAAAGCTTCCTGTCCAACGACCCGGCGGTGACGAAGAACGCCGAGCCCAATCCGGGCAAGATCGATCGGCTCTTCGCCAAGGCGGTGGAGCAGCGCACGCGCGGGCGGCCGGGGCTCTACATGCAGAGCCGTTTTCCCAACGAGGGCTGGGAAAACGGCAAGACCTGCGCCCCCTATTCGGTGTTCGAGGGGTTCTCGGACCTGTTCGAGAATTTCGAGACCTGGCTCGGCAAGGCCGTGGGCAGCCGCGTGCATGGACATCTCTTCCACCCCGAACGGGTGCAGTTCGCCGGCGGCGAGACGATCTACAACGGCGCGCTGAGCGACAGCGCGGCGCTGCGCGATTACGCGCCGAAATCCTTTCTCACCAGCCTGATCTGGAACACCCGCGGCGAGCGTCAGTGCTTTCAGTTCGGGCCCGGCGACGCGCAGGACATCGCGTGGTTCATCGCCTCCGACCCGAATGCCCGGATCTCGGTCATCACCGGGGCCTGGGCGGTGCCGCTGTTCCATTCCAACGCCAATTTCTCGGATGTCCGTCGCCGCGCGGCGCTGTTGCAGAGGATCGAGGCGGAGCATCTCGACATCCTGCGCTCGCCGCACACCCGCGCCCGGCTGCGGATCTGGAGCATGGCGGAGTTCGTGCAGAACCCGATGGAGCCCTTGCAGATCCTCATCGACGAGATCGCCCCGCGCGGCCAGCGCCGCCTGACCGAGGCGCCGGTGATGGCCGATCTGCGCGGCTTCGGCCAGTTCCTGCAGAACCTGAGGAACCAGGGGATGCAGCCCCACCTGATGGGCGATTTCCCCGTCGGCGACGACCCCGAGACCTCGCCGCGCAGGCGGCGCAAACCCTATCTGGTGAAGAAGTGACCCGGCATGTCCGACAAGTTTGACTATTTCGTTCTCCTGGCGGAGATGCGCACCGGCTCGAACTACCTCGAGGCCAATCTCAACGCGGTGCCGGGCCTGACCTGCCACGGCGAGGCGTTCAACCCGCATTTCATCGGCCACCACAAGCTGCATGAGCTGTTCGGCGTCACGCTGGCCCAGCGCGAGGCCGAGCCGCTGCGCCTGCTGGCGGCGATGCGCGAGAACACCGCGGGGTTGGCGGGCTTCCGCTTTTTCCACGATCACGACCCGCGGGTGCTGGCGCATGTGATGGCCGACCCGCGCTGCGCCAAGATCATTCTCACGCGCAACCCGCTGGACAGCTATGTCTCGCTGAAGATCGCGGGCGAAACCGGGCAGTGGAAGCTGACCGACATGAAGCACCAGAAATCGGCGCGCATCCGGTTCGACGCGGCCGAGTTCGAGGCCCACCTGGACCGGCTGCACCGGTTCCAGCTGGAGCTGCTGCACGGCCTGCAAACCAGCGGGCAGAGCGCCTTCTACCTCGCCTACGAGGATATCAACGACCTCGAGGTGCTGAACGGGCTGGCGGGTTGGCTGGGGGGCGCGGGGCGGCTGGAGGCGCTGTCGGGAAAGCTGAAGAAGCAGAACCCCGCGCCGCTGTCGGAAAAGGTGGTGAACTACGACGAGATGATCGGGGCGCTGGCCCGCATCGACCGCTTCGACCTGACCCGCACCCCGAATTTCGAACCGCGCCGCGGGCCGTCGGTGCCCGATTACCTGGCTGCGGCCGAGGCGCCGCTGCTGTTCATGCCGATCCCCGGCGGACCGGTGGCGCGGGTCGCCGGCTGGCTGTCGGCGCTGGACGGGGGCGCCGTGCCGGAGCGGGGCTTCACCCAGAAGGCCCTGCGCCAGTGGAAGCGCCGTCACCCCGGCCACCGCAGCTTCACCGTGGTCAGCCACCCGGTGGCGCGCGCCCATGCCGCCTATTGCGAGTTGGCCACCTCGGAGGCCGGGGCGCTGCGCGATCTGCGCGGCACATTGCGGCGCGCCTACGGCGTGATCCTGCCGGCAGCGGGCGACGGCACCGCGGCGCACCGCGCGGCGTTCCTCGCCTTCCTGGAGTTTCTGAAGGGCAATCTCGGCGGCCAGACCAGCATCCGCACCCGCGCCGCCTGGGCCACGCAAAGCGCCGTGCTGCAGGGGCTGAGCCAATTCCATCCCCCCGACATGGTGATGCGGGCCGAGCGGCTGGGCGAGGAGCTGTCGCTGATCGCCGGACTGGTCGGCTGCGCGCCGCCGCCGCTGCCGGCGGCCGAGGCCGTTCAGCCGGTGGCGCTGGATGCGATCTACGATGCGGGGATCGAGGAGGCCGCGCGCGCCGTCTATCAGCGCGACTACATGGCGTTCGGCTATCGGGCCTGGGGCTAGCCAGGGCAGCAGCCGGGCGCGGCGCGGGAATCAGGCGGCCTGGGTCGCCTGTTCCGCGGTCAGGACGGCATGCAGCGCCGCCGGGTCGTCATTGGCGCGCAGCTTGGCGCAGATCGCGGAATCGCGCATCGTGCGCGAGACCAGCGCCAGCGCCTTGAGGTGATCGACGCCGGAATCCACCGGCGCGAACAGGGCAAAGACCAAGTCCACCGGCTGGCGGTCCACCGCTTCGAAATCCATCGGCTTTTCCAGCCGCAGGAAGGCCCCGACCACCTGGTTCAGCCCCTCGAGCCGGGCATGGGGCAGGGCCACGCCGTGGCCCACGCCGGTGGGGCCGAGGCTTTCGCGCTCCTGCAGGGCGTCGACGGCGTCGCTGGCGGACAGGCCGTAGGCGGATGCGGCCACCTCTCCCAGATGCTGGAAGAGGCGCTTCTTACTGGACATAGTGCCGATGGCCTTCACGGCTTCGGGCTTCAGGATGCTAGAAAGTTCCATAAACCTTTTGTCGATTTCAGGCCCGTCGGGGCGGTGTCACTGCGTCGCCGTCAGGGGGTCGATCCAGCCGATATTGCCGTCATCACGGCGATGCACGACGTTCACGCCTCCTGTCTTCTCGTTGCGGAACACCAGAAGATCGGACCCCGCCAACTCCATCTGCATCACGGCCTCGCCCACGGAAAGCGAAGGCACCTTCGTCTCCATCTCGGCGATGATCATGGGCTGGAGTGTATCGGGCTCCGCATCCTCTGCGTCTTTCGCGCTGGCGAGGATATACGAGGAAGCGCCCGTGAGTTCAACCGGCTCGGTCCGTTCGCGGTGATGGTCCTTCAGCCGGCGCTTGTAGCGGCGCAACTGCTTGTCCATCTTGTCGCGGCAATTGTCGAATGCCGCGTAGATCTCGGTCGCATGCGCCTTGGCCTGGGCGGTCAGCCCGGTCGAGAGATGCACGGTGGCCTCGCAGACGTATTCATGCGCGTTGCGCGAGAACACGACCTGGGCATCGGTCGGGCGCTGGGCGTATTTGTCGATAACCGCGCTCAGCTCCTGCTTCACATGAGTTTGCAGGGCCTCACCGATGTCGATCTGTTTTCCGCTGATTTGATAGCGCATCGCTCCTCCTTACGCAGAATGCCGACGTGGCCTGTGTACCTGCGTCATGCAGGCCCCCTGCCATGTCACGAAATCTCGGGCGATCCGATGCCTCTTGGGGCCGGACCCGTCCGCCGCCTGGCCTTTTGCCGCTTGCGTTCGAACGATGAGGGTATGTTCATGCATTGCCTGTATTTGGCGACAGTTCGGCGGGCGATGTCAACGCCTTCGCGCTGCAAAAGCGCGGCGATCTGCTCGTCGGCGAGCGGCGCGCCGGGGGGTTCGTCCCCGATCAGCCGCCGCAGCCGCCGCTGCGCCGTGTAGGCCGAGACCGCGCCGGGCAGCGCCTGCGGCACGAAGATCGACAGGGGATGCGCCGCGCCGCGGAACAGCAGCGCCTTGCCCGAGATCGCGCGCCCCACGGTGGAGGGGTGCAGGCCCAGTTCGGCCGCGATCTCGGCGCGGGTCAGCGGCGCCATGTGGTCGGGGCCCTGGGCGAAGAAACGGTGCTGGCGCCGGGCGATCACCTGCGCGACGTCGCGCAGGGTGCGCCCGCGGTGGCGCAGCGCCCGCAGCGCGGCCTCGGCGGCGGCGCGCTGCGCGCGCAGCGTCGGCGCAGCCCCCGCGCGCGCGGCGAGCGCGGCGTCCAGCCGGAGCGAGGGCAGCGCGTCGCGCAGGGAAACCGCGCGGAATCCGCCCTGGCCGTCCTCCTCCACCGCGATCTCGGGGAGGACCGGGGGCGCGGCCTCGGAAAGATGGGCGGCGGGGCGGGGCGGCAGGCCGCGGATGATTCCGGTCAGGCGCTCCAACTCGGGTCGGGGCAGCCCGGTCAGCCGTGCCGCACGGGAGAAGCGTCCCTCCATCAGCAGCCCGAGATGCGCGCAGGCGGCGCGGGCCGCCTCGGGCGCCTCGCCCCGATCGACGAGTTGCAGCGCGAGGCATTCGGGCAGGTCGCGCGCGGCCACGCCCGTCGGCTCGCAGGATTGCAGTGCCGCGATCGCGGCCTCGATGGCCGCCAGCGGCAGGCCGAGCGCCTCCGACAGCTCCCCGGCCGGGCTGGCGAGATAGCCCTCCTCGGTCAGATCCCCGGTCAGGAACCGCGCCAGCGCCGCCGTCTCGGGCGGCAGCGCCATCAGCGCGATCTGGGCGCAGAGGGTTTCGGCCAGGGTCTCGGGGCGCGTCGCGGCCTCGACGTTGAACGCGGCGGGGCCGGCGGCGGGCTCGTGCAGCTCCAGCAGCGGGTTCTCGTCGGCCAGCCGGCGCAGCTCGTCCCACAGCTCCAGTGTCGAGAGCTGCAGCACCGCCATGCCTTGCCGCAACCCTGGCGTCAGCGCCAGGCGCTGCGTCTGCCGGAGGTCGAGGCCGGGCGTCAAAGCCATGATGCAGCTCAGGAAATTCGGAAGCTCTGGCCGAGATAGACGCGGCGCACGTTCTCGTCGCGCACGACCTCCTCGGCGGTGCCGCTCATCAGCACCTTGCCCTCGTGCAGGATATAGGCGCGATCGACGATCTCCAGCGTCTCGCGGACGTTGTGGTCGGTGATCAGCACGCCGATGCCGCGGTTCTTGAGGTCGGCGACCAGCCCGCGGATCTCGCTCACCGCGATCGGGTCGACGCCGGCGAAGGGTTCGTCCAGCAGCAGGTATTTCGGGTTGGCGGCCAGGCAGCGCGCGATCTCCACCCGCCGCCGCTCGCCGCCCGAGAGCGACAGCGCGGGCGCCCGGCGCAGGTGGCCGATGGAGAATTCCGACAGCAGCTCCTCCAGCCGCTCGCGCCGCTTGTGGCGGTCGGTCTCGGCAATTTCGAGGATGGCGAGGATGTTGTCCTCGACACTGAGCCCGCGGAAGATGCTGACCTCCTGCGGCAGGTAGCCGATGCCCAGCTTGGCGCGGCGATACATCGGGTAGGTCGTCACGTCGCGCCCGTCGATGGTGACCGATCCGCCCTCCGGGTTGATCAGCCCCGCGACGCAGTAGAAGCAGGTCGTCTTGCCCGAGCCGTTGGGCCCCAGCAGAGCCACCACCTCGCCGCGGCCGAGCTCAAGGCTGACGTCGCGGATCACCGGGCGCTTGCGGTAGCTCTTGCGCAGATGCGTGACCTTCAGGCCGGACCCGCCCTCGGCGACGGTCAGGTCGGGGCGGCGGCTCATTCCTTGGGCGCGGGCTGGAAGATGGTCTTCACCCGCCCTTCCATCACGCCGGTGCCGGCGTTCAGATCGACCACCAGCCGCTCGCCCGACAGGGCGTTGCGTTCCTGCGTCAGGATCACGTTGCCGGTCAGCACCACGCTGCCGCTGTCGATGGTGTAGACCGCCTCGTCCGCCTCGGCGGCCTCTTGCGGGGTGACCATGACCACGTTGCCCGAGGCATGCATCCGGGCGATGCGGCCGGCGTTCTCGGTGCCGGCGGCGCCGTATTCCACCCGCACGCTCTCGGACGACAGGCGCATGTCGCCCTGCACCACCAGCACGTTGCCGGAGAAGACGGCGGAGCCGTCGGCCTGGTTGACGTTGAGCTGATCGGAGGTGACCTCGACCGGCAGCGTGCTGTCGTGCTTCAGCCCGCCGAAAGCGACATTGGCGCCCTGGGCCTGGGCCAGCGCAGGCAGCAGCAGGAAAAGGGCCACGAGGCCGGTTCTGAAAACGGTCACGCTATGCTCCCATCAATTGCCGGGGTCGTATACCAGTTTCACCCCGTCCTTGAAAACCAGAAGATACTGGCCCGGCGCGTCCGCGTCCTCGTCGATCTGCATCCGCCCGGCGGTGAGCCTGCCCAGCGGGCCGGTGGCCTCGACCGTGCTTTCGGTCACGACCGAGGTGTGTTCCAGCGCGGTGGTCAGCGCCTCGGTGGTGATGTGATAGCCGGTCGAGGTGTCGATCACCACGCCGCCTTCGAGATAGGCGAGGCCCTCGGCGGTATCCACCCGGCCCTGGGCCGAGGTGATGTCGGCGGAACTGCCATCGGCGAAATCGAGCCGCGCGCTCAGCGCCTCGGCCGAGGCGCGGCCGGGGCCCGCGGGGTCGGGGCGGGCGGCTTTGGCCTGCACCGCAATGGCGGTGCCGTCCGAGGTAACGCCGGAATAGTTTGGCGCGGTGACGCGGGGTTCGCGCACCAGTTCCTCGACATCGACGGTCGCGTAGGGGATCGACTGGGTCGGGTCGATGTTGCGCGAGAACAGGAACAGCGTGGACAGAAGCGCGAGCGCCGCCAGCGGCAGGCCGATCTTGGCCAGCGTGATGAAGCGGGAATAGGCGTTGTCGCGAGAGGCCATGGCGCTCAGGCCACGCCGGCGCGCAGGCAGTCGTGGATGTGCAGGATGCCCGCGGCGCGGCCGTCGCCGCCGGGCGCGACCACGAACAGGCAGGTCACCTTGCGCGCGTTCATGAGTGCCAGCGCCTCTTCGGCCAGCGCGTCGGGATCGATGCTCAGCGGGTTCTTCGTCATCACCTGATCGGCGGTCTTGTCCAGCAGCCCCTCCATGTGACGGCGCAGGTCGCCGTCGGTCACGATGCCGACAAGCCTACCATCCGCGTCGGTCACGCCGACAACGCCGAATCCCTTTTGGCTGATGGTCAGCAGGGCTTCGCTCATCGGGGTGCCGCTCGGCACCACGGGCACCTCTTCGTGCATCAGGTCGCGCACCTTGCTCAGCTGCGCGCCCAGCTTGCCGCCGGGGTGGAATTCGCGGAAATGCTCGGGCGTGAAGCGGCGGTGCTCCATCAGGGCCACGGCGATCGCGTCGCCCAGCGCCAGCGTCATCGTGGTCGAGGTGGTGGGCACGATGCCGGTCTCGCAGGCCTCGGGCGCGGGCGGCAGAAGGATCTCCACGTCGGATTCGCGCAAGAGCGTCGAGCCCGCGCGCCCCGCCACGCCGATCAGCGGAATGCCGAAGCGGCGGGTATAGGCGATGATGTCGGCCAGTTCCGGCGTCTCGCCCGAGTTCGACAGGACAAGCGCCACGTCGCCCTTCGCCAGCATGCCCAGATCGCCGTGGCTGGCCTCGGCGGGGTGGACGAAATGCGCGGGCGTCCCGGTCGAGGCCAGCGTCGCCGCGATCTTGCGCCCGACATGGCCCGACTTGCCCATGCCCGACACGATCACCCGGCCCTTGGCGGCCAGAATCAGCTCGACCGCCGCGGTGAAACCGCCGTCGATGCTGTCGGCGAGAAGGCCCAGCGCCTCGGCCTCGCGCGTGATCACGCGACGGCCGGTTTTCAGAAGGTCTGTCTTGTCCATGCCGCTCTGCTTAGTGGGCGAATATGTCAATCTCGGGCCAGCCGGCCAGATCGAGCCTGGCACGGGTGGGCAGGAAATCGAAGCAGGCCTGGGCGATATCGCTGCGCCCTTCGCGGGCCAGCCGCTCGTCCAGCTCCCGCTTGAGCTGGTGCAGGTGCAGCACGTCCGAGGCCGCGTAGGCGATTTGCGCGTCGGTCAATTCCGGCGCGCCCCAGTCCGAGCTTTGCTGCTGCTTCGAGATGTCGATGCCCAGCATTTCCTGCAGCAGGAATTTCAGCCCGTGCCGGTCGGTGTAGGTGCGCACCAGTTTCGAGGCGATCTTGGTGCAATAGACCGGCGCCGTGACCACACCAAAGGCGTTCAGCAGCGCTGCGATGTCGAATCGCCCGAAATGGAACAACTTCAGCACATCCGGGTCGGCCAGCATGCGGCACAGATTCGGGGCCTCTGTCTGGCCCTGTTCGATCTGCACCAGATGGGCGTGGCCGTCGCCGCCCGACATCTGCACCACGCAGAGCCGGTCGCGATGCGGGTTCAGACCCATGGTTTCGCAGTCGATTGCCACGACCGGACCCAGGTCCAGCCCATCGGGAAGATCACATTTATAGAGAGTGCTCGCCACGCGGGGCCCCGCTTGAATGGGGATGGTGCCCAGGAGAGGACTCGAACCTCCACGTCCATACGGACACTAGCACCTGAAGCTAGCGCGTCTACCAATTCCGCCACCTGGGCAGGTGTCGTGGAGCGGGGATGTAATGGGGCTGAGAGGTGGTGTCAACGGCATTTCTGCGAGAAAATGCAGATTGCCGATAACGGCTTGTTTGAGGGGGGCGGGAAAGCTATTCAGACAGCGGATTTTAAGCCATGGGAGAGGTCTCGATGTCCAAGCTCGTCACGATTTACGGCGGTTCGGGGTTTGTCGGGCGCTATGTCGCGCAGCGGATGGCCAAGGCCGGCTGGCGGGTCCGCGTCGCGGTGCGGCGCCCGAACGAGGCACTCTTCGTGAAGCCCTATGGCGCGGTCGGCCAGGTGGAACCGGTGTTCTGCAACATCCGCGACGACGCCTCGGTGGCCGCGGTCATGCAGGGGGCCGACGCGGTGGTGAACTGCGTGGGCATCCTGAACGAACTGGGCAAGCAGCGCTTCGACGCCGTTCAGGCCGAGGGCGCGGCGCGAATCGCCCGCATCGCCGCCGAGAAGGGCGTTTCCCATCTGGTGCATATCTCGGCCATCGGCGCCGATGCCGAGGCGGACAGCGCCTATGCGCGGTCCAAGGCCGAGGGCGAGGCGGGCGTGCTGGCGGCCTTCCCCGGGGCGGTGATCCTGCGCCCCTCGGTGATCTTCGGGTCGGAGGATCGGTTCTTCAACCGCTTTGCCGGCATGGCGCGCTGGGGCTACCTTCTGCCTGTCGTCGGGGCGGAGACCAGGTTTCAGCCGGTCTATGTCGATGACGTGGCCGCCGCCGCGGCCAAGGCCGCGCAGGGCGAGGCCGCGCCGGGCATCTACGAACTGGGCGGGCCGGATGTGGAGAGCTTCCGCGCGCTGATGCAGCGTATGTGCGCGGTGATCCACCGCAAGCGCGCCGTGGTGAACATTCCCTTCCGGCTGGCCCGGATCATGGCCGCGGGCTTCGACATGGCGCAGGCGGCATCGCTTGGGTTGATCCGCAACGGTATGCTGACCCGCGACCAGGTGAAGAACCTGGGCCGCGACAACGTGGTGTCGGTGGGCGCCCGCGGCTTTGCCGATCTGGGCATCGTCCCCACGGCGATGGGCGCGGTCCTGCCCGGCTACCTGTGGCGGTTCCGCCCGCAGGGGCAATATGACGACATCACCGCCTCGGCCAAGAACCTGAAGGTCTAGTATCAGGCGTAGGCGAGCGCCAGCAGCACCACGCCCAGGATCACCCGGTAGATGACGTAGGGCGTGAAGCTGACGCTGCGCAGCAGCCGCATCATCAGGGTCAGCGCCAGCAGCGCCGAGACAAAGGCGAAACCCGCCGCGATCGCCCCGTCGCGGGCGGCGTCTGCGTCGGCGGTCACGGCAACCTCGGCCCCCAGCAGGACGCCCGAGGCGGCGATGGTGGGGATCGACATCAGCATGGAGATCTTGGCGGCATCGCTGCGCTCGAACCCCAAGAGCCGCGCGCCGGTGATGGTGATCCCCGATCGCGAGGTGCCCGGGATCAGCGCCACCGCCTGCCACAGCCCCATGACGATGGCGTCGCGCAGCGTCCACTCCCCGGCGCGGCGGGTGGCGGGGCCCTTCTGGTCGGCCCAGTAGAGGACGAGGCCGAAGATCAGCATCGTCCAGCCGATGACGGTGGTGGAGCGCATGGCCTCCTCCAGCCCGGTCAGGTTCAGCACCAGCCCGATCAGGACCACCGGCACGGTGGCGACGATCAGCAGGAAGGCGAGCCGCGCCCCCGGCGTGTCCATGCGCCCGCGCATCAGGCGGCCGAGCCCCAGGAAGGCGGCCGAGACGTCGCGATGGAAATAGAGGATTACCGCCAGCAGCGTGCCGACATGCACGGCGACGTCGATCACCAGGCCCTGGTCCTCCAGCCCCGTGAGGTTGGGCAACAGGATCAGATGACCCGAGGAGGAGACCGGCAGAAACTCGGTCAGGCCCTGGATCACGGCGACGAGGAGGAGGTGGAACAGAGACATGAGCGCCCGGATCGGTCAAACTGCGGGCATCCTAGCGAGGTGATTCTCAATGGAAAGCAGGTAAATAGGTAAAGTATATTGACCTAATAACACCGCGATGCGGCGATATGGACGTCTCTTGACGTGCCTAAGTGTGCATTTAGGTCAGCACAACTGACTTTTCTTTTCCGCAGACACGCCGTATTACGGGCGCGGATTCGGTTAGCCAGGAGAATTCCGCCATGTCGAAGCAGAAAATGCTCCAGTTCGTGACAGTCGAAAAGGAGATGCCCGAAAAGCGTCCCCCGAATCTGCGCGCGCAGGACTTTCACGAGATCTACGCGGAATTCGCCGACGAGAAGGCCAAGACCCAGGCGAGCCGCTGCTCGCAATGCGGCGTGCCCTATTGCCAGTCGCATTGCCCGCTGCACAACAACATCCCGGACTGGCTGCGCCTGACCGCCGAGGGGCGGCTGCAGGAAGCCTACGAGATGAGCCAGGCGACCAACACCTTCCCCGAGATCTGCGGCCGGATCTGCCCGCAGGACCGCCTGTGCGAAGGCAATTGCGTGATCGAACAGTCCGGCCACGGCACCGTCACCATCGGCGCGGTCGAGAAATACATCACCGACACCGCCTGGGAGAACGGCTGGGTTCAGCCCATCGCGCCCCATGCGGAGCGCAGCGAAAGCGTGGCCATCATCGGCGCCGGCCCTGGCGGGCTGGCGGCGGCGGACGCGCTGCGGCGCGCCGGCGTGCAGGTCACGGTCTATGACCGCTACGACCGCGCGGGCGGGCTGCTGACCTACGGCATCCCCGGCTTCAAGCTGGAGAAGGACGTGGTGATGCGCCGCGTCGAGCAGCTGGAGAAGGCAGGGGTCGAGTTCGTGCTGAACTGCAACGTCGGCGTGGACATCAGCTTCGATGCGATCCGCGGCAAGCATGACGCGGTTCTGATCGCCACCGGCGTCTACAAGACGCGCGACCTGAAGGGCCCCGGCGCGGGCGCCGCGGGCATCGTGCGCGCGATCGACTACCTGACCGCCTCCAACCGCATCAGCTTCGGCGACGAGGTGCCGGAATTCGATTCGGGCGAGCTGAACGCCGAAGGCAAGCGCGTGGTGGTGATCGGCGGCGGCGACACCGCGATGGACTGCGTGCGGACCGCGATCCGGCAGGGCGCGACCAGCGTGAAATGCCTCTATCGTCGCGACCGCGCCAACATGCCCGGCTCGCAGCGCGAGGTGCAGAACGCCGAGGAGGAAGGCGTGGAATTCGTCTGGCTCGCCGCGCCCAAGGGCTTCTCCGGCGACCCGGTCAGCGGCGTGATGGTGCAGAAGATGCGCCTCGGCGCGCCGGATGCCAGCGGCCGCCAGACCCCCGAGCTGATCGAGGGCGCGGATTACGTCGAGGACGCCGAGCTGGTGATCAAGGCGCTGGGTTTCGAGCCCGAGGACCTGCCGACGCTGTGGGGCGAAGAGGCGCTGGAAGTCACCCGCTGGGGCACCGTGAAGGCCGATTTCCGCAGCCACGCGACCAGCCTGCCGGGCGTCTATGCCGTGGGCGACATCGTGCGCGGCGCCAGCCTGGTGGTCTGGGCGATCCGTGACGGGCGCGAGGCGGCCGAGAGCATCCTGAGCTATCTGGAACAGCCGGCGCAGGTGGCGGCCGAGTAACACGAGACCGGGCCGGTCCCGCGCGATATGAACGCCATATGAATTTCATATGAGTCCGATACGCGCCGGGACAGCCTCTCCGAGATTAACGCAGGTGAGCAGGGCAGCACCATTGGCCCATCTGCTGAACGAAGGGTTGAGACCATGACCAAATACGACGCCAACTGGGCCGCCGCCGAAGAAGCCAAGCGCAAGTGGATGGCCGAGAACAGCCTCTACCGCGACGGGGACGAGCATTCGTCCTGCGGCGTGGGGCTGGTGGTTTCCATCGACGGCAAGCCCTCGCGCCGGGTGGTGGAGAACGGCATCAACGCGCTTAAGGCGGTCTGGCACCGCGGCGCGGTCGACGCCGACGGCAAGACCGGCGACGGCGCGGGCATCCATGTGCAGATCCCGGTGCCCTTCTTCTACGACCAGATCCGCCGCACCGGCCACGAGCCGAAGATGGACCAGCTGATCGCGGTCGGCCAGGTGTTTCTGCCGCGGACCAATTTCAACGCCCAGGAGACCTGCCGCACGATCGTCGAATCCGAAGTGCTGCGGATGGGCTATTACATCTACGGCTGGCGCCACGTCCCGGTGAACATCGAGGTGCTGGGCGACAAGGCCAACGCCACCCGGCCGGAGATCGAGCAGATCCTGATCTCGAACTCCAAGGGCGTGGACGAAGAGACCTTCGAGCGCGAGCTCTACGTCATCCGCCGCCGCATCGAGAAGGCAGCCGCCGCCGAGGGCATCTCGGGGCTCTACCTGTGCTCGCTGTCGTGCCGCTCGATCATCTACAAGGGCATGATGCTGGCCGAGCAGGTGGCCGAGTTCTACCCCGACCTGAAGGACGAGCGTTTCGAATCGGCCTTCGCGATCTATCACCAGCGCTATTCGACCAACACCTTCCCGCAGTGGTGGCTGGCGCAGCCTTTCCGCATGCTCGCCCATAACGGCGAGATCAACACGCTGAAGGGCAACCTGAACTGGATGAAGAGCCACGAGATCCGCATGGCCTCCGCCGCCTTCGGCGACATGGCCGAGGACATCAAGCCGATCGTGCCCGGCGGCAGCTCGGACTCGGCGGCGCTGGACGCGGTGTTCGAGGTGCTGGTGCGCGCCGGCCGCAACGCGCCGATGGCCAAGACCATGCTGGTCCCCGAAAGCTGGTCGAAGCAGGCGGTGGAACTGCCGCAGGCCTGGCGCGACATGTATTCCTACTGCAACAGCGTGATGGAGCCTTGGGACGGCCCGGCGGCGCTGGCCATGACCGACGGCCGCTGGGTCTGCGCCGGCCTCGACCGCAACGGCCTGCGCCCGATGCGCTATGTCGTCACCGGCGACGGCCTGCTGATCGCCGGCTCCGAAGCGGGCATGGTGCCCACCGAGGAGGCCACGGTGCGCGAGAAGGGCGCGCTGGGCCCGGGCCAGCTGATCGCGGTGGACATGGCCGACGGCCAGCTGTTCCACGACACCGAGATCAAAGACAAGCTGGCCAATGCCCAGCCCTTCGGCGAATGGGTCGGCAAGATCAACGACCTCGACGAGGCGCTGGCCGCCATCACCGAGACCGCGATCCATTCCGGGCCCGAGCTGCGCAAGCGCCAGATTGCTGCCGGCTACTCGATCGAGGAGCTGGAACAGATCCTGGCGCCGATGGCCGAGGACGGGAAGGAGGCGATCGCCTCCATGGGTGACGACACGCCATCGGCGGTGCTGTCGGAGAAATACCGCCCGCTGAGCCACTTCTTCCGCCAGAACTTCAGCCAGGTGACCAACCCGCCGATCGACAGCTTGCGTGAATACCGGGTGATGAGCCTGAAGACGCGGTTCGGCAACCTCAAGAACGTGCTCGACGAGGACAGCAGCCAGACCGAGATCCTGACGCTGGAAAGCCCCTTCGTGGGCAACGCCCAGTTCGCGGAGATGGTCAAGCATTTCAACGCGCCGATGGCCGAGATCGACTGCACCTTCCCGGCCGGCAGCGGCCCCGACGCGCTGCGCAAGGGGCTGGAGCGGATCCGGGCCGAGGCCGAGGACGCGGTGCGTTCGGGCGCCGGCCACCTGGTGCTGAGCGACATGGCGCAGGGCGAGGACCGGGTGCCGATGCCGATGATCCTGGCCACCAGCGCGGTGCACAGCTGGCTGACCCGCAAGGGGCTGCGGACCTTCACCTCGCTGAATGTGCGCTCGGCCGAATGCATCGACCCGCATTACTTTGCCGTGCTGATCGGCTGCGGCGCGACCACGGTCAACGCCTACCTGGCCGAGGACAGTCTTGCCGACCGGATCCAGCGGGGCCTGCTGGACTGCTCCCTGACCGAGGCGGTGGCGCGCTATCGCAAGGCGATCGACGCGGGGCTGCTGAAGATCATGTCGAAGATGGGGATCTCGGTGATCTCCTCCTATCGCGGCGGCCTGAACTTCGAGGCCGTGGGCCTGAGCCGCGCCATGTGCGCCGAGTATTTCCCGGGCATGCACTCGCGCATCTCCGGCATCGGCGTCAGCGGCATCCAGCGCAAGCTGGAGCAGGTCCACGCGCAGGGCTGGAAGGGCGGCGCCAGCGTGCTGCCGGTGGGCGGCTTCTACAAGGCGCGGCGCTCGGGCGAGAAGCACGCCTGGGAGGCGCAGACCATGCATCTGCTGCAATCGGCCTGCGACCGCGCTTCCTACGAGACGTGGAAGCAGTTCTCGGCCGCGATGCGGGCGAACCCGCCGATCCATCTGCGCGACCTGCTGGACATCAAGCCCATCGGCAAGGCGATCCCGATCGAGGAGGTCGAATCGATCACCTCGATCCGCAAGCGCTTCGTCACGCCGGGCATGAGCCTCGGCGCGCTGAGCCCCGAGGCGCACAAGACGCTGAACGTGGCGATGAACCGCATCGGCGCCAAGTCCGACTCGGGCGAGGGCGGCGAGGATCCGGCGCATTTCCACCCCGAGCCGAACGGTGACAACCCCTCGGCCAAGATCAAGCAGGTGGCCTCGGGCCGGTTCGGCGTGACCGCCGAATATCTCAACCAGTGCGAGGAGCTGGAGATCAAGGTCGCGCAGGGCGCCAAGCCCGGCGAGGGCGGCCAGCTGCCCGGCTTGAAGGTGACCGACCTGATCGCGCGGCTGCGGCATTCGACCAAGGGCGTGACCCTGATCTCGCCGCCGCCGCACCACGACATCTACTCGATCGAGGATCTCGCGCAGCTGATCTACGACCTCAAGCAGATCAACCCGCGCGCCAAGGTCACGGTGAAGCTGGTGGCCGCCAGCGGAGTCGGCACCATCGCGGCCGGCGTGGCCAAGGCCAAGGCCGACGTGATCCTGATCTCGGGTCACAACGGCGGCACGGGCGCCAGCCCCGCCACCTCGATCAAGTTCGCGGGTCTGCCGTGGGAGATGGGCCTGACCGAGGCGCATCAGGTGCTGGCGATGAACAACCTGCGCGAGCGGGTGACGCTGCGCACCGACGGCGGGCTGCGCACCGGCCGCGACATCGTGATGGCGGCGATGATGGGCGCCGAGGAATACGGCATCGGCACCGCCGCGCTGATCGCGATGGGCTGCATCATGGTCCGCCAGTGCCAGTCCAACACCTGCCCGGTGGGCGTGTGCACGCAGGACGAGCGCCTGCGCGCCAAATTCACCGGCTCGGCGGACAAGGTGGTGAACCTGATCACCTTCTACGCGCAGGAGGTGCGCGAGATCCTGGCCTCGATCGGGGCGCGCAGCCTCGACGATGTGATCGGGCGGGCCGACCTGCTGACCCAGGTCAGCCGTGGTTCGGCGCATCTGGACGATCTGGACCTGAACCCGCTGCTGATCACCGTCGATGGCGCGGACAAGATCAGCTATGACCGCAACAAGCCGCGCAACGTGGTGCCGGACACGCTGGACGCCGAGATCGTGCGCGACGCGCATCGCTTCCTCGAGGACGGCGAGAAGATGCAGCTGAGCTACGCGGTGCGCAACACGCTGCGCACCATCGGCACCCGCACCTCGAGCCACATCGTGAAGCGGTTCGGGATGCGCAACAGCCTGCAGCCCGACCACCTGACGGTGAAGCTGACCGGCAGCGCCGGGCAGAGCCTGGGCGCCTTCGCGGCGCCGGGTCTGAAGCTGGAGGTCTCGGGCGATGCCAACGACTATGTGGGCAAGGGCCTGTCGGGGGGCACCATCGTGGTGCGCCCGCCGATGGCAAGCCCGCTGGTGGCCTCGGAGAACACCATCATCGGCAACACCGTGCTTTACGGCGCGACCGACGGCTATCTCTTTGCCGCGGGCCGCGCGGGCGAGCGCTTCGCCGTGCGCAACTCGGGCGCGAAGGTGGTGATCGAGGGCTGCGGCTCCAACGGGTGTGAATACATGACCGGCGGGGTGGCGGTGATCCTGGGCTCGATCGGCGCGAACTTCGGCGCCGGCATGACCGGGGGCATGGCCTATCTCTACGACCCGGAAGGCACGGCGATGGAGATGATGAACCTGGAGACCCTGGTCACCTGCCCGGTGACCGTGGATGTCTGGGAGGCCGAGTTGAAGGGCCTGATCGAGCGCCACGCCGCGGAGACGCGCAGCCGCAAGGCCGCCGATATCCTGCAGCACTGGGATCTGGAGAAGGACAAGTTCATCCAGGTCTGCCCGAAGGAGATGCTGGCGCATCTGGCGCATCCGCTGGGCATCGAGGAGAAGGCCGTCCCGGCCGAGTGAACGCTCAGGCAGTGAGAGACGAAAGGCCCCGCTTCGGCGGGGCCTTTTCCTTGCGGCGGGCGGCGCGCTCAGACCTGCACAAGGCCGACCACATAGTTCCTGCCGTAGGCTTTGGCGCAGCGCGGGCAGGTGGTGTAGAAGAAATACACCGCCTTGGGGTCGTGACCCTCGGCGCGGGCCAGCGCCTCCATCTCGTCCTGCCAGTGCTTCGCCTCGCGGTAGGGGCCTTCGAAGACGCGCGTCAGGAAGATGCCGCTGAGCGTGGTCATCTCCTCTCCGGCCACCGGCTTGGAGACCGCGAACAGATGTTCGGCCCGCCAGGGCGACAGGTCGCGGCTGAGCACGATGAAATCGTCCCTGTTCATCGCGCCGCTTTCCTCCATCCGGGCCTGCACGCGGGAGAACACCCGGCCCATGTCCACGGGCACATGCATCACCGCGCGGGTGGTGGCGCGCAGAAAGGGCTTGTCGCGGAACCGCAACTCCTGCCCCTCCCAGCCTTCGGGGTTGAAGCGGGGGCAGCAGCCGGTGGTGTTGACGCTGGTGTCGTAGCGGGGAAGCGCATTGAGCTGCATGGACCCATCCTCTGGCAGCAATATCGGCAGTCTAGGCGCGGCTCCCGGGCCTCGCCATGATCGGGATCAAGAACGCTTGACCGGGGCGGTTGCCGCGGGCAAAGCAGGGTGCGTGGCAAAACCGGCGAAATCCTCCAGACCGCGCAAGGCGAAACAGGCCCCGCAGCGGATGCGCCCGCTGCGCGTCGCGCGGCGCTGGGCGCTGCGTGCGGTCGCGGCGCTGTTCCTGCTGGCGGTGGCGGTGATGCTGCTTTTCCGCTTCGTCGATCCGCCGATCACCCACACCATCTGGGCCGAGCAGCGCCGGCTCGGATCGGTGGACCGGCAATGGGTGCCGGCCGACGAGATCGCGCCGGTGGCCCTGCGCGCCATCGTTGCCGCCGAGGACGCCAATTTCTGCGCCCACTGGGGCTTCGACATGGGCGCGATCCGCGATGCGATCGAGGCGGGCGCGCGGCGGGGCGGGTCCACGATCAGCCAGCAGACTGTAAAGAACGTCTTTCTGTGGCAGGGGCGGAGCTGGCCGCGCAAGGCGCTGGAGGCGCTGCTGACGCCGCTGATGGAGGCGCTCTGGCCCAAGCGGCGCATCCTCGAGGTCTATGTCAACGTGGCCGAGTTCGGCGAAGGCGTGTTCGGCATCGAGGCCGCGGCGCATCGCTATTTCGGCGTGGCGCCGGGCGCGCTGAGCGCCGCGCAGGCGGCGCGGCTGGCGGTGGTGCTGCCCAACCCCAAGGGGCGCGACGCGGCCAACCTCCCGGAGGCGCTGCGCCGGCGCGCGGCGCAGGTGATGGACGGGGCGGCGACGATCCGGGCGGATGGCCGCTCATCCTGTTTCGAGAGTTGAAATGGCGGCCCGCACGCGGCAATAGAGGGGGCACTTCCCAAGGACCCCGCTTGCGTCATGAACCGATTGTTCCACGTCCCCCTTTCCCCGTTTTCGCGCAAGGTGCGCCTCGTCCTCGCCGAGAAGAAGATCGAGGTGGAACTGGTCGAGGAGCGCTACTGGGAGCAGGACAGCGATTTCCTGCGCCGCAACCCGGCGGGCAAGGTGCCGGTGTTGAAGATGGACGGCCGGCTGATGAGCGAGAGCCAGGCGATCTGCGAATATATCGAGGAGACCTGCCCGACGCCCGCCCTGATGCCGGTCACGCCCGCCGAGCGCTGCGAGGTGCGGCGGCTGGTGTTCTGGTTCGATGACAAGTTCCATCACGAGGTGACCTCGAAGCTGCTTTACGAGCGGGTCAACAAGAAGGTCATGGGGCAGGGCTATCCCGACAGCCGAAACGTCAAGTCGGGGGCGACCCGGATCAAGTATCACCTCGATTACATGGGCTGGCTGCTGGACCAGCGGCGCTGGCTGGCGGGCGACAAGATGAGCCTCGCCGATTTCGCCGCCGCCGCGCATCTGTCCTGCCTTGACTACATCAGCGACGTGGACTGGAACCGCAACGCCAACGTCAAGGACTGGTATGCCAAGATCAAGTCGCGCCCGGCCTTCCGTGGTCTGCTGGCCGACCAGATTCCCGGCTTTCCGCCGCCGCCGCATTACGCGGACCTCGATTTTTGAGCGGGACGCGGAACAAGGGGGGGCTGTCTGCCCCCCCCGGCCTGCCGGCCTCCCCCCCCGAGGATATTTCCGGCCAGAAGAAAGAGGCGCTGGTGGCGCGGGCGCTGGAGGAGGGGTTCTCGAAGTGCCGGGTGACGCGGCCGGATGCGATCCCGCAGGCCGCCGGGCGGCTGGCCGAGTTCGTGGCGCAGGGCCGGCACGGGCAGATGGGCTGGATGGCGGAGCGGATGAACTGGCGCGGGGACCCGGCGGCGCTGTGGCCCGAGGCGCGCTCGGTCGTCATGCTGGCGGAGGTCTATACGCCGGAGCACGATCCGCTGGCGCTGCTGGAGGTGAAGGACCGCGGGGTGATCTCGTCCTATGCGCTGAACCGCGATTACCACGACGTGGTGAAGAAGCGGCTGAAGCGGCTGGGGCGGTGGCTGCTGGAGCAGTGGCCGGGGCACGAGATCAAGGTCTTCGTGGACACCGCGCCGGTGATGGAGAAGCCCTTGGCCGAGGCCGCCGGGCTGGGCTGGCAGGGCAAGCACACCAACCTGCTGGCGCGGGATCTGGGCAACTGGTTCTTCCTCGGCGCGATCTTCACCACGCTGGAGCTGGAACCCGACGCGCCGGAACGGGAGCATTGCGGATCGTGCCGCGCCTGTCTGGACATCTGCCCGACCGGGGCGTTCCCCGCGCCCTGGCAGCTCGATGCGCGGCGCTGCATCTCCTACCTGACGATCGAGCATGCCGGGCCGGTGGACGCGGATTTGCGCCCCTTGATGGGCAACCGGATCTATGGCTGCGACGATTGCCTGGCGGCCTGCCCCTGGAACAAGTTCGCGGTTGCGGCGCGGGAGGCGAAGTATCACGCCCGGCCCGATCTGGTGGCGCCGGATCTGGCGGATCTCTCGGGGCTGGACGATGCCGGGTTCCGGGCGCGGTTCTCGGGCTCGCCGGTCAAGCGGATCGGGCGCGGGCGGTTCGTGCGCAACGTGCTGTATGCGATCGGCAATTCCGGGGAGGCGGCGCTGCGCCCGGTGGCGGCGCGCCTGGTGGAGGACGCGGACCCGGCGGTGGCCGATGCCGCGCGCTGGGCCTGCGCGCGGCTCGCGGACCTACGCTAGCGGGCAGGGCGGGCGAAGCTCAGCGCCGCCCAGAGGGAGTGCCAGACCGGACCCTCGGCGGGATCGTCGCTGCCGATGGCGCGCATGGCCACCGAATCGAGCAGGTATTCGTGGCCGGGCGTGAGCGGCACTGTGGCGCGGCCCTGCGCGTCGAGCGTCAGGCGGGTGACGGCGACCGCGCCCGACGGCGCCTTGTCAAACACCTCGAGCTGGGCGCCGGCGCGCGGCGCGCCCCGGTAGAGCACCTGCACCGGCAGGCCCTCGGGCAGGGCGTCGGTATAGGGGTTGGCCAGGGCCACGATCTCGATCTCCAGCCCCAGCGCGCGGTCGGCGCCCGCGCCCGCGCCCACCGCGACCAGCGCCTTGGCGTAGCGGCGGTAGGTTTCGGAAAATCCGGTCTGCGGCAGCCCGCGCGCCGCGTGCTGCGCCAGGGTGTCGGAGAGGGCCTTGTGGGTGACGAAATTCGCGAATTTCTGCCACTCGGAATAGGTCAGGCGGCTGTCGGCGGTTTCGTGCACGATCACGGCGAGCCCCTCGGCCGGGGCGGGTTGCGACAGCGCCGGGCGGTCTCCCATGCGCCCGGTCACGGGCGTCGCGACGGGGCCGGTGACGATGTCGAACCGCGCGATGCTGGCGGGGAGGTAGGAATAGGCGGGACCCTCGAAATTCTGGCCGACCCGGATGTCGGCAACGATGGGCGTGCCGGGGGCGACCTGGTAGGACTGGGGCGAAATCCAGAATTCATGGGCTTGTGAGGACGGCGCGCTAAGTAGCAGGCCAGCCGCAGCAAGGAAAGTGGAAAGGATGCGCATGGATGATCGGGCCTCCGCTTTACCCGGGAAGCTGGCACGGGGCTGGCTGAAGTCAACCCTGCTCGCCCTGCTCATGCTGGCGCAGCCGCTGGCCGCCCATGAGGTGCAGCCGGCGGTGGCCGATGCCGAGGTCGGGCCGGAGGCGCTGCGGATGGAAATCCGGCTGACGCTGGAGGCGCTGGTCGCGGGCATCGACCTGAGCGCGCTGGGCGACACCAACGACTCGCCCCTGTCGGGCTATTACGACCAGAAGCGCCGGCTGACGCCCGGGGAACTGGAGGCGGATTTCCGCGCCCATTGGGAGCGGGTCCGCCAGGGCCTGATCATCGAGAGCGCGGGCACGCGGCTGCTGCCCGAGATCGTCGATCTGCGCATCCCCGGGGTCGGCAACCCGGAGTTGCCGCGCGAATCGGTGCTGGTGCTCGGCGCCGCGCTGCCGCCCGGCGACGCGCCGGTGCGGATCGGCTGGTCGGCGCAATACGGGCCGCTGGTGCTGCGCCAGGCGGGGGAGGGCGATGCGCTATACACCGGCTACCTGACGAACGGCGCGCTGAGCGACCCGTTGCCGCGCCAGGGCGTGGCGGAGGTCGGCGCGCTGCGGGACTTCGGGCGTTACGTCGTGCTGGGGGTGGAGCATATCGTGCCCAAGGGGCTGGACCACATCCTGTTCGTGCTGGGGCTGTTCTTTTTTTCGCTGCATCTGCGGCCGTTGCTGGCACAGGTGACGGCCTTCACCCTGGCCCATACCGCCACGCTGGCGCTGGCGGTGCTGGGGGTGGTCTCGGTGCCGGCCGTGATCGTCGAGCCGCTGATCGCGGCCTCAATCGTCTATGTCGCGGTCGAGAACATCTTTCACCCCCGGCTGAGCTGGTGGCGGACGGCGATCGTCTTCGGCTTCGGGTTGCTGCACGGGCTGGGCTTCGCCAGCGTGCTGGGCGGCATCGGGCTCGATCCCGGGCGGCTGGTCATGGGGCTGATCGGGTTCAATGTCGGGGTCGAGATCGGCCAGCTTCTGGTCATCGGGGCGGCGTTTTTCGCGGTGGGCCACTGGTTCGGGGACAGGACCTGGTACCGGGCGCGGATCGCCGTCCCGGCCTCGGTGGCAATCGCGCTGACGGGCGCGTGGTGGGTGGTGGAGCGGGTGTTCCTCTGAGCCGTGGATTCGGCGCGGCGGGCGAGTCGTGCTAGGATGGCGGCCTTCGGAGGAGGAGACTGCCATGCACCGTCACATCATCGACCATGACAAGCAGCGCAGCGACCGCGCCCGGGCCGAGCGGTTCCTGCAGATCGAGCGCCAAGAACGGGCGCATCCCGCCAGCAAGGAATTGCAGCGCCGCGCGCCGGGCGGGACCGGCGCGGCGCGGCTGCGCGCCTTTCTGAGGATTGCGCGCGGCATAAGGGCCTGAAACCCATTCCAAAACCGCACGCCGGGTTGTAGGAGGGACGGGGCGCCCCATGCCGGGGCCGCGCCGGAGTCCTCCGCATGCAACCCGTCCGCGCGATCCTTCTCAAACTGGCTGCCGTGGCGCTGTTCACGGCGATGGCGGCGCTGGTCAAGGCCAGTTCGGACGCGGTGCCGCCGGGCGAGGCGGTGTTCTTCCGCTCGCTCTTCGCGGTGCCGGTGATCGTGGGCTGGCTGGTGATGCAGGGCGAGCTGCCCGCCGGGCTGCGCACGCGCGACCCGATGGGGCATCTGTGGCGCGGGCTGATCGGCTGCACCGCGATGGGGTTGAATTTCACGGGGCTCGGCCTGCTGCCGCTGCCCGAGGTCACCGCCATCGGCTTTGCCTCGCCTCTGCTGGTGGTGGTCTTCGCCGCGCTGTTCCTGGGCGAGCGGCTGCGGCTGTTCCGCATCGGCGCGGTGATGCTGGGGCTGCTGGGCGTGCTGATCGTGCTGAGCCCGCGGCTGACGGCCTTCAATGGGGGGGCGGTCGCGGCGCGCGAGGCGATGGGCGCGCTGGTGGTGCTGGGCGGGGCGACCTTCAGCGCGCTGGCGCAGATCCAGATCCGCCGGCTGGTGCGGGTCGAGCGCACCGCGACGATCGTGTTCTGGTTCTCGGTGACGGCGACGGTGCTGTCGCTGCTGACCGCGCCTTTCGGCTGGGTGATGCCCGGGCCGGGCGAGGCCGCGATGCTGATCGTGGCGGGGTTGCTTGGCGGCTTCGGGCAGATCTGCCTGACGTCGGCCTATCGCTATGGCGAGGCAGCGCTGGTCGCGCCCTTCGACTATGCAGCGATGCTGCTGGCGCTGGGGGTGGGGTATTTCGTCTTTGCCGAGGTGCCGACGCCGCTGGTGCTGGCGGGGGCCGCGCTGATCATGCTGGCCGGCGGTCTGATCATCTGGCGCGAGCGCCAGCTGGGGCTGAAGCGCGGCAAGGCCCGCCAGGGGATCACCCCGCAGGGCTGAGGCCCGAGAATGCGAAATGCCTTCGGTGCGATATAGTAACGCAGGGTCGGCACGCCCTGCGTGCCGGCTCTGGTCGACTAAAATAGCCGGAATCGACTTTCGGGGAGGATTACGTGAAACGTGCATTTCTGTGCGCCGCAACGGCTGTCTTGCTGGCCGGGCCGGTCTCGGCGCAATCGGCGGACGTGCCGGACAATCTGGAAAATCTGTCCAATTTCCAGACCACCGGCGAGACCGCGTTTACCTTTGTCGAACAGGACGGCGACTTCGCCGAGGGCATCAAGAAGAACCTGGAGCGGATCAAGCTGCCCGACGGGTTCAAGATCGGCCTTTACGCAGTGGTGCCGGATGCGCGGCACATGGCGGTGGGCCCGCAGGGGATCGTGACCTTCGTGGGCACCCGCAAGGACAAGGTCTGGGTGGTGACGGACCGCAACAAGGACCGCGTCGCCGACGAGGTGAAGGATTTCGCGCCCTCGCTGAAATTCGCGATTCCGAACGGGCCGTGCTTCTCCGAGGACGGGTTCCTCTATATCGCCGAGCAGAACCGCGTGCTGCTGTTCCCGGCGGCGGAATTCTTCTACGAGAGCCCCGACGTGGCGGCCTTCAACCTGGTGGCCCAGGGCGAGCTGATCCCGCCGAGCGAGGAAAGCTACAACCACACCGCGCGGGTCTGCAAGATCGGGCCGGACGGCAAGATCTACATCTCGCTGGGACAGCCCTTCAACGTGGCGCCGCCCGAGAAGCTGGAGCTGAACACCAAATGGGGCATCGGCGGCATCATCCGCATGAACACCGATGGCACCGGGCGCGAGGTCTACACCTACGGCATCCGCAACTCGGTCGGGCATGATTTCCATCCCGAAACCGGCGAACTGTGGTTCACCGACAACCAGGTGGACGGGATGGGCGACGACATCCCGCCGGGCGAACTGAACCACCAGACCGCGCAGGGCCAGCATTTCGGCCATCCGTGGTATGGCGGCGGCAGCGTGCGGACCAATGAATATGCCGGCCAGGACGTGCCGGTCGAGGTGGTGATGCCCGCGGTCGAGATGGTGGCCCATGCCGCCGACCTCGGCATGAGCTTCTACACCGGCAAGATGTTCCCGGCGAAATACAAGAACGCCATCTTCTCGGCCCAGCACGGCTCGTGGAACCGCACCACGCCGGTCGGCGCGCGGGTGATGGTGACCTTCGTCGATGCCGAGGGCAATGCCACCTCCGAACCCTTCGCCGAAGGCTGGATCGACGAGAACGGCGAATATCTCGGCCGCCCGGTTGACGTGACCCAGCTGCGCGACGGCTCGCTGCTGGTCTCGGATGACCTGGCCGGGGCGATCTACCGCATCTGGTACGAAGGCTGACGCGGGCCTTCATGGCAATGCTTCTCGGCGGGCTCATGCTCGCCGGGGGCGCCCTTGCGCAGGACCCGGCGGCCGGGCGCAAGGTGGCAGGGATGTGCCGGACATGCCACGGGCTGGACGGTTATGCGCAGATCCCGATCGCGCCGCATATCGGCGGGGAACCGGCGGCCTATATCGAGGCGCAGCTCAGGGCGTTCCGCTCCGGCGCGCGGGTGCATGAGATGATGAGCGTGGTGGCCGCGGGGCTCACGGACCAGCAGATCGCGGATGTCGCGGCCTGGTATGGCGCGCACGAGGCGACCGCCGAGCTGCCCGCCGGCGCCGACGCGGGACAGGCGCCCGAGCTGTGCGTCTCCTGTCACGGCGCGAACGGCATCGCCGAGCTGGAGGACGCGCCGAATCTGGCGGGGGAGACGAACATCTACATCGACACCCAGCTCAAGGCGTTCCGCCTCGGCAAGCGGACGCATGAGATCATGTCCGCGATCGCCGCCGAGCTGAGCGACGAGGAGATCCGCGCCTATGCCGACTGGTATGCCGCGATGAAGCTGGAGATTGCGCCGCCTCAGTGAGGGCGGCCGGGCTTGCGGGGCCCGCAAAGGGCCCCGCGGGCGCGTCAGGCGCGCACCAGTTTCTCGTAGGCTTCCGCGATCTCGCGGGTCAGGGCGCCCACCTCGAAGGTATAGTCGCCGATCTGGCCCACCGGGGTGACCTCGGCCGCGGTGCCGGTCAGCCAGCACTGTTCGAAGCTTTCCAGTTCTTCCGGCAGGATGTGACGCTCGATCACCTCGATGCCGCGCTCGGTCAGCATGCCGATCACCGTCTGCCGGGTGATGCCGTTGAGGAAGCAGTCGGGCATCGGCGTGTGCACCGCGCCGTCCTTGACGAAGAAGATGTTGGCCCCCGTCGCCTCGGCCACATAGCCGCGGTAATCCATGAACAGCGCGTCCGAGCAGCCCTTGGCCTCGGCCGCGTGCTTGGACATGGTGCAGATCATGTAGAGGCCGGCGGCCTTGGCGTGGGCCGGGATGGTCTCGGGGCTGGGGCGCTTCCACTTGGAGATGTCGAGCTTGGCGCCCTGCATCTTGGCGTCGCCGTAATAGGCGCCCCATTCCCAGCCCGCGACCGCCAGGCGGACCCGGTTGCGCTTGGCCGAGACGCCCATGTCCTCGCCCGCGCCGCGCCAGGCGACGGCGCGGACATAGGCGTCGGACCAGCCGTTGGCCTCCAGCATCGCGTATTTCGCGGCCTCGATCTCCTCGACCGAATAGGGGATCTCCATGTCCAGCAGGCGGGCGGAATTGCGCAGCCGCTCGGAATGCTGGACGGATTTGAAAATCTTGCCGTTATAGCAGCGCTCGCCCTCGAATACCGATGAGGCGTAATGCAGCGCGTGGGTCAGGATGTGCACCTTGGCGTCGCGCCAATCGATCAGCTGGCCATCCATCCAAATCTTGCCGTCGCGGTCATCATAGCCGGTCATCGGTCTTTCCTTCCTCGGTCACCGGGCTTATGCCCTTTTTGCGAATATTGCGCTTCTTAAGTCCGCTTCGGACATAAAGTTGCGCCAAACCGCCAAATCGCTAACAATTGATTCTTGGAAAGTCAACAAGGCTGACATAAAATCACCCCAACCAGAAAGAAACGTGATCGGAAGGGGTGAAAATGGCCGAAGGCGGCAGCGCGCAGAGCGGCGAGAGCCTGCTGTTTCTCACCGACGAGCAGTTGAGGAAGGGCATCGAGGCGATGTTCTTCGCCTATCGCGGTTTCACCGCGGACCCGGACCGGATCCTGGAGAACTATTCCTACGGCCGCGCGCATCACCGCGCGATCCATTTCATTCACCGCAGCCCGGGCACCACGGTCAACAACCTGATGTCGATCCTCGGCGTGACCAAGCAGTCGCTGAACCGGGTGCTGCGGACGCTGATCGAGGATGGGCTGGTCGAAAGCCGCGTCGGGCCGCGCGACAAGCGCGAGCGCCATCTCTACCTGACCGAGGCCGGCGCGACGCTGGAGCAGGAGCTGTCGGACGCCCAGCGCGCGCGGATGCGCGCCGCCTACCGCGCCGCCGGGCCGGAGGCGGTGGCGGGCTTTCGCCAGGTGCTGGAGGCGATGATGGACCCCGAGCAGCGCCGCCACTACGCCGCGCTGAAGGATGCCGGGTCATGAGCGTCGAGGGGGCGGCCCATCTGCTGATTGTCGATGACGACGAGCGCATCCGCGGGCTGCTGCAGAAATTCCTGATCCGCAACGGGTTCTGGGTGACGGCGGCGCGCGACGCGGCGCATGCGCGGCGGCTGCTGGAGGGGCTGGAGTTCGACCTCATCGTGCTCGACGTGATGATGCCGGGCGAGGACGGCATCAGCCTGACCCGCAGTCTGCGGCAGGAGATCTCGACGCCGATCCTGCTGCTCACCGCCAAGGCCGAGACCAGCGACCGGATCGAGGGGCTGGAGGCGGGCGCCGACGACTATCTCGCCAAGCCCTTCGAGCCCAAGGAACTGATGCTCAGGATCAACGCCATCCTGCGCCGGGTGCCGCAGGCCCAGCCGCTGGGCGCGGGGCCCAAGGTGCTGAGCCTCGGCCCCGTGCGCTATGACGTGGAGCGCGGCGAGCTGTGGCGCGGCGACGAGCTGATCCGCCTGACCGCCACCGAGAGCCAGCTGATGAAGATCTTCGCGGGTTGCCCCGGCGAGCCCGTCAGCCGCGGCAAGCTGGTCGAGGATCTGGGCCGCGACCGCGGTCAGGCGCAGGAACGCGCGGTGGACGTTCAGATCACCCGGCTGCGCCGCAAGATCGAGGCCGACCCGAAACAGCCGCGCTACCTGCAGACGGTGCGCGGCGCGGGCTACATGCTGGCCCCTGATTGAGGCTTGCCGGATGCCTGCCCCCTGCCTAGCCTTGCGGCCATGAGCACCGCGATCCTGACCCATCCCGACTGCCTCGGCCATGTCACGCCGGTCGGCCACCCCGAACAGGTGGCGCGGCTGGAGGCGATCCTTGAGCGGCTGAAGGCCCCGGAATTCAGGGAACTGATCCGCGCCGAGGCGCCCCTGGGGCGCGAGGCTGACATCCTGCGCTGCCATCCGCAGGCCTATATCGACCGCATCCGTGACGCCGGGCCGGACCAGGGCACGGTGCCGCTCGATGCCGACACGCATATGTCGAAGGGCTCCTTCGCCGCGGCGCTGCGCGCGGTGGGCGGGGCCGCGCGGGCGGTGGACATGGTGCTGGGCGGCGAGGCCGGCAATGCCTTCGTCGCGATCCGCCCGCCGGGGCATCACGCCGAGCAGGCGAAACCGATGGGGTTCTGCCTGTTCGGCAACGTGGCGATCGCCGCGAAACACGCGCTCGACCATCATGGGCTGAACCGCGTGGCGGTGGTCGATTTCGACGTGCATCACGGCAATGGCACGCAGGCGCTGTTGTGGGACGAGCCGCGGGTGCGGTTCGTGTCGTCGCACCAGATGCCGCTCTGGCCCGGCACCGGCGCGAGGGACGAGCGTGGCGCGCATGACAACATCCGCAACATTCCGCTGGCGCCGATGACCGGCGGGGCCGAGGCGCGCGACCTTTATGAGCGCGAGGTGTTCCCCTGGCTCGACGATTTCGCGCCGGAGCTGGTGCTGGTCTCGGCCGGCTTCGACGCCCATGCCGCCGACCCGCTGGCGCAGCTGATGTGGCGCGAGGAGGATTTCGCCTGGATCACCGGGCGGCTTTGCGACCTGGCGGGGGTCCATGCCGGGGGCAAGCTGGTCTCGACACTCGAGGGCGGATATGATCTTCAGGCGCTGGCCGCATCCGTGGCGGCGCATGTGACGGTTCTGATGGAGCGGAGCGGATGAGCAACGAGACCCCGGTCGACAAGATGAGCTTTGAACAGGCGATGGGCGAGCTGGAGCAGGTGGTCACCCGGCTGGAGCGGGGCGACGTTCCGCTGCAGGATTCCATTGCGCTCTATGAACGCGGCGCCAAGCTGAAAAAGCGCTGCGAGGACGAACTCAAGCGCGCCGAGGAAAAGGTGGCCGCGATCACGCTGGATGCCGAGGGCAACCCGACGGGCATCACGCCGGTCGAAGGGCTCTGATGTTTTCGCAGAAGCTGGAAGAGGCGGCGGCGGCGGTGTCGTCGCGGCTGGAGGCCGTTCTGGCCGGCCGCGCCGATCAGCCGGTGACCCACGCCATGCGCTACGCGGTGGCGGGCGGCAAGCGGCTGCGCGCATTTCTGGTGATCGAGGGCGCGGCGCTGCATGGCGTGCCCGCGGCGCGCGCACTGCAGGCTGGGGCGGCGGTCGAGGCGCTGCACGCCTATTCGCTGGTCCATGACGACCTGCCCTGCATGGACGACGACGACCTGCGCCGGGGCCAGCCCACGGTGCATGTGAAATGGGACCGGGCGACCGCGGTGCTGGTGGGCGACGCGCTGCAGACGCTGGCGTTCGAGCTGCTGGCCGATCCGGCGACCCACCCCGATCCCGCCGTGCGGGTCGATCTGATCGCGCAGCTCGCGCGCGCCTCCGGCATCGACGGCATGGTGCTGGGCCAGGCGCAGGACATCGCGGCCGAAAGCGCCGCGCGCCCCCTGACGCTGGAGGAGATCACCGCGCTTCAGGCCAACAAGACCGGCGCGCTGATCCGCTGGTCGGCGGAGGCCGGCGCGCGGCTGGCGGGCGCCGATCCGGCCCCCTTGGGCAAATACGCGCAGGCGCTGGGCCTTGCCTTCCAGATCGCCGACGACATCTTGGATGTGGAGGGAGATGCCGAAAAGGCCGGCAAGCGCCTGCAGAAGGATGCCGAGGCGGGCAAGGCGACCTTCGTCTCGCTTCTGGGCCTGCGGGGCGCCAAGGACCGGGCCGAGGCGCTGGTGCGCGAGGCCGAGGCGGCGCTGGCGCCTTACGGCGCGGCCGCCGACGCCTTGCGGGACACCGCCCGTTTCGTTATCTCCCGCGAGATGTAACCGCCGCCCCGGAGGGCCTGCGCGATGAGCGAGCAATCCAGCACCCCGCTGCTGGACCGGGTCAACAGCCCGGCCGACCTGAAACAGTTTTCCGATGCCCAGCTGGGCCGGCTGGCGCATGAACTGCGCGAGGAGACCATCGCCGCGGTGTCGGCGACCGGCGGGCATCTGGGCGCGGGGCTGGGCGTGATCGAGTTGACGGTGGCGATCCACGCGGTGTTCGACACCCCGCGCGACCGGCTGATCTGGGATGTCAGCCACCAGAGCTATCCGCACAAGATCCTGACCGGCCGGCGCGACCGGATGCACACGCTGCGCCAGAAGGGCGGCCTGAGCGGTTTCACCAAGCGCTCGGAAAGCCCCTACGACCCGTTCGGCGCGGCGCACAGCTCCACTTCGATCTCGGCGGCGCTGGGCTTTGCCGTGGCGCGCGACCTGGGCGGTGCGCCGGACTACGGCATCGGCGACGCCATCGCGGTGATCGGCGACGGCGCGATGAGCGGCGGCATGGCCTTTGAGGCGCTGAACAACGCGGGCCATCTGAAAAAGCGCCTGATCGTGATCCTCAACGACAACGAGATGTCCATCGCGCCGCCGGTGGGTGCGATGTCGTCCTACCTGTCGCGGCTCTATGCCGGGGCGCCGTTTCAGGAGCTGAAGGCCGCCGCCAAGGGCGCGGTCAGCCTGTTGCCGCAGCCCTTCCAGGAAGGCGCCAGGCGCGCCAAGGACATGCTCAAGCACATGACCGTGGGCGGCACGCTGTTTGAGGAGCTGGGATTCTCCTATGTCGGCCCGATCGACGGGCATGACATGGAGCAGCTTCTGTCGGTGCTGCGCACGGTCAAGGCGCGTGCCGACGGGCCGGTGCTGATCCACGCCATCACGAAAAAGGGCAAGGGCTATCACCCGGCCGAGCGGCGCGCCGACCGCGGCCATGCCACCGCGCGCTTCGACGTGGTGACGGGCGAGCAGAAAAAGGCGCCGTCGAACGCGCCCAGCTATACCAAGGTCTTTGCCCAGAGCCTGATTCAGGAGGCCGAGGCCGACGACAAGATCGTCGCCGTCACCGCTGCCATGCCCGACGGCACCGGGCTGGACCTGTTTGCCGAGCGCTTCCCCGCGCGCTGTTTCGACGTGGGCATCGCCGAACAGCACGGCGTAACCTTCTGCGCCGGGCTCGCTGCGGGCGGGATGAAGCCCTTCTGCGCGATGTATTCGACCTTCCTTCAGCGCGGCTATGACCAGGTGGTGCATGACGTGGCGATCCAGCGCCTTCCGGTGCGCTTCGCCATCGACCGCGCCGGGCTGGTGGGCGCCGACGGGGCGACCCATGCGGGCGCCTTCGACGTGGCCTTCCTCGCCAACCTGCCCGGTTTCGTGGTGATGGCCGCTGCCGACGAGGCGGAGCTCAAGCACATGGTGGCCACCGCCGCCGCCCACGACGCGGGTCCCATCGCCTTCCGCTACCCGCGCGGCGAGGGCGTGGGCGTCGAGCTGCCCGAGCGCGGCGAGGTGCTGGAGATCGGCAAGGCTCGGATGATCCAGCAGGGCGCGCGGGTGGCGATCCTGTCCTTCGGCACCCGGCTGAAGGAGGTAATGAAGGCCAGCGAGGCGCTGACCGCGCGCGGCATCACGCCGACGGTGGCCGATGCCCGCTTCGCCAAGCCGCTGGATGAGGAGCTGATCCTGCGGCTGGCGGCCGAGCACGAGGCGCTGATCACCATCGAGGAGGGCGCGGTGGGCGGCTTCGGCAGCCATGTCGCGCACTTGCTGGCCGAGCATGGGGTCTTCGACCACGGCCTGCGGTTCCGCTCTATGGAGCTGCCCGACGTCTTCGTCGACCAGGCCACGCAGGACGAGATGTATGACGTCGCCCGGATGAGCGCCGCGGATATCGAGGCCAAGGTGCTGGAGGTCCTGGGTGTGGCCAGCGTCGCGCAGGTCCGCGCCGCCCAGACCAAGGGCTGAGCCGCCTCAGCCGGCGGGCGATCCGTCCTCGACCTCCAGCAGCGCCGCCAGCCCCTCGCGATAGGTCGGGTATTTCAAGGCCACGCCCAGTTCCTGCTTGATGCGGTCGTTCCGCACCCGCTTCGATTCGGCGTAAAAGCTGCGGGCCATCGGGGTCATCTCGGCGGTGGCGAAATCCTCCGCGGGCGGCACCGGCAGGCCCAGCAGCCGCGCGGCATGGGCGATCACGTCCTGAGGCGGCGCGGGGTCGTCGTCGCAGATATTGTAGATCGCGCCCGGGTTCGGACGCGCGATAGAGGCGGCCAGAACCTGCGCGATGTCGTCCACATGGATGCGCGAGAACACCTGTCCAGGCTTGACGATCCGCCGCGCCGTGCCCGCGCGGACCTTGGCGAAGGGGCCGCGGCCGGGGCCGTAGATGCCGGCCAGGCGAAAGATATGCAGCGGCAGGCCCAGCGCCTGCCAGCCCGCCTCGGCCTCGGCGCGCAGCCGGCCGCGGCGGGTCGCGGGCGCCAGCGGCGCGGTTTCGTCCACCCAGCCGCCGCCGTGATCGCCATAGACGCCGGTGGTGGAAAGGTATCCGACCCATTCCAGATGCCGCGCCGCGCGCAGCCTTTCACCCTCGGCGTTGAGCACGGGGTCGCCGTCGGGCCCCGGCGCGATGGAACTGAGCAGATGCGTCGCGCGCGCCAGCGCGGGGCCGAGATCGGCGCCGGGCCAGACCAGCGCCTCCAGCCCCCGGGCGCGCAGCGCCCCGGCCTTTTCGGGGTCTCGGGTGGTGGCGATGACGGTCCAGCCCGCGGGCAGGACGCGGGTGAGGGCCTGGGCGGAGTAGCCGTGGCCGAGGGACAGCAGGGTGCGGCTCATAGCCGGACTATCCGCCGGAAAGCTGCCCTCGCGCAACCCTGCCGCGCCGGGGCTTGATCCGCGCCGCGCGATGGTCACACTTGCTGGCAAGCCGCCGCAAAGGACGCCCGCCATGCCGGAACTTCCGATCGAGACACCGCCCCCCGTGGCCGCCGAGCATTTCACCGATGCCGCGGCTGCGGTGGACCGGCTGATCGCGCTCTACGCGGAGGCGACCGGCTTCCTGCGCGCGCAGTTCGCGGCGATGCTGGCCGGCGCCGCGCCCGGCGCGCGGTTCCGCGCCTTCTACCCCGAGATCCGGGTGACCACGACCAGCTTCACCCAGGTGGACAGCAGGTTGAGCTTCGGCCATGTGGCCGAGCCCGGCACCTATGCCACCACCGTCACGCGCCCCGATCTGTTCCGCAGCTACCTGACCCAGCAGATCGGACTGATCATCGAGAACCACGGCGTGCCCGTCACGATCGGGCCCTCGCAGACCCCGATCCCGGTGCATTTCGCGGTGGCCGGCGACGACACCATCGCGGTGCCGCATGAGGGCGTGCTGCAATTCCCGCTGCGCGACATCTTCGACGTGCCGAACCTGTCCACCACCCATGACGACATCGTCAACGGCTACGGCTTCCGTTTCGCCGACGGCGCGGGGGCGCTGGCGCCCTTCACCGCGCAGCGCGTCGATTACTCGCTGGCGCGGCTGCAGCATTACACCGCGACCGCGGCCGAGCATTTCCAGAACTTTGTGCTGTTCACCAACTACCAATTCTATGTCGAGGAATTCGAGGCCTTCGCCCGCGCCGCCCTGCGCGACCCCGACAGCGGCTATGACAGCCTCGTCGGCCCCGGCAATGTCGAGATTGCCGACGCGGAGGCGCCGATGCCCGCGCCCGCCAAGCTGCCGCAGATGCCGACCTTCCACCTCAAGCGCGCCGGCGGCGCGGGGATCACGCTGGTCAATATCGGGGTGGGCCCGTCGAACGCGAAGACCGCGACCGACCATATCGCCGTGCTGCGTCCGCATGCCTGGCTGATGCTGGGCCATTGCGCGGGGCTCAGGAACTCGCAGTCGCTGGGCGATTTCGTGCTGGCGCATGGCTATCTGCGCGAGGATCATGTGCTCGATGACGACCTGCCGGTCTGGGTGCCGATCCCGGCGCTGGCCGAGATCCAGATCGCGCTGGAACAGGCGGTGGCGCAGGTGACGGCGCTGCAAGGCTACGACCTGAAACGGGTGATGCGGACCGGCACCGTCGCCACCATCGACAACCGCAACTGGGAGTTGCGCGACCAGTCCGGCCCGGTGCAGCGGCTGAGCCAGTCGCGCGCCATCGCACTGGACATGGAAAGCGCCACCATCGCGGCCAACGGATTCCGTTTCCGGGTGCCCTACGGCACGCTGCTGTGCGTCTCCGACAAGCCGCTGCATGGCGAGCTGAAACTGCCCGGCATGGCCTCGGATTTCTACAAGACGCAGGTCTCGCGCCACCTGCTGATCGGCATCCGTGCCCTGGAGAGCCTGCGCGAGATGCCGCTCGAACGCATCCACAGCCGCAAACTGCGCAGTTTCGAGGAGACGGCCTTCCTCTGAGCTGCGCAAAATCGCCACAAAATGCGTTAAAACGCTGGGTTTGCTTACACTAGCAGTTGTGCGGTATACCCAGATAACGCTAGATTACAGGGATCAGCCCCATAGAGAGGGCAGGAACGAGGAGAACATACATGGCGAAACCCATGACCAAGACGCAACTGGTTGCCGCTCTGGCCGAAGAGATGGGCGCGGACAAGAAAGCCGCATCCGCCGCGCTGGACGCCGTGACCAGCGTGATCACCCGCGAAGTGTCCGCCGGCGGTGCCGTGACCCTGCCGGGCGTCGGCAAGATCTACTGCCGCGAGCGCCCCGAGCGCATGGTGCGCAACCCCGCCACCGGCGAGCAGATCAAGAAAGAGGCCGACAAGGTGGTGAAGATGACCATCGCCAAGGCTCTGAAGGACAGCGTCAACGGCTGAGCCACCGGCCCTTGCGCCGACCGGACGATAAGATAGGGTCGCCGTCGGGCGGCCCTTTTCTTTGGATGGTGACATGGATCTTCGCGCGATCGGAATGGGGCTGGCTTTCGCCTTCATGTGGTCCTCGGCCTTCACCTCGGCCCGCATCATCGTGGCCGCCGCCCCGCCGCTGACGGCGCTGTCGCTGCGCTTCCTGATCTCGGGGCTGATCGGCGTGGCGATCGCCCGCGCCCTGGGGCAGAGCTGGCGGCTGACCCGCGGGCAATGGCGCGCCACGGTGCTCTTCGGCATTTGCCAGAACGCGCTCTACCTCGGTCTCAATTTCGTCGCCATGCAGACGGTCGAGGCCTCGCTCGCCGCGATCATCGCCTCGACCATGCCGCTCCTGGTGGCGCTGGCGGGCTGGCTGGTGTTCCGCGACCATGTGCGCCCGCTGGGCATCGCGGGACTGCTGGCGGGGCTTGCGGGCGTGGCGCTGATCATGGGCAGCCGCATCGGCGGCGGGGTGGACCTGACCGGCGTGCTGCTTTGCGCGGCGGGCGTCCTGGCGCTGACCTTCGCCACGCTGTCGGTGCGCGAGGCCTCCTCGGGCGGCAACCTGCTGATGATCGTCGGCCTGCAGATGCTGGTGGGCAGCGCGATCCTGGCCGTGCCCGCCCTGGCGCTGGAGCCCTTCGACGTGGCCTGGAGCTGGCCGCTCGTCGCCGCCTTCGCCTACACGACGCTGGTGCCGGGGCTCGCGGCGACGCTGGTGTGGTTCATGCTGGTCAACCGCATCGGCGCGGTGCGCGCCGCCACCTTCCACTTCCTCAACCCGTTTCTCGGGGTGGCCATTGCCGCCGCGCTGCTGGGCGAGGCGCTGGGCGCGGTGGACATGATCGGCGTTGCGGTGATCATGGCGGGCATCCTGGCGGTGCAACTCGCCAAGCATCCCGGCTGAGGCGCCGCGTCCTTCTTCTTGGAAGAAATACTCCCGCCGGAGGCCTCCCGCCGCAGGCGGGAAATGCCCGCGCGCGGCTCAGCCGATCTTGCCGCGGTTCTCGCCCACCTGGCCGCGGTGCAGCAGCACATGATCGAGCAGGACGCAGGCCATCATCGCCTCGCCCACCGGCACGGCGCGGATGCCGACGCAAGGGTCATGGCGGCCCTTGGTCACGATCTCGGCGGGCTGTCCCGACCTCGTGATCGTGCGCCGCGGCGTCAGGATCGAGGATGTCGGCTTCACCGCGAAGCGCACCACCACCTCCTGTCCGGTGGAAATCCCGCCGAGGATGCCGCCGGCGTGGTTGGAGCTGAATTCCGGCCCCTCCGGCCCCATGAAGATCTCGTCGGCATTGGCCTCGCCGGTCAGGCTGGCGGCGGCCATGCCCTCGCCGATCTCCACGCCCTTCACGGCGTTGATGCTCATCATCGCCGCCGCCAGATCGGTGTCGAGCTTGCCGTAGATCGGCGCTCCCAGCCCCGCGGGCACGCCGCGCGCCACCACCTCGACCACCGCCCCGACCGAGCTTCCGGCCTTGCGCAGCCCGTCGAGATATTCCGCCCAGATCCCGGCCGCCTGCGCGTCGGGGGTCCAGAACGGGTTGCGGTCGATCTCGTCCCAGTCGAAGCGGCCGCGGTCGATGGCATGCTCGCCCATCCGCACCATGTAGCCCTTGATCTCGATCCCCGGTACCAGGCTTTCCAGCGCCGCGCGCGCGACACCGCCCGCCGCCACCCGCGCCGCCGTCTCGCGCGCCGAGGAGCGCCCGCCGCCGCGGTAGTCGCGGATGCCGTATTTCAGCCAATAGGTGATGTCGGCATGGCCGGGGCGGAATTTCTCGGCGATGTCGCCGTAATCCTTGGAGCGCTGGTCGGTGTTCTCGATCATCAGCTGGATCGGCGTGCCGGTCGACTGCCCCTCGAACACGCCGGACAGGATCTTCACCGCGTCGGGCTCGCGCCGCTGGGTGGTGTATTTGTTCTGCCCCGGCTTGCGCTTGTCCAGCCAGCGCTGGAGCATCGCCTCGTCCAGCGCGACGCCGGGCGGGCAGCCGTCCACGGTGGCGCCCAGCGCGGGGCCGTGGCTTTCGCCCCAGGTGGTGACGCGGAACAGGTGACCGAAGGTGTTCAGGCTCATGGGCGGGCTCCTTTGCGCCTTGGGATAGCCGTCCGGGCGGCCCGCGGCAAGACGGGCACGAAAAAGGGCCGCCGGAAAACGCTCCGGCGGCCCCTGAATTCGCGTCGCGTCGCGTCGCGGCTTACTGGGCCAGGCTGGCCAGGTAGGCGTAGAGGTCCTGCGCCTCTTCCTCCTTGCGGACCTTGAACGACATGGCGCTGCGCGCGCCGCTGTCGCCGAGTTCCTCGCTCAGGAAGCCCGAGGGGTCCTGGACGAATTCCGCGAAATTCTCAGCGGTCCAGACCAGGCCGGCCTCGCCCGCGGTCTGGAGCGCCTTGGAGTAGCGGAAGCCCTCCTCCGAGCCGGCGGCACGGCCGGCCACGCCATAAAGGTTCGGGCCGGTCTTTGCGCCGCGCCCGGCCAGGGTTTCGCCCGCATCGTTGATCACGCTGTGGCAGGCCACGCAGCGCTTGAACGTCTTTTCGCCCTTGGCGACGTCGCCCGCCTCGGACATCTCTCCGCCGCCGTGGCTGTCGGCGAACACCGGGGCAGCGGCCAGCAGGCCGGCGGCCAGTGCAAGATGGAACTTCATTGGTCTCTCCCTAGCTTGAATTCGGCTGGGCGGGACCATAGGGCGCTTCGGCACAAGGTCAAAGGGTTTCCCCCCGAACGCCCGGGCGCGACGCGATCGCGCGGCATTATGCCGCTGCGGCGCTCAGGCCGGCTTGCCCGCGCGATCGGCGCCGCCCGACAGGTCCCGGACCGCCTCGTATTGTGACAGGAACACCTTTCCGGTCAGCTCATGCAGGAAATGCGTGCGGCTGAGCTTGTCCATCACCGGCCCCTTCACCTCGGAAAGGTGCAGCTTCAGCCCCATGTCGCGGAAGCGGTGGTCGATCGCCTCCAGCGATTCCAGCGCCGAGGTGTCGATGTCGTTCACCGCCGAGCACATCAGGATCACATGCTTGAGATCCCGGTCGCGCACCACCCGGTCATAGAGGTAATCCTCCAGGTAGCGGGCGTTGGCGAAATAGAGGCTCTCGTCCACCCGGATGGTCAGGATCTCGGGATGGGTCTCGACCTTGTGGCGGTTGATGTTACGGAAATGCTCGGTCCCCGGCACCAGGCCCACCTCGGCGATATGCGGGCGCGAGCTGCGGAAGAGGTAGAGTCCGATCGACAGCGCCACGCCCGCCGACACGCCCAGCTCCACCCCGAAGCCCAGGGTCAGCAGGATGGTGGCGGCGACGGCGGCGAAATCGGCCTTGTTATAGGTCCAGGTGGTTTTCAGGATCGAGAAATCCACGAGGCTGAGCACCGCGACGATGATCGTGGCCGCCAGCGTCGCCTTGGGCAGGAAGAACAGCAGCGGCGTCAGCGCGAGCGCCGCCAACGCGATGCCGATGGCGGTGAAGGCGCCGGCGGCGGGCGTCTCGGCGCCGGCGTCGAAATTCACCACCGAGCGGGCGAAGCCCCCGGTAACCGGATAGCCGCCCGAGATCGAGGCCGCGATGTTGGAGGCGCCGAGGCCGATCAGCTCCTGGTCGGGGGTGATGCGCTGGCGCTTCTTCGCGGCCAGCGTCTGTGCCACCGACACCGATTCGACGAAGCCGATGATCGAGATCAGCCCCGCCGAGCCCAGCAGGCTGGACCATACATCCATGTCGAAATCCGGGATGGTCAGGGGCGGCAGGCCCTGCGGCACCTCGCCGACGATGGCCACGCCCTTGTCCGCCAGCCCCAGCGCCCAGGTGAAGAGGGTGGTCACCACCACGGCGGCCACCGGCCCGGCCTTGGCCAGGATGTCGGCAAGCCGTGGCTTGACGCCCTTTTTCAGCAGCAGCGGCTTCAGCCCCTTGCGCACCCAGAACAGGAACGCGGTGGCCGTGACGCCGATGAACAGCGTCCAGAAATTCACCTCGCCCAGATGGGCGAAGATCGAATGCAGCAGCTCCGTCAGGTTGTGGCCCGACGCCTTGATCCCCAGGATGTGCTTGAGCTGGCTGGTGGCGATGATGATGCCGGAGGCGGTGATGAAGCCCGCGATCACCGGATGCGACAGGAAATTCGCCAGAAAGCCCAGCCGGAACACCCCCATCACCAGCAGCACCAGGCCGGACAGGAAGGCCAGAACGATGGCCGCCGCCGCGTATTCCGCCGTGCCCTGGAGCGCCAGGTTGCCCACCGCCGCCGCCGTCATCAGCGAGACCACCGCCACCGGACCCACGGCCAGCGCCCGCGAGGTGCCGAAGACGGCGTAGGCCACCAGCGGCAGGATCGAGGCGTAGAGCCCCATCTCGGCCGGCAGCCCCGCCAGCAGCGCATAGGCCAGCGATTGCGGGATCAGCATGATCGTTACGATCACCGCCGCCACCACGTCGTTGGTCAGCGTGTCCTTGTTATAGCGGCTGCCCCAGTCGAGGATGGGCAGATAGCGGGCAAAGGGCTTGAGGGCAGTCAGGCGCATCAAAGGGGCCTTTCACATTCATGATTTCTGATGTGAATAGGGGCTTGGTGGCGTTTTCACAAGGGGGCGCGGCGGCAAATGCGCCATTCCCTTGCTCCGGCGTCGCCGCTGCACTAGGCTCCGGGGCACCTCGGGGTGCCCGCAAGGGCTGAGACGCGCCGCGCGAACCCGTTGAACCTGACCCGGTTAAGACCGGCGGAGGGAAGGTTGACGGACAGCCCCCGCGAGTGGACGGATCCCACGCCCTGACCCCGCCCGTCGTGTATGGAGGATGCCCCATGAAATATCCGATCATCGCTGCGGGAGCCTTGCTTGCCACTTCGGCGCTGGCCGAGACGCCCGTGCTCACCGTCTATACCTATGACAGTTTCATCTCCGACTGGGGGCCGGGCCCGCAGGTCGAAAAGGCCTTCGAGGAACGCTGCGGCTGCGACGTGAAATTCGTGGGCGCGGGCGACGGCGCGTCGCTACTGGGCCGGCTGCGGCTGGAGGGCGTGCGCACCGAGGCCGACGTGGTGCTGGGGCTCGACACCAACCTCACCGCGCTGGCCGCCGAGACCGGGCTGTTCGCGCTGCACGACCGCAACGAACTGAGTTTCGACATGCCGGTGGAATGGGAGGACCCGATGTTCCTGCCCTATGACTGGGGCTATTTCGCCTTCGTTTACGACAAGGCGAAGCTGCCCGAGCCGCCCACCAGTTTCGAGGCGCTGGCCGCCGCCCCCGACGACCTGAAGATCGTGATCGAGGACCCGCGTTCCTCGACGCCGGGGCTGGGGCTGCTGTTGTGGGTGAAGGCCGCCTATGGCGACCGCGCGCCGGAGATCTGGGAAGGTCTCGCGCCGCATGTGCTGACCGTGACCAAGGGCTGGTCCGAAGCCTATGGCATGTTCCTGGAGGGCGAGGCCGACATGGTGCTGTCCTACACCACCTCGCCCGCCTATCACCTGATCGCCGAGCAGGACGACAGCAAGGCCGCCGCCCCCTTCGACGAGGGGCACTACATGCAGATCGAGGTGGGGGGCGCCATCGCCTCCTCCGACGAGCTGGAGCTGGCGAAGGAGTTCCTCGATTTCATGGTCTCCGACGATTTCCAGTCGATCATCCCGACCACCAACTGGATGTATCCCGCGCGCACGCCCGCGGGCGGGCTGCCGGAGGGGTTCGAAACCCTGATTGCGCCCGAAAAGGCCCTGATCTATGCCGCGGGGGAGGCCGCGAAAATCAGACAGGAGGCGCTCGAGGAATGGCGCGCCGCGCTCAGCCAGTAAGCTCCGTGATCTGGGCCGGGGTGGCGGTGGCTGCCCTGGTCCTCGCGCTGACGCTGGGCACGCTGGCGGCGGTGTTCTGGCGGGCCGAGACGCTTTCGGCGCTGGGCCCGGCCGATTGGGCGGCGGTCCGGTTCACCGCGATGCAGGCCCTGCTGTCGGCGGCGCTGTCGGTGGCGCTGGCGGTGCCGGTCGCGCGCGCGCTGGCGCGGCGGCGGTTTCCGGGGCGGGGGCTGCTGATCACGCTGCTGGGCGCGCCCTTCATCCTGCCGGTGATCGTGGCGGTGCTGGGGCTGCTGGCCGTGTTCGGCCGCAGCGGGCTGGTCAGCGACGCGCTGGTCTGGGCCGGGTTCGATCCGCTGAACATCTACGGACTGACCGGCGTGGTTCTGGCGCATGTGTTCTTCAATCTGCCGCTGGCCACGAGGCTGATCCTTCAGGGCTGGCTGTCGATCCCGGCGGAGCGGTTCCGTCTCGCGGCCTCGCTGGGCTTCGCGCCCGGCGACATCGCGCGGGTGTTGGAGCGGCCGATGCTGCGCGCGGTGCTGCCCGGCGCCTTCGTGGTGATCTTCGTCATCTGCACCACCAGTTTCGCGGTGGCGCTGACGCTGGGCGGCGGGCCCCGGGCCACGACGGTGGAACTGGCGATCTACCAGGCCTTCCGCTTCGAGTTCGACCTGTCGCGCGCCGCGCTTCTGTCCACCGTGCAATTCGCCATGTCGGCGGTGGCGGCGGGGCTGGCGCTGTGGGTCGCGGTGCCGGCGATGACCGGCGCGGGGCTCGACCGGCTGGTCGAGCGCTGGGACGCGCGCGGTGCCGCGCTGAGGGCGCAGGACGCGCTGTGGCTGCTGGCGGTGGCGCTGTTCCTGCTGACGCCGCTGGGCATGGTGGTGCTGGGCGGGCTGCGCGGGCTGGCCGACCTGCCGGTGTCGGTGTTGCAGGCGGCGCTGCGCTCGGTGCTGGTGTCGCTGGGATCGGCCCTGCTGATGCTGTGCCTGGCACTGCCCATGGCGCTGGCGGTGGTGCGGCTGGGCCACGGGCTGGCCTCGAACCTGCTGGAGGGCGTGGGCGCGCTGGCCATCGCCGCCTCGTCGCTGGTGATCGGCACCGGGCTGTTCATCCTGATCTTTCCCATCGCCGACCCGCAGGCGCTGGCACTGCCGGTGACTGCGCTGGTCAACGCGGTGATGAGCCTGCCCTTCGCGCTTCGCGCCCTGATCCCGGCGCTGCGCGACATCGAGGGCGCCTATGGCCGGCTGGCCGATTCGCTGGACATGCGTGGCTGGGTGCGGGTGCGGCTGCTGCTGCTGCCCCGCCTGCGCCGGCCGCTGGGCTTCGCCCTGGGGCTGGCGGCGGCGCTGTCGATGGGGGATCTCGGCGTGATCGCGCTGTTTGCAGATCCGCAGGAGGCGACGCTGCCGCTGCAACTCTATCGCCTGATGTCGGCCTACCGGATGGAGCAGGCGGCCGGCGCCGCGCTTCTGCTGCTGGGGCTGAGCCTGGGCCTGTTCTGGCTGTTCGACCGAGGGGGACGCCTGCGTGCTGATACTTGAGAAACTGGTGATCGGGCACGAGGGCTTCGAACTGCGCGCCGATCTGTCCATCGCGCCGGGGGCGCGGGTGGCGGTGATCGGGCCCTCGGGAGCCGGGAAATCGACGCTGTTGGATGCGATCGCCGGCTTCCTGCCGCCGAAATCGGGGCGGGTGATCTTTCAGGGGAGGGACCTCGGCCCGCTGGCGCCGGGCGAGCGGCCGGTCTCGATGCTGTTTCAGGACAACAACCTGTTTCCGCACCTGAGCGCGGCGCAGAACGTGGCGCTGGGCCTGCGCCCCAACCTGCGGCTGTCCAAGGCTGAATGGCAGGCGGTCGAGGCCTGCCTCGATCATGTCGGGCTGGCGGGGTTCGGCGCGCGCAAGCCAGGCGCGCTGTCGGGCGGGCAGCGCAGCCGGGTGGCGCTGGCCCGCGTGTTGCTGCGCGACCGGCCCCTGATGCTGCTGGACGAGCCGTTCTCGGCGCTCGGCCCGGCCCTGAAGGCCGAGATGCTGGCGCTGGTGCGCGAACTGGCGGTCGAGACCGGGGCGACCCTGCTGATGGTCACCCACGACCCGGGCGACGCGGTGATGATCGGCGACCAGACCGTGCTGGTGGCCGAGGGGCAGGTGCACGCGCCGGTGGAGACGGGTGAGCTGTTCTCCGACCCGCCCGAGGCGCTGCGCGCTTATCTGGGCTGAGGCCGCCGCTTACTCGAAGGCCACGGGAACCTGTTTCCGCCGGTTCACGGTCAGGGTGAACACGTCGGGCCGGGCGTAATGGCCGGAGGCGTCGAACTTGCGCCGCGAAGCGGCGGCGGCGGCCACGTCGATCTCGGTCAGCAGCAGGCCCTTTTCCTTGTGCATGGGCCCCGCGGCCACGCCCCCGAAGGGCTTGTAGACCACCGCGTCGCCCGGGTTCACCCATTCCTCCGCGTCGGGGAAAAGCGCGTCCCGGAAGGGGATGGTGTCGGGAATGTCGGAGGCTTGGAGCGCGGTCGCGCAGCCGATCACCCAGCAGCCGCCCTCGCGCGCGATATGCTGCATCGTGGCCAGCCAGCTCGCGCCGCTGTCCCAGGTGGGCGCGACGTAGATGTCAATGTCCTGGGCGTAGAGGGCGTAACGCGCCAGAGGCATGTAGTTTTCCCAGCAGATGAGGGCGCCGACACGCCCGATGGCGGTGTCGACGACGTTCAGCCCGCTGCCGTCGCCGAAGCCCCAGACCATGCGCTCGGGATTGGTTGGCATCAGCTTGCGGTGCAGGTTCGCCACGCGCCCGTCGGCGTCGATGATGGCGCAGCTGTTGAACAGTGTGCTGCCGCTGACCATGCTGTCGCGTTCCTGAAAGCCGACCACCAGCACCATGTCATGCTCCCGCGCGGCCGCTTGCAGCGGTTCCAGACCGCCCTTGCCGACATCCACGGAATTGGCCTGCGACAGACGGTAAAGTTCGTCCGTCTTGCCCATGTCCGCGCCCGGCGTCAGCCGCCAGACGAAGGTCGGGTAGCCCGGCAGCCAGGTTTCGGGAAAGACCAAGAGCCGGGCGCCCTGCGCGGCGGCCTCGGCGATCAGGGCGATCGCGCGCTGCATGGATTTTTCGAGGTCGAGATAGACCGGGGGCTGTTGGACGACTGCGATCGTGGTCATCGGGTTCCCTTTCGCGCCGGCTGCCAATACCGAAACAGCCTAGCACGAAACCCGCCTCGCCGGGGCGGGGTTTTCGGGACTGGACGCGGCGGGGTCTCTGCACCCGCCGTGAGGTCAACGAAAAACGCGCCCCGAAGGGCGCGTTTTCATTTTCATTTTCGGATCCGGGACGGATCAGTCCTTGCGGGCACCGGCCTTGATCGGCTTCCACAGCTGCTTGTTGGTCAGATACAGCAGCACCGACAGCAGGGTGAGGAAGATCACGGCGGTGAAGCCGGCCTCCTTGCGCGCCATCATCTTGGGCTCGGCGGCCCACATCAGGAAGGCGGACACGTCCTCGGCCATGTGATGCACGTCGTTGGCGTGGCCATCGGCATACTCGACCTGCTCGTCCGACAGCGGGGGCGGCATGGCGATCCAGCCGCCGGGGAAGGCGGTGTTCTCGTAGAAGAGGCTGCCGGCCTCCTCCTTGGTCTCGCCGGTGTAGCCGGTCAGCACCGAAACGATGTATTCGGGGCCGCCGATGCCGTTGAAGAGCTGGCTCAGACCCGTGCCATAGGGGCCGTGGAAGCCCGCGCGGGCCTTGGCCATCATGCTCAGGTCCGGCGCCTTGGGGTCGTTGGAGCGCGGGAAGTGGTCGGTCGGCTTGGCCGGACGGGTGTCGTCCAGCTCGGCGTCGAACACCTCGTAGAACTCGGCGTAGGCGCGCATCTGGTCGTCGGGGAGGGCGGGGCCGCCCTCGTCCGCCAGGGTGCGGAACGCCACCTGCTTCATGCCGTGGCAGGCCGCGCAGACCTCGGTGTAGACCTGCAGGCCGCGCTGCAGCTGCATCTGGTCATACTTGCCGAACGGACCCTCGAACGAGAACTGGACGTCTTCGATGTGGCCTTCGCTGCCCGCGGCCAGTGCCGTGCCGGCCGACAGGGTCAGCGCGGCGACGGCCGAAAGGGTGAGCTTCTTAAGCATTGTCTCGTTCCTTTCTCTCATTCGGCGGGCGTCGGCTGGTTGGCCGCGCCGGATTTGCCGTAATGGGCGTTGAAGTCATCCTCGATGCTGTCCGGCGTCGCCAGCGGCTTCTCGATCACGCCCAGCAGGGGCAGCAGGATCAGGAAGTAGGCGAACCAGTAGGCCGAGCCGATCAGCGCAATCGTGGAATAGATGCCGCCGGCCGGCATCGCGCCCGCCCACATCAGCACCACGAAGTCGACGACCAGCAGCGCGAACCACCACTTGAACATCGGCCGGAAGCGGCCCGACCGCACCGACGACGTGTCGAGCCAGGGCGCCAGCGCCATCACCGCGATCGCGCCGAACATGGCCAGCACGCCGAAGAACTTGGCGTCGATGATGCCGAAGGAGATGAAGTTGGCGATCTGCACCACCCAGACATCCGCGGTGAAGGCCCGCAGGATGGCGTAGAAGGGCAGGAAGTACCATTCCGGCACGATATGCGCAGGCGTCGCCAGCGGGTTCGCCTCGATATAGTTGTCGGGATGGCCGAGGTAGTTGGGCATGAAGCCGACGATGGCGAAGAACACCACTAGGATCACGGCCAGCGCGAACAGGTCCTTGATCACGAAATAGGGCCAGAACGGCACGGTGTCCTTCTCGGCCTCGGCCTTGGAGCCGCGGCGGACCTCAACACCGGTGGGGTTGTTGTTGCCCGTGGTGTGGAAGGCCCAGATGTGAACGGCGGTCAGCGCCGCGATCACGAAGGGCAGCAGGTAGTGCAGCGAGAAGAAGCGGTTCAGCGTGGCGTTGTCCACGGCCGGCCCGCCCAAGAGCCAGGTCTGGATCGACTCGCCGATCAAGGGGATCGCGCCGAACAGGCCGGTGATCACCGTGGCGCCCCAGAACGACATCTGCCCCCAGGGCAGGACGTAGCCCATGAAGGCGGTGCCCATCATGCACAGGTAGATCAGCATGCCGATGATCCAGGTGATCTCGCGCGGGGCCTTGTAGGAGCCGTAGTAGAGGCCGCGGAAGATGTGCATGTAGACGGCGAGGAAGAACAGCGAGGCGCCGTTGGCGTGCAGGTAGCGCAGCATGTGGCCGGCGTTCACGTTGCGCATGATGTGCTCGACCGAGGCGAAGGCCAGGTCGACCTGCGGCGTGTAGTGCATGGCCAGCACGATGCCGGTAACGATTTGCAGGCCCAGGCAGAAGGCCAGGACGATGCCCCAGATCCACATCCAGTTCAGGTTCTTGGGGGTGGGGATCATGATCGTGTCATAGATCAGGCCAACGATCGGAAGGCGGCGGTGCAGCCATTTCTCGGCGCCGGTCGTCGGTTCATAATGGTCGTGCGGAATTCCAGACATCGGTCTCTCCCTTAACCGAGCTTGATCGTCGTCTCGTCGACGAATTCGGCGACCGGAACATGCAGGTTCTCCGGTGCCGGGCCTTTGCGGATGCGACCGGCCTGGTCGTAATGCGAGCCGTGGCAGGGGCAGAACCAGCCGCCGAACTCGCCGGCGCCGTTGCCGATCGGCACGCAGCCCAGATGGGTGCACACGCCGATCATCACCAGCCACTCGCCCGCATCGTCCAGCGTGCGGTTCTGGTCCGACGCGTCCGATCCCGGCTTGTTGGCGTTTTCGGAGGTCTTGTCGATGAGCTGCTCAAGGTCGACCGCGCGGGCGGCCTCGATCTCGTCGGCGGTGCGGCGGCGGATGAAGACCGGCTTGCCCAGCCATTTCACGGTCAGCTGGCTGCCGACCTCGACCCCCGACACGTCAACCCGGATCGAGCTGAGCGCCTGGACGTCTGCCGACGGGTTCATCTGGTCCACCAGCGGCCAGATCGCCGCGCCGGCGGTCACGGCGCCTGCCCCTGCGGTGGCATAGTAGAGGAAATCCCGGCGGGTACCTTCGTGCTCTTCTGCGTGGGACACGAGAATTCTCCCTTGCTCGGCCGGCGGTTCCGGCCTGAAACGAAATTGCGGCCACGCATGCGCAGCCTCACGCGCGGTTGTTTAGCGGCGAACAGCTCAAGCGTCCAGAAGTCATTGCACGGTGGCGGAAAGTGATGCCGGAATGCAATGGGATACTGCCCCCCCGTGACGATATGGACCCCAGTTGGCTGTTGCAGCGGCGCGTGCGCTTTGCCAGCATGGGGCGCAACGTGCCCGCGGGCCGGCTGCCCGTGGCATTTCGTCAACCCGGAGCCTTCCATGAAACACTTTCTGCGCGCTCTCAGCCTGGTTCTGCTCTCGGCCCTGCCCGCCGCGGCGGAGGTCGAGCTGAGCTTCTACACCGGCACCCAGTCCGCCCCGCACAGCGACGTCAGCGGCACCGCCCCCGGCGTCGGGCCGTTCAAGTTCCAGGCCGGCTGGGAGGGCAAGCCCTTCGACATGCCGCCCTATTACGGGCTGCGCGCCACCTGGTGGCGCAGCGCCAATCTCGGCTATGCCTTCGAGGTCAACCACGCCAAGGTCTATGCCGACAAGGCGACCCTGGCCAAGAGCGGCTTCAGCCGGCTGGAATTCACCGACGGGCACAACCTGGTCACCTTCAATGTGTTCTACCGCTGGCCCGACGCGGCCAGCCGCCTGACGCCCTATGCCGGCGCAGGCCTGGGTCTGGCGATTCCGCATGTCGATGTGCTGGTCGGCGGCAACAAGACCTACGGCTACCAGGTCACCGGCCCGGTGGTGCAACTGGTGCTGGGCGCGAGCTATGCGCTGAACGACACCTGGTCGCTGTTCGGCGAATACAAGGGCACCTACTCCAGCAACGAGGCCGACCTGAAGGGCGGCGGCACGCTGAAGACCGACCTGATCACCAACGCGCTGAACGTCGGCCTGTCCTACAGGTTCTGAGGGTTCAGGCCCGCGGCTGGGTGACCTGCATCGCGGGCCGCCCGGCGAAATCCTCGTACCACGCCGCCAGCGCCTCGCGCCCTTTGCGCCAGTTGCGCGCGTCGTGGCGGAAATCGAGGTATCCCAGCGCGCAGCCCACCGCGATCTGGCCCATGTCCAGCGGGCCGGAAAGGTGGCTCATCCAGCGGCTTTCCAGCGCGTCCAGCGCGCGGGAGACCTTGTTCCACTGGCTTTCGACCCATTCCTCGGAGCGCTTGTCCTCCGGACGGCAGCGGGCCTCGTAGACCATCAGCACCGCGGCATCCATCATGCCGTCGGCGGTCGCCTCCAGCGTCAGCGTCTCCCACAGGTGGCTTTCGGGATAGAGCCGTCCGCCCGCGCGGTGGTCGAAGAAGCGGCAAATCACCCGGCTGTCATAGATCGCCGGGCCGCTGTCGCGAATCAGCGTGGGGACCTTGCCCAGCGGGTTCTGCGCCGTGGGCATCTGTTCGGAGGCCGTGGGGCTGCCGGCGACGGAGATGAGGGTCACGTCGTCCAGTTGGCCGGTCTCGATCAGCGCGACCATGACCTTGCGGACGAAGGGCGAGGCGGGGTTGTGGAAGAGCTTCATCATACCCGGCGCACCCGCAGGCGGCCCAGCGCGCTGGCGTCGATCTCGAGCCCCGGACCGGCCTCGCCCAGCCGCAGGATGCGGCGGAACCGGGCGGTGGTGTTCACCTGCTCGGCCGCGTGGCGCAGGGTCACGCCCTCGTCCAGCCGGTCATGGGCGTCCTCGGCGTGCTGGCAGCGGCGGCCGGGCTCGATCCGGCGGGCCAGCGCGTAGCCGGCCAGCGCCACCGCGCCATACCGCAGCGCCACCGTCGCGATCGGGGCCAGGGCAACGGGAAGGGGCATCGCAATCCTCCGTCTGTGTTCGGGGCCACGATAGGCAGGGCGCGGGCCGCTGTCCACTCAGCTTTCGCCGAGGCCCTTCATCAGCGCGGCCAGCAGCCGCGCCTCCGGGTCCTGGCCAAAACCGTCGAGTTGCCGGGCCGCCGACAGCCGGGCCGCGGCGGGCTTGTTCTGGGCCAGTTTCCAGGTGCCGTCGATCGCCTCTACCCGCATCCGCACCGGCACGATGGCGCGCATCATCCGGGCCAGCAGATCCTCGGGCATCTTGTCCAGCGTCCAGGGCCGCTTGGGCAGGAGACGCTCTTCGAACCGGGCGGACTGTCGCTCCAGCAGGGCGCGCAGCTCGGTGTCGGGACGGGGCTCCAGCCGGCCGCGCAGATGCACCGAGACGTAGTTCCAGGTCGGCACCTGGTCCTCCATCCCGTACCAGTCGGGCGAGATGTAGGCGTCGGGCCCGGTCACCGCCATCACTGCCTGCGCGGGCAGCGCGCGCGACAGCGGCGTGGAGCGCACCAGATGCGTCTCCAGCACCGTGCCGTCCTCGGACAGCAGGAAGGGCACATGCGAGATCAGCGGCCCGTCCCCGCCATTTACGCAAAGCGCGCCGAAGCCCCGGTCGCGGGCGAAGGCGAGGTTGCGTTCGCGCGGCTCGGACCGGAAGGCGGGGTTCGGGTGCATCTCAGGCTGCCGTCAGCTGGCCGTCGGCATGGCCGGTGATCGTGGCGGTCACGATCTGCCCCTCGGGCCGGTCGGCGGCGAAGGCGACCTCGGTGAACTGCTCGGTCCGGCCCATGCGTGGGTTTTCCATCAAGACCTTGCAGGTCGCCCCGTGCTGGGCGCGCAGGTGTTTTTCGACCTGCGTCGCGCCGGCGGCGCGCAGCCGCGCCGCGCGCTCCTTGATCGCGGCGCCATGCACCTGCGGCATCCGCGCCGCCGGGGTGCCGGGGCGGGGCGAGTAGGGAAAGACATGCAGCCAGGTCAGGCCGCAGTCCTCGACCAGCCGCAGCGAGTTCTCGAACATCGCCTCGGTCTCGGTGGGGAAGCCGGCGATGATGTCGGCGCCAAAGGTCATGTCGGGGCGCAGCCGGCGCGCCTCCTCGCAGAAGCGAATGGCGTCGTCGCGCAGATGCCGGCGCTTCATCCGTTTCAGGATCATGTCGTCGCCCGCCTGCAGGCTGAGGTGCAGATGCGGCATCAGCCGCGGCTCGGTCGCGATGGCCTGCATCAGGGCCTCGTCCGCCTCGATCGAATCGATGGAGCTGATGCGCAGCCGCGGCAGGTCGGGCACCAGTTTCAGGATACGCATGACCAGATCGCCCAGTCGGGGCGCGGCCGGAAGGTCGGCGCCCCAGGAGGTCAGATCGACCCCGGTCAGCACCACCTCGTTGTAGCCGCGATCGACCAGGCGCTTGATCTGGTCCACGACCACGCCGGCCGGAACGCTGCGCGAATTGCCCCGGCCGTAGGGGATGATGCAGAAGGTGCAGCGGTGATCGCAGCCGTTCTGCACCTGGACATAGGCGCGGGACCGGGTGCCGAAGCCGTCGATCAGGTGGCCGGCGGTCTCGGTCACCGACATGATGTCGTCGACCTGCACCTTCTCGGTCCGACCGATGAAATCGGGGCCGAGGCCTGCCCAGGTCTCAGGCTGCATCTTTTCGCTGTTGCCGATGACCAGATCGACCTCTTCCATGACGGAGAAGGTCTCGGGCTCGGTCTGAGCGGCGCAGCCGGTGACAATCAGCTTGGCGCCGGGGTTGTCGCGGCGCAGCTTGCGGATCTCCTGGCGGGCCTTGCGCACGGCCTCGGCGGTCACGGCGCAGGTGTTCACCACGACGGCGTTCTCCACGCCGTGTTTTGCCGCGAGCTCCTTCATCGCCTCGGTCTCGTAGGCGTTCAGGCGGCAGCCCAGCGTGGTGAACTTGGGAACGCTCACTGCGCCGTCTCCAGGAACTGGCCGGTGAAGATGCCCGAGAAGACATGCATGGTGGCGCCGGTCATCCAGACGCCGTCCTCGCGCCAGTCGATCTCCAGCGTGCCGCCGTCGAGGTCGATTCGCACGCGCCGCCCGGTCAGCCCGCGCCGCGCCGCGGCCACGGCCGTGGCGCAGGAGGACGAGCCGGAGGCCAGCGTCACGCCCACGCCCCGTTCCCACACCCGCATCCGCAGATGATCGGGGCCGATCATGCTCGCCACCTGGACATTGGTGCGTTCGGGGAAGAGCGGGTGATGCTCATGCGCGGGGCCGAAGCGTTCCAGATCCACCGCCTCGGCATCCTCGACAAAAAAGGTGCAATGCGGGTTGCCCATGCCGGTCGCGGTGGGGGAGCCGGGAATCGGCAGTTCCAGCGTGTCCATCGCGCGCGCCAGCGGAATGTCTTGCCACTCCAGCAGCGGCGGTCCCATGTTCACCCGGGTCAGGCCGCCGCCCGCATCCTCGCAGGCCAGCCGGCCGCGCTCGGTGACCAGGGTCAGCGCCGCCTTGCCGGTCTCCTCCATCAGGTGGCGCGCGATGCAGCGCGTGGCGTTGCCGCAGGCCGCCGAGAGAGAGCCATCGGCATTGTGGAAACTCAGCCGCGCATCGGCATCCGCGACGGATTCGATCACCGCCAACTGGTCGAAACCCACGCCCCGGTGCCGGTCGGCTATGGCCGCGATCAGCGCAGCCGGCAGCGGCGCGGGCGTGCCGCGCTGGTCGATCACCACGAAGTCATTGCCAAGCCCGTGCATCTTCATGAAGGGCAGGCCGGAAGGGGGGGCGCTGTTCTGCATGGGCGGGCATATAACCCGCGTCAGAGGCCAAATAAAGAGAAGGGTGAAAAAAGCGCGAAAATGTCCTTGACCCCCCCGCGGGGTTTTTCTAAGTAGCGGGCCTCAAGTGGGCCGTTAGCTCAGTTGGTAGAGCAACTGACTTTTAATCAGTGGGTCGCAGGTTCGAATCCTGCACGGCTCACCACTTGATCCGGAAAAGACGGGGATTCGCAGGCATTTGACCTGTGGACAGGCGGAGGTCGCGGCCGGTCGTTCCGGCAGGCGCCGTCATTCGATCCGGCGCTGCGTGACGCGTGCGCCGTCGGACAGGCCCGCGGACGGATAGAGCACCACCGCATCGCCCTCGGACAGTCCGCCCAGGACCTGGGCCGAGATGCCGTTGTTGTGCCCGATCTGCACCGGGCGCAGCCGGGCGATTCCCTCCTCCACGCGGAACACGGCCCAGTCCGCGCCGGCGCGGAACAGGGCGCTGGCCGGCACCCGCAGCGCCGACGCGTCCTCCCAGACCACGATCCGCACCTCGACGCGATAGCCGTGGCCCAGCGTGGCGCGGGTCTCGGGCGGATCGGTGAAGCGGATCGTGACATTCACACGCTGCTCCTCGACGCCGAGCGCCGAGTATTTCGTGACCCCGAAGGGATCGACGCGCACAACCTCGCCCTCCAGCGTCGCCGGCCCGCCCCAGTCGTCGACCAGCACCCGGTCGCCGGGGCCGACCTGAACCGCGTCGGAGGAGATGAGGTCGGCCACGATCTCGAGGTCGTTGTCGATGTCGCCGATCTCGAGGATCGGGGTGCCGGCGGGCAGGGTGGTTTCGCTCTGCTGGATCACCCGCAGCACCCGGCCGTCGATCGGGGCGAACAGCGGGATTTCGTCGCCGTAGCCATTGTTCGCGCTGGCGCGGGGGTCGAGGTCGTCGACCCCGATCAGCTGGGCGCGGGCATTCTCAAGCTCGGCGCGGCGGATCGCGATGGCGGCGCGGGCGGTGGCCAGCCGAGCCTCGGCGGCGCGGGCGGCGGCGGTGGCGCGGTCGAGGGCGGCCTCGCTGACGGTGCCGCTGGCGGCCAGCTTGCCGGCGCGTTCGAGATCGGACTGGGCAAGGTCGTTTTCCGCGGTCGCCGCGTTCAACTCGGCGCGGGCGAGGCGCAGCGCGGCCTCGGCGGCATGGACGGCGGCGCGGGCCTGTTCGCGGGTGCGCGCGTCCAGCGCCTCGGGGTTGATGGGGCGCATCTGCGCGACCATCGTCCGGTCGCGCTCGACCGTGTCGCCGGCATGCACCTGCACCCGCAGCAGTCGGCCCGCCACCGGCGTCGAAAGGACATAGGCATCATGCACCCGCGTGCGCCCCTCCTCGTCGATGGTCACGCGCATCGCTCCGCGGCTCACCTGCCCCATGTCCACCATCACCGGGCGCGGCCAGAAGGCGGCGGCCAGCGTCGCGGCCACCAGGCCCAGGGCCAGCAGCGACAGCAGGGTGCGGGATCGTTTCTTGCGAACTGCCATGATCATTCCCGTGTCTTGAGGGCCTCGACCAGGTCGGCCCGGTCGAGGTCGCGTTTCACCAGCCAGCCCGAGGTTGCCGCCGCGCCGACCACGAACAGCTCTGCCGTGCCGAAGCTGCGCGGGTGGAAAATCGCGGGGATCTGGTAGAGCTCGGTCGAGAAGCCCTCGGCGATGGCGAAGGACAGATAGTAGCCCAGCAGCCCGCCCAGCGGCAGCGCCAGCAGCGTCACCACCGCCAACTCGCCCAGCAGGACGAATCCGGCCTCGGCGCGGGTGAAGCCGATCACCCGCAGGCTGGCGAGGTCGCGGGCGCGTTCGGCATAGGCGATGCGGGCGGCGTTGTAGATGATGCCGAAGGTGATCACGAAGGCCAGCGCCCCCATGACATGGCGCATCGCGCCCGCGCCGCTGTTCATCAGGGTGATGAAGGCCGCCAGCGCGTCGGATTTCCGGCTGAGCCCGGCCACGGTGGGCATGTCGCGCAGCGCGCGGAAGATCTCGCGCCCGCGGTTCTCGTCGATGTCCAGATAGGCGCCGGTCACGCGGCGCGGCTCGCCCAGCGCGCGGTTCAGGGCGGACAGCTCCATGAAGGCGGGGGCGCCCATGGTGGTGTCGGCGATGCCCGCCACCGGGATCTGCAGCACCGGCTGCGCGCCCTCGCGCAGTTCGACGGTCAGCAGCGCGCCGGGGCGGATGCCCAGGATATCGGCCAGCGCCTGGGACAGCACCACGCCGCTTTTCGGCATCGCGATCGGCCGCGACCGGCTGTCGATGGCGCGGTTGAGGGCGGCGTCCGGGGGCAGGCCGGTGATGGCGCCGCGGTGGCTGTTCGGGCCGTTGCGCAGCACGACCGAGACGTGGCGCACCGGTTCGGCCCGGATCACGCCGGGCAGGCGGCGCAGTTCGAACAGGGTCTTGTCGCTGACCGGGTGGGTGAAGGTGACGCTGACATCGCTGCGGTCGACCACGCTGAAGGTCGTCATGATCGCGCGGTCGAAGCCGGCATAGATCGTCAGCATCGCCGCCGACAGCGCCATGCCCAGCGCGATGCCCAGCACCGCGCCGGCCATGCGCATCGGTTGGCGGGTCAGGCGGCGGAACACCATCCGGCTGGGCTGGTCCAGCGGCCCGGTCAGCCAGGCCCCGATCCGGCCGGTGCGGCTGAAATCGGCGGGCGCCGGCGGGCGCATGGCCGCCGCCGGGGTCAGCGCGAAGACCCGGCGCAGCACGAACATGCCCCCGGCAGAGGCCGACAGGATGCTGACGGTGACCCCGGTCAGGAACGGGCCCGGCGACAGCTGGAACAGCAGGAAGGGGAATTTGTAATAGGCGGTGTAGACCCCGATCAGCGCGCGCCCCGCCGCGATGCCGCCCAGGCAGCCCGCCAGCGCGCCGCCCGTGGCGATCGCCAGCACCAGCTTGAAATAATGCGCTCCCACCTCGGCATTGGTGTAGCCGAAGGCCTTCATCAGGCCGATTTCCTCGCGCTCGGACTGAACCATGCGGGTGATGACGATATTGAGCAGGAACGCCGCCACCGCGAGGAAGATCGGCGGCACCATCACCGCCGCGGCCTTCAGCCCCGAGATCTCCTCGGTGATGAAGCGGTTGGAGAACTGGTCGACCAGGCCGTAGGCGCCCTGCCCGCCATAGGGATCGAGCAGCCGATCCACCGCGTCCAGCACCGCCGGCCCGTCGGCGCCGCGCGCCAGCGACAGCAGCGCCTCGTTGAAGGCGCCCTCCATGTCATAGGCCGCGGCCAGTGTGGCGCGGTTCATCCAGATCACGCCGAAGCGCGCGTCGTCGGGGACCAGCTCTCCGGGCGCGGTGGCATAGAGAAACTCGGGCGACTGGGCGAGGCCGACGATGCGGAAACTGCGCCGCGCGCCGTTCATCGTCGCCTGCAGGGCGTCGCCGGGGCGCAGGCCGTGGGCCTTGGCGAAGCTGTTGAGCAGCAGGATCTCGTCGCTGCGATCGGCGTCCAGCCGCCGGCCATCGGTGAGATAGATGTCGTTCAGCGTCGGCACCCCCCGCGCCGGCAGCGACAGCGCGCGGGCCTGCACCGGCAGGTCGTGGTCGGGCAGGTGGATCAGGGCGCTGCCCGTCACCCGGCCCTCGGCGGTCGAGACGCCGGGGATCGCGGCCAGCCGGTGCTCCAGCCGCTGCGGGGCGCGGGCGGCGGGGGCGAAGACATCGGCCAGCCGGTAGCGCTCGTAATAGGCGCGACGGGTCTCGCTGAGCGAGGTGACGAGCCCCGTCATCATCACCAACATCAGCACGCCCACCGCGATCACCGCGCCGATGGCGACCGCCTGCCCCTTCATGCGCCACAGGTCGCGCAGGAGTTTGCGGTTCAGCGGGCTCACCACTCCAGCTCCTCGGGGTCGATCTTGGCCGCGTTGACAACCACCTCACGGATCCTGCCGTCGGCGAAATGGATCACGCGGTCGGCCATGCCGGCGGTGGCCGCGGCATGGGTGACGATCAGCACGGTCGAGCCGAGCCGCGCGTTCACATCCCTGAGCACCTTCAGAACGGTGCGCCCGGTGGCGATGTCCAGCGCGCCGGTGGGCTCGTCGCAGAACAGCGCGGTGGGCTGCTTGGCGATGGCGCGGGCGATGGCGACGCGCTGCTGCTCACCGCCTGAGAGCTGCGCCGGGAAGTGATCGACGCGCTCGCGCAGGCCGACCAGCGCCAGTGCCTCGTCTGCCGCCATCGGGGTCTCGGCGATCTCGGTGACCAGTTCCACGTTTTCGCGCGCCGTCAGGCTGGGCATCAGGTTGTAGAACTGGAAGACGAAGCCAACATGTTCGCGGCGATAGAGGGTGAGCTCGGCGTCGCTCATGTCGGAGAGGCACTGGTCGCGGAAGAACACCCGCCCCCCGGTGCCGCGGTCGAGCCCGCCGATGATGTTCAGCAGCGTGGACTTGCCGCTGCCCGAGGGGCCCAGAAGCACCACGATCTCGCCTTTCGGGATCTCCAGGTCGACGCCGCGCAGGGCGTGCACGGCGGAATGCCCCTCGCCATAGACCTTGGTCAGCCCTGTCGTGGCATAGGCAAGCTCCTGGGGCGTTGCGGCGGGGTCGTCCACGGGGCACCTCGATTGTGCGGCGTCACTCCTGCCCGAGGTTACGGGCCGGGGGACATGATGGAAAGACCGTCTCCCCGCGGCCGCGGCTCATTCCTTCGCATAGGGCTGGCCGTCGGCCGCCGGCGGCCGCGACCGGCCGATCAGTCCGGCGACCACGATGATGGTGGCGATATAGGGCGACATGGCCAGGAATTCCGACGGGATCGGCGTGTTCAGCAGCGCCAGCTTCTGCTGCATCGCGTCCGCGAAGCCGAAGACCAGCGCCGCCATCAGCGCGCCCACCGGGTGCCAGCGCCCGAAGATCATCGCCGCCAGGCCGATATAGCCGCGCCCGCCGGTCATGCCCTCGTCGAAGCGCCCGACCGAGCCCAGCGTGAACCACGCCCCGCCGAAGCCCGCCACCATGCCCGCGATCGTCACGTTGACGTAGCGGGTGCGGTAGACGTTGATGCCCAGTGTGTCGGCGGCACGGGGATGCTCGCCCACCGAACGGGCGCGCAGGCCCATACGGGTGTAGAACAGGTAATAGGTGGCGACCGCGACCATGACGATCGCGCCGTAGACGAAGACGTTCTGGTTGAACAGCACCGGCCCGACCACCGGCAGGTCGCCCAGGAACGGGATCTTGACCGGGCGGAACACCGGCGCGTTGTTGAGGAAGCGGTATTCCTGGTAGACCTGCGAACTGACATAGGAGGTCACGCCGAGGACGAAGAGGTTGATCACCACGCCTGCGATGATCTGATCCACCCGGTAGGTCACCACAAGCGCCGCGAGGATGAAGCCGAACAGCCCGCCGATGGCCACCGCCGCCGCCAGCCCGCCGAGCCCGCCCATCAGCGAGCCGATCAGCGCGCCGGTGAAGGCGCCCGCCAGCAGCATCCCCTCGATCGCGATGTTGACCACGGCCACGCGCTCGGACAGGACACCGGCCAGCCCGCCCAGCGCGATCGGCACGGCGCGCACCACGGTCGCCTGCAGCATCCCGGTCAGCGAGAACGACTTGCCCGCCGTCGCCCATACCAGGAAGGCCGCCACCGCCAGGAACAGGCCGAACCCCAGCGACAGGCTGGTCCAGCGAACGCCGCCGCGCAGGAATTGCCGAACCCCGAGGAAGGCCAGGACCGCCGCCGCGGCGTAGCTGAAGGGCAGGGCGGGCACCACCAGGTCGGGCAGCGCCAGAGGATCGGTCGGGCGCGACAGGCGGAAGGTGGCCTCGCCCGCCACGTCCTGCGCGAAGACCAGCGCCACCAGCGCCGCCAGACCCAGAAGAACTGCGCCGCTGATCCGCGCCTGGCGTTGCCGGCCCTTGCCGAGGCGTTGCGGCGCCGCGGCCGCGATGTCTGCCGGGGATGTCATGGCGCGCTCACTCCTTCGAGGTCTTGGTCAGCTTGCTGAAGCCCCAGGGGAACAGGGCCCGCACCAGCAGGGGCGCTGCAATGAAGACGATGATCAGGGCCTGGATGATGCCGATCAGGTCGATGCTGACGCCGGCATCCACCTGCATCTGCCGCCCCCCGGCCTCGAGCGCGCCGAACAGCAGCCCGGCCAGCAGCACGCCGATGGGATGCGACCGGCCCAGCAGCGCCACCGAGATCGCATCGAACCCGATGCCGGCGGAAAAGCCCGGCGTCGCGCGGCCCAGCACGCCCAGCACCTGGTTGGCGCCCGCAAGCCCGGCCAGCGCCCCCGCCAGCCCCATCACCAAAACGATCAGAAGACCCGCACGCATGCCCGCATAGCGCGCGGCATCGGGGCTTTCGCCGCTGGTGCGGAACTCGAAGCCGAGCCGGGTCCTGAACAGCAGCCAGTAGACCGCCGCCACCGCCGCGAACATCAGGAAGATCCCGGCATGCACGCGCAGGTTGGGGTCGATGAAACTCAGCAGGCGCGGCAGCTCCGCACTTTCCAGAACGGATTTCGACACCGGGTCGGCGCGGCCCTCGCGCTGAATGAAGGGCAGCCGCAGCATGTAGTCGATCAGGCGGTAGGAGATCAGGTTCAGCATGATGGTGGAGATCACCTCATGCGCCCCCGTCGCCGCCCTCAGCCAGCCCGCGATCGAGGCATAGAGTCCGCCCGCCACCGCCCCGGCCAGCAGCGCCAGCGGCAGGTGGATCGCCGCCGGCATCCCGGGAAAGCTGAACCCCACGATGACCGTCGCCATGCCGCCCACCAGGATCTGCCCCTCGGCCCCGATGTTGAACAGCCCGGCGCGGAAGCCCAGCGCCAGCCCCAGCCCCGCCAGCGTCAGCGGGGCGGCGGCGGTCAGCGTCTCGGAGATCGCGTTGAGCGACCCGACCGAACCGTTCAGCAGCGCGACGTAGGATTTGCCAATGGTCGCGAGATCGACATTGGTGGCCAGCATGGTCAGCGCGCCCAGGATCAGCGCCACCACCACCGCGAACAGCGGCACGATCACCAGATCCTCGAAGGCGGCGCGGTCGGGCGCGGCGCGGTCGAGCAGTTTTTCCGAAAGCTTCCCGGTCGGGTCCTGATAGGTCATGCCACCGCTCCTGCCATTGCCAGCCCGACCTTGGATTTCTCGGCCGTGGCGCCATCGAACTCGGCCACGATCCGGCCCTCGAACATCACCAGGATGCGGTCGGAGAGGGCCAGGATCTCGTCCAGCTCGGACGACACGATCAGCACCCCGTCGCCCTCGTCGCGGGCGTGCATGATGCGGCCGTGGATATATTCGATCGAGCCCACGTCGAGCCCGCGCGTCGGCTGCGCGGCGATCAGCATCTCGGTGTCGCGCGACAGCTCGCGCGCGACGATGACCTTCTGCTGGTTGCCGCCCGACAGCTTGCGCACCGCCTCGAACACCGAGGGCGCGCGCACGTCGAACTCGGCCGCGTTGCGCGCGGCGGTCTCGTTTACGACCTTCCACAGCATGTTCGGCCCGCGTGAGAAGCGGTCGTCGTAATAGCAGTCGAGAACCATGTTCTCGGCGATGCTGAAGGCGGGCACCAGCCCGGTGCGCTGACGGTCCTCGGGGATATGGGCAAAGCCCAGCTGGTGGCGCTTGCGCGCGCCGGCATGGGTGATGTCCTCGCCCTTGAACCGCACCTCGCCGCCCGCGACCTGGCGCAGCCCGGTCAGCGCCTCGACCAGCGGGGTCTGGCCGTTGCCCTGCACGCCGGCGATGCCCACCACCTCGCCGCGATGGATGGTCATGCTGACGTGGTTGACCGCGATGTCGTCATTGTCGCGCAGCACCACCAGGTCGCGGACCTCGAGCAGCGGCTCGCCCGGCCTGGCGGGCGTCTTGTCCACCGCGAAGCTGACCGGGCGGCCGACCATCATCTCGGCCAGTTCCGCCTCGGTCATCTCGCTGGGGTCGCCGCCGCCCACGATCTCGCCCCCGCGCAGCACGCTGATGCGGTCGGCGATCTCGATGATCTCGTTCAGCTTGTGGGTGATGAAGACGATGGCCTTGCCGTCGTCGCGCAGGCCCCGGACGATCTTGAAGAAATCCTCGACCTCCTGCGGGGTCAGCACGGCCGTGGGCTCGTCGAAGATCACCACCTCGGCCGAGCGGAACAGCACCTTGATGATTTCCACCCGCTGCTGGATGCCTACCGGCAGGGTCTCGATCAGCGCATCGGGATCGACCTCCAGACCGTAGGTGTCGTTGATCTCGCGCACCTGTTCGCGCGCCTTTTTCAGGTCGAGGTGATCCAGCGGCCCGGTCGGCTCCACCCCGAGGACCACGTTCTCGGCCACGGTGAAGACGGGGATCAGCATGAAATGCTGGTGCACCATGCCGATGCCGGCGGCGATGGCATCGCCCGGGCCGTCGAAGGCGACCGGCTTGCCGTCGATCAGGATCTGGCCCTCGTTCGGTCGGTAGAGGCCGCACAGCACGTTCATCAGCGTGGACTTGCCCGCGCCGTTCTCGCCCAGCAGGCCCAGCACCTGCCCGGCGCGGATGTCCATGTTGACGTCGCGGTTGGCCACCAGCGATCCGAAGCGCTTGGTGATGCCGCGCAGCTCGATATTCATGCCTGCCCCTCCCCCCGACAGAAAGGGCCGCCGCCCGCCGGGCGGACGGCGGTCCCGCCGATGGCCGGATCAGCCGCCGACCTTGATCGATCCGTCGATGATGCCGGCGCGGATCGTTTCGATCTCGGCCTTCAGCTCGTCCGGCACCAGGTCTTCCATGTCGTGATAGGGGGCAAGGCCCACGCCGCCGCTTTCCAGCGTGCCCACCAGCAGGCCGCCCACGAACTGGCCGTTCATGGTGCGCTCGATCACGTCGTAGACGGTGCTGTCCATCCGCTTGGTGATCGAGGTCAGGTAGACATAGCCCTTCTCGGGGTCGGTCTCGTAGAGGTCGGCATCGACGCCGATGATCTTCATCTTGTCGGTGCCCAGCTCGTCGGCCAGCGCGGCCGAGCCGAGGCCCACGGGGCCGGCCACCGGCAGCACGATGTCGGCACCCTCGTCATAGAGGTTCTGCGCGAAGGCGCGGCCGTCGTCGAGCGAGTCGAAATTGTTGGTGAACAGCCCCTCGCGGCTGTCGGGGTTCCAGCCCAGCACGGTCACGTTGGCGCCTTTCTGCGCGTTGTAATACATCGCCCCGTTGTAGAAGCCGTCCATGAAGATCGTCACCGGCGGGATGTTGATGCCGCCGAAGGTGCCGAGAACCCCGGTCTTGGTCATTCCCGCGGCCAGGTAGCCGGCCAGGAAGGCCGCCTCGTCGGTGGAGTAGACCTGGCCCAGGACGTTCGGGATGGCCGGGTCATAGGCATAGTCGACGATCGAGAATTTCTGGTCGGGATTGGCCTTGGCGGCCGCAGCGGTGGCATCGCCCAGCAGGAAGCCCACGGTGATGATCACGTCGCACTGGCCGCCCAGCAGCGAGTTGATGTTGGCCTCGTAATCGGTCTCGGCCTGGGATTCCAGGTAGCGGCCGTCGATGCCCAGCTTTTCCTGCGCGTCCAGAACGCCTTTCCATGCGGTCTGGTTGAAGCTGTTGTCGTCGATCCCGCCGGTGTCGGTGACCTGGCAGGCGGTGAAATCCGCGGCCATCGCGCCGGTCGCCAGGAAGGTGCCCGCGACCGCCGCCCGCAATGTCTTGTTCAGCATTTCAATCTCCTTGTTAGACTTCCGCAATCACGTCGCCGAGCGCATCCCGGACGTTGCCGGAGCCCGCTGGCCGGGCCGGGCGCAAGTCACGTTTTCCGTGCCGAAAAGACCGGTCCGACAGCATGGAAAGAGACGCGCCAATTCCTTGTTGAATATTGATCGAACACTCAAAAAAACAGTGCCCACGGCCCTGTAGCAAGTCAAGAACCGATCACGCGGCGGGCCGGGGGACGTCGCGTAGCCCGGGATGAGGGCGCGCGCGGGGGCGCGTCAGCCCTGCCGGCGCGCCAGCGCGCGGCAGCCGCGGTCGACGAGCGCGTGCAGCGTCAGGGTGAAGGCCGCCAGCACCAGAAGCGCCGCGAACATCAGGTCGATCCTGGCCCGCCCGTTGGCCAGCAGCATCAGATAGCCCAGGCCCCGCGACGCGCCCACCCATTCGCCGATGATCGCCCCGATCGGGGCGTAGACCGCCGCCAGCCGCAGCCCCGAGGCAAAGCCGGGCAGGGCGGCCGGGATGCGGATATGCCACAGCGCGCGCGCCGGCCGCGCGCCCATCACCCGCGCCAGCCCCAGCCAGTCGCCGGGCGTGCGCATCAGAGCGTCGAAGAAGGCCGAGGTGACCGGGAAATAGATGATCAGCAGGGCCATGGCGATCTTCGACCACAGCCCGTAGCCCAGCCACAGCGTCAGGATCGGCGCCAGCGCGAAGACCGGGATGGCCTGGCTGAACACCAGCATCGGCCGCAGCAGCGTCCGCGCCAGCGGCGCGGCGGCCATGAGGATCGCCGAGGCCCCGCCCAGAACCGCGCCGATGGCCAGCCCGATCAGCACCTCGGCGGCGGTGGTCAGCGCGTGTTCCGCGATCAGCGCGCGGCTGGTCCACAGCGTCGTCAACACCCGCCCCGGGCCGGGCAGGATGTAGGGCGGCAGCCCCGCCAGCGTCACCAGGGCCTGCCAGGCCAGCAGGCCGAAGGCGACGCCGACCGCGATCTTCGCCGCCCGTCTCATTACGCCTCCATCAGCCGCCGGTGCAGCCGTCCCTGAAGCGCCAGCGTCGCCGCCGCGTCGATCGGGCGGGGCGGGGCGCATTCGGGCGGCGCGATGGCGCTGAGGCCCGCCTCGGTCAGGATCAGGACGCGTTGGCCCAGCCGCGCGGCCTCGGCCGGGTCGTGGGTGACATGCAGGACGGTGCGGCCGCTCAGCAGTTCCGCTGACAGGTCCTGCATCCCGGCGCGGGTGCGCGCGTCAAGCGCCGAGAACGGCTCGTCCAGCAGGACCACAGGGCGCTCCTCCATCAGGGTGCGGGCCAGCGCCACGCGCTGGCGCTGTCCGCCCGACAGGGCGTCCGGCCTCTTTGCCGCGTGGCCGTCGAGGCCGACGCGCGCCAGAACCGCGCGCGCCCGGTCCCGGTCGGGGCGCAGGCCGCGCAGCCGGGCGCCGAGGGTGACGTTCTCCAGCGCGCTCAGCCAGGGCATCAGCAGGTCGTCCTGCGCCATCAGCGCCACGCGGCCGGCAAGCGGCGCGCCGTCGCTGGCCTCCGCCGTGCCCTCCAGCGCCACCTCCCCGGCGAGCCCGGCGAAGAGGCGCAGGATGGTGGACTTGCCCGCGCCCGAAGGGCCGAGCAGGCAGGTCCACTGCCCCGCCGGGGCCTCCAGCGACACCGGCCCGAAGACGATCGTGCCGCCGATCCGGGCCGTGCCCGACAGGTGCAGCGCCGGCGCCGCGCTCATCCGCGCAGGCCCATCTGCCAGAACCCGACCTCAAGCCGGGTGGCGGTGGCGAAGCGGTGGCAGAGCCGATGCCAGCGCGGGCTGTCCTCGGGCCGCTCTCCCAGACGGCGGACCACCGCCGCGTCGATCAGCGCGCCGACCTCGCGGCAGGTCTGCTGGTAGTCCGCACCGCCATAGGTGGCGATCCAGTCGGCATAGGGCGTCGCGCCCGCCTCCCCTTTCAGCCGCGCGCCGATCTCGCCATAGCCCAGCACGCAGGGCGCCAGCGCCGCCATCAGGTCGAGGAAATCGCCCGAATGCCCGGCATCGAGCACATAGCGGGTATAGGCGAGGTTCTCCGGCGCCTCCTCGGCCGCGAAAAGCTCCGCCTCGCTGATGCCTTCGGCCGCGCAGGTCGCGACATGCAGGCGCATCTCGCCGTCGATCAGCGCGTTCACGGTGGCCGCGCAGGCGCGCATCTCGTCCAGGGTCTCGGCCTTGGTCACGGCCAGCGCCCAGGCGCGGGAGAAATGGATAAGGAAGACATAGTCCTGCACCAGATAGCGCAGGAAGGCCGCGCGCGGCAGCGTGCCGTCGCGCAGCCCCTCGACGAAGGCATGGCGGGTGTAGTCCCGCCATGCCCCGCCGGCCGCCGCCCGCCACAGCGGGAAGGTCCGGCCATACGCGCTCATCTTGCGCCCAGATCCACGGCGATCCGCTCCACCGGCTTTGCCTCGGTCAGCAGACCGGCCTCCACGAGGAAGCTTTCGAAGCGGGCGTAGCGGCCCCGGTCCAGCGCCGCGGGGCGCAGCGCGAAGCGCGGCAGCGTGTCGGCCCAGGCCTTTTCGTTCAGCTCGTCCCGCAGTTCGGCCGAGGTGCCCGAAAAGATCTCCCAGCTTTCCTGCGGGTGGTTCACGATGAACTGCGTGGCCTTTTCCGTTGCGGCGAGGAAGCGGCGGATCCTGTCGGCATCCATCGTCTCGGGGTTGGCGACATAGACCAGCTCGTCATAGGCGGGCACGCCGTGCTCCTCGGGGTAGAAGCAGCGTCCCTCGACGCCTTCGATCTCCATCTGGTTCAGCTCGAAATTGCGGAAGGCGCCGATCACGGCATCGACCTGGCCGGACATCAGCGAGGGCGAGAGCGACCAGTTGATGTTGATGAGTTCGACATCCTCGGCCGAAAGCCCGCTCTGGCCGAGCATCGCGCCCAGAAGCGCGTCCTCGAAGCCTGCGACCGAGAAGCCCACCTTGCGGCCCTTCAGATCGGCGACCTCCTTGACCGGGCCGTCGGCGCGCACCAGCAGGCAATTGAGCGGCGTGGCCACCAGCGTTCCGACCCGGGTCAGCGGCATGCCCTCGGCCACCTGCAGATGCAGCTGAGGCTGGTAGGAGATCGCCAGGTCCGCGCGCCCGGCGGCGGCCATCTTGGGCGGATCGGAAGGGTCGGCGGGGGCGATGATTTCGACCTCCAGCCCCTGATCCGCGAAATAGCCCTTTTCCCGGGCCACGATGATCGGGCCGTGATCGGGGTTCACGAACCAGTCCAGCATCAGGGTCATCCTGTCCTGCGCCAGCGCCGGCGTCGCGGCGAGCAGGGCCGCGATGAGTGTCACGAGTTTCATGTTCTTTCTCCTAGGGTGTCGCCGAGGGCGACGAGCAAAATCTCTCCGTCCCAGACCGCGGCCAGCCGTTCGGCCGCCTGCCAGGCGCGCAGGCCGGAGCGGCAGCACAGCACGGCGCGCTGACCGGGGGCGGGGACCGGCCCGCCGGGCCCGAAGGCATCGGCCGGCAGGCGCCGGGCGCCGGGGTGCGGCAGCGGGCCTTCGGCCTCGGCCCGCAGATCGGCCACGAAATCGGCCTCGCGGATCTCCCACGGCGCGAGGAAGCGGGGCTGCCGCTCCGGCTCGGGTGCTGCGTCGAAGCGGAAGCCGCCGAAGCGGTAGCTGCGCGCGTCGAAACTGACGAGGCGGCCGAGCGGCGAGGGGGCCATGCCGGCCAGAACCGCCATCGCCATCTGTGCCTGAAGCGCGCCGATCACGCCCACCACGGGGCCGAGCACGCCATCCTCGGCGCAGCTTCCGCCGCGGGCGGGAAGATCGGGAAAGACGGCGCGCAGGCTGGGCGCGCCGCCGCAGAAGCCGCCCGCGTAACCCTCCATGCCCGTAACCGAGGCGCTGATCAGCGGCAGGTTCGCGGCGCGGCAGCTGTCCGACAGGATGTAGCTGGCGGCGAAGCTGTCGGCGCAGTCGAGCACCAGGTCGGTGCCCTTGCAGAGCGGCCCGGCATTCGCGGGATCGAGCGCGCCGCGCACCGGCTCGACCCGGCAGTCGGGGTTGAGCGCGGCGAGATGCGCGGCCGCCGCATGGGCCTTGCTCTGGCCGAGATCGCTTTCGCGAAACAGCGTCTGGCGGTGCAGGTTCGACGGCTCCACCCGGTCGGGATCGACCAGCCGCAGGTCGCCGACCCCGGCACCGGCGAGATATTGCAGCGCCGGCGCGGCCAGCCCGCCGGCGCCCACGACCAGCACGCGGGCCGCGCGCAGCCTAGCCTGCCCCTCGGGCCCCAGTTCGGGCACCGCGATCTGGCGGGCGTAGCGGCTCATCGCGTGGCCTCCAGCCAGCGCCGCATTCGGGCCTCGGGGTCGGCGTGCAACGTGATGTCGGTGACGGCCGAGACGATATCGGCCCCGGCGGCGAAGGCGCCGGCGGCGCGCTCCACGCTCATCCCACCGATGGCGACAAGGGGAATGTCCCCGATCAGGTCCTTCCATGCGCGCACGCGGTCGAGGCCCTGCTGGTGCCATTTCATCTTTTTCAGGATGGTCGGATAGACCGGCCCCAGCGCGACGTAATCGGGCGCCAGCGACAGGGCGCGGTCAAGCTCGGCATGGTCGTGGGTGCTGACGCCCAGCCTCAGCCCGGCGCGGCGGATCGCGGGCAGGTCGGCCTCGTCGAGGTCCTCCTGCCCCAGATGCAGCCAGTCGCAACCGGCCTCGATGGCGAGGCGCCAGTGGTCGTTGACCACCAGCACGGCGCCGTGCTGGCGGCACAGCGCCTGCGCCGCCACGATCTCCGCGCGTAGCTCCGACTCGGGCCTGTCCTTGACGCGCAACTGCACCAGCCTGACACCCAGCGGCAGCGCCCGCGCCAGCCAGTCCACGCTGTCGAAGATGGGATAGAAACGGTCGAGGGTCATTCGAGGAACGCCTTTCCGACAACCGGGGTGGAGGGGGCGGCCATGTCGCGCGGCTCCATCGGGTCGGCCGCGTAGGCCAGGCGCCCGGCCTCGACCGCGAGGGCGAAGCCCTCGGCCATCGCCGCCGGGTCGCCCGCCTTGGCCACGGCGGTGTTCAGCAGCACCGCGTCGAAGCCCATCTCCATCGCCTGCGCGGCCTGGCTGGGCAGGCCCAGACCGGCATCGACCACCATCGGCACGTCCGGGAACTGTGCCCGCAGGGTGCGCAGCCCGTAGATGTTGGTCAGCCCCAGCCCGGTGCCGATCGGCGCGCCCCAGGGCATCAGCACCTCGCAGCCTGCCTCCAGCAGGCGCTCCGCCAGCACCACGTCCTCGGTGGTGTAGGGGAAGACCTGGAAGCCCTCGGCGGTCAGGATGCGCGCGGCCTCGACCAGACCGAACGGGTCGGGCTGGAGGGTGTCGGCATGGCCGATCACCTCGAGCTTGATCCAGTCGGTTTCGAACAGTTCCCGCGCCATCTGCGCCGTGGTCACCGCCTCGCGCACCGAATGGCAGCCGGCGGTGTTGGGCAGCACGCGCACGCCCAGCTGCCGGATCAGCGCCCAGAAATCCGCGCCGGCCCGCTCGCCGCCCGCCTCGCGCCGGACGGAAACGGTGGCGATCCCCGCGCCCGAGCGGCGGAAGGCCTCGGCCAGCACCGCCGGCGAGGGGTATTGCGCCGTGCCCAGCATCAGGGACGAGGCGATCTCGGTTCCGTAGAAGCGTGGCATTGCTCAGCCCCCCTGCCGCGGCGCGACGATTTCCAGCCGGTCGCCCGGGGCAAGCGCCAGTTCCGCCCGCGCGGCGGCGGGCACGAAGGTCTCGTTGACGGCGGTGGCGACCTTTTCGCCGCCATAGCCGAGTTCCTCCAGGATCTCGGACAGCCTGCCCGCGGTCACCGCGACCGTCTCTCCGTTAACCGTGATAATCATCCATCAACTCCGGTGTTGTGCCGTCCAGAACATGCGCTGCAACCATCTGCGCCACGGCCGGCGCCAGCAGAAAACCGTGGCGGTAGAGGCCGTTGACGAAGACGGTGTCGCCGCGCCTGCGGATATGCGGCAGGTTGTCGGGAAAGGCGGGGCGGACATCGGCGCCGATTTCGACGATCTCCGCCTCGCCGAAGGCCGGGTGCAGCGCGAAGGCCGGGTTGAGCAGTTCCAGCACCGAGCGCACGGTCGCGCCGCCCTGCGCGTCGCTCTCGATCATCGTGGCGCCGAGCATGAAATGGCCGTCGCCGCGGGGCACGATGTAGAGTGGGTGGCGCGGGTGCAACAGCCGCACCGGGCGCTTGAGATGCAGGTCGGGGCAGCGCAGCACCACCATCTCGCCCCGGACGCCGCGCAGATCGTTCAGACGCGCGCGCGCCGCCAACCCGCGGCAGTCGATGGTCAGACCCGCGCCCTGTTCGCGTTCGGCGGTCTCGAAGACGACGCCCCTGGCCAGCAAACGCTCGGTCAGCGCGGCCAGCGCCTTGCGCGGGTCGAGATGCGCTTCGGACGGGACATGCAGCGCCCGGCTGAAGCGGCCGCCGAGATCGGGCTCCAGCGCCGCCAGCGCGTCGCCGTCCAGCCATTCATGGCCCTGGGTGCGGCGCGCGAAGCGGTCCAGCTCGCGCCGGTCGCGGCCCAGCGCCACGACCAGCGTGCCGGCGTGGGTGACCACGCCTCCCGCATGCCGCTGCCACCATTGCGCGGATGCCTGGCCGAGCCGCACCACCGGCTCCTCGGCGGTCTCGCCTTCGCAGAACGGGGCCAGCATCCCGCCCGCCCACCACGAGCAGCCATGCGGGCCCGGCGGGCCGTGGCGGTCCACCACCGTCACCTCGCAGCCGCGCGCGACCAGTTCGGTGGCCACGCATAGCCCGGCGACGCCCGCGCCGATGACCGTAACGGCGGCGCTCATGTCCAGACCTCGTGGAAATGATGCACCGGCCCGTGGCCGGTCCCGATGCCCAATTCGTCCGCGGCCCGGATCGCGCCGTGCAGCCAGGCCTGCGCCCGGCGCACCGCCTCTTCCATCTCGGCACCCTTGGCCAGTTCCGCCGCAATGGCGGAGGAGAGCGTGCAGCCGGTGCCGTGGGTGTTGCGGGTGGCGATGCGCGGTGCGGCGACCTCGATCACCGCGTCACGGGTCACCAGCCGGTCGGTGCAGACCGGGCCCTCGGCATGGCCGCCCTTCATCAGCACAGCCCGCGCGCCGAGATCGAGCAGCGCGCGGCCCTGCGCCGTCATCTCCGCCGCGCTGCCGGCGGGCGCCGTGCCCAGCAGGCGGGCGGCTTCGGGCAGGTTCGGGGTCAGCAGGTCGGCGCGCGGCAGCAGGCGCTGCGCCAGGGTCTCCACCGCCGCGTCCTCCAGCAGCGCGTCGCCGGATTTCGCCACCATCACCGGGTCCAGCACCACCGGGCCGGCATAGCCCTCAAGCGCGCCCGCCACGGCGGCGATGATGGCGGGGCTGGCGAGCATCCCGATCTTGACCGCGCCGATCCCGATGTCGTCCAGCACCGCCGCGATCTGGGCGGCGACCATGGCGGGCGAGACCGGCTCGACGCCGTGGACGCCCAGCGTGTTCTGCGCGGTGATGCCGGTGATCGCGCTGGCGCCGTAGACGCCGAGCGCCGAGAATGTCTTGAGGTCCGCCTGAATCCCCGCACCGCCCCCGCTGTCGGAGCCGGCGATCGTCAGTGCTGCCGCTGTGGTCGTCATCTCTTCCTCCTGTTCCGGCGCGGGGATCTGGAGAAAGAGGGTGCAGGAAGATTGCGCCTGCCGATCATGCTCCGTTCCCTACGCCGGTATTGACCGGATCAGGTTCGATGGGTTGGCGCTTTGCCTCTCAGCCCCTTGCGGGGCACCCCAACGGATTTGCAGGATTGGTACTCCTTTGGTTTTCCCAATGCAAGCGGCAGAAACCCCGCGCCGGGTCCGGGCGCGGACCGTCCGGGCCCGCGGGACGCTGCGCGCCGCGCCGGGCCACGAGCGGGAATTTGACAGAAACCGTTGATCTAAATAACCCTGTGGGGTCAGGGAAATCATTTCACGCCAAGGGGGAAGATGAACAAGCTGCGCGCCATGACCGCCTTCCGGCGCGTCGCCGAACTGGGCAGTTTCAGCGCGGCGGCGGCGGATCTTCGGATCTCCAACGCGGCGGTCAGCAATTACGTCAGCCAGCTCGAGGCGGAGCTGGGCGCGACCCTTCTGGTGCGTTCGACCCGGCATCTGGCGCTGAGCGAGATCGGCCAGGCCTACCTGCCGCGGGTGCAGGCCATTCTCGACGAGATCGACGAGACAGAGGCGGCGGCGCGGGGCCTGCAATCCACGCCGCATGGCCGGCTGCATGTCAGCGCGCCGGCCACCTTCGGGATGCTGCATGTCGCGCCCTGCATCCCCGCCTTCGCGGAGCGCCATCCCGAGCTGGTGCTCGACCTGTCCTTCAACGACCGGGTGGTGGACCTGGTCGATGAGCAGGTGCATGTCGCCCTGCGCATCGGCTCCGGCCTGCCCGATTCCAGCCTCGTTGCGCGCGCGCTGATGCCGATCGAGCGCGTGGTCTGCGCCGCGCCCGCCTATCTGGAGCGGCACGGCGCGCCGACCACCCCGGCCGATCTGGCACGGCACAACTGCCTGACCTTCAAGCATTCCGACAGCCGCTACAGCTGGCCGCTGGGCGGAGAGCGCCAGCCGGTCTCGGGCTCCATAACCGCCGACAGCTCGATCGCGCTGCGCGAGGCGGCGCTGGCCGGCGCCGGGATCCTGCTCGCGCCGCGCTTCCTCACCGCGCCGGAGATCCACGCCGGCCGGCTGGTGCCGCTGCTGCGGGACTGCCCGGTCGAGGCGCATACGCTTTACGCCGTGTTCCCGCCCGGCGCGCGGTCCCCGACCAAGGTGCGGCTGTTCCTCGATCACCTTATGGGCTTTCTCGGCGACCCGCCCCGCTGGGAGGCCGGCGGCGGTCAGGCGCCGTCGCCCTCGGCCGGCAGCGCGACCTCGGCGCCTGCCTCGCAGAGCATCCTGTAGATCTCGGCGAAGGCGGTGTCGGCGGGGGCGCTCTCGCCCTTTCTCTGGGTCAGGAAGCGCTCGGCCGGGGCGAAGAAGCGGATCGCGGCGTCGGTCTCGGGGTCGGTGCCCTGCCGGTAGGCGCCGATGCGGATCAGTTCCTCCATGTCGTAATACTTGGCCAGGATGCGCCGGGCGGCCTGCAGGACGGCGTATTCGGCCGGCGAATGGCAGTCGGGCAGCATGCGCGAGATGCTTTTCTGCAGATCGACCGCGGGATAGCGGCCGCGTTCCGCGATGCGCCGGTCGAGCACGACATGGCCGTCGGTGATCCCGCGCACGGAATCCGAGATCGGCTCGTTCATGTCGTCGCCATCGACGAGCACGGTGAAGATCCCGGTGATGTCGCCCGCCCCCACGGGGCCGGGCCCGGCGCGTTCCAGCAGCCGCGGCAGTTCGGAGAACACGGTGGGCGGGTAGCCCTTCGAGGTCGGCGGCTCGCCGCTGGCCAAGCCGATTTCGCGCTGGGCCATGGCGAAGCGGGTCAGCGAGTCGATCATCAGCAGGACCTGCAGGCCCTGGTCGCGGAAATGCTCGGCCACCGCCGTTGCCGTCCAGGCGGCCTGGCGGCGCATCAGCGGCGGCTCGTCGCCGGTGGAGACGATCAGGACCGCGCGTTTCATGCCCTCCTCGCCCAGATCCTCCTGGATGAAGTCCTGCACCTCGCGCCCGCGTTCGCCGATCAGCCCCACGACGATGACATCGGCCTCGCTCTTGCGCGCCAGCATCGCCATCAGGGTCGATTTGCCGACGCCGGAGCCGGCGAAGACGCCCATGCGCTGACCACGGCAGATCGGGGTGAAGATGTCGAAGGCCTTGATCCCGGTTTCCAGCCGCGCGCCGATGCGGCGGCGATCGAAGGCGGGGGGCGGGGCGGCCTTGACCGGGCGCGGCACGGCGCCCTCGTGCAGCGCCCCGCGCCGGTCCAGCGGCCGGCCCAGCGCATCGACCACCCGGCCGATCCAGGTGGCGTCGGGACGCACCGTCGCGCCGAGCGGGCTGAGCTCCACCCGGTCGCCCGCGCTCACCCCGTCCCAGGTACCGAAGGGCAGAACATGGGTGCCGCGCGCGTCGAGGCCCACCACCTCGCCCAGCACCGGCCCGTTGCGGCCATGCACCGCGCAGCGCTGGCCGATCCCCATGGCGCGCTCCAGCCCCGCCACGGTCAGCGAAAGGCCGAGAACGGCGCTGACCGTTCCATTTATCCTTGCTTCCTCAAGGTTTCGCGCGAAGGTGGACAGCTCGGAAAAGACGGTTTTCACGGGATTTATCCGGTAGTCAGCATGATTTATTCATGTTATATCAAGAATAGACTGGAAGGAACCTCAAATGAAACTGGACTCGCTGTCCTTCTTCAAGATCGCCTCGCAGCGGATGCAGTGGCTGAGCACGCGCCAGCAGGTGATTTCCGAGAATATCGCCAATGCGGATACGCCGGGTTTCAGGGCGCGCGAGGTCAGCGGGTTTTCCGAGATGCTGGACGATTCCGCCCGGCCCTCGGGCGTGGTGACCACCAACGCCAGGCATCTCGGCGGCGCGGCGCAGGCCGGCAACGTCCGGGTGCGGGTGGACGACGGGGCCTGGGACCAGAGCATGGACGGCAATACCGTGGTGCTGGAGCAGCAGAGCATCAAGGCCGCCGAGGTCAGTGAGAATTACCGGATGGCGGCGCAGCTCTACCGCAAGGGGCATGAGTTGCTGACCCTGGCGGTCACCGGCATCCGTTGAGGGCTGAAGGACAGGGAGGCAGCACATGGACCCGCTCAAATCCATCTCTTCGATCGCGGCCAGCGGGATGCTGGCGCAGGGCGAGCGCCTGAAGATCGTGTCCGAGAACGTCGCCAACGCCGATTCCCGCGGCACCGTGCCGGGCGAAGATCCCTATCGCCGTAAGACGATCTCCTTCGCCGAGGTGCTCGACCGCGAGACCGGCGCGTCGATGGTGCAGGTGTCGCGGGTCGGCCGCGACGACACCCCTTTCGCGATGGTCCACGACCCGTCGCACCCGGCGGCCGACGAGAACGGCTTCGTCAAGACGCCCAACGTGAACCCGCTGCTGGAGATGGCCAACATGCGCGAGGCCTCGCGCAGCTACGAGGCGAACATGAACATGTTCGAGGCCGGGCGCCGGATGCGCAGCCAGATGATCGACCTGTTGAAGTGAAGGCCAGACCGGCATGACCGAAACCACCCTCCTGTCCACCGGCGCCATCCGCGGCGCCTACCGTTCGTCGCAGGATCTGCGCGCGGATTCCGCCGAAACGGCGGGCGATGCCGCGCAGGCCGGCGGCGCCTCCTTCTCCGAGATGCTGCGCGAGGCCTCGGTCAACGCGCTGCACGAGGCGCGCGCGGCGGATGCGATGGTGCAGGCCGGGCTGCAGGGCGAGGTGAACACCCAGCAGGTGGTTCAGGCGGCGCTGGAGCTGGAATCGACGGTCAAGCTGGCGGTCTCGGTGCGCGACAAGTTCGTCGCCGCCTACCAGGAAGTGATGCGGATGCCGATCTGATGGCCGGGGGCCAAACCGATGAGCGAGAGCGACGTCTACGAAATCCTGTCGGAGGCCTTTCTGACCGTGCTCTACGCCTCGGGGCCCGTGCTGGCGCTGGCGTTGGCGATCGGTCTTGTCATCGCCTTCTTCCAGGCGCTGACGCAGATCCAGGAAATGACGCTGACCTTCGTGCCGAAGATCGTGGCGATCTTCCTCGGGCTGGTGGCCTCGACGCCGTTCATCTATTCGGTGCTGCGGAAACTGTCGGACCAGGTGTTCGACCTGATCGCGGGCGGCGGGCTGTGAGGGTGCGCGCTGCGCTGCGCGCGGGTCTTCTGGCGCTGCTGCCGGCGCTGGCGGGGGCGCCGGCCGGGGCGGGGTGGAGCGGGTTCTACACCAGCACCCGGAGCGCCGCGGCCCGGCGCGAGGCCGCGCCCGCGCCCTCCGGGCCGGTCCCGGCGCAAAGCGTCTGCGTGCGGGAGATCCTGCGCGCCCAGCTGCGCCACGGCATCCCCGACAACATCCTGCTCGGCATCGGGCTGCAGGAGGCCGGCGTGACCCGCAGCGGCGCGCTGACGGTCTGGCCCTGGGCGGTCAACGCGGCGGGCGACGGGCGCCTCTTCGACAGCCGCGCGGCGGCGCTGGACTGGGTGCGGGCGCAGCAGGCCGCGGGCGTCAGCTCGATCGATGTGGGCTGCATGCAGATCAACCTGCGCTGGCACCCCGAGGCCTTCGAGGGCGCGGCCGAGGGGTTCGATCCGGCGGTGAACGTGGATTACGCTGCGCGGTTCCTGAAACAGCTTCATGACCAGACCGGCGACTGGAAGACGGCCGCGGGCTCCTACCATTCCTTCACGCCGGAAAAGCGCGAGACCTACCTCGCCGCGCTGACCCGCAACGTGGCGGTGGCCAATGACCGGATCGACCAGTTCCGCGCCATCGCCGCCGGCGGCGCGGCGGCGGAGACGGAGCAGCCCGCGCGCGCGCCCGAGGCGGCGCGGGATGCCGATGCGGCGGGCGGCGGCATCTGGTCGGCCGGGCTGAGCGCCCGGGCGGACGGCAAGGCGCGCCGGCGCAGCATCTACAGCGAGGCCGAGCTTCAGCCGATCCTGCCGAATTTCCGGCAGGGGTTCTGAGGGGGGCGGGGATGAGCAGCCAGGGCACCAATCCGGCAGGCAAGGGCGATCTCCTGTCCCTGGGGCTGGCCAACCGCGACGTGGGCTTCGCGATCGGCGTGACCCTGGTTCTCGCGGTGCTCTTCGTGCCGCTGCCGCCGGTGATCCTCGATTTCGGGCTGGCGGTGTCGCTGTCGGTCTCGGCGCTGATCCTGATGGTCGCGCTGTGGATTCCGCGGCCGCTGGATTTCAACTCCTTCCCGACGCTCTTGCTGGTGGTAACCATGCTGCGGCTGTCGCTGAACGTGGCCTCGACGCGGCTGATCCTCAGCCAGGGTCATACCGGCACCGATGCGGCGGGCGGCGTGATCGAGGGGTTCTCGCGCTTCATCGTGGCGGGCAGTTTCGTCATCGGGATCGTGATCTTCGCCATCCTCGTCGTGATCAACTTCATCGTCATCACCAAGGGTTCGACACGGATCGCCGAGGTTTCGGCGCGGTTCTCGCTGGATGCGATGCCGGGCAAGCAGATGGCGATCGACGCCGATCTCGGCGCGGGGCTGATCGACGAGGCCGAGGCGCGGCGGCGGCGGAAGGAGCTGGAGGACGAGAGCGGCTTTTTCGGCGCCATGGACGGCGCGTCGAAATTCGTGCGCGGCGACGCGGTGGCCGGGATCATCATCACCCTGATCAACGTCATCGGCGGCATCCTGATCGGCACCGTGCAGCACGGGATGAGCGTCGGCGAGGCCGCGAACAACTACACCACGCTGACCATCGGCGACGGGCTGGTGTCGCAGGTGCCGGCGCTGATCGTGTCGCTGGCCGCCGGCCTGATCGTGACCAAGGGCGGCACAGTGGGCGCGGCGAACGAGGCGGTGCTGGCGCAGCTGGGCCGGTTTCCCAAGGCGCTTTACATGGCGGCGGGGTTGCTGTTCGGGATCGGCCTGCTGCCCGGTTTCCCGGTGCCGGTCTTCGCGGCGCTGGCGCTGCTGATGGCGGGGCTTGGCTATGTGATGCAGCGCAAGGCCGCCGAGGCGGAGCTGGCCGCCCGCCGCGAGGCCGCCGCGGAGGCCGGCGCCGGCGCGCTCAGCGAGGAGGACAGCCTTCAGGAGACCATGAAGCTCGATGAGCTGCGGCTTGAGCTGGGCGAGGCGCTGGTGCCGCTGACCGACAGCGCCGAGGCCGCGCTGCCCGGCAAGATCAAGAGCCTGCGCAACCTCTTCGCCCGCGAATTCGGCTTCGTCCTGCCCTCGGTCCGCATCAAGGACGCGCCGGGCCTGCCGATCAACAGCTACGCCATCCTCGTGCAGGGGGTGGAGGCGGTGCGCGGCGACATCCGGCCGACCAAGCGCATGGTGCTCAACCCGGCCGAGGCGCCGATCGCGCTGCCGGGCGAGCGCACCAAGGATCCGGCCTTCGGGCTGGAGGCGGTCTGGGTCGACGCCGCCCACGCCGCCGAGGCCGAAAGCCAGGGTTATACCGTGGTCGACCCCGAAAGCGTGATCACCACCCACCTGACCGAGGTCATCAAGGACCACATGTCCGACCTGCTGACCTACGGCGCGACGCAGGCCCTGATCGAGAGGCTCGACCGGGACTATCAGAAACTTGTGGCCGACCTGTCGGTGCCCGCGCCGGTGATCCTCGTGCAGCAGGTGCTGCAGGCGCTGCTGACCGAGCGGATCTCGGTCCGCAACATGCCGCTGATCGTCGAGGCGATCGCCGAGATCAGCCGCACCAGCAGCAATGTCACCACCGTGACCGAGCATGTGCGCCGGCGCCTCAGCAACCAGATCTGCAACGCCCTGACCGACGTCTCCGGCTATGTGCCGGTGATCGCCCTGTCGCCGGCCTGGGAACGCGAGTTCAACGATGCGGTGCGGATCAACGGCGACGAGCGCAATTTCCTGATGTCGCCGCAAAGGGTGCAGGAATTCGTGCTGGAGGCGCGCAAGGAGATCCAGAAACACGCGCAGCAGGATCAATGGCCGGCCCTGCTGGTCAGCCCAGAGGTGCGGAGCTTCGTCCGCTCGATGCTGGAGCGGGTCAGCCCGATGACGCAGGTGATTTCGCATAACGAGATCCACCGCAAGGCATCGCTGCGGACCGTGGGCACGATCGGCGGCTAGGGCGATGGACCTGAGCGCCTTTCTCACGTCGCAGGTGATGGGCTTCGTGTTGGTCTTCGCCCGGCTGGGCAGCGTGATGGTGTTCATGCCCGGCTTCGGCGAGACGCAGGTGCCGGTGCGGTTCCGGCTGATGCTGGCGCTGGTGCTCTGCGCGGCGCTGCTGCCCGCCACGCCGGTCGGGCCGATGGCGCTGGGCACGCCGCTGGAGATGCTGCCGGTGCTGGCGCTGGAGATCACGCTGGGGCTGTGGATCGGGATGACGGCGCGGATCCTGATGACCGCGCTGCAATTCGCGGGCTACCAGATCGGGCTGGTCTCGGGGCTGGCCAACGCCTTTGCGCCCAGCACCGGATCGTTCCAGGGCGCGACGCTGATCGCCTCGGCGCTGATGATGGCGGGGGCAACGCTGATCTTCGTCACCGACTTGCATCACGTCATCATCCGGGCGCTGCTGATGAGCTACGAGGTGTTCCCGGTCGGGCGGATCATGCCCGGCGACCTGGCCGAGCAGACCGTGCGCGCGGCGGGGATGAGCCTCTATCTCGGGCTGTCGCTGTCCGCGCCCTTCTACGTCATGGGGCTGGTGCTGAACGTCGGGCTGGGGCTGGCCAACCGGATGATGCCGACGCTGCCGGTGTTCTTCGTCGCCGCGCCCGTGCTGATCGCCGCCGGCCTGTTCGTGCTGGTCGTCGCCGCGCCGTTCCTGCTGCGCGGTTTCCTCGATGCCTTCGCCGACTGGCTCGGCCTTCTGGCCTTCTAGGGGCGGGCGATGTCGGAGAACGAGGACAAGAGCAGCAAGACCGAAGAGCCGTCCGAGCGAAAGCTCCGCAAGGCCCGCGAGAAGGGCGACGTGCCCAGCTCGCGCGAGACCGGCAACATGATGAGCGTCTTCGCGCTCTTCGTGCTGACGCTGTTCATCCTGCCGCAGGCCGGGCCGCAACTGGCCGGCGCGCTGCGCGGCGTGTTCGAGAGCGCGGGCCAGATCGGCGTGGGCGAGGGGCGGCAGGGGTTGGCCGACCTCGGCGCGGTGGTGCGGGCGCTGGGCCGGGCCATCGCCCTGGCCCTGGCGCCCGCCCTTCTGGTGATGATCGTCGCGGCGATCTTCGGCGTGCTGATCCAGGGCGAGACGGTGGTCTCGCTGGATCGGATCCGGCCGAAACTGTCGAAGCTCTCACCTTTGTCGGGGCTGAAGAAGATGTTCTCGGCCGACAGTTTCGTCGAGTTCGCCAAGAACGTGGCCAAGGTGCTGGTGGTTGCGGTGATCGCGGTCTGGGTGGCGCGCGGGGCGGTGACGGGGATATGGCAGAGCCGCGGCTTCGTCCCCGAGGAACTGCCGGGCTACCTGCGCGGCGAGGTGGCGAAGCTGCTGATCGCGGCGACGGTGTTCCTGGTGCCGGTCGCGGTGATCGACATCGTCTGGAAGCGCATGCAGTGGATCAAGAAGCAGCGCATGTCGCTCAAGGAACTGCGCGACGAGCACAAGGAGTCGGAGGGCGATCCCATGGTGCGGATGCGCCGGGCCGAGATCCGGCGCAAGCGCGCGCGCCAGCGCGTGGCCCAGGCGGTGCCCACCGCCAGCGTGGTGCTGACGAATCCGACCCATTACGCGGTGGCGCTGCGCTACCAGCCGGGGGTGGACACCGCGCCGGTCTGCGTGGCCAAGGGCACCGACCTGATGGCCGCCCAGATCCGCCGCCTGGCACGCGAGAACGACATCCCGTTGGTCGAGAACCGGCCGCTGGCGCGCGCGCTGCACGCCAGCGTCGAGGTGGACGACCAGATCCCGGTCGAGCACTGGCAGGCGGTGGCCGAGATCATCGGCTATGTCATGGACCTGCGGCGCAACATCCGCCGCCGCCCGCCGTCCGGGTCGAGCCTGCGCGTGGCGGAGTGAGCGGGCGCGCCGCTATTGCAGCCGCACCCCGACGAGTTTCTGGTCGCCCGGCAGCTTGGATCGTTCGAGGATGATCTTGGAGATCGCCCGCGCCCGCACCGGGTTGAGGCTGGCCAGGATCGGCGCCGCGTCGCGCTCGCTCATCGTTCCCAGGACCATCACCGAGACCTCGATGTCGAGGTCATCCATGATGAAGGCCGCCTCCTTGGGCTTCATGTTGCGGTAGAGGTTCACCAGCCGCTCGACATCGGCGGTCTGGGCCTGCTCGACCCGGGACAGCAGAGTTTCGACCTCCTGCTTGAGATCTTCGAGACGCGCGGTCTCGATCGCGAGGCGCTCGGCCGCCAGCTCCACCTCGGAGGCGCGCTGCGCCAGCGCCTCCTTCTGCGCCGCCAGCAGGGCGCGTTCCTGCTGCACCGCGCCCAGCATCTCTTCGGGGGTCTCGCAGGTCCGTGCCGCGGCAGGCGCGGCCGGAGGGGCGGCTTCCGACGAGGGGGCGGCGGCGGAGGCCGCGGCGACGAAGGCCGTCTCGCGCGGGGCCTCGCGGGGATCGGCGGCATCGAACACGGCGATGCCAGTCTTCGCCGCGCCGGCCAGCGCCAGCGTCACGATGACCAGCCGGAGCGGGTGCCGCAGACTCATGCCCCGCGGCTCCGCGCGGCCTCGAAGAAGCTGCGCACCAGGTCTGACTTGCCGCCGAGGCTGGTGACGCCGGCGCCGGCGACGCGCCGGGGGGCGCGGACCGAGCGGAAGGTCAGCGTGCTGCCGCCGCCTGCGGCCTCCGGTTGCGGGGCGGCGGGGCGGGGCGCGTCGGCCGCCACCTTCTCGGCCACCGATTTCAGCGCCACCACCGAGCTTTCGGAGCGGTCAACGGCGTTCGACAGTTCGCCGACGACGGGTTGCAGCTCCTTCAGCGCGGCCATCAGCGTGCGCACCCGGCGCTCCACCATGAACGCATAGCCCAGCGTCCCGGCGAGGAGCAGCAGAATCAATGTGTCAATCAGCAGTGCCATCATGGGGAAGCCCGTCCTTTCCGTTCAGTGTGCGGGTGACGCGCAGCGCCACCGATCCGTTCCGGCGCCGGCCCATCGCGGCGTGGAACATCTTCTTGCCGCTGACATTCACCGTCACCTCGGCTTCGGTGTCGATTCCGAGGTCCAGAACATCCCCGGGCCGCCAGCCCAGCACCTCTGCCAGAGGCAGTTTCAGCTCGTGCAGCAGGGCCACGAGATCGACGCTGGTGTCCTGGAGGGACTCGGTCAGCAAGCTCTGCCAGCTGCTGTCGCCGCCGATCTGACCGCCGAGGAAGGTCTGGGCCAGCAGCGCGCGGGCGGGCTCGAATGTCATGTTGGGGATGACGAGGACCAGCTTGCCGCCGCGTCCCTCGACCGACACGTCGAGGGTGATCTTCACGCAGGCGCTGCGCGGCGGGGCGAGCACGGTGGAATGCGGACTGTTTTCCAGGTGATCGACGGAGAAGCGGACCTCGGCGACATTCGCGAATGCCTCGGTCAGTTCGCGCAGCGCGACCTCGCAGAGCCGCGTGGCGAGCCGCTTCTCGATCGAGGTGAAGCTGCGCGGCACCCAGCCCGCCTTTTCCGCGCCGCGCCCGCCCAGCATCGTCTCCAGCATGGTGAACAGCAGGTCCGGGTCGATCACCAGCGCCAGAGAGCCCTCCCACGGCTTGGCCGAGCTGACGGCGACGAGCCAGGGCGCGGGCAGGCTTTCCAGCGCTTCGTTGCAGCTCATGTATTCGAAGGCGTCGAGCGTCACCTCGGTCGGCGCCGCGCTGAAGCTTTTCAGGGCGCCGCCCAGCGACAGGGCGAAACGGTCGAAGATCACCTCCATCATCGGCAGCCGCTCGTAGCTGAGCGTGGCCATGCGGATGATCTGTTCCTCGACGCTGGCGGTTTCCAGTCCGGGCTCGGGGGGGCGGCCGGTGCGCGTCGCGGTCATCTGGCCGGGCTCCTCACTGCACGATCAGGTCGGAGACCAGCAGTTCCTGCGGGGCCTCGCTGTCGGTGATGGCGCGGGCGCGGCGCAGCAGTTCCGCCTTGAGCGTGACGAGGCCCATCGTGCCCTGCAGGTCGCGCTCGGTGAGTTGGCGCAGGTAATCCTGGAAGGAATCCCGCAGATAAAGCTTGCGCGCCTCGATCCGGTCGGCCCCCTCGGCATTGGCGTCATAGACCAGCGCGAGGTTGAGCTTGAGAAACCGCGTGGTTCGCCGCCCGGTGGCCGTGGTCGCGGTGATGTTGACGATGATTTCCTTGAAGGGCGTGACCACGAGGGACGGCCCGGCGGCGCCGTCCGCGGCCGATGCCCCGTGCCCGGCCGGGGGCGCCGCGGTGTCCTCGGCCGGGGCGGGCTCTTGCGCGATCTCGGTGCCGGTGAGCAGAGCCACGAAGGCCTTCGGCCCCATCGAGACGGCAAGCCCTGCCGCCAGCGCGGCGCCCGACAGCAGCGTCAGCGCCGCGACCATGAGGATATGCCGGCCCAGCGACTTGCGCGCCGGCGCCGCCCCTTGCGCCCCCTGTTCGGTCGTGCTGCTCATGTCGTCCCGGATGATAGCATGTTTTGCACGAATAAATATGTCGATTGCGATGCGAATAAGCAAGTATAAACTGCAATATATACTTGATTGACAAGAATAGATCAGGCTACCCTCCTGTAGGGCAAGGGGCCATGCAGGGTGCGCGCGTGAAGTCCATCATCGACAATCTGGCAGCTCTGGGCCGGACCCGGCTGATCGCGCTCGCGGCGACCGGGCTGGGGCTGATGCTGGCGCTGTTCTTCGGGCTGTCGTCGGTCATGGCGCCCAGCTTTGTGCCGCTTTACAGCGACCTGACGCCGGCCGGGGCCAGCCGGATCGTCAGCACGCTGGAGCAGGCCGGCTTCGAGGTGGATCTGTCGGGCGGGGGCGCGATCGTCAGCGTGCCGCAGGACGACATCGCCCGCGCCCGCATGACCCTGGCCGACAACGGGCTGCCGAACGAGGGCACGCCGGGGTGGGAGCTGTTCGACAACAGCAGCGGCCTGGGCATGAACAGCTTTCTTCAGCGGGTGAACCGCCTGCGCGCGTTGGAGGGAGAACTGGCGCGCTCGATCCAGACGATCGACGGGATCGACGCGGCGCGGGTGCACCTGGTGCTGCCCGAGCGCGAGGCGTTCTCGCGCTCCCGGCCCGAGCCCACCGCCTCGGTGATCGTGCGCAGCCGGGCCAACCACCAGATCAGCCGCCGGCAGGGGCTTGCCATCCGCGCGCTGGTCGCCTCGGCGGTGCCGAGCATGTCGCCGGAGCATGTCACCGTGCTGTCAGCCAGCGGCGAGACCATCCTGGCCGACGACGGCGACGGCATGGGCGACCTGTCGCTCCAATCGCGTCGCGCGGCCATAGAGGAGCGGCTGGCGCGCAACATCACCGGCATCCTGACCGCGCGCGTGGGCGCCGGCAACGCGCGGGTGCAGGTCAGCGTCGATCTCAGCAGCGAACGGCAGGTGATCCGGCAGGAAAGCTACGATCCGGCGCAGCAGGTGGTGCGCTCCACCGAGAGCCGCGAGGAAACCAGCGAGGGGCGCGAATCCGCGCAGGGCGAGGTCGGCGTGGCCGACGACCTGCCCGCCGAGCTGGCCGGCGGCGGGACCGGCGGCGCGGGATCGTCGAACAGCCGGACCCAGAGCAACGAAATCGTCAACTACGAGATCGGCGCGACGCGCAGCGAGACCATCCGCGAGCCCGGCGAGATCGAGCGCATCTCGGTCGCCGTGCTGGTCAACGGCATCTACAGCGTGGCCAAGGACGGGTCGGTCAGCTACGAGGAGCGCGGCGCCGAGGAACTGGAGCGGCTGGGCCGCCTGGTGCAGTCGGCGATCGGCTACGACCAGGCGCGCGGCGATGCCGTCTCGGTCGATTCGCTGCGTTTCATGGATTACTCGATGGACGTGGGCGAGCCGGTGGGCACCTCGGTGGGCGAGGTGATCTCGGCCAACATCATGTCGATCCTGCGCGGGGTCTTCGCGCTGGCGCTGGTGGCCGCTGTGCTGGCCTTCGGCGTGCGTCCGATGATGCGCCTCCTGCCGGCGGCCGACGCGGGCGGCGCGCTGGCCCTTGCCGGTGCGGAAGCCGGCGCCGGCCCGGCGGCGCTCACCGGCGCGGCGCCCCGCCCGCTTCTGGGTGCGGAGGGGGCGGCGGGCGGCGCGCCGAAGGCGCTCGCCTCGGCGCAGGCCGCGCCGTCCCAGGCGGCGGAGGCCCCGCGCACCGGCACCGTGCTCGAGGCGCTGGACGAGGACGAGGGCGACCTGATCGCGCTGGCCTCGGTGCGCGGCGGCGTGCGCCGGCGGCGGCTGACCTCGATCGGCGAACTGGTCGAGGCCGAGCCCGAGGAATCGCTGAGGGTCCTGCGGCACTGGCTGGCAGAGGAGGTGTGAGGCGGTGAGCTATATCTTCGACCGGAATTTCGACCGCGAGCTGGACCACGAACGCCGCGAGGCAGAGCGCCTCGCCCGCGCCTGCTACACCCCCGAGGATCTGGAGGCCGCGCTCGCCGAGGCGCGGGACGCGGCCTTTCTGGAGGGGCACGCGGCGGGCCGGGCCGAAGCGCTGGCCGAAAGCCTGGAGGCATCGGAGGCCCGCCGGGCCGAGGCGCTCGCGGCGCTCGGGCCGCAGCTGGAGCGGCTGATCGCGGAGGCCGACCGCCACCGCGCCGCGCTGGAGGCGCAGGCGCTGGATTTCACGCTCTCAGTCTGCGAGCAGGTCTTTCCCGAGGTGCTCCGGCGCTGTTCGCGCGATCGCGCCCTGGACCGCGTGAAAAAGACGATCGCGCTCGCGCTCGGCAGCGCCTGCCTACGCGTGGCGCTGTCGCCGAGCGCCCTGCCGCTGCTGCGCCCGGACATCGAGGCGGCGGCGCGCGCCGCCGGGCTGGAGGCCCGGATCGAGATCGCCGTCGATCCGGCGCTGGCGGAGGGCGACGTGCGCATGGAGTGGAACAACGGCTTCATGGACTACAGCTGTGCCGCCATCTGCGACCGCATCCTGACCGCGCTCAGGCAAGCGCAGGCGGGGAACCGTGACACCATCCTGAGGGGAAGGGACGCCAATGTCTGAAACCGAGAACGACGCCAAGGACGCCCCCGGCGCGCGCCTCCAGGGCGGCATCGCCGAGGCGTTGCCCGAGATCGACACGCCGGACGCGCCAGGCACGGTGATCGACAGCATGCTGGGCGGCGGGACGCCGGAGCCAGGCGGCGCGGGGCGCAACATCGACGCCATGCTCAATGTCGGGCTGAACGTGCAGATCGTGCTGGGCCACAGCCGGATGCCCATCGCCAACCTGCTGAAACTCAGCCGGGGCTCGGTGATCGAGCTGGACAAGAAGATCGGAGAGCCGGTGGACGTGGTGATCAACGACCGGCTGGTGGCGCGCGGCGATCTGGTCAAGCTGGAGGGCGAGCGGATCGGCGTCTCGCTGACCGAGATCGTCAAGGACTACATTTCGGGAACCTGACCGCGTGACACACCCCCGCGCCCCTTTCCGTCTGTGCGGCTGCGGCCTGGCTGCGGCGGTGCTGGCCCTGTTCTGGGCGGCGCCGGCGGCGGCGCAGGATGCGGGCGGTTTGCTCGGCTCGCTGTCGCAGGCACTGGGCGACGCGCCGCCGGGGTCGGACGCGCAGGCCTCGCTCAGCGGGCGCATCCTGCAGCTGATCGCGCTGATGACGGTGCTCAGCATCGCGCCGGGGCTGCTGGTGGTGATGACCAGCTTCACCCGCTTTGTCATCGTGTTCTCGATCCTGCGCTCGGCGCTGGGGCTGAACCAGACGCCGCCGAACATGGTGCTTTCCTCGATGGCGCTGTTCATGACCTTCTTCGTGATGCAGCCGGTGTTCGAGGACGCCTGGGAGGGTGGGGTCCAGCCGCTTCTCGACAACGCGATCACCGAGGAGCAGGCGATCGCGCGGGTCGGCGCGCCGTTCAAGACCTTCATGTTCGCCAATACGCGGCCCAAGGACCTGGCGCTGTTCGACGACATCGCCGCGCGCAGCGGAGGAGCGGAGGCCGCCGCGCCGCTACCCGCGCCGGAAAGCGCGGAACAGGCCGGCTGGCGCAGCCTCGTCCCGGCCTTCATGATCTCGGAATTGCGCCGCGCCTTCTCGATCGGGTTTCTGATCTATCTGCCGTTCGTGGCGATCGACCTGATCGTCGCCTCGGTGCTGATGAGCGCGGGGATGATGATGCTGCCGCCGGTGCTGATCTCGCTGCCGTTCAAGGTGATCTTCTTCGTGCTGATCGACGGCTGGTACATGCTGGCGGGCAGCCTGATGGAAAGCTACCTGCCGCTCGCGGGCGGCGGCTAGGCGGGGCGGCGGCGCGCCCCGGGGATGCAATGGAAGGACAGGGCCCATGAACATGGCGACCATCAGGCGGACCACCACCGGCACGGCCTCCGGCCGGGTGATGGGCGAGCGCAGGCTGCGCGGCCCGGAAAAGGCGGCGGTGCTGTTCCTGTGCCTCGGTGAGCAGCGCGGCTCGGAGCTGATGAAGAATCTCGACGAGGCCGACATCCAGAAGATCACCCGCGCGATGGCCGGGCTCGGCGTCATCTCGGCCAAGGCGGTTGAGGAGGTGATGGTCGAGTTCTCGGAAAGCGTGACCAATGGCGGCGGCGTCGTCGGCTCCTTCGCGGTGGCCGAGACCATGCTGCGGAAATTCCTGCCTGACGAGCAGGTGGACGGCATCCTCAAGGAGGTCCGCGGCCCGCTCAAGGAGCGTGACCTCTGGGCGCGGTTCAGCTCGCTCAACGAGACGGTGATCGCCAACTACCTCAAGGGGGAGCACGCCCAGACCGCCGCCGCGATCCTGTCCAACGTCGACCCCGAGGTGGCCGCTAGGGTGCTGCCGCTGATGGGGATCGAGCGGATGCAGGAGGTGGTCGAGCGGATGATCCGCATGGAGGCGGTGCCGCAGCACATGATCAAGCAGATCGAGGAGACGCTGCAGAGCGACATCATCGCCGCCGCCGCCCAGCCCACCGCCGCCGAGCGCCAGCAGCGCATGGCGGATCTCTTCAACCGGCTCGACCGCGACCTGTTCGAGAACATGGCGCCGGTGCTGGAGGAGCGGCTGCCCGACACCTTCAGGAGCATCAAGCAGAAGATGTTCACCTTCGACGACCTGGTGAAGCTCGACATACAGAGCCTCGCGCGGATCATGCGCGGCCTGCAGGGCAATACCCTGCCGATGGCGCTGCGCGGCGCGCGCAAGGAGGTGCGCGATCATTTCCTGAACGCCCTGCCGACCCGGCCGCGCGACATGCTGCTGGAGGAGATGAACACCATGGGCCCGGTGCGCGGCCGCGAGGTGCGCGCGGCGCAGTCGGCGATGGTCGACTACGCCAAGGAACTGGCCGAGGACGAGGTGATCCAGCTGCCCATGGCCGAGGACGACGACGAGATCATCGAATAGGCGGCTGTGGCGCCGTCGCGCCCGGTTCAGGCGTAGGGCAGGCGCGGGGTGGCGCTGATCGCGGCGATGTCGATCGTGACCGGCACGAACCGCCCGCCCGCGCCCGCGGCGAGGGCGCCGTTCATCAGCTGCACGGCGGCATTCTGCTGCAGGGCCGCGGCATTGGTGGCGTCGCTGATGGCCACATATCTTGCCACCAGCTTCTCGACCTCCTTCGGGTCCTGCAGCTTGCCCAGGTCGAGCTTGCCGCGCAGGATCTCGGCCTGGCGGTCGATGTCGAGTTGCACGGTCTCCTCCGGAATGCCGAGGGCGGTGCGCAGGAAGCCGGCCAGCTGTCTGTCCTTGAGGATGTCGAAGGCGTTCCTGACCGTGCCGGCCTTGCGCCGGAATTCCAGCACGCTGCCCACGGTCTCGTTCTGATCGGCCTGGGCGTTGATGAACTGGCGCTGGACGTAGCGATCGACCATCGCCTCGCGCCATTTCCTGCTCAGCGTGTTGAGATTGCCCACGCCGTTCGGGCCGAAGCCAAGGACCTCGTGCATCTCGCGGAACCGCGGGTCGGTCAGGCGGTTGACCAGCGACGAGCGGTCGCCGATGTCGCTTTTCAGGACCTTCCCGATCATCGCCTTGCCGAAGATCTGATCCTCTAGGTCGAAGGCCTTCATCACGAAGACATAGAGGTCGCGGTCGGCCATCAGCTGATCGACCGTTTCGATGGCGCTAACCCGGTCGCGGAAGGTGGTGATGGCGCGCGCGTGCTGGGCGGAATTGCGGATCATCTCGGCCTGGCGGGCGCTGGTCGCGTCCACCAGTTGCAGCCCGAGCCGGGCGTTCATGCCCGAGATCGGGATCATCGCGCCGCGCCTCCGGCCACCGCGCCGGGGGCCGGCGCCTCGGCGATGTCGGGCGCGGCCTCCGGGCGGCGGCCCGAGAGCAGCAGCTCCTCGTGCCGGATCACCGGGCGCAGCGCGCGCAGGGCCTTGTAGTAGTCCGACTGGCTGACATAGTTCGCGGCCTCGAAGATCTGCACCAGGTTGGTGCCGCCGAAGACGGTGGCCAGCGCGGCCAGGTTCTGCTGGATGACCGGCACCAGCTTTTCGCGCAGATCGGCGCGGATCAGAATCGTCTGGATCAGGAAATAGGCCTTGCCCACCGGCGTGGCGGCGGCGTCCTCTTCCAGCAGGTCCTGGCCGCGGATCACATCCGCGTGGCTTTCGATCATCAGCACATGGCGGCGGCCGGAATTGCGGATCGCGCAGCCGTTGACCACGATGCGCTCATGGGGCTTGAGGGTCAGCGTGAGGGCCATCGGATCAACCCTCCGGCCGCGGGGGCTGGCCCGACAGGCCGGCGACGATGCTGCGGTTAATGGCGACAAGCGCGCCAAGGCCCCGCGCGCCGCCCATCACCGCTGTGGTCTGGCGGTCGACCCACAGCGCCAGCGACAGCAGCGAGGCCCGCATGTCTGGCGGAAGGGCGTTGCCCTCGGCGGCGAGGTCGTGTTTCAGAGCGCGCCACATCGCCTGGTTCTCGGTCAGGCTGGCGCGCAGCCCGCCGGCCAGAAGCGCCTGGCGCTCGGATCTGGTTTCGGCGGCGTCGAAGGCCCGGGCATGCTGTTCGAGCTGCCCGGTGAGACGCGACAGGATGCGGCGCTCGATCTGGCGGGGTGTTTCGCTTTCGCGGATGGTCTGTTTGTAGGCGGCAATGCTCATGCGTTCTGCGTCCTTTGCCTTCCGTCATTCTGAACGGGGGAAAACCGCTTTGGCCGTGATCGGCCCGGGTGGTCGGGCCCCGGTTCTCCGGGACCCGTTCACTCGTGGTACGCGACCTGACCCGACTTAGCGGAACAGGCTCAGGATGTTCTGGGGCGCCTGGTTGGCGATCGACAGCGATTGCGTGGCCAGCTGCTGCTGAACCTGCAGCGCCTGCAGACGCGCGGCCTCTTCCTCCATGTCGGCATCGACCATCGCGCCGACACCGCCATCGAGGTTCTCGGTGAGGGCGCCGAGGAACTCCTGCTGCGTCTCGATCGACTTCTCGGCGACGCCCAGCGAGGTGGCCGCGGAGGTCGCGAGCGCGAGCTGGCCCTCGGCCGTCGCGAGATCGGCCGCGAGGTCGATGGAGGTGCTGACGTCGATCGCGGCGAGCGTGTCCTTGATCGCGGTGAGGTCGACCGAGTTGAAGGTCATGGTCGTCGTCGCAAAGGTACCGCCCGAACGGGTGATGCCGGTGACGACGCTGACCGCGGCGCCGCCCGGGGTGGCGCCGTCGGCGTTCACCAGGTCGTCGCCGTTGAAGGTCGACTGGGCGATGGTCGTGGTCATACGCTCGATCAAGCCGTTCAGTTCCTTCTGGATTTCGGTGCGATCCACGGCGTCGCCCTGCGAGAAGGCCACGCGCTCGGCGAACTGGTTGGCAAGATCCATGACCGTCTCGGCGCCGAGGCGGGCCGTGGCGACCGAGTTCTTGGTCAGGGTCAGGCCCTCGTCGATGGCCTTGTACATGCCGCTGTCGCTCTTCATCGTCTCGGAGATGGTGAAGTAGGCGGCGTTGTCCTTGCCCGACTGAACCTTGAGGCCGGTCGAGATCCGGTTCTGGGTCTGCGAGAGGGACTGGTTGATGTTGCGCAGCGTGGAAAGCGCGCTCATCGCGGAGTTGTTCGTGAGAATGGAAGACATGTTCTGCTCCGTTTCTTTCTGAGTCACGATTCATCGTCATTCTGACGAAAAACGGCACCTGCCGTGATGGTGATGTTGGAGCGCAAGGTTTCCAGAAAGTTAACGTTTCAGACCTGCTGGTCGAAGCGTTGCGGAGCCGTCACGGTGCCGTTCCGCGGTTCGCCCCTTGCACCGTAAAGCCCCTTGAGCCCGTGCCGGTCCCGGATCCGGGTGATTTCGGCGACAAGGCCGCCCGTGGCGTCTCGCATCCGCGCGAGCAGCGCCGCGTCATTCTGGATAAGTGACTGTAGGATCTTGAGTTTATCCGGCAATCCGGGCTCTTGGGCGCCGCCTTGACGGACGGCGTTCTCCAGCGCCGGCGCGGCGGCCTCAAGGGCCTCCAGCAGCGCCGTCTTGCGCGGGAAAAGCGCCGCCAGCTTGGCCGTGTCCCCTTGGCCGATGGCGGTGATCTCCTCGCGCAGAAGCGCCGTCAGGGCGTCGATTTCGGCGGATGCCCCGGCGCGCGCCGCATTCTTGTTCGTCCCCGGCATCATCCCTCTCCCTGTGTCGCGGCGGCCTCATAGGCCCCGATTGCGGATTGCACGCTCTGCGCGAGTCCGGTGCGCCCCTGCGCTGCGATCTCGTCGGCCACCGCGCGCGCGAGAAAGCTGCGCCAGGTCTCTTCGGCCTGGCCGCCGCCAAAGCTGCCGGTATCGACGCTGCGCATCATTTCCTCGACCGCCTGAGTCAGGAACAGCGCCTCGAATTCCCGCGCCGCGCTCTGTGCCGCGTCCGGGGCCGCCGCGCCGGGGCGGGCATGCATCCGGGCCGTGACCTGCTGCGCGGCGATGGCGGGCTTTCCGGTGACGTTCATCGCGGTCCTCCTCAGATGATCTCGAGATCGGCATGCAGCGCGCCGGCGGCCTTGATCGCCTGCAGGATGGATATCGTCTCGCTTGCCCCCACGCCGATGGCGTTCAGCCCGTCCACCAGCCGCTGCAGGCTGACATCGCCTTCGAGCATGGTGAAATGCGCCTGTTTTTCCTGCACCTCGACGGTGGTCTGCGGAACCACGACCGTGGTGCCGCCGATGGAGATCGGCTCGGGCTGGCTGACCTCGATGTCCTCGCGCACCATGATGGTCAGCCCGCCCTGGCTGACCGCCACCTTGTCGATCCGCACGTTGTGGCCCATCACGATGGTGCCCGAGCGCGCGTCGATCACCACCTTGGCCACGCTGTCGGGCTGCACGCGCAGGTTTTCGACGCGGGCCATGAATTCGGGCAGGTCGGTCTTGTCGTGGGGACGCACCTCGATCGTGGTGGGGTCGAGCGCGGTGGCGCTGCCGGGGCCGAGGGCCGCGTTGACGGCCTCCTCGACCCGCATGGCGGTGGTGAAATCGGGCGTGCGCAGGGCGATCTGGATCGAGTTCAGGCTGTTGAGGCTGAAGTCGATCTCGTTCTCCACGGTCGCACCGTTCTCGATCCGCGCCACCGTCGGCACGCCCTCGACGATCGAGGCGTTGGCGCCTTGCGCGGCGTAGCCGGCCACGGCGATGGGGCCCTGCGCGACGGCGTAGATATCGCCATCGGCCCCCGACAGCGGGGTCACGATGAGCGTCCCGCCGCGCAGCGACGAGGCGTCGCCCAGCGAAGACACCACCACGTCGATGGTCGAGCCGCGCCGCGCGAAGGGCGGCAGCATCGCCGTGACCATCACCGCGGCGGTGTTCGCGGTTTTCATGTCGTCCTCGGACAGGTTGCCGACGCCCAGCCGCTCCAGCATCCCCTCGATGCTTTTCTGGGTGAAGGGGCTGTTGCGCAGGCGGTCTCCGGTGCCGTTCAGCCCGACCACCAGCCCGTAGCCCACCAGCTGGTTCTCGCGCACGCCCTCGAAGGTGGCGATGTCCTTGATCCGCACCTCGGCCTGCGCCGGTTGGGCGGGCGCGAAGGCCAGCAGCGCCGCCAAAATACCGGCGAGCGGGGCGAGGTGGGGGCGGTGTCGCGTCATGGAGGCCGTCCAATTTGCCATCGGGGTGGGATCAGTCTCGCAAGATTAAACAGCAATAATGTCTGTTGTAGCAAGAACAGATTGAATAAAGTAAAGCAATATATGTGCCAATACTTGACTAATCTTGCATCAGGTTCGTATCATCCCTGGAAATGACCTGACGATGCCCGGCGTCGTCGGGACGCGACCGACCGAGGGACGGATGCATATCTACCTCTTTGAACCACGGGCAGAGCGCCGCCCCGGCGTGATCGCCGAACTCCGGGCCGCGGGCCTGAAGCCAGTGGAAATCGGAGACGATTTCTTTCTTGGGGATCTCGCGCTGCTGACGCGCAAGGGCAGTGAGACGCGGCCCTTCCTGCTGGCCGACACGCCCGGCACGCTGGACAAGATCCGCCTGCTGCGCGAGGCCGGCTGCCGCAACCCGGTGCTGGTGATGCGCGATTTCCGCAACGCAAGGCAGACCGCCGAGGCGCTGGATAGCGGCGCCGACGACGACATCGTGATCCCGCTCAAGGCGGTGGAGCTGCGCTCGCGCATCAATTCGATCACACGGCGGGCCTATGGCCATGCCGCCGAAAGTGTCACCATCGGCGAGGTCACCGCCTATTTCGACGGCCGCGATCCGGAGGTGCAGGGCCAGAGGGTGAAGCTGTCGCGGCGCGAGCACGCGATCTTCCAGCATCTGGCGCTGAACGCGCCGCGCGTGATCTCCAAGGGGGCGATCTATGACGCGGTCTACGGCATGGCCGACGAGCAGCCCTTCGACAAGGTGATCGACGTCTACATCTGCAAGATCCGCAAGAAACTCGGCGGCGCCGCCGCCTCGGGGCATCCGTATATCGAAACGGTCTATGGCCGCGGCTACAAGTTCGCGCCGGCCGACCCGGCCGACCCGGCCGCCGCGGAACCGTTGGCCGGGGTTCTGTCCGCGGCCGAATAGGTGCCACCACCGGCCCCGGCCGCGCCTCACATGAAGTTCAGAAAGCTCAGCCGGGACAGCCGCGCGGTCACCGCATAGGTTGCCTCGAGCTGGGTCTGAAGCGTGGACAGGCGGCTCGCCGCCTCATAGGGATCCACCCCCTCCAGCGACAGGATCTGGCTGTTGTAGAGGTCGTTGCGGTCGGTCTGGGTGGCGATCGTCTGGGCCAGCAGCTGTTGCTGGCCCCCGAGCCGCGCCTCGGTCTCGATCAGTCCCTCGACCCCGGCGCTCACGGCATCGACGGCGGCGCCGACCCAGGCACGGTAGGCGTCCGGGTCGGCGATCTGGGCCGGGTCGGTGGCGGCCAGCATCGACAGGCCGCGCAGCAACTCGGTGAACGGCGCGTCGTTGGCCTGCACCCCGTAGGACAGCGTGACACCCTCCTCGACATGCGCCGTCAGCCGCGGCGACGGCGCCCCGCCCGCATCGAGCCGCGGCGTGCCGTTGTAGAAGGTCGCCTCGAAATTGCGGGCGGGCTGCCCGGCATCGGCGCTGGCGAAGATCGTCTCCAGCTCGGCGGCCTTGGCCGCGGCGTCGGCCGCCCCTGTGAACCCGCCGCCGATCACGCCCTCGACCACGTCGCGCGGCGACAGGCCGGACCGCGGATTCACCTCGTCCCAGCCCTGCAGTGGCGGCTGACCGCTGTCGACGCCGGCAAACAGCGCCGCGCCGTGATAGGAGGCGTTGATCTGGCTCTGCAACTGGTCGAGCGCGGTGCGGGCGGCCGTCTGCATCGCCTCGACGGTCGCGCCGGGCGCATCGCGGCTGGAGATCGCGAGGTCAAGAACGCCCTGCGCCGTGCCGCGGATCACCCCGAGCAGCTCCGCCATCATCTCCATCCGGTTGCCCAGAACCTGGTTCGATGCGATCAGCCCCGCGTTGCGGTCCATCCGCGCGCGCAGCGCCAGCGTCTCGGCTGATCGCATGCCCAGCGAGCGGTAGACATCCGCCCGCGTCCCGGTCGAGACCTCCTGCGAGGCCCGACCCATCTGGTCCTGCAGGTCGGCGGCGATGCGCCGGCGCGTCAGCAGCGCCTGCAGGGTCGAGACCGTCGATATCGGGGTGGTCATCCTCGCATCCCTTCCGTTCAGACCGCGGCCAGCAGCGCGTCGAGCATCTCGCCCAGGGTCCGCATGACCTGCGAATTCGCGGCATAGGCCTGCTCGATCGCCGTGAGCTGCTGCAATTCGTCGTCCACGTTGACGCCCTCGCTGCCCGAGCGCGCGGCGGCGATCGCTGCCGCCCCGGCTTGGAGCCTGTCCAGCCGGTCCTGAGCGTCCACGCGGACGAATTGCTGGCTGGAGATCAGGCTGGCGGCATAGCCGGTCAGCGTCGCCGTGTCGCCCAGCCCGGCCTGCGTGTCGAAGCCGTGCGCCGTCTCCAGCGCCGTGAGGAAGGCGTTGATCTGGCTGGCGTCGCTGGCCGCGCCCGGCGCGGCGGCGCCGACCCCGTCGCGGATCCGCCAGAGCGCGCCGCCCGCCTCGGGGCGCACGGCGGCGTTGACGGACAGCCGCCCGGCCAGCCCCTCGCGCTGGGCCGGGTCATAGGCGGCGCCGGCATCGGTGAACAGCCCCGCCTGCCCCGGCGCGCGCGAGGTATCGGCCGCCTGGAAACCTTCGACCAGCGCGCGGGCGAATTCGTCGAGCTGCAACTGCATCTGCGGCAGCATCTCGTTCTGCAGCGCCAGCGCGCCGGCCAGCCGTCCCTCCTCGAAGCCGCGCACGCCCGCGGCGCCCGGCGTAATCTCGATGCCGCCGGCCGTCAGCCGTCCCGCGGCCGCGTCATAGCTGACCCGCGCCACCGTGCCGCCCTCGATCAGCGGCGTGCCGCCGGCGCTGTGCAGGGTCACGCGGCCTTGAGCGTCGCGGCTCACCCGCAGGTCCATCAGTTCGGAGATCGCGTCGAGGCGCACGCCGAGCGCGTCTTCCAGCGTGGCCCGAGTGGCGGTCGCGCCGTCCTCCCGCGCGATCCGGTCGTTCAGCCCCGAGACCTCGCCCAGAAGCCGGTTCAGGCTCTCCACGTCGCGCCGGACCCCCTCGCGCGCGGTCGCGGCCGCTTCGGCCAGTCCGGTCGAGGCATCGTTGAGCGACCGCGTCAGCGCCTCGGCGGCCTCCAGCGCGGCGCGCTGGAGCGACGGGTCCGCCGGGTTGTTGGCCAGGACGTCGAAGGTGGTCTGGAAATCGGTCAGCCGGGTGGTCAGCGCGTGGGTGTCGCCGGGTTGGCCGAGCCGGGCGGCGTAGGCCTCCAGCCCCTCGGCCACGGCGTCCTGCCGCGCCATACGCCCCAGCTCCAGCCGGTGCATCCTCTCCAGCGCGCCGTTCACCTCGCGGCGCAGCCCGGTGACGGCCACCCCGGCCGTCCTGTCGCCCGCGCCGCCGGACAGGGTCAGCCCGCGGCGCACATAACCCTCTCGCTGGGCGTTGGCGATGTTGCCCGAGGTGACCTCGGCCCATTTTTCAGTCATGCGCAGCCCGCTCTGGCTGGCGGTGAACGCGCCGGTGATGCTCATGCCGGGGGTGCCTCCTTGTTATCGGCGCGCCCGCCCGGCCCCGCGGGGCGACGGGCGGGCGCACCCTGCTCGATCAGCGTTTCAGCCGCATCGTTTCGTCCAGCATCTCGTCCACGGTGGTGATGATCTTGGCGTTGGACGAATAGGCGCGTTGGGTCTGGATCAGGTCGGTCAACTCCTGCGCCACCTCGACGTTGGAGCTTTCAAGGGCGCCGGAAACGATCTTTCCGGTCGAGCCGCTGCTCGCGGTGCCAAGCTCCATCGGGCCGGAATCGCGCGACAGCGTGTAGGCGTTGCCGTCCTGTGCCAGCAGGCCGTTGGGGTTGGTCACCTCGGCCAGCGGGATGTTGTAGAGCAGCTTGCGGCCGCCGTTGTCGAAGATCCCGAAGACATCGCCGCGCTCGTCGATCTCGGCGCGCACCAGCGTGCCGGTCTGGAAACCGTCCGTCTCGTATCTGGGCGCCGAGTAGTCGCCGGCGAACTGGGTGATGCCGTCGTGGCTGCCGGGGGCGCCGATGGTCAGGTCGATCACCTGCGGCACGGCACCGTTGTTGATCGTCAGGGTTGCGACGCCGGTGGCCGGGTTGAAGGCGAAGTTGGCGGGCGCGGGCGCGGTGTTGGTGATGTTGCTGTAGGCCAGCGGGGCGCCGGCGAGGGCGCCGCTGTCATGGAAATCCACCGTGACCGTGCCGTAGCTCGTGCCCGCCGCATCCGAAATGGTCAGGTCCCATTGGTTGGGCGTGGCGCTGGGCTGCCAGGACAGCCGCATCTGGTCCGCCGCCCCGAGCGGCGAGAAGAACTGCGCAGAGGACACGAAGGGCGCGCCGGGCGTGGCCAGGCCGGTTTCCTGCGCCGGCAGGTTGCCCGAAAGGCTCATCGCCGAGGTCGCCTCGCCCGGCAGGGTGAAGCTGCCGACATTCACCGTCTCCAGATCGCCGAAGCCGGTCCGGTTCACCGTGCCCAGCGTGCCGCTGGAATCATAGGGAAAGCCCGCCAGGTAAAGGCCCGCCGCGTTGCGCAGGTTGCCGTTCTCATCGGGCTGGAACGCCCCGGCGCGGGTCAGCGAGTAGTTCGATTCGGCCGGATCGTTGGGGTTTTTCGACACGACGAAAAAACCCGGTCCGCCGATGGCCAGATCGGTGGCGCCCGAGGTGGGACGCAGGGAGCCTTCCTTGACGATCTCGGCGCCTTGCACGGCCTGCACCCCGGCCGGGGCGAAGCCGTTGGCGTTGCTGCTGGTCGAGGTCACCATTTGCGCGAAGGTGCGCCGGTAGCCGTCGGTATTGGCGTTCGCGATATTGTCCGAGATGCGTCCGACCCTGGTGGAATTCGCCTGGAGGCCGCTGACGCCCGTCTGCATGGCGTTTGAGATGCTCATGGAAGGTCTTCCTTTCTTCTCTGTGCCACTTCCTTGGTCTGAAAGATAAAGCGCAAACTTTTCTTGCGGGTTAAAGAATTGGTAAATTCTCGCCGGTTTGCGTATTCTTGCTAATTCAGTTCAGTTCGACACCGCCTGTATGGCCCTCAGGCGGTCGAGGGTCCGGCCCGCATCGTCGACCCGGGCCCGCGCCGCCTCTTCGCGCAGCGGCAGCGTGGCGGGCGCCTCCTGCATCAGGCTGGTGGCGATCTCGGCCCATTGCGGGATGTCGGTGAGTGCGGGAAAGGCCTCGGCCAGGGCCAGCGTCTGCGCGCGGTCCCCGGAGCGGTGCGCCGCGAGCAGCAGGTTGATCGCGTCGCCAAAGCGCAGCGCGTCGCCCTGCCGGTGCCAGAGCCGCGCGTAGGCCGCCTTGGCCGCCGTCCAGTCCTCGCGTGCGAAATGCGCCTCGGCCTTGATCCGCAGGTAGTCCTCCGAGGGCAGGGTCACCTGGGTCTCCAGCACGCGCTCCGGCGCGCCCGTCGCGTCGAACAGCCGCGCCTGGAGCAGGTTCAACCGGTCGCGCAGCGCCGTCGAGTCCGTGTCGATGCCGCGCGCCAGCAGCGCCGCGACCGCCTCGTGCTGGCCGCCCGTCAGCAACGCCTCCGCCTGTTTCAGGCGCAGCGCGTCCAGCCGCTCCGGCGCGACCTCCGCGAGGCCGAGGTCGCGCGCTACCGCGAGGTAGTCATGGATCATCCCGTATTCCCGCGCGGCCACGTCGCTGGCCCCCGCCGCGAGGAACCGCTCGGCGAAGACTTCCGCCAGCCGGTCGAAGCCGGGCGCGAGCCGGTAGTCGCGCGAAATCTGCCGGTGGCCCAGCATGAAATCCGACAGCGGTATGTCGCCCTCGGCGGCGCGGGCATAATAGGTTTCGAGCAGCCCCTGTGCCCGCGTCCGGGCCGCTTCGGCGGTGGGGGTGTCGGGGTAGCTGCTGAAAAGCTCGCCCAGAACCTCCAGCGCCGCCACGCTGTCGCCCAGCGCGATCTCGGCCTCGGTCAGCGCCTGCAATGTCTCCACCGCCAGCGCGTCGCCGCGCCAGATCTGCCGCGCCTGCGCCAGCAGCACCCGCGCCTCGGCGGCGGTCAGCGTGCCGGTCTCCTGGCCCAGGCGCACCAGCGCCAGCCGGGCCCGCTGCGCCCAGCGGTCGCTGCCCGCCGCGACCAGCGCGTAGCTGTCGAAGGCGGCCAGAAGTTCGCCTCCGGCATGGGCCGCGCGGCCCAGCAGGAAGTGATAGGCACTGCCGTCGCGCAACTCGGCGTGGTCCTTGAAACGCGCGGCCAGATCGCGGGCCATCTGCCAGTGCCCGGCCTCGATCGCGGCCTCCAGCAGGCCCGGCAGGACGGCGGCCTGAAAAGGCGCGGGATAGGCGTCAAGCCGGAGGAGCGCGCCGTCCAGATGCGCCGCCGCCTCCGCAGGCGAGCCCCGCCGGAGTTCGTCCAGCGCCAGGAAAAGCGGCCGGTCCGCCCAGCCCTCCCAGCCCGCGTCGAGCCGGGCGCGGTCCGCGTCCCGCAGCGGCGCGCCGCGCGGGTCCAGCAGGTCGAGGGCGAGCGCCACGGCGTCCCCGCGCGCGGCCGGCGCGGGCGCCAGCGGAAGCCCGTCGAGGCCCGACAGGATCGACCGCCCCTCCGGAACCAGCGCCTGAGCCAGGTAGAACTCCGCCATGTCGAGCAGCGCGGCGCCTGCTGCCGCCGCGCCCTCCGCCTGCGCGAAGGCCGCCTGAAGCGCGGCGCGCCGCTCCAGGAAGGGCGCGGCGTCGTGGCGGGTCAGGTCGAAGGCGGGGGGCAGCGCCTGCGCTGCGGCCGGCGCCTGTGCGGGCAGGGGGGCGACCGGCAGATCGGACGCGCGCAGGGTGCCCGGAAAACCCGCGAAGGCCAAGATTATGCAAAGATTAGCGCGCAAGGTCAGCCTTCAGTCCATAAAAAACTTGCGATATCCTAGAATAAAATACACAGTATTCAAGAACAGAGCGAATATCTGTGCGATTTGTTCTTAGGAGTTGCGGGCAAGCACATGGACAATTCCATCTATGTCTCTCTCTCCCTCGCCACCGCCATGCGGCGCGAGATGGATGTGACGGCGAACAACATCGCCAACGCCAACACCGCGGGCTTCAAGGGGGAGCGCGTCGTCTTCGACTCCTTTCTGCATGACGCGCAGGGTCCGGGCGCGGAAGGCGGCACGAGCTTCGTGGTCGATCGCGGCTCCTACCTGGATGAGCGGCAGGGCGCGGTGACGCAGACCGGTAACACGCTGGACGTGGCGCTGCAGGGGCCGGGCTGGTTTTCCTACCAGACCCCCGAGGGGCGGCTGGCTTATGGCCGCGACGGCCGGTTCGGCCTCGACTCGCAGGGCAACCTCATCACGCTGAGCGGCGCCCGCGTGCTGGATATCGGCGGCGGTCCCATCGCGCTGCCCCCCGATCTGGGAAGCAATGTCACCATCACCAAGGACGGCAGCATCACCGCCGAGGGCCGCGGGGTGATCGCCCAACTCGGGGTGTTCACCCTGCCCGACCTGCAATCCTACGAACGCATCGGCAACGGCCTGTTCGTGCCGCCCGAAAGCCGCCCCGGCCAGGCGCGGCCGGTGCCCGATCCCGACACCGAGGTCGTGCAGGGTGCGATCGAGGCCAGCAATGTGCAGCCGGTCGTCGAGATGACCCGCATGATGTCCATCCAGAGAGCCTATGAACGGGCGGCCAAGCTGATGAGCGGCGCGGACGACCTGCGCCGCGACACGCTGCGCCGCCTCGGCCAGACCGGCTGACCCGCCTAACGCGAAGGAGCCCGCCATGAAAGCCCTCGGAATCGCCGCCACCGGGATGCTTGCCCAGCAGACCAACGTGGACGTGATCTCAAACAACATCGCCAACGCCAACACCACCGGCTTCAAGTCCAGCCGCGCGGCGTTCCAGGACCTGATCTACGAGACCCGCGAACGCGAGGGCGCGCTGACCTCGCGCGAGGGTTCGACGCGCCCGACCGGCGTCGATGTCGGGTTGGGCGTGCAGACCGCGGGCACCGTGCGGCTGAACACGCAGGGCGGGCTGGCGCAGACCGAGAACCAGCTCGACATGGCGATCGACGGGCGCGGCTATTTCGCGGTCAACCTGCCCGACGGCAGCCGCGCCTATACCCGAGACGGCTCGTTCCAGCTCTCGGCCGAGGGTCAGCTGGTGACGCTGCAGGGCTACGAGGTCGATCCGGGCGTGGTCTTCCCCGACAACACCGTCAAGGTAGAGGTCAGCGAGCAGGGCACCGTCATGGCCTTCGTCGAGGACGATCCCCAGCCGGTCGAGTTGGGACAGCTGACGCTGGCGACCTTCACCAATGACGCCGGGCTGAAGCAGCTGGGCAACAACCTGCTGCGCTCCACCGTCGCCTCGGGCGATCCGGTGCAGGCCAATCCGGGCGATCCTGGCGTCGGGATGATCCGGCAGGGCTACCTGGAGAATTCGAACGTCAACATCATCCAGCAGATCACCGACCTGATCTCGGCCCAGCGGGCCTATGAGATGAACTCCAAGGCGATCGAGACCGCGGATCAGATGATGTCCACCGCGAACCAGATCAAGTAGATGAAACGCCTGGTTTTCTTTCTGGTGCTGGCGCTGCTGCCCGGCCTCGCCGGGGCCGAGGCGCTGGACGTGCTGATCGAGGAAAAGGCGCGCGCCGAGTTTGGCGCCACCCTGCCGGACACCGGCGAATTCGAGATCACGCTCAAGGCCGGCGGGTTGGAGGAGGCGGTGATGCTGTCGGCGTTCTGGATGGACAGGGCCACCGGACAGTTCGTCGCCAACGCCGTGACCGGCGAGGGGGAACTGCGCCGCGTCACCGGGCTCGCGCTGCTGACGGTGCCGGTGCCGGTCCCCGTCCGTCGCCTGATGCCCGAAGAGATCATCGCCGAGGCTGATCTCAGGGTGCTGCGCCTGCCGCATGGCCGGGTTGGCAGCTTCGCGGTGACGCGGGTCGAGGATCTGGTGGGCATGCAGGTGCGCAGCCTGCTGGCGCAGGGCCGCCCCGTCATGGCGCAGTCGGTGCAGGCGCCGCGGATCATCGACCGCGGCGACAAGGTCGCCATCCGCTACACCGACGGCCTGCTGGAACTGACCGCTCCGGGCCGGGCGCTGGCCGACGCGCACCGCGGCCAGGAGGTCAAGATCGTCAATCTCGTCAGCAACGCCTCGGTGGTCGGGATCGCCACCGCCGAGGGAGTCGTGGAGGTCACCCGATGACCCGTCATCCGTTCCAGGCTGTCTCGCTCCTCGCCCTTGCCGCCGCCGCGCTCAGCGGCTGCGGCGAGCCGGTCTTCGACCGCGACCCGCGGGTGTCAGGCGTGGGCATGGACGTCGAGGCCATGCCCGAGGTCGCCCGCATCCAGGTGCCGATGCCCCCGCAGGAGCCGCGCAAGCTGCGGAAGCGTGCCGAGGCGGCCTCGCTGTGGGAGCGCGGCTCGGGCGGGTTCTTCGCCGATCAGCGCGCCTCCCAGGTGGGCGACATCCTGACCATCAACATCGAGATCGACGACGAGGCGCAGCTGCGCAACGCCACCCAGCGCGAGCGGCAGGGCGGCAGCACGATCGGTTTCCCGGTGTTCTTCGGCTATGGCAGCCAGATCGACAAGATCCTGCCCGGCGTCGGAGCCGAGGATCTGCCCTCGGGGGATATCGTCGATCTGTCCTCCGGCACCCAGGCTTCGGGCTCGGGCGCGATCAACCGCAACGAAACGATCAGCCTGAAGGTTGCGGCGCTGGTGGTGCAGGAGCTGCCGAACGGCAACCTCGTGGTCGCCGGGCGCCAGGAGGTGAAGGTGAACCAGGAACTGCGCGAATTGCGCGTGGCTGGCATCATCCGCCCCGAGGACATCCAGATGAACAACGCCATCGCCTACGACAAGATCGCCGAGGCTCGCATCACCTATGGCGGCCGCGGCCAGATCTCGCGCCAGCAGGCGCGCGGCTACGGCGAGGACGTCATGGACGTAATTCTGCCGTATTAATCCAGAAAAATTGCCCAACTTCGCTGGGATTTTTGCCCCAATGCGGTGCCAGAGATGGACCGCAGAGGCAAATTGACACCGGGTGGACATGAGACAGATGCTGGTAATGATGGCCGCCGTGCCGGCCGCCTGCCTGGCGGCGGGCTACGGCGCGGGCAAATATCTCGCCCCAGCCCCCACCAGGGCCGCGGCGATCGAAAGCGCGGCCGAGGCCCCTTTCGAGGCCGCGGCGGGCGAGGCGGCCGTCCCGACCGGCGAGCGGGCCGCGGCGGGCCCCCATCTGGTCAATCTCGGGCGCATGACGGTGCCGGTCCAAAAGCCGCGCAGCGTGACCTATGTGGTTGCGGATCTCGGCGTTTCGCTGCCGGATTCCCGCAGCGCCAACCACTACCGCCTGGGCGAGAACGCGGCGCGGCTGCGCGACGCCATCCTCGCCTCGCTGACGCGCGCGGCACAGGGGCCGATCCTCAAGGGCGTGGCCGTCGACACCGAGGCGCTGTCGGGCATGATCCGGGCCGACCTCAACGCCAGTTTCCCCGAGATCGAGGACGTCCTGTTCCTGTCCTTCTTCAAGAAGGACGTTCCGCGCGGCTAAGCGCCCGTCACTCGATGCCGAGCACCTGGGTCGAGCGGACCTCCTCGCCGTTGCGCAGGACCAGCATTGGCGCGCCGTCGCGGAAGGCCAGCTGCTCGACCCGCGTGGTGGCGTAGCCGGCGTAGGAGACCGGCGCGTCCTCGGCATCCACCGCCTCGATCGCCACCTCGAAGACGCCGTCGGGCACCGGCAGGCCATAGCTGTCCTTTCCGTCCCAGACCAGGTCGTGCCGGGTGCCGGGATCGGTCGGCAGGCCGCGGATCTCGCGGATGACCGTGCCGTCGGCGTGGCGCAGCACGGCCTTGACGCTCTGCGCCGCCTCGCTCAGCCGGAAGGAGAAGGTTCCGCTGCCGCCCTGCAACTCGATCCGGCCGCTGGGCAGGGTCACGTCGCGCCCGATCAGCTGCATGTCCGCCATCGCCCCCACGCTCGACAGCTGGCTGCTGATACCCTCCAGGTTGGCATTGGTCACGATCGACTGCTCGACCTGCGACAGCTGCGCGAGCTGCGAGACGAAGGTCGTCGAATCCATCGGTTCGAGCGGGTCCTGGTTGGCGATCTGCGCCGTGAGCAGCCTGAGAAAGCTGTCGTAATCGGCGCCGAGCTTGGTCATCGCGCTGCGGCTGGCCGCAACGGGGGCCGCGGGCTGCGCTGCGCTGGTGCTGTCGACGGTCATGGGCTCTCCTGCTCTCAGGTGATGATGTCCAGCCGCCCGGATCCGGGCAGGTGGGCCGCCCGGCGCGGGGCCGGCTCGAGGGTGTTGTTGTCGTTCTCGTCGGGGCCTCCCTGGCGGGGCGCGGGCGGGGCCGTGTCGTCGCGCTGCTGGCGCGGCTGGCCGAACGCCTCGAAGTCGAGGGCGCTGTCCTCGACCGCCACGCCGCTGTCGCCGAGCACCGCGAGAAGCGCGCCGCGGTGATCGCGCAGCGCATTGAGAACGTTTGGATTTTCAGCCCGTAACACCAGCCGCAGCTTGCCGGCCTCGTCGGCGTGCAGGTCGATCTCGATGGTCCCAAGGCCGCGCGGCGACAGTTCGATCCGGGTGTGACCCTCGCTGAAGCTGGTGCCGCGGATCTGGTTGGCGATGCTGCGGGCGAAGCCGCTGGGCGCGGCCGAGGGCTGCTGAGGCGCGTGGGCGCTGCGCGTCTCGGCGGGGTCGGCCGGGCCGGGCGCGCGCAGTTCGGCCGCGGGGGCCTGCGGTATCTGCGCCTGCGGCAGGGGCGCCGCATCGGCGGCGGGGGCCTTGGCCTGTAGGGCGGCGACCAGCAGCTCGGCCGCGCGCGAATGCGGCGCGGCGGGCGTGCTGTCCGCGGCGCCGTCCGCGCCGGGCGGCTGGGGTGTCATCCCCGCGACCGGAGGGTGCGGCGCGGGTCGGGCCGCCTGGACCGGCGGCGCGGGGATTGCGCCCTGTTGCTGTTGCGTGGCCAACGCGGCCAGCGTGGCCGGACGGGGGGGCGCCTCCGCGATTGCCGCCGTCCCCGCGACGGCCCGCGCGGGCGGGACGGGCGGCAGCGCGGCCTGGGCAGGCGCGGGGCCGGACGGGGCCGACGCAGACGCGACATCGCTCAGCCCGAGCAGGCCGGCGGCGAGCGCGAACATGGCCTCGGCCACCGCCACCCCGGCGGCCTCGCCATCGGCCGGAACCGCGGCGGGCGGGGTGGCCGGGGCGGTCAGCAGCGCGGCGAGATTGGCGCCCAGCGTCTGAAGGCTGTCGGCGCCGGTCGCGGCGTCGAAGGCGTGCAGCATCTCGCCCAGCCGGGCGGCCGCCTGGGCGAGGATCGCCTGGGCCGCGTCCAGCCCGCCGCCACCGGCCTCGGCGTCTTTCAGTGCGGTCGTGGTGGCGCTGGCGAGGGTTTCGAGGCCGGCCATCAGCCCAGCCAGGGCCGCGTGCCGGGCCTCCGCGCCGCCGGGGGTCGCGATCTGCCGGGGCAGGGAGAGGGCCGGAGACGCGGCGGCCCCGGACGCGCCGGCGCGCAGCCGGGCGAAAAGCGCGGCGAAGCCCTCTGCCTGCCCGGCCGCGCCGCGGGGTTTGGGGCCTGTCGCGGCGGCCGTTGCGGACGGCGCCGTGCGGGCCGTGAACACCATTTGCATCGCTTTCGCCCGCCTCCTAATTCAGCAGCGCCAGGTGGAACCCGGATTCGAGCAGCTGCCGGCGCAGCCGCATCAGCGCCCGGTTCTCGACCTGCCGCAGCCGTTCGCGCGGCATGCCGAGATCGGTTGCCACCACCGCGACGTGGTCGGGCATGGTTTTCAGCTTGCGGCGGCGGATGATCTCCGCCTCGACGGGATCGAGTGCGTCGAGTGCCTCGTGCAGCATGCGCTCCAGCAGGCCCTGCGAGGAGCGGGCCACCACCGCCTCTTCCGGCGTCAGGTCCGGGCTGGGCAGGCGGTCCGCCGCTGGAATGCCATCCTCGCCCAGCGGTGCGTCCAGCGCGACCTGTCCATGGATCGCCATCTGCGCCTGCGCGGCCTCCTCGCCGATCAGTCGGCCCATGCGGGCGTCGATATAGGCGCGGGGCGGGATGTCGATCACCGTCTTGACCCGGGTCAGCGCGGTCGAGATCGAGGTCATGACCCACCACGAGGAATAGGTGGAGAAGCGCACGTCGAGGGCGCGGTTGAAATTGTCCGCGGCGCGCATCAGCCCGATCATTCCCTCGGCGGCGAGATCCTCGAGATGCACGGGGTTGTTGGTCCAGCGTGACGCCTGCGACCAGGCCTGACGGGCGTGCGAGCGCAGCAACAGCTCCAGCGCGTTGCGGTCGCCGTCTTCCTGCCACCTGCGCAGGGCGTCGCGCTCCTGCTCGACAGGCAGGAGCGGCTCTCTCATCGCTGCCAGGTAGGTGATGGACATAGAAAGAATGCCTCGCACTATCCTTGTCTCGCAAGAATAGAGAAGCACAACCGGATGCTACTTGAAAGAAAACTCTGGTTAACTGTTGGTTAAAGTCCGGCCCGCCGACGCGCTGGCGCTGCCGCTCAACTGTCGCAGAGCCGGGCGGTATGCGCGCCAAGCCGGTCCATCACCGCGTTCTGAACCAGCCCCAGCCATTGGTCGTAGCTGCGCGCGCCACCAGGGAAATGCATCAGCCCCGCGCCGATCTGCTCGGGTCTGGGCGCGGAGAAGCCGGCGTCGATCGTCGCGAGGTAGCGGCGCAGCCGCGGGCTGGCCAGGAAGTCCTGCTGAAGGAACAGGCCGCTGGTCTCGACCCGGCTGTGCTGCGCGCCCGACCAGAATGCGCCCAGAGAGGCCGCGAGCCCTGCCCGGAAATGCGCGGGCTTGAGACCGAGGTGCTGCAGGCCAGAGCCGCTGGCCATGCTGTGATAGGAGCAACCCATGACGTAGAGTGCGGAGCTTTCCCGGTGCAGGGGAAAGACATTGCGGCTGATGACGTCGAGCAGCGCGTTGCCCACGACCATGCCGAGATTGTAGGACATGTCCTCGTCCGTGGTCGGCCCGTCCTGGCCGTCCTCCTCGCTGATCACGATCGCGGTCCCGTAAGGGACGTCGATGCCCAGTTCCTCGACCAGAACATCGCCCAGGGGCAGCCCCGGCAGCAGCTCGGTCTCGTCCGACAGGATGCAGACCCGGTCAACGCCCGCAGTCGCGCTCAGATGCACGGCGCGCACCGGCAGCAACCCCTTGAGCAACCCGGCCATGCGGCGTGTGGCGTTACTCCCTGAGGTTGTAACATCTCCTTGCCAAATCAGTTCGAGCAGCCGCACGTTTCGCATCTGTGGTCCGATTCTGAGTGCAATGTTGGAAACATTCTTAATGCCTCGAATAGGCCTCTGAAAAGCCCAAGATTGAAAATTCTCTACTACATGCATGGTGTTGTTATGCATGGATGCCAAATATGTTGTGTTCGCCCCTATGCAATTCTGGCCGATTTCGTTTCCAAATCTGAGGTTTCTCCGGGTTTGGAGGGATCTGAAGGGTTATTTCAGGTCGAATAGGCGTCCTGTGGATAACTCGCGCAATAGTTGTCAATGCGCCGCAGGTTCGGGCGATGTGGCTCTGTCGCTTGACCGCGGCGCGGTCTTCCTTGCCGCAGGGGCAGGGCGATTCGTTTTCAGGCATAGGGTGGGCTGACGCCGCGCGCCTAATCGCCGGCGGCGGTCAGGGCGGGATCGGGATATTCCAGCAGCACGCTGATGCGGCGGTTTTCCGGCGCCTCCGGGTCTTCGACGTTCAGCGGCGCCGTGTCGGCCAGGCCGGAAATCCGCGATATGCGCGCCGGGTGGACGCCCGCGTCCAGCAGGATCCGGCGCGTGGCGTTCGCGCGGTCGGCGGACAGTTCCCAGTTGCCGTATCCGGCGCGGCTTGCATAGGGCACGGCGTCGGTATGCCCGGAAATCGCAAGCGGATTCGGCAACTCGACGACCGCGGCGCCGATGATGCGGATCAGGTCGCGCGTCTTGTCCTCGATCCGGGCGCTGCCGGAGGCGAACATCGGCCGGCCCTCCCGATCGACGATCTGCACGCGCAGCCCCTCGGGCGTCCGGTCGAAGCGCAGGTTTCCGGCATATTCCTCAAGGTCCGGGCGGGCCTTGATCGCCTGCTCGATCTCGTCTTGCAGCACCTCGAGCCGCGCCTCGCGCTGCTTGCGCTGCCGCTCGATCTCCAGCTGCTCGGGCGTGACCTCGGCGGCGGTTTCCGCGATCGACGCGCCCTCGCGCGGGGCCGGTTCGTATTCGATCACCGTCTCGCGGGCGGCTTCGTCGCGGAGCCGGCTGTCGAAGACCGCCAGGGGGTTTTCCTGGCCGAAGCTCGGCAGTTGCACCTCGCTCTTGGGGCCCTCCGTGCCGCTCATCACGCCGTCGGGGCCGAGGACCTGCCCGTCGAGCACACCCTGTCCGCGTCCGCCCGCCTCGGAGAGGCTGGGGGTGAAGTAATCGGCCAGGCCGCGCAGCTTTTCCTCGTCGGAGGCGGCGAGGATCCAGAGCATCAGGAAGAACGCCATCATCGCGGTCATGAAGTCGGCATAGGCCACCTTCCACCCGCCGCCGTGATGGGCGTGGTGCCGGTCGTCGTCGAGCTTCTTGATGATGATGGTTTCTCTTGCCATTCACTCGGATCCGGGATGGGCGCGCGCGGCCCGCGGAGGGCGCCTCAGCAGGCGCTCTCCCCTTGCGCCGCGCCGGCCGTCCGGCCCGAAGGGACGGCCTCGCGCGCGTATTTCCCGAAGCCCGCCTTCTTGGCGTAGTCGGCCTTTTTCTCGGAATAGCTGGGCGCGACCAGCGGCATGTCCTCGGGCAGGTCGAAGAGGCGGCGGTAGTCCGCCTCCGTCAGGCCGTGCTCCGCCCCGAGATGGCGCTTGAGCATCTTGAACCCCTTGCCGCAGCACAGGCAGTAGACCTTGTCGCGGGTGACCGCCTCGTCGATCGGCAGCGCGGGCCTGGGTTTTTCCTCGGTGGGGGCGGCCGCCTCGGGGGCGGGCGCCGGAGCGGCCTCGGCGCGCAGTTCCCGCTTCAGCTTGGCGAGGAGTTCAACGATCTGGTCCGGTGTCACGTCCGGGCGGGCGGCGTAGGCGGCGACGATCGTCGCGATCACGTCGTCCCTGGTATCTGATGTCGTCATGGCATGACCTCAGTTTCGGGCGATCCGCGCCGGCCGGGCGGCAGCTGTGCGCGCGGCTCCGGGCGGCGTTCTGTGCATCGCCGTGGCATGTTTCTTTGCCGGATAGTCGAATTCTTCGACAAATAGTACTTGTTATTCTTGCACCAATTCGCAGCGTTCTCAACTCTGTTTCTGCTGGTGCATGTTCAATACCTTGTCGCGGTGCTGAATGTAAGTCGCCGCCGCCATCGGATAGTCCCCCGGCAGGCCCCATTTCCTGCGGTATTCGTCGGGACTCATCCCCAGCTGCTCGCGCAGGTGGCGGCGCAGCAGGATCTGCCGTGTTCCGGTTTCGAGGCAGATCAGGAAATTCGGGGTCACGCTGTCTTCGACCGGGACGGCGGGGGCGGAATGCCGCTGCGCCATGTCTTCGGTTCGGCGCGGCCGTGCGGCCCTGCCGGGCAGACCCTCGCGCCACCTGTTCATCAGTTCGTTCAAGGCACTCTTCCCTGTGCACCAGCGCGGCCCACATGGCCATCGCGCCCTCGCTACTCTCGTTTGTCAGGTATGGTCCGGAGGTTAAGGAACTTTGAAAAGCTGCGGAAAAATCGCGCGGCAGTCCCATGATTCCGGCGCAGTGCCGCCGACGCCGTCCGCCGGTCGCGCGATATCGGGCCGTTCAGCGTGGGAGGAGGCGAAAGCCGCGCGTCCCGGTTACCGCGCGGCATCGCGCGAATCGGCGCGCGCGAAGCTCTCGATCATGGTCAGCGCGGCGTGGTCCGGCGCGCCCGGCTGCACCGGCCCCGGACGGGGGGGCGGGGTCGTGTCCTGCCAGGCGGAGACGACGGTACCCGAAACCAGCCCCACCGCCGCAAGGCCGGCGAGGGCCAGGCGGAACGGGGTGATCAGCCGGCGCGGACGCCTCTGCGGCGGGGCCTCGCCCGGGGGCAATGCGGCGCCCGGCGTCACGAACACCCCGGCGGGGGTCACCACCGCCTCCGCCGCGTGCGGCTGGCGGCAGAACCGCGTCGCCAGCGCCTCGGGGAACTGGCTGGCCGGGATGTCCAGCAGCGCGCCCGCGCCGGGCGTCCAGCCGTCGAGCGACCGGCGCGGCAACACGAAACGTTGGAAATCGTCGCGGAGGCCGATCTGCGCCACCGGCAGAGGCTGCGCGTTCTGAGGCCCCTTGCCGGGCTCCAGCACCAGCCGGATGCGGCCGCCGGCGCCTTCCAGGCGGGCCGGCAGAAGGTGACTGCCGCGCCGCGCCAGCACGCTGGCCGGGGCATAGCCCGGCGGCAGATCGGGCACGCTCTCGCGGGGCGGCTCGGAGGGTGGCTCGGTCGCGCGGCGCTCGGGCTGCGCGAAGGAGAACCACGGCGCGGGCGTGGAGGGATCCTGCCGCTCCGGCACCCGCCGGCCGACGGCGGCGTCGGTCATCACCTGGGGGTCGAGCCCCTCCTCCAGCGCGAAGCGGTAGTTGATCGCGTAATCCGAGGCTGTCTCCAGCAGCCGCTCGGCGCCGCTCACGAGGGTCAGCAACTGCTGCCGTTCCGAGAACAGGATGCGCAGGGTGGGGTGGCCGGGCCGTTCCGGCACAACGCTGAAGCCCCCGGCCGGCCGTCGAAGCAGGGCGGCGACGCGGGCCAGGACCCTGTCCTCCTCGTCGCGGTGGTGCACCAGCATGTCGCAGCCGCCGTGCTCGTCCAGGCACAGCACGAGCTTCATGTCCTCCGGCCAGTCGGGCAGAAGCTCCGCGAGGTCGCTCTCGTCGATGAAATAGGCAAGGGCCCCGGGTTTTTGCATGTTGATGCTTCGCTGAGCTTTGGAAAATCTGAAACAATCCTTGCTTATGCTTGTATTATTGTCAATTATTCTTATCAGAACCGCAGGGCGGCCGGCCGCCCAATCGAATTTCTCGCGGCAAGGGTGGCGCAGGATGACATTGTTCCTTGGTCTGATCATGGTGTTCGGCCTGGTCTTCGGCGGCTTCGCGCTGTCAGGCGGCAAGCTGGACATCGTCCTGCACGCGTTGCCCTTCGAGGGCATGATGATCGCCGGCGGTGCGCTGGGGGCCTTCGTGATCGCCAACTCCTTCCTGGTGATCAAGAACTCGATCAAGGGGATCGGCAAGGTCATCAAGGGGCCGAAATGGAAGGCTGAGGATTATGCCGACCTGCTCAACCTGATGTTCGAGTTCGCGCGGGTCTACAAGACGCGCGGCATCATCGCGCTCGACTCCCATATCGAGAGACCGGGCGAAAGCGCGATCTTTCAGCGCTATCCCAAGATCCTCCAGGATCACTTCGCGACGGAGCTGATCACGGATTCGCTGCGCCTGCTGCTGATGCAGTTCGACGACAGGTATCAGACCGAGGATGTCATCAACCGCAAGATCAAGAAACACCACGGCGAGGCGCTCGCCGCGTCGCGGGCGATCCAGACCATGGCCGACGGGCTGCCGGCGATCGGCATCGTGGCCGCCGTCCTGGGGGTGATCAAGACCATGTCCTCGATCGATCAGCCGCCCGAGGTGCTCGGCGCGATGATCGGCGGCGCGCTGGTCGGCACGTTTCTCGGCGTGTTCCTGGCCTATTGCATGGTGCAGCCGATCTCCGGGCGGCTGATGCAGATAGAGGAGGAGGACAGCGCCTTCTACATGGTCATCCGCGACATCATCGTGGCGATGGTGGCCAACCACCCGCCCAGCATCTGCGTCGAGATCGGCCGCGGCAATATCCCGAGCAGCAAGCAGCCGGATTTCTACCAGGTCGAAGGCGCCCAGAAGGAGCTGCCGGCGGCATGAGGCGCTGGGGGATCGCGGCCGCCCTTGTCGCCTGCGCCGGCCCGGCCGTCGCGGCGGGTCCCGGCGGGGACGCGGCGCCGCCGCCGCAGGGTGCGGCCACGACCGTCACCGCCCCCGTCGCGCGGAATCCCCTGCCGCCGGCCATCCTGAAAAAGATGCGCGAGCGGCTGCAAGAGCGCGCGGGACAGGCGGCCCCGTCTCCCGCCGCAGACACGCCCGCGGGGCACTGACATGGCGCGCCGCCGCATCGCCGCGCTTGCCCTGCTGGAGCGGCTGCGGCGGCACGAGATCGAGGAACAGGCGCGCGAACTGGGCGCGTTGCGGGCGCGCATCGCGGAACTGGAGCGGCAGCGCGAGGCGCTGCGCGAACGGCTGCGCCGCGACGCCCATGTGTCCACCATCGAGGCGGCGCCCTATCTCGGCGATTTCATCCGCTCGATCCGCCGCGAGATCGCCGTGCTGGAGGCCGAGATCGCCCGATTCTCCCCCCGCATGGACGAGTTGGAGGCGATCATGCAGGGCAGGTTCGCCGAGCTGAAAACCTACGAGACGGTGCGGCTCGAAAAGGAATGGGAAATGCTCCGCCAGCTACAGCGGCGCGAGGCGGCCGAACTTGAGGAGCTGGCGCTGCAGCGTTGGGCGCGGTGATCCCGGCGGCCGCGCGCGCTTTTGCGCCGTGGTGCGCCCAAGACGCTTTCGACGCCCCGGCTATGCGGAGGAACGGCGGATCGTGCGTGAGAAAATGGCCGGAGTGAGAGGATTCGAACCTCCGACCCCTGCCTCCCGAAGATCGGTGCAGGCGGCCAAGTCATTGATTTCTGGTCAAAGGAGCCCTGTTTTTCGGATGGTTTGGCCAAGGAAGCCAACCAAGTTCAGGTTCGACAGGTTCATTGAACCTAGGAGCACTGTCTACAGAGTTTGCAGTTTGAGATCGGTCAGCGGGACGCTCAAGGGCTCTGTTGCACAAATCGTCTGATGGCCGGGCTACCCCCTTCCCTGGACGGACTTATCCCACAGCTTCAGTCACGGGTATGCCGAGCGCGGTGTAGCCGTTCAGGACGGCGAAACGGACCTGGATATCTGCAACCTGACGCTCGAAGGCGCGTGCCATAAGGCGCTGGCCGAGTAGTTTCACGCAATGCATCTTCGTCTCGACGCGGCTTCGGCGGTGATAGCCGCTCCATCGTCGCCAGAGCGCACGGCCCAGGTATTTCGATGCCCGCAGGGCCTCGTTGCGCGCCACGGCGCCGGCAGTGACGGTCTTCCATGGCTTGGCATTCTTGCGGGGCGGGATGACGGCGGCGGCACCGCGGTCGGCGATGGCATTGTGGCACTTGCGCGTATCATAGGCGCCGTCTGCCGTGACGCTGCCGATCTCCTGATCGGCCGGGATCTGGCTGAGCAGGTCGGGCAGTACCGGCGCATCGCCGATGTGGCTCCCGGTGATCTCGACCGCCCGGACCTCCAGCGTCCAGCACATCTCGGGATCGAACCAGATAGCCAGGGAGCCCCGCTTCTTCAGCACGTCGTTGTCATCAGGCCAGTTCGTGGTCTTGTAGGTCGGGGGTGTCGGTCTGCTCATGACCTCCAGCTATCACGCTGGATTCCCAAGGTGAATCCCGTCACCAATTTGTGCAACAGAGCCCTTCTACAGCCTGCGCGAGGCGCAAATCCTAGTCGAACAATGGAGGAAACACTACAACACGAAGCGACCCCACAGCGCTCTGGGCTACCGCCCACCGGCACCGGAACCCATCGTCACGATGGAACCGCGGCCAATCATGCACCAACAATCAAATTGGACCACTCAAGCGGGGCTGATCGGGGCGATCCGGATCATCCATGTCGCCGGAGGGGCACTCTATATGTGCTCGTCCTGGGGCTCTCCAAAGAATCCTGCAATTTCAATCGGTTTGATGGAGATCAAGTTCGAGGAGGCGATATCTCTGCTACCGCTAATAAAATGCGAGTGGCGCTATCGCTGCGGCGTTTCCTCGCGGATCCCGTAACCTGATGAGCACCCGATGAAGGACATCCTGTCAGAATTTGCCGCCTCCACCCGCGTCACCATGCGGGCCGCCGCACAGGTCGCTGCGCTCGTCGGGGCCACGGTTCTCAACGCCGCCACCGGCCCGGTCAGCATCACCATGGACGAGAATTCCGGGCTTTACACGATCAGCTGGCTCGGCACCCCGGACCGGATCATCGTCCGCTGGAAGCTGATCACGGCGCAGGGAGAGATCTACGTTTGCGGAAATTACGCGCTCAAGGGCCACTCGATGAATCGCCTGAGTCAGAAGGCCATTCGCGACGTGGCGATCCGAATGGATGACAAGATCATCGTGCAGGACCTGAGCTACTTCACACGCCTCCAATCGGAGGGTCAACTGATCGGCGGCATGGCCGCCTGCAAGGGCACCGGCGCCGCGGCGCCGAAGGAGAGGGGGCACACCTTCAGCATCGGCAGCGGAAAGAAGGTCTACCGGGATTAAACTGGGCGGCGCTTCGAAAAAATCATGGGCGGCGCTTCGAAAAAATCAATAGAGATCGAGATGTCAGAACTTGAGTTCCCCTTCACGGCCTACAGGACGTTCTCCGCAACCGAAATGCTGCCGGGTGGCAATTGGCGCATCGTCAGCCCCGATTCGATACGGCGCACCGAGCCGTGGGGGAGTCCGGACGACGCGCCGGCCGAGGGCATGTCCGACACGGAAGCGGCGATCGCAGCGCTCTCCTCGTCCGATCCGCTAAGCACGATCGATTGGGGCGCAAGGGTGCCGACCACGGTCATCGATGTCTATTTCGCGCCCGCGGGCAGCTACATCGACGGTGTCACCGATTTCGGGCCGTCGCAGGGCTTCACGGCATTCGAGAGACGGCAGATTCTCTCGGCGCTCGAGCAATTCGAGCAATACACCAATCTCCGTTTCCATGAGACGACCTCGGAAGACGCGGCCGAGTTCCGGTTGGGCAGCTTCGAACTCGACGAATATGATGCCATCGCCTTCATGATGCCGCCCGGCGATGTCCATTCGGGTTTCATGGCCTTCGACCCGGATTACCTGCAGGCGAGGGACGCCGACAGCGGAAACCCGCTGCTCGCGCGCGGCGGTTTCATCTATGCGGTCCTGCTGGAGGAGCTCGGCCACGGCCTCGGGCTGGCCCATCCCCATGACGAGGGCGGCGCCTCGACCATCCTTCAGGGCGTGGATGCGCCAACCGGCTCCTACGGCGTAGGTAACCTCAACCAAGGTGTCTACACGATGATGGGCTGGACCGAGGGCTGGCCCGCCGGGCCGTATGGCAGAGAGTACTATGATGGCATCTATACCCTTGTGAACGACTTCGGCTACGAGGCCACGCCGATGGCGCTTGATGTCGCGGTGCTGCAACGGAGTTACGGCTCCAATCTCGGTTGGGCCACGGGCAATAACGTCTACCTTTTACCCGAGACCAACGGGGCCGGGACGTTCTTCGAGTGTATCTGGGATGCAGGCGGCATCGACACGATCCGCTACGGGGGCGCGGCCGATGCGACCATCGACCTCCGCCCGGCGAGGCTTTTGGGAGAGGTCGGAGGGGGCGGTTATGTCTCCTATGCGGACGGCATCCGGGGCGGTTACACCATTGCCGCGCGGACGGAGATCGAGAACGCGACCGGCGGTTCGGGAGATGACCTTCTGACCGGCAATGCGGCGGACAACCTGTTGCAGGGCCGCACCGGCAACGACATCCTGAGCGGGCTTGACGGCCAGGACACCCTGCTTGGCGGCGATGGGCACGACAGGCTGGTCGGCGGGGGCGGCAGCGACGAGATCTGGGCCGGCCTTGGCAATGACACCCTGGTCGGCGGCTGGCGTGACGACACCTTGGGCGGCGGCGGCGGCGATGACCAGATCTGGGCCGGCGATGGCGATGACCTGCTCTATGGTGGGGACGGCGCCGACACGCTGGGCGCGGGGGCGGGCGCGGACGAGGCTTGGGCCGGGGCGGGCGACGACACCGCCTATGGCGGCGACGGCGCCGACCGCATCGGCGCGGGGCTGGGCGATGATGAGGTCTGGGCCGGCCTTGGCAATGACCTTGCCTTTGGCGGGTCGGGCACCAACAGGATCGGCGGTGGCGGGGGCAACGACACGCTGTGGGGGGGCGACGATGCCGACTCGATCTACGGCGGCAATGATGATGACGAGATCGGCGGCGCGGCTGGCGATGACGGGGTCTGGGGCGGCAATGGCGACGACCTGCTGCGCGGCGGCGCGGGCGACGACACGCTGGGCGGCGGCGCGGGGGCCGATACCTTCGTCTTTGCCGCGGGGTCGGAGAGTGATCGGGTGGTAGGCTTCACCGATGATGTGGACACGCTGCGGCTGAACGACAACCTGTGGAGCGGCGCCCTGACGGCGCGCCAGGTGGTGACTAATTTCGCCACCGTGACGGGCGGCAACACGGTGTTCGACTTCGGTGGCGGCGACGTGCTGATGGTGATGGGGATCACCGATCCCGTCAGCCTGGTCGACGATGTTCTCATCGTCTGAGGCATGCGCGCAGCGCGCCGGTTCTGTCGTGGCGGACTGCATTGCGTCGTCAATCGGCTTTGTTGCACAAATCCGCTGAGCGGATTCATCTCATGAATGCAGCATGATAGCTGGTCCCCATGAGCAGGCCGATACCCCCGAGTTACAAGACCACGAACTGGCCTGATGACAACGAGGTGCTGAAGAAGCGGGGCTCCCTCGCTATCTGGTTCGATCCCGAGATATGCTGGACGCCGAAGCCGTGCGGCAGGCGTGGCCGCCGACAGGCTTACAGCGACGCCGCGATCCAAACCTGCCTGACGATGAAAGTGCTGTTCGGCATGGCGCTGCGGCAGACGACCGGGTTCGTCGAAAGCCTGTTGTGAACCGCACCGGGTTTACCGGAGGCTCCAACTCCTGAGTAGGATGGAGCATCATGAACAAGACGACGAACAAATATTCTCCCGAAGTTCGCGAACGTGCGGTTCGCATGGTTCTGGACAATCAGGGGCAGCATGAGAGCCGCTGGTCGGCGATCATGTCGATTTCATCGAAGATCGGCTGTGGTTGCGACGTGCAAAGGACGACTGGAAAACACATATACTGTCTTTCTTTTGTTGTATTTCAGATGCTTAAAAATTTCCATCGGTCATCAAGTGCATCCGAGCTGCTCGTCGCTATAACGCAAGTAGGCGATCAGAAAGGAGTGCTCGATTTGTCACCGCGCTATACCCCCAAGACCCTTGCTGAGCGCTGGAGTTGCAGCTCTGAGACTGTCCGCCAGCTCTGCAAGTCCGGCCAGCTCGAAAGCTTCAGAGTTGGTCGCCAGTTTCGCATCCCGGCGCACAAAGTGGAGGAATATGAGCAGCGCAGGAATACAGCATCGGCCGCCTCAATGGTCGCTTCGTCGTTGTCTGGTATGAGAAAGATAGACGCAGACGCCGGTATCGTCTTGAAGCGGACACTCTTGAACGCGCCGAAGCCGAAGTCCGTGATGTCCTCCTTGCCCAGACATCCGCAAAGAATGAACTGACCGTGGAGACGATCTGGAAGGCCTACAGCGAAACCGTCGTGGGCCGCCCGGTTCACGAGAGCATGGAATACACGGGACGCTCGGTGCTCCCTTGGTTCGGGGCCTTCCGTCCTGACCAGATCAGCGTCCGGGACTGCAAGGCCTACATCACCGACCGCAGGCAGGCGGGCATCCAGGACGGCACGATCTGGACGCAGCTCGGCAAGCTAAGGACCTTCTTGAATTGGGTCGAGCAGACCGGATTGATCGATCGGGCGCCCTTCATCGAGCGTCCGAGCAAGCCGGCGCCCAAGGAGCGGTATCTGACGCGCGAGGAGATCACGCGGATCCTCTCAGTCAAGCGTGCACCGCATATCAAGCTGGCGATCCGGCTTATGTTGTCCACGGCGGCCAGGGTGACGGCCGTGCTGGAGCTCACCTGGGAACGGGTGGATTTCGAACGCGGTCAGATCAACCTCCGCACCGGTGAGGGGCAGAGGAAGGGGCGGGCCATCGTCCCCATGACCGAGAGCCTGCGTGCTGCGCTCGTGGAGGCGCGCAGGGCAGCGCTGTCTGACTACGTCGCGGAATGGGCAGGAGGCCCCGTGAAATCCATCAAGAAGGGCTTCAAGGCGGCCGCGGTCGAGGCCGGCCTGCCCGACGCGTCACCCCACGTGCTGCGGCACACGGCGGCGGTTCATATGGCTGAGGCTGGTATCTCGATGGACGAGATCGCCCAGTATCTCGGTTATTCGGATTCGCGGATCACGGCGTCCACCTATGCACGCTACAGCCCGGAGCACCTCCGCAAAGCCGCCCGCGCGCTGGAGTTCGGCTAGCGCTCAGGTTCGATGAACCTCGGAGCACTGTCCTGAAAACAAAAAAGGCGCCCTGGGGCGCCTTGTTTTTATGGTCGGAGTGAGAGGATTCGAACCTCCGACCCCTGCCTCCCGAAGACAGTGCTCTACCAGGCTGAGCTACACTCCGAACCCTTGGCGTCTTCGACGAACCGAACCATCTTTTTTCGAAGTCGGGGCTTCGGATGCGTTCGGCGTCTGGTGACGACGCTGTCGGGCTTACGGCGGCCTCTATCGTCAATTCGGAATATGATGTCAAGCGGTGTTCGGCAAACTTGTTTCGCCTGCCGGCGAAGTCGCGGCGGCGCCTTTGTCGCGGGCCCGCGACGCGGCGCGGGCGGCGCCGGTCAACGGTGTTCGCGGTAGATGCTGAGTTCCTCCAGCAGCAGCGGTCTTTCCTCCAGAAGGACCGTTGCCTCCCGGCGGGCGCCGTCCCGCATGTAGACGATATCCACGCGCTGGCCGACCTTGAGATCGCGGACGATGTCCAGCGCCTGCCGGCGCGTGACGATGCGCTGTCCGTTGACCTCAAGGATGATGTCGCCGCCCAGCAGGATCTCGTTGCCGCCCCACATCACCGGCCAGCTGCCGCCGCGCAGCCCGGCCCGGTCGGCGGCGCTGCCCGGTTCCACCGTCTCGACGAGAAAGCCGGTATTCGCCTCCCAGCCCTCCTGCGGGATGCCGAGCATCATCAGGACCGGCGGTGTGGCGATCTGGCCGTAAAGCCCGTGCCAGGGCCGCGAGACCTTGCCCTTCTCGATCAGTTCGGTCAGCGCGGGGCGCAGCACCCCGACCGGGATGGCGAAGCCGAGGTTCTCGGCCCCCTCGCGGCTGATGGCGGCGGTGATCATTCCGATCAGCCGGCCGCAGCTGTCCACCAGCGGCCCGCCGGAATTGCCCTGGCTGATCGCCGCATCGGTCTGGATATAGGGGGACAGCCAGCTCGACGTGGTCATCGGCAGGACGCGGCTTTCGCCCGACACGATGCCGGCGGAGAGCGATTTGCCGAGGCCGAGCGGAAAGCCCACGGCATAGGCCCTCTGCCCGATCCGGGCCGCGCCATCTTCGGCAAAGGGCAGGCCCCCACCGTCGCCGATCGGCGGCCAGGGGCGCAGCACCGCGATATCCAGCGTCGGATCGACCCCGACGATCTGAACGTCATGGGCGCGGTCGTCGACGAGGATGGCCAGGGTGTTGGCATCCGCCACCACATGGTAATTCGTCGCCACATAGCCGCCGTCGAGCAGATAGCCGGAGCCGCCGCGGGCGGTGATCCGGCCGACCACCCGGAACGGGTTGACCGCGATGGTGAAGATCTCGACCACCTTGTCCTCGACCTTGGTAAACAGGTCGCTCTCGGGCAGGGCGCAGTCGGGTTCCGCCGCCTGCACCGCGCCGCCCGCCAGCAATGCAAGGGTCAGGCCCCGCAAACAGGATACGAAATTCGGCATTTCCCCCTCCCACGCAAAAGGCGCGACAGACGCGCCCGGCGTCGCCGGGGGGGCGGCCTGCCGGCCGGTTGACCTCAGGGCAGTGTGAGGGCGCGCGCGCCGGCGGGCCTTGACGGAGATCAAGTGCCCCGGGGAGGGGCGCGCGGTCCGACCGGCCCCGTCGCACGGACAGGGGCCCGAAACAAGACGCGCGCGGCTTTCGGAAAAGCCGCGCGCGCAATCACACCCCGGAATGGGGAGGTCTCAGAGGCTGGCGTCCAGCGCCGCGACGATGGCGTCGCCCATCTCGCTGGTGGAGACCGGGGTCACGCCCTCCTCGCCCAGCAGGTCGGCGGTGCGAACGCCGTCGGCCAGCACCTTTTCGACCGCCGCTTCCAGCCGGTCGGCCTCGGCGCCCTGATCGAAGGAATAGCGCAGCGCCATGGCGAAGCTCAGGATGCAGGCGATCGGGTTGGCCTTGCCCTGGCCTGCGATGTCGGGGGCCGAGCCATGCACCGGCTCATAGAGCGCCTTGGGCCGGCCGTTCTCCATCGGCGCGCCCAGGCTGGCCGAGGGCAGCATGCCGAGGCTGCCGGTCAGCATCGCGGCGGCATCCGACAGCAGGTCGCCGAACAGGTTGTCGGTGACGATCACGTCGAACTGCTTGGGCCAGCGGCACAGCTGCATGGCGCCGGCATCGGCATACATGTGGCTCAGCTCGACATCGGGGTATTCCTCGTCATGGACCTTCTGCACCACCTCGCGCCAGAGGATGCCGGATTCCATCACGTTGGCCTTCTCCATCGAGCAGACCTTGTTGTTGCGCTTGCGGGCCAGTTCGAAGGCCGAGCGCGCGACGCGCTCGATCTCGGATTCGGTGTAGCGCTGGGTGTTGATGCCCACGCGCTCGTTGCCTTCCTGGAAGATGCCGCGCGGCTCGCCGAAATAGATGCCGGAGGTCAGCTCGCGCACGATCATGATGTCGAGGCCCGCCACCACGTCACGCTTCAGTGAGGAGAAATCGGCCAGCGCGTCGAAGCACTGCGCCGGGCGCAGGTTGGCGAAAAGGTCCATCTCCTTGCGCAGGCGCAGCAGGCCACGCTCGGGCTTCACGCTGAAATCGAGGTTGTCGTATTTCGGGCCGCCCACGGCGCCCAGCAGGACGGCATCGACCTCCTGCGCCTTGGCCATGGTCTCGTCGGTCAGCGGAACGCCGTGCTTGTCATAGGCGCAGCCGCCCACCAGGTCCTCGGTCACGTCGAAGGCGAGGCCGCGCCTGGCGCCATACCAGTCGATGACCTTGCGCACCTCGGCCATCACTTCGGGGCCAATCCCGTCGCCGGGGAGGATAAGAAGGGTGGGGGTGCTCATGGTCGGCATGTCCTTGATCTGAGAATAGGGTGACGAAGGGGTAATGCGTGGCGGCAGACGGGTCAAGCGCCGGACAGGCGCGCCGCCAGCGCGTCCCAGACCAGCCGGATGCGCGGGGTGTGGCGCAGCGCGGCGGGCGCGGCCAGCCAGACCGGCAGGGCGGGCAGCGGCAGATCGGGCAGGATGCGCTCCACCCCCGGCTCGGCCTCGCCGATGGCGACCTGCATTCCGCCGACGCCGCAGCCGGCGCGGACCAGCTGCCAATAGGCGGCCTGGTCGTCGCAGCGCACCGCGAAGAAGTCGCGCGACACCTCCAGCCCGGCGGCACGCATGGTGCGGATGATGGTCTCGTTGGCGTCGAAACCGACGAAATCCAGCGCCATCAGTTCCTCCACGCTTTCCGGCCGTCCCACCCGGTCGAGAAAGGCGGTGGCGGCATAAAGCCCGATCTTCTGGTCGGCGACATGGGCGGCGATGAGGTCGAGCTGGGTCGGGCGATACATGCGCAGCGCGATATCGGCCTCGCGGAACAGCAGGTTCTCCGAACTGTCCGAGGGCACCAGGTCGATCTGGATCTGGGGATGGGCGCGGCGGATCTCAGCGATGATCGGCGGCAGGATGAAATGCGACACGACCGCCGAGGCGGTCACGCGCACCGGCCCGACCAGGCCCGAGTCCTGCCCCGCTGCGGCCAGCTGCAGCCTGGCGGCGGCCTCGCGCATCTGTTCGGCCGGCCCGATCAGGCCGCGCCCGGCCTCGGTCGGGATCAGCCCCCTCGGCGCGCGGGTGAACAGCTCCACCCCCAGCGCCTCTTCCAGCGCGCGGATGTGGCGGCCGATGGTGGGCTGGCTCTGGCCCAGCCGCCGCGCCGCGGCCGACAGTGATCCGGTCTCCGCGACGGCGGCGAAGCTCTGCAACAGGGTCCAGTCCAGCGGGTTATCCATTCAATAATGAATAGCATATCGTTGATCTTGGACAATTCTAAAACGCAGGTGTCTGGCCCACCTTGCCCTCAGCAACAGCAAGCAAGGAAATGTCCCATGACCAAGAAGGTTTTGATTCTCGGCGCCTCGGGCAAGATCGGCCGCCACGCGGCGCAGGCTTTCGGCAGGGCCGGCTGGCAGGTGCGCCTGTTCGACCGTGCCCGCGACGACATGGTCGCCGCCGCGCAGGGCTGCGAGGTGATCGTCAACGGGCTGAACCCGCCCAACTACCACAACTGGGTTGAGTTGATCCCGAGCATCACCCGGCAGGTCATCGCGGCCGCCCGCGCCTCGGGCGCGATGGTGGTGATCCCCGGCAATGTCTACAATTTCGGCGCCCGCGGCGGCGCGCTGTCCGAGGCCACGCCGCAGACGCCGTGCACGCGCAAGGGCGCGATCCGGGTGGAGATGGAGCAGGCCTATCGCGACAGCGGCGTCCAGACGCTGATCCTGCGCGCCGGCAATTTCATCGACCCCGAGCGCAACGGCGACGTGATGAGCATGCTCCTGCTGCACGCGATCAAGCGCGGGCGGGTGACGGCGATGGGCGACCCGGCCGCGGTTCAGCCCTATGCCTATCTGCCGGACTGGGCGCGGGCTGCGGTCTCGCTGGTGGAAATGCGCGACCGGCTGGGTCGGTTCGAGGATGTGCCCTTCCCGGGTCATTCTTTCACCGTTAACGAGCTGCGCAGCACGCTGGAGGCGGAACTGCGCCGCGACCTGCGGGTTTCGCGCTTTCCGTGGTGGGCGATGCGGCTGGCGGCCCCGTTCTGGGAACTGGCCCGCGAGTTGCTGGAGATGCGCTATCTCTGGACCACGCCGCACTGGCTGTCGGACGAGAAGTTCAGCCGGTTCCTGCCTGGCTTCCGGCTTAGCCCGCGGCGCGAGGTGATGCTGGCCGGGTTACCCTCCAAGATCCACCCAGACCAGGCGGTGGCGCGAGGCGCGGGCCGCGGTCTCGGCATCGATCCCGTTCACTGATCCGCCGGCCTCCGGCCACAGGACGCCCGCCGCCCGGACCTGCAGCCCGGCGGCGGGCAGAACGTAATCGACGCGCAGGTTTCCGGGTCCGTCCCAGTCCACGGTGTCCAGCGCCGGGTCGCCCGCGTGGCCGGGATCGGCCGCGGCCCGCGCGCCGGGGCTCTGCGGGCGGGGGTCCTGCAGGCGCGGGTCGGCCAGCAGGGCGCGGATCGCCTCGTGCCGGCCCTCGCCGTCGGCGGGATCGAGATTGGCGTCGCCCAGCAGCACGAAACGTTCCGGCGGCGCGGCCCCGAGCGCGCCGTCGAGATAGAGCGGCCAGAGCCGCAACTCGTCGCGGTTGCGCAGCCCGTTGCGGTCCTCCGGCCCGTCGAAGACGGGGGTGGTGGCATGAAAGGTCAGCAGGTGCAGCCGGCCCTGCGGGGCGTCCACCGGCAGGTCCCAATGCGCCACCGACGACAGGCGCTGGACCGCCTGCGCCCCGGCGCCGGGAAAGGGTTTTCCGCCGGCACTAGGCAGGGCGGCGCCGGGCAGATCGGCCCAGAGCAAGGGGGTGAAATCGCGCATCTCCGGCACCGCCAGCGGATAGCGCGACAGCACCGCCATCCCGCCCTGCCCGGTGAAGCGCCCGTAGCCCTGCGCGTCGCGCGGCGTGTCCGCGCGCCCGTCTCCGTCGAGGTCCAGACCGCTGCGCCGCCCGCTGTTGGGCGGCCCGGCAAAGCGGTGGGGATAGTCCAGCCCGGCCTGCGCCAGCGCCCCGGCCAGCGCGTTCAGCGCCGCGCCGTCGAGGTCGTAATCGATGCCCTGCAACGCGATCACGTCGGGGCGGGCGGCGGCGATCACCGTGACCACGGCCGCGACCTGCGGATCGTCGCCTCGCAGGATGTCGCGCAGCAGCAGGCCGGGACCCTTGCGCGAAAGCTCGGTGTTGAAACTGGCGACGCGCAGCGGATCGGCCCGGGCGGGGCCGGCCGCCAGCAGGGCCAGCGCCAGGATCAGGCCGGCACGAACTCTGCCTCTTCGGCGGGGGCGGCGCGCCGGCGCTGCTCGCGGATCATCCGCGCGATCCGGCCGATGGCGATGCCGCGCATGAAGAGGCTGGAAGGCAGGAGCGCCCATGCGGAGATTATCCAGATCAGCGTTTGCGAATTGTTCGGCGTCACCGGCCCGAAGGCGATCGCGGCCGCCTTGGACACCGCCGGAATGACGAAGGGCAGGATGAAGCCAAGCGCCACGTTGAACCGCGCGTCGCGGGCCAGCCGGTCCACCACGTCGCCGCCGGCGGTCGGGTCGAAGGTGGGCAGGTTCACCCACACGTTGAACGCCCCGTTGCGCGAGGGCCAGTGATTGACGCGGATCAGCAGGATAAACACCCCCAGCGAGACCAGCGACACCAGATAGGCCATGCCGGCGCACATCCGCACCAGCTGGGCATCCTGGTAGGAGGCGTCCGGCGGCAGCATCAGCAGCACCAGGCTCGCCGGCGAATAGGGGAAGTCGATGATTACGCCGACCAGCGCGCCGACCGCGCGCACGAACTGGGTCAGCGGCGTGGGCTCGTATTGCCCCAGGCAGATCATCGTCAGCAGGAACACCGTCACCAGCATCGAGCCGAAGCGGATGCGGTTGAAGGGCGGGGCGTCGCGGAACTCGACCAGGCCGGGGTATTTCGCATTGTATTCGAAGAAGGTCAGTCCGGCGGCGAACAAGGCCACCAGCGCGACGATCTGCGTTGCGTCCGACGGCACATCGGAAAGCAGCAACGACGGCGTTGCGATCAGCAACACCACGAGAAATGCGCGCACGGCGGCGCCTGTGAGTTGAGCAATCACTGCCCCTTGCCCCCATTCAGGTCGGTCGCGATACGTTGCCGCGGCCTTGTCCCACATGGATCCGTCTTGCCGACGGTATGCCTCATAATTGCCTCATTTTTGCCCAAGTTCGAGTCGCCCGGCAAGGGGGTCTCGAAAGTTAAGGGCTTCTTTGAGGCTTTTTCGTGGAGAAACTGTCGCTACTTTGCATCAATATGGCGAAAAAAAGCGGGCCGCCCGGCGGGGCGGCCCAACATCTTGTGGCCGGGCCGGGGGTCAGACCCAGGGGCGCTCGGCGGTCATCCGGGTCTCGAACGCCTGGATCGCCGGGGCCTTTTCGAGGGTCAGGCCGATGTCGTCCAGCCCGTTCAGAAGGCAATGCTTGCGGAACGGATCGACCTCGAACTGGAACACCTCGCCGTCCGAGCTGGTCACCGTCTGCGCCTCCAGGTCCACCGTGATGCGGGCGTTCGCGCCCTTTTCGGCGTCCTTCATCAGAACGTCCACCTGCGCCTTCGGCAGCACGATCGGCAGGATGCCGTTCTTGAAGCAGTTGTTGAAGAAGATGTCGGCGAACGAGGTCGAGATGATCGCCTTGATGCCGAAATCCTTGATCGCCCAGGGCGCGTGTTCGCGCGACGAGCCGCAGCCGAAATTGTCGCCCGCGACGAGGATCTCGGCCTCGCGGTAGGCAGGCTTGTTCAGCACGAAATCCGGCTTTTCGTTGCCGTTGTCGTCATAGCGCATCTCGTCGAACAGGTTCACGCCCAGGCCCGACCGCTTGATGGTCTTCAGGAACTGCTTGGGGATGATCATGTCGGTGTCGACATTGATCAGGGGCAGCGGGGCGGCGACGCCGGTGAGTTTTTCGAACTTTTCCATATCTTGTGTCTCCTGCCGCCGGGGGCGGCGTATGAGCTGCATATGAGTTCCATATGAGCCCGATATGACTTTCTGGCGTATTCGCGCCGCTTACATCAGCTCCCGCACATCGGTCAGATGACCGGTGACGGCGGCGGCCGCCGCCATCGCCGGCGACAGCAGGTGGGTGCGCCCGCCGCGGCCTTGACGGCCCTCGAAGTTGCGGTTGGAGGTCGCCGCGCAGCGCTCGCCGGGCGAGAGCTGGTCGGGGTTCATCGCCAGGCACATGGAGCAGCCCGCCAGGCGCCATTCGAAGCCGGCCTCGATGAAGATGTCGGCCAGGCCCTCTTCCTCGGCCTGGGCGCGCACCAGGCCGGAGCCGGGCACCACCATGGCGCGGATGCCGTCCTTGATCTTCTTGCCCTTCAGGATCTCGGCCGCGGCGCGCAGATCCTCGATCCGGCCGTTGGTGCAGGAGCCGATGAACACGGTGTCGATCGCGATCTCGTTCAGCGGCGTGCCGGGCTTCAGCCCCATGTAGTCGAGCGAGCGGCGCACCGCCTCGACCTTGCCACCCTCGAAATCCTCGGGCGCGGGGACCTTGCCGGTGATCGGCAGAACGTCCTCGGGCGAGGTGCCCCAGGTCACCACGGGGGCGATGTCCTCGGCCTTCAGGGTGATGACCTTGTCCCAATGCGCGTCAGCGTCGGAATAGAGTGTCTTCCACCAGGCCAGCGCGGCCTCGAGCTCGGCGCCCTTGGGCGCGTGCGGGCGGCCCTTGATGTATTCGAAGGTCTTTTCGTCGGGCGCGATCAGGCCGGCGCGCGCGCCGCCCTCGATGGCCATGTTGCACACGGTCATCCGGCCTTCCATCGACAGGTCGCGGATCGCCTCGCCGCAGTATTCGATGACGTAGCCGGTGCCGCCTGCGGTGCCGGTCGCGCCGATCACCGACAGCGTGATGTCCTTGGCGGTGACGCCCGGGCGCAGCTTGCCGGTGATCTCCACCTTCATGTTCTTGGATTTCTTCTGGATCAGCGTCTGGGTGGCCAGCACATGCTCGACCTCCGAGGTGCCGATGCCATGCGCCAGCGAGCCGAAGGCGCCGTGGGTGGCGGTGTGGCTGTCGCCGCAGACCACGGTCATGCCGGGAAGGGTCCAGCCCTGTTCGGGCCCGACGATATGGACGATGCCCTGGCGGATGTCGTTGACGGGATAGTAGTTGATCCCGAAATCCTTGGCGTTCTGGTCCAGCGCCTCGACCTGGATGCGCGATTCCTCGTTGGTGATGCCGTTCACGCGGTCGGGCGTGGTGGGCACGTTGTGGTCGGGCACGGCGATGGTCTTTTCGGGCGCGTGCACGGAGCGGCCGGCCATGCGCAGGCCTTCGAAGGCCTGCGGGCTGGTCACTTCGTGGACCAGATGGCGGTCGATATAGAGCAGGCAGGTGCCGTCTTCGGCCTCGTGGGCGACATGGGCATCCCAGATCTTGTCATAGAGGGTCTTCGGGGCGGTCATCGTATTTCTCCCGCGGGAATGGCTGTGAGATGTGGCTGGAAATGAGGCGGGGCACGCCTCATAGGCGCGCCAGCACCGAATGTGCGGCGCCGTAGAACCGCCACGGCAGGCGGGACCGGTCGTCCATGTCGAAAACCATTTTCATGCCCGCTGAGATACTCGTTCGGCGGGGGCCGTTCAAGGGCGCGCGCTTGTGGTGACGCGCCCGGTCGTGGCACAGTGGCGGAAAAGGGATCCGGCATGCAAGCAGACCCCCTTTCCCTGAGGGAACAGATCGAGGCGCTGCTGGCGCAGGCGCTGGCCTTCGGGCAGAGCCTGGCGACGCCGGGCTGGCGCCTCTACCAGATCCTGATCATCATCGGGCTTCTCTTGCTGTGCCACGGTCTGGCCTGGTTGCTGGGCCCGCGAATGGATGGCTGGATGCGCAGCCTGGAGGGCTGGCCGAAATGGCGGCTGCGGGCGCTGGTGGTGATGCGCCGGCGGCTGCGGCTGATCCTGTTCGTGCTGCTGGCCTGGCCGCTGGTCTGGACCATGCGCGAGGTGACATGGCCCTCGCGCAGCTACCTGATCGCGATCGGCGCGACGCTGGCCACCGCCTGGCTGCTGGTGGGGCTGGCCGCGCGGTTGGTCCGCAACAAGGCGCTGCGCCGGATGGTGACATGGGCGCTGTGGGTCTATGCCACGCTCTATGTCCTTGGGTTGACCGAGACGGCGGCGGCGTTCCTCGACGGGCTCGCGATCGAGTTTGGCAGTTTCCGCCTGTCGCTGCTGGCGGTGGTCAAGGCGCTGGCGGTGACCGGGCTGCTGTTCGCGCTCGCCCGGACGGTCACGCAGACGACGGCGGCGCGCATCCGCAGCAACGAGGATTTTTCGCCCTCGATGCAGGTGCTGGCGATCAAGGTGATGCAGGTGGCGCTTTACGGTGCGGCCTTCTTCATCGGGCTGAAGGCGGTGGGGTTCGACCTGACCGGGCTCGCCGTGCTGTCGGGCGCGATCGGCGTCGGCCTCGGCTTCGGCTTGCAGAAGGTGGTGTCGAACCTGGTGTCGGGGATCATCATCCTGCTCGACAAGTCGATCAAGCCGGGCGACGTGATCAGCCTGGGCGAGACCTTCGGCTGGATCAACAGCCTTGGCGCGCGCTACGTCTCGGTGGTCACCCGCGACGGCAAGGAATACCTGATCCCCAACGAGGATCTGATTACCGGGCAGGTGGTGAACTGGTCGCATACCAATGATTTCGTGCGGCTGGACATCTATTTCGGCACCTCCTACGGCGACGATCCGCACAAGGTGCGCGCGATCGCCATCGCGGCGGCCAAGGGGGTGGGGCGGGTGCTCAACTCGCGCCCGCCGGTCTGCCATATCGTGGGGTTCGGCGACAGCTCGGTGGATTACATCCTGCGCTTCTGGATCACCGATCCCACCGGCGGGCTGACCAATATCCGCGGCGATGTCTACCTGGCGCTGTGGGACGCGTTCCACGAGAACGGCATCTCCATCCCCTTCCCGCAACGCGAGGTGCGGCTGCTGGGCGAACCACCCGCTGCGCCGCCGGGCTGAGCGGCGCGGCGCGGCGTCCGGCCGGGACCCGCGCAGAATTGCCGCGCCCGAGTTGAGATTTCCCAAACGCGATGCTACCTTGGGATCATGCCCGGCGCAGGGCCCCGACAGCGGACCCGGCGCGCGGACGGCGTAACCACTAGGAGGACAATGTCCTGTCTCATCATGCAGATGCGGTGCATGCACCAACCGCAACGGGCGCGCCCATGACGCAAGCCCCCCTGGACCTGACGAGCGAGGCGCTGCTGGAGCGCATCCTCGGTTCCCTCACAGAAGACAAGGCCGAAGACATCGTGACCATCGATCTGCGCGGCAGATCCGCGATGGCCGATTACATGGTCGTCTGCTCGGGCCGCTCCTCGCGGCAGGTGGCGGCGATCGCGGACAAGCTGACGGAGCGGCTGAAGCATGAATTCGGCCGCCTTTCGAAGGTCGAGGGCAAGGATCAGGGCGACTGGGTCCTGATCGACACCGGCGACGTGATCGTCCACGTCTTCCGGCCCGAGGTGCGCGAGTTCTACCAGCTCGAGAAGATGTGGATGCCCGCGGGCGGCGCGCGCGCGAAGAACTGAATGCGGCTGCATCTGTGCGCCGTGGGCCGCCTGCGCGCGGGCCCCGAGCGCGACCTCTACGACGACTACGCCAGCCGGCTGGACCGGACGGGCCGGGCCTTGGGCCTCGGCCCGCTGAGCCTGCACGAGGTGGAGGACAGGAAGGGCGGCGGCATGGCCGCGGAGGCCGCGCTGCTGCGCCGCGCGATCCCGCAGGGCGCGCTGCTCTGCACGCTGGACGAGCGCGGCAAACAGATGAGCTCGCCCGATTTCGCCGCGCAGTTGGCGCGCTGGCGCGACGCGGGGCGGGGCGACGTGGCCTTCGTGATCGGCGGCGCGGACGGGATCGACCCCGCCCTGCGCGCCGAGGCGGAGGCGAGCCTGTCCTTCGGCAAGATGGTCTGGCCGCACATGCTGGTCCGGGTGATGCTGAGCGAGCAGCTCTATCGCGCCGCCGCGATCCTGGCGGGCACGCCCTATCACCGGGCATGAGGCGCGCGAGCTTTCTCCGGGAATTCGAACGCTTTTTCGCAGAAAAGGCGTGGCGCGCGCCCGGTTGTCCTTTCTCGCCGGGCTGCGTAGAAGATTGCCAAGCAAGCGGAAGGCCGAGATGACCATGACCACCCCGAAACCTGTTGTCCTGTGCATCCTCGATGGCTGGGGCGTGCGCGCCGAGACCGAGGCCAACGCCCCGGCGCTGGCGCGGACCCCGACCTTCGATCACATCATGGCCAGCTGCCCCTCGGCCACGCTGATCACTCACGGCCCCGACGCCGGGCTGCCCTCGGGTCAGATGGGCAATTCCGAGGTCGGCCACACCAATATCGGCGCGGGCCGGGTGGTGGCGATGGATCTCGGCCAGATCGACCTGGCGATTGAGGAAGGCTCGTTCTTCGGGAACGCGGCGCTGCAGGACTTCATCGCCAGGGTCAAGGCCGCGGGCGGCACCGCGCATCTGATGGGGCTGATCTCGGACGGGGGCGTGCATGGGCACATCAGCCATGTGCTGGCCGCCGCGCGCGCGATCGTGGGCGCGGGCGTTCCGGTGGCCATCCACGCCCTCACCGACGGCCGCGACGTGGCGCCGAAAAGCGCCGACCGCTTCATCGCCGCGCTTGAGGCCGGGCTGCCGGAGGGCGCCCATGTGGCCAGCGTCATCGGCCGCTACTACGCCATGGACCGCGACAACCGCTGGGAGCGCGTCTCGCTCGCCTATCACGCCATGGTCAATGGCTTGGGCGAAGAGGTGGAGAGCGCGGCCGAGGCCGTCACCGGGGCCTATGCGCGCGGCGAGACCGACGAGTTCATCGAGCCCAGCGTCGTCGGCGACGCGCCGGGCATCAAGGACGGCGACGGCTTCTTCTGCCTGAACTTCCGGGCCGACCGCGCCCGCGAGATCCTGCGCGCCATCGGCGAGACGGGCTTCGCCGAGTTCGAGACCGGCAAGCGCCCGCAGCTGTCGGCGCTGCTGGGCATGGTGGAATATTCCGACCGCCACAACGCCTACATGACCACGGTCTTCCCCAAGCGCGAGATCGTCAACACGCTGGGCGAATGGGTTGCCAAGCACGGGCTGCGCCAGTTCCGCCTCGCCGAGACCGAGAAATACCCCCATGTCACCTTCTTCCTGAACGGCGGCAAGGAGGAGCCCGAGCCGGGCGAGGACCGCTTCATGCCGCCCTCGCCCAAGGTGGCGACCTATGACCTGCAGCCCGAGATGTCGGCCGCGCAGGTCACCGACAAGCTGGTCGAGGTGATCGGCGCGGGCTACGACCTGATCGTGGTGAACTACGCCAACCCCGACATGGTGGGTCATACCGGCGATCTGGAGGCGGCGATCAGGGCCTGCGAGGCCGTGGACCAGGGGCTGGCGCGGGTGCTGCCGGCGCTGGAACGCGCGGGCGGCGCGATGATCGTCACCGCCGACCACGGCAATTGCGAGCAGATGATCGACCCCGAGACCGGCGGCCCCCATACCGCGCATACGCTGAACCCGGTGCCGGTGGCGCTGGTCGGTGGGCCTGAGGGCATACGCCTGCGCACGGGCCGTCTGGCCGATCTCGCCCCCACGGTGCTGGCGCTGATGGGGCTGGAGCAGCCGCCCGAGATGACCGGGACAAGCCTGATCGAGCGATGATGCGGCGGGGCGGTCTTCTGCTGTGCCTGGCGCTGGGGCTCGCGGCCCCGGCGGGGGCGGAGACCGACCCGATCACCGCCGCCCGCCGCGCCGCGCAGGCGCTGGACCAGGCGGGACTCGCCCTGCAGGAGGTAGAGGGCGCGCAGGACCGCGTCGCCGCGCTGACCCGCACCATCCGCGCCTATGAGGCCGGGCTGGCGGCGCTGCGCGAGGGGCTGCGCCGGGCCACGATCCGCGAGCGCGCGCTGGCGCTGGAGCTGGAGGCGCGGCGCGAGGAGATCGCGCAGCTGACCGGCGTGCTGCTGACCATGCAGCGCTCGCCCGAGACGCTGCTGCTGCTGCACCCCGCGGGGCCGCTGGGCACGGCGCGCTCGGGCATGATGCTGGCCGATGTCACGCCGGCGCTGCAGGCGAAGGCCGAGGCGCTGCGCGCCGATCTCGAGGAGGCCTCGATGCTGCGCGCGCTTCAGGAGAGCGCGGCCGGGACGCTCGCCGAGGGGCTGGCCGGCGCCCAGCAGGCGCGCACCGCGCTGAGCCAGGCGATGTCCGACCGCACCGACCTGCCGCGCCGCTTCACCGCCGACCCCGAGAAGCTGCGCCAGCTGCTGGCGAGCGCCGACACGCTGGAGGGATTCGCCAGCGGGCTGGGCGCGCTGGGCGGCGCCGGGGAGGCGAACCCGCTGCCGCCCTTCGAGGCGCTGCGCGGGCGGCTGCCGCTGCCGGTGCAGGGCCGCGTGCTGCGCCGGATGAACGAGGCCGACGCCGCCGGGATCGCGCGTCCCGGCCTGCTGATCGCCACCCGGCCGCAGGCGCTGGTCACCGCCCCCGCGCCTGCCACGATCCGCTACCGCGGGCCGCTGCTGGACTACGGAAACGTGATGATCCTTGAACCGGCGGCGGGGTATCTTCTGGTTCTGGCCGGGCTCGCCGATGTCTATGGTGAGGCGGGCGAGGTGCTGTCCGCGGGCGCGCCGGTGGGGCTGATGGGCGGCGAAATGCCGGGAGTGGCTGCGATTTCGGGCGAAGTTTCCGACGGCGGGGGTGCCGCGCGCTCGGAAACGCTTTATATGGAACTGAGACAGGGCAATACGCCCGTGGACCCCGCCGGGTGGTTCAACGTGACAAAGGACTGAGACACCATGAAGAAATTCGTGATGGCCGTGATGGGCGGCTCGATTGCCGGGATGCTGCTGACCACCCAGATCGCTGGCCCTCTGCTGGCCCAGGAGGCCCAGAAGCAGAGCTCGGTCTATGAGCAGCTCGACCTGTTCGGCGATATTTTCGAGCGCATCCGCGCGCAATATGTCGAGGAGGTCGATGAGGGCAAGCTGATCGAGGCCGCGATCAACGGCATGCTGACCTCGCTCGATCCGCATTCCTCCTACCTGCCGCCGAAGGATTTCGACGACATGCAGGTGCAGACCCGGGGCGAGTTCGGCGGTCTTGGCATCGAGGTCACGCAGGAAGAGGGCTTCGTCAAGGTGGTCTCGCCGATCGACGGCACGCCGGCCGATGAGGCCGGGATCGAGGCCGGCGATTTCATCACCCACGTCAATGGCGAAAGCGTGCTGGGCCTGACGCTGGACAAGGCGGTGGACCTGATGCGCGGCCCGGTGGGCAGCGAGATCGTGATCACCGTGGTGCGCGAGGGCGTGGACGAACCCTTTGACGTGACCATCGTGCGCGACGTCATCAAGCTGACCGCGGTGCGCTCGCGCATCGAGGGCAACACCGTCGTGCTGCGCGTGACCACCTTTAACGACCAGACCTATCCCAATCTCGAGGAAAAGCTGGCCGAAGGCATAAAGGAGCTGGGCGGCATCGAGAAGCTCAACGGCGTGGTGCTCGACCTGCGCAACAACCCCGGCGGGCTGCTGAACCAGGGCATCCGCGTCTCGGACGCGTTCCTCGATGCCGGCGAGATCGTCTCCACCCGCGGCCGCAACCCGGCCGACAGCGACCGCTACAACGCCACCAAGGGCGACCTGATCGAGGGCAAGCCGATGGTGGTGCTGATCAACGGCGGCTCGGCCTCGGCCTCGGAGATCGTGGCGGGCGCGCTGCAGGATCACCGCCGCGCCATCGTGGTCGGCACCAAGAGCTTCGGCAAGGGTTCCGTCCAGACGGTGATGCCGCTGAAGGGCGACGGCGCGATGCGCCTGACCACGGCGCGCTACTACACCCCCTCGGGCCGGTCGATCCAGGCGCTGGGCGTATCGCCTGACATCGTGGTCGAACAGCCCCCGCGCCGCCCTGCCGCCGAGGAGGACGAGGGCACCGCGCGCCGCACCCGTTCGGAGGCGGACCTGCGCGGCAGCCTCGACAACGACAGCCTGACCGAGGACGAGCGCCGCCAGATCGAGGAGGAGCGCAAGCAGGCCGAAGAGGCCGCCAAGCTGCGCGAGGAGGATTACCAGCTGGCCTATGCCATCGACATCCTCAAGGGCCTCTCGGCGCTGGGCAACGGCAAGTAAGGAAGGTGGGCCGGCCTCCGCGCCGGCCCGTTTCGCAGATGACACCCGAAGAGATCGAAACGCTCCCCTACCGCCCCTGCGTGGGCGTGATGCTGACGAATGCGCAGGGCCACGTCTTCGTGGGCCAGCGCCGCGACAGTGAGGTCGCCGCCTGGCAGATGCCCCAGGGCGGGATCGACGAGGGCGAGGCGCCCGAGGCCGCCGCCCTGCGCGAACTGTGGGAGGAAACCGGCGTCACCGCCGACTTGGTCGAGGTGATCGGCCGCACCGGCGACTGGGTGACCTACGACCTGCCGCCCGAGCTGCTGGGCAAGGTCTGGAAGGGCAAATACCGCGGCCAGAAACAACTTTGGTTCCTGATGCGCTTCCTCGGCTCGGACGACCAGATCGTCATAGAGACCGAGCACCCCGAGTTTTCCGAATGGGCCTGGCTGGCGCCCGAGCACCTGGTCGAGAACATCGTGCCCTTCAAGCGCGAGGTCTACGCCCATGTGGTCGAGGAACTGGCGCCGAAGATTTCGGAAGCGTGCCGGTAGGGAACCGAGAAGGATCTTCCCAGGGCGCTTTGATTCGTGACTGGGTTTCGGAAACGAGGGGGGCGCCCGCCTTGGGGGCGGGCGGTCCGTCTGATCGGCGAAGCGCCGCAGTCAGACGGGCAGGCGCCTGAAGAGATCGGGGTAGTCGTAGACGATGCCCTCCTCGTCCACCTCCAGCTCGGCCGCGAAACCGCTCGCGATTGCCTCGTAGAGATACCGCCTGTTCCCGAGCCTGGTGTATCTCTGCTCCGCGGCCCTGGGGTCCAGATCCGGCAGAGGCACATAGGCGACCCTGATCTCCTGCGCCTGCCCCTGCTGCAGCGCCAGCCTGCGGATGGGCAGGCTGTTGGTGAAGGGCGTGGCCGCGATGTCGACATCGATGCAGCCGTCAAGCCGGGGCAGCGCCCCTCCGCCCGCCTCCGTCCAGCTCCCTTTGCCATCCGAAAGGATATGGAGCCCCGTCCCGCCGGCGCGCTCGGCCAACAGTTCCCGAACGCGCCATTGCGGGTCGAGCTTCAGCCGGTAGTGCAGCCCATAGGGGAGGCCCTCGTGCACCCCGATGACGAGGCTGTCCACCACGGTTCCCGTCCCGGTCCGGGCGAGGGACAGGTGTTCAAGACCGGCCGCGTCCCAATCGGACCAGCGTACGACTTTTCCCGACGATTGTTCCATGTGAACTCCCAGCCTGATGTTGTGTCGAACATAGGGTGAACAGCCGGTGGTGTGTCAACCGTTGTTCTGCGCGCCTGCCGTGGACTCCAAATGAGAACAAAAGATGAATATACTGCGACTCACCATGACCTATGCCGAACTCAACATCACCTCCAACTTCACCTTCCTCACCGGGGCCTCCCACCCCGAGGAGCACATGGAGCGCGCCGCGCTGCTGGGCCTGCCGGCCATCGCCATCGCCGACGAGAACTCGGTCGCGGGCATCGTCCGGGCCCATGCCCGCGCGCGTGAGATCGCCCGCGCGGTGGCCGAACGGCGGGCGGCCGACGCCGACCCGATCGGCCCGCCGCGCCCCGCGCATATTCCCGCGCCGCCCTCGGCCCCCATCCATACCGTGCCGCGCCTGATCCCCGCCGCCCGCATCGTGCTGGAGGACGGTTTCGCCGCCACCGCCCTGCCGCGCGACCGCGCCGGATGGGGCAATCTCTGCCGGCTGATCTCGCGCGGGCGGCTGAGGGCGGAAAAGGGGCGCTGCCAGCTGCGCTTCGACGACCTCATGGACTGGGGCGAAGGGCTGGAGCTGCTGCTCCACCCGCCGCGGGCGTCGGAGTTGGGCGGATGGGCATCACGGGCGGGGCGGCTGGCGCGCCGCTTCCCCGGGCAGGTGTCGCTGCTGATGACCCCGCGCTATGACGGGCAGGACGCGGCCCGCTTCGCCCGCCTCGCCGCGCTGGCCGAGGGTCTGGACCTGCCCGCCGTCGCCTCCGCCGCGCCGCTGATGCATCACGGCCGCCGCCGCAGGCTCGCCGATGTGCTGACCGCCATCCGCACCGGCCAAAGGGTGGCGGACCTGGGCCGCGCGGCGCTGGCCAATGGCGAGCAGCGCCTGCGCTCCGCCGACGAGATGCGCCGCCTCTTCGCGGGCCACGAGGAGGCCCTGCACCGCAGCCTCGAGATCGCCGCCCGCTGCCCCTTCTCGCTGGACGAGCTGCGCTACGAATACCCCTCGGAACTGACGGGGGGCGAAACCGCCGCGCAACGCCTGTCGCGCCTCGCCCGCGCGGGGCTGAACTGGCGCTACCCCGCCGGCGCGCCCGCGCGCGTGCGCGGAATGCTCGGCCACGAACTCGCCCTCATCGCCAAGCTGCGATATGAGCCCTATTTCCTCACCGTCCACGACATCGTGCAATTCGCCCGTTCCCGCGGCATCCTCTGCCAGGGCCGCGGCTCGGCGGCGAATTCGGTGGTCTGCTACGCCCTCGGCGTCACCTCGGTCTCGCCCGAGGTCGGCGCCATGGTCTTCGAGCGCTTCGTCTCCGAGGCCCGAGACGAGCCCCCCGATATCGATGTCGATTTCGAACACGAACGCCGCGAAGAGGTGATCCAGCACATCTACGACCGCTACGGCCGCCACCGCGCCGGGCTCTGCGCCACGGTGATCCATTACCGCGGCAAGCGCGCGGTGCGCGAGGTCGGCCGCGCCATGGGGCTGAGCGAGGACACCCTGGCGGCCCTGTCGTCACAGCTCTGGGGCTGGGGCTCACCCAAGGGCATCGAGGCGGCCCGCCTGCGCGAGATCGGCCTCGACCCCGCCGACCCGCGCCTGCGCCAGACGCTGGAGCTGATCCTCGAAATCCAGGGCTTCCCCCGCCACCTCTCCCAGCATGTGGGCGGCTTCGTCATCACCGAAGGGCGGCTCGACGAGCTGGTGCCGGTGGAAAACGCCACCATGGAGGACCGCACCGTCATCTGCTGGGACAAGGACGATATCGACAGCTTAGGCATCCTCAAGGTCGACGTGCTGGCGCTGGGCATGCTCACCTGCATCCGCAAGGCGTTCGACCTCATCGCCCAGCACCACCAGACCGATTACAGCCTCGCCACCCTGCCGCCCGAGGACCCGGGGGTCTACGACATGCTGTGCAAGGCGGATTCCCTGGGCGTCTTCCAGGTGGAAAGCCGCGCCCAGATGAACTTCCTGCCGCGGATGCGGCCGCGCTGCTTCTACGACCTGGTGATCCAGGTGGCGATCATCCGCCCCGGCCCGATCCAGGGCGACATGGTCCACCCCTTCATCCGACGCCGCAACGGCGAGGAGGCGGTCACCTTCCCCTCCGACGAACTGGGCGAGGTCCTGGGAAAGACGCTGGGCGTGCCGCTGTTTCAGGAACAGGCGATGCAGATCGCCATCACCGGCGCGGGGTTCACCCCCGATGAGGCCGACCGGCTGCGCCGTGCATTGGCCACCTTCAAGAAACGCGGGCATGTGTCGGATTTCCACCACCGCTTCATTACCGGCATGCTGAAAAACGGTTATGACCGCGACTTCGCCGAGCGCTGCTTTTCCCAGATCGAGGGCTTCGGCGCCTACGGCTTCCCCGAAAGTCACGCCGCAAGCTTCGCGCTGCTGGTCTATGCCTCGGCCTGGCTGAAACGCCACCACCCCGGCATCTTCGCCTGTGCGCTGCTGAATGCGCAGCCCATGGGCTTCTACGCGCCGGCCCAGATCGTGCGCGACGCCCGCGAACACGGGGTCGAGGTCCGCCCGGTCTGCATCAACATGAGCTTCTGGGACAACGTGATGGAGCCCGACGGCGAGGGCGGCCTCGCCCTGCGGCTGGGCTTTCGCCAGATCCGGCGCCTCGGCGAGGAGGACGCCGCCTGGATCACCGCCGCGCGCAACAACGGCTACCGATCGCTCGAGGATGTCTGGCGCCGCGCCGGCCTCGGCCCCAAGCGGCTTGCCGCCCTGGCCGAGGCCGACGCCTTCGCCGCGCTCGGGCTCAGCCGGCGCGAGGCGCTCTGGGCCGCCCGCGCCATCGCCGCGCCGACCCCCCTGCCGCTTTTCGCCCGCGACCTCGACGGCGAGGGCATCGTGGAGCCGGCGGTGCAGCTGCGCGCCATGACCGAGGGCGAGGAGATCGTCGAGGATTATGTTGCGCTGCGCCTGACGCTGCGCCGTCACCCGCTGGCGCTGCTGCGGCCCCGGCTGACGCCGGCACCCCCGTCCCCCGTTCTTCTGGCCAGAAATATCCCCGCCGGAGGCATGGAATCCTCTGGCGCGCCGGAAAACTCTTGAGCCTCCGGCGGGAGTATTTGCGCCAAGAAGAAGGCGGAGGCGGTTCCCCGTCTCAGCTGTCCTTGAGCAGTTTCAGAAGCTCTTCGCTGGCATAGCCGTCGGGCGTCACCCCGCGCGCGGCCTGGAAGGCGCGGATGGCGTTGATCGTGTTGGGCCCGATGATCCCGTCGATCTTATCGTCGAGGAAGCCCGCGCGTTTCAGGCGGCGCTGCATCTCTTTCTTCTCGGTGAAGGAGAGCGGCTTGTAGCCGCGCGGCCAGCTCGCCTGGATCGGTGGGCCGCCCTTCAGCCGGTCGCTCAGATGGCCGACGCCGATGACATAGGCGTCGGCCACGTTGTAGCGTTCGATCACGCCGAAATTCCTGAAGATCATGAAGGCCGCGCCCTGCGCGCCCGCCGGCAGAAGGATCGAGGCCGCGCCGTGATCGCGCACCGGGCGGCCCTGCATGTCTGTCACCCCCAGCGCCGCCCAGTCCGAGGGCATCCTGAGGATCTTGCGGTCGGCCAGCGCGTGGTTGAAGCCGCGCGGCAGCTTCACCTCCACCCCCCAGGGCTGGCCCTTCACCCAGCCGTGCCGGGCGAGGTAGGCGGCGGTGGAGGCCAGCGCGTCCGAGGGGTCGTCGGCCCAGATGTCGCGCCGGCCGTCGCCGGTGAAATCCACCGCGAAGGCGAGGTAGCTCGACGGGATGAACTGGGTGTGGCCCATCGCGCCGGCCCAGGAACCGGTCATGTCGCGCGCGGCGACATCGCCCGACTGCAGGATCTTCAGAGCGTCGATCAGCTGCCCCTCGAAGAAGCTTCCGCGCCGCCCGTCGAAGGCGAGCGTCGCCAGCGCCTCGATGGTGGGGATCTTGCCGCGATGTTCGCCGTAGGCGCTTTCCAGCCCCCAGATTGCGGCCACGACTTCCTTGTCCACGCCATAGGCGGCCTCGATCGCGTCGAGTTGGTGGCGGTATTTCTTCAGCGCCTCCTGGCCGTTTCTGACCCGCGAGGGTGAGGCGGCGCTGTCGAGGTAATCCCAGATCTGCTTGGTGTATTCGGACTGGTTGCGGTCCTTCTGGATCACGTCCGTATTGTATTCCACGCCGCGGAAGGCGCGGTCGAACACGATCGGAGAGATGCCCTGCGCCAGCGCGCGCGGGCGGAAGCCGTCGATCCAGCGCTGGAAGCCGAGATTGGAGCTGGACGCCTGCATCCGCACGAGGGGGTCCGCGCGGGTCAGCGCGGGCCGCGCCTGCGGTCGGGGGGCCTCGGCGCCCTCGGCCGGGCGCGCGACCGGGCGGGGCGATTGGTCCGGCGTCGCGGGCGTGGCCGGCGCCAGCCCCGGCGCGATCCCGAAAATCACAGCCATCGTCACCAAGACACGCATCGAAAAGACTTCCCTGCTCGTTGTTGTTTGCGCCGATTGTAGCGCGAAGGAAAACAGCCGGGAAGCGGGCAGGCGGCGGGGTCGCGGGGAACCGCTCAGCGCCGCTTGCGGGTGACCTTGCGCTGGGTCTTGGCGGCCTTCCTCTTGGCCACGGTGGCTTTGCGCCGCGTGGGCTTGCCGCGGCCGCGCGCGGGCGTGCGGGGCAGCGCCTTGCCGTCGAGCGACAGCAGCTCCAGCGTCAGCCCGCCGGTCACCGGCACCGCCTCGGACAGGCGCACCGTCACGCGCTGGCCGATGCCGATGGTCAGGCCGGTATCGGAGCCGGTCAGGATCTGCGCGTCCTTGTCGAAGTGGAAATATTCCTGGCCGAGGTCGCGCATCGGGATCAGCCCGTCGGCGCCGGTCTCGTCGAGCTTCACGAAGGCGCCGAAGCGCGCGATGCCGGAGATGCGGCCGGAAAACTCGTTGCCCACGCGCTCGGACAGATAGGCCGCGAGGTAACGGTCGGTGGTGTCGCGTTCGGCCGCCATCGAGCGGCGCTCGGTGTCGGAGATGTGCTGGGCGGTGTCCTCCAGCCGGTCGATGTCATCGGCCGACAGCCCGTCCTTGCCCCAGCCGTGGCCGGTGATCAGGGCGCGGTGCACGACCAGGTCGGAATAGCGCCGGATCGGCGAGGTGAAATGCGCGTAGGAGCGCAGCGCCAGCCCGAAATGGCCCAGGTGCATGGGCGAGTAATAGGCCTGGGTCATCGAGCGCAGGGTCGAGATGTTGATCAGCTCGTCGAATTCGGTGCCCTCGGCCTGGCCCAGCAGGCGGTTGAGCTGCGCGGTGTGCAGCACCTGCCCCTTGGCCAGCGTGAAGCCCGACGCCGCGGCCACCTCGCGCAGCGCCTCCAGCTTTTCGGGGCTGGGTTCCTCGTGCACGCGGTAGAGCAACGGGCGGCGCATCCGCGTCAGTTCCTGCGCGGCTGCGACATTGGCGAGGATCATGAACTCCTCGATCAGCCGGTGCGCGTCGAGCCGGTCGCGGAAGGCGACCGATTCCACCTTGCCCTCCTCGCTGAGCACGATCTTGCGCTCGGGCAGGTCCAGATCCAGCGGCTGGCGCCGGGCGCGGGCGGTCTTGGTCGCCTCATGGGCGGCGTAGAGCGGGCGGATCACCTCGTCGAGCAGGGGCGCGGTCTTGTCGTTCGGGCGCCCCTCGATCGCGGCCTGCACCTCCTGGTAGTTCAGCGAGGCGACGGAGCGCATCAGCCCGCGGGTGAAGCGGTGCGACAGCAGCTCGCCATGCGCGTCGAGCTTCATCCGCACCGCGATGCAGGCGCGCGGCACGCCCTCGTGCAGCGAGCACAGGTCGCCCGACAGGCGGTCGGGCAGCATCGGCACCACGCGGTCGGGGAAATAGGTGGAGTTGCCGCGCTTGCGCGCCTCGCGGTCGAGCGCGGAGCCCGGGCGGACATAATGGGCGACATCGGCGATGGCCACCCAGACGACATGGCCGCCCTCGTTCTTCGGGTCGTCGTCGGCATGGGCGTAGCAGGCGTCGTCATGGTCGCGCGCGTCGGCCGGGTCGATGGTGACGAAGGGCAGGGGGCGCAGGTCCTCGCGCCCGCCCAGCCCCGCCGGCTTCTGGCAGTCGGCCTCGGCGATCACGTCATCGGGGAAGACATCGGGAATGCCGTGCTGGTGGATGGCGATGAGCGACACCGCCTTCGGCGCGCTGGGGTCGCCCAGACGGTTGACGATGCGGGCGCGCGGCAGGCCGAAGCGGCTTCGCGGGCCGCTCTGCTCGGCCTCGACCAGTTCGCCGTCGCGGGCGCCCTGGGTGGCGTCGGCCACGACCATCCATTCCAGATCGGCGCCCTTGTCCACCGGCATGATGCGCCCACCCTCGGCCCCCTTGCGGAAGACGCCGAGAATGCGCTGCGGGTTGGTGCCGATGCGGCGGATCAGCCGCGCCTCGTAGGGATATTCTTCGCCGGTGACCTCGGTCAGCCGGGCGAGGATGCGGTCGCCCTCGCCAAGCGCGGGGTCGGTGGGGCGGGCGACGAAAAGGACGCGCGGCGCCTCTCCCTCGCCGTGCCATTCCAGCGGCCGGGCGTAGAGGTCGCCGTCGGGCGTCGGCGCCAGCACCTGCAGAACGCTGACCGGCGGCAGCTTGTCGGGGTCGCGGTAGGTCTTCTTCCGCTTCTCCAGATGCCCGTCCGCCTCCAGTTCGCGCAGGAGGCGTTTCAGCTCGATCCGGTCAGCCCCCTTGATCCCGAAAGCCTTTGCGATGTCGCGCTTCGAGGTCTGGGTGGGGTTGTCGGTGATCCATTCGAGGATCTGGTCTTTGGTCGGGATCTGGGTCATGAGTCCGCGTAACATGGGGACGCGGTCCCGTCATTGCAAATCCGGCGGCGCTCAGGCGAAATATTCGCGCAGGATGCGGGCGTAGATCGCCTTGAGCTGGACGATCTGGGCCACCTCCACGCACTCGTCCACCTGGTGCATGGTCTTGCCCACCAGGCCGAATTCCACCACCGGGCAGTGATCCTTGACGAAACGCGCGTCCGAGGTCCCGCCGGAGGTCGACAGCACCGGGCTGACGCCGGTTTCGGCCTCCACCGCGCGCGCCACGAGGTCCGACAGCGGCCCCGGCGGGGTGAGGAAGCTTTCGCCCGAGACCTTGGTCTGCATCGCGATCTCGATGCCGCTGTCCCAGGCCACCTTGTCGGCCTCGCGCCGCAGCCATTCGGTCAGGCTGGCCGAACTGTGCGCGTCGTTGAAGCGGATGTTGACCGTGGCGCGGCATTGCGCGGGGATCACGTTGTTGGCGGGGTTGCCGGTGTCGATGGTGGTGACCGCCAGCGTCGAGGGGTCGAAATGCTCGGTCCCGTCGTCCAGCACATGCGCGTCGAGCTGCGCCATCAGCCGCGCCAGCGCCGGCACGGGGTTCTTGGCGCGGTGCGGATATGCGGAATGGCCCTGTACGCCTGTGGCGGTGAAATAGGCGGTCATCGAGCCGCGTCGGCCGATCTTCATCATCTCGCCCATGCGCTCGGGGCAGGTGGGCTCACCCACCAGGCAGGCCGACATCGCCTCGCCGTTTCTCTCCATCCAGTCCAGCAGGGCCACGGTGCCGTCCGTCGCGTCGCCCTCCTCGTCGCCGGTGATGGCGAGGATCACCGCGCCCTCGGGCGGCGTGTCGCGCACGAAGTCGATCGCCGCCGCGGCGAAGGCCGCCACGCCCGATTTCATGTCGGTGGAGCCGCGGCCCCAGAGAAAGCCGTCCTTCTGCGCGCCGCCGAAGGGATCGGCGGTCCAGGCGGCGGCGTCGCCCACCGGCACCACGTCGGTATGGCCGTTGAAGCCGAAGCTTTTCGCCGCGCCCCTGGCGCCCCAGCGGGCGAAAAGGTTGGCCACCCCGCCGCGGTCGACGCGGGTGCAGTCGAACCCGGCGGCCGAGAGGCGTTCCTCCAGCAGCGCCAGCGCGCCGCCTTCGGCGGGCGTGACCGAGGGGCAGCGGATCAGCTCGGCGGTCAGGGCGACGGGATCGGTGGGCTGGGTCATGGCGGGCTCCTTGGCGGTTTGCGTCAGCGATAAACCGGCGGGAGCGTGGCTGCAACGTGTCAGCGGGAAACAGGTCGCCGAACCTTGGGCCTGGCCCCGACCACCCGTCCCGCCCCGGCGTCAGCCCGGGCAGCGCCCGACCTTCCCCCCGGGAGGGCGCTTTTCGCGCCCAGCCTGGCTTGGGCGCCGCCCTCAGCGCCCCGCGAGACGCGTTCCGAATTTCCGAAGGGGCCTACCCCAGAAGCGCGCGCACCGCCGGGCCGATCTCGGCGGGGGTGGCGACGAGGCGATCCGCCCCCGCCAGTTCCGCCCGCGGGCCGTAGCCCCAGAGCACCCCGATCGCCTTCATCCCCACGGCGCGGGCGGCGTCGATGTCGTGGTGGCGGTCGCCGATCATCACCGATGCCTCCGCCCGCGCGCCGGTGATCTCCAGTGCGTGGGTCAGCAGATCGGCCTTGTCGTTGCGGGTGCCGTCCAGTTCGGGGCCGAATTCCAGGGTCAGGTGCCGGGCCAGCCCGAAATGCGCGGTGATGCGGCGGGCGTAGACATGCGGCTTGGCGGTGGCCAGGTGCAGCACATGGCCCGCGGCACGCAGCCCGGCAAGAACCTCGGGGATGCCGTCGAAGACCCGGTTCTCGTAGAGGCCCACGTCGGTGTAACGCGCGCGATAGGCCGCCAGAGCCGCCTGCGGGTCGGGTGCGCCGAGTTTCTCGAAGCTCTCCACCAGCGGCGGACCGATCACCCAGTTCAGGCTGTCGGGATCGGGCGCGCCCAGCCCGAGGCTTTCCAGCGCATGCACGACCGAGCGGGTGATCCCCGGCTTCGGGTCGGTCAGCGTGCCGTCGAGATCAAGAAAGACCGTCGGCATCTTCGTCGCCGTAGAACGGCGTCATCTGGGCGACGATCACGGCGTTTTCCTCCAGCGCGCGGTCCATCAGCCCGGCCTCGTCCTCGGCGATCTCGTGGCCCTGGGCGCGGCGTTCCTCGGCGGTGCCGTAGCCGGTGACGTCGAGCGGCGCGAGGCCGGCCTGTTTCAGCACGGCCACGGTCTCGCGCACCGCCTCGGCCTCGTCCACGCCGGAGGCGTAGCACATCAGCCCGGCGCCGGTGGCGCCTTCGGGCAGCCCGTCGTCGGGCTTGCGCCCGACCTGGACCAGCAGGGTGAAGACCTGTTGTTTCCGCGATTTGGTTGTCTTGTTCATGATGTCCCGATGCGGTGGGTGGAACCCGCCGGCGCTCAATCGCGCAGGAGTTCGTTGATCCCGGTCTTCGACCGGGTCTGCGCGTCCACGCGCTTGACGATGACCGCGCAGTAGAGGTTCACGCCGTTCTTCGACGGCATCGAGCCCGCGACCACGACCGAGTAGGGCGGCACCTCGCCATACATCACCTCGCCGGTCTCGCGGTCTACGATCTTGGTCGACTTGCCGATGAACACGCCCATGCCGAGGACCGAGCCCTCGCGCACGATGCAGCCCTCGACCACCTCGGAACGCGCGCCGATGAAGCAGTTGTCCTCAATGATGGTGGGGCCGGCCTGCATCGGCTCCAGAACGCCGCCGATGCCGACGCCGCCCGACAGGTGCACGTTCTTGCCGATCTGGGCGCAGCTGCCCACGGTCGCCCAGGTGTCCACCATCGTGCCCTCGTCGACATAGGCGCCGAGGTTCACGAAGGAGGGCATCAGCACCACGCCGGGCGCGATATAGGCCGATTTTCGGACCACGCAGTTGGGCACCGCGCGGAAGCCCGCGGCCTTCCATTCGGCATCGCCCCAGCCCTTGAACTTGCTGTCGACCTTGTCCCACCAGCCGGAGCCCTGCGGGCCGCCGTCCTGCAGTTCCATGTCCTTGATGCGGAAGCCCAGCAGCACCGCCTTCTTGGCCCACTGGTTGACGTGCCAGTCGCCGCTTTCCAGCTTCTCGGCCACGCGCAGCGTGCCGCTGTCCAGCGCGGCCAGCGTGTCCTCGATCGCCTCGCGGGTTTCGCCGCCGGTATGCGGGTTGATCGTGTCGCGCGCCTCCCAGGCGGCTTCGATTGCGGCTTCGAGCTGGGCGTTGGACATGGGTTCCTCCGAAAACGTGACTGGCCTCATCAGCCCCGAGCCTATAGACGCAGAAAGGGTCTTAGGCAACGCAGCGGCACAGGAGAAAAGGACGCGCCATGACGGACGACCGATCCCGGGTCTTTCCCGATGCCCTTCAGGATATCGAAACCGCGCGCGAGATCCCCGTCACCCCGCAGACGCAATCGCCCGCCTACCGGCTGGCCTTTGCCGATGATGCGTTCCTGCTGCGCGACGAACTGCGCCCGGTGCGCCTTCAGCTGGAGCTGATGAAGCCCGAGCTCTTGATGCAGGAATACGGCATCAAGAGCACCATCGTGCTGTTCGGCAGCGCCCGCATCCCCGAACCGGGGCAGGAGCATACCGCCGGCACCGAGACCCTGGCCGAACTGACGCGATATTACGCCGAGGCGCGGGAATTTGCCCGCCTTATGACGCTGAAAAGCAAGAAGAACGGCAACCGCGAGAACGTGATCGTGACCGGCGGCGGCCCCGGCATCATGGAGGCCGGCAACCGCGGCGCGGCCGACGCGGGCGGGGTGTCGATCGGGCTGAACATCGTGCTGCCGCACGAGCAGAGGCCGAACGGCTGGGTCACGCCGGAGCTGTGCTTCAACTTCCACTATTTCGGCATCCGCAAGATGCATTTCCTGATGCGCGCCAACGCGGTGGCGATGTTCCCCGGCGGCTTCGGCACGCTCGACGAACTGTTCGAGGCGCTGACCCTGATCCAGACCAAGCGGATGTGCCCGGTGCCGATCCTGCTGTTCGGCCGCGCATTCTGGGAAAACATCATCAACTGGCAGGCGCTGGCCGAGGCCGGCACCATCGCGCATGAGGATCTGGAGCTGTTCCGCTATGTCGAGACGGCCCAAGAGGCGGTCGAGATCATCGGAACCTGGCCCGGCAAGGCGGCCTAGCCTCTGGCGCCGCGCTGCCAGCACCATGACCCAGTAGGACCGGCCGGCGTCCCGCGCCCAGCCGACGCCGATCTCGCGGCCGGTCGCGTTTTCGATATTGGCGCGGTGGGCGGGCGAGGCCATCCAGGCATCGGCCACGGCGCGTGCGCTTGTCTGGCCCGCGGCCACGAAGGCCCAAGGGGCAGCCCGCCGCGGCGACCCGCGTCATCACCGTCGCCCCGCCGGGCCCGTCATGCGAGAGGGTGCGGGTCTCCGCCATCCGGCAGGCATGGCCCTGCATGGCCCGGCCGAGCCTTTCGTCGCGCCCGAAGGCGGGCAGGCCCGCCAGCCGTTGCTGCGCGTTGGTGAGGTCGGTCACGGCGCGGCGCATCTCGGCGAGGTTGCCCGGCACGTCGCAGGCGCGGGCGGGCGCCGGCAGGAGGCCGAGCGCCGTCAGAACCGCTCCCGCCCGGATGGCTGTGATCGCATTCGGCGTGGCCGATCGCCCCCCGCCACGGTCCGCATGGCCGTCAGGGTCGGGAGGCGGCGGGCGTGGCGCAAGCGCGCCGGGGCGCCTCAGCCCAGCCCCGCCTCGGCCTCGATCTCGCGGCGCGACTTGCGGGCGCGCTCGGTCGCGGATTTCAGCTGTCCGCAGGCGGCCATGATGTCCTCGCCGCGCGGGGTGCGGATGGGCGAGGCGTAGCCGGCCTTGTAGACGATGTCGGCGAAGGCCTCGATCCGTTCCCAGTCGGAGCGCTGGTAGGGCGCGCCGGGCCATTCGTTGAAGGGGATGAGGTTGATCTTGGCCGGGATGCCCGAGATCAGCTTGACCAGACGGCGTGCGTCCTCGTCGCTGTCGTTCACACCCTTCAGCATCACATATTCGAAGGTGATGCGTTCCGAGTTCGACAGTTTCGGATAGGCCCGCAGCGCCTCCAGCAGCGCCTCGATGTTCCAGCGCTTGTTGATCGGCACCAGCTTGTCGCGCACCTCGTCTGTGGTGGCGTGGAAGGAGACCGCCAGCATGCAGCCGATCTCTTCGGCGGTGCGGGCGATTTCGGGCACCACGCCCGAGGTCGAAAGCGTGATCCGGCGGCGGGAAAGCGAGATGCCCTCGCCATCCATGGCGATCTTCATCGCGTCGCGGACGTTCTCGAAATTATAGAGCGGCTCGCCCATGCCCATCAAAACGATGTTGGAAACCAGGCGCGGGCGCTCGCCGCTGCCTTCGCCGGGCTCGGGCCATTCGCCGAGATCGTCGCGCGCGACCATGATCTGACCCACGATCTCGCCCGCGGTCAGGTTGCGCACCAGTTTCTGCGTGCCGGTGTGGCAGAAGGAGCAGGTCAGCGTGCAGCCCACCTGCGAGCTGACGCAGAGCGTGCCGCGATCGGTTTCGGGGATGTAGACCACCTCCACCTCGTGCCCGCCGGCGATCCGCACCAGGTATTTGCGCGTTCCGTCGGCCGAGACGTGTTTCGACACCACCTCGGGCACCTGGATCACGAAATGCTCGGCCAGTTTCGCGCGGTAATCCTTGGCCAGGTTGGTCATGTCGTCGAAATCGCGCACGCCCTTCTGGTAGATCCACTGCCAGATCTGGTTCACGCGCATCTTTGCCTGTTTTTCCGGCGTGCCGGCGGCGATCAGCGCCTCGCGCAGCTTGTCGCGGGTGAGGCCGACAAGGTTCACCTTCTCACCCTCCGGCAGCTTGCGGGGGATCGTGACAACATCCTGTGTGATCGGGGCCGTGGCCGTCATGTCGCGCGTCTCCAAGGGAATAGCGGGCTTACATATAGGATTCGCCGGCGCAAATAAATAGGAGGCGGCCGCAAGGCGCTCTCGTCTGGACATGGGGCGGGGCGCCAGGGACGTGGCGGGCGCGTCGGTCAGGGCTGCGGCCCGGCGCTTGCGCCGGGCGGCGCCCAACCCGCCCCCAATTCGGCGGGCGCTGCCCTGGTTTCAGAAACGCCGGCCGATGGCCACGGTCTCATGCGCGGCGCGTCAGCTGCCGCAGCGGGCCTCGGCCTCTTCCATCGCTGCGGTGAAGCCGAGCAACGAGAACGTGTCCTTGGTGACGGTGCCGCGGCTGGAGCGCGCGGTCAGCTCGGCCGCCGCGCCGCGCTTCATCGCGGTCAGGATCTTTGCGTCGTCGGAAGCGGAGGCGGGCCAGGCGTAGCCGACCAGCTCGCCGCTGTCGTCGCGGGAGTTCTGCGTGAACAGCTCGAAGGTCTGGTCGCCGATCACCATCTGCACGGTCGAGCCTTCGGCGAAGGGATAGCCGCCGGTGAAGGAGATCTCGCCCGCCACGCCCGAACCGGGCCGGAAGGTAACGAACAGCAGGATGTCGCCGCGGCGCACCGCCACGACGCGGCCGTCGCGCATGTTCACGGTTTCCTTGGGGCTGGAAACGCCCCAGCATTCGGTCGGGTCGTCCTCGACGAAGACGGACCAGTCGGTTTTCGCGGCGACCCGGTTGGTCGATTCCTGCGCCTGCACCGCGAAGGCGGTCAGCGCCAGCAGTCCCCCGGCAATTCCGCGTCGCATCCAAGATGTCATATGTCTCACAGCCTCCAGCTGCCGTTGCCTCTGTCGCACGCCCCGTCTGGCCGTTTAGCGCACCTTTTCCGGTGGCGGCGTGCATTTCAACTCGATATGCCGGAGACTAACGTAAACCAGCCGATTTTTGAAAGCCCCGTTGGCAGAAAATCGCGCATGCGTGAGGAAAGAGGACGAGATGGCGCAAGCGGTGGAGATGGTCGAGGTCTGGCGTGGCGAGTTCCTGGAATCGCGGCACAGAGGGCATGCGGTGATCTGCGACGCGGAGGGCAACATCGTGCATGCCTGGGGCGACCCGGACGCGGTGATTCTGCCGCGCAGCTCGGCCAAGATGATCCAGGCGCTGCCGCTGGTCGAAAGCGGCGCGGCCGCGGCCTTCGGGCTGGGCGAGGACCGGCTGGCGCTGTCCTGCGCCTCGCACCAGGGCGCGCCGATCCACACCGACATGGTGCGGAGCTGGCTTGATGAACTGGGGCTGGGCGATGAGGCCTTCCGCTGCGGCGCCGAGGTGCCCCGCGACACCGACACCCGCAACGCCATGATCCGTGCCGGCGGCCAGCCCTGCCAGTGGCACAACAACTGCTCGGGCAAGCATTCGGGCTTTCTGACCCTGGCCCGGCATCTGGGCGCGGGGCCGGAATATGTCGATCCCGCCCATCCCGTGCAGCGCGCCGTGCGCGAGGCCTTCGAGGACGTGACCGGCATGGACAGCCCCGGTTTCGGCATCGACGGCTGCTCGGCCCCGAATTTCGCCACCACCGTGCACGGGCTGGCCCGCGCGATGGGCTTTTTCGCAGGGGCGGATATCGACGGCGGCTCCGGCCGCGAACGCGCCGCGGCGCGGCTGCGCGACGCGATGCGCGCCTTTCCCGAGCTGGTCGCGGGCGAGGGCCGTGCCTGCACCGAGCTGATGCGCGCCATGGACGGCCGCGTCGCGCTCAAGACCGGGGCCGAGGCGGTGTTCGTGGCCATGCTGCCCGAGCACAAGCTGGGCATCGCGCTGAAGATCGTGGACGGCGCCACGCGCGCCAGCGAATGCGCCATCGCCGCGCTGCTGGTGAAGCTCGGGGTGCTCGACCCCTTTCACCCGGCGACCCGCCGGCGCATGGATGCGCCGGTCCGCAACTGGCGCGGCATCGAGACCGGGATGATCCGCCCCGCCGCCGCGCTGCGCTAGCTCAGGCGGCGAAGGCGTCCCGGGCGTAGCCCTGGATATAGAGCAGCGCGCTCAGGTCGCCGTGGTTGATGCGGATGTCGCATTGCGCGGCCACCTTGGGCTTCGCGTGCAGCGCCACGCCCGCGCCCGCCAGCCCCAGCATGCCGAGGTCATTCGCGCCGTCGCCCACGGCCATGACCGAATCATGGCCCAGCCCCAGCCGCGCGCTGACCTCATTCAGCGCCGCGACCTTGGCCTCGCGGCCGAGGATCGGCTCGGCCACCTCGCCGGTGAGCCGGCCGTCCTCGATCAGCAGGGTGTTGGCGCGGTGCTCGTCGAAGCCCAGATCCGCCGCCACCCTGGCCGCGAAATTGGTGAACCCGCCCGAGACCAGCACCGCGTAGCCGCCCGCGGCCTTCATGGTGGCGACCAGCGCGCGGCCGCCGGGCATGAAGGTGATGCGGTCTTTCAGCACCCGGTCGATCACACCGGCGTCGAGCCCTTTCAGCAGGCCCACGCGCTCGCGCAGCGCGCCCTCGAAATCCAGCTCGCCGTTCATGGCGCGGGCGGTGATCTCGGCCACGCGGGGGCCGATCCCGGCCACCACGGCCAGTTCGTCGATGCATTCCTGCTGGATCATGGTGCTGTCCATGTCGGCGATCAGCATCTTCTTCTTCCGTCCCTCGGCGGGCTGGATCACCAGATCGATGCCGAGCTTCTGCATCTCCTCCCAGACCGGCCAGCGGTTGTCGGGCAGCTGCGGCAGGTCGAACTCCGCCGCCTCGTCGGGCGCCAGCCAGACCGCGTCGCCGCCGCCCCAGGCATTGCGCAGCGATTCGACCAGCGCGGCCTCGAGATTGCGGGCGGTGGGGGCGGACAGAAGGGTTGCGGTGAACATGGGTGGGTTTCCGATAGTGGACAAAGAGGGCGGTTTCAGGCGTTCACGCGGCGCAATATCGCAGCTTTCCCGCTTGTGCCAGCGCAGAAAGCCCCGTATCTGCGTCCGTGGGACACCCCTCCCCAACGAGGGGCATATATCTGGAAGGATACCAGCAATGGCTATCGAAGCTCCGGCCGCGCGGCCGGCCAATCCGCGTTTTTCCTCGGGCCCCTGCGCCAAAATCCCCACATTCTCTCTCGACAAGCTCGCCGACGCGCCGCTGGGCCGTTCGCACCGCGCCGCCGTGGGCAAGGCCAAGCTGAAGGCCGCGATCGAGACCACCCGCGAGATCCTCGGCATCCCCGCCGACTACCGCATCGGCATCGTGCCCGCCTCGGACACCGGCGCCGTGGAAATGGCGCTGTGGTCGCTGCTGGGCGCGCGCAAGGCCGAGATGCTGGCCTGGGAAAGCTTCGGCGCCGGCTGGGTCACCGATGTCGTCAAGCAGCTCAAGATCGACGCCGATGTCAAGACCGCCGAATACGGCGAGATCGTCGACCTCGCCTCGGTCGATTTCGATAATGATGTGGTCTTCACCTGGAACGGCACCACCAGCGGTGTCCGCGTGCCGAACGGCGATTTCATCCCCGCCGACCGCGCGGGCCTGACCATCTGCGACGCCACCTCGGCCGCCTTCGCGATGGAGCTGCCCTGGGACAAGCTCGATGTCACCACCTTCTCGTGGCAGAAGGTGCTGGGCGGCGAGGCGGCGCATGGCATGCTGATCCTCTCCCCCCGCGCGGTGGCGCGTCTGGAAAGCTACACCCCCGCCTGGCCGCTGCCCAAGATCTTCCGCCTGACCAAGGGCGGCAAGCTGATCGAGGGCATCTTCGTGGGCGAGACCATCAACACGCCGTCGATGCTGGCGGTCGAGGATTACCTCGTTGCGCTGGACTGGGCGAAATCGGTGGGCGGGCTGAAGGGCCTGATCGCGCGCGCCGACGCCAATACCGCCGTGATCGGGAAATTCGTGGCCGAGCATGACTGGATCGACTTCCTCGCCGTTGACCCGGCGACGCGCTCGAACACCTCGGTCTGCCTGAAGTTCACCGACGACCGCATCGCCGACGGCGCCGCCTTTGCCAAGGCCGTGGCCAAGCGGCTGGAGGGTGCGGGCGTGGCCTATGACATCGGCGCCTATCGCGACGCGCCCGCCGGCCTGCGCATCTGGTGCGGCGGCACGGTCGAGACCTCGGACATCGAGGCGCTGATGCCCTGGCTGAACTGGGCCTTCGAGACCGAGATCGCCGCTCAGGCATAAGCCGCGCGCGGGCCCGCCCGCGCAGGACTGACATGCAGGGTGCGCGATGGCGCGCACCCACCCCCATTCCATATTCCAAAGGACCACGAAAATGGCTCCCAAAGTTCTCGTCTCCGACAAGCTCTCCGAAACCGCCGTCCAGATCTTCCGCGACCGTGGCATCGAGGTCGATTTCGACCCCTCGATCGGCAAGGACAAGGAAAAGCTGCTGGAGGTGATCGGCAACTATGACGGTCTTGCCATCCGTTCGGCCACCAAGGTGACCGAAAAGGTTCTGGAGGCCGCCACCAACCTCAAGGTCGTCGGCCGCGCCGGCATCGGCACCGACAACGTCGACAAGGTGGCCGCCTCCAAGAAGGGCGTGATCGTCATGAACACCCCCTTCGGCAACATGATCACCACCGCCGAGCACGCCATCGCCATGATGTTCGCCGTCGCCCGCCAGATCCCCGAGGCCAGCGCCTCGACCCATGCGGGCAAGTGGGAAAAGTCGAAATTCATGGGTGTCGAGCTGACCGGCAAGGTGCTGGGCGTGATCGGCGCCGGCAACATCGGCGGCATCGTCTGCGACCGGGCGCTCGGCCTGAAGATGAAGGTCGTCGCCTACGACCCCTTCCTCAGCCAGGAGAAGGCCGACAAGATGGGCGTCGAGAAGGTCGAGCTGGACGAGCTGCTGAAGCGTTCCGACTTCATCACCCTGCATGTGCCGCTGATCGACAGCACCCGCAACATCCTGAGCCGCGAGAACCTGGCCAAGACCAAGAAGGGCGTGCGCATCATCAACTGCGCCCGCGGCGGCCTCGTGGACGAAGTGGCCCTGGCCGAGATGCTGAAGGACGGCCATGTCGCCGGCGCCGCCTTCGACGTGTTCTCCGAGGAGCCGGCCACCGAGAACCCGCTGTTCAACCTGCCCAACGTGGTCTGCACCCCGCACCTGGGCGCGGCCACCACCGAGGCGCAGGAGAACGTCGCCCTGCAGGTGGCCGAGCAGATGGCCGACTACCTGCTGACCGGCGCCGTGCAGAACGCGCTGAACATGCCCTCGGTCACCGCCGAGGAGGCCAAGGTGATGGGCCCCTGGATCAAGCTGGCCGGCCACCTGGGCGCCTTCATCGGCCAGATGACCGACGAGCCGATCAAGGCGATCAACATCCTCTATGACGGCTACGCCGCCGAGATGAACCTCGACGCACTGAACTGCGCCGCGATCGCCGGCGTGATGAAGCCCGCCAACCCGGATGTGAACATGGTCTCGGCCCCGGTGATCGCCGCGGACAAGGGCATCAAGATCTCGCGCACCACGCAGGGCAAGTCCGGCGTGTTCGAGGGCTATGTCAAGCTGACCGTGGTCACCGACACGCGCGAGCGTTCGATCGCGGGCACGGTGTTCTCGGACGGCAAGCCGCGCTTCATCCAGATCAAGGGCATCAACATCGACGCCGAGATCGGCCATCACATGCTCTACACCACCAACCGCGACGTGCCGGGCATCATCGGCGCGCTGGGCGCGACCATGGGCGCGCATGGCGTGAACATCGCCAACTTCACCCTGGGCCGGACCGGCGTGGGCGAGAGCGCGATCGCGCTGCTCTACCTCGACAACCCGCTGCCCGAGGACGTGCTGGACGAGCTGCGCAAGACCGGCCTCTTCGTGCAGGTGCGCCCGCTGTCCTTCGACCTCTGAGGGCTAAGGACTTGAAACGCCGGACGGCCCGTCGCATCACTGCGGCGGGCCGTTCCATTTCGGCAAGGGGGCAACATGCGCAGCTATGCCATCGGTGACAGCCACGGGCATCTCGACCACCTGCGCGAGGTGCACCGCCGGATCGCGGCCGACCGCGCACGGCTGGGCGACGAGGTGGCGCCGGTGGTCCATCTCGGCGATTATGTGGATCGCGGACCTGACAGTCGCGGCGTGCTGGCGTTCCTGCTGCAGGGGCTGGCCGAGGGGCGGAACTGGGTGCTTCTGAAGGGCAATCACGACCGGATGATGGCGCTGTTCCTGCGCGCGCCCGAGGAGCGCGATCCGCGCCGCCCCGACCTGCACTGGCTGGAGGACCGCATCGGCGGGCGCGCGACGCTGGCCTCCTACGGCGTGGATGTCAGTCCGGACCGCCCGGCGGAGGAGATCCACGAAGAGGCGCGTCGCCTCGTGCCGCCGGCGCATGTCGCCCTGCTGGAGGGTCTGCGCCCCAGCTACGCGCGCGACGGGGTATTCTTTTGCCACGCGGGCATCCGTCCCGGCCTGGCGCTGGCGGAGCAGTCCGAGGACGATCTCGTCTGGATCCGCGGCGAATTCCACGACGACCGGCGCGACCACGGCGCGCTGATCGTGCATGGCCACACCCCGGTGGAGCGCGTCACCCATTACGGCAACCGGCTGAACCTCGACACCGGGGCGGCCTATGGCGGGCCGGTCTCGGCGGTGGTGATCGAGGGCGGCGCGGTGTTCGAGCTGACCGAAGAGGGGCGCCGCGCGATCCGCCCGCCGCGCTGGGTCTTCCGCAAATCCTGAACCCGCGGCCCGGTCGCGTCAGTCCCGCCGGATCACCCCGGTGATGGCGGCGGCGCCCAGCGCGGTGACGACCCAGCCCACCGCCTCGGCCACCCAGCGCAGCCACCAGCCGACCCGCCCCCAGGGCGAGCGCGTGGTCGAGGGGGCCCAGCCCGCCTGCTGCCCCAGTTGCAGCAGCGGAATGAACAGGTCGGCGGCATAGGCATAGGGATGGAAGGTCTCCCAGTCCTGCCCGGCCTGCCCGGGCCGCGACCAGAAGGCGCCGGGATTCTCCGGGTGGCTGCGCGTGGCGTCGATCCAGGGGGCGGAGGTCTGGATGGGGCCGGAATTCGGCGCCATGTCGCCCGCGCGCCAGCACTGGTCATAGAACCAGCCCAGCGCCGCGATCATCGCCGCCGCCATCACCAGCGCGCGCACCGGGCGGTAGCCGTAGCCGATCGTCACCCGCAGCAGCGCGTCGCTGGCCCAGGCCGCGGCCCAGCCCAGCCCCTGGCCGCGTTCGGCCATCAGCAGGCGGCGGTTCTCGGCATGCAGCAGGCGTTCCTTGTGCATCAGCACGGTGCGCGCGTCCTCGCGGTGGCCGATACGGGTCAGCACATCGGCGAGATGCACATAGGGCTGGCTGGTGAAGGGCGTGTCCACGGGCCGGCGGGCGAGCCAGTCCAGCCGCGCCTGCACCGCGGTATCGGCGGAGCGCGAGAAATCGTGGTAGCGGAAGCCATCCAGCCGGATCGGGTGGGCGGCGCCGGGGCCGGAGGGCTCGTCGGTGAGCTGCGCCACCTCGGCCCCGGCGAGGCTGACGATGCCGCGGGTGATCCGGTTGGCGCGCAGATAGAGAAGCCCGCCGACCCGGGCGCGCTCCAGCGACAGGGCGACATCGTGGCCGTGGGCCTCGGTCGCACCGAACATCGGGCTGCCCAGCGCGGTCTCGGTGGGCGTGATCGCGGTGTTCGACACGAAGAGGTCATGGCCCACATGGATCGAGGACAGGAACAGCATGCCCTGCGTGACCAGGGCGGTGTCGCCGTCGGTATAGGGGTAGTTGCCGAGAAAGACCGAGCCCTCGACGTTCAGCGCGGGCGCGAACAGGGCGTCCTGCCCGTCGCTGTGGATCTCGGCCCCGCAAAGTTGCAGATCGCCCCCCAGCCGCGCCCCGGCGAGGCTGATCTCGCCCCGGCTGACGCTGCCGTCGCGCAGGAACAGGCTGCCCGTGAAACTGGCGTTGTCGGCGGCCAGCCCGGCTAGGGCGCTGCCGCTGAAATGCAGCCCCTTCAGCCGCGCGTTGACCAGGTTCAGCGCCTCGTCGAGCCGGCACTCCGAGAAGGTGATGTCATGCGGGCAGTCGCAGCCCTGCAGGTCGAGCACCCCGGTCAGCCGCGCCCCGCGCAGGCGCAGGCCCTTGTCGTGCAGCACTGGCGCGCCGGCCCCGCCCAGCAGGATCAGCCGGACGAGCCCCGCGCGCAGGCAGGGCGCGCTGTCGTCCCCGGCGGGCAGCTCGCCATCGCCGAAGGTGATCCGCTCGGGATCCGCGCATTCGTCGATGAGCGTCTGCTCGGCCTCGGAAAAGGGCGCGAAATCCTCCAGCTTCATGGCAGTGAGCCTGTGTCGCGACGGTCCCGCGCGCGCATTGCGCTCATCCCTGCCGGGCCAGCGCGATCGCCTGGCTCAGGATCTCGCGGTCGCCGATATGGTTGGCCAGGATCAGCACCAGCTGCGCGTTCAGCGCGGCGGTTTCGGTGGCGCTGAGCCCCTTATGGGCGTCCAGCAACTCTTCGTAGAACCCGTCCGGGTCGGGCAGGTTGGGGGTGTCGATCAGTTTCACGGGCGTCCCTCCCACATGGCGGTGATGGCGGCGGTGATGGCGGCGGTCTCGGCCGCGACCCAGCGGGCGGCGACCACCTGGTCGGGCCGGATCAGGTAGAGTGCTTGGTCGGCCTCGCCCAGATAGCGGGCGCGGGTGGCCTCGTTCAGTTCGGCCTCGATCACGCGCAGGCCGAGATCGGGCGCCGCGCCACCCAGCGCCAGCAGGGCCGGCTCGCCCGCCAGTTCCGGCAGCAGCCAGCCATTGCCCTGCGGCGCGTCGGGCGCGACCGAGCCGGGCCGCGACGCGCGCGGCAGGCGCGAATCGTCGGCGCCCGAAGAGGGAAAGCGGCAGGGCACCGACAGGCGGCCTGAATCGACCATCGGCCGGGCGAAGCTGGCCTTGGCGGCCAGCGCCAGAACCTGGTCGCGGAACAGCCGCTCGGCCCCCGGCGCGGGGCTCATGAAACGCGCGGTGCGCGCCGCGCTGCGCAGATTGGCGTCGGCCGCCAGCCCGCGCTCGCGGTCGTAGCTTTCCAGCAGGTCTGGCGCGGCCCGGCCCTGGAGCACTGCGGCCAGCTTCCAGCCGAGGTTGTCCACGTCCTGCAGCCCGCCGTTGCCGCCGCGCGCCCCGAAGGGCGAGACCACATGCGCCGCGTCGCCTGCGAAGATCAGCCGCCCATGCACGAGATCCGCCAGCCTGCGGCACTGGAAGGAATAGAGGCTGACCCAGTCCAGCCGGAAATTCCCGTGCCCCAGCATGGCCGCGATGCGCGGGCGCAGATGGTCGGGCTTGACCGCCTCCTCCGCGTCGTCATCGGGGTTCAGCTGCAAATCCAGCCGCCACAGGTTGTCGGGCTGCTTGTGCAGCAGGGCGGTGCGCCCGTCGTGGAAGGGCGGCTCGAACCAGAACTGCCGCTCGGCGGGCAGGTCAGTCTCCATCTCCAGATCGGCGATGACGAAGCGGTCCTCGAACTGCACGCCCTCGAATTCCAGCTTCAGCCGAGACCGGATCGACGAGCGCACCCCGTCGCAGGCGATCACATACTCGGCGCGCAGCCCGTAGTCGCCGTCGGGGGTCTCGACCGTGACATGGGCGCCGTCGTCGCTCTGCTCGACGGCGAGGACGCGGTTGCGCACGCGCAGATCGACGAGGTCCAGCGCGTCGATGCGCTCGATCAGGTATTCCTCGACGTAATATTGCTGGAGGTTGGCGAAGACCGGAAAGGCATGGCCATCGGCGATGCCCTCGGCCTCGGTCTGTGTCTGCAGGTCGGTGCGGAACAGCTCCGTCTCGCCGCGGAACATGCGCCCGCGCCGCCACGGAACGGCCTTGTCCATCACCCGCTCCGCGATGCCCAGCCGGTCGAAGATCTCAAGGCTGCGGCGCGACCATGAGATCGCGCGCGAGCCCATGGAAACCACGTTGTTGTCGTCCAGAACCACCGAGGCCACGCCATGGTTCGCCAGCTCGATCGCCATCGCCAAACCGACCGGCCCCGCGCCCACGATGATCACCTGCCGGGCCGGTTCCGGCGCGCTCAGCCCCGGCGGCCTGGCATAGGGATAGGGGCGGTAGTCATAGGTCATCCTGGCCTCCTTCGCGGGCAGGATACACAGTTGCGGGGGCTTGCACAGCCGCTTTGCGGGCGCTGTGCGACGTGACGTTTTCCTGTGCCGCGCCGTTCGCGCCGATTAGGCTGCGCGCCAGACAACGGGACAATCGGGAGGCCCCCATGAGCGATATCGTCATCCTTTCCGGCGCGCGCACCGCCATCGGCACCTTCGGCGGGTCGCTCGCCGGCACCCCGCCGATCGAGCTGGGCACCGTCGCCGCCCGCGCCGCGCTGGAGCGCGCGGGGGTCGAGGGCGCGCGGATCGGCCATGTCGCCTTCGGCCATATCATCAACACCGAGCCGCGCGACATGTATCTGTCGCGCGTCGCCGCCATGCAGGCGGGCGTGCCTGAGGGCGCGCCGGCGATGAATGTCAACCGGCTCTGCGGTTCGGGTGCGCAGGCGATCGTGTCGGTGGTGCAGTCGCTGATGCTGGGCGATGCCGATTTCGGCCTGGCGGGCGGCGCCGAATGCATGAGCCGCTCGCCCTACATCCTGCCCGCCGCCCGCTGGGGCCAGAAGATGGGCGACGCAGGCGCGCAGGACATGATGCTGGGCGCGCTGAGCTGCCCCTTCGGCACCGGCCACATGGGCGTCACCGCCGAGAACGTGGCGGCCGGGCACGGTATCAGCCGCGCCGATCAGGACGCCTTCGCGCTGGAAAGCCAGGTGCGCGCGGCGCGCGCCATCGCCGAAGGCCGCTTCAAGGACCAGATCGTTCCCGTCGAGGTGAAGGTGAAGCGCGACACGGTCGCCTTCGACACCGACGAGCACCCCAAGGCCACCACGGTCGAGGCGCTGGCCGGCCTGCGCCCGGTCTTCCAGAAGGACGGGACGGTGACCGCGGGCAATGCCAGCGGCATCAATGATGGCGCCGCCGCGCTGGTGCTCGCCCGCGCCGAGGCGGCCGATGCCGCCGGTCTGACCCCGCGCGCGCGCGTCATCGGCTACGCCCATGCCGGCGTGCGCCCCGAGGTGATGGGGATCGGCCCGATCCCGGCGGTGGAGGCGCTGCTGGCGCGCACCGGGCTCAAGGCCGGCGATTTCGACGTGGTCGAATCGAACGAGGCCTTCGCCGCCCAGGCCATCGCGGTGAACCGCGCGCTGGGGCTCGACCCGGCCAGGGTCAACCCCAACGGCGGCGCCATCGCGCTGGGCCATCCGGTGGGTGCGACCGGTGCGATCCTCACCGTCAAGGCAATGTATGAGCTGGAGCGCACCGGCGGCCGGCGCGGCCTGATCACCATGTGCATCGGCGGTGGGCAGGGCATCGCGCTGGCGATCGAGCGGATCTGAGGCGGTGGCGCTTGGGCCCGGCATGACCGCCGGGCCAGACGCTGACCAATCGCCACATCACCGCAGCCTGATCCGCGCCCGCGCCGCCAGCCCGTTGGCGTCGATCACCAAAAGGGTAACGAAACCCGGCCCCGGCGCGGGCAAGGTGACCTCGCGCTCGCGCAGGCCGGTCAGCGCGGGCCTGCCGTCGAGGAGCAGGGTGAAGGGCGGTGTGCCGTCGCGCAGCTTAACCACCAGATCGCTGCCCTCCAGCGCCATTTCGGCCCCATCGGGCGGAAAGGCCAGTTCAGGCCCCCCGGGCATGGGCGCAAACACCGCGTCGCGCGGGCGGAAGCGGCGCAGGGGTTGCGGCAGTTCCGCGTTGGACACCAGCAGCACCGCGGGCGGCGGCGGGGGCAGGGGAACCGGCCGCGGCTTGAGCCGGGCGAAAGCCTCGAACAGCACCGGCGCGGCCAGTTCCCCGCCGAAGGCGCCGGGCACCGGCGTGCCATCGGCGCGGCCCATCCACACCGCAACCACATGCGCGCCGTCGAAGCCCACCGCCCAGGCGTCGCGGTGGCCGTAGGAGGTGCCGGTCTTGAACGCCAGAACGCCCTGCGGCGCGGCGGGCGGCGCGGGGGTGCCGCGCAGGATGTCGGCGACCTGCCAGGCGGCCTCGGGTGACAGCACGCGCGGGCCCGGCGCGCCGGGCGTGGCATCGGCCCGCCAGCTGAGCGGCACCGGCCGGCCGCCGTTGGCAAGCGCGGCATAGAGGCGCGCGAGGTCCTCCAGCGTGACGCCGAGCCCGCCCAGCGCGACGGCGAGGCCCGGGGTGTCGCCGGGCAGTTCCGGCGTCATGCCCGCGCGCCGCAGATGGGCCATCAGCCGGGCCGGGCCCAGCGCCTCGGTCAGCGCGACGACGGGAATGTTCAGCGATTGCTGCAACGCCTCGCGCAGGCGGATCGTGCCGCGATACTGCCCGTCGAAATTGACGGGGCGGTATTGGCCGAAGGCGGTGGGCCGATCCTCGATCAGCGTTTCGGGATGCGCGAGCCCCTCGTCGAAGGCCAGGCCATAGACCAGCGGCTTCAGCGTCGATCCGGGCGAGCGCGGCGCCTGCGTCATGTCCACATAACCGCGCCGCGCGCTGTCGGTGAAATCGGGCGCGCCGACCGAGGCCAGGATCTCGCCGCTGCGGTGATCGGCGACGAGGATCGCCGCCGACAGCGCCGCGCCCCGCCCCAGCACGGCGCGGGCGGCCAGCGCCTCCAGCTGGGCCTGGAGCGTGGCGTCGATCGTCAGCCGGTGCAGCGGCGCGGTGGGGTTCGCGGCCAGGGCGCGGTCGGCCATATGCGGCGCCAGCGCGGGGAAAGGGTGGCGCGCGCGCGGCACCGGCGCGCGCCGGGCGCTCTGTGCCTGTGCGCCGCTCAGAACGCCCGCGCGTTCCATCCGTTCCAGCACCCGGTCGCGGCCCCGCGCGGCGCGGTCGGGGTATCGGTCGGGACGGCGCGCGGTGGGGGCCTGGGGCAGGGCGACCAGCAGCGCGGCCTCGGCCGGGGTCAGGCGGGCGGGCTCCTTGCCGAAATAGGCGCGGGTGGCGGCGCGCACGCCTTCGAGGTTGCCGCCGAAGGGCGCGCGGTTGAGATAGAGGGCCAGGATCTGCTGCTTGCTCAACTCCCGCTCCAGCGCCAGCGCCAGGCGGGCCTGCCGGATCTTGCCCTTCCACTGGCCGGTGCCGCTGTCCTCCAGCAGGCGCGCCACCTGCATGGTCAGGGTCGAGCCGCCCGAGACGATCCGCCCGTTCCACGCCGCCTGCGCCACGGCCCGCGTGAGGGCCAGCGCATCCACGCCGGGGTGGCTGAAAAACCGCTTGTCCTCATAGGCGATCAGCATGCGCAGATAGAGCGGTTCGACGGCATCGAGGCTGACCGCCAGCCGCCAGCGCCCGTCGGCCACCGTATAGGCGCGCAAGAGCGCGCCGTCGCGCGCGAGAACCTCGGTGGAGGTTTCGGCGATCAGCGGCGGGAACGCTGTCGCCTCGATCCAGGCGTCGAAGCGGTCGCGCGCCGCGGCGGCGGCGTAAAGCAGCCCCACCGCCAGAAAAAGGGCGCGCGCCCTCATTCGGTGACGGTCACCCGACCGGCGTCGGTCCAGGCGCGGCGGTCGGGGCGATACATGTCCTCGACCGAGGCCGCCGGGTGGTGATAGCTGCCCGGCGCGGTGGCGCGCACGATATAGGCCAGCGTGAACGGCTCGGCCTGTCCCCAGTCCAGCGCGGCGAGGAAGCGGTCCTGCCGGAACTCGGTCCGGTTGGCGCCGTCAAAGGGCTCCAGCCAGTCGAGCGCCCGGATGTCGCCGCCGCGCAAAAGGCTGGGGTTGTCGATCTCGAACCCCGCGGGCAGCGGGTCGCTGACCATCAGCCGCGCTTCGGTATCGGTGAAGGGGTCGATCCGCAGCGCCGTGACCAGCCGGGTGCCGGCGGCGACGGTGGAGGGGTCAACCGGGTGCCCCTCCAGCGTGTAGTAGCTGCGGCTGATCGCGTAGTCGCGCCCGCCCGCGGGTTCGGGCTGCGCCGGCACGCCGAAGGTGGTCAGCGTCAGCTGCGCGTCGCGCCCGCTGCCGTTCCGGAACGCCACCGGCACCGCGGCGTCGTCCTCCAGCATCCGCACCAGCGGCCCGGTGGCCGGCGCCCCGTCGATAGTGAAGCCCGCCGCGCCCGCGCGGTCGATCAGCGCGTTGGCGGCCATCAGCGTCCACATCGCCTCCTGGGTGGAGCGCGCCTGCGGCCCGCCCGCGGCATAGGCCGCGAGGCTTTCGCGATCGACCGCCGCGCTGCCGGCCTCGGCGGCCAGCGTCAGCACCGCCGCCGCGTCGCGCCGCGCGGTGCCGTAATCGGCGCGCCACAGCGCGGGCTCGCCGCCGGCGATCTCGGCCGCCATCTGCCGGGCGGCGCGGGCGAACATCGCGTCGGCGCGGGTCTGGTCGCCATAGGAGGCCAGCGCCGCGCCCAGCTGCGCCTTGGCCAGCGGCGTGGCGAAGGCGTCCGCCTTGACGTCGGCGTAATAGCGCAGGTCGCTGATCGCCGCCGCGCCTTCGCGCGCCAGCACCATCAGCGCATAGGCGATATCCTCGCCGCCCTCGTCGAAATCGGGGGCGTAGTTTACCCTGTTGCGCAGGTTGTCCATCGCCAGGCGGAACCCCGTCTGAGGCACGTCCGCCCCTTCGGCACGCGCCCGGCTGAGGAAATCGGTGACATAGGCATCCAGCCAGAAATCCCCCGAATCCGGGTGCCACAGGCCAAAGGCGCCGCCCGCCGACTGGTTCGCCAGCACCGCGTCGATGGATTGCGCGATGCGCTCGCGCGTGGTGTCGCGGCTGGCCAGCCCCATCGCCTCGGCCACCGAGGACAGATAGAGCAGCGGCATCGCTTGCGAGGTGATCTGCTCGGTGCAGCCATAGGGATAGGTGTCGAGCATCCGCAGCAGGCCCGGCGCGTCGAGCCGCGCGAGCGGGCCGATGGCCAGCGTCGCCTGGCCCGTGCCGGGGAGCAGCCCGGCGAAGACATCGGCGCCGAAGCTGAAGCTCTGCCCGGCGCCAAGCGTGAAGCGGCTGCTGCGCGTGGTTTCGGGGTCGTTGACCTGGACCGGCAGGCTCAGTTCCTTGGTCAGCACCCGCCCGTCGGGCGTGGTCAGCGCCACGCGCAGGGTCTGGACGCCGGTCTCGTCCGCCGTCACCGGGATCGACAGCGTGGCCTTGCTCTGCTCGGTCAGCGTCACCCCCGAGGGGATGGCCGCGGCATCGAGCGTCACGCCCTCGGCCGCGACATCCAGCCCCATCCGGCCGGCAGGCCCGGTGGCGTGCACGATCTCCAGCAGAAGGCGCGAACGGTCGCCCGGCGCGAGGAAGCGCGGCAGGCTGGCCGTCACCACCACCGGGTCGCGCACCAGAACCTCCGCCTCGGCCTGCCCCACGCCGGTCTTCGACCAGGCCACCCCCATCAGCCGCACCGTGCCGTTGAAGGCGGGCAGGTCGAATGAGGCGCGCGCATAGCCGTCGGCGCCCACGGTGACGGGGCCGGAGAAATAGGCGACCAGTTCCTCCGTCGGGGGCGGGGCCTGCGTCCGCATCTGCGCGCCCGCGTCGCCGCCCGAGCGCACCGCGCCCATCACGCCCGTCATCCCGTCGATCAGCCGGCCGTAAAGGTCGCGCATCCCCACGCCCAGCTTGCGCTGGCCGAAATAATGGCCCGAGGGATCGGGGCTGTCGAAACCCGTCAGGTTCAGGATGCCCACATCCACCGCGGCGATGGTGGCATAGGCCTTCTCGCCGGGCGTCACGCCATCGACCCTCAGCGCCACCTCCAGCGGGGCGCGCGGGGCGGCCTCCTCGGCCACGTCGAAGGCGGCGCTGAGCTGACGCGCGCCGGGATCGACCTGCGCGTAGGCCAGTCCCAGCGCGCGCGCCGGATTGCGGCCCGCGGGCGCGTCCATCGGGCGGATCAGCGTGGCGCTGACATAGGCGCCCGCGCCCCACTCATCGGTCACCGGCAGGGTGACGATGTTCTCGCCCTCGGCCAGATCGACCGGCCGCATGGCGATCAGGTGGTTCGACATCACCGTGACCAGCGCCTTGCCCGCGTAGCGCGGCACGATCCGCAGGGTGGCGGTCTCGCCGGGGAGATAGGCGGGTTTGTCCAGCGACAGCTCCAGCGTGTCCGGCGTCTCGGTCGCGTCGGCGGGCGCATACCAGCCGGCGTGGAACGCCAGCGAGGCATCGGCGTATTGACCGTCGATCCGTTCGACCGTCAGCTCGTATTCGCCCCAGTCCACCGGGGCCGACAGCGCCAGCCGCCCGCCCTCCATCGTCGCCTCGCCGCCGGCGACGCGGGCGCGGGTGGTCACCGGCTCCCAGTTCCAGCCGCCGTAGAGCTGATACCACTGGTAGCGGGTGGTCACGCGGCTGAGCGTCCATTTCACGCGCATCGGCGCCGGCGCTTCGTCGGCGCCGATCCCGATCACGTCGAACCCGGCCTCGCTGCCCTCGGGCGCCACGCCGTCGAAACGCGGCTTGAGGCCGATCATCGCGCCGGCGGGCGTCAGGCGGCGGGTCAGGCGGCGCTCCACCGGGCGGCCGGAGCCTTCGGAGACGCGCACGCTGAGCCGCGCCTCTAGCGGCCGGGTCGAGACCTCGGTCTCGGGAAATGTGATGGCGGTGACGAGCCGCCCGGCCGCGTCGGTGCGCAGCCCCTCGTCGAGCACGCTGAGCCGCGCGCCGATGTATTCGTCATGCAGCCCGAAGCGGTAGCCGGGCCAGGCGTCGAGCGTGTCGGCGGGGGCCAGCACCACCTCGCCCTCAACGGCCAGGTTGCCCGCCGGCGCGCCGAACAGGTAGCGCGCCTCGAGGCGCAGTTCGGGCCGGTCGGTGGGACGGATCGGGCCGTCGGGCAGGGCGAGGTCGAAATCGATGCGCTCAGGCAGGAAATCCTCGACCAGGAAGCTCTGGCTCGCCAGCGGCGCGGCGTCGGGGTCGGCATGCAGGGCCAGCGTCCAAGTGCCCCTGGGCGCCGCCGCGCCGAGCGCCAGGTCGAAGACATGGCCGCCCGCGGTGCCGCCCTGCGACAGGTGGCGGCTGTATTCCAGCCCGTCGGGCCGGGTCAGGATCGCGGTGAGCGGCAGGCCGGCGATGGCTGCGGCCTGCGCGTCGCGGGTCAGGGCGGTGGCATGCACCGTCTCGCCCGCGCGATAGGCGCCGCGGTCGGTGGCCAGGAACACGTCGATGGGCCCCGCGGGCTCGCGCCCCTCGACGCCGCGGTCCGACAGGTCGAAGGCCGGGTCGGTCAGCGACAGGAAGGCGATGTCGCCCTCCCCCTCCTGCGCGGTGATCAGCGCCGGCGCCGCGCCGCCGCTGCCCCGGGTCAGGCCAGGGGCGAAATGGGCGTAGCCGTCGGCATCGGTCACCGCCTCGCCCAGCACCCGGTTGGCGGTGGAGAGCAGCGTGACCGTGACGCCCTCTTTCACCCCCGCCGTGGCCAGCGAGCGGACGAAGACATGCAGCCCGTCCGTCCCCGACAGCGTGGCCAACCCGAGGTCGCTGACCACGAACCACTGCATCGCGGCGGCGTTCTCGTAGGGGTCCGCGCCGGGCACGCGGGCCTCGAGCGCGTAGATCCCGGCGGGCAGGTCGCCGATGATCCCGCCCATGGGCAGGCGGGTGGTGACGTCGCGGTTCAGCTCCATCCCGGTCTCGCCGGTGCCTGTCCAGATCTCCTCGGCCACCGCGCCCTCGAAATCGCCGGCCTCCCAGACCGAGAGGGGGCGGCCGAAATAATTGTCCTGGAAGGCGCGCAGCAGGTTGCGCTCGGACACCCGGCGCAGCACCAGCGCCACCTTGCCGGTGTTCACGGTGACCACCGGCAGCGCCGCCTCGCCGGTTTTCGGCAGCACATAGGCCCGGCCGGGGAAGCGGACCGAGGGCGCGCGGTCGCGCACATACTGGGTCAGGGTGACGTCGCGGGCCAGCGTCTCGCCGCTGGCCGCCGGCAGCCCCGCGCGGAAGGTCACGCGGTAACGCTGGCCATGCGCCACCCCCTCGATGCAGAGCTGGCGGCCTTCGTGGGCGACGCTCAGCCCCGGTTCGGGCAGGCGCACATAGGGCGCGTAATCGACCCCGGCCTTGACCAGATCCTCGGTGAAGACGGCGCAGATGCGGGGGGCCGCGGCGTCGCTTTCGACCTCGTGCTCGGCGATGCGGAAGCCGTATTTGCCGATGGCGTCCTCCAGCAGCGCGGCCAGGTCGTCGCGCGGGGAAAGCTGCTGCGCCAGGCGCAGCGCGGGGATCATGTCGCGGCCGCGGTCATTGGCCTCCAGCGCGCGGGCCATGACGCCCAGCGCGGTGGCGCGCAGCGCCGCGCCCTCGGCCCGGAGGTAGCCGTTGATCGCCGCCAGCAGCGCCCGCCCGCGATAGGCGCGCGCCTGGTTGCGGTCGTCGGTGCGGATCGACAGCAAGAGGTCGGCGTAATCGACCCACTGGTCGGCCGCGTCGGTCAGCGTCAGGGCGGAGCCTGCGAATTTCATCGCGTCCACGAGGTTGCCCTGCGCGCGGGCCTCGCGCGCGCCGTTCAGCAGCGCCTCGGCCGTCCAGTCGTTGACGTAATGGCGGTTGGCCAGTCCTTCGGCCTGTTCGCGGGCGTTTTCGATGTCCCAGTCGCTCAGGAACGCCAACTCGGCCCGGCGGACGGCGGCCGCGGCCAGCACCCGCGCGCCGGTCGGCAGCACGACGGCCGAGAGCGCCCCCTCATAGGGACTGCGCGCGCCAGCGGCGGTCTTGGGGAAGCAACTGTTGGAGCGGGCGTTGAAGGTGAAGGCGGTGCAGCTGGCGTCGCTCAGGCAGGCGCGGGCGCAGGCCTCGAAATTGGTGTCGAAGATGGCGCGGATGTCGCCGCCGGGAAAATCGACGTTGCGCGAGATCGCGATGCGCCGGTCGGGCACGGGGCCGTCCTGCGCCAGGGCGGGGCCGGAGAAAACGGACAATACGGCCAGAGCGGCAAAAACAATACGCAGCATCGAAAATTCTCCCGGGGGGGTGGTAATGCCGCGACTCTCGCACACGGGCGCGCCCATTTCCAACGATTCCCGGCCCGCGCGAATGACCCGCGCAGAGACGCCTCTTGCCACCGTTCCAATCCGGGTTCAGGATGCCGGGCATGAGCGACACCCCACCTTTCCGCCCGCGCGCCCTTGGCGAAATCGCCATCCGCTGCGCCGACATGGAGGCCATGGCCCGCTTCTATGAAGAGGTCATCGGGCTGGAACGCCTGTCTGGCAACCGCAGCGATGACATCATGTTTTTCCGTATCGCGCCCGGCTTTGGCGGGCATACCACGGTTCTGGCGCTGTTCCGTCACGACACCGCCCCCGCGACCGGCGCGGGCTCGTCGCTGCATCACATCGCCCTGTCGCTGCCTTACGACGAACAACAGGCGGTGATGGACTGGTACGACAAGATCGGCCAGCCCTATCGCCTGGAAATCTTCGGCTGGGTCGGCTGGCGCGGCATCTTCACCGAGGACCCGGAGGGCAACACGGTGGAGCTGGTGGCCTACGACCCCGCGTTGCTGGATCAGGCCGCAGCCTCCACCTGAGTGCGCAGGAAGACCATCCGGTCGTCCTCGGACATCTCCGCGCTGAAGCGGTAGCCGCCGGTGTCGAACTCCTTCAGCGCTTGCGGGTCGGTCAGGCGGTTCTCGCAGATGAAGCGCGCCATCGCGCCGCGCGCCTTCTTGGCGTAGAAGCTGACGATCTTGGCCTGGCCGTTCCGTTCTTCCATGAACACCGGGGTGATGACGCGCAGTTGCAGCGCCTTTTGGTCCACCGCGCCGAAATATTCGGTGGAGGCGCAGTTCACCAGCACCTCGGTGCCCGCCGCCGCGCCCGCCGCGTTCAGCGCCTTCGCCAGCCGGTCGCCCCAGTAGTCGTAAAGGCTCTTGCCGCGGGCATTGGCGAGCCTGCTGCCCATTTCCAGCCGGTAGGGCTGGATCGCGTCGAGCGGGCGCAGCATCCCGTAAAGCCCCGACAGGATGCGCAAGTGATCCTGCGCCCAACGCAGCGCGTCCTCGTCCAGCGTGCGCGCCTCGAGCCCGGCATAGGTGTCGCCGTCGAACAGGAAGGCCGCGGGGCGGGTGGCCTCGGGCGCCGGATCGGCCGCGAAATCGGCGAACCGCTCCGCGTTCAGCCGGGCCAGCTTGTCCGACAGGCCCATCAGTTTTTGCAGCTCGCCCGTCGTCAACCCGCGCGCCACCCCGGCCAGTTCCACCGCGTCGCCCTGAAAATCGGGCGTGGTCGGCGCGGGGCCGTCATGGGGCGACATGTCGAGGCGTTTGGCGGGCGAGATCACGACCAGCATGCGGGGGGCTCCTTCCGGTTGAACCCCTTATCTAGCAGAGCGGCGCGCTTGGTCCAGCCTCAGCCCTCGGCCAGCACCTCGAGGAACGCCTCGCCGAAGCGGTCGGCGCGGCGCTCGCCGAGGATGCGGGTCAGCGTGCCCATGTCGCGCGGCTGCATCTCGGCCAGTTTCGCCAGCTGCGAGGCCGAGCAGCTGAGCGGTTTGTCGATCCCCGTCTCCCCGCGCGTCAGATCCGCCTGCGCCGCCATCAGCCGGTCGTAGAGCGCCCCGCCCTCGCGCCCCGCCAGCTTGCGCCGCGCGGGGTGTTCGGGGGCAGGCACCGCGCCGGTGATGACCTCTAGGAAGCCCGCGCCGTAACGCTCCAGCTTGGTCGCGCCGACGCCCGAGATGCGCGCCATCTCGTCCAGCGTGCGCGGCTTGACCTCGGCCATCTCGATCAGGGTGCGGTCGTTGAAGACGACATAGGCGGGCACGCGGGCGGCCTCGGCATAGGCGCGGCGCTTGGCCTTGAGGGCGGAGAGCAGCGGCGCGTCCTCCTCCGAAACCAGCGCCCTGGCCACCGGGCGCGACGCCTGCGCGCGCAGGGTGTCGCGGCGCAGGGTGATGCTGTCCTCGCCGCGCAGGATGGGGCGGGCGGCCTCGGTCATGCGCAGCGCGCCGTGGCGCTCTGGGTCGGGGCGGACGAGGTCATGGCCCATCATCTGCCGGAAAACCGCCTGCCACTGCCGCTTGTCGAATTCGAGCCCCACCCCGAAGGTCGGCAGCGCGTCATGGCCGCGGGCGCGGATCTTGTCGGTCTCGACACCCAGCAGGATGTCGATCAGGTGCCCGGTGCCGAAATATTCGCCCGTCCGCAGGATCGCCGACAGCGCCTTGCGCACGGCCTCGGTGCCGTCGAAGAGCTCCGGCGGGCTGTCGCAGAGGTCGCAATTGCCGCAAGGCTCGGCCTCCTCCCCGAAATAGGAGAGCAGGCTCTGGCGGCGGCAGTGCAGCGCCTCGGCCAGCCCCAGCAGGGCGTTGAGCCGGGCATGATCGGCCATGCGGCGCTCGGGGGGGGCGAGGCTTTCGTCGATCTGCGCGCGGCGCAGGCGGATGTCGTCGGCGCCGAACAGCGTCAGGGTTTCGGCCGGGGCGCCGTCGCGGCCGGCGCGGCCGATCTCCTGATAATAGGCCTCGATGGATTTCGGCAGGTCGGCATGGGCCACCCAGCGGATGTCGGGCTTGTCCACCCCCATGCCGAAGGCGACGGTGGCGACCACGATCAGCCCGTCCTCCTGCTGGAAGCGGCCCTCGACATGGCGGCGGGCCTCGGCCTCCATCCCGCCGTGGTAATGGCAGGCGGAATGCCCGGCCTCGGCCAGCGCACGCGACAGCGTCTCGGTCTTGGCGCGCGTGCCGCAATAGACGATGCCCGACTGCCCCTTTCGGGCGGCGGCGAAGCTCAGGATCTGGTTGCGCGGGCTGGTCTTGGCGGCGAAGGCGAGGTGGATGTTGGGCCGGTCGAAGCCGTGCAGGAAGGTCTCGGGCGGCTGCCCGTCGAACAGGCGCGTCACGATCTCGGCCCGCGTCTCGGCGTCCGCCGTGGCGGTGAAGGCGGCGAGCGGCACGTTCAGCGCGTGGCGCAGCTTGCCGATCTCCAAGTAATCGGGGCGGAAGTCATGGCCCCACTGGCTGACGCAATGCGCCTCGTCCACCGCGATCAGCCCGACGCCGATGCGGCGCAGCAGCGTCAAGGTGCCGCCGGAGGCCAGCCGCTCCGGCGCCATGTAGAGGAGTTTCAGCTCGCCCGCGTCCAGCGCGCGGAAGACCGCGTCGGTCTCCTCCTCGGTGTTGCCCGAGGTCAGCGCGCCGGCGGCCACGCCCGCCTCGCGCAGCCCCCGCACCTGGTCGCGCATCAGCGCGATCAGCGGCGAGATCACCACCGTCACGCCCTCGCGCACCAGCGCGGGCAACTGATAACACAGCGATTTGCCCCCGCCCGTGGGCATGATGGCCAGCGTGTTGCGGCCCGCGATCACCGCGTTCACGATCTCCTCTTGCCCCGGGCGGAAGGCATCGAATCCGAAGACGGAGGAGAGAAGCTCGGGCGCTGAGGGCATTGCTGTGCGGGATTTTCCGAAAACGGCTCAGGTTTTCACGGACCATCCCATACTAGGAATCGGTGAACAAGCCTCAGAACGCATACATGTTGTTGGCGATCACGATCCGCAGGGCATAGAGGCCCACCAGCACGATCAGCGGCGCCAGGTCCAGCCCGCCGGTATTGGGGAGCAGGTTGCGGATCGGGCGGTAGAGCGGCTCCAACAGCCGGTTCAGCCCGTGCCAGACCTGGGCCACCAGCGGCTGGCGCGTGTTCAGCACCTGGAACGAGATCAGCCAGCTCATGATGATCTGGACGATGATCACGAACCAGACGATGTCGAGGATCAGGTAGAGGATCTGGAAAATCGAGTTCATGGTGCGTCTTTCACTGCAGCGGTCGTGCCCAGAGGTAAGGGCGCACGCGCGAACTGGCAACCGCATAACGCGACGTTGCGGTTGACGCCGCGCCACGCGCGGGCAGGGTCGCGGGCGAAAGGAGCCCGCCGATGTATCCCTTTATCCGCATGACCAAGGAGCTGTGGAAGAACCGCCGCGCCGCGCCGCTGCCGCTGACCGGCACCCATGTGTCGCACCATCTGTGCTGGCCCTGGGATCTCGACATTTGGTGGGAGTTGAACAACGGCCGGGCGCTGACGCTTTACGATCTCGGGCGCATCCCCTTGGCACAGCGGATCGGGCTGATCCCGGTGCTGCGCGCGCAAGGCTGGGGGCTGACCATGGCCGGGGTCTCGGTGCGCTACCGGCGGCGGGTGCGGATGTTCGACCGGGTCGAGATCCGCTCGCGCTGCGTGGGCTGGGACGACAAGTTCATCTATATCGACCAGTCGATGTGGAAAGGAGAGACCTGCACCAGCCAGGCGCTTTACCGTTCGGCGGTGACGGACCGCAGCGGCATCGTCCCGCCGGCGCGGGTGATGGCGGCGCTGGGTCAGCGGGCGGCCTCGCCCGCGCTGCCCGACTGGGTGGCCAACTGGATCGCGGCCGAAGCCACCCGCCCCTGGCCGCCCGCGGGCTGAGCGGGCTCTCTTGCGCGTGCCGCGGTTTGCCTGTCATATCGGCTCAATCAAGGGGGATAGGGCATGGCCGGGGCAAACGCGCGCAGACGTATCTGGGGGTGGTGGTTCTTCGACTGGGCCAGCCAGCCCTACAATACCCTGCTGCTGACCTTCGTTTTCGCCCCCTATGTCAAGGAGTTGCTGGGCGACGGATCGGCCGCGCAGGCGGCCTGGGGCTATGGCGTGGGGGCGGCTGGCCTGCTGATCGCGGTTCTGGCCCCGGCGCTGGGCGCGATCGCCGACCGGGCCGGGGGGCGGATGCGCTTCATCTGGCTGTTCTCGGCGCTTTACGTCATCGGGGCCTGGGGGCTGTGGTATGCCGCGCCGGGCGATTTCAACCTCGCCCTCATCATGCTGCTGTTCGGCCTGGGCCTGGTGGGGATGGAGTTCGCCACCATCTTCACCAACGCCATGCTGCCTGACCTGGGCGCGCGCGAGGAGATCGGGCGCATCTCGGGCTCCGGCTGGGCCTTCGGCTACGTCGGCGGCGTGCTGGCGCTGGCGATCATGCTGCTGCTCTTCGCCGAGAATGCCGAGACCGGAAAGACCCTGATCGGCATCGCGCCCCTCCTCGGCCTCGACCCCGAGATGCGCGAGGGCACGCGGGCCGTCGGCCCCTTCACCGCGCTGTGGTTCGCGGCGTTCATGATCCCGTTCTTCCTGTGGGTGCGCGAGCCGCGGCGCCCGGGCGCCGAGACCATGCGCCAGGCCGTGCGCGCGGCACTGCCCGAGCTGCGCCTGACGCTGCGCCACCTTCCCGAAAGTCGCAGCCTGTTCGCCTATCTCGGCGCGTCGATGTTCTACCGCGACGCGCTGAACGGGATGTATGTGTTCGGCGGCATCTATGCCGCGGGGGTGCTGGAGTGGTCGGTTGTCGATGTCGGCATCTTCGGCATCCTCGCCGCCGTCGCGGGCGCGCTGTTCGCCTGGATCGGCGGGCACGCCGATGCGCGCCTTGGCCCCAAACCGGTGATCGTGGCCTGCGTGGCGGTGTTGACGGGCGTGGCGCTGGGCGTCGTGTTCGTCTCGCGCGACAGCGTCTTCGGCCTGCCGGTGGCGGCCGGGTCCCGCCTGCCCGACATCGCCTTCTACGTCCTCGGCGCGGCCATCGGCGCGGCAGGCGGCGCATTGCAGACGGCCAGCCGCACCATGATGGTGCGCCAGGCCCGCCCCGGCCGGATGACCGAGGCCTTCGGCCTCTACGCGCTGGCGGGAAAGGCGACCTCCTTCATCGCGCCGCTGTCGATCGGGGTGGTCACCGACCTGACCGGCAGCCAGCAGATGGGGATCACCCCGCTGATCGTCCTTTTTCTGATCGGGTTTTTGCTGCTATCCTTCGTCAAACCCGATGGCGAACGAGCAGCCCCATGGTCCGAATCCTGACCTCCCTCGCCCTGATCCTGGGGCTGGCCGCGCCCGCGCTGGCGCAGGACAAGGCGAATGTTCTGTTCGGCGCACTGCGCAGCGCGTCCGATGAGCCGCCCGCGGCCTTCGGCTCCTACGCCAAGGGCTGCGCCGGCGGGCTGCAGGAACTGCCCGAGACCGGCCCCACCTGGCAGGCCATGCGGCTCGACCGTAACCGCAACTGGGGCCATCCCGACACCATCGCCTTTATCGAGCGCCTGAGCCAGGAGGCCACCCGCCACGGCTGGGCCGGCCTCTATGTCGGGGATATCAGCCAGCCGCGCGGCGGGCCGATGACCTCGGGTCACCGCTCGCACCAGATCGGGCTGGACGTCGATATCTGGATGTATCCGCCCAAGCGGCTGAACCTCAGCCGCGCGGAGCGCGAGAAGCTGAGCTCGATCTCGGTGCGCAGCGCGGATCAGAAAAGCCTCAACGGCAACTGGAGCCGGGCGCATCACGAGATCATCAAGGCCGCGGCGCAGGATCCGGCGGTGGACCGGCTGTTCGTCACCGCCCCGGTGAAGATCGAGATGTGCCGAAACGCGACCCGCGCCGACAGGGCGTGGCTGCAGAAGGTGCGCCCGCTCTACGGTCACGACACCCATTTCCACGTCCGGCTGAAATGCCCCGCGGGCTCGACCGATTGCGTGACCCAGACCCCCTCGGTGGCCGACCTGTCGAAGGGTGGCGACGGCTGCGACGAGACGCTGACGTGGTGGGTGACCGATTACCTGAACCCGCCCAAGACGGTCGGAAAGCCGGCGAAACCCGCGCCCAAGCCGCGCCACCCGCGCGATTACACGATGAAGGATCTGCCCCGCCAATGCGCGCACGTCTTGGCCTCCCGCTGATCCTCGCGCTGCTGGCGCTGTCCACGCTGACCTCCGCTACCCCGCCGCCCGGCCGGGCGCAGCTGGCCGGGCGGCTCGGATGGTCGATGCCGGGCGAGGCGTTCGGCGGGCTGTCGGGGCTGGAGCTGACGGCCGACGGCGCGCATTTCACCGCGCTGTCGGACCGGGGCAGCATCGTCACCGGCACCCTGCTGCGCGAGGGCGGCGAGATCGCGGGGGTTGCCGGGCTGCGCCTCGTGCCGCTGAAGGGCACCGAGGGCGGCGCGTTGAAGCGCTTCCAGAGCGACGCCGAGGGGCTGGCGATCCGGCCGGACGGGCGGATCTACGTCTCCTTCGAGAATTTCCACCGGGTCTGGACCTACCGAGACGCCGCCTCCGAGGCCGCCTGGCTGCCGCGCCACCCGGATTTCAAGGTGATGCAGGGCAATGCCTCGCTGGAGGCGCTGGCCATCGCGCCCGACGGCACGCTCTACACCCTGCCCGAGCGCAGCGGGCGCAAGGACTGGCCGTTTCCGGTCTACCGCTACCGGAACGGCACCTGGACCCAGCCCTTCTTCCTGCCGCGGCGGGGCGATTTCCTGCCCGTGGGCGCGGATTTCGGCCCCGACGGCAGGCTCTACCTGCTGGAGCGCGATTTCCGCGGGCTGTTCGGGTTCCGCAGCCGGGTGCGCCGGTTCGACGTCACGGCGCGCGGGCTGAGCGGCGAGCAGACCCTGCTGACCACCCATGCCGGCCAGCACGACAACCTGGAGGGGCTGTCGGTCTGGCGCGACGCGGACGGGGCGATCCGGCTGACCATGGTCTCGGACGACAATTTCAACCGCCTGCAGCGCACCGAGTTTGTCGAATACCGGCTGGACGGCGCGCTTGATCCGCCTGGGCCGGGGCGGTAGAGGGGCGCGTTCGGCATTGACGGCCGCGTCAAGTCTCCGCACCCTGACCAAAACGGATCAACGGATATGACCCGCATTCTTCCCGGCGTGATCGCCATGGCCGCGGTGGTTGTGGCCTCCAACATCCTGGTGCAGTTCCTGTTCGGCCAATGGCTGACCTGGGGCGCCTTCACCTATCCCATCGCCTTCCTCGTCACCGACGTGATGAACCGCCTCTACGGCCCGGGCCCGGCGCGCAAGGTCGTGTTCGCGGGCTTTGTCGCCGGGGTGATCTGCTCGCTGATCGGCACCCGGATCATGGGCGAGTTCGGCCCGCTGGTGACGCTGCGCATCGCGCTCGGTTCCGGCGCGGCCTTCCTGGTGGCGCAGCTGATGGATGTGGCCATCTTCGACCGCCTGCGCGAAGGTGCGTGGTGGCGGGCGCCGCTGGCCTCGACCCTTGTCGGGTCGTCGCTGGATACCGCGATCTTCTTCACGATTGCCTTCTCGGGGGCGCTGGCCTTCATCGAGCCCGGCAATGACGTGTCCTGGGCGAACGAGGCGCTGCCGCTGCTCGGGCTCGGCCCGGTGGTGCCGCTGTGGGTGTCGCTGGCCGTTGCGGACTGGCTGGTCAAACTGGGCCTCGCCCTGCTGGCGCTGATCCCCTTTCGCCTGATCGTGAACCGGATCCGGCAACAGGTTGCGTGAAAAGTTTTGACAAACACAAAATCTGTGGCACCCTCCTAGATAACGGCAGCAACAGAAAGGAGGTGGTCCAGTGTCTAGAGTGATGTTGGCGAGAGGGATCAAGACAGTCGGGGGGGCCGTGGCCTGAAGGCAGACCTTGAGGCTGAACACCCCTGATTGGGCATGGCTCTAACTGAACCATCTCCCATAGATCTCGAAGGGCCGTCTGATCTGGGCGGCCCTTTTCATTTGGCCCGCCCGGGTCGTATGAATTCCATATGAACCGCATATGACCCCCCATATGTGTTTTTCCGTCCCCGGAGCGCCCGCCGATGCTGCGCATCAATGACCAGATCGAGATCCAGGATTGGGAACTGACCGAGCAGTTCGTGCGGTCCTCGGGCCCCGGCGGACAGAACGTCAACAAGGTGTCCACTGCGGTCGAACTGCGCTTCGAGGCGGAGCGGTCGCCCGCGCTGCCCGAGCCGGTGAAGCGGCGGCTGAAGCGTCTGGCCGGGCGGCGCTGGACCAAGGAAGGGGCGGTGGTGATCTTCTGCGACGAGACCCGCCACCAGGCCCGCAACCGCGAGATCGCGAGGGAGCGCCTGGCCGATCTGATCCGCCAGGCGCTGGTGGCGCCGAAGCGGCGGGTGGCGACGAAGCCCACGCTGGGGTCGAAAAAGCGGCGGCTGAAGGCGAAGAAGGAGCGCGGCGAGGTAAAGGCGCTGCGCGGCAGGATCGGCGGCGAGGAATGAGCCGCGGACCAGCCCGGACCGACCGCGCCGAGGGCAGCGCCCGCCGGGAAAAACATGCGTTCTGACCTGCCCCCCACGAAGTCCCGCACCATGATGTAGAGTCTGCTCAACCCTGAAGGAGCAGACGAATGCGAAAGAGCCGTTTCACCGAGGCGCAGATT
>NZ_JAGSOU010000019.1 GCF_018139985.1 Actibacterium sp. MT2.3-13A | reverse complement strand
GTCGTTGCCGCCGTAGATCGAATCGCCGTCGGCCCCGCCCCACAGCGTGTCGTTGCCGGCGCCGCCGCCGATCCGGTTGATGCCCGGCCCGCCATAGGCCAGGTCGGCGCCGGCCCCGGTCCAGATTGTGTCATTGCCGCCCCCGGCACCCAGCGAGTCGGCCCCGTCGCCGCCATAGATCAGGTCGCCGCCACCCCCGGCCCAGACCGTGTCATTGCCCGCGCCCGCGCCCAGCGTGTCGGCGCCGTCGCCGCCATAGAGCAGGTCGTCGGCATCGCCGGCCCAGACCTGGTCGTCGCCGCCGCCGCCGCCCAGCGTGTCGGCGCCGGTCCCGCCGCGCAGGGTGTCGTTGCCATCCCCGCCATAGATCTGGTCGCGCCCGCCATTGCCGGACAGGCTGTCATGGCCGCCATTGCCCAGCAGCGTGTTGTCGGCCGCGTTGCCCAGCACGGTGTCGCTGCCCGATCCGGCCACGACCCGCTCGATCACGCTGCCCGGGGCGATGCCGAGGTTGCCGCGCAGACCGTTCACGTTCGAGAAGGTGCCGGCCCCCAGGTTGATCCGGTCGTTGCTCTGGTTGGGGGAGAGGTCCAGCGTGTCGATCCCGCCCCGGTCATAGAGGGTCAGCGCCACCGGGCCGCCGTCATAGACCGCCGGGTTCGCACCGCTGCCGAAGACCTGGTTGAACAGGACGCCCAGGGCGCCGCCGAGGTTGGAATTCGCCCCGTAGGTGGTGTCGCCGTCCGTCGCGCTGCCGGCGCCGGGCGCGCCGTAGAGGCTCTGTATCGCGACGATATCGGCCATCATCGGCGTCACCAGATAGGCGTAGCTGGCGCGGATCGAGGTGTTATCGGTCTGGCTGAAATAGGACATGCTGGAGATCTGCCAGCTGTCGTTGGAAAAGATGTTGTCCACCCCGTAGATGCCATCGGTGTTGTAGGGGCCCATATGGCCCAGGCCCAGGGCATGGCCGATTTCGTGGATGTAGGATTGCAGCGCGTAGCTGTCCATCGTCGTGCCATAGGTGTTCAGCCAGTTGACCGAGATGTTCACATCGGCCGACTGGATGGTGCTGCCCGAATAGGCGGTGGCGGTGCCGGCGCCCGGCTGGTCGTCGCCGAAGGTGATGTCGGCGGTGCCGGTGGCCTCGGCGAACCGGATGTCGGCCACCGTCTCCCAGGCGTCGAGGGCCCAGCGGGCCAGCTGCCGGCCGGCCGCGGTCAGCCCGGCCAGGTTCACCGTGATCAGGTTGCTCGCCGAGGTGTCGAAGCTGCGCGTGGCGCCCTGCCAGTAGTCGGTGGCCAGGTAATCGGCCAGTTCGACGATCGACGCGGCCTGCACCGGGGCGGCGCGCGTGACGCTCATCTCGTAGCTGCCGCTGGTGGCATCGGCATAGGCCCCGGCGGCGACGTAATAGGTGCCGCTGCGCGGTGCGGTGAAGCGCAGCGCCGATTCCAGCGTGCCGCCGGCATCGTCGTTCTGCTGGAGCAGCCTGCCGCCGTTGTCATAGAGCCGCAGATAGGGGTCCGACAGCGTGCCGCTGCCCGAGGCCGAGCCGCGCAGCGTCATCTGGTAGGTCTCGCCCGCGCTCAGCTGCACCGCGACCCAGTCGCGGTCCCCCAGCGCGCTCAGCGTGCCGGCGAACACGTCTCCGGGTTGCAGGCTGTAGGTCGTTGCCGTGCCGTCCGGGGCGTCCCCCGCCTCGATCAGACGGGCCCGTTCGGGGGCGGCGTAAACGCAGGTGGTTTCAAAGGGATTGAAGGTCGTACAAATGGTGCACATGAATGACTGATCTCTCTTTGCTCTTTCACGCCGCGGCCGCGGGTCCCCGTCCCCGGTCTCCGCGCGCCAGATGCCCCGTCATGCCCGGCCGTCGCGAAGGCCCCCACTGCCGCGCCGGCACGCTACGCAAGCCGCATGGGCCATACAAGTATGGCCTGAATATGACTCAACCCTTACCGCCCGGCGCCTCCCCGCCCGCCAGGCGGGTTTTCACCCAGCCCAGGAAGGCGCGGTCGGGGGCGTGCAGCCGCGCCCGACCCTTCGCCGCCCACCAGTCGCGCCACTCGGCCTCCAGCGCGTAGACATCCGCCCCCGGCGCCAGCGCGCGCGCCGCCTCCAGCGTCTCGACGCGCAGCAGCGGCGCGCCGGCGGTCTCGACCACCTGGCCGGCGCGGCTGAAGACGATGAGGTCGCCGGGATCCTCGCGCATCGCGTAATCCGGCAGATGGGCCTCCGCGATCATCCGGCGCAGCGCGGCGCGGAACACCCGCAGCGGCGCGGCGCTGCCGGATTTCTTGTGCAGGGTGGCAACGCTCACCCGCCATTCCGGCTGGCGCCCGCAATGTTTGCGCGCCAGTTCGTAGATGCGCCGCTCCAGCGGCTTGCGCAGGCGGAAATAGTCGCGGTTCAGCGTCAGCACCGATTTCGACAGCACCGCCCGGTAGAGCCATTCGCTGAGCGTCACCGTCACGCTGATCATCCGCCCCCCGCGCGAGCGGCGCAGGATCTCCCAGCTCTCGATCAGGCCGAAGCCGGTGGTGGTCTCCAGCCCCCCGGTGGCGAGATTGGTGGTGATCCGGGTGCCGGCCAGCCGCTCGAAAGCCTCGCGCAGCCGGGCGTAGCTGTCGCCGGAGGTGTCGCGGTTGGTCGCCACCAGCAGGTCGTGCGCCTTGAGCTGCAGCGTGCGGCCGATCTCGCGCCCCGCGTTCAGCGCCGCCATCAGCTGGCTGATGCAGTAGATCAGGATGTCCTTGTCGTGGATCGTCGCCCGCCCCTTCACCGAAGGCGTCACCTGCACCGAGATGCCGTTGTGGACATAGCTGAGGATGCGCCGGTCCGGCCGGGTCGAGAGCGAGAAGATCGGATGCTCCATCGAGCCCAAGTCGTCCTTGGGCGAGGCATCGAAGATATCGCAGATGAAGAAATCGCCCGTCGGGTGCCGGTCGGGCAGCAGCCCCCCTGCGCGTTGCGAGATATCGCCCTGCCCTGCCATGTCCGACCGCCCTGCCCTGTTGCCGCCCCTGCCCCCACCCGTTCTTGCGCGTCTTATCGGGGTTTCAGTGACACTCACCCTAAGGTTATCCCCAATCCGCGTCCAGTCAGGCTTCGGCGGATCGGAGTCGGCCCAGCGTGGGATCGGAATCGAAAGATCGGGGTTTCGGAATCGCCCCCTCCGCGAAAACCCGGCCGAACCCCGTGCAAAAGCAGGGTTTTCGTGACGCCCCGTTTTGCCGTAACCTATAAATAACAAAAAAAATAACATCCCATCGGCGGAATTTGCCCCGCCTCCGGCGCAGCGCGGGCCGCAAAACCCCCGAATCTGCTGAGAAAATCAGGGGATGTCTCCAAAATCCTTTCATGTGTGCGCTTTTGTGATATGTTGGCAAAAAATGCGAACATCGAGGCGCAGCAGATGAAAGCCGATCTCCGGGACAGCCTTCCTCCCTATTTCAACATCGACCCCGATCAGGCGCTGACCCAGCTCGGCGCGCCCACCGGCACGTCGGATTTCGACCGCATCGCGCGGGCCTGCGCGGCCGGGCGCGACGACCTTGCCAGCCGCGGCCTGGAACAGGACGGCCGGCGCAGCCTGCGCCTGTTCTCGACCTGGGAGATCACCCGCTACCTGATCCCGGTGGCCACCGGCCATTTTCGCCGCGTGCTGAAGGCCAACCCCGACCTGCCCCAGGGCCGCAGCGAGACCCCGGGCGGGGCGAAATGGTTCACCCTCGACGAGGTGCTGCGCCTGCGCGCGCATTTCGGCCAGGAGGGCTCGAAGAGCAAGGAATACCTCCCCTACCGCCCCGCCGGCCTGCCCGCCAAGATGGTCGCGGTGGCCAATTTCAAGGGCGGCGTCGGCAAGACCAGCACCGCGGCGCATCTGGCGATGTCGGCGGCGCTGGACGGCTACCGCGTGCTGGTGATCGACCTCGACAGCCAGGGCTCGATGACCTCGGTCTTCGGCGGCAGGGTGGAGGATGAATGGCAGACCGTCTTTCCGCTGCTGGCGCGCCATTACGCCACCCATCTGCGCGCCGAGAACCAGCGCCGGATCGACCGCGGCGAGGCGCCGGTGCCGCTGGACGACACCCTGGGCGCGGCGCTGGAGGTCCGGGCGCCCGACCTGGTGCAGAAGACCCACTGGCCCAATATCGACCTGCTCGGCGCGCAGCTGAACCTCTACTGGGCCGAGTTCCAGATCCCGGTCTGGCGGATGCAGGGCCGCGGCTGGAAGCTGTGGGACGCGCTGACCGACACCCTGGCCGAGGACGGGCTGCTCGACGCCTATGACGTGATCTTCCTCGATACGCCGCCGGCGCTCGGCTATCTGACCATCAACGGGCTGGCGGCGGCGGATATCCTGCTGGTGCCGATGGGCGCCTCCTTCCTCGAATTCGATTCCACCGGGCGTTTCTTCGACATGCTGCATTCGACCTTCTCCTCGATCGAGGAGGCCGAGAACATGGCCGCGCGCGCGCTGGGGCGCGACGGGCTGGCCTTCCAGTGGGACGCGGTGCGCGCGGTGGTGACCCGCTACGACGGCACCCAGCAGGCCGAGCTGGCCGCCCTGATGCAGGCCTATCTGGGCCAGACCCTGTCGCCCCACCGGCAGGATTTCACCGCCCTGATCGGCCAGGCCGGCGAGCAGGTGCAGGGCATCTACGAGGCCGATTACCGCGATTTCAACCGCGAGACCTATGTCCGCGGGCGCGAGACCTTCGACGCCACCTATGCCGCGGTCAAGGGCCTGCTTCTGGGCAGCTGGCGGCGCGACGAGCTGGCCGCGCGGGCGGCGGCGGAATGAGCGGGATGTTTCGCGCGCGAAACATTCGCCCCCTCCCCCGGCGCGCGCGCCGCTCACCGCCCGTTCAGGGCTTGCCGGCATCCTGCGGCGCGGCCCCCGAGTGCAAGGAGATCCAGACATGGCCAAGCGCAAACGCCTGACCCCGCCCAACCCCGATTACCTGGGCGCGCCGCCCGCCCCCGAGGCCGGGCTGGAGACCAAGGCGCTCTATCCCATGGGGGTGGCGCCGGGGGGCCGCGCCCGCCCCGCCCCGCCGATCGCCGACGTGGCCGCCGAGGCCTCCGCGACCGCGGCGCTGAACGAGGTGACGCAGAGCCTGACCCGCGCCCGCGAAGAGGGGCGCATGGTGCTCAGCCTGCCGCTGGAGGCGGTGCAGCTTGACTATCTCGTGCGCGACCGGATCGCTGTGGACGACGGCGAGATGACCACGCTGATGGAGTCGCTGCGCGCGCGCGGCCAGCAGACCCCGATCGAGGTCGCGGCCCTGGGCGGCGAGCGCTACGGGCTGATCTCGGGCTGGCGGCGCTGTCACGCGCTGCGCCGGCTGCAGGCGGAGACCGGCGACGGGAAATACGGCACGGTCCTGGCCCTGCTGCGCCGACCGGAGGAGTCCTCCGACGCCTATCTGGCGATGGTCGAGGAGAACGAGATCCGCGTCGGGCTGAGCTATTACGAGCGCGCCCGCATTGCCGCCAAATCGGTGGAACAGGGCGTGTTCGAGACGGAAAAGCAGGCGCTGCTGCGGCTCTACCACGCCGCTTCGCGGGCCAAGCGTTCCAAGATCCGCAGTTTCCTGACCATCGTGCAGGCGCTCGACGGCGCGCTGCGCTTTCCCGAGGCGATGGGAGAGCGCGCCGGGCTGATCCTGTCCCGCCGGCTGGAGGAAGAGCCCGACCTGGCCCCGCGCCTGCGCGCGGCGCTCGACCGGGCGCAGCCCGCCGACGCCGCGGCCGAGCGGGCCTGCCTGGAGGCGGTGCTGACCCCGCCCGCGGCTCAAAAACAGTCACTAAAGGCCGGGATAGAGACGAAACAGCCCCTCGCGCCCGTGGCCGAGCCCTGCCCCGGCGTGCGCGTCACCCCCCATGCCGACGGCCGCCTGACCCTCAGCGGCCCGGGCGTGACCGGGGATCTGCGCGCCCGGCTGCTCGACTGGCTGTCGCGCCAGGGCTGACCGCCTTCCCGCGGGGCGAAAAATTTTGGGCCGGATCAGTGCCTGATCCGGCCCTTTGCATGGAACATGCAAAACGCGAGGGATGGGATTTCGGAAATGTTTCGCGCGCGAAACATCCGGCCGGGGCGGGCTCAGTGCTTGCCCTGCAGCAGCCGTTCCAGATAGGCGCCGTAGCTGTTCTTGGCGAACATCCGCGCGCGTTCGGCCAGCTCTTCGGGGGTGATCCAGCCCTTGGCGAAGGCGATCTCCTCGGGGCTTCCGACCTGCTGGCCCTGGCGCTCCGACAGGGTGCGGACGAAATTGCCGGCGTCGAGAAGGCTGCCATGGGTGCCGGTGTCGAGCCAGGCATAGCCCCGCCCCATCTGCTGCACGCTCAGCAGCCCCTCGGCGAGATACATCTCCAGCAGGGTGGTGATCTCCAGCTCGCCGCGGGCCGAGGGGCGCACGCCGCGGGCGCGCTCGGGCGCCGTGCCGTCGAGGAAATAGAGCCCGGTCACGGCATAGGGGGAGGGCGCCACCTCGGGTTTCTCGACGATGGCGCGGGGGGTGCCGTCAGGGCCGAAATCGACCACGCCGTAGCGCTCCGGGTCGGCCACGCGGTAGCCGAAAACGGTGCCGCCCCGCGGCTGCGCGTCGGCCTCGGCCAGCCGGCGCGGCAGATCGTGGCCGAAGAAGATGTTGTCGCCCAGCACCATCGCCGAGGGCGCGCCGTTCAGAAATTCCTCGGCCAGCAGATAGGCCTGCGCCAGCCCGTCGGGGCTGGGCTGCGCGATATAGGTGAAGGACAGGCCCCATTGCCCCCCCTCGCCCAGCAGGCGGCGGAACTGGTCCTGATCCTGCGGCGTGGTGATGATCGCGATCTCGCGGATGCCGGTCAGCATGAGCACCGACAGCGGATAATAGATCATCGGCTTGTCATAGACCGGCAGCAGCTGCTTGGAGAGGCCCATCGTGATCGGGAAAAGCCGCGTGCCCGCGCCGCCTGCCAGGATGATGCCCTTGCGCTTCGTCATCTCACGCCCTTTCCAATTCCCTCAGAACCCGGTCCAGCCCGGCCCGCCAGTCCGGCTGGGTAATGCCGAAATCTGTCGCCAGCGTGGCGCAATCGAGCCGGGAATTCAGCGGCCGTTGCGCCGGCGTGGGGTAATCGGCGCTGGCGATGTCGCGGACCGCGACCGCGCGTCCGGCCCGGGCGAATGTTTCGCGCGCGAAACCGGCCCAGCTGGTGGCGGGCGCGCCGGCCAGGTGATAGGTGCCGCCCCCCTGCCCCTCGCGCAGCGCGCGGGCCATGGACAGCAGCGCCGCGGCGATGGCGTCGGCGGGCGTCGGGCCGCCGATCTGGTCGGCCACCACGTCCAGCCGGTCGCGGCTTTCGGCCAGGCGCAGCATGGTCTTCACGAAATTCGCGCCATGCGCCGAGAACACCCAGGAGCTGCGCAGGATGACATGCCGCCCGCCCGCGGCGCGGATGCCCGCCTCGCCCGCCAGTTTCGACCGGCCATAGGCGTTGAGCGGGGCCGGGGGCGCGTCGGGCCGGTGCGGCGTGGCGCCCTGCCCGGCAAAGACGTAATCGGTGGAGACATGCAGGAAGGGCACGCCGCGCTCGGCGGCGGCGCGGGCCATGGCGGCGGGCGCGGCGCCGTTGATGCGGGTCGCCAGCGCCTCCTCCTCCTCGGCGCGGTCCACCGCCGTATAGGCCGCGGCGTTGATCACCGCCTCGGCATCGGTCCGCGCGACGATCGCGGCGCAGGCCTCGGGGTCGGTCAGGTCGGCGCGGTCACGGCCGAGTGCGACGACCGCCTCGCCGCCCTGGCGGCGCAGCTCGGTGGCCACCTGGCCGGTCGTGCCGAAGACGAGGATCCTCATGCCCGGCCCAGCCTTTCGCCCAGGCCTTCGCGGGCCTGCAGGGCGCGCCACCAGCCCTCGTTGTCGAGATACCAGCGCAGCGTGCGTTCCAGCCCCTCGCGCAGCGTGACCGAGGGGCGCCAGCCCAGTTCGTCGCGGATGCGCGCGGGGGCGATCGCATAGCGCGCGTCATGGCCGGGCCGGTCCTCGACATGGGCGATCAGGCTGGAATAGGGACGATCCGCCGGCCGCATCTCGTCGAGCAGGGCACAGATCGTCCGCACCAGGTCGATGTTGCGGACCTCGTTCTCGCCGCCGATATTGTAGCTGCGCCCGACCGCGCCGCGCGCCAGAACATGCAGCAGCGCCTCGGCGTGATCCTCGACATAGAGCCAGTCGCGCACGTTTTCGCCGCGGCCGTAGACCGGGATCGGCCGGCCTGCCAGCGCGTTCAGGATCACCACCGGGATCAGCTTTTCGGGGAACTGGTAGGGGCCGTAATTGTTGGAGCAGTTGGTGACCAGAACCGGCAGCCCGTAGGTCGCGTGCCAGGCCCGCACCAGGTGGTCGGAGGCTGCTTTCGATGCGGAATAGGGACTGTTCGGGGCGTAGGGCGTCTCTTCGGTGAACTGGCCCGTGGGGCCGAGCGCGCCATAGACCTCGTCGGTGGAGACATGGTGGAAGCGGAACCCCTCGGGCCGGCCTTCGCGCAGCCAGTGGGCGCGGGCGGCCTGCAGCAGGTTGTAGGTGCCGGTCACGTTGGTCTCGATGAAGGCGCCGGGCGCGTCGATGGAGCGGTCGACATGGCTTTCGGCCGCCAGATGCAGCACCGCGTCGGGGCGGTGGCGGGCGAAAACAGTCTCTAACGCCGCCGGATCGCGGATATCGGCCTTTTCGAAGGCGTAAAGGGGGCTGTCCGAAACGCTGGCCACGTTGTCGAGGCAGGCGGCATAGGTCAGCGCGTCGAGGTTCACCACCTGATGCCCCCGGGCGACGGCCAGCCGCACCACCGCCGAGCCGATGAATCCCGCCCCGCCGGTGACCAGCAGCTTCATGCCGCGCCCTCCCAGGTGAAGGGGCTGCCGAGATCGCGCAGGGCAGGGGCCGCGGCGTCCTTGTCCGACAGCAGCGCCTCGTCCCGGGTCACGCCCCAGTCGATGCCGATCTCTGGGTCGTCGAATTGCAGCGCCCGGTCGCATTCCGGGGCGTAATAGTCACTGCATTTGTAAATGATCTCGGTGTCGTCGCTCAGCGTGACGAAGCCATGCGCGCAGCCCTCGGGGATCAGCATCTGGCGGCCGTTCTCGGCGCTCAGCTCAGCCGCCACCCACCGCCCGTACGTGGGCGAGCCGCGCCGGATGTCCACCGCCACGTCGCGAAGCGCGCCGCGCCCGCAGCGCACCAGCTTGGCCTGGGCATGCGGCGGGGCCTGGAAATGCAGCCCGCGCACCGTGCCCTTGCGGCGCGACAGCGAATGGTTGTCCTGCACGAAGTCGATGCCGATCCCGGCCGCGGCCAGCCGCGCGCGGTTCCAGCTTTCGGAGAAGAACCCGCGCTCGTCCGAAAACCGCGCGGGGGTGAGGATCTTCACGCCCGCGATGGCTGTGTCTTCGAGTTTCACCCCGCCCGCTCCTGCTGTGCCCGTTTCCTTCTGCTTAGCAACCGGGCGCCTTCCTGTCACTCGCGCAGGGCCGGGCGGCGGTTTGACACCGGGCGCGATTTGTGACCTCTGTCGCCGCGATCCGGCTGCCATCCGGCGGGCCGGCGGGCAGGCGGCGGGGCAGCGCGATGACGGCAGGCAGGGAACAGGGCGGCGGCGCCGGGCGGCTGGTGGCGGTGGTGGTCACCTACAACCGGCTGGCGATGCTGCAAAAGACGCTGGCGCGGCTGCTGGAGACCCCGCGCGAGGCGCTGGAGGCGGTGCTGATCGTCGACAACGCCTGCACCGACGGCACGACCGAATGGCTGGCGCGCCAGGACGACCCGCGGCTGCGGGTGTTGCGCAGCGAAACCAATCTCGGCGGCGCGGGCGGGTTCGAGGCCGGGATGCGCCTGGTGGTCGGGGAGATGGACCCCGACTGGATCGTGGTCATGGACGACGACGGCCGCCCCGAGCCGGGCGCGCTGGCGGCATTCCACGCGCAGGACCTCGCCGGCTGGGACGCGGTGGCCGCGGCGGTCTATTACCCCGACGGGCGGATCTGCGACATGAACCGCCCGTCGCGCAACCCGTTCTGGCACGCCCGCGTCTTCCTGCGCACGCTGGGGCAGGCCGGCGGGCGCGACGGGTTCCACATCACCCCCGCAGCCTATGAGGGCGCGGCGCGGCAGGTCGATATCTCCTCCTTCGTGGGGCTGTTCGTGTCGCGCGGCGCGGTCGCGCGGGTGGGCTACCCCGACGGGCGGCTCTTCGTCTATGGCGAGGACGGACTCTATACCCTGGCGCTGAGCCAGGCGGGCGGGCGGATCGGGTTCCTGCCGCAGGTGCGGTTCGAGCATGACTGTTCGACCTTCGAGGGGGACCGCCGGTTCCGGCCGCTGTGGAAGATCTATTACTACCACCGCAACCTGCTGTTCCTCTACCGCATGGCGGCGGGCTGGATGTTCTGGCCCCTGCTGCTGGTGGTGCTGCCGAAATGGCTGCTGAAGGCGCGCCACCACCGCGGCGAGCTGCGCCCCTTCCTGCGGCTCCTGGGGCTGGCGGTCTGGCACGGGCTGCGCCGCCGCACCGACATGCCGCATGAGCGGGTGCTGGCGGCGGCAGGGCAGGGGCTCAGGCGTTGAGGATCTCGCGGTAGTAGCGGCGCAGCAGGATCAGCCCCAGCGTCAGCAGGATCAGGGCGGTGTAGACGACGAAGGGCACCGAGACATATTCGGGGTTGTACATCGGGTAGAGCCCGGTGCGCATCAGCCCGGTGATGTGCAGCAGCGGGTTGTACCACAGGATGTCCTGCGCCATCTGCGGCAGATCCTCGTAGATATAGATCACGCCCGACATCAGGAAGAGCGGCCGGGTGGCGATCGACCAGACCATGATCCAGGTCGGATAGAGCCCGGACAGGACGCAGTTCATGGTGCCGATCCCCAGCCCCAGGAGGGCGGCCAGGGCCATGGCCTCGATCATCGGGCGCACGTCCAGGACGGTGCGGGTGTCGGTGAGGAGCAGGATCGCGGTCAGCAGGATATAGGCCACCATCGAGGCGGTCAGCAGGTTCAGCAGGAACCGCGCCAGGATCGCGTCGATCCAGGTCACCGAAGGGTAGGCCAGAAGCGGCTTGGAGAATTTCAGGGACCCGGAGACCATCAGGGAAATGTTATGGTAGAGATTGAAGGGCAGATAGCCCGAGGCGTAGAACAGGATGAAGCTGGTCCCGAGCGAGGGGGTGCGCAGCAGCAGCGAAAACCCGATGGCCAGGATCACAATCGCGGCCAGCGGTTCGAGCACCGCCCAGATATAGCCGCCCGGCGTCCGCCCGTAGCGGGTGGACATCTCGCGCAGCATCAGGGCCGCTATCGTGCGCAGCGGCGCATAGTGGCGGTTCGGCCGGAGCGCCGGGCGCGCGGGGGCAGGGGGCGGAGAGCTGGGCAAGGAGACCTCGAACGGGCTGGTGTTTTGCCGGTGAAGTATGTAGATAAAAGTCAAGGAGTTCAAATCCCTTAATGGGAAGGCAAGCTTTTGACCTCAAAAGAAAATATTGCACCGAAGAAGCCCGGGGGCAACGCTGCGCCGCAGGCGGGCGGGGGCAAGGCCCAGTCCGGGCAAGGGCAGACCAGGAAGAATGAGGGGCAGTGGACCCCTCAGCAGGGGAAGGCCCCGCAAGCTCAGAAACCGGATTCGCCGCCGGCCTCGGTGATCGAGATCAAGCCGCTGGCCCAGCCGGCCAGCATGAAGCGGCGGCACTGGGGAATTATGTTCAGCTTCCTGGTGCTGGTGCTGGCGCCGCTGGCGGCGGCCGCGATCTATCTCTGGGGGGTCAGCAGCGACCAGTATGTCTCGCGCACCGGCTTCACCGTGCGCCAGGAGGAGGGGGGGAGCGCGACCGAGCTGCTGGGCGGGCTGGCCCAGTTCGCGGGCGGCGGCGGCTCGTCGGATTCCAGCATCCTCTACGAGTTCATCCAGAGCCAGGAGATCGTCGAGGCGATCGACGACCGGCTGGACCTGGTCGCGCTCTATTCCGAAAAATGGCCCGAGGATCCGCTGTTCGCGCTCTGGCCCTCGGCCAGCATCGAGGATCTGCTGTGGTACTGGCGCCGCCTGGTGCGGGTCTCCTACGACGAGGGGTCGGGGCTGGTCGATGTGCGGGTGCGCGGCTTCTCGCCGGAGGTGGCGCGGCGCGTGGCGCAGGAGATCGTGGCCGAGAGCCAGAACATGATCAACGAGATCAACGCCGCCGCCCGCGACGACCTGATCCGCTATGCCCGGGCCGATCTCGCCGAGGCGGTGTCGCGGCTGAAGACGGCCCGCCAGGCCCTGACCGAGTTCCGCACCCGGACCCAGATCGTCGATCCCGAGGCCGACATCCAGGGCCAGATGGGGGTGATCAACAATCTCCAGCAGCAGCTGGCCGAGGCGCTGGTCGAGTTCGACCTGCTGACCGGCAGCTCCAACCCGGGCGATCCGCGCGTCACCCAGGCGCAGCGCCGCATCGACGTGATCCGCGAGCGCCTTGCGGTCGAGCGGCAGGCCTTCGCCCGGGGCGAGGTGGCCGGGATCGGCGCCGATTACCCGACGCTGATCTCGGAATACGAGGGGCTGATCGTGGACCGCGAATATGCCGAGGAAGCCTATCGCGCGGCGCTGGCGGCGCTGGATATCGCGCGCGAGAAGGCCTCGCGCCAGAGCCGCTACCTGGCCACCTATATCCGGCCGACCCTGGCGCAGAGCTCGGAATATCCGCAGCGGCTGGTCATGTTCGGCCTGGCGGCACTGTTCCTGGTCATGGTCTGGGGCATCCTGGTGCTGGTCTATTACAGCATCCGCGACCGAGGATAGGGCGGGGGCGTGCGATGATCCGGTTTGAGAACCTCAGCAAGGGGTTCTGGGTGCGGGGCAGCCGCAAGGTCGTGATCGACGACCTCAACGCGACCCTGCCCACGGGCAAGTCGCTGGCGCTGCTGGGGCGCAATGGCGCGGGCAAGTCGACGCTGCTGCAGATGATCGCCGGCACCATGCGCCCCGACAGCGGGCGCATCGTCAGCGACGGCACGATCTCCTGGCCGGTGGGGTTCAGCGGCTCGTTCCATGCCGATCTGACCGGGGCGCAGAACGTGCGCTTCATCGCCCGCATCTACGGGGTGGATACCGACAGCCTGCTCGCCTTCGTCGAGGATTTCGCCGAACTGGGCAAGCATTTCCACATGCCGGTGCGGCACTATTCCTCGGGGATGCGCTCGCGCCTGACCTTCGGGGCCTCGATGGGGATCCATTTCGACACCTATCTGGTGGACGAGGTGACGGCGGTGGGCGATGCGCTTTTCAAGCGCAAGAGCGAGGCGGTGTTCCGCGAGCGGATGAAATCCTCCAGCGCCATCCTGGTCAGCCACAGCATGCCGCAGATCCGGCAGTTCTGCGATGCGGGGGTGGTGCTGGAAAACGGCCACCTGCAGTATTTCGACGACCTGGAGGAGGCGATCGAGCTGCATCTGGAACTGATGAACCGCTGATGCGATGAGGCCCGGCGGAGTGGGGCTCCGCCGGGCCTCGGGGGCTATGTATCCGGGTCAGAAGATCAGGATGTCGTCGGCCAGGATCGACAGGTTGGTGACGCCCTGCACCACCAGCACGTCGCCGCCGCCGAAGTCGAACACCGCATTGCCGCCGGAGACGGTGGCGAAGCTGGAGACCACCTGGCTGGCGGTCAGGGTGCCGCTCCACAGGTTGTCGTTCAGCTGCAGCGTGTCGACATTGTTGGTGAAGTCGCGCACCACGTCGCGGTCGAACCCGTCGCCGAAGACGAAGACGTCCGCGTTCGCGCCCCCGGCCAGCGAGTCGTTGCCGGCGCCGCCGTTCAGGATGTCGTTGCCGGTGCCGGCCCACATGTTGTCGGCCCCGGCGCCGCCATAGAGAACGTCCCAGCCGTCGCCGCCATAGAGGCCGTCGGCGCCGGCGCCGCCATAGAGCGTGTCGCCGAGGTCGCCGCCGCCCAGGGCGTCGTTGCCGTCGCCGCCGTAGATCACGTCGCGGCCGCCCGCGCCGAACAGCCCGTCGTCCTGCTCGGCGCCGCCCAGCGTGTCGTTGCCGGCGCCGCCAAAGGCCTGATCGTTGCCGACGCCGCCCCAGAGCACGTCGTCGCCGCCCGCGCCGAGCAGCACGTCCTCGCCTTCGCCGCCGTGCATCGTGTCGGCCCCGAGACCGCCGTCGAGCCGGTCGTCGGCCTCGCCGCCGAACAGCAGGTCGTTGCCGCCCTCGCCGAACAGATCGTCCGAGCCGTCGCCGCCGAAGAGCACGTCATTGCCGTCGGTGGAGAGCGCCTCGACCACCTGGCTGGTACCCACGGCCGTGTGCGCAGCATCCGAGGCCACGGCGACGACCCGGACGGTTTCGGGGTTGACCGTGCTCAGCCCGGTCAGCGTGGCCTCGTAGCGCAGGCCGAACGGGGTCGCGGTCAGGGCCGAGGAGGGGATGGTGGCGACCCGCACGCCGTCGACGAAGATCCGCACCTCCTGCACGTCGGCGGGGGTGAGGCCGCTGCCGGTGATCGCCGCGCTCAGTGCGCCGGGGTCGGTGATCTGCGGCGCCGAATCGTTGTCCACGCCGTCATCGAGCATGTCCAGCGACTGCGGGCTGGAGCCGCTGCCGATGGGGAAGGCCCGGATCGTGGCGTCGATGCCCGAGGGGTTGATCAGGGTGCTGACCTCGTCGGCGTAGTTGGTGGTGCTGAAGGGCACGCCGTCGGACAGGAAGAAGACGTAGTTCTGCCCGTTGGTCTGGCTGTTGAAGAAGCTGATCGCCTGCTGCAGGGGCGGCTCGAAATCGGTGCCGCCCAGGGCCGTCAGGCCGCGCAGCGCCTCGTTGAGGTCGGGGATGCCGTTGCTGTTGGCGTCGGCGTTGGCCCGCATGGTCAGCGATTGCTGCACGCTGCTGTCGAAGGTGATCAGGTTGACATTGGCATTGCCGAAGCCGGCGGAGCGGATCGAATTGAGCAGCGCCAGCGCGCCGGCGATCTCGCCGTCGATGATCTCGTTGGCCGTGCCGTTGCCGTTCACGTCGCCCACCGGGGTGCCGCTATAGGTGCCGCCGGTGCTGCCCGAAACGTCCACGGCCAGCGCGATATTGACCTGGCCGCTGGTCACGGCGCCGGTGCTGACGAAGCCGCTGATCGCGTAGGACGAGGCGCCCGAGGCATCCGGTGCGGTCAGGCTGACCGAGAAATCCTGCCCCGAGGACGGGATCGTGGTGGAATTCGAGGTGGTGACCGGCGCGGTGCTGCCGCCGCTGCTGCTGCCCCGGTTGTCGCCGTAGATCGTGTCGCCGGCGGTGCCGCCTGACAGCACGTCATTGCCCGGACCGCCAAGGATCAGGTCGGGGTTCGAGCCGCCGTCGATGACATCGGCGCCGAGGCCGCCGAACAGTTGGTCATAGCCGTCGCTGCCCGCGATGATGTCGTTGCCGGCGTTTCCTGAAATGCGGTCGTCATACCGTGTGCCGAACAGGACGTCGCCTGCTCCTGTGCCATTGATAACAGCCATACTGGTCTCCCATAAAAAAGCTTAAAGCATGTCAAGGTAAAGGTTATTTCCCGAGTGCTCCCGCTTTCCTTGATCCGTGTCAAGTTCGGTTCTTTTTAGTTTCCAGAGGCGGTTCCCTGCCGACGGCCCGCCGCCCGCGCCGCGCGCCCGGTTGCGCCCGGGGGGGCGATTGCCTATGGCCTGAGGGGATCCGGGAAACTTGGAAGGGGCGCGATGAAACTTCTCATGGTGGGGGCCGGCCTGTCCGGCGCGGTGATCGGGCGGCAGCTGGCCGAGGCGGGGCACGAGATCACCGTCATCGACGGGCGGCGCCATATCGGCGGCAACTGCCATACCGAGCGCGACGGCGAGACCGGGGTCATGGTCCATGTCTACGGGCCGCATATCTTCCACACCGACGACGCCGAGGTCTGGGATTACGTCAACCGCTTCGCGACGTTCCTGCCCTATCGGAACCGGGTGAAGACCACCGCGCGGGGGCAGGTGTTCTCGCTGCCGATCAACCTGCACACCATCAACCAGTTCTACGGCAAGACCCTGCGCCCCGACGAGGCGCGCGCCTTCATCGAGGCGCAGGCCGACCGCTCGATCGCCGATCCGCAGAGCTTCGAGGAGCAGGCGCTGCGCTTCGTCGGGCCCGACCTCTACGAGGCGTTCTTCAAGGGCTACACGGAAAAGCAGTGGGGCTGCTCGCCGGCCGAACTGCCGGCCTCGATCCTGAAACGCCTGCCGGTGCGCTTCAACTACGACGACAACTATTTCTTCCACCGCTTCCAGGGCATGCCCGAAGAGGGCTACACGGCGATGATCGCGCGCATCCTCGACCATCCCGCGATTGACGTGCACCTGGAGACCTTTTTCGACGCCGACCGGGCCGGGCGCTACGACCACGTCTTCTATTCCGGCCCGCTCGACGGCTATTTCGGCTACCGGCTGGGGCGGCTGGGCTACCGCACGCTGGATTTCGAGCGCTTCACCTACCAGGGCGACTACCAGGGCTGCGCGGTGATGAATTACGGCGACCGCGACGTGCCTTACACGCGGATCACCGAGCACAAGCATTTCAGCCCCTGGGAAAGCCACGAGGGCTCGGTCTGCTACCGCGAATACAGCCGCGCGGCGGGCGAGGGCGACATCCCCTATTACCCGATCCGCCTGGTCGAGGAGAAGGTGCTGCTGGCCGAATACGAGGCGCTGGCCGCCGGGACCGAAGGGGTCAGCTTCGTCGGCCGGCTGGGCACCTACCGCTATCTCGACATGGACGTGACCATCCGCGAGGCGCTGGACGTGGCGCGCGGCTTCCTCGGGCGGGGCTGAGGCCCCCCGGGGGGCTCCGCGCGCTGCGTTTTCCGGATGACAACCAATTGCTCCCAGGGTTGCGGGCGATCCTGTCCGCTCTGGAGTTGCCATCCATGCCCGATACCTCTGCCCGGCTGTCCCTCCCCTTGCTGATGCCGTCGCAGGCGCAGAAACATGTGACCCATAACGAGGCGCTGCTGCGGCTCGACCTGCTGGTGCAGCTTGCGGTCGAGGCCTTCGGGGCCTCCACCCCGCCCGTCAGCCCGCAGGAGGGGCAGGTCTGGGCGCTGGGGGCGGCGCCGGTGGGCGACTGGGCGGGCCATGCCGACGAACTGGCGGCCTGGGTGGAGGGCGCGTGGGCCTTCATCGCGCCGCGGCCGGGCTGGCGGGCCGCGGACAAGGCCGGGCAGGCGCTGCGCCTGTGGACCGGCGCCGCCTGGGATCTGCCCACGCTTTCCGGGCTCGACGGCATCGGCGTGCAGACCGGCTATGACGCGACCAACCGGCTGGCGGTGGCCGCGCCGGCGACGCTGTTCACCCATGAGGGCGCGGACCACCGGATGAAGATCAACAAGGCGGCGGGGGCCGACACCGCCAGCCTGCTGTTCCAGACCGGCTGGTCGGGCCGGGCCGAGATGGGGACCGCCGGATCGGACGATTTCAGCATCAGGCTCAGCGCCGACGGGACGGCCTGGGTCACCGGGCTGCGCCTCGAGGCGGCGACCGGCCGGGCCAGCCTGCCCGGCGGGCTGGAGGTGACGGGACAGGTCACCGGGGACGCGGTTCAGCAGGCGGCGACGGACACCACCGCCGGGCGGCTGGCCCGGGCGGATCACGTCTACGGGCCGGGAAACCTGCTTGGCACCGCCTCGCAATCCGCCGGCACCCCCACCGGCGCCGTGATCGAGCGCGGCAGCAACGCCAACGGCGATTATGTCCGGCTCGCGGACGGGACGCAGATCTGCTGGGTGAGCAAGACCACGGCCTATATCAGCGGCTCTTACTGCGCGGCGAACTGGACATTCCCCGCCGCCTTCGCCGCGCCCCCCGTCTCGCAGATCACCCTTGCCGGGGACAGTTGGGGCACGGATGTCCCCTCCGGTCTGAGCCGCGGCGATGCAACGCCGGTGCGGGGCAACAATACGGCCACCGCATTGTCGGCGCAGGTCTGGGCGCGCAGCGGAACCGCGTTCGGCGCCGCCGACGCGCCGAAGCTCGACTGCCACGCCCTCGGCCGCTGGTTCTGAGGAGACACGCATGCATATCAGCTTTTCCCCGCAGCGCCGCGACGACACGCTCAACCTGTCGAAAAGCGGCGACATCCTGACCGTCAACGGCGCGGATTTCGATTTCTCGGATCTGGCGGAGGGCGCCGTCCTGCCGCGCGAGGCGGTGGCGTGCGACTGGCTCGCGTCGGACGTGGCGCGGGTGGGCGGGGCGATCCGCCTGACCCTGATCCTGCCGCACGGGGCCGATGCGCCGGAGGCGGTGACCTTCCCGCAGCCGATCATCCTGTCCGACGCGCCGATCCATCTGCCGGGCGACGCGCACCCGCCGGTTTCGGCCTGAACCGGGCCGCAACCGGCGGGGTGGCGCTCAGCCCTTGGCGCCCTGGCCGCGGGCGTAGACATCCTCGTAGCGGATGATGTCATCCTCGCCCAGGTAGCTGCCGGTTTGCACCTCGATCAGCACCATCGGCACCTTGCCGGGATTTTCCATCCGGTGGACCGAGCCCAGCGGGATATAGACCGACTGGTTCTCGGTCACGAGCTTGACCTCGTGGTCGATCGTCACCTTCGCGGTGCCCTCGACCACGATCCAGTGCTCGGCGCGGTGATGGTGGCTTTGCAGGCTGAGCGAGGCGCCGGGATGCACCACGATCCGCTTGACCTGGAAGCGCGGCCCCACCACCAGGCTCTCGAACCAGCCCCAGGGGCGGAAATCGCGCGGCAGGGTCTCGGCCTGGGCGACGCCCTGGTGCTTGAGCACGGCCACCGCCTTCTTGACGTCCTGGGCGCGGTCCTTGTGCGCAACCAGCACCGCGTCGGGCATGGCCACGGCGATGATGTCGTCCAGCCCGATGCCCACCAGGCGCTGGTGGGCATCCTCGGCGCGCAGCAGGGTGTTGCGGCACTCGATCGACGTGGCCGGGCCCGAGGTCACCACGCCGTCGGCATCCGGCCCGGTCTCGCGCCAGACCGCGTCCCATCCCCCAAGATCCGACCAGGCGCCGCCATAGGGCACGACCGACAGGTTGTCGGCCTTTTCCATCACCGCGTAATCGATCGAGATGTCGTCGAGCTGCCCCCAGGGCTCCGGCGCCAGCCGGGTGAAGGACAGGTCCTTCTCGGCGCCCTCGACCGCGGCGCGCACGCCTTCCAGCATGTCGGGCGCGTGGGTCTCGAAGGCGGCGATGATGGCATCGGTCGAGAACAGGAAGATCCCGGCATTCCACAGGTGCTGACCGCCCTCCAGCATGGCCTGGGCGGCGGTCGCGTCGGGCTTTTCGACAAAACGCTTCAGCTTCTGCGCGACGGGCGCGAAATCCGCGCCCGGGGCCTCGGTCATCTCCAGCCAGCCATAGCCGGTCTCGGCGCGGTCGGGGCGGATGCCGAAGGTCACCAGCTGCCCGGCCTGGGCGGTCGGCGCCGCGGCCTGGACCGCGGCGCGGAACCGCGCGCCGTCCTCGATCACATGATCGGAGGGCGCGACCAGCATCAATGCGCCGGGGGCATGGGATTCCAGCACCAGGGCGGCGGCCAGGATGGCCGGGGCGGTGTTGCGGCCCTCGGGCTCGATCAGGGTGGCGGCGGGGCCGGTCTCGATCGCGGCCAGCTGCTCGGTGACGATGAAGCGGAAATCCGAGCCGGTGATCACGATCGGCTCGGCAAACCCCTTGCCCGACAGCCGCCGCGCCGAGGCCTGGAACAGGCTCTCATCCCCGGTCAGCTGGGCGAACTGCTTGGGGTAGCTCTTGCGCGAGAGCGGCCAGAGCCGTGTGCCCGAGCCGCCACACAGAAGAAGGGGATGAATGGCCTGCGTCATGATCGAAATCCTTCATGTAAAATCGTTTAGCGGCGGAAGACATCCTGGTTGTCGAGGAACCACCGGTAGGTTTCCGGCAGCCCCTCCTCCAGCGAGATCCGCGCGCGCCAGCCCATCCCGGCCAGGCGGCTCACATCCATCAGCTTGCGCATGGTGCCGTCGGGTTTGGACGTGTCGCAGGTGATGCGGCCCTTGAAGCCGGTCACGTCGGCCACCAGCCGCGCCAGTTCGGCGATCGAGATATCCGTGCCCGAGCCCACGTTGATGTGGCTGAGCATCGGCTGGGTGTTGGCCTCGTAGGTTTCCCGCGGCAGGTCGAGCACGAAAAGCGAGGCCTCGGCCATGTCGTCGACATGCAGGAACTCGCGCCGCGGCGTGCCGGTGCCCCAGATCGTCACCTCGTCGAGACCGGCTTCGCGCGCTTCGTGGAAGCGGCGGATCAGCGCCGGCAGGACATGCGAGTTCTCGGGGTGGAAATTGTCTCCCGGCCCGTAAAGGTTGGTGGGCATCACGCTGCGGTAATCGGTGCCGTGCTGGCGGTTGTAGCTTTCGCACAGCTTGATGCCGGCGATCTTGGCGATGGCATAGGGCTCGTTGGTGGGCTCCAGCGTGCCGGTCAGCAGCGCATCCTCGCGCATCGGCTGCGGCACCGCCCTGGGATAGATGCAGCTCGACCCCAGTTGCAGCAGCCGCGTGACCCCGGCCGCGAAGGCCTGGTGGATCACGTTGCATTCGATCATCAGGTTTTCATAGATGAAATCGGCCGGGTAGATGTTGTTGGCGTGGATGCCGCCCACCTTGGCCGCGGCCAGGATCACCACGTCCGGCTTCTCGGCTGCCATGAAGTCCCGCACGGCGGCCTGGTCGGTCAGGTTCAGCTCGGCATGGGTGCGGGTGATCAGATCCAGCGCCTCGCCCGCGGCCTTGCGGGCCTCGAGCCGGCGCAGGATCGCGCCGCCCACCATTCCTCGATGACCTGCGATGAAAATACGCATGGCTTCCCTTTGCTCTGTGAAACCTGTCGGAGTCCGCCCCATTCTCTCAGTCCGCCGGTTTTGCCAGGCCGTGGCCCTGTTTGCGCAAAATCCCCGGCGCGCGGAGATCCGCCTCGGAAATTTCGGTTCTGGTGTCGGTTTCCCGGGTCATGGAAACATCTCCTTTCATGGGCCGTGCAAGCGATACCGTCTGCCCGGCGCGGCGGCGCTCAGAGCACATCGTCGTCACCTGCAAGCTCCAGCGTCCTTGCACCTCCCGTCCCGCGAATCCCGGAGACCGGTTCTTCATGCAACGGATATCCGACTTTCGAAAGATCCCGGCTGCGATGTGAAGGAAAACATCGGGCGGCGGAACAAGGCAAGGCCGAGACGATCCCACGGGATTTCGAACTTGGGATCGGGGCCGCGGATCTTCTGGAGCCTGCGGTGCGCGGGCAGGGGGAGCGTCGGGCGGGCCCGCAGTCGTCTTCGACAGCGCTCACCCGCCCGAGCAGCCTCTGGGTGCAAGGCTGCCCGCCGCGGGGATGGGAGACGAGAGAGACGGTTTGCATGGCTCCGGGGCCCCTGTTCCGGGTGTTCGGGATCTCGAGGTCTGGCGGCACAGGCCCTTTCGGCCCTCAACCGTTCTCCAGGGATACCGGCAGTTCGTAGCCGTGCTGTTTCAGGAGCGAGTGGCGCCGGGCCGTCCTGAGATCCTCGGCCACCATCTCGGCGCACATTTCCTGGGTGGTGATCTGCGGCACCCAGCCCAGTTTCTCCTTGGCCTTGGTGGGATCGCCCAGCAGGGTCTCCACCTCGGCGGGGCGGAAATAGCGCGGGTCGATGCGCACGATCGTCTGCCCGGGCTTGACCGCGGGCGCGTCCTCGCCCTCGACCGTCTCGACGATGCCGACCTCATCCACGCCCGCGCCCTCGAAACGCAGGGTGATGCCCAGCTCGGCCGCCGACCAGGTGATGAACTCGCGCACCGAATACTGCTTGCCGGTGGCGATGACGTAGTCTTCCGGCGCGTCCTGCTGCAGCATCATCCACTGCATGCGCACATAATCCTTGGCATGGCCCCAGTCGCGCAGCGCGTCGATATTGCCCATGTAGAGGCAGGGCTCGAGCCCCTGGGCGATATTGGCCAGGCCGCGGGTGATCTTGCGGGTCACGAAGGTTTCGCCGCGGCGCGGGCTCTCGTGGTTGAAGAGGATGCCGTTGCAGGCATACATGCCATAGGCCTCGCGGTAGTTCACCGTGATCCAGTAGGCGTACATCTTGGCCACCGCGTAAGGGCTGCGCGGGTGGAACGGCGTGGTCTCCTTCTGCGGAATCTCCTGCACCAGGCCGTAAAGCTCGGAGGTCGAGGCCTGGTAGAAACGGGCCTTGTCCTGCAGCCCCAGGAAGCGGATCGCCTCAAGCAGGCGCAGGGTGCCGATCGCGTCGACATCGGCCGTGTATTCCGGCGCCTCGAAACTGACCGCCACATGGGATTGCGCGCCCAGATTATAGACCTCGTCCGGCTCCACCTCGGCCAGGATGCGGGTCAGGTTCGATGTGTCGGTCAGGTCGCCGTAATGCAGCTTGAAATGCGCGTTGTTGACATGTGGGTCCTGATAGATGCTGTCGATCCGCTGGGTGTTGAACAGCGAGGCGCGGCGCTTGATGCCGTGCACTTCGTAGCCTTTTTCAAGAAGAAATTCCGCCAGATAGGATCCGTCCTGCCCTGTGATGCCTGTGATGAGGGCTTTTTTCGTCATTGCTGCATACCCACTTTTTGGTTGCGCCCGCCCCGGGGAGATGGACGCAATCGAGAAAGATGATTTCTGAACCCATTTTCGGGTAGCCAAAGCACATGCTGAACGCAACCTAAAAGCGGGAAACCGGGGGCGTGGCCCCGGAATGCGCGACCCGAAATCCGCGCGCGCCGCCGGTCCTTGGCGGCCGCGCGCGCGGCCCGGGCCGGCCGGGGGCCGGGGGCGGTGGCCCGGCAATGTTTCTGGTCTGGCGCGGCGAAATATGTTTTCTACACCGACTGAGACGGCGGCGGGCAGGACAGGTCATGGCAAGAAACCGGATTGGCGAAACACGGCGGCTCCCGGCCGCCCCGGCGCCGATGATGGCGGCGGTCCTGACCGCGGGGTGCCCGGCCCGCAAGCGGCTGGAGGCCATCGCGGCCTCCCTGCACCCGGCCCATGAGCTGGCGCTCTTCCCCGATCTGCCCGCGGCCCTCGCCGCGGCGGGCGAAGGGCCGGTCATCGTGCCCGTGACGGCCCCGGCGCGGGCGCTGGCCGCGGCCCTGGCGACAGGCCAGCCGCCGCGCCAGGCGCTCGAGGCCTGGAAAGGGCAGGCCGAGGCGCTGCTGGCGGCCTGGCGCCCTGCCAGGCGGCGGGTTGTCCTGATGGATGCGGCCGAACTGGCGCGGGGAAACGCGGCGAGCCTGGCCGTCTTGGAGGCGCGGCTCGGCTTGCAGATCCCCCGCCCGGAGCCGGCAGAGGACGCGGGCGACGGCCAGCCCCGGCCCGGGCTCATGCTGCTGCTTGCGATGGCGGTGCTGAGGTCCGATCCGGCGGCCGAGGCGCTGCTCGGGAGGCTCGAGGCCGTCTTGCACGGCCCCCGGCCCGACCCCGTGCTCGACCTGCCCGCGTTCGAGGCGATCTGGGCGGATCTGGCCGCCGCCGCCCGCGCGCCGGCCGGGTCCCCCGCCGACAGCGCCGCCGCCCTGCGGCGGGAATGCGGTCTGCTGCGTGAAAGCCTGGCGCAGACATTGGCCGAGGCCGAGGAACTGGACGCGGCCCGGACCGACGCCGAGCGCCAGGTCGCGCTTCTGCGCGAGGCGGTCGCGCAGAAGCATCTTCTCGAAACGCTGAATGACGCGCTGGAACAGCGGCTCGCCGCGAGCGAACGGCAGCGGCAGCGGCGCGAGTCCGTGCTGGGGGCCATGCTGCTGCGCGACGCCCGCCGCGGAGAGGCCGGCGCGCCGGGCGACGCCGGGAACGAGCCCGGCGCCTGAGAATGCCGCCCCGGCCGGGCCGCGCCCGCCGCCGCGTCAGGTGTCGCGGACCTGCAGTTCCTCGTCGCAGACCACGGACATCTGCCGTGAGATCTCGTCGGCGATGTCGTCGCGGCTGCGTTCCGGGGCGGGCGCGGGCCCGGCTGCGGCGGCCTCGGCCCCGGCGCCTTTCACCAGCCGCTGGCGGAACACATCCATGACATGGGCCACGCCTTCGGGCCGGATGCCGCGCAGGTCCTTCTCGAAATAGGCGCCTTGGCTGAAGGCGCCGGTGATGATCTCGTAGGAGGGGAAATACTGCACGGCGTCGAACAGGGCCGCGACCTCCTCCGCCGCGGCGCGCAGGACCGACTTGCTGTAGGTGGTCGCGCTGAGGACATCCTGATCGCCGTAGGTGGCGATCAGCGGGACCGGCGAGACGGTGAGGATCACGCGGGCCTTCGGGTTGACCCTGAGCAGCTCCCCCAGAAAGGCGATCAGATCGGCCTTTACCGCGGCATGGCCGAGGTTGAGGAAGGCGAAATTCGCCGGGTCGGCCGACTTGGTGACGGCCCCCGGCGTGACCGGATAGGCGGCGCCGTCGCGCCGGTCGATCCAGCCCTCGGTCAGGCCCAGCGTGAAGACGAAGACATCGAGCGTCTCGAACATCCGGCGCACCTTCGCCAGATGTTCGGCGCGCGCGGCCTCCAGCGCCGCGACGGTCGCGAAGGTCTCTCCGATATTGGGCCGGAACGGGTCGATGAAACCGCCCTCCACCTCCCAGGCGGTCTCCACCGGGGCGAAGGTCCCATAGGCCCGCTGGATCAGCTGCAGCAGCTGCCGGGTGGAATAGATGTTGCCGTAGCGCGCCGAGAACAGCCCATAGCCCCGCTCCTGCGCGGTCTCGCCGGACATGCCCTCGGGCGCGGGCTCGGCGACATAGTAGTTCAGCCCGTCGGCGACCATCGCCCGCGCCACATGCTGGGCGAAACAGCTGCCGGCGGTGGCGACGCGGGTGTCGCGGCCGATCACCGGCGTGATCTGCGGCCCGGGGCGCACGTCCTGCGGCGCCGGGCGGGCCACGGCGCGCGACCAGAAGGCATGGGGCGGGCGGCGCATGTAGGGGTTGTGCAAGGGCTCGGGCGCGCGCCCGGCCCATGCGGCATGGGCGGCGTCGAAACGCTCGAGGTCGCGGTCGTTGATTCGCAGATGGCCGTCGGCGGCATCGAGCTGGCGGAAGGTGCGGGCGATCATGGCCTCAAGGGAGAAGACACGATCGCCGGACTTGTAGACGTGATCGGGCCGGTCCAGCAGGTTGCGGGCGGCCGGGTGGTTGAGGTTGGGGTTTATCACGTCGCGCGCAAGTGGATCGGGCAGATGATCGGACACCGGCGCCGCGGGCAGCGCGATGCCAAGCGGCTCCAGCACGTCGCGCAGGATATCCTCGACGACGAAGGATTTCGGATGGTTGCCGATGTGAAAGAAAACGCCGCGGTCGAACCACTTGCCGAACAGGTACTCGGCGCGCGGCGTGTAGCGCGACAGGGTTTCGAGAAAGAGCCGCCGATGCGTGGCGAAATCGCTCCGATAGCCCATCGCGTCGATGAATTCGGGGTTGAACAGCCGCCTTGTCTCCGCGCGCGACAGCCCGCGTTTCCAGGCGGCCAGCATGATGCGGGAGACATTGCCCCAGAGCCCCGCAGGCGCGGAGGGCAGGGGCTGCACAACCGCCTGGTCCGGCGTCAAACCGTTGAAGATCAGGGCCGGGACCCTGATGAGACGGGGATGACTGTCGATACGCTCCCACAGGTCACTGCGATCCGGGCGGATATCCTGGGCGACGATGGCATCGAACCCGGCCAGATAGTCCCCGGTCATCCGTGAGGCATCGACCGTGTGCACCACCACATGTTCGGCGTTGTGGTCGCTCCCGGCTTCGAGAATTTGCCGGATGGATTGACCTTGGCAATTTGCAACCACAAGTAATTTCATCAAAGCCTCCGAGCCAGAATAGCCCCGATCATACGGGGGGAATGGAAACAGGCAAGGCGGCGCGCCCTCGGCCCCGGCCAGCCGTTGCAGCGGCTTGCGCGACGGCCTATTGTCGCGGCACATCGTGAGAGCAGAGGTGGGCAATGGATTTCGACGCAGTTTTTTCCGCGCTTCCCAAGAAGGAAGCGAAATTCGATCCCTGTTTTGCCTTTTCGATCCACAAGTGCGGCAGCACGATGATGAACAGGATGATCGGAGAGGTCTGCGAGCAGCAGGACATTCCCAGCGTGTCGGTGCCCGATGTGATGTTTTCCGAAGGCATTCCGGCGGCGCAGTGGATGAATGCGCCCGAGCTGTTGCCGGTCTTCGAAAAGCGGATGCTATATTATGGCTTCCGTTTTCTGCCCCCGGTGCTGTGCACGACCGGCTTCCCGCTAACCGAGCGCCGTTTCGTTCTGCTGGTGCGCGATCCGCGCGATGCGCTGGTGTCGGAATATTTCTCCTATGGCACGAAGTCGGGCAGCCACGCCCTGCCGAAGAAGAATGCCGAGGCGTTTATAGCGGCCCGCGAGAGCAAGAAGGAGCGCCCGATCGACGATTACGTTCTGGGCGCGTCGCGCCAGTTGAAAAACAAGCTGCTTGCCTATCGCGACTCGCTGAATTTCGACCTCGGGCTGCTGCGCCGCTACGAGGATATCTTCTTCGACAAGGAAACCTTCCTGGGCGAGATCTTCGATCATTTCGGCATCGAGGTGCCGGCCGGGGTCATCGCGCAGGTGGCGCAGAAACACGACATCCGCCCCGAAAAGGAAGACGAGACCAGGCATATCCGCAAGGGCACCCCGGGCGATCACGCGGAGAAGCTGGCCCCGGAGACGATCGCGCAGCTCAACGACATCTTCCGCGAGGTCGGCGCCTTCTACGGCTACGCGCTGTAAAAGGCAAAGGCCGGCCCGTTACAGGGTCAGCCCGGCCCGCGCCATCAGGCGCTCGTAGACCTGCTGCACCTCGGGGTGGGCGGCCAGATAGGCCTGCACCTCGCCGCGCAGCTGCTGCTTGATCTGCTCGCGCTTTTCATCCGGGGCCGCGACCTGCCGCATCGCGTCCTCCGCGTTGTTTTTCGGGGCGAGACTGCGCACCAGCGCCAGCGCCTGCTCGCGGATCGCGGCGAAATCCTGGTCTTCGGGAATGCCGAAGCCGCCGATGGCGTTGATGCGTTCGATCACGGTGCGGAAATCGTCAGTCACCTCGCGGAAATGAACCACCGCAGTCTTGTCCATCAGCTTCAGCGCGCCGCTGTAGAAGGCGACATATTCCTCCGCACAGCGTTCGATTGGCGCCTCGGAATAGATGTGGAACGACAGGATAGCGTTCTCGGGTTCACGAATCAGGATGATCTTGGGGATGCCAAGATGCTCGGCGATCTGCAGATTGGCGACCTCGTGGGTGTGATGTGCTATCTCGGCCCGCTGCAATATGCCGTTGGCCGATACGGCGATCATCTCGGCCGCGAAGGAATTGCTGCTGCGCGGGTATCCCTCGACCACCAGCCGGGTTGTCGGTTTGCAGATGTGGTGGGCAGGGTGGTTTCTCTGCGCGAGGTTGTCGCGCAGGATCTGGATGTTTTCTTCGCTGGGCATGGCCATCTTTGCTCTGTTTCTTGAAGGTCTCATAACATGCCGCGACCGTCTGTCGACGACAAAACGGCCTTGCGACCGGCAGGTCAGTTCAGCCCGCGCCGGGCCTCTGCCGCGCACATTTTCCGCACCACGTCGCGCATGTGCGTCTGCGCGCGCCAGCCCAGGCGCTCGGCGGCGCGGGTGGGATCGGCGCGGCTGACCTGGATGTCGCTGGGGCGGGCGAATTCGGCCGAGGTGTCGACATGGTCGCGCCAGTCCAGCCCGTGATAGGCGAAGGCCTCGGCCACGAAATCCTCGAGCCGCGTGGTCTCGCCGGTGGCGATCACGTAATCCTCGGGGGTCTCGGCGGCCAGCATCCGCCACATCGCGTCGACATATTCCGGGGCCCAGCCCCAGTCGCGGGCGATGTCGAGATTGCCCAGCACCAGCCGCTCGTCCTCTCCCGCCGCGATGCGCGCCGCCCCGGCGACGATCTTGCGCGTGACGAAGCGCGCCGGGCGCAGGGGGGATTCATGGTTGAACAGGATGCCGGTGCAGCAGTGCAGCCCGTAGGCCTCGCGGTAGTTGGCCACCAGCCAATGCGCCGAGGCCTTGGCCACCGCATAGGGGCTGCGCGGGTGGAAGGGGGTGTCCTCGGTGGCGGGCCGGTCGCCGGTGTCGCCGAAACATTCGCTGGAGCCGGCATTGTAGAACCGCACCTGACCGTCGCGCAGGCGCACGACCTCGAGCATGTTCAGCACCCCCGAGACGATGCTTTCCAGCGTCTCGGCCGGCTGCTCGAAGGACAGCCCGACCGAGCTTTGCCCCGACAGGTAGTAGATCTCGTCGGGGTTGCTGCGCTCGACGGCGAGAAAGACGCTGCGGAAGTCCTTGGGCGCCATCGACAGGATCCGGACGCGCCCGGCGATCCCCAGCGCATGCAGGTTGGCCAGGCTGGCGGCCTGCGCGTCGCGCGAGGTGCCCCAGACGTCGTAGCCCTTGTCGAGCAGCAGCGCGGCCAGATAGCTGCCGTCCTGTCCTCCGATGCCGCAGATCAGTGCGCGCCGCATGTCCGTCCCCGCCCTATAGATAGTCCACGTTGGCCTGAATGTTGCGCAGCCGCGCCCATTCGCCGAAGAACGCCTGCGCCTCCGGGGTCTTCCCCGCCGCGATCACGGTCTCGACCTGCCCGGCCAGCAGTTCGGCCATCGGTTCCCAGCGGAAGCGCGCGGCATGGGCCAGGCCGCGGGCGCGCAGGTCGGCCTGGACGGCCGGGTCCTGAACCCGGGTCAGCGCCTCCGCCATCTCGGGCACCGAGGTGCCTTCGACGAACAGGGCGGCGTCGCCGGCGGCCTCGGCCAGCGAGCCGCGGCGGGTGGTGATCACCGGGCAGCCCGAGGCCATGGCCTCGATCACCGGCATGCCGAACCCTTCGTAGAGCGAGGGGTAGACCAGCGCGGCGGCGCCGGCATAGGCCAGCGAGAGATCATGGTCGCTCAGCACCACGCGTTGGGCGCGCACGCCCTCCGGCAGGCTGTCCAGGACCTGGGGCTCGATCTCCTTTTCCCCGCCGACGCAGAAGATATCGAAATCCACCGCCGTCATCTGCTTGAGCGCCGAGAAGAACAGGTCGCTGTTCTTGTAGGACTTGTGCTGCACGCGCGATCCCACGAACAGGAAATACGGCCGGTCGAGGCCATGCGCCTCGCGGAACGCGGCCACCTCGCCGGCGGGGCGCTCGGCGAAGGTGGCGGTATCGACGCCGCAATAGGCCACCCGGGCGTGGTCCGGCGGGATTTCGGGGTAGAAATGCAGCAGGTCGCGGCGGGTCGATTCCGAGATGCACAGATAGCGCTGCGCGTAGGCGATGGAGGTCTCCTTTTCCATCCAGCCGCGCAGGCTCATGTCGAAATCGAAGCGCTCGGGGATCATGTCATAGACCATCAGCACCATCGGCACGGAGAGCGGCGTGGTGTAATAGGTCGAGGTGAAGGCCTCCGCCTCCAGGTGGTCGCAGACCTTCTGGATCAGCAGCGAATCCGCGGCCACGTCGCCGGCCTTGTAGGCGGGGAAGGGGACATTCGTGATCCCTTCGATCCGGGGCGCGCCGCCGCGGTCGAGCAGGAAGATCTCCCACTCCGCCCGCGCCGCCAGAAGTTGCAGAACGGTCTCCCAGACCCGGGCGATGCCGGTGTTGTTCAACTGGAAGAAGACGCCATCGACAACCAGCCGCATCACGGTTTCCCCTGTTTGAAACGCCGCGTCAGGTCGCGGAGAGTTTTCTGAACGGCGACATGCCGGTCATGATTCGGAAACTGCTCCGGCTCCGCGTCGCCGCCCAGGAACCGCGTCACGAAATCGTCGAAATCGCAGGTCAGCTCCTCGGGCATCAGCAGCGGGGCGTATTTGCGCGTCACGGCCTTGCCCTCGATGATGCCGCGGGTGTCGGCCCGCGTCGAGAGCCCCTTGGGGTTCTGGTAATAGACCACATGCGGCTCGTTGACCTTGTAGAAGGTCTTGCCCGCCGCGAGACAGCGCAGCCAGAACTCGTAATCGCCGGCCGATTTGTAATTGGCGTCGAACAGGCCCAGCTCGTCATGCAGCGCCTTGCGCCACATCGGGGCGTTGTGGGGCGAGTTGAAGCGCAGCATGTTGTGCGGCGTCACCACCGGCAGCGCGCTCTTGTAGCCGAAGGCGGCCACCCCCTCCCAGTCGAGGCGGGGATCGAAGGAATAGTAGAAATCCTGGTACACGACATCGGCGAAGGGCAGCGCGTCCAGGGCGCCGGCCTGGATCTCGAAGGAATCCGCGCGGCGCAGGTCATCGAGATTGGCGTTGGTCAGATACGGGCCCCGCGCCATCTGCACGCCGACGTTCCAGGCCTCGTAGATGCCGATGCGCGAGTTCATCCGCTGGTAGCGGATGTTCTCGTGCCGGTCGAGATAGCGGGCGATGGTCTCCGCCTCGTTCTCGGGCGAGTCGGCATCGACGATGATCAGCTCGCAATGGCGGTCGAAGCAGGTCTGGGACGTGATGTTGTCCATGAACTGCTCGATGAAATCGCCGCCGCAATAGAGGCTGGTGATGGCGCTGACGCGCAGCCCGGCCTCGGCCCTGAGGGTGAAGGGCGTGGCCGGGCGCAGCGCCGCGCGCGCCGCGGCCAGCGCCTCGGTGTCCTCTGCCTTCTTCTGCCATTCGGCCAGGGTCAGGAACCGCGCGGTGCCCATGATCGAACAGGACAGCCCGTCATGCACGGCCTGGTCGGCGCCGCTGCGCTCTTCCTTGACGGCCTCGGAGAAGAACTCCGCCAGCAGGTTCGGCCGCGTGGCGGCGCCGCTTTCGAGGCGCTTGCGGACGGCCTGCAGCTCGTAGGCGTTGCAGCCGCGCCCCCTGACGATCCGGAACAGCGCGAGGACGAAATCGCCATCGCTCATGTCCCCGCCGACGTGTTCGGCGGCCTGGCGCGCCCTGGCCTCGGCGCCTTTGGACATGCCCAGGAGAAATTCGTGGAAGGGCAGGCCGTTGGCGAAATTGCGCTGCCAGATCTGGATCTCGTCCTCCACGGGTTCGCGTTTGACGGCCAGCCGATAGGCCAGGCGAATGGCCTCGTCGAGGGACTGGGCGGCGCCCTGGGCCGGCGGGGCGGGCGCCGCCGGGTCGGGCCGGGGGTCTGCCGTCGCCGCGCCGCTCCCGGCGGGCTGCGGCTGGCCGCGGCTGGCGTCCTCCGCCAGGCGGGTGTGGATGAATTCGAGATCCCGCTGCGCCGCGTCACGCGCCGCCGGATCGCCGGAGGCGCTGCGCGCCTGGGCCTGGGCGATGTAAAACGCCAGCAACCGCAGCGCCGCCGGGGCCGCCCCCCGGCCTTGTGACAGTGCCGGGATGGGATCGTCCCCGCGCTCGGCGGCGAGGGTCGGCTGCGTCAGGCGATCAAGGAGCGGCGCGCGGGCCTCGGGCGGCAGGCTTCGAAGCAGCACATCCAGCCACGCCACCTGCCGCTCATCGGTAAAATTGGTTTTCAGCATCCAATCGACTCGACAAACATCTGTCCACCTATGTCACCTGCAGCGCGCTTCGGCCCCATGAAACGGGGATATAACAAACCCCCCCAATGCCAATAGGTTACCGCCGGGCATATTGGGAAAAAGCCATGTCGCCGCGATAACATGTGCACAGGCGCAAGCGCAACCGCCCTATGCCCGGATATTGTGCAGTGCGCGGATGCTGGACAGCTGCCGGTTGCACGCCTAAGACGGGCGCAGGGTGCGCCGCAGGCTCAGCGGAGGGCGGATCGCCCCCCGGGGCTCCATCGCGAACGAAGGCCACGCATGACGATGAACCTGTCTCTGCCGCCCGCGGCCGCCTCCAGCGCCGCCGACCCCGTCCTGCGCTGCGTTGCCGTCCCGCTGATCGAGCGGGATATCGGGTCCAATCTGGCCGCGCTTCTGGCGCTGTGGTCGGACGACCGCTTCTTCCCGGTGCTCGACCCGCGGACCCCGCGGCCGCATCTGATGGTCATGGCCAACAATGCCACCCCCGAACGGCTGGCCGAAGCCGAAGCGATCTTTCGCGCCCATCCCAGGCTCGGGCGCTGCTTTTCGGGGTTCTCGGCGCATAGCGCCGGGCTCAGCGGCGACCGGGATCTCTATGCCCGCGGGCGCGCGGCGCGGAAGGGGGCCTTCGGAACGCGGGCCGGCCCGAATTTCCTGTTTCACAGGACGCTCGAGCAGGCTGGCCGGCACGGCGGCTTCACCTTGCAGGTCGAGCTCGACTGCCTGCCGGTGCAGGCCGGCTGGATCGAGGCGGCGCAGGAGGTGATCGCCGGCCATGCCAGCGCCTGGGTGATCGGTTCGGTCTATGCCGGCGTCGGCGAGCTCGACACCTGGCTCCAGTCGCATCTGAACGGCAATGCGCTCTACAGGACCGGCGACGGCGCCTTCCAGTCCTTCCTGTCCGGGGTCTGGATGCCCCGGATACAGACGCATGTGCAGCGCCGGCCGGATCTTGCCTATGATTGCTGGTGGGCGCTCGAACGGTCCCAGGCCAATGCGCGGGCCGCGAACGAGTCCTGGTTCCTGTTCCAGACCTTCGACGGTTTCTTCCATGCCGACCCGTTCATCGTGAACCTGCTGGTGCCGCCGCAAGGCGTGCAGGCATACAGCAGGATATTCGAGAAATTCGCGCGTCTGGGCCGCACCCCGGTGTTTTTCCACGGCCCGGCGATGAAGGCGCTGAGCGCCCGGCTTCTCGATCATCCGAAGGACAGCATCTTCGAGGCCATCGACCGCATGGCGCCCGCGCAGACGCCACGCGCGCCGGTCCCGCCGCTTCGCCGCGCCGCGCCGGCGGCCGGCCCGGCCGATCCCCTCCCCGAAGGCGGCGACTGGCTGGACCGGCTGGCCGGCCGGACACGGGCCGACGCCGGGGCCAATGCGCGGCTTCTGTTGCGGGCCGTGGCGGCGCGGCTGCAGCTCGATCCGGGCGGGGTTCTGCCGCGGCTGGAGGCCGCGAGCGTGCTGCATGAGGCGCTCGAGGCCGCGCGGGCCGAGCTCGGGGACGGGCATGCGGTCGTCGCATATTTCGAGCGCGCGCTGAACGCCGCGCGCGCGCAGGGCGCGGCGTGAGACGCCGGCGGGTGGGCTTCATGGGGCGACGGCCGGCGGCCCGGCCCTTTCAGCCGGTTTCGGGGGCATATCCCAGGGTGTCGCAAAGTTCCGCGTAGGCGGCGCTCTGCGCGGCCTCCCGGCGGATCTCTTCGGGCACCTCGCGCCGCTTCCGCCGGCCGATCCGGTTGGCCGAGCGCCCGCTGTCGCCCGACAGCGAAACCAGGCTCAGAAGATCCTCGGCCCCCGCGACGAAGGGCAGGTCCAGCGCGGCGCAGATCTGTTCCAGCACGCCGTCGGGGTCGTCGAGGAAATCCTCGTAGCGCCAGACCCGGATGCGGTCGTGGCGGGCCAGGAAGGCGGCGTAGCGGCGGGCGTATTCCTCGATCGTGAAGGGGGCGAAATTCCTCCAGCCATTGGCGTGCAGCGACAGGAAGGAATCCAGCGGGTGGCGCACCGTGACCACGGAGAGCACCGGCTGGCGGCGCGCCAGCATCTCGCGCAGGGTGGGGCGCTGCGCGAAATCGGTGTCGGTGCAGAATTGGGAATGGGCATGGTCGCGCAGCACCAGGCGCTGCCCTTGCGCACAGAGCGCGCCGTGCAGCGCCTCGATCGACGCGGCGAACACGGCCTCGGCGGTGGCGTCGTCGATCGGGCGCAGGGCGGTGCGCGCGCCGTAGATCACATCCGACGGCGCGAAGCGCCGGGCCTCGTGCCGCTTGGGCAGGATGAACGTGCTCAGCGGGTCGATCTCGCTGAGCAGGGTGACATTGGGCATGACGGCCAGGCATTTGGACAGCAGCGTGCCGCCGGTGCAGGCCATGTGGTGGACGCTGCGCAGCGGCTCGGTCTCGGGCAGCGCGGCGCAGAGCGTCTCGCATTGTTCCAGAAGGCTGGGCAGCGGCTCGACCAGGCGCGCCTGCGGCAGCGGCTCCGGGGCGTAATCCTTGAGCAGGTCGAGCGCCTCTTCGAGATTGTGGCGCAGGGTGTCGGCGGAAGGCGGGGTTCGCATCAGCCCTTGTACTCTGCCTTGGCGCGCTTGCGCGGGGGGGCCTGCTTGCTCCGGGGCCTGGGCTTGTCCGCGGTCAGCGCTTCCGGTTCGGCGGTGTCCTCGGCCAGGGCCAGCTGTTGCAGCTGCTGCGCGGCCTGTTGCAGGCGGGGCGTCAGCTTCCGAAGCAGTTCGGCCTGGGTCGCGCGCGCCTCTTCGGAGGCGCGGTAGCGTTCCTGCAGGTCCTGCAGGTCGGACTGCGCCAGGACCTGCATGCGCAGCGCCACCGCCAGATCCGCCCGCGCCGTCTCGGCCGCGGCCTGCGCCTCGGCCAGCGCGGCATCGCGCTGGTGCAGCTGCTCGGTCAGGGCGCCGGCCTGCGCCTCCAGATCGGCGCTGCGCTGCGCCCCGGCCGCGGCCGCGGCCTGCGCCTCGGCCAGCGCGGCGTCGCGCTGGTGCAGCTGCTCGGTCAGGGCGCCGGCCTGCGCCTCCAGCTCGGCGCTGCGCTGGCGCAGGGCTTTCAACTCATGTCCGCGTTGATCGAACGCAAGGGACAGGACGGGCCAGTCCGGATCGCTGGCGTCGATTCCGGCCGTCTCGAAACCTTGCGCGTGCGCCCAGTCCTGCACGGATCGGCAGTCGCGGGCGCCTTCGAACATCGGCTCGGCGCCGCAGCGCAGCCAGATCCGGTCGAACCGCTCCAGGGCGCCTTCCGCCTGCAGCCCCTGCAGGATCGCCGCTTCGGAGCCGGGGGCGTCGATGCGCAGATGGGCCGGGCGCGGCAGATCGCCGAGGCGCGCCAGCAGCCCGGCCGGGGTGATCGCCTCGACCGCGTGACGCGCCCGCACGCGCAGGCCGGGCAGCAGGCTGCGCAGGGCCGGCGAGGGGGCATGGAGGCTGCGCAGGCCGGGGAAATTGAACTCGGCCAGCTCGGCCGGCCCCTCCTGCCCGGCCACCGCCGCGGCGACCACCTCGAGGCCGGGCCGGTCGCCGAACCGGATCTCCAGCCGGGCGGCGCGGTCGGGGTCGGGCTCGACCAGCACCACGCGGGAGATGCCCTCCGCCAGGAGCGCCTCCAGCGCCTCCGGGGCCGGCGGGCCGAGAATGATCAGCGCGGCGGGGAGGGGCGCATATGCTTGGTCGGGCATGTTTTTTCACCACCGGGGTAGGAACGGGCAGAATGCCGATAGAGAGTTAGGCCATATCCCGGACGCATTTGCAATGCGCGGGGAGGCTCAAAAATCCCGGCCGCTCTGCTCGAAGGGGCGGCCCGGGCGGGCCAGGCGCTGCGCGAGTTCCGAGAACGAACTCCAGGAGCTGGCCAGGAAGAGATCGGCCGCGGTCAGCAGCAGCAGATCGGCCAGCGCGTATTGCAGCTGGCGGACCGAACGGTCGAAGCGGTCGCGCGGCAGGAAGGCCAGCCGCGCGCCATAGCGCTCGGCGAATTGGGTGTAGGTTTCGGGCAGGTCGGCGGCCAGGAAGATCGTCTCGGCCCGGCCCTCGGCGATCAGCGCGTCGATCCGGGTCATGAAGTGGCGGGCATGGCTTTTCTGCCGCCAGGCGGTCAGCTCGGCATGGCGATGCGCGGGCCAGTTCTCGGGGGATTCATAGCTCAGGTGATCATGCGCCGGCCCGGTGCCCATGCGGACATGCGCGGCCACCCGGTTGGGGTGGCGCACCCCGGCCACCAGTTCCAGCACCGGCCCGGTCGGCCGCAGCGCCCGCAGGAAGCGCTGCTCATCGGCAAGGCGCCGGTGCGGGCTGTTCAGCGTATAGGCCGAGCGGATGTAGACATCCTGCCCGTCATGCTGGTCGTCCCCGGCCAGAATGGGGGCCTGGAAACAGGACCCCGGCTCGATCTCCATGTAATTCCAGACCGCCGCGGCGTGCCGGCGGCACAGCTCGGCGGTGCCGTCCTCGATCACCGGCCCGTCATAGGCCAGCAGGTCCGACAGCCGCGCCGCGCAATGGTGGTCGGGGCGCCAGATCACCACCAGCTCGCGCCCGGTGCGCGCCGCGATCGAGGCCGCCGAGGCCATCGCCCGGAGCCGGTTGCACAGCCCGTGCTGCACGTCGATGAACAGGCGCGGCCTGCGCGACAGATATGTCGGGGTCTGGAGCATGGAGCGCGGCGGGCACTCAGCCCTTGCCGAGGCCGCGGCGCGCGACCCGCATGGGGCTCGTGACCTTCCACGAGCGCGACGCGTAGACGGCCTCCAGCTCGGACCGGGCCGCCTCCAGTTCGTCCTGGCGCGCCTTCAGGTCCTGCGCCTGCGCGTCGAGCCGGGCGCGCAGCGCGGCGCTCTCCCCGGCATGGGTCTCGGCGGCGGCCTGCGCCTGGGCCTTCAGCGCGGCGATCTCGGCCTCCCGCGCCTCGAGCAGGGCGGCGCGCTCCAGCAGCGCGGCGCCGAGCACGGATTCGCGCAGCAGGCGGGTGTCGTTCAGCGCCGCCATCTGCCGCGCGGCCGCCTCTGTCGCGGCATGTTCGAGCCGGGTGTCCACCGTCGCGCGATCGAGCTGCTCCAGCCCCTGCGCCATGCCGTCGCGCAGCAGCTCGCGCTCCATCTCCAGCTCGGCGAGGGCGGTGTCCTGCTCCTGCAGGGCGGCGAAAGCCCGGTCGATCTGTGCCGCGCCGATCTCCAGGGGCGCCTGCGCGCAGGCCAACATGGCCTCGATCTCGTCGGCCAGCGCCCGCGCCCGCGGATCGCTGTCCAGCAGCACCTCCGCCATCAGCGCCAGGAGCGGGGCGTCCGGCGCGGGGACGGCGCCCGCGGCGGGCGCCGCGAAGCGCGCACCGAAACGCGCCGCCAGCATCTCGGCGCAGCCCTGCGGATCGGTCGACGGCGCGTCGTGCTCCAGCGCGATGATATGCCGCCGCGCGCGGCGCAGGACGGCGAGCTGCGCCTCGGCCGCCGCCATCCAGCGGCGCAGGGCGGCCGAGGGGCGCGTTCCCGCCTGCATTGCGCCCAGAAGGCTCCTGGCCGGCGCGCTCAGCAGCACCAGCACAGGCGCGCCGGGCCGGGCGGCCAGGGCTTTTTCGATATCGTCGAACAGGACGAGGCGCCGGGCCGGGTCGGCGGTTGCCACGATCTTTTCCAGGCTCTCGGGGAGGGCCCGGTTATCAGGATTTGCAACGACAAGAGGCTCCGCATCGGTTTGGGACATCGACGGTTCGGAGGGGCGGGTCTGGGGCATTGGCATTTCCTGTTGGCATGCGAAAAATTCCGGCCATGCAATGCCCTCACTGAAAGCACAACCTGGGCCGTTGGTCCAGATAAGCTCTGCAAATCGCGCGCCCGCCGCCGTGCCGCGCCCTCGACAACGCCGCCGGCGCCATGCAAAGTCGGCGCCGGGCCGGCCGCAGGCAACAGCCCGGACCCGTCCGAAGAAACGTGAAGGCAGGATATCCCGCGTGACACATCCCTCCGAACAGTTCGCTGCACAAACCATCGCCGCCCTGCGGGAGGCGTCCCTTCCAGAACGCCTGGAAACCGACGCCCCGATCGTTCCCGGGGTCTATTTCAGTTGGGACACGAGCGGGGGCGAGGCGGCGCTGAAGCTGACGTCCGGGCCGGGCCTGCTGGTCCGGGTCGAGGCCCGTGTCGCCAAACCGCCGCGCTGGTTCTCCTTCAACCTCTCGCTTGGGAAGGCCCTGTTCGCCCCCGGCGACGTGCTGGGCATGGCCGTCGAGCTGGAAGGCGGCGCGGCCGAGGATTTCCCGCTGGTCATCCGCAGCACGCGGAACGGAGAAATCGGCGACACGGTCTTGCAGGACAGCCTGAAGGGGGCGGAGGACAGGGTCGTCAGAACGGTTCTGCATACCGTGGACGCGGCCGATTTCCTGAGCCGGGAGCCCGCCTTCCACACCCTTGTCATGCGTCTGCCGAAACGGGATTTCGCTCTCGCGATCCGCGATTTGCGGTTTTTTGTCCTGCCCGCCGCGCGCGGCCAGCGCAGCCAGCCGGCCACCCTGTCGAGCTTCGGCGGCCAGGCGTAGCCCCGCGCCGGCAGCGCCGTGCCATCAACCCGGAATTTTTGTCCCGGGTCAGGTTTCGTCTCGCCTTGTTCCACGACCCTACGGTGGGTGGGCGTTATCGGAGCCGGATCGTGCTGCTTTCAAAAACGGAAATCGTAATGCTCGAACGCCTCCTGGAGGCGGCTGCGCGCTTCATCGATATTGGGAATGCATTCCATCATCCGGGCTGAGTTCTGCCCTTTGTGCAGTAATGCATTGGTGAGGCGCTGCTCGTAATCGGGGATAGCCGCCGGATCGAGACCTATGAAGTCGAGCAGCTTGCCGACCTCGGCCCGCCCGGAATCCGGATTGCTGTAGAGATCCTCGAAATAAACCACATAGGGCGTTACACCTGCACGCTTGAACAGTGTGTCCAGATTTTTGCGGTTCTGCTGACATTTGGCCATGTGCTTCAGTGCGGCCGCGATATTGATCGACGCGGCCTGCGCTTCACCACTCTCGAACCGACTGTAGCGCTCGGCAGCCTGCTTGGGCCCCCAGGCTCCGGTGATCTTGGCCAACTCGAGCGACAGGATTCGGTCCACCTCGGCGCGCCGGTCCAGTACGATGTGGCAATAGGATTCGCGGCAGGCCGCCTCGAGTAACGCGGAGTTGATGGGCGCTGCCGCGAGTTCGTAGCAATGCTTGATCAGCGGCCTGTTGCGCAGCGCCCGGGACATCGCGATGCCGAGTGCCTGACGGTCGTGCGTTTCCCTCCACTGCTCCGGCACCCAGCCAAAGGCACGATCCCGGTTGAAGGGCTCGTGTTCGACCTTGGGGCGTTCGGACAGCCCCATCAGCAGACCGGTCAATGTCGTGCCGCCGGTACGGCGCATGGTCCAGATGATGAACGGGCTGCTCATGCTCTTATACACTGCTCTTTTAGTTCGTTGCCGAACCCTACCGGCTCTGCTTATGGGGGACAAGATAGCGCAGAGCAGCCGGACAGGGCCTGAGCCCTCCGGCCCTCAGCCCGCGGCGGTTCCGCTTTTCAGGTGGTCCAGCTTCTGGCCCAGCACCCGGGCCACCATCGCCTCGTCGAAGGGCTCGCCGAGGAAGTCGAACAGCGGGCGCAGCCCGTCGGGATTGCCGGTGTAATCCTCGTAGCGCAGTTGCAGCGACTTCTTGGGAAAGGCGCGCGCATAGGCGTCATAGAGCTTCTCGGCCCGGGTCAGCTGCGCGGCGACCTCGGCGGGGTCCTTCTCGGCCCACCAGCCCGAACGGGCCACCGCCGCGTGGTCGCGGGTGTTGAAGATGAACCGCGCCTTGGGAAAGAAGCGGTGCATGAAACTCATGTACTGGCGGAAGAATTTCTCATCCTGGTGAAAGCGTATCTCCTTGAACCCGGCGACGCGGGTGCCCGGGTCGGGGCGCAGGATCTCGCGCACGAAGCCATCGGCCAGGGTGCGGCCGTAGTGCTCGGGGCGGGTCAGCTCGGCGCCGTACCAGGGATGGGTCTGGGCCGAGGGCGCGCCGCGCTTGCGCAGCCCCTGCATCTCCCTGGCCTGGGCGACCGTGTCCCAGGCCCGGGCCAGGTGATAGAGCGTGTTGTTGTTCTCGCCGCGGATGCAGTAGCCGGGGATGGAATTGAGCAGGTTCTGCAGCAGGGTCGAACCCGAGCGCCCGTAGGTGACGATGAAGACATAGCCGTCCGCGGGCCTGTAGAGAGAGGGAAATTTCTTCATTTCATTCGGTCTGGCATGGTTGTTCTGCACTCCGGCGCGGGCGCGGCTCAGTCTGTCCCCGAATGGGTCAGCCGCCGCTGGATCACCTGGGCCACCCGGGCGGCGTCGAAGGGCTCGTCGAGGAAATCGAACAGCGGTTTCAGCGCCTGCGGCCGGCCCACGTAATCGTCGTAATGCAGCGCCAGCGCGCGGTCGCCGAGCCGGTCGCGCATCCGCGCGAAGACCTTCTCGGCGGTCTCCAGCTCGCGCTTCACGGCCGCGGGCTCCATGCTGGCCCACCAGCCCGAGCGCGCCACCGCCGCGTGGTCGCGGGTGTTGAAGACGAAGCGCGACCCGGGGAAGAAGCGCTCGATGAAATCGAGATAGGCCCCGGTATGGGCCCCGGCCAGGTGAAAGCGGATCTCCTTGAACCCGGCCACGCGGGTGCCCGGGGGGGAGCGCAGCACGTCGCGCCGGAAGGTCTCGGCCAGGTCGCGGCCCAGCACGTCGGGGTCCACCAGCTCGGCGCCGTACCAGGGATGCTCGCGGGTGGTGGGCTGGCCGCTCCGGCGCTGGCCGCGCATCTCCTCGGAGGCGCTGACCGCCTCCCAGGCCCGGGCCATGTGATAGAGCGTGTTGTTGTTCTCGCCGCGGATGCAGTAGCCGGGGATGGAATTGAGCAGGTTCTGCAGCAGCGTCGAGCCCGAGCGCCCGTAGGTGACGATGAAGACATGGCCATCCCCGGGGGCGTGCAGGGGGGGGGTCTGCCCGGTCATGCGCAACTCCTTTTGGCCGTTCCGGCCGTTCCCGTCATACCTACAGAGGGGCCGGGGGCTTCTCAATCCGGAAATGCCCTTTACCCCTGCCGCGGCCTGGGGGAAAACAACCCTCATGAGAGCCGCCCCCCAGCCCCCGAGGCGCCGCAGATGACGGCGCCGCTGATCTCGGTCATCGTGCCGGTCTACAACGTGGCCGGCCATGTGGCCGCCTGCCTCGACAGCCTGCGCGGCCAGAGCCTGGCCGATTTCGAGGTGATCGTGGTCGATGACGGCTCGACCGACGACAGCGCCGCGCGGGCCCGCGCGGCGGCCGGGGACGACGCCCGCTTCCGCTTCGTCGCGCAGCAGAACCGCGGCCTGTCGGGGGCGCGCAATGCCGGGCTGGATCTGGCGCGCGGCGCCTTCATCGCCTTTGTCGACAGCGACGACCGGGTGGCGCCCGACTACCTCGCCCGGCTGCATGGCGCGCTGGAGGACAGCGGCGCCGACTGGGTGGCCTGCGCCATCCGCTTCTGCCATCCCGACGGCGGCTCGACCACCCATTCGGCGATCCACGGCGCGCCGGATCTGGCCGGCCATCCCGCGCCGCGGCGCTATTCCCTGGGCGACTGGCGCGAGGTGATCCGGCATTTCCCCTCGGCCTGGAACAAGCTCTATCGCCGGTCCCTGATCGAGGGGCTGCGCTTCGACGAGGGCACCTGGTTCGAGGATCACGCCTTCTATTACCGCGCCGCCTGCCGCACCGATCACCTGCTGCACCTGCCCGAGCCGCTCTATCTGCAGACCCGCGGGCGGGAGGGGCAGATCACCGCCACCGACAGCGACCAGGTGTTCGAGCAGCTTTCGGTGCTGGAGACGCTGCGCGCGATCATGGCGGGCGCGGACAAGCCGGGCGCAGAGGAGGGGTTCGAGCGCATCGCCACCCGGCTGATGTTCGAACGCTCCACCGCGCTGCGCACGCCCGCCCGCCGGGTGCGCTTCGCCGCCGCCTGCCGCGATTTCCTCGCCCGCCACGGGCTGCGCTACAGCCCCGGCTGGGACGCCGACATCTCGGCCGCCTGGGGCCGGACGATCGCCGGCGCGCTGCCCTTGAGCGTGATCGTGCCCTTCGGCGGCGGCGCGGAGCTGCTGGCCGACACGCTGGCGTCGCTGGAAGCGCAGCTGATGCCCGATTTCGAGCTGCTGATCGTCTGCGACGGGGCCGCGCGGGCCGGCGAGGCGCAGCGCGCGCTGCGGCGGGCGGGCCTGGCCGGGCAGGTGCTGGTGCAGCCCGGGCAGGGGCAGGGGGCGGGGCCGGCGCGCAACCACGGGCTGGCGCGGGCGCGCGGCGAGCTGGTGGTCTTCCTCGATGCCGGCGACCGGCTGATGCCCTGGGCGCTGGAACACTGGGCCGACAGGATGCTGCGCGCCGAGGCCGATTTCGGCCTGTCGCAATTCCGCGTCGGGCTGGGCGAGGGACATGTGCACAGCGGCTTTCACGACATGCGCGGGCAGGCGGCGGACGGCCCGGCGACCGGCCCGCTGCGCCTGGGCGGGGCGGAGGCGGCGGTCCTGCACGCCCACCCCTCGGCCAAGATCTTCCGCCGCGCCTTCCTGCGGGAGGCCGGGATCGGCTTCGGCGCCGGGGCCTTTCCCGAATGGCAGGTGACGCTGCGCGCCGCGCTTGCCGCCCGGCGCGCGTTCTATTTCGCCACGCCCGGGGTCGAGGTGTCGGAGGCGCCGGCCGCGCGGGCGCTGTGGCGCGCGCCGATCGCGGCCCGCGACCTGGCCCGGGCGCTGGACGCGCTGGCGGCGGACCTGGGCCCGGAGCGGGCGGCGGCCCTGCCGCCGGGCTGGCGGAGGCGGCTCTGGGCGCGGGCGGCCTGGGAAAAGCTGAGCTTCGCCAACCACCCCTCAAGGCGGGCGCGGCTGCGCTTCGCCCTGGGGGTGGCCTGGCAGGCCCGGCGCCGCGGGATCGCGCGCGAACGCGGCGCGCTGGACCCTTACATCGACAGGCGGACGGCGTGGATCCTGGGCGCGGTGCGCGCGCGCGGAACCGGCGGCTAAAGCCGTGTTGCATCCCCCCGGGGCAGGCTCCATAACCCGGTTCAGGCCGGTTTAGCCAGTTCAGGATCCGTATTCCGATGATGACCTTTCAGCCCCATGACGGCGCCCGTTTTTTCTACCGCGCGGATTTCTCGGCTGACCCTTTCGCGAATATTTCCTTCTACGACCGCGAACAGCGCGAGATCCTGTTCCACCTGTCGCTGCGCGCCGACGAGGGGCTGGCGGTGTGCAACCGGCGCGGTTCCGGCGCCGAGGACTGGTCGCGCGAGCGCCCGCGCAAGGTCCAGCTGCCCCGCGACGGCGTGCAGGTGGAGATCCGTTTCACCCCGCCCGAGGTCGCGGTGCATCTGGACGGCGGCCGGCTGTTCCGCTTCTCCTCCGGCCCGCTGCGCCGGGCGCATTTCCCCGATCTGCACCGGATCGGCTATGTCGATTTCCAGGGCGGGATCTCGGCCGGCAGCGTCGAGATCGACGACAGCGGCGCGCGGCCCCGCGAAGGGCTGACGCTGAGCGACCGGCTGGAGATCCGCGGCCAGGTCGGCCTGCCCGAGGCCGAGGCGCGCGACCTGCGGCTGGAGGTCTCCGGCGGCGCGCTGGCCTGCGCGGTGATCGCGCGCCCGCGGCCCGCCGGGCCGGGTCGCGGCGCCGCGACCGACCTGCGCGCGATCCTGCCGGGGCGGGTCTGGGAGGCGGTGCCCGGCGACGCCGCGCTGGAGCTGCAGCTGCGGCGCGCGGACGGCCGCGCCTGCGGCGGCGCCCTGCGCATCACCCGCGACGAGATCGCCGCGCGCATCGACCGCGTGCTGACCCGCGCCGAATTGCAGGGCGACGCCCTTGCCGCCATGCAGGTGGCCGAGCATGTGCGCTTCGCCGGGCTGGAGACGCGGCTCTCGCCCCGGGCGCGCGCCGCGCTGGCCGGCGTGGCCGAGTTCTACGGGCTGCACGGTTTCCTCAATCCCGGCGCCGGCGCCGCGGCGGCGCTGGAGGCGGTGGTGCCCGAGGATCTGGTCGCCCGCGCCGCCCCCGACCCCGGGGAGGAGGCCGTCCGGCAGGCCCACGCCCGGATCACCGAGACCCTGCGCGCCGATCCCGGCGCCGATCCGGTGGCGCTGCTGCGCGACACCGACCTGCCGCCCGCCGGGCGGCGCCTGCTGCTGCTGATGTTCAGCGAATATTTCTGCACGCGCGACGCCTTCGCCGGTCTCTTCGCCCTGGCCGAGGAGGCGGGCCTGGCCGATTTCGCGCCCCGCGGAGAGCCCTGGCATGACAGCGCGATCCTGCCCTTCCTGTGGATGAAGGGAGAGATCGGCGGGGTGCGGGAGCTGCTGTGGAACCTGGGCGAGCCGTCGGGCGGCTGGGTCGTGACCCCGGCGGTGGCCTGGGTGATCCGCGCCGCGCTGGACGCCCCGCACCTGGCCGGGACGGACCGCGAGGATCTGGTCTACGGCTTCACCGGCTTCGTCGACCGGCGGGCCGGGGATTACTGGGGCCGCACCCCCTGCCTGGCGCTGACCCGCGCCACGGTGCACCTGCTGGCCGCCCGCGACCGGCTGACCGATCACCTGCAGCGCCATGTCTGCGATTGCGCGCTGCGCAGCTACGGGCTGTCGCGGCAGTTCTGGGAGGCCGTGGACGAGGCGGTCGCGGCCGGACGGCTATGGCTGTCGGCCGACCTCCACGCCGCGCGCGAGGCCTTCGGGGTGATCCGGGGTCATGCCGGGCCGCCCGAGGCCGGAAACGGGGCGGCGGCCAGGGAGGCTCTCGCCGCGGCGCTGACGCTGTTCGAGCGCGCCGGCAATCCCGACGCGCCGCGGCTGCGGCGCGAGCTGCTGGGGCCGGCGGGCATCGCCGCGTCCCCCGATGCCGCCCCCACGCCCGCCGCGCTGCGCCTCGCGGGGGTCGCGCCCGGCGAGGCGGCGCTGCGCCACATGGCCTTTCCCGGCGCGCCCGAGGGCGGCGCCGCCCTGGCGCGGGAGGCGGCCGAGGCCATGGCCGAGGGCTATGCCGAGGTGCCGCGCGCACCCTATTACCGGCTGCAGCACAGCGTCAGCCGCCGGGTGGTGTCGCTGGCCGCGCGGGTGGCCGCGCCGGGCCAGCCGCCCGCCGACTGGGAGATCGACGCGCTGGCCGCCGATCTCAGCGTGCTGGCCGGGCCGCGCAGCCGCTTCCTCGGGATCGGGCTGGGGCTGGGGCTGATCAACGCGCTGGTCCGCTTCGGCGCGCAGGAGCCGGCGGCGCGGCTGCTGGAGCATATCGCGCAGATGCGCGCCGCGCTGCCCGAGGACAGCCTGGAGCGCCTGTCCTGGGCCCCGGCGGTGCTTTCGGCCTTCTACGGGCTGCGCGAGACCGCGCGCGCGGGCGGCCCGTCGCTGGCCGGCGAGGCGCTGACGCTGTTCCCCGAATGCGCCCGGCACGAGCCGCCGCTGCCGCCCGACGGGGTGGCGCGCTGGCCGCATGCCTCGCCGATCCTGGACACCATCGTCACGGTGTTCTCCTGCAGGCCCAATCTCGACAGCCGGGTCGCGGCGATGCGCGCGGGCTGGCTGTCGCTGCTCAGGACCGTGGGCGTGCCCTATGTGGTGATCGTGGGCGACGGCGACGGCCGGCGCGAGGGCGACGTGGTGCATGTCGCGGCCCCCGACGATTACGAGGGGCTGCCGCAGAAGACGCTGGCCGCGATCCGCTGGGTGCATGACAACACCGCCTTCACCTACATGCTGAAGATCGACGACGACTGTTTCCTGAACCCGGCCGAGTTCTTCCACAGCCTCAGCTACCGCAAGTTCGACTATTACGGCCGCATCCTGACCCGCAGGCCGGGCCAGATGGACCGCGCCTGGCATTGCCAGAAGGCGACCTCGGCGCGCGGCCGGATGGAGCTCGACAAATCGCCCGAACCCTCGACCTATGCCGATGGCGGCTCGGGCTACACGCTCAGCCGCCGGGCGATGGCGGCGGCGCTGGCGGCGGCCGACAGCCCCGAGGGGCGGCAGCTGATCCAGGTCTCCTTCATGGAGGACAAGCTCCTGGGCGATCTGCTGGCGCTGCGCGGCATCCGACCGGCGGACGAGGATTACCGGATCTCGATCCGGCGGCGCACCCATGCCGGGGCGACCCCGGTCTCGCTCTGGGTCAACGGCTTCGACGCCAGCCGCGCCGCGCCGGTCAAGCTGGTGCATCTCGACGCCCACGCGCCGCAGGCCGCAGCCATGGAGTTGCTGGAGGGCGACCGCCTGACCCCGAAGAAGATCTGGCCCAGCTACCAGCCGGTGACACTGGGCTACCAGAGCAACGCGCTGGAGATGATCGGCCCGCAGGACCGGCTGGAGCGCGCCAGGACCGCCCCGGTGGCGGTGGTGGCCTGCATGCGCAACGAGATGTTCATGCTGCCGCATTTCCTGGCCCATTACCGCCGTCTGGGGGTGGAGAGCTTCCTGATCGCCGACAATTGCTCGGACGACGGCACGCTGGAATATCTCGCCGAACAGCCCGACGTGGCGCTGTTCTCGGTGGATACCGATTACCGGCTGTCGCATTACGGGGTGGCCTGGCAGCAGGCGCTGCTGTCGGCCTTCCGGGTCGGGCGCTGGTCGCTGGTGGCCGATGCCGACGAGCTGCTGGTCTGGCAGGACGGCCCCGGCGGCAGCCTGCCCGATCTGCTGGCCGGCCCCGATTTCGAAACCGCCGAGGCCGTGCGCCTGTTCATGCTGGACATGTATCCGCAGGGCCGGCTGGAGGAGGCCGATTTCGCCAGCGGCGATCCCTTCGCCGAGGCCGGCTTCGTCGATCGCGTGCCCTTCCTGACCCGCTGGCCGGGGCAGGGGCCCTATTCCAACATGCCGACCTGGACCAGCGCGCTGCGCCACAGGCTGATCCCGGGATCGCGCGCCGATCTGTTCGTGGCCCAGAAGATCGCGCTCCTGCGCTACCAGCCCTGGATGCGGCTCTCGGCGGGGCTCCATTTCCTGGGCGACGTGAAGCTGTCGCCGCGCGAGCTGCTGTTCGCGCATTTCAAGTACAACGCCGATTTCCGCCGCAAGGCCCGGGCCGAGGTCTCGCGCCGGCAGCATTTCAACGATGCCGAGGAATACCGCAAATACCTCGCCCTGGTCTCCGAGGGGCGCGACGTGATCCACGACCCCGAGATCTCGGTGCCCTGGCGGGACTGCGATTTCGTCCGGGCGCGGCTGTCCGGGTCAGCGGGCTGAGGCCGGGGCGCCGTAGACCGCGCGCAGCTCCCGCAGATGCGCGGGCATCTCGACCGGCGCCACGGCGTTCCGCCAGTAGTCCCGCGCGGTGACGCGACCCTCCAGGATCGCCGCCACCCGCTCGGCGAAACCCGCCGCGCTGCCGGCCGGGAAGACCATTTCCGGGCAGTGGCCCAACTCCTGCGCGCCGCCCATGTCGGAGGTCAGCAGCGGGATGTGGCGGGCGTGCATCTCGATCGCGACCTGGGGCAGGTTGTCCTCCCACAGCACCGGCACCAGCCCGACATCGACGCGCGCCAGCAGCCGATCCAGATCGTCGTGGCTGTAGCCGTCGACATGGGTCAGCTCGGCCAGCCGCGGGCGCAGCCGCTCCAGCCGGGCCATGGTGGCGGCGTCGCCGCGGCGCGCGGCCGCCACCAGCCGCAGCCGCGCGGCGATGTCTTCGGGCAACGCCTCCAGCGCGTCGAGCAGGAAGAAGAACCCCTTGTCGCGCCGCATGTAGCCCAGGTAGCCCAGGCGCAGCGTGCCGTCCGCGCCCAGCAGCGCCGGGCGCGGCGCGGTCTGGCCGAATTTGCGCGCCTCCTCGGTGCCGATATAGCTGGTCTGCACCAGCTCCGGCGCGATGCCGTAATGCCGGGCGATCTGCCCCACCCGGTCCGACACGCAGAGCACCCGGTCGCAATGGGCGTTGATCAGGCGCACCATCTCGGCCCGGCGCGCGGCGAAGGCGGCGGCGCGCTCGCGCGCGGGGCCGGGCCCCGGCGCGGCGGCGGCGGGCGCGCCGCGCAGCAGGCGGCGCAGGCGCCCGGGCAGGCGCGCCAGCCGCCCGCCCACCCGCAGGGTGGGGCGGAACAGCGCGTCGAAGGCGCGGGTGCCGGGGCGGATCCCGGCGCGCTTCAGCCGGAAGGCCAGCGCGTTGGCCAGCCGGATCAGCCGCGGGTCGGGCCGGTGCGGCAGGCAGTCGGCGCATTTGCGCCCGGCGTCGAAATCGCGGCAGGCTTCGCGCTCGCGGTGCCACAGGTTCACCTGCGGGCAGAACGGGTAGTAATTGTGCAGCGACAGGATCACCCGGGTCTGCGGCCAGCGCCGCTTCAGCTCCAGCACCCGCGCCGGCAGCCCCTCGAGATTGTTGAAATGCACCACGTCATAGGGGCCGGTGGCCTCGATGAAATCGAAAAAGGCCGCCTCGGTCGCCGGGTGCTCGATCTGGGCGGGGCTGCCGAAGGAGTGATGCGCCGGCGACAACGCGCCGGAATTGACGATCTCGAAGCGGCGGTCGCGGTCGCGCGCGGGGCCGTGGCGCACCGGCGCCCAGCGGGGCCGCCCGCCCGCGAGATCGTAGGAGATGCCCGACGACAGGAACGCCGCCTGCAGGTCGTCCTGCCCGTCCAGCGCCCGCAGCAGGTTGCGCTGGTAGACCGAGACCCCGCCGCCGCGGTTCTCGTCGTCGAGGTAATCGACCCAGTTGTAATAGAGGATCTTCATGCGCGCGCGCGGCCGCCGGAGGTCATAGTTCCGTCTCGAGCCAGGCGGCCAGCCCCAGCTCGCGGAAATAGGCCTCGATCTTCTCGGGCTCCTCGAAGCGGTCCAGGATGCGGTTGCTGCCCTGCTTGACCAGCGGGCTCTTCATGCCGGGGTCGGGCGCCACGCCCAGGAAATCGCAGATCCGCGCCTCGAAGCCGGGGGCGAACATCTCGCGGTATTCGAGGGCGATCTTGTGATGCGGCCGCGCCTCGAACCAGGGCATGAACAGATGGTCGAAGGTGGCGTATTCGTGCCAGCGGTGGCTGATCTGCCGCGGCCCGGCCTTGATCTTGCGCGAGACATGGGAATCGGCGCGGTGCTGCGCCCATTTCTGGCTCTGCGCGGCCTTGATCAGCGACGAGACCTGCGCCAGCTTGTTCTTGCGGTGCACGTAGATCAGGGTGATGCCGGTGTCCTGCTCCAGCCGCCGCAGCACCCGGATATTGTGCCCGATCATGAACTTGAAGCCGACCCGGGCATAGCCCTCGGCCTCGTGCCGGGCGAAGAAGCTGTTCATGAAGGGCACCGCCTCCCGGTCGCGCCGGGTGATCGCCTTCAGGCGGTCGTTGCGGTCGCGGGGTCCGATGATCGCATGCGGGTTGAACTGCTCGCCGCTGCAATAGATGTCGCGGTGCGCGTTCAGCAGCGTCATCAGGTAGGTGGTGCCGCTGCGCGGCAGGCCCATGATGACGAAGCGCCGGTTTGCCCCCTTCTGGCCGCTCTCCTGCTCTGTGCCCATGTATCGTTCAGCTTTCTGCCTGGCTGTGCCGTGTTCCGATGCGCGGCGACTATGGGATAGCGGGCAGGGGCGATCAAGCCGATAGTGGCCGGCTCGGAACGCCCCGGCCGCTCCGGCTTTCGCCGGGCGGACCGGCGCGCGGATGGCGCGCGTTGCACCGAAGCCGGTGAGCCGGACCGGGGTGACGCGCCGCCCCCGCGCCTCGTCATGGCGGCCATGTTCCCGCGCCGGCATCCTATTCACATAATATCTCTTACCAGCCTGTTTCCGGTCCTCATGCCGGTCGATGGATTTTTACGAAAACTCGGGGCAAAGGCCGCGGTTTTGCCGGATTTCCGCGCCCCTTCGGCCCGGCCCCCTGCCCACCCTCCCGGGCGATGCGTGATCAAGGGGGCAAGAGCATGCAGTTGCGGCGGGAGGGACACCGGGGCTCGGGCGACATCGCGCTGGATACCGACCTGCGCGATCTGGAGATCGTCCGGCTGCCCGGCGGCCCGGTCCTGTTCGCGACGACGGGCGCCAATGGCGGGGTGTCGGGCTATGCGCTGGACGGCGGCGGGCGGCCGGCGCTGGCCAGCGCGCGCCATTTCCCCGCCCGCCTCGCCCCGCTCGTGGCCGGCGAGCTGGAGGTGATCCGGGCCGATGGCCGTTCCGTCCTCGTCTTCGGCGGCGACGGCTCCGGCTTGGCGGGCTACGCGCTGGAAGAGGACGGCCGCCTCGGCGCGCTGACCGCGACACCCGGGCTGGAGGGCGCGACCGCGCGGATCTCGGCCATGCTCTGGGCCCGGCCGGGCGGGCGGGCGACGCTCTACCTCGCCGACGAGGGCAGCGGGCAGCTGGCCGCCTATCGCGCCGCCGGCGCGGGCCTGTCGCGCCCGCCCGGCAGCACCCCTGCCCCGCTGCACGCGGCCGCCGGGCTGGAGGCGGTGACGGTCGGCGGGCGGCATTTCCTGCTGGCCGCCGATCTCGGGCGGCAGGGGATCAGCAGCTACCTGATCAACACCGGCAGCGGCGCGCTGCAGCTGACCGACGGGCTGGGCATGGCCCAGGGGCTGGGCGTCAACGCCCCGACCGCGATGGAGGTGATCGCCGCCCATGGCGCCACCTGGATCGTGCTGGCCGCCGCCGGCAGCTCCTCGCTCAGCGTGATGCGCCTGACCGCCGCGGGCGAGCTGCAGGCCACCGACCATGTGCTCGACACGCGGGACACGCGCTTCGGCGGGGTGCAGGCGCTGAAGGTGATCGAGGTGGACGGCCATGTCCTCGTGCTGGCCGGGGGCGCCGACGACGGGCTCAGCCTGTTCACCCTGCTGCCCGATGGCACGCTGCTGCATCTCGACAGCCTGCGCCATGTCCCCGGCGACGGGCTGGAGGACATCGCCGACATTGAGGCGCTGCGGGCGGGCGGCGCGCTGCACATCTACGTCGCCTCCGAAGGGCCCGGGATCGGGCTGTTCTCGGTTCCGCTCGCCGGTCTCGGCGATGTCCTCCGCGACGGCGGCGGCGGCGACAGCCGCCTTTCTGGCACCCCCGGGGACGACCAGATCGTCGCCGGCAGGACCGGCCGCGACACGCTGGCGGGCGGCGGCGGCGACGACATCCTGGTCTCGGGCCCCGGCGGCACGGTGATGGCGGGCGGCGCGGGGGCCGATATCTTCGTGATCCGCAGCGCCCGCGCCCCGCACCGGATCGTCGATTTCGAGCCCGGCCTGGACCGGCTGGACCTCGGCGGCCTGCCCATGCTGCGCGCGCTTTCGCAGCTGACGGTGCGCTCCTGGTCCGGGGGGGCGCGCGTCACCTATGGCGGCCAGGAGATCCGCCTGCACAGCCGGGACGGCGCGCCGCTGACCGCCGCCGACATCTTCGGCGCGGGGCTCGGCGGCCCCGACCGGGTGCTGGTGCTCTCGCCCGGCCCGGCGGGCGCCCGGATCTCCGGCACCCCCCGGGCCGACCGCCTGACCGGGGGGGCGGGGCATGACACCCTGTTCGGCGGCGCCGGCAATGACGAGCTCTGGGCCGGCGAGGGCCGCGACCTGCTCTATGGCGGTGCGGGGGCCGACCGGATGGGGACCGGCATCGGCCATGATACGGCCTGGGCCGGCGAGGGCCGCGACACCGTCTATGGCAGCGCCGGCAATGACACGATCGGCGCGGGGGCGGGCGATGACCAGGTCTGGGCCGGCCTCGGCGGCGACCTGCTCTATGGCGGCGCGGGGGCCGACCGGATCGGCGCCGGCCCCGGCGACGACACGCTCTGGGCCGGGGATGGCGAGGACACCGCCTATGGCGGCGCGGGCGACGACAGGCTGGGCGGCGGCGCGGGCGACGACGAGATCTGGGCCGGGGACGGCGATGACGAGGTCTGGACCGGGGCGGATGACGACACCGCCCATGGCGGGGCGGGCGACGACACGCTGGGCGGGGTCGGCGGGGCGGACGTGCTCTGGGGCGGCGACGGCGACGACCTGCTGTTCGGCGGGCCGGGCGGCGACCGGCTCGACGCGGAGGGCGGCGACGACACGCTCTGGGCCGGCGAGGGCGCGGATGCCGCCGATGGCGGGGCGGGCGACGACCGGATCATCGGCGAGGCCGGCAATGACCGCCTGACCGGCGGCGCGGGGGCCGACACCTTCATCTTCGCGCCCGGCGCGGGGATCGACCGGATCACCGATTTCACCCCCGGCGAGGACCGCATCGCCCTGCCCGTTCCGAACTTCGGGGCGCTGACGCTGCGCGCCGTGCCCGGCGGCGCCGCCATCGATTACGGCGGCGGCACGATCCTGCTCGACGGGATCGATCCCGCCAGCCTGCACGGCTCGGATTTCCTGTTCGCCTGAGGAGGTGCCGCGCGGCCGGGGGCCGGTCGCGCGGGAAATTTCCGTCAGACGATGTCGATATCGTCGGCCAGGATCGACAGGTTGGTGACGCCCTGCAGCACCAGCAGGTCGCCGCCGCCGAAGTCGAACACCGTGTTGCCGCCCGACACGGTGGCGAAATTTGTCACCACCTCGGCCGCCGTCAGGGTGCCGCTCCACAGGCTGTCGTCCAGGCGCAGCGTGTCCACGTCGTCGGTGAAGCCCAGCACGAGGTCGCGCTCCGAGCCGGCGGCGAAGACGAAGGTGTCGGCCCCCGCGCCGCCGCCCAGCGTGTCGTCGCCCGCGCCGCCGCGCAGCAGGTCGTCGCCATTGCCGCCCCAGACATTGTCGTCGCCGCCGCCGCCGCCCAGTGCGTCATCGTCGTTGCCGCCGTAGATCGAATCGCCGTCGGCCCCGCCCCACAGCGTGTCGTTGCCGGCGCCGCCGCCGA
>NZ_JAGSOU010000018.1 GCF_018139985.1 Actibacterium sp. MT2.3-13A | reverse complement strand
GCATGACGGCTTGGTCCTGGCCCTGAAATCGGGCAACTTCGGCGCCGAGGACTTCTTTGAAAAGGCCGCAAAACGGCTCGCGGAGGATCAGGAATGAGCAGCAGCGACACCCGCCTGCGCGAGGATATCTGTTTCTGGGCGGCCTCGATGTTCGAGCGCGGCCTGACCGGGGGCGCCTCGGGCAACATCTCGGCCCGGACCGAGGACGGTGGGCTGCTGGTCACGCCCACCGGGTCGAGCTTCGGCCGGCTCGACCCCGCGCGGCTGAGCCGGTTCGACGCGCAGGGCCGCCACGTCGGCGGCGACAAGCCGACCAAGGAAATGCCGCTGCACAGCGCCTTTTATGAAACGCGGCGCAGCGCGGGCGCGGTGGTGCATCTGCACTCGACCCATGCCGTCGCCCTGTCCATGCTGCCCGACACGGACCCCGAGAACATGCTGCCGCCGCTGACCGCCTATTCCATCATGCGGCTGGGCAAGGTTCAGCTGCTGCCCTATTTCCGCCCCGGCGATCCGGCCATGGGCGACGCGGTGCGCGGGTTGGCGGGCAAGCGCTCGGCGGTGGTGCTGGCCAATCACGGGCCGGTGGTGGCGGCCAAGGACATGGAGGCCGCGGTCTTTGCCATGGAAGAGCTGGAGGAGACCTCGAAACTGGCGCTTCTTATGCGCGGCAGCCGGGCGATCGCGCTGACACCCGAGCAGATCACCGATGTGGTCACAACCTTCGACGTGGAGTGGGACTGATGCAATTTTCCGCTAATCTGGGCTTTCTGTTCACCGAGCACCCCCTGCCCGAGGCCATACGCGCCGCGAAGCGCGCGGGCTTCGACGCGGTGGAGTGCCATTTCCCCTATGCCGTGCCCGCCGGTGAGGTGAAGGCGGCGCTGGAGGAGACCGGCCTGCCCATGCTGGGGCTGAACACCGTGCCCGGCGACGTGGCGGGGGGCGATTTCGGTCTGGCCGCCCTGCCCGGCCGCACGGCCGAGGCCCGTGCCGCGATCGAGCAGGCGGTGGCCTATGCCGCAGCGATCGGCGCGGCCAATGTCCATGTCATGGCCGGCAAGACCGATGGCGGCCCGGCGGCCGAAGAGACCTTCCGCGACAACCTGCGCTTCGCCTGCGAGCGCGCCGGCGCCCACGGCATCGGCATCCTGATCGAGCCGATCAACCACCGCGACGTGCCCGGCTATCACCTGTCGCGCGTCGAACATGCCGCCGAGATCATCGCGGATCTGGGCCAACCCAGCCTGCGCCTGATGTTCGACTGCTATCACACCCAGATCATGCAGGGCGACCTGACCCGCCGGATCGAGGCGCATCTGCCGCTGATCGGCCATATCCAGATCGCCGCCGTCCCCGACCGGGGCGAGCCCGATGCCGGCGAGGTGAACTATCCCGACCTGCTGAAATCCGTCGCCGCGATGGGCTATGACCGCCCCATCGGCGCCGAATACAAGCCGCGCGGCGGGGACACCGGAAAGGGGCTGGTCTGGCTGGCGCCGTTCAGGGCCATCGGGGCCTGAGCCGCCGGCCTCAGCGCGGCACGACCGAGGCCGAGTCCGACAGCGCGCGGACCCCGCCCTCGGCCAGCACATAGTCATTCTCGATCCGCACGCCCGCGCGCAGCCCGGGGCCGTAGAGCCCCGGCTCCAGCGTGAACACGTCGCCGATCTGGAAACGGTCGTTCCAATGCGGGTTGATGCGCGGAGTCTCGACCGGGCTCAGGCCGATGCCGTGGCCGAGATGGCTCTTGAACGTATACCCGCGGTAGCCGTCGAGGAAACGGCCGACCTCGTCATAGACGGCCCGGCACGACGCCCCCGGCGCGATCATCGACAGCGCCAGCGCATGCGCCTCGACCACCCGACGCGCGGCATCGAGCTGCGCGTCGCTCCAGTCCCCGCCGACCGGATAGGTGCGGCACAGGTCCGAGTGGTAGCCGCGCAGCATCACGCCGGTGTCAATCGGGATCAGGTCGCCGGCCCGCAGCGGCGCGGTGCGCGGCGTGCCGCCGCCCGCGCCGCCGCGAAAATCGTTGCCAAGCTCGCCGATGGCCTCTCCCGCCGCCGACACGGCCGCCGCCTGGTAGGCCGCGAAGAGGTCGATCTCGCGGGTGCCCTCGACCAGCAGCGGCTCGATCGCGGCATAGGCGGCCTCCCCCGCGGCGGCGGCGGCGGCGATCAGCGCCAGTTCGTCGGGATCCTTGGCGCGCTGGCGGCGCGCGATCCCGGGCCGCATGTCGAACGGCTCCACCCGGCCCGACAGCGCCAGCGGCAGGTCGCCGTCGCAGCCAAGCCGGCAGCCCGCCGGGATGAGGGCGAGCAGCGGCGCCAGCGCCAGGTCGGACATCCCGGGCCGCAGCGAGGCCATGTAGGCCGCCTCGAAAGACCGCTCGTCATCCGCGAAAACCGCCCCCTCGTCGCCGGCGCGGCGGCTGATCACCGACGGCCCGTCCGCGAGGATCAGCGCCGCCGCCAGGAAAATCTCGCGCGCGCGGTAGTTGAACAGCCGGGTGAGCTGCCCGCGGTCGCGCACCAGCAGCGCCGCGCAGCCCGACGCGCGCAACTCCTCGCGCAGCGCCTGCTGCCGGGCGCGGCAGAAGGGTTCCTCCAGATTGTATCGTCCTTCGGTTTCGCCGCTCACACTGTCCACACCCCTGCGTGTCCGCTCTGCCCCGGCGCCGCCCAGGACTAGGACAAGATGTGCCATGAATGACAGGCCGGGGAAAGCCGGGACGCGGCCCGGCCGCGCATCTCCGCGCGAATTCGAATCAATCCCCCACCGAAACCGGCGGGCGGTTATCGCGCAACTTGACCTGAATCAATTACAGTAAGCCCGCCGGGGTCCACGATCTCCCCCATTGTTACCTGGAGGCCACAATAACCTAAGAACCGACGACCGACGGGCCCATTTGGGAGGAGAAAACCATGGACCGGAACCTCAATTCGACTGCCCCCCTGCCCACGGAGGACGACGCGCCGGCATCGCAATCGCGGCGCGGGTTCCTGCAGATCGCCGCGCTGACGGGGGCCGTTCTCTCGACCTCGGGACGGCGCGCCTTCGCCGACGGCGACATCGGATTCCACGCGAAGGATCTGCCTGACGAGAAACTCGTGGACATGTACCGCACCATCCTGAGGATCCGCTGGCATGAGCGGACCCAGGCCGACCAGATGCTCGCCAACCCGGATTACCGCGGCTACAACCACTTCTACGCCGGGCAGGAGGCCGTGGCGACGGGGGTGTGCGCGGCGCTCAGGAACGACGGGCCGTTCGAGCAGATCGACCTCGTCTATTCGACGCACCGCCCCTCGGGCCATGCCATCGCCAAGGGCGTGGACATCCCCAAGATGGTCGCCGAGGACGACTTCCGGGCGACCGGGCTGAACGGCGGCTACGCGGCCGAGATGCACCTGTCCGACCCCTCGGTCGGCTTCATCGGCGCCGACGGGATGATCGGGCCGGGCCATGTGACGGCGACCGGCTCGGCCTTTGCCTTCCGGGCACGCGGCTCGGATCAGGTTTCGGTCGTGTTCGGCGGCGACGGCACCTATGCCACGCCGCAGTTCCACTCGGCGCTGAACAACGCCAAGCTTCTGGACCTGCCCTTCATCTATGTGCTGGAGAACAACCTTTATCACCAGTACGCGCACTACACCTATTCCTGCCCGCACAAGGACATTGCCGATGCCGCCACGGCCTACGGCATCCCGGCGCGCGTGGTGGACGGCCAGGACGTGTTCCAGGTCTACAACGCGATGAAGGAAGCCGTGGACCGCGCCCGCGCCGGCGGCGGCCCGACCTTCATAGAGGCCAAGACCTACCGCTACTACAACCACTGGGGTGCGCCCGGCGCCAAGGAGGGGGAACTCGGCGCCTTCGGCTACGACCCGCTGGCGATCACCTCGTTCCGGCCCGAGCGCGAGGTGCGCGCCTGGATGCAGCGCGATCCGGTCGACATCTGCCGCGACACGCTGGTCGACTGGGGGGTGCTGGACGAAGCCCGCGCCGCCGCGATCGAGGAGGAGGTCAAGGCCGAGATCGCCGCAGCCTTCGAATGGGGGCTGTCGCAACCGCTCTGCAATCCCGAGGACGCGCTGAAACACGTCTTCGCCGAGGGCACCGTGGCCGCACGGCAGTTCGGCTGAACCCGGGGACCGTTTTGAAAGGATAGACCGATGGCACAGAAAAGCTGGATGTACGCGGTCCTTGAGGCCGTACAATACGAAATGCGCGAGGATCCCAACATGATCTGGATCTTCGAGCTCACCCCGCCGGTGGCCTCCAACCCCGGCCTGCCGGTGATCAACCTGGAGACTGAGTTCGGGCGCAAGCGCGTCTGCAACACCGGCATCGACGAATACTGGATGGCGGCGACCGTGCTGGGCGCGGGCCTCGCCGGTTCGAAGGCGGCGACCTACATTCCCTATCAGGGCGCGCTGATGCCGTTCGAACTGATCCAGAACTATGCCGGCAAGATGCGGCACATGACCGGCGGCAAGGCCTCGATGCCGGTGGTCTGGATCATCGAGATGACCGGCCAGACGCCAGGCTTCGCCGGCCAGCATTCCTGCTACGAGGAGGACAGCTATTACATGCACATCCCCGGGGTGCGCACGGTGATCCCCTCGACCCCCTATGACGCCAAGGGCATGATGCATGCCGCGCTGCGCTCGCCCGACCCGGTGGTTTATCTCTACCCGGCCGGGCTGCGCACGCTGGTCGAGGAGGTGCCGGACGAACCCTACGAGGTGCCGCTGGACAAGGCGGCGGTGCGCCAGGAAGGCAGCGACCTCACCATCGTCAGCTCCGGCGCGGGCATGCCCGAGGTGCTGAAAGCGGCCGAGACGCTGACCGCCGAGGGGATGAGCGTCGAGGTGATCGACCTGCGCGCGCTCAAGGAGATGGACACCGAGACGCTGGTGAATTCGGTCGCCAAGACAAAGCGCCTGCTGACCGTGGACCAGTCCTATTACACGCTGTGTCCAGGCGCCGAGGTGATCGCCCGCGTGGCGACCAATGTCGAGGGCGCGAAATACAAGCGCGTCGCCTTCCCCGACGCCCCGCCGCCCGCCTCGCCGGAGATGTTCCTGTGGATGCGCCCCAACGCCGAGCATGTGATCGGAGCCGCCCGTGACCTTGTCTGAACGCGATCTTGAACAGCAGGAGCCGGTGACGGCTCCTGCTCCCGCGCCGTCCGCCGCCTGCACCAGCTGTTCGGGCGGCACGCTGGCCGCCGAGACCGTCAAGGCCGCCTTCTGGGAGGGCGAGCGTCTGGTCGTCGTCGATGGCATCCCCGCGCTGGTCTGCCGGACCTGCGGCGAGAAATACTACGAGGACGAGACGGCGATGAGGCTCGACCTCATGCGCGGCGCGGGTTTCGCGCCGGAAAAGGCGGTGCAGAGCATGACCGTCCCGGTCTTCCGTTTCGACGCGTCCGCGGGCGGCAAGGCGGGCGGATAGGAAAGATGCGACACCCGACGCGTGTTCTGCCGGTTCTCGGCCTCGCCGCGCTGACGCTGGCGCTGTCGGCTTGGGCACAGGAGGATCAATATGCCTTCATGCCCTCGGGTGGCCGGGCGCTGCTGCTGCTCCTGATCGGTGCGGAGGACGGCGCCGCGCTGGCCGAGATCGCCGCCCGCGACCAGGGCGCGGAGGAATGGCGCGACTGGGCCGCGTCGCGCGAGGCCGGGCTGGACGAGACCGCGCTGGCCACCTTCGCCGGCTATGCCGATCTGAACCTGCCGCTGCCCGCGGAGATCCTGTCGAAGCTGGCCGAAACAGGCGACGCCGCGCTGCTGCCGCCGGATGGCAAGGACCTGGCGATCGCGCAATGCCAGTTCTGCCATTCGCTGTTCTCCGGCTACCTGATGCATGACCGCGACGAGGTCGGCTGGAAGGGCACGTTCAAGTCGCCCTTCCATTCGGAAATCCCGATGAGCGAGGTCGAACGCGACACCTTCGCCCATTATTCGGCCCTCAACATGCCGCTCCGGTTCGAGGATGTCCCGCCCGAGCTGCGGTTCTGACGCCCTGTCCGGGACGCCAAGGAAAGGTGAAACGATGACACGGATCCCGTTGTTGCCCGCAACCCTGAGCGCGCTGCTCTGGCTGACCCTGCCCGGCGTGGCGGCGGCGCAGGAGGATGACGTCTTCAACTTCATCCCCGAGGGCGGCCGCAGCCTGCTGGAAACCCTGCGCGAGTCCGGTCTGCCCACCGGCCTGGAAGCCGCGATCGCCGAGGGCGCGGGCGCAGGCGACCCGGCCACCTGGCGCGGGCGGCTCGATGCGGCGCAGGCCGAGGCGCCGGCGCTGGCCGATCTCGACAACTGGCAACTGGACACGCTGGCGCATTACCTGGCGGCCAACGCGCCCCTCGATCCGGCCGGCGACCTGCCCCGCGACGGGCGCGACATGGCGCTGCAGATGTGCCAGTCCTGCCACATCATCACCGTGGTCATCACCCAGGAGCGCACCCGCGAGGCCTGGCTGGGCACGATGCACAAGCCCAGCCACATCGAGATCGCGATGACCGAAGCCGAGCGCGAGGCGCTGGCGGATTACCTGGTGCTCAACGCCGGGATCCCCATCGACCTGGTGCCGCCCGCCCTGCGCGCGGGGGGCGCGTCCTATTGAGGGCTGCCGAACCCTAGGCCGGGAGATGGCCCATGCTGTTCAATTCGCTCGCCTTTCTCGTCTTCCTGCCGCTGGCGGCGCTCCTTTTCTGGGGGCTTCCCGCGCGGTTCCGGCTGCCGTGGATGCTGCTGGCCAGCCTCGTCTTCTACGGCAGTTTCGGGGTCGCGAACCTCGCCTATCTCGGGGTCGTGGCGGCGATCGCGCTGGCGGCGGGACGCTATCTTCTGGCGCCCGGGGCCGCGCACCGGACGGCGGTGTTCTGGGGCGGCGTGGCGGCCATCCTCGGGCTGCTGGCCGCGCTGAAATACTATGATCCGGTGGCCGAGGCGGTTGCGTGGCTGCCCCCGCTGGGGCTGAGTTCGCCGGCCGGCTTCTCCTTCTACGCCTTCACCGCGATCGCGCTTCTGGCCGACCGCCATCGCAGCCCCGAGGCCTCCGCCGGCGGCGTGCTGCAGGATCTCGTCTTCCTGGCGTGGTTCCCCAAGATCCTCGCCGGCCCGATCGAGCGCATCGGCACCTTCGCGGGCGAGCTGGGCAAGCGGCCCGCGATCAGCCCGCCGGTGCTGACGCTGGCGCTTCAGCTGATCCTGTGGGGGCTGGTGAAGAAGGTGGTGATCGCCGACAACCTCGCCCCCTTCGTCGACCGGACCTATGCGATCCCCGACTATGCCGTGCCGATGGAGCTGATCCTGGCCAGCTATTTCTTCGCCCTCCAGATCTATTGCGACTTTTCCGGCTACACCGATATCGCGCGCGGCGCGTCGCTGCTGTTCGGCGTCAAGCTGTCGGAGAATTTCCGCCGCTCCTATTTCGCCCATTCGATCAGCGAGTTCTGGGCGCGGCGCTGGCATGTGTCGCTGGCCGACTGGTTCCGCGATTACGTCTACTACCCCTTCAGCAGCGGCCACGGCGCGCTGCGGATGTATATCGGCCTCATGCTGGTGTTCGTGGCCAGCGGCATCTGGCACGCGGGCCTGGGCTACGGCATCGGCTGGGGGTTTCTGGCCTGGGGCGCCCTGAACGGCGTCTATCTGTGGGTGGAGCGCGCGCTGAGCCCGCTGCGCCGCAGGCTCCGCGGACGCCTGCGCGGCACCGCGCTGGGCCGGGTCCATACCGTCGCCGTGACCCTGCTCGTGTTTCACCTGATCGTGGTCAGCTGGGTGTTTTTCCGCGCCGGGAACCTGTCCGACGCCGGCACGGTGCTGTCGCGGATCTGGGCGGCGCTGCCGGAGCTGCCGGGCCTGATCGGACGCTACCCCTTCACCGCCGAACATGCCTTCCTCGGGGCGCTCATCCTGGCCCTTCTGGCGATCGAGCTGGTGCTGGAGCAAAAGCAGCTTACCCGCCGCCTCGCCCGCGCGCCGCGGGCACTGCGCTGGGCGGCCTGGTATGGCTGCCTCTTTGCGCTGATCCTGCTCGGCCGCTGGCAGGCCGAAGCCTTCGTCTACATGCAGTTCTGAGAGGCCCACCATGCAACCGGCCCCCCGCGCCGCCCCGACACCGAGACCGAGACCGCAGGCCAGGACCTTCGCGGCCTTCGCCGGCTTCCTGGGACTCTTTCTCGCGCTTTACGCCGCAGCCTTCGCGGTGGCGGAGCGCACGGTGGCCCGCGACGGCGCCGAGACCGCGTTTCAACGGCTGCTGGCCGCGCGCGGGGAGCAGGCGGACTGGGTGGTGCTCGGCGCCTCGCACGCGCTGCCGCTCAGCTTCGGAGACGTGCCCGGGCGGTTGCAGGCCGACACCGGCCAGTCGATGACGGTGCTGGCCGAGATCGGCGCCGGCCCGCTCTACAACCGGTTCGTGTTCGAACAGGCGCTCATCGATCTGGAGGTGCAGAACCTGCTCTACGCCGTCGATTCCTTCGGTTTCGGCGGCGAGGCGTGGAACGAGGCGCGGGTCGGCGACCGAAAGCTTCTGCGCCAGACGCCGCTGCGCCTGTCCACCGCGGGCAGCCTCGGCGCGCTGGTTCTGGAGGGGCACGCCAGCCCGCTGAGCCTTCTCGACTACCTCACCGGCTTTTCCAAACTCAACCCGGTGGAGCGCTTTCCGCAGGAGGGCTGGCGCGGGGCGGCGGATTTCGACCGCAGTTTCCGGCCCTCGCGCCACGCCGTCTCGGCCCGGATCGCCTATCTCTACCCCGAGGGCGCGCCCGCCCCGGCGACGGTCGAACGTTACCTCGAAATCCTGACGGATCTGTTCGACCGCGCTGAGCGCGCGGGCGTGAAGGTCGTCGTCGTCAAGCTGCCCCTGACCGAGGCGTTCCGGTCGCAGCTGCCAAGGGAGGCGGCCTTCGACCGGATGCTCGCCGAGCGGCTGTCCGCGCGCGGAATCCCGTTCCACGATCTCAGCGCGGCGGTCGAGGACCCGAGCCTCTATTTCGACACCGACCACCTGAACCGCCAGGGGGTCGAGGCGCTCTACCGCGATCACCTGCGCGCCATCCTGGCGCCGCGGTGACACGCGCCGGGCGGCCCACGGGCGTCTTGCGGAACACGGGCAGGCCCGGGCGCAGCCGGGCGTAGCCGCACGCCCCGGCCGGCAGGCTTTCATGTGCGCCGAGGACAAGGAAACCGCCGTCGCGCAACGCGGCGTCGAGGCCCGAGAACGCCGCTTGCTGCACGGCCGGATCGAAATAGGTGAAGGCCGCGTTGCGGCACAGGATGAGGTCGAAGGGGCCCGCCGGAACCCCCTCGCGCAGGTCCCCCCTTTCGAACCGGACGCCCCGGCGATAGCCATCGCGCAGGCAGTATTGGCCATCGGTTCGGGAAAATCCGCGCTCCCGCAGAGCGCCCGGCATGTCCCGCAGCGAACTGGCCGCGTAGCAGGCCAGATCGGCGCGCCGCAGCATCCCCTCGTCGATGTCGAGCGCGACAATCCGCAACCTCACCCCGGGATGGCGGGCCTGCAGACCGAGCCGCCAGATCAGGTTGATGGTGTAGGGCTCCTCGCCCGAGGCGCAGCCGGCAGACAGCACCCACACCACCCCGTCGCCCCGCCGGCGCGCGGCCGCGGCGCAGGCCGGCAACACCAGGGCGGCAAGCGCATCGTGGACCCCCCGGTCGCGGTAGAAGCGTGAGATCGGGATGCGGCAGATGCGGTCAAGCTCCGACCATTCCGACGGATCGCGTTCCAGCCGCGCGCGATAGGCCGCGACATCGGCCAGACCGAGCGCCTCCAGCCGCCGGACAAGCCGCTTGCGGACGGTTCCGCGGACCTTGCGAAACCCCGTCCAGCGCAGGCCCAGCCGCGGCAGGCACCATTTCAGGAAATCGGTGAACTCCTCCTGCCCGATGCCCGCGCGCGCCATCAGCCCTCCCCCGGCCCCGGGTCGCGCAGCGGCCAGCGGTTGAACCGGATCCTGCCCGACAGGATCTCCGGCCAGAGTTGGCCGATCCGCGACAGGTGATCGGCCAGGATGTCCCCCGCCCGGCGGCGCACCTCTGGCGGCAGCCCCCCGCCGCGCACGCGCAGCCGGACATGCGCCACCTGCGGGTCGTTCAGCCGCCGGCCGATCTGGCTGACGAGGCTGCACTGCGCGGCCTCGACCTCGGCGATCTCCTCGACCAGCGCGGCGGCCGTCAGACCGGCCACGAGATTATAGAGCTTGCCGACATGGGTGATCGGGTTCTTGCCGGCCGCGGATTCGATGGTCATCGGCCGGCCCGGCGTGATCAGTCCGTTCATCCGGTTCCCACGCCCGGCCTCGCCGTCATCCCCGGCCTCGGCGGAGGTTCCGGTGACGGTAAGAAAGACGCTTTCGGCGGCAAGATCGTCGGCGGCGTTGACACGCACCGAAACCGCGCCGTCGAAGGCGCGCCGCGCGACCTCGCCCGCGATATCGGCCACGCGCCGCCTTTTCGCGGCGTAGTCCCGGATGTCGGCCACATGGGCCCCGATGAAGGCGCAGCTCAGCGTCAGGTCGATCCTGTCGCCGCGCCGCACGCCCATGACCTTGATGTCCTCGCCGATCTCGGGGTGGGCGGATTTCGCCGCCGGCGCGTTCAGATGCCCCTCGACCTCCAGAACGACGCGCTCCAGCGCGCTCAGCGGCGCGTAACCCACCCCGACCGAGCTGTCGTTCGCCAGCATCGCGCCGCTCTCATGCTGGCGCAGGAACAGCGCGGCCAGGTCGGCCGACCCCGGCCTGACCAGCGCGTGGAAACGCGCGTGCCTGTCGGCATCGAGGCCATGCATGTTCCGGCGCAGCCAGTCGCGCGCGCTTTCGACAAACAGTTCCGCGACCGGCACCGTGACCCCGCCGAAGGTGCTGGTGGCGCGGCCGGCGACGAAGACCTCGAAGGGACGCGCCACTTCGCCGCCGCCGAAACACGGGCGCGCGGCCCCGCCCCACAGCAGCGCCTTGTCGACATTGTGGTGCAGGACATGGCCGAATCTGTCCTCGTAGAACCGGCAGAGCGCGAGGCTGAACTCCTCGGCCAGCGCGTCGCAGATGCTGTCGGGATGTCCGAGGCCCTTGCGCTCCGCAATCTCGACGTCGATGGCGCCGGCGTCGGGCGCATCCAGGGGGCCGATTGTCAGATCCATTCCGTCTCGCCGCCCGTTTCTCGCGCGTCGCCTGCCGGGCACGACCCGCGGCGCGGCATCCGCCCGCCGGGTTGCGCGCCACGCCCGAGCCGGTCAGGCGCGGCTTTGCGGCCCGGGGAGGTCGTTCCAGTCAAGCCCAAGCTCCTCGACCACCCGTTTCACCTCTCTGGGGTCGAGGTCCTGCGTCGTCCCCATGACATGCAACTCGGTCCGTCGCCCGCCGAGGCGGACGATCACATCGGCGAAGCCATGCCCCTTCTTGCCGCCGCGCTCTGTCTGTTCGAAAACGCAGCCGCGTTCCGCCAGCCATTTCCTGAAAGTGTCGCTACGCAATGTCTTCACCCATGAAATATGTCGGATCCAGATATCTCGGCCGCGCCGCCGCCTCGGAATTCCGGCGGGGCGATCCCGATCGAACAATCGCCTTGCCCGGGGATTATACGCCGATTGCGGCCGGACTGCATAGCCCCGCGCCCGGTGGCCGCGCGGTGCCGGCCGGTCGGGACGGCCGGGCCAGCGCTAGCGACCTGGCGCGCGCACCCGGCCGATCAGCAGCAGCCCGACCAGGAAGAAGCCCAGAATGGCCGCCATGCCCGCGCGGGCGCTGTCGAAGGCGTCGGTCGCCACGGCGACGGCCAGCGGTCCGGCAAAGGCGGTGGCCCGGCCGGACAGCGCGTAGAGCCCGAACATCTCGGCCTCCATCCCCTTCGGCGACAGCCGCGCCATCATCGCCCGGCTGGCCGCCTGCCCGCCGCCGACGAACACGCCCAGGCCCGGCCCGATGGTCCAGACCACGGCGGGCGAACGGGTCGCGGCCAGCGCGCCGCCCACCGCCAGCAGCCCCAGCAACGCGAGCGTGATCGTGGCTTTCGACCCGATGCGATCGTCCAGCCAGCCAAAGCCCGCCGCGCCGATCCCTGCCGCGAGGTTGAGGCCGATGGCGAACAGGATGACCTGCTCCATCGTCATGCCGAAGACTCCGGCCGCGAAGATGCCCCCAAAGGCGAAGAGCGTCACGATACCGTTGGAATAGAACAGATAGGCGGCCAGGAACCGCGCGATGTCGGCATATCGCCCGATCCCGCGCAGCGTCGCCGCAAGGCTGGCCACGCCTTCGCGCAGCGCCCGGCGCAGCGGCATCCCGCTGGCCGTCCCGTCCGGGGTGAGCAGCAGCAGCGGCAGCGCGAAGACCGCATACCACGCCGCCACCATGACGGCGGTGGCCCGGACATGCCCGGCCGCGCCGCGGTCGAGAAACGCCAGCGGCGCGCCCTCGCGCACGAAGCCCAGCAGCGCCACGCCCAGCGACGCGATGGCGCCCGCGAACCCCAGCGCCAGCCCCCGGCCCGAGACCCGCCCGAGAAAGGCGCGCGGCACGAGGCCCGGCAGCATCGCGTTGTAGAAGACGAAGGCCAGCTCTGCGCAGACCGCGGCGCAGACGAACAGCGCCAGCGCGAGCGGCACATCGCCCACCGTCGGCCGCACCAGCCACAGCGCAGCGGTGAACAGCACGCATAGCGCGGTGAAGCCGCCGAGCCAGGGCTTGCGCCGCCCGATCTTGTCGGCGGCCGCGCCCAGCACCGGGCTCGCCGCCGCCATGAGCGCGGCCGCGATGCTGGAGGCATGACCCCACAGCACCGTGCCTTCGGTCGGCGTGGGGGCGACGGCGGTGATGAAATAGGGCGCGAAGACGAAGGTGGTGATCAGCGTGCCGAAGGCGGAATTCGCCCAGTCGTAGAGGCACCAGGCGAGGACGCCCCGGTCGAACACCCGCGCCATCAGAAACGCGGCTCCTCGCGCGCGATGTCGGGCTCGCCGCAGCGCTCGAGGATGCGCGCGCGGGCGGCGTTCTTCAGCGCCAGCGCCGCCTCGAAATCCGCGCCCCGGGGCGCGATCGGTCGGCCGATATGCACGCTGAGCGGGACGCGGTGCGGGAACCAGCGGTGATCGTGGCGCAGCGCCGAGCGGCAGCCGCGGATCGTCACCGGAACAACGGGCACGCCGGCCTCGGCGGCGGTCACGAAGGCGCCCATTCGGAATTCCATCAGCCCGGGCATCCGCATGATCGTGGCCTCGGGGTAGAACACCACAGGCCGTCCGGCACGGGCCGCCGCGATCACGCCGCGCATGTGCTCAAGCGCCGTCTCGGTCTCGAACTGCTCGACGAAAAGCGTGCCGAGCGCGCGCAGGATCGGCCCGCGGAAACGCATCTCCCGGAAACCGATGAAGGCCACGAAGGCCAGGTTGCCCGGCAGCGCCGCGATCAGCGCCGCGCTGTCGAGATAGCTGGTATGGTTGGCGACATAGACGACGTCGCGGTCGGGCGGCGGCGCCTCGGCGGTGATCTCCAGCCGGTAGCCCTGCAGGAACAGCGCCAGGCGCACCGCCCCGCGCATCACCGCCCAGCGCAGGCTCAGCCCCGGCAGGACCTGGACCAGCGGCCAGAGCAGGCCGCCCAGGGTCGCGGTGACGGCCCACCAGTAATTGGCATAGGCCCGCGCCCGCGCGGCGGCGGCGAAGCGGGCCAGCCAGCCCCGCGCGCCCGCCAGCGCGAAGCGCGCGATCTGCCACCAGCGCGGCCGGCGCGTGCCGGCCGGGCGCCCGGCAAGGTAGTTCTCGCGCGCCTGGAACCGCCGCAGCTTGCCGCTGGAGGTCTTGGGGATCGCATGGCGCGGCACGATGACGACCTCGTCCACCGCCTCGCCCAGCACGCGGGCCGAGCAGGCCCGCGCCGCGCCCGCCAGCCGCGCCCGGACGCGGGGGTCGATGCTGCGGCTCTCGGCCAGCACCACCAGACGCTCGGTGCCTGCGGCCGGGTCGGGCACGCCGAACAGGATCACCGCCCCCGCGATGATGCCGTCGATGCGTCCGATGGCCTCTTCGGCCGGCGCGGGATGGATCAGCCGCCCGGCGCGGATGATCACGTCCTTGGTGCGGCCGGTGATGAATATCTCGCCCTTCGCGACATAGGCCAGATCGCCGCTTTCCAGCCAGTCGCCGTCGAACAGGGCGGCGGTCTTTTCGGGGTTGCCGAAATAGCCGCGCGTGGCCGACGGGCCGCGGAACTGGAGCCGCCCCTGCCGGCGTTCGGGCAGCTCATGTCCTGCGGCATCGACGATCCGCACCTCGTGGCCCAGCAGCGGCCGGCCACAGGCGACGATCTCGGTCGCCTCCGCGGCGCCGGCGCCGACCGGCACGGCGCGGCCGCTGGCGGCCAGCGCCTCGCGGTCGATGCGGTCGATCCAGGGCGGATGGCCGGGCGCGGCGAAGGACAGCCCGGTGACGGATTCGGCCAGTCCATAGCAGGGGCGCATCGCCTCGGGGCGGAAGCCGTGCGGCGCGAAACGGTCGGTGAAGGCGCGCAGCGTCGCGGGCGAGACCGGCTCGGCGGCATTGGCGGCGAAACGCCACGAGCCGAGGTCGAGCCCCTCCAGCGCCTCCTCCTCGATCTTGCCGGCGCAGATCGCGTAGGCGAAGTTCGGGGCGGCCGAGACCGTGCCGCGGTTGCGGTGGATGGTCCACAGCCAGCGCTCAGGACGGGCGAGGAACTGCAGCGGGCTCATGATGACGGTCGGCGCGGCGAAATAGAGGCAGGACAGCCACGCCCCGATCAGCCCCATGTCGTGATAGAGCGGCAGCCAGCTGACGTATACGTCGTTCGGCGTGGCGCCGATCGCCCGCCCCATCGCGCGGATATTGGCCAGCAGGTTGTCGTGGGACAGAATGACCCCCTTGGGATCGCCGGTGCTGCCGGAGGTGTATTGCAGCAGGCAGATGTCGCCGCCCGCAGTCCCGCGCGGCAGCCTTTCGGCGCCACCCGCGCTCAGTTCCTCGACCGTGGCGACGGCCCGCAACGTCGGCACCGCCGCGCGCAGCAGCCCGGCGAAGGCGCGCCCTTCCGGCACCGTGAGCAGCAGCGCCGCGCGGCAATTGCCCAGAATCCTGGCGCTGCTTCTCAGCGATTGTTCGATCTGATCGGGCCGCGCGGGCGGATAGATCGGCACCGGAATTCCGCCGGCCATCAGCGCCCCCATGAAGGCATGGAAGAAATCCGGACCCGTGGGCAGCATGATCGCCACGCTTTCGCCGGGCTCCAGCCCCCGGGCGCGCAACCCGCCCGCCAGCGCGCGCGCGCCCTCGGCCAGCGCGGCATAGGTGATTGGCGCGTCTTCCGCATCGCCGTCGGAGGGGATGATATGCGGCCGGTCCGGGTGATGCTCGGCGTGCCAGTCCAGGACCGCGGTCAGGCTGTCGATGCCCTCGGGGACGGGCCGGATCCGGTCCGCGGCCACGGCCGGCGGCGCCGCGCCGGCGGCGGGGCGGCGCGGCACGCGCGCCTCGGCCCGGCCCAGCGCCGCGAGGATGTCGCGCGGCGTGCGCGCGCCGGCCCGCAGCGCGTCAGGCAGGCGGACGTCGAACTGCCGTTCGAGGCGGGCCATCAACTCGGCCCGGCCGAGGCTGTCGAAGCCGAAGCGCGCATCGAGATCGGCGTCGAGCCCGAGACGGTCGATCTCGTCGTTGTCGGGGTGCAGGTCGCGGCCAAGCTTGCGCACCTCGCGCATCAGCTCCGCGGCGAGATCGGCGCCGGGCCCGCCGCCCGCCGCCCCATCCCTGTCGCCCTGTGACCGTCGGTTGTGCATGTCTGATCACCCGCGCCCGGCGAAACTGCCGTCTCGGCGTTCCCGGCGGCCGGTCGCACGGACATGTCAGCTTAGCCCCAACCGGCCTTTGCGTCGAGAGGCGCGTCGGGCGCCGGCCGCCCGGCCGCCCCCTGTTCCGGCCCTCCTATTGGACCTCAGGTGGCTGCAGGCACTGGTAATAGGCGAACCGCGTCAGCCCTGCATCGCCGCAGCGGCGGTATTCCTCAAGCTCGCTGAGATAGCTGTAGTTGATATAGGGGTTCACCAGGAACCGCCCCTCATGCTCGCGGAAATTGCCGAAGCGGTCGATCTCGCCCTCCAGATCGGGATGCTTGGCCAGAATGGCGTCGCGCAGCGCGTCGCCCTGCAGGAAATTATCCGGCAGCTGGTCGAACGGGCCGTCGAAATAATTGTTATTCTCGACATTTCCGGCGTAGACGCCGATCAGGATCTTCCGGTCGAGATAGCGATCCTGGTAGAAGGAAAATCCCGTCCGCATGCCGATCAGGATCGACGGATCGCCGTCGCTGTAGGACAGCAGTTCCTCCGCCTTGGGCGCGGTCTCGTTCAGCACGAACATGAAGCGCGCGTCGGCGCGGTGGAACATCAGGTAGAATTGCAGGCCGGATTCGTCGAAGACGGGGCCAAGGTATTCCTCCCCCTCCCCGATCAGCGCCTCGGGCGGCCGGACCCCGCGCAGGTCGTTGAGGGCGAACAGCGCGCTCTTGCCCGCATAGCTCACCTTGTAGAGCAGTTCCTCCACCTTCTCGACCTCCACCCCGTCGTCGGCTGACAGCGGCCGGTAGCGGGTCAGAAGATCGGCGTTCCAATCCTCCATCTGGTTGAAATAGGCGAAATGCAGGATCCCCTCGTCGCGATCCTTGACGTCTAGGCGCATGTTGCCGGCATAGGTCAGCCCGTCATGGCCGAAGGTGAAATAGAAATAGTTCTCGGTCGGGTAGACGCGGACCCGGTCGGGCAGCGACGCGAAGACATGGCCGAAGACCGCCATCACGTCGTCGATGGCGAAGCCGGGCGCGGCGCTGACCGACTCGACGTAATCCTGGTTGCACAGCACGCCGTTCGTGCACCCCGCCGCGGCCGCCCCCCCCGGCGAGAGCAGCAGCAGGGCGGCGACGGCCAGAGCCTTGGATTTTCGTGATGGATACATGGCGGGGCAATCTCCATTCTCGGGATCGGGGTGAGACCGGAACAGGGCCGGCGTCGGCGTCCTGGATCGCCGGGCCTGACCTGTGGGCGCGCGGCACGCTCTGTCAGTCACTGTCATCGCGCAGCCGCGTGGTCATCGTGTTGTGCTGCAAGGACCGATAGGTTTCGTGGAAGGTCGAAAGCTCCGGCCGGTGGACATAGCGCTGCCGGGAGTTGTCGGGGTTGTGCTGCGCCGACTGGTGCCTGCGATGGAAGGAAGAGAGCGCCTGAGCGTGCACCTGACGCTGGCGCGTCGTCGCCGGGTCATGCTGCGCCGACTGGTGCGTCCGATGGAAGGTGGACAGCGCCGGCTGGTGCACCTGACGCTGCCGCGTCGTCGCCGGGTCGTGCTGCGCCGAGAGATGCGTCCGGTGGAAGGTGGACAGCGCCGGCCGGTGCACCTGTCGCTGCCGCGTCGTCGCCGGGTCATGCTGCGCCGACTGGTGCGTCCGATGGAAGGCGGACAGCGCCGGCTGGTGCACCTGACGCTGCCGCGTCGTCGCCGGGTCGTGCTGCGCCGAGAGATGCGTCCGGTGGAAGGCGGACAGCGCCGGCCGGTGCACCTGCCACTGCCGCGTCGTCGCCGGGTCATGCTGCGCCGAGCGATGCGTCCGGTGGAAGGCGGACAGCGCCGGCTGGTGCACCTGCCACTGCCGCGTCGTCGCCGGGTCATGCTGCGCCGAGCGATGCGTCCGGTGGAAGGTGGACAGCACCGGCCGGTGCACCTGCCACTGCCGCGTCGTCGCCGGGTCATGCTGCGCCGAGCGATGCGTCCGGTGGAACACCGACACGGCGCTCCTGTGGATCGGCCATTCCCGGCTCGTCGCCGGATTATGCTGGGCAGAGCGGCGCGTGCGGTGGAAGACGGAGAGGCCGGTGCGATGGCTCGGCCATTCCCATGTGGTCCGCGAATTGTGCCGCGAGGAGCGGTAGGTCCGGTGGAAATCCGTCAGCCGCGGGTTGTGGTAGGGCAGGCGCAGGCTGGTCAGCACGTTGTGCAGCCCCGACCCCAGCGTCCGGTGGAAGATCGAAAGCGCCGTGCGGTGGCTCGGCCAGGCCAGCGACGACAACGGATCGTGCAGCGAGGATTCCCAAGTCCGGTGGAAGATCGAGCGCCCCGTGCGGTGATAGGGGATCGGCCGGGTGGTCACCCCGTCATGCATCGACGAGCGATAGCGCAGATGGAAGGACGAGACCGTCGGATCGTGCAGATCGACCGGGCCGCTGGTGCGCGGGTCGTGCATCGCCGAGACGAAGCGGCGGTGGAACGCCGACAGCTGCACCCAATGCGCCGGCGGCGGCGGGATATCGATATCCGCGTAGACGCAGGCCCGGTTGTTGGTCGCGACCCGGTCGCCGCCGCGCGCCCCGCCCGGCCCGAACAGCGCGACCAGCAGATCGTCCGAGACCTCTCCGGTCTGCGGCAGGCCGAAGACGCTCTCTGCCGCGCGCAGGGCCGCGGCGGTGTTCGGCCCCATGACGCCATCGGCCGGCCCCGGATCGAAGCCGCGCGCCGCCAGCTCCATCTGGACGACGCGCAGCGGATCGCGCCCGCCGCGGCCCAGCCAGTCGATCGCGGCACAGTTGCGGACCCGTGTCGTGGCGATGCCGCGCGGCGCCAGGAAGTCGAGGTCCAGCGCCACCTGCTCGCCCGGCGCCAGCGCCGCGTCCGGGTCGTAGCATGTGACGTGGGAGCCTGCCTCCGCGCAGCGCCACGGGCCGAGGTTTCCGGGCCGGAACAGCATCCCGCCGCCGATGTCGTCGGACAGCGCGACAGGCCCCTCGTAGGGGAGCGGCCCGGCATTGCGCAGGGTGATCCGGAACCGGCAGAGCTCATTCGGGGCGCAGTCGGAAAGCAGGCTCTTGGCGACGGCGAGATCCGGCAGCGCCAGGGGCACGGCCGGCGCCGGCCGGCCGCGATGGATCTCGATATCGCCGACATGACCGGCCGAAAGCGGCCCCGCCCCGTCGCCGAGCCCGATGATATAGGACGCCCGCACCCCGTCGGGCGGGGTCGCCGGGCCCGGCGCCGGATAGGGATAGAAGGCCTCGGGCGGCGACAGCGCCGCCACCGCCGTCAGCGGCGTGCCCTGAACGCCGGTGGCCGGGCGCGGGTCGGTGCCCGCCCCGCCCCGTCCCGGGCAGGGCGACAGGGCCGAGCACAGCGCATCGCCCGTCATCCAGACCTGTGCCTGCGGCGCGCCGGCGTCGCGCCGGCCGGCGCCGGTATAGCCATATCCCAGCGCGACGCCGCCGGCGGCGGCCGCGCGCAGATGCGGCGGATCGAGGTCGGCGCGTTCGTCATAGCCCACGTCGAAGCGCCCCTGCGCCTCCCAGGTTCCGTCCTCGCCGCGGGCGAACAGCAGCACCCGCGCCCCGCGCGGCGTCACCGCCACGTCGTCGCCGGGCAGCGCGACCCCGCCGAGGCCGCCCCGCTCGGCCACGACCATCACGCCGCCCTCCGAAAAGGCGATGTCGGTCACGGGGTGGCTAGCGCCCTGCGCCGCCATCTCCTGTTGCGTCAGGAAGAACGGCGGCATCTCGATCTCGCGGCGCACGCTGTCCAGGGCAAAGCCGCCGGCCTCGTCCAGCCCGACCGACCAGATCGTGTTGCCCGCGTCCTCGCTCATCTCGTCCCAGTCCGGATTGTCGAAGCCCTGCGCGCCCCAGACCGCGTAGTAAAGGCGCACGGCCCCGGTCTCGGCATCCTCCTGCACGCCCAGCCCGTAGACCCGGCGGCGGAAGTCGGCGATGTTCCAGCAGGCCGGATCGGCCCCGAACCGCGCCGCCGCCTGCGCGGCCGGACCCGCGCCGCAATCGTCGATCCGCGGCGCGCTGGCCGGATCGAAGGGCACGACATCGCTGAAGCGATATTGCGCCGTCGCGCTGTCGAGGTAATAGCTCCGCCCCTCCACGCCGTGGTCGTAGGTGTCGAGAACCGCACCGCTGCCCGCGTCGATGCGGTAGATCATGCCGTTCTCGAGATCCGACACGAAGAGCTGGCCGTTCGCCCCGTCATAGGCGATGTTGCCCAGGCCCGCGCCGCCGTTGGGACGCCCGTCCAGCGTCAGATTTGCGAAAACCTCGGGCCGGTAGCCGTTGTCGGCGCGCAGCCGGTAGACGGTCCCGGGCCCGCCGCCCCTGCCCCACATACCCTGCATCCAGCCGCTGTTGTCCGGCCGGCGGAACAGCCCGAAGGCGGCGCTGGCGCCGAGGTAGATATTGGCGGGGTCCGCGCCATCGACGGCGATGCCGAAGACCTGCCCGGCGTCGCGGGCCAGAACGCCCAAACGCTCCGGCACGCCGTCCCAGCGGCTGCCGTCGGCCCGGTAACCGGGGCTTGCCAGATCGAGAACCCGCGCGACCTTGCCGCCGGGATCGAGGACGGGCGCGCCCGTGGCCGCGTCGACCATGGTGCCGGAGAAGCTGGTCACCACTGCCGCCCCGTCGGGCAGGTCGCCCTGCTGCGCCCCGGCCGGGCCGGTCATGAGCAGCGCCAGTGCCGCCGCAGGCGACGCCGCCCGCAGGCGTCGGGAAAGCAGACAGGCGAAACGGAACCGGAGCGTCCGCGCGGGTTGAAAGGCATCCACGGCGGCAATCCTTTCGATCAAGGCATAAACCAACCCCACCACGGTCGGACATTCTGCTGATTCTATCAACCGGTCATCCCGAATCGGTGAATCGCCTCCCACCCCGACCGGCTGTTCGCGAGTGCTGTGGAGGGGGCCCGCCCCTTCGGCATGAAGACGATCGTGGCCGCGGCGCGGGCGGCAAGAGGCTGGACTTCGCGTGGCCTGGCCGCAACATGCACGGCGGGGCCGGAATCAAGGCGGGAACGCGGGCCCGGAGGCAGGCCGGCAACCGCAGACGGCGGACAGACATCAAAGGCCCCCTGACGCGCATCCGCGCGGCATCGGGGCAGGCGCGGAAAGGGCGACAGGCATTCACATGAGCAAACCACTGGAAGGGCTGAAGGTCCTCGAACTCGCGCGCATTCTCGCCGGTCCCTGGATCGGCCAGACCCTCGCCGATCTCGGCGCCACCGTGATCAAGGTGGAAAGCCCGGGCGGCGACGACACCCGCAGCTGGGGGCCGCCCTTCATCACCCGCGACGACCTGCCCGATGACGCGCCCACTGCGGCCTATTTCTACTGCGCCAACCGCGGCAAGCAGTCGGTGGCAGCGGATTTCACGGACGCCGAGGACCTGGCCTTCGTTCAGGACCTCGCCGCGGGCGCCGACGTTCTGATCGAGAATTTCAAGGTCGGCGGGCTGAGGAAATTCGGCCTCGACTTCGAAACGCTTTCGGCGCGCAATCCCGGCCTCGTCTACTGCTCGGTCACCGGCTTCGGCCAGACCGGGCCCTATGCGGAACGCGCCGGCTACGACTACCTCGTGCAGGGCATGGCCGGCCTGATGTCGGTCACCGGCGAGGCCGAGCGCCAGCCGATGAAGGTCGGCGTCGCGGTGACCGATATCGTGGCGGGCCTTTACGGTGTCGTCGGCATCCAGGCGGCCCTGGCCGAGCGCGCGCGCACCGGCAGGGGGCAGCATATCGACGTGTCGCTTTTCGACAGCGCGACCGCGCTGATGGCGAACCAGGCGATGAACTTCCTGGCGACCGGCGTCTCGCCGACGCGGATGGGCAACCAGCACCCCAATATCGCCCCCTACCAGGTCTTCGACCTGGCCGACGGACAGGTCATCATCGCCGCCGGCAACGACGGGCAATTCCGGCGCCTGTGCGGCGTGATCGGGCGCGAGGATCTCGGCGCCGATCCCCGCTACCAGACCAACCGGGGCCGGGTCGAGCACCGCGACCTGCTGATCGCGGAACTGTCCGCCAGCCTGGCGTCCTGGACCCGGGCCGAGTTGCTCGCGCAGCTGGAGAAGGCCGTCGTCCCCTCGGCCCCGATCAACGCCATGGGCGAGGTCTTTGCCGACCCGCAGATCGTCGCGCGCGGCCTGCGGATCGAGCCCGACGGCGTGCCGGGGGTGCGCACCCCCCTCGCCTTCTCGTCGAGCGAGCTGGCGCTGGAGCGTTCGGCCCCCGGGCTCGACCAGCATGGCGAACGGGTCCGCAGGCGCCGCTGGGAGTGAACGCCGCGCGCGGCCCGGCGGCCCGGCCGCGCGGTTTCTGTGGCCGGAACGCCCTGCTCCGGCGCCAAACCGGCAGACGCCGGTGCAGACCGTTTGTATACACGCTGAAATATGCAATCCTAGGACAACGAAAAGACAGGAGAGCAGATTGTGGTGAACAGCCCCGCGCCCGCGCAGGCAAGCACGGCGAAAGACCGCGAAAGCCACGACACCCCGCAGCCCGGGCAGGACGCCTTCAAAGGCTCTCGCGGGACGGCGACCCCGCCCGGCGACGCGGTGGGTATCGCGCTGCTGAGCCTTGCGCTCCTGTCCGGTGCCGAACGGGTCTGTCTCTATCGGTTCGGCGCCGACGCGGCGGCGGAAAGGACCAACCTCTGGGCGCGCGACGGCAGCGCTGGCGGGCCGGACCGCTGGCAGCAGATGACCGAGGCGAACCGCCGGCGCTGGATCGAGGCGCTGACGGCCGGCGAAACCGTGCAGGACGACGGCGGGGATCTCCTGGCGGCGCCCCTCGGCGCGCCCGACGCGCCGCGCGGCTTTGTCCTGTTCGAAAACCCGGGCTGCCATTCCCCGTTCCCCGAGGCCCGAAAGGCGGAACTGGCGCCGCTCCTGTGCGGGCTGGAGAAGGTCCTGCGCCGGCAGGACGCGCGCCGCCAGGCCGGCGGCGCCTCGGACCCGTCCCGGCAGGACGGCGATCGTCCCGGCGGCACGCTGGACGCGGTCCCCGATTTCGTGTTCGAGATTTCCGAGGACGGCCGTTTCGTTCATGCCTACGAGGGCTGCGACAGGCTGATCGGCGCCGCGCCGGCGTATTTCCTGGGCCGCCCGCTGGAAGAGGTCCTGCCGGAAGATGTCGCCGCGCTGGCACGGCAGGTGATGGAGGAGGCGCGCCGAAACGGCAGCGCCGCGCGGAAGGTCATTCCGCTGACGGTGCGGGGCGAACAGAAGTGCTTCAGGGTCTCCGCCGCGTATCGCGCGCCGGGCGCGGCCACGCGGGAGCCACTCTTCGTGTTCGTCGTCCAGGAAATGACCGATGAATACAGGAACGAGCGCATCCTGCACCGTCTCGGCGACATGGCGCTGTCCACGGCCAATCTGGTGCTGCTGACCGACCGGCAGCGCCGCATCACCTGGTGCAACGAGGCCTTCGAGAAACGCAGCGGTTACACGCTGGACGAGGCGCGCGGCAAGACCCCGGCCGAACTGCTGCAGGACACGCAGACCGATCCCGCCACCAAGGCCCGCATCCGCGCCGCGCTGAACGCCGGCGAACCCGTCGAGGCGGAACTCCGGAACCGCAGCAAGGACGGAACCTATTACTGGGTCGCGCTGCGCATCCAGCCCGAACGCGACGGCGCGGGCGAGGTGACGGGCTTCACCGGCGTGATGACCGACATCACGGAACTGAAGCGGCAGGAGGCGAACCTGAGGCTGCGCGTGGCCGAGGCCGAGGCCGCCCGCGAACGCCTCGTGGAAGCCGCCGAGACGATGGAGGACGCCTTTGCCCTGTTCGATGCGAATGACGTCCTGATCGCCTGCAACCAGCGCTACCGCGACTTCTATGCCGAAACGGCGCCGGTGCTGGTTCCCGGCACCAGCTTCGAGAGCATCGAGCGTTACGCGCTGGCCCACGGGCAACTGCCCGATGCCCGGGGACGCGAAGAGGAATGGCTGCGCGAACGCCTCGAGGGGCGCCGCCGCGGCGGCGCCGACCTGCTGCAAAGCCTGCCCGACGGGCGCATCCTGCGGGTGATCGAACGGCGCACGAATTCCGGCGGACTGGTCGCGATCCATTCCGACATCACCGCCCTGAAGGAGGGCAAGCGTTGCCTGGACAACATCATCGCGGGCGCCGATGTCGGCACCTGGGAATGGTCGCTGGCCAGCGGCGAGAACCGCGTCAACGACCGCTGGCTGGACATGATCGGCTATTCCCAAGGCGAACTCGGACGGATCACCATCGACACCTGGCTTAGCCTCGTCCACCCTGAGGATCTGGAGCGCATCCAGCCCACCATCGAGGCCACGAAAGACGGCGAAACGGACCTGTACGAGTCGGTCTTCCGGATGCGCCACAAGGACGGTCATTGGGTCTGGATCCATGCCCGCGGGCGGGTCTTCCGCCGTGGCCAGGACGGCACCCCCGAGGTCATGGCCGGCGTCCATATCGACATAACCCGCCAGAAACAGGACGAAGCGATCCGCCTGGCGGCCGTCGAGCAGGCCGAACGCTCGCGCCGGCTGCTCTACGACGCGGTGAACACGTTGCCGGACGCCTTCGCCTATTACGACGCCGAGGACCGGCTGGTTCTCTTCAACCGGAAATACCGCGAATTCTTCAACAGGACCGGCGAGGGCATCCGCCTTGGCGCCAAATTCGAGGATATCCTTCGCGAGGGCCTGGCCCGGGGCCAATATCGCGACGCGGTCGGCAGCGAGGAGGAATGGCTGGCCAGGCGCATGGCCGATCACCGACTGGAGGAAAACGAACAGGAACAGCACCTCGCGGACGGCCGCTGGGTGCGGGTGATTGAAAAGGCCACCCCGGACGGCGGGCGCGTGGGCGTGCGCGCCGATGTCACCCAGCTGAAAAAGGCCGAGATGCGGCTGGCCGGCATTATCGAGGGCGCCCAGGCCGGCACCTGGGAATGGGACGTCGAAACCGGGCAAAACGCGATCAACGAACGCTGGGCGCTGATGCTGGGCTACAGTGGTAAGGAGCTGGGACAGCCGCGATACGACCTCGTGCGCGAGCTGATGCACCCCGACGACCGCGCCGCCGCCGAACAGAAGCTGCTGCGCGTCTTCGAAGGGAAAACCGATCTTTTCGAACACCGTCAGCGCCTGCGCCACAAGGACGGCCACTGGGTCTGGGTCCTGTCGCGCGGCCGCGTCACCGAGCGCGCGGATTCCGGCGAGCCCAGAATCCTGTCCGGCATTCACCTCGACATCAGCGAGCAGATGCACCGCGAGGCGGCCCTGAAGAAATCCAAGGCCGACCTCGAACTCGCGCTGATGGAGCGGGACGCGGCGGAACGCCGCTTCTTCGATATCGCGGAAATCAGCAACGACTGGTTCTGGGAACAGGACAGCGAAGGCCGGTTCACCTATGTTTCCGAAAGCTACACCGCCCATACCGGCCTGCCGACGGCGAATGTGCTGGGCTGGACCCGCGAGGAGCTGAAGGCCGGAAAGCCGGCCGTGGAGCGCAGCGCCGACTGGGATTGGCTGGAGAAAAAACTCGCCGCGCGCGAGCCGTTCTCGGACTTCATCTTCCTCTCCTATGGCTGCGATGAACTGCATGACCCGATCTGGGTCCGAATCAGCGGCGCGCCCTTCTGGGGCGAGGACGGCAAGTTCGCCGGTTATCGCGGGGTGGGAACGGATGTCACGCAGCTCTATATCGCCAAGGCCCGCGCCGAAGAGGCGAACGCGGCCAAGTCGCTGTTCCTCGCCAACATGAGCCACGAGATCCGCACGCCGCTGAACGGCGTTCTGGGGATGGCGGAACTGCTGGAATCCTATCTCACCGATCCCGAACACCAGCGCATGATCGGCACGATCCGCGAATCCGGCGAGACGCTGCTCAACATCCTCAACGACCTGCTCGACATGTCCAAGATCGAGGCCGGAAAGCTGGAGCTGGAGACGGTCTGCTTCCGCCCGACGGAGCTGGTGGAACAGGTCGAGGACCTGCTGTCGCTCACCGCGCAGGAAAAGGGCCTGACCTTCGACGTGCTGATCGGATCAGGCGTCGAGCAGCCGCGGCTGGGCGATCCGCACCGGGTGCGGCAGATCCTGCAAAACCTGGTCAGCAACGCGATCAAGTTCACCGAGAAAGGCGAGGTCACGATCGCCGTGACCGGCCGCGACGCGGAGCCGCTGACGATCGAGGTCCGCGACACCGGCATCGGCATGACCGAGACGCAACTCGACCGCCTGTTCGAGGATTTCGCCCAGGCCGACAACAGCACCACCCGCCGTTTCGGCGGCACCGGGCTGGGCATGGCGATCGTCCGGCGGCTGGTGGACATGATGGGCGGACAGATCCAGGTCGAAAGCCGCCCCGGCGAAGGCACCGTGATGCGCGTCTCCCTGCCGCTGGAGATCGGCGCCGCCGTCGAGCCCCCCGCCCCGAGCGCCGAGCCGCAAGCCATCGAGGGCGTGCGTATCCTGGCCGCCGACGACAACGCGACCAACCGCGCCCTGCTGGAAGACATGCTGCGCCGGCGCGGCGTGGAACTGACGGTGTTATGCGACGGCAAGCAGGCGGTGGAGGCCTGGGAGCCCGGCCGCTTCGATTTGTTGCTGCTGGACATCTCGATGCCGGTGATGGACGGGGTCACGGCGCTGCAGGGCATCCGAGAGCGCGAGGCCGCCGCGGGCTGCCCTGAGACGCCGGCCATCGCCTTCACGGCGAACGCCATGGCGCATCAGGTCAGCGAATACATCATGAACGGGTTCGACACTCATGTGCCCAAGCCCTTCCGCATGGAGGACCTGACCAAGGCCATCGGCTCGCTGATCCGCCGGGGCTAGACGTCGAGAGCGGCTTCGAGCGCGTCGAGCATCCGCTCCAGTGTCGGGTTGATCCGTTTCAGGATCGCCTTTTCGGACAGGCCGTTGTGCTGGCCCTGTGCGATCAGGATGTCGACGGTCCCGGCCAGAGCCCCGATGTTCGGGTGGCCCACGGTCTCGGCCACGCCGGAGATCTTGTGCGCGAGCGCCCCTATTTCCCTCATCGCCTTGCCCGGCGCGCGATCCGCGGCCACGTCGCGCTGGCACTGCTCGATGCGGATGATCTGTTCTTCAAGTTTCGCCTCGAAGACGACGCGCGCGCGCTCAAGCGCCGCCGGAAGCGGCCCGCCGACCCCGTTCGGTGGCGGCGCGTCGCTGCGGAGGGAATGTGTCATGCCAGCATCTTCCTGATCTGCAAGGCCAGCGTTTCCTCGGACTTTTCCTGTTCCGACGGGAACCGCGCCTTGGTGATCGCCTGATTCAGGATCGCGGTCGCCTTGCGCGAGCCGAAGAGGCTGCCGCGCACCTGCTGGCCGACGCGCACGCGCGGCGTGGGCAGGCCATCGGCGGCATAGACCACCTCGAACTCCGCCAGCGCGTTATTGATCTCGAATTCCAGGCTCTCCACGTCGATCGCCGTCTGGCGCGGCATGACCGCCACGAAATCGCCGTTGCCGGCATAGGAGAACAGGCAGTTCTTGGTCCGCAGCCCCTCGAAGATCGCCGCCGCCACGTCGCCCAGGGTCTCGATGAACACCGTCGGCTCAGCGCGGTTATGGATATGCAGGGCGTTTTCGACGTGAATGCCCATGGCGGCGTGGGAGAACAGCCCCCGCCCGTCGAGGGTCAGGAGATAGTTCTCCAGCGCCAGGTATTCGATCACGCCGCCCTGCATCTGGAACGAGATCGGCGTCTCGAAATCCACCGCATGCGCGAAATCGCCCTGGCCGGTCTGGACCTGCATCGCCAGCGCGTTCGAGCGCTGACGCTCGTTGTGCAGCCGCTCGACCATGTTGATGCGGGATTTCCACTCCAGCGGATCGAGCGGCTTGTTGATATAGTCGGTCGCACCGGCCGCGAAGGCGTCGTCGATGTAATTGCGCTCCGACAGCCGGGTGACCATGATGATCGGCGTCTGGCGGTGCGGCGGCAGGGCGCGCAGGGCGGAACAGAGTTCCACGCCGTTCATTTCCGGCATCTGGATGTCCAGAAGGAAGGCGTCGAAGGCCAGGGGATTTGCCTGCGCCATGCGCAGGGCCTCCGGCGCCGAACTGACGGTTTGCACTCCGTGCCGCCCGTCCCGTTCCATGAAATCGCTGATGATCTCAAGGATGGCCGGGTCATCGTCGACTGCGAGAAACCTCATTTTGCCGCTCCGTTTTCCGTTGCCCGCCTGTCGGTATCGTGCCCGCCGCGGTCCTCTTCATCGTGAAGATCGCGGCGGAATACGTCTTTTTTCAGGCAATTTTAGAAAACTTTACGGAAAATTAAGAAACAATGCATTGCCCCCTCCCGCGGGGGCTCAGGCGGGTTCTTCTTCCGGGATGCCCAGAATGGTCCGCAGACGCGCGACGAAAGGCTTTGGCCGGATCGGTTTTGTCATCACTTCGTCAGCCGGACATGACCCGATCAGTTCTTTGAGTTCCGATGCCGTGGACGCCGAAAACAGGATCGTGAATGTCGCGGCGTTGGGGTTGGCGGAGGCGCGCAGATGGCGAATCAGCTTCTCCCCCGAGATCAGCGGCATCTTCCGGTCGACGATCAGCAGATCGAATTTCCGGGTCATGGCCGCCTCCAGCGCCGCCCGGCCGTCCGGAACCACCGTCAGTTCCACCCCGGCGACCGTCTCCAGCAGCGCCCGCACGATCTCCTGGTTGACCTCGTCGTCCTCGGCAAGCAGCACGCGCTTCCTCGAAAGAGCCCCCTCGGACGGCCCCAACATTTCCGCACTCATCACGAACAACTCCCAAACTGCACAATTTTTTCATTTTTCGCGCCCGTCGATTCTTCGCGGGCTATGCCGTCAACCGGCCGCTTTCCCTGCGCGACGGCGATTCGGCATGGATTACGCAAATAATACATTTCCAGCAGGCCGACGCGCCGTTTCAATCCCTTCAGCCCCGGCAATTTCGCATGCGAAAGTGGTGAAAACAGGGATCGAAATATGTCCTTGAAAGGGAAAACCATCCGCCCGCCCCGCGCGGGGCGGCGACTTGCCGTTCCGCGGACCGGGCCGGGGTGACGGTTTGTCCCGGGGCGCGGGTCGCGGCTCTTGCGGAGGTCGTGATATCCCGCCCCCCTAGATACGTCTTCCCGTTGCAGCGTCGAAGAGATGCACCTTGTCGATATCCCATCCCAGCGCGATCTTCTCGCCCGGGCGGAACGGGTGACGCTCGCTGAAGACGGCGCAGACGCGCTCTCCGGCGAGTTCGACGAAGACCTCGATATTGGCGCCGGTCGGCTCCACCACATCGACCGTGGCCGCGATCCCCTGCCCGTCGGCCGCCAGGTTCAGATGCTCCGGCCGGACGCCGAGCACCACGGTCTTGTCGTTCCACGCCGTCGAGGCGGCGGGCACCGGCAGCGCGGTGCCGTCATCGCACAGCAGATGCGCCTGGTCGCCCTCGCGGCGGAACCGGCCCTTGATGAAATTCATCGAGGGCGAGCCGAGGAAACCGGCGACGAACAGGTTCGCGGGGCTGTCGTAAAGCTCCAGCGGGGCGCCGATCTGCTCCACCCGGCCGGCATTCATCACGACGATCCGGTCGGCCATGGTCATGGCCTCGATCTGGTCGTGGGTGACGTAGACCGAGGTGGTCTTGAGCCGCTGGTGCAGCGCCTTGATCTCGGTCCGCATCACCACGCGCAGCTTGGCGTCGAGGTTCGACAGCGGCTCGTCGAACAGGAACACCTGCGCGTCGCGCACCAGCGCCCGGCCCATCGCCACCCGCTGCCGCTGGCCGCCCGAGAGCTGCGCCGGCGAGCGGTCGAGATAGGGTTGCAGGTTGAGGATATCGGCGGCCTCCATCACCTTCGCCTCGATCTCGGGCTTCGGACGTTTGCGCAGCTTCAGGCTGAAGCCCATGTTGTCGAAAATCGACATATGCGGATAGAGCGCGTAGTTCTGGAACACCATCGCGATGTCGCGGTCGCGCGGCGGCACGTTGTTCACCACCTTGTCGCCGATCACGATCTCGCCGCCCGAGATCGTCTCCAGCCCCGCGATCATGCGCAAGAGCGTGGACTTGCCGCAGCCCGACGGCCCGACGAGAACAACGAATTCGTGGTCCTCGACGTCGATATTGACCCCGTGGATCACCTTCAGCGCGCCGAAGGATTTCTCGACATTCCGGATTTTGACAGACGCCATAGTCTTCTTCTTCCTGTGTTGTTCCGTCCGGGCCTATTTCACGGCGCCGAGCGCCATGCCGCGGATGAGGTATTTTTGGAGCCACGAGAACACGATCGCCACCGGCACCGTGGCCAGCACCGTGCCCGCCATCACATGGTGCCACTCCACCTGGTAGCGCCCGGCCACCTGCGAATAGATCTGCACCGGCAGGGTGAAATCGTCGGAGGAGCGGATCATGGTCAGCGCCAGCACGAACTCGTTCCAGCCGTTGATGAAGCTGAAGATCGCGGTGACCGCCATCGCCGGCACCGCCAGCGGCAGGAAAATCCGCACCAGGCTGGTGAAATGGCTGGCGCCGTCGATCCAGGCGGCCTCTTCCAGGTCACGCGGGATGGTGCTGAAATAGCTTTGCAGCATCCAGATGGTGAAGGCCATGTTGAAGGCCGCGTAGGTCAGCACCAGAGAGTTCAGGTTGTTGACCATCCCCAGCGCCACCATCAGCCGGAACAGCCCCAGCACCAGCACGATGGGCGACATCATCTGCGTCATCAGAAGGAAGGTGCGATAGGCCCCCTTCCCCGGAAAGCGGTAGCGCGACAGCGCATAGGCCGCCGGGATGCTGAGCACCAGCGCCAGCGCCGTGGACAGCACGCTGACATAGAGGCTGTTGAACAGCGCCTCGCCGAAGTTGGTCTTGACCCACATCTCGGCGAAATTGCCCCAGCGGAACTCGCTGAAACCCCAGCGCGGGGGATAGACGAACAGCTCGTCGCGCGGGCGCACGGCGGTCACGAACATCACCGCGAAGGGGAACAGGATCACCACCACCAGCGGCGACAGCATGGCCCAGTAGATCAGCGATTTCTTGAGTTTCGGCTGCATGCTACGCGTCCCCCTTCGCGGCGGAATCCTTTTCGCCCCGCGTCACCAGCGCGACGTAGATGATGGTGAACAGCAGCAGCACCCCGAACATGATCAGCGAGATCGCCGAGGCCTTGCCCAGCTGCCCGAAGCGGAAGGCCAGCTTGTAGAGATAGGTCACCAGGATGTCGGTGCCGTTGGCCGGGCCGCCCTCGGTCATCACCCAGATGATCGGCAGCGAGTTGAAGACGTAGATCACGTTCAGCACGATGGCGATGTTGATGAAGGGCTTCATCAAGGGCAGCGTTATGTGGCGGAACTGGTCCCAGCGGGTAGCGCCATCCACCATCGACGCCTCGTAGGAATCCTGCGGCAGCGAGGACAGGCCGCCGAGGAAAATCGTGGTGGTGAAGGGGATCGACACCAGGATGCCGATCAGGATCTCGACGGTGAAGGCCAGTTGCGCCTCGGCCAGCCACTCGATCGGTTCGGCCATGAGGCCCATGTCCATCAGCGTGGCGTTCAGCAGCCCTGCGCGCCCGTTCAGCGCCCACCGCCAGACCACGGCGGTCATGGTCAGCGAGATCGCCCAGGGCAGCATGATGATCACCCGCGCCAGCCCGCGGCCGTAGAAATCGTCGTTGAGGATGATCGCGATCGGCAGCGAGATCGCCAATGTGCCCAGAACCACCGTGACCGTCCAGATCACCGTGCGTTCGAGCGAATCCCAGAACAGCGGATCGGCAAAGACCTCGGCGAAATTGTCGAGCCCGGTGAAGCCGCGCAGCTGCCCGAACCGGCTGACCTCCTGCAGCGAGGTATTGGCCAGGTCCAGGACCGGATAGCCGATGATGAACATCGCCAGCAGCAGGCCCGGCACGATCATCGCAAGCGGTTTGAATCCGTTGAGGGATTTCATTCAGTCACCCGAAAGGTCGATGCCGGGACAAGCCCGGCCGGAAAAGAAGGGGCGGCACGAGGCCGCCCCCATCAGGTTGAGGTTCATTTGCCACGGATCTTGTTGATCTCGGCGGCGGCGGCGGTCAGCGCCTCTTCGGGGGTCTCCTGCCCCAGATAGACACGCTGCAGCGCGCGCACGGTCACGTCGGCGATCTCTTCCCAGTTGGCGATCGTCGGCGCGAACTTGGCGTAGGGCAGACCGGCGGCGAAGCCCGCGATGTCCTTGTCGGTCTTGTAGTAGTCCTCGGCGGCGACGTTCTTGGTCACCGGCAGGAAGCCCTCGCCGTGGTCGAACTTGGTGCGCCATTCGTCCTTGTAGGCGAACTCGATGAACTTCCACGCCTCTTGCTTGACGTCGGAGTCCGCGAACATCATCAGCGTGTCGGTTACGCCATAGGTGGCCTTGGCCGCCTTTTCCGGGAACGGCATGACCTGGTAGTTCAGGTCGGGCGCCTCTTCCTTGATCTGCGGGATCAGCATCGGGAAGGTGAAGACCATGCCGACCTTGCCCTGCTTGAACAGGTTGAACAGATCTTCGCGGCTGTAGTTGGTGGGCGACGGCTGGGTCAGGCCCTCGTCCAGCATCTTCTTGTAGAGCGAGGCCGCCTCGATCGCCTCGGGCGCGGCCAGGCCCGACGTGCCGTCCGCGTTCAGGATGTCCCCGCCGTGGGTCCACAGCGAGTAGTAGAAATAGGCGTCGGTCTCGATCTCCTTGCCCTGCAGACCGAAGCCGTAGCTGTCGGGCAGCGCCGAGATCTTCTGCGCGGCGTCATAGAGTTCGTCCCAGGTCTCCGGCGGCTTGGCGCCGGCCTTCTCGAACAGGTCCATGTTGACCAGCATCGCGCGCGCCGAGGCCGCCACCGGCAGGCCCATGATCTTGCCGTCGATCACCGAGGGCGCCATGAAGGTGTCGATGAAGGTGCTCTTGAACTCGGGCGTCAGGTAGTCGTCCACCGGCTCGGCGATTCCCTGCTCGGCGAAGTCCAGCAGCCAGCGCGTGCCGATGATCGAGATGTCGGGCGCGGCGCCGCCGGCGATGTCGGTGGTCAGGCGCTGCAGCAGCGTGTCCCACGGCACCACTTCGATATTGATGTCGATGCCGGGATTCTCCTTTTCGAAGGCGGCAGCCACCTCTTCGAAAAACGGCCCGGTCTTGGAACTGTATTCGGCCACGGTGAAATCCACCGTGGTGTCGGCGAAGGCGGCTCCGGCCATGACGCTCAGCGTCAGGGCCGATGCGGCCAGGGTCGTCCTCTTTGCGGGGGTCATCGGTTCTCTCCTCTGTCGAACTTTTTTGCCGCATCAGCCGCGCCCGAAAGGCGTTGCCGTAACGGAATGACGAAACAAGTCTGCGGTGAAAGCGCTGCCGTTGAAAATAGAATTATTGCATGGACCGATGTAGATCAGGCATCAGCGCCTCCCGGGACCGTCCAGCACGACAGGCCCGGCCGCGCGAGGGCGGCCGGGCCTGGTGTCGCGCAGCGGCGCGCGGCCGCGGCTCAGCCTGCGCGCCAGGAAAACTCCGGCTCGTAGCCCAGCACGCGCCGGGCCTTGTCGATCGACAGCAGGGTCTGGTGAGCCTCCAGCGCGCCGGTGACCGGCACGTCGGGGTAAACCTCGGCCATCAACTCGGCGCTGGTCTTCTCCATCACCGTGTCGGCATTGGCGATGATGAAATGATCGGCGCCCACGAAATCGACATGCAGCGCCTTGCGCACTGCCTGCGCGCAGTCGCGCGCGTCGATATAGCCCCACAGGTTCCACTGACGGAAATTCGGGTCATCCTGCCAGGTGGGGAAGCGCGCGTAATCGCCCGGCTCCATCACGTTGGACAGGCGCAGGCCGATGAAGGTGCTGTCGGGGTTCCAGCGCTGCATCTGGCGCGCCATCTCCTCGCCCAGGTCCTTGGACAGCGAATAGGCGCTTTCCGGCCGCATCGGATGATTCTCGTCCACCGGCGCGTAGGCGGGCGGGTTTTCGGGGCTGAAGGGCAGGCCCAGCGTGGTCTCGCTCGAAGCCCAGACGATGCGCTTGACGCCCACGCGCAGCGCGGCGTCGAAGACGTTGTAGGTGGTGACCATGTTGTTGCGGAAGGTCACGTCCTCGGGCATCAGGTCGGGCGCCGGAATTGCGGCGAAATGCACCACCGCGTCGGGCGTGCTGAATTCGCGGAAGGGGTGATCCTTGCCGCCCGTCCATTGCAGCGCGTCCATCACCTGCCCGCGGTCGTTCAGATCGACCTTGTAGAACGGGCAGACGGGATCGGACGAGGGTTGAACGTCGATGTTCAGAACCTTGTAGCCCTGCTCGACCAGGTGCCGGCACACGGCGCGCCCGGCCTTTCCGCTCCCGCCCGTGACAACGATGTTCTTCATTTCAGTCTCCTGTTTTTCGCAGGCGCCACGACCGCGGGGGCGGCGCGGCACACGTTTCGTTCAGACTACGGCGGCCGGGGCCGGAATGCCGAATGCCGATTTTGAATTCCGCGATGTTTTCTCGGCATTGGTCGCGCGGGCATGCCTCCCCTACCCTGACCACAACGACAAATCAGACCGGACCAGAAGCGCCGCGATGACACGGCATATCATGTATCTCTATCCTTGGGACCTGCGCGACGAAGGCGCAGGTGCCGTGGCAGGCCGGCTGCGGGCGGCGGGAATCGACTCCGTTGCGCTGGCCACCAGCTATCACTCGGGCAAGTTCCTGCGCCCGCATTCGCCCGGCGGCAAGGTTTATTTCCCCGAGGGCGGCACCGTCTATTTCGAACCCGATGCAGCGCGCTACCGCCAGCTGGCGCCGCTCCGCGCACGGCTGGCCGAGGGTTACGACGCGCTGGCCGAGCTGAGCCGCCACGCCCCCGACCTGGGCGTCACGGCCTGGACGGTCGGCCTGCACAACTCTCGCCTGGGCCAGTCCCACCCGGAGCTGGCCGCGCAGACCGTCTACGGCGACCGGCTGATCAATTCGCTGTGCACGGCGCAGCCGGAGGTGCGTCACTACCTGACCGCGCTCTGTGCCGACACCGCCGCCCAGCCGGGCGTGCGCGAGATCGCGCTGGAGACGCCGGGCTGGCAGGCGTTCCGCCACGGCCATCACCACGAGTTCGAACTGGTGGACCTGCCGGAGGCGGTGCAGACCATGCTCGGCACCTGCTTCTGCCCGGCCTGCCGCAAGGGCGCGCGGGCGCAGGGGCTGGACATGGGTCGGCTGGCGCGCGACACGGCCGCGCAGCTCGACCGGTTTTTCGAGACCGGCGCGCCGCCCGCGACCGATCCGGCCACCGACCCCGACTGGCGCGCCCTGCACGACTGGCGCGCCGCGACCGTGGCCGCGCTGGTCGCCGAAATCCGCGCCGAACTGCCCCCCGAGGTGCGGCTGGCCGTGATCCCCACCACCCAGACGCCGAACAGCCTGTGCTGGATCGAGGGCAGCGACCTGTCCCGCCTCGCCACCGCGGCCGACCGGCTCGAGGTGCCCGCCTATCGCTGCGGCGTGGCCGACATCGCCGGCGATGCCGCCGAGGTGCGTGCCGCCGCGGGCGCCGAGGCCGAGATCGGCTTCATCCTGCGCCCAACCTTTCCCCACCTGACCGACGCGGGCGACGTGGCACGGGCCGTTCAGGCCCTGCGCGCGCTCGGCCCGACGTCGGTCTCTTTTTATAACTACGGCCACATGCGGCTGCAGTCCCTGGACTGGATCGCATCCGCGCTGGCCTGATCACGAAAGGATCTCCCATGCCCGATCACTCCGACACCGTGGCGCTGGTCACCGGCGCCGGGCACGGCATCGGCCGTGCCATCGCCCTGCGGCTGGCACGGGAGGGCGCGGCGGTCTGCGTTCTGGACATCAACGCCGAGCAGGCTCAGGAAACCGTCAGGCTGCTGCGCGAGGCTGGCCACAGGGCCCATTGCGAGGTCGCCGACATCACCGATTTCGCCGCGGTCGAAGGCGCGGTGGCGGGCGCCGAGGCGGCCCTCGGGCCCGTCACGCTGCTGGTCAACAACGCCGGCTTCACCGATGCCGGCGATCTCGACCGGATCGCGCTGAAGGTCTGGCACCGCGAGGTCGAGGTCAATCTCAACGGCCCCTACCATTGCCTGCGCGCGGTGCTGCCCGGCATGAAGGCCCGCGGCGGCGGCGTCATCGTCAACATCTCGTCGGTGAACGGCGTGCGCTATTTCGGCAACCCCGCCTACAGCGCGGCCAAGGCCGGGGTGATCAACCTCACCCAGGCGGTCGCCTCGGAATACGGCAAGCACGGCATCCGCTGCAACGCGGTGCTGCCCGGCTCCGTCCGCACCGAGAACGTATCCTGGGAAATCCGCATCAAGAAGGACCCCGAGGTGTTCCAGAAACTCGCGCGCTGGTATCCGCTGGGCCGCGTCGCCGAGCCCGAGGACGTGGCCAAGGCGGTCTCTTTCCTAGCGTCGGACGATGCCGGTTACATCACCGGCGTGGCGCTGCCGGTGGATGGCGGGCTGCTTGCCGGAATGAACGTCATGATTGACGAATTCATATTGGAATCCAAAGACTAACAGGCATCATTTAAAGTATCGCTCGAAGTTTTGGGCGGATTTCCCCCCATCGCGCCCCCGGCGGATATCCCGAAGAAACGCGCAGGGCCGCGCCGGTGCCCCGGCTGCGGCGGCGCGCTGCCAACGACACCAATACCCAGAAGGGCTGGACAACAATGACCCCGAAAACGCTGTTCGATCTCCCCACCCCGAGCCTCGTGCTCGACCGTGCGAAACTGGCGCGTAACATCCGCCGCATGGCCGCGGCCTGCGCCCGCAACGGCATCGCCCTGCGCCCGCATCTGAAAACCGCCAAGTCGATCGACGTGGCGCACATGGTGCTGGACGAGCAGACGCAGGGCATCGCCGTCTCCACCCTGTGCGAGGCCGCGTATTTCGCGGGCCAGGGCATCCGCGACATCCAGTATGCGGTCTGCATCACCCCCGACAAACTGGCGCGCGTGGCCGCGATCCAGGCCGGCGGCGCCAAGATCGCCCTGATCACCGACAGCGTCGAGGTCGCCCGCGCCATCGCCGACATGAACGGCGTGATCGACGCGGTGTTCCACGTCCAGATCGAGGTCGATTGCGGCGAGAACCGCACCGGGGTCCTGCCCCACTCCGACCAGGTGGGGGAGATCGCGCGCATCCTCGACGCCGCGCCCAACATCGCCTTCGACGGGGTGATGACCCACGCCGGCCATTCCTATGCCTGCCGCTCGCTCGCCGAGATCGAGGCGCTGGCCGAGACCGAGCGCCTGGCCGCCGTGACCGCGGCCGAGGCGGTGCGTGCCCTGGGCATCGAATGCAACACCGTCAGCGTGGGCTCCACCCCCACGGCGCTCTATGCGCGCAACCTCGACGGCATCACCGAGACCCGCGCCGGGGTCTACATGTTCGGCGACGTGTTCCAGGCGCAGATCGGCTCCTGCACGCTCGACGATCTGGCGGTTTCGGTGCTGACGGACGTGTCCAGCCACCGCCCGGACCTTGGCCACCTGACGGTCGATGCCGGCGCGCTGGCCCTGTCCAAGGACCGCAGCACCGAGAAGGTGGCCAACGATGTCGGCTTCGGCCTTGTCGGGGACGTCGCGGGCCGGGTGATCGCGCCCCAGATGATCGTCGAGCGGGTGTTCCAGGAACATGGCCTCGTGCACATGCCCGAGGGGCAGCGGTTGCAGGACTACCCCATCGGCCACCGTCTGCGGGTCTACCCCAACCATGTCTGCATGACGGCGGCGATGTATGACCGCTATCACGTCGTGGACAGCGAAAGCGGCAACGGCACGGACATCGTGGCGGTCTGGTCGCGCGTCAACGGCTGGTAAACGCGCCCGCTGCCCCCCGGGGGGCGAGGCGACAAGGAAAAAGCGCCCGGCCTTTCGGCCGGGCGCTTTGTTTCGTCGGGACCTCGCCGCAGCGCGGCATGTCTCAGCGCATCAGCGCCGGCAGGGTCGAGGTCAGCTCGGGGACCAGCACCAGCAGGACCACGACGCCGAGTTCCACCGCCAGGAAGGGCAGAACCGCGCGGAAGATCGGCAGCACCGGACTGTCGGCGATCCGGCAGGCCACGAACAGGCAGACGCCCACGGGCGGCGTGATCAGCCCCAGCGTGAGCGTCAGGATCACCACCATGCCCATCTGCATCGGCTCGATCCCCATCGAGGCGGTCACCGGCATCAGCATCGGCACGATCAGCACGATCGCGGCGCCCGGCTCAAGGAAGGTGCCGACCAGCAGCAGCACCGCCGCCAGCGCCAGCAGGAACAGCGTCGGGTTGCCCGCGAAATGCGCCGCGAAGGACTGCACCATCATCCCGATCCCGCCGATGGTCAGGACGTAGGAGACCACCGTCGCCGCGGCGATGATCAGGTAGATCGTCGCGGTGATGCGCGCCGCGCGCTTCAGCGAATCCCACAGCGTGGCCAGGTCCATCGTGCCGAAGGCCAGCCACGAGACCAGCAGCGCGTAGACCACCGCCACGCCGCCCGCCTCGGTCGCGGTGAACACGCCCATCAGCGTGCCGCCCACGATCAGCGCCGGCAGGCCCATCACCAAGAGGCCGTCGCGGACCATGACCATGACCTCGTCCCGCTCCACCCGGTGCTGCGAGCGCGGCAGCCGGCCGCCGCGCGCCTGCAGGAAGATCACCAGCCACATCGCGCCCGCCAGCAGGAAGCCCGGAACGATGCCCGCCACGAACAGGTCGATCACCGACAACCGCGTCACCGCGGCATAGATGATCATGATCACCGAGGGCGGGATGATCGGCCCGATGATCGAGGAGGCGATGGTGACGGCGGCGGCGTAGTTCTTGTCGTAGCCTTCCTCGGGCATGCCCTTGATGAACACCTGCCCCAGCGCCGCGGTGTCGGCCACCGCCGCGCCCGAGATGCCGGCGAACAGCACCGAGGACGACACGTTGGCATAGGCCGTCCCGCCCGGCACCCCGCGCGTGATCAGCCCGGCAAGACGGATCAGCCGCACGGTGATGCCGCCGCGGTTCATGATCTCGCCCGCGAGGATGTAGAAGGGCGCGGCCAGCAGCACGAAATTGTCCATTCCGGTGAACAGCCGCGTGGGCACCGTGATCAGGTCCAGGTCCAGCGCCCAGAGCCCCACCGCCCCCGCGATGCCCAGCGAAAAGACGATCGGCACGCCGATCGCCAGCGTCAGCACGAACACAACAGCCATAGCGATCATGGCGCGCCCTCCCCGTCTTCCATCGACGCCAGCGCCTCGGCCGGCAGAACCATCATGCAGATCGTGTTGATCAGGATCAGCACCGCGCCGACCGGGATCGCCATGTAGGGCAGCGTCATCGGCACGCGGATCGCCGGAGAGACCTGCCGCATGTTGTCGATCGCCGCCGGGAAACCCTTCCACATCAGCAGCAGGCAGAAGCCCGCCACGCAGAGATGGACGAGCATCCCCACCGCCCGGCGCAGCGCCTCGGAGCGCACCGAGTCGAAAAGGCTGACCTCCATGTGCTCGCGGCGCAGCAGCGCCGGCGCCGCGGCCAGCATCACCATCCAGGTGGTGGCATAGCGCATGGTTTCCTCCGACCAGGAGATCGGATCGACCAGAACATATCTGAAAAACACCTGCGCCAGGTTCATGCCGATCACCGAGACCAGAAGGAGGGCCGTTACAACCTCCGTCCCCCCGGCCAGGATCCGAACCCATCTCAAAACCGTGCGCTGCACGTTCACGCCTCCTGCCCTGCCCCGTTGCCCCCCCGGCCCGACGGCCGGACAGCGGCGAACGGGAAGCGCGCGCGGCGCTTCCCGTCCCACTTCATTCAAGCCAGCGGCTTACTTGCCGTAAAGCTCCGGCTCGTAGGTCGCGGCGGTGTCAAGCAGCGCCTGCACCAGCTCGGCGCCGACCTGCTCGCGCAGATACTCCAGCACCGGCTCCTGCGAGACCTCGGCGAAGGCGGCCTTCTCGGCCATCGTGGTCATGTGGACCTCGACGCCCTTCTCCTTGATCAGGTCGATGTATTTCTTCGCCCCGGCCAGCTTCTGGGTGTTCTCGACGCGCGAGGCCAGCAGCGCCGCCTCCATCACCACCGCCTTCTGGTCGTCGGTCAGCTTGTCGAAGAACTTGTCCGAGATGATGTAGGCGTGCACGCCCAGGATGTGCTCGTCGGTGGACATGAATTTCTGCACGTCCATCAGGTTGTAGTCATAGTTCACCTGGGCGGGGTTCTCCTGCCCGTCGATCACGCCCTGCTTGGCGGCCATGATGATCTCGGAGCCCGGCATCGGGGTCGCCGCGGCGCCGAAGGATTCGACGAAGCGGATGAAGACCGGGCTTTCCATGACGCGCATCTTCAGGCCGTCGAGGTCCTCGGGGCTGCGGATCGGGCGCACGTTGTTGGTGAAGTCGCGGAAGCCGTTCTCGCCCCAGGCCATCACGCGGATGCCGGTCTGGGCGCGCATGTCCTCGGCCAGGTCGGCGAAGAACTTGCTGTCGAACACCTTCCAGGCGTGGGCAGACGACTTGAACAGATAGGGGATCGAGAGCACCTGGATGTCATTGTAGAAGCCGGCCAGTGCGCCGGTGTCCACCAGGCAGACCTCGACGGTGCCCTGCTGCACCTGCTCGGCGCAGGCGCGCTCAGCACCCAGTTGCGCGCTGGGGAAGAGCTGGACGCTGATCTCGCCCTCGGTCTTGTATTCAACGTGGTTCTTGAACGCGACCAGCGCGTTCCATTCGGGGTTGTCGCCCTGCGGCGCGTTCATGCCGAACTTGATGGTCTCGGCCGCGGCCGGAACCGCGGCAAGCAGAGCGGCGGCGGCCGCGGCTGCCAGAGTCTTCTTGAGTGATTTGTTCATCTTTTCCATTTCTTGTTTCCCTGTTGGAAGCGCAGAAAATATCGCCCAAAAAAGCTTACGGGCGTCCTGCTTTCAAAGAAAATGCAAAGACCTGATCGCGCCATGCCGCAATGGTATGACGGCCGGCGCGCCACCGAAAAAACCGCCCGCCGGCGCGTGGCCGGGGGCGGTCGGAGGGTCGCGGCGCTGCCCCGTTCGGGTCAGGCCGGGACGGCCCAGTCCACCTTGGTGTCCACCGGGAAGACCGGGCGCGGGAGGTTCCTGAAATCGAAGCGCGACAGAATCGGCGAGGTCAGTCCGGGCGCGTCCACCTCGATGACCTGGTCGGGGCCGAAGAATTCGTTGAAGCCGGCGCGGAAATGGCCGCGCGACTTCACTACCACGGCCCGCGCCTTGGCGATGTCCAGCCCCATCATCTCGAGGAAGACCGGATCGGCGCACTGGGTGCGGATCGAGATCACCACGACCTGGATGCCGCCGAGATCGAGCAGCGCCGTGCGGCCGAGCTTCATCCGCCGCCCCGCGTAGAAGCCGCGGCGCCCGACGCAATCGCCGTCGCGCACCCGCACCACCGTCGCCTGCACCTCGAAACGGCGCGAGAACTGGTCGGGCTCGTCGCGGTTGAACACCGCGGCGAAGCGCGCGCCCTCGCCCAGCCGCGTGGCCTCGGCGGCGAGCGCCGGGTCGTTGATCACGCCCGCGATCACGCCGGTCGCCCCGGCCCTGTGCAGGGCCTCGATGATCCACATCGTGTTGCCGTTGCCGCCGCCGCCCGGGTTGTCGGCCACATCGGCCAGGATCACCGGCTTGAGGCTGGGGTCGCGGCCGACCTCCAGCACGCGCTCCACGGCCTCCTCCAGTGGGGTGATGATCGGGGTATAGCGCTCATGCTCGGCCCAGGCCCGCGCGGCGATCTGGCGGGCGACGCGCTGCGCCGCGCCGTTGGCACTGCGCGCCGTCACGATGATTGCCAGGCCGTTCTTGGGCGTGTCGCTGTAGGCGAAGCCGCCCAGGATCGAGACGTTGAGGATGTCCTCGTCGATCAGCGACTGGCCGAAATTGATGAGATCGGCATAGGGGCCGCTCTCGGTCAGGAGGGTCACGGTGGGCGGCGTGACCGGCAGGCGCAGGAAGGCCACGTCGGGCTCCAAGCCGCCGAACAGCTCCAGCAGGGCGCCCGCGGCCTCCTTGCCCCGCTCCAGCATGTCGACATGGGGATTGGTGCGATAGGCCACGATCACGTCGGCGCAATCGACCATGCGCTGCGAGACATTGCCGTGCAGGTCCAGCGTCACGACGATCGGCACGTCGGGGCCCACGACCTCGCGCACCATGGCGAAGATCTCGCCGTCGGGGTCGTTGTTCTCGGTCGTGATCATCGCGCCGTGGTTGGAGATATAGACCGCATCGAGCGGCATCGCGGCCTCCAGCCGGCGCTTCATCTCGTTGCGGGTCAGCTCGAAGAATTTGTGGTCCAGCGGCCCGCCCGCCTCGACCAGGCCCACCAGGATGGGCACCGGTGTCCAGTCGATTCGGCTGTCCATCTCCTTGCAGAAGCCGCGCAGTTCGGTCGGCAGCATGGGGTCCGCGCTGGCCAGGTCTGCGGTGATCTCGTCCCCTGCCAGGTAGACGCGGTTGACATAGTCCTCTTCGGTGGTGACCGGAGCAAAGCTATTGCTTTCGAGCATCAGGCCAAGGAGGGCTACCCTGCACGGCTGTTCTTCGGGCATATGTTCGGACCTCATGTTTTTGATGTCTCGAACTTAGCGGCCTTGGCCGGAGCCGACCAATGCAAGCTCCGTCTATGCCGATGCCGATCCTGCATCGGTCAGCCGCAGCCAGAATTCCTCCGCCGCGCGCGGCAGCGGCTCCCGGCTGCGGAACAGCCGGATTTCGGAGGGAATGATGTAACTGCCGTCGCCGGCCAGGACCAGGGCGCCGGTTTCCAGCTCGGGCAGGATCTCGCTCTCGGGCAGCCAGGCCACGCCGCGCCCCTGCGTCGCCATGGATTTCAGCACCCCCGCCAGATGCGAGTCGAACACCCGTTGCAGCACCGGCGCGCGCTCGTGATGTTTCAGCAGGAACTCCACCGCGCGGCCGCTGGCGGCCGAACCGACATAGGCGAGATAATCCACCGCCCGGTCCTTGCTGCCCGGCAGGCAGTGGATCGGCCTGCCCCCCGCGTCCGGCGCGGAGACCGGCATCAGCCGATCCTCGCCCACGGCGATCGAGGTGAACCTGTCCTCGGGCAGCTGCATCTCCACCGTCGTGTGGGTCGGGCTGATCATGAAATGGCATTCCCCGCGCAGCAGCGACTGCACGCAGTTGGCGATCTGGTTCGAATCGAGGCGCGTGCGCAGGATCCCGGTCTCCCGTTCGATCCCGCGGATCCAGCGCGGGAAGAACACCAGCGACAGGCTGTGCGTCGCGGCAAAGGAGATCGTGCTTTCGGAATGCTGGCCGATCTGCTGGATCTCCTCGCGGCTCTGCAGAAGGCGGCGCAGAACCTCTTCGGCCACCGGGCGGAACCTGTGGCCGGCCGCCGTCAGCTCGATTGGGTGCTTGCTGCGGTCGAACAGCGTGGCCCCGATCCATTCCTCCAGCGCCTTGATCCGGCGGCTGAAGGCGGGCTGGGTCGTCGCTCGCTCATCCGCCGAACGCGAGAAGTTCCGCGTGTCGACGAGCGAGAGAAAATCCAAAAGCCACTTGATTTCCATTGTGTTTTCCCGGCGGAGAGTCGCCCTGTCGGGGCGATGTTGTGTTAACCCTAACAGAACGGCGCTCGCCAAGGAAAGGGCCCCTCGCATGCATGATCGGCATGGTGGCATCCGATTTCAGCATTCGCCTTCGCGCCCGCCGCCGGTGAATATCGCCATACCCAATGCAACTTGCCCGCAGGCCCCCGCCTGCCTCTGCCGGAGAGCGCCATGATCACCGAGATTCGCCCCTACTGGAAGAACTACATCGGCGGGAAATGGGTGGACGGGTCCGACAACGGACGCCTGGCCGTCAGCGACCCGGCCACCGGCCAGCATATCTGCGATGTCGCCCGCGGCACCGCGCAGGACATCGACGCCGCGGTCGCCGCGGCGCGCACCTGTTTCAACGCCCGTGTGCTGCAGGACATGGCACCTCATGAACGCGGCGCGCTGATGTTCCGCATCGCCGACGAACTGGACAAGGCCGCCGACGAGATCGCCACCGTGGAATGTTTCGACAACGGCAAGACGCTGGCCAACGGCCGGGCCGAGATCCCGCTGACCCAGCGCTACCTGCGTTATTACGGAGGCATGGCCGACAAGCTGGAGGGGCGGCAGATCCCGCTCGGCGCCGGGCTGCTGGATTACACCATCCACGCCCCCTATGGCGTGTCGGCGCAGATCGTGCCCTGGAACGGGCCGCTGCCGGTGGGCGCGCGCTCGATCGCCTGCGCGCTGGTCACCGGCAACACCGTGGTGCTGAAATCGCCCGAGGATTCGCCGCTCAGCCTGTTCCTCTTCGCCGAGGCATGCGAGCGCGCCGGCGTGCCCGCGGGCGCGGTCAACATCGTCTGCGGGCTCGGATCGGAGGCCGGCGCCGCGCTGGCCAGCCATCACGACATCGACCACATCGTGTTCACCGGCTCGGTCGAGACCGGCAAGAGCGTGCTGCGCGCCGCCGCCGAGCGGGTGATCCCCTGCGTGATGGAACTGGGCGGCAAATCCGGCGGCATCGTCTTTCCCGATGCCGATCTCGACCAGGTCGCGGCCAGCGCCGCGGCGGGCATCTTCAAGCATGCCGGCCAGATCTGTTCGGCCGGGTCGCGGCTGATCGTGCACCGCTCCGTCTACGATCAGGTGGTGGCGCGGCTTGTCACGCGGGCCGAGGCGCTCAGCGTCGGCCCCGGCATCGACGGCTGCGACCTCGGCCCGCTGATCTCGGCCCGCCAGCTGGAGCGCGTCGAGGCGCTGTGCCGCGTCGGCGTCGCGGAAGGCGCGACGCTGGCCACCGGCGGCACGCGGGTCGCGGCTCTCGACGGGTTCTTCATGACCCCGACCGTGTTCAGGGATGTGCGCCCCGACATGCGCATCGCGCAGGAGGAATTCTTCGGCCCCGTCGTCGTGGTGATCCCCTTCGACGAGACCGAAGAGGCCATCGCCATCGCCAACGGCACCGACTACGGGCTGGCCGCGGGCCTCTACACCCGCGACCTCAGCCTCGCCCATACAGTGGCCGATCGGCTGGTCGCGGGACAGGTCTATGTCAACCAGTGGTGGGCCGGCGGGGTCGAGACCCCCTTCGGCGGCATGAAACGGTCGGGCTATGGCCGCGAAAAGGGCCAGGAGGCGCTGCTGGGCTACGTCCAGACCAAGAATGTCGGCATCAAGCTGTGACGCCGACGGAGGAGACCTTCGACTATGTGGTGATCGGCGCGGGCAGCGCGGGCTCGGTCGTGGCCGGGCGGCTGTCCGAAGCCAATGCCGGCACCGTCTGCGTGCTGGAGGCCGGCGGCCATGACCGCCACCTCGCCATCCATGTGCCGGCCGCGGTGGTCTATGCACTGGGCAATCCGAAGATCGACTGGATGTTCCGCACCGCGCCCTCGGCGGGCACCGCGGGGCGTTCGATCCTGCAAAGCCGGGGCAAGGTGCTGGGCGGCACCGGCGCGATCAACGGCCATGTCTACACCCGCGGCGACCGCTCCGATTTCGACGGCTGGGCGGCGCAGGGCAATCCCGGCTGGGCCTACGTCGAGGTGCTGCCCTATTTCGCGCGCTGCGAGCGGCGGATCGGCCCCGGCGACGACCGCTATCGCGGCCGCTCCGGCCCCTTCACCGTCACCGACATCGACGCGCCCGAGCCGCTGTGCGAAGCCTTCATGGACGCCGCCGGAACGGTCGGCATCCCGCGCAACCCCGATTACAACGGCGCCACGCAGGACGGCATCGCCTATGTCCAGCGCTCCATCCATCGCGGGCGGCGGGTCAGCCCGGCGCGGGCCTTCCTGTTCCCGGCGATGCGACGGGGCAATACCGATGTGCGGACCGGCGCCCATGTTCAGCGCCTGGTCCTCGAAGGCCGGCGCGTCGTCGGTGTCGCCTATATCGCTGGCGGGCGGGAACACATCGTCCGTGCCCGGCGCGAAGTGATCCTGTCGGCGGGCGCCGTGGGGTCGCCGCATATCCTGCAGCTTTCCGGCATCGGCGACCCGGAACGTCTGCGCGCCGCCGGACTGGCCCCGCTGCACGCCCTGCCCGGCGTCGGCGAGAACCTTCAGGACCACTACGCGGCGCGCATGGTGCTGCGCATCCGCGGGGCAAAGACGATCAACGAACGCGTGCGCGGCCTGCCGCTGCTGCGCGAGGTGCTGCGCTACGCCCTGTTCCGCAGGGGCGCGCTGGCGCTGACCCCCACCCTGCTCTACTGCTTCGGCAAATCCGATCCCGGGCTGGCGTGCAGCGACATCCAGGTCTCCTTCACCCCGGCCAGCTACCCCGGCGGCGTGTGGTCGGGGCTGGACCGCTTTCCCGGCGCGACCATGGCCTGCTGGCAGCAGCGCCCGCTCAGCCGCGGCCATGTCCGCGCCCTGTCGCCCGACCCGAAGCAGGCGCCCGAGATCCAGCCCAACTACCTGGGAGAGGAAACCGACCAGCGCGCCATCGTGGCCGCCATGCGGCTGGCCCGCCGGATCGCAGGCGCCGACCCCTTCGCGCGGTTTGTCGAGGACGAGATCTGGCCCGGCGCGGCGGCGGCCAGCGATGCCGATCTGCTGGCGCACGCGCGCCAGACCGGAAACACCACCTATCACCTGATGGGTAGCTGCCGGATGGGCCCGGCGGCGGACCCGCGCAACGTGGTGGATCACGAACTGCGCGTGCACGGAATCGCCGGGCTGCGGGTGGCCGACACCTCGATCATCCCCGACATGCCCGCCGCCAATACCAACGCCTCGGCTCTGATGATCGGCGAGCGGGCGGCGGATTTCGCCCTCGGCCGCGTGCCGCTGCCGGCGGCCGCGCTCTGAGGCCGCGCCCGGCGCGACCGGGCCGTCCTGGCTTTTGCACCCCATGCCTAATTTGCATTGGCCGATCTGAAATCGGCATTTCATGGGACGGGGGGCATGGCCTACCGTGTTGGGAAATCAGAAAAAATGTCGCGTCCGGACATTCTTATCCGCGGGGCGATTTAGTCCGACAAATCGGGGGTTTCAATGGGGTTTTCCGATTTTTTCCGTCTCGACGGAAAAAAACTGTTCATTACCGGCGGCAGCCGGGGCCTGGGCCGGGAAATGGCGCTGGCCATCGCGGCGGCCGGGGCTGACGTCGCGCTTGTCGCGCGGCCCTCGGAAAGCCTGGAAAACACCGCGAAGGAGATTCGGGAACTGGGCCGGACGGCCTGGACCTTCGAGGCCGATATCGGCGACCCGGCCGCCTGCGAGGCCGCCTGCGCCGAGGCGCTCGATGCCGCCGGTCCCTTCGACATCCTGATCAACAATGTCGGCGGGCGGCGCGTGAACGTGCCCACCGAGGACATGCCGCTGGACCAGTGGCGCGAGTTGATGGACCTGAACCTGACCAGCACCTTCCTGTGCTGCAAGGCCATCGGCGGCGCGATGATCGCGCGCGGCGCCGGCGGGCGGGTCATCAACATCGCCTCGATCAACGCGCTCGTCGCCGGGCGCGGCCTGGCCGGGCGTCACTACGAGACCGCCAAGGCCGGCGTGCTGCAACTGACCCGCAGCCTCGCCGTGGACTGGGCGCCGCATGGCATCACGGTCAACGCCATCTGCCCCGGCATCTTTCTCACCGAGCCCAACAAGCTGTGGTCGCAGAAACACCCCGAGGTGATCGAGGGCATCTTGCGGAACATCCCGCAGGGCCGCCTGGGCGATCCCAGGGACATCGGCCCGCTGGCCGTCTACCTGGCCAGCGACAGCGCAAGCTACATGACCGGCGCCTCGCTGGTCATCGACGGCGGTTACACCTGCTGGTGACAGGCAGGACGCCGCCAACCCGAGGCCGTCGAGATCGAGCAGCACCGAATCCGTACTTCAACCCGGAAAGGCAGACCACCATGCGACATTCACTCCGAAACCTGCTCAGCGGAGCAGCGCTCGCGCTGCTCGCGGGGCTGGCCCCGGTCACCGGCGCCAGCGCCGAGACCCTGCGCTACGCCACCATCGGCGAGCCGCCCAGCCTCGATGTGCACATGGGCACGGCGACCATCGCCGCGACCATCGGCCAGCACATGTTCGAAACGCTCTACGCCTTCGATTCCACCTTCGAGCCGCAGCCCCTGCTGGCCAGCGGCGAGCAGTTGCTGGATGACGGCCGCACCATCGTCATGACCCTGCGCCAGGGCGTGAAGTTCCACAACGGCAAGGAGATGACCGCCGAAGACGTCGTCGCCTCGCTGAAGCGCTGGGGCGAGTTCGGCGCGCGCGGCAAGCTTCTGATGGCGAACGCCACTTCGCTCGAGGCCACCGGCCCCTACGAGGTCACGCTGAAACTGTCCGAGCCGAACGGCGCGTGGAAATCCATGCTGGCTTTCCCGAACGGCGGCCCGGTGATCTACCCGTCCGAGATCGTGACCGCCGCGGCCGGCGAACCGATCGCACCGGAAAACTATGTCGGCACCGGCCCGTTCAAGTTCAAGGAATGGCGCGGCAACCGCCATGTCGAGTTGGTGAAGTTCGACGAATACGTCGGCGTTGACGCCCCGGCCGACGGTTATGCCGGCGCGCGCGTGGCCGAGGTCGATGCCATCCGCTTCATTCCGGTCCCCGACGTGGGCACCCGCGTCAGCGGCGTGCAAGCGGGCGACTACGACTATGCCGAGTTCATCTCGGGCGACCTTTACGGCGTGCTCAAGGATGACCCCTCGGTCAAGATCCACCTCAGCGGTGCGCCGATCTTCGGCCTGATGTTCATGAACTCGAAGGAAGGCCCGCTGGCCAACAACTTCGAACTGCGCCGCGCCATCCAGACCGCGCTCAACAAGGAAGAGGCGCTGCGCGTCTCGGTCGGCGAAGAGGCGCTGTGGAAGGCCAACGGCTCGTTCTTCCCCGAGGGCAACATCTGGTACACCGAGGCCGGCACCGAGGCCTATTCCGAAGGCAACCCGGAAAAGGCCAAGGAAATGGCGGCGGCCGCGGGCTATGACGGCACCCCGATCAAGCTGCTGGTCTCGACCAACTACAAGACCCATTTCGACCAGGCGACGGTGTTCACCCGCCAGCTGGCCGACGCGGGCATCAACGTGCAGATGGTCGTGGTCGACTGGGCCACGCTGCTGAAAAAGCGCGCCCAGCCCGACCAGTGGGACATGTTCGTGACCCATCACGGCAACATCCCCGACCCGATCCTGCTGACCGCGCTGAACGACAGCTATCCGGGCTGGTGGGCGACCGAGGACAAGACCGCCCTGAAGGCCAAGTTCACCGGCACCTCGGATCTCGCTGCCCGCCGCGCTGCATGGTCGGAGCTTCAGGCGCTGATCTACGAGCAGGTCCCCACCATCAAGGTCGGCGACGTCTACTCCTACGACATCGCCTCGCCGTCGCTGAAGGGCATGGGCGAGACCACCCTGATCTGGCCCCACTTCTGGGGCGTCTCCAAGTGATCTCTAAGGAAAGGACCAAGCAGCAATGCTGGCTTATGTCCTGAAGAGGACCGGCGCGGCCATCGCAACCCTGGTGGCCGCGTCGATCGTAATCTTCATCTTCATCCATCTCATTCCGGGCGACCCGATCTACGTCATGCTCGGCGACGAGGCAACGCCCGAACAGGTCGAGGCCCTGCGCATCAGGCTGGGTTACGACCAGCCGATCTACGTCCAGTATTTCTACTGGGCGGGGAATGTCCTGCGCGGCGATCTGGGCACCTCGATCTTCTTCCAGGAGCCGGTGACGCTGATCATCCGCGACGGCGCCGAGACCAGCTTGCTGCTGGCCACCGTGACGATGGTCTGGATCGTCGCCCTGGGCGTGCCGGTGGGCGTGCTGGCGGCGATCCGCCAGGGCACCTGGATCGACCAGGGCCTGTCGGGGATCGCCATGCTGCTGGCCTCGATCCCGACCTTCTGGGTCGGCCTCTACCTGATCCTGATCTTCGCGGCGAACCTCGGCTGGCTGCCCAGTTCCGGCTACCCCTCGATCTTCGAGGAAGGGGGGCTGTCGAACCTGCGCTACCTGCTGCTGCCCAGCCTGACGCTGGCCGCGCCCAACGCCGCGCTGATCCTGCGGCTGACGCGGGCCAGCATGCTCGACGTCGCGAAGGAGGATTACGTCCGCACCGCGCGCTCCAAGGGCATCCGCCCCTACCGCGTCGTTCTGCGCCATATCCTGCGCAACGCGCTGCTGGCGGTGGTGTCGGCCTTCGGCTTCACCTTCGCGGCCCTGATCTCCGAGGCTGTGGTGACCGAGACCGTCTTCGCGCTGCCCGGCATCGGGCGGATGGTGGTCCAGTCGATCCTGCGCCGCGACTATCCGGTGATCCAGGGCGTCATCCTCGTCATCGTCTGCCTCTACCTGGTGATCAACCTGCTGGTGGACATCTCCTACCGTTATCTTGACCCCAGGGTGGACCTCGAATGACCACGAAACTCCGTTCATTCCTGTCGGTCTTCGCTGCGCGCCCCGTCGCGCTGCTGGGACTGGTCTATCTGGTGACGATCGTCACCGTCGCGCTGGGCGCCGATGTGATCGCCCCCTATGCGCCGGAGGCGATCGAACCCATCAACCGCCTGAGCCCGCCCAGCTGGGGCCACTTGTTCGGCACCGATCATTTCGGCCGCGACACCTTCAGCCGGGTGCTGCACGGTTCGCGGCTGGCGCTGCTGATCGGCGTCGGCGTGGTCAGTTTCGCGCTGGCCACCGGTGTGCCGATCGGCATCGTCTCGGCGCTGTTCCCCCGCCTCGGCCGCGTGCTGATGCGGATGGTCGACGTGATGATGGCCTTCCCGTCGCTCCTGCTGGCGCTGGGTCTGATCGTGATCCTCGGCCAGAGCGTGGCCAACGCCATTCTCGCCATCGGGGTGATCTACCTGACCACCACGGCGCGGATCACCTATGGCGTGACGCTGCGCCTGCGCGAGGAAACCTATGTCGAGGCCGCGCGCTCGATGGGCGCGAGCACCGTGTGGATGATCCGCAGGCACATCCTGCCCAACATGATCTCGCCGCTGCTGGTTCAGGCAAGCTTCGTCTTCGCCTTCGCCCAACTCGGCGCGGCCTCGCTCGACTTCCTCGGTCTCGGCGCCCCGCCCGAAATCCCGAGCTGGGGCAACATGCTGGCCGAGTCGCGCATCTACATCACCCGCGCGCCGTGGCTGCTGTTCTACCCCGGCCTGATGATCGTTCTGACCGCATTCTCGCTGAACCTCGTGGGCGACGTGCTGCGCGATCGCCTGGATCCGCGCTTCCGCGAGATGCTGAGCAACCGGCAGAGGAGATAACGCATGCTGAAGGTCCGCAATCTGGTCGTGGCCGCAGGCTCGCCCTCGGCCGAACTGGACATCGTCTCGGACGTGTCCTTCGAGATCAAGCGGGGAGAGGTGCTGGGGTTGGTCGGTGAATCCGGCAGCGGCAAGAGCATCACCTCGCTTGCCGTCATGGGGCTGCTGCCGCATCCCCATATCTGGGTCCGCTCAGGCGCGATCGAACTCGACGGCGCCGACATCACCGAGGAACCGCCGCATCTGCGCGTCGAGCGCGGTCACGGCGGCGTCTCGATGATCTTTCAGGAGCCGATGACATCGCTCAACCCTGTGCTGCGCATCGGCGAGCAGATCGAGGAGGCGGTCCGCGTCCACGACGGCTCCACCGGGGAAACCGCCCGCATCCGCGCCCGTGAACTGCTGGAAATGGTCCGCATCCCCGACGCGCGGCTGCAGCTCAACGCCTATCCGCACGAGCTGTCGGGCGGCATGCGCCAGAGGGTGATGATCGCCATCGCGCTGGCCTGCCGGCCGCAGGTTCTGATCGCGGACGAGCCGACGACCGCGCTCGACGTTACGGTGCAGATGCAGGTGCTGAGCCTGATCCGCGAACTCTGCGACGCCTTCGACATGGGGGTGCTGTTCATCACCCACGACCTCGGCGTGGTGTCGGAACTCGCCGACCGGGTGGCGGTGATGTATGGCGGCAAGCTCGCCGAGACCGGCCCGGTGGCCGATCTGTTCCGCAACCCGCTGCACCCCTATACCGGCGGACTGATGGGCTGCGTGCCCGATCCCGGCGCCGGGCACCGGCGGTTCCGCACCATTCCGGGCCAGGCGCCGAAGCCCGGCGAGGTGCCGCAGGGCTGCAAGTTCGCGCCGCGCTGCGACCACGTCCAGCCGGTGTGCCGCTCGGGCGCGATCCCGGCCGTCGCCGCCGGCCCCGCCCACGCCGCCTATTGCCATCACCCGCTATCGCGAGAGCTGACATGACCAAGCACGACACCATTCTGGAGCTTCGCAACCTGCGCAAGAGCTTCACCGCGCGGCGGGACGGCACCAGCTACGAGGTCAAGGCCGTCAACGATGTCTCCTTCGACGTGCATCGTGGCGAGGTGCTGGGGATCGTCGGCGAAACCGGCTGCGGCAAGACCACGATCGGGCGCACCATCATCCGCCTGACCAGCGCCGATGGCGGCGAGGCGCTGCTCAACGGGGCCGACATCTTCACCGAGAACCGCCGCCGCATGCGCGACCTGCGGCTCAAGGTGCGGATGGTGTTCCAGGACCCCTACGCCTCGCTCAACCCGCGCCGCTCGATCGGCGACTCGGTGGCTGAGACCGGCGACATCCACGGCGTCTTCAAGAGCCGCGAGGAGCGCGCCGAACTGGTGGCGCAGACCCTGACCCAGGTCGGGCTCGACCCCTCCTTCGCGGAACGCTACCCGCACCAGCTCAGCGGCGGCCAGCGTCAGCGCGTGGGCATCGCCCGCGCCTTGCTGCCCACCCCCGAGTTGATCATCGCGGACGAGCCGGTCTCGGCGCTGGACGTGTCGGTGCAGGCACAGGTGCTGAACCTGCTGGCCGATTTGAAGGAGGAGATGGGCCTGACCATGATGTTCATCTCGCACGACCTGGGCGTGGTGGCGCAGATCAGCGACCGGGTGGCGGTGATGTACATGGGCAACCTGGTGGAGATGGCCGACGGCGCCGGCCTTTTCGCCGATCCGCGCCACCCCTACACGCAGCTGCTGATCGCCTCGGTGCCGCGCCTCGACGCCACCAAGCGCATCGCCGGCGGAATCGAGAAGGGCGAGCCGCCCAGCCGCTTCGCCCAGCTTCAGGGCTGCCCCTTCCACGACCGCTGCCCGATCGCGACCGATCTGTGCCGGGCCGAGCGCCCGCTGCTGCGCGACCTCGGGGATGGCCGCAAGGTGGCGTGCCACAACGCCTGAGACAAGAAGAAGGCCCCGGCCGCCGGGCCGGGGCCTGAAGGCCTCGCTCGGCGCGGAGGATCACGCGGCGGGGGCGTCCTGCCACCATTTGCCGGCGATGACGATG
>NZ_JAGSOU010000017.1 GCF_018139985.1 Actibacterium sp. MT2.3-13A | reverse complement strand
CGGTGGGCGCGGCGCGGGACAGCGCGGTGGGCTGCTTGGCGTCGGGCGCGGGGGGCGTCGCGGGGGCCGGCGCGGGCTCCTCCGCTGCGGGGGGCGCCGGCTCCGGCGCCTCGGTCTCGGCGCGGGGCGCGGAGGGCGGCGCGGTCAGCGCGGCGAATTCCTCGCCGGTCAGCAGCGAGACCTCAGCCACCTCGAAGGGTTCCTCCTCGGGCAGGTCCAGCCAGCCGCCGATCAGCACCCAGCCGATCAGCAGCACATGCAGCAACCCCGAGATATAGGTGCCGGTGTTCATGCCGGGCCTCAGCCCCCCTGCCCGTCCAGACGCGGGCCGCCCGGATCGGTCACCAGGCCGATGTTGCGGAAGCCGGCCGCGTTCAGCGCGCCCATGATCTGCATGATGTCGGCATAGGCAATGGCGCCGTCGGCGCGCAGGTAGACCTTGTCATCCACCCGCTCGGCCGCAATGGCGCGCAGCTTGGGGATCAGCTGGTCGCGCGGGGTTTCGGTGGTTTGCAGCAGGATCAGCCCGTCGGCGGTCAGCGTGATGGTCAGCGGCTCCTCCTGCTCGGCCGGCAGGGCCTCGGCCGCGGTCTCGGGCAGCTTCACCGGCACGCCCACCGTCAGCAGGGGCGCGGCCACCATGAAGATGATCAGCAGCACCAACATCACGTCCACGAAAGGCGTGACGTTGATCTCCGCCATCACCGCGGCGCGCGACCGGCGGCGCCGGCGGCGCGTGCCCTCCTTGCGCTGGACAACCCCGCCCCCCATGGCTCAGGCGTCCAGCTGGCGCGACAGGATGGTCGAGAACTCGTCGGCGAAGGCCTCGTAGCCGCCGACAATGCGGTCGCTATCGCCCGACAGCTTGTTGTAGAACACCACCGCCGGGATCGCGGCCAGCAGGCCCAGCGCCGTGGCCAGCAGCGCCTCTGCGATGCCCGGCGCCACCACGGCGAGGTTGGTGTTCTGCTGCAACGCGATCTGCTGGAAGGCGTGCATGATGCCCCAGACCGTGCCGAACAGCCCCACGAAAGGCGCGGTCGAGCCCACGGTCGCCAGGAAGCCCAGCCCCTTGTTCAGGCCCTCCGCCTCCTTGGCGATGGCCACATCCATCGAGCGGTCGATCCGCGGCGCGGCGCCCGCGATCAGCCCGCCGTCCTGGCGGTGGCTGCGGCGCCATTCCATCATGCCCGCGGCAAAGATCCGCTCCGCCGCGCCGTCCGGCTCGGCGCCGACTGTCTCGAACAGCTCGTCCAGCGGCTCGCCCGACCAGAAGGCCTGGTCGAACACGGCCGCCGCCTGCCGCGCGCGGCGGAAATTGATGTGTTTCTGGATGATGATCGCCCAGCTCCAGAACGACGCCAGGAGCAGCAGGGTCATCACGAGCTTCACGGTGAGGGTGGCGCGCGCGAAAAGGGCGAGCATGGAGAAATCAATCTCCTGCGCCAGGGCAAGGGTTTCGGTTTCCATCTAGCCTGCTCGTTGTTGGGCCGGGCTTCCCCGGCTCTGATTAACGGCCAAGCTACTATGTTTCGCTGGCAAATGCTACCGCAACCACGCGTGTCGCGGGCAACCGCCTATGGCGCGCCCAGCGCCCGGCGGAACTCCGCCGGCAGGCGGGCGGCGCGCCCGCCCGGCCCCAGCGCCACCAGTGTCACCTCGGCGGCGAACAGAACCGCCTCGCCGCGCAGCACGCGCTGATCCAGCACGACGCGCGCCGGGGTCAGGGCCTTCAGCACCGTTTCCACGATCAATTTATCGTCATATCGCGCCGGGGAAAGGTAATCGGCAACCACCCGCCGCACGGCAAAGACGATTCCCGCCTCGGCCTTCAGCGCGGCCTGATCCACCCCCAGATCGCGCACCCATTCGCTGCGGCCGCGCTCGATGAACTTCAGGTAATTGGCATAGTAGACGATTCCGGCGAGGTCGGTGTCCTCGTAATAGACGCGGAGGGGGAAACGGTGGGTCACTGCGCCAGCCCCGCGCGCGCGGCCAGCCGCAGGGCGTGGCTGCGGTCTGAGGCCGCGGCGGGCATCACCGGATCATAGGCCGCGCGGATCACCGCGGCGATGTCCGGGCGCAGCACGGTCAGCCCCTCGGGGGTGCGCGCCAGCGGGCTGCGCCCGGCAAAGGCGCGATCCGACCACAGCAGAACCACCTGCACCATCTGGCTCAGCGCCAGCGTCTCGGCCGGCAACCGGCTCAGCGCCTCGTCCATCCGCACGAACACGAAGGCCGCCTTGATGGCGTTCCGCTCATCGAACCGGAAGAAGCGGTACTGGTTGGCGCCCGCCGCCTGCAGCCGCGCCACCAGCGGCCCGAGATCCGGCACCAGCTTGTCGAGGTTCGGCGTCTCCAGCAGCTCGCCCCAGTCGCGGAAGAAGAACACCATCAGGTTCGAGCCGAGCTCCGGGTCGGTCTCGGCCATCTTGTGACCGGCCAGCGCCACCACCGCCTCGCAGGCGCCCTTGACGGTCTTCAGCGTCTCGTCCTCGACGCCGAAAACCACCGGCGCGATCGGCCGGCCCCAGCGGGCGAACAGATACTGACCGTCGGCGCGGGTGAACAGCGCCTCGACCTCTTCAGGGCTCATGGCGTTCCCTTCTTCTTGGCCCAAATACTCCCGCCGGAGGCATAAATCCCTTTGCCCCCGGGAACAACCGTCCCGGGCAACCCGCGCCCTACTTGCCAGCGAAGAGATCCGCCTGCCCCGCCGGTTTCGGCATCGGCAGCCCCAGGTGCGCCCAGGCCTTCGCGCCCAGCATCCGGCCCCGCGGCGTGCGCTGGATCAGGCCCTGCTGCAGCAGATAGGGCTCGATCACCTCTTCCAGCGCGTCGCGGCTCTCGCTCAGCGCGGCGGAAAGGGTCTCGATCCCCACCGGCCCGCCGGCATAGTTCTCGGCGATCATCAGCAGGTAGCGCCGGTCGGCGCCGTCGAGGCCGAGGTGATCCACCCCCAGCCGCGTCAGCGCGTTGTCGGCGATGGCCCGGGTGATCCGCCCGTCGCCCTCGACCACCGCGAAATCCACCACCCGGCGCAGCAGGCGCCCGGCGATGCGCGGCGTGCCGCGGGCGCGCTTGGCGATCTCGCGGGCGCCCTCGGGTTCGGCCGGCACGCCCATCAGGCGGGCGCCGCGGGTGACGATCTCGTGCAGCTCGTCCACGGTGTAGAACTGCAGCCGCGTGGGAATGCCGAAACGGTCGCGCAGCGGCGTGGTCAGCAGGCCCAGCCGCGTGGTTGCACCGACCAGGGTGAAGGGCTGAAGCTCGATCCGGACGGTGCGCGCCGCGGGCCCCTCGCCGATCACGAGGTCGAGCTCGAAATCCTCCAGCGCGGGGTAGAGCACCTCCTCCACCACCGGATTCAGGCGGTGGATCTCGTCGATGAAGAGCACGTCACGCGCCTCGAGATTGGTCAGGATGGCGGCCAGATCGCCGGCCTTGGCCAGCACCGGGCCCGAGGTCATGCGGAAATTCACGCAGAGTTCCCGCGCCATGATCTGCGCCAGCGTGGTCTTGCCGAGGCCCGGCGGGCCGTGGAACAGCGCGTGATCCATCGCCTCGCCGCGCATCCGCGCGCTTTCGATGAAGACCTTGAGGTTCGCGCGCGCCTCGGCCTGGCCGATGAACTCGGCCAGGGCCTGCGGGCGCAGGGCGCGGTCGGCATCCTCGGGCCGGCGTTCGGGGCGCAGGGTCGGGTCGGGGCCGGTCATCGCTTATCCTTTCGGCGCCAGAAGGCGCAGCGCGGCGCGGATCAGCGCGGGCGTGTCGGCGTCCGGGCTCGCGCCGGCCGCCTCGGCCACCGCCGCCGCCGCCTCGCCCGGAGCATAGCCGAGATTGCCCAGCGCCGACAGCGCCTCGGACTGGGCCGAGGCCGAGGGCGCGGGTCTGGCCGTGGGCGCGGCGGGGGCCGCGCCCCCCTCGATCACCTCGGCGGGCGCCGCGCCCATCGCGGCGGGCAACCTGCCGCCCAGCGCCATGACCGCGGGCGCCTTGTCCTTCAACTCGTTCACCACGCGCTGCGCCAGTTTCGGGCCGACGCCGGGCGCGGCCTTGACCGCCGCCGCATCGCCCAGCGCTATTGCGCGCCCGACGCCTTCGGCGCCCAGCGTGCCGAGGATCGCCATCGAGGCCTTGGCCCCCACCCCCTGAACCGAGGTCAGCAGCCGGTGCCACTCCTTTTCGAACAGCGTGGGGAAGCCGTAGAGCTGCAGCAGATCCTCGCGAACCACCAGGTCGGTGTAAAGGGCCACCGCCTCGCCCGGCCCGGGCAGCGCGGCCAGCGTGCGATCGGAGGCATAGACGATATAGCCGACGCCGTGGACATCGATCAAAACGTGGTCGGTGCCGCGATAGTCGATCCGCCCCGCGATCTTGCCGATCATTGCGCCGCCCTCGCCACCGCAGCCTCGAGCCGTCCGGCGGCCCGCGCGTGGTGCGCATGGCACAGCGCGATGGCCAGCGCGTCGGCCGCGTCCGGCCCGGCGATCTTCACGCCCGGCAATTGCAGCCGCACCATATGGTCGATCTGTTTCTTGTCGGCGTGCCCCACACCCACGACCGTCTTCTTGACCGCGTTGGGGGCATACTCGCCCACGCTGAGCCCCGCCTGCGCCGGCACCAGCAGCGCGATCGCCCGCGCCTGGCCCAGCTTCAACGTGCCCGCGCCGTCCTTGTTGACGAAGGTCTGCTCCACCGCCGCGGTGTCGGGGGCGTAGCGCGCGACGACCTCGCTCAGCTGCGCATGCAGGCTGAGAAGCCGCCCGGCCAGATCGCCGGGGACGGAGGTGCAGACGCCGTTGGCGACATGGCTGATTCTGGCGCCCTGCGCCTCGATGATGCCCCAGCCCATGTTGCGCAGGCCCGGATCGACCCCCAATACCCGCATGCTCGCCCCTTTTGCGTTTCTTTTCCCGACGCAGTAGCACGAAAAGCGAACATCGGCCAGCCTGAATGGACCGGCGGCCCCGCCCCCGGGGCGCGCGGGGCCGCGCCGGGCGCGGCGGGGTCGCCCCCGTGGGCGGCGCGCCGGCCTGCGCCGATTTCCGCGCTGCGACAATACGTTACAGGCGGACGCGGCCATGCAGAAAACGCATGCGCGCCATGCGAAAACGCCTGTTGCGCTGCCGCGGCGCGCTCCCTAATTGCGGCGGATCACGGCCGTTCGCGCCGAAACCAGCATCAGCAAGGAACCGACTCAGATGGCTGCACTTGAACAAACCCGCCCGCATTTCGACACCCGCCCGTTCGGGGGCCGCGTCAGCAAACTCTTCCGGGCCGGCCTCGCCACTCTCGTCGCGCGGCACGAAGCCCGCGCCACCCGCAAGGCGCTGTCGCAACTGACCGATCGTCAGCTGGAAGACATCGGCCTGCTGCGCGCCGACATCGCCCGCATCGCCCGCATCGCGCGCTAATCCGCGCGCTAATCCGCGCGCGGGCCGCGCGCCGACGAGAGCCGATCGAGAAACCCAGAAACGCTCCGCCAGCCTCGTGCTGGCGGCGTTTTTTTGCGATGCGGCGCGAGGGCCGGAATGGCGGCTATTGCAGCGGCGCGAACAGCGCGTGCAGCTGACCGGCCAGCCAGCGGGTGGCGGGATCGACCTGCAGCGCCCAGGCGCCGGCGGCCGCGACCGCCGTGCCGTCCCGCAGCCTCTCGACCCGGCCCTGGTAATCCGCCGGCCCGATCTCCGCCAGAAGCGCCGCCTTGAGCGCCATGAAAACGGCCAGCACCAGCAGGGCCGGGCGCAGCAGCGACCGGCGCGGGCGTCGGGCCCGGCGCGGCGATCCGCCGGCGGTGTCGGCCGTCGCAAAGCCCGCGCCGCGGCTGCGGTTCTGCGCGACGCGGCGCAGTCGGCCGTGAAACTCTTCCATTTGCGTGTCTGCCACGGGTTCTCTCCTGCGACCCCCAGTAAGGCGAGATTACGGTCAGAAAGCGGCGAAATTACGGCCGATCAGGCGGCTTTCCGCAGGCAAAGGGTCGTCCAGTCGCCAATTTCCTCGCGATCGCGAACAATGAAGCCGTTTTCGGCATAGGTGGCCACCACCTCGTCGGCCTGCGGGTTCAGGATGCCCGACAGGATCGCATAGCCGCCCGGCGCGACATGCGTGGCCATGTCCGGGGCCAGCGCGACCAGGGGCCCTTTCAGGATATTGGCGAAGACAAGGTCGAAGGGTGCGGCGGCTTTCAGCTCGGGATGGTCGAAGCCCGCGGCCTCGACGCAGCGCACGCGCTCCTGCAGGCCGTTGGCGGCGACATTGGCCGAGGCCACCTCGACCGCCACGGCGTCGATGTCGCTGGCCATCACCGGGTTGGGCCAGAGCGCCGCCGCCGCCATCGCCAGAACCGCCGTGCCGCAGCCGATATCGGCGACGTTACCGCAGACCACGCCCGCCTCGGCCAGCCGGTCGAGCGCGCGCAGACAGCCCAGCGTGGTGCCGTGGTGCCCGGTGCCGAAGGCCATCGCCGCCTCGATCAGCAGCGCGACCTTGCCCTGCGGAACCTTGTCGGCGTCATGGCTGCCGTAGACGAAGAAGCGCCCGGCCTCGACCGGGGCCAGGTCGCGTTTCACCTTGGCCACCCAATCCACCTCGGGCAACTCCGAGATCACGAAATCCCGGGCCCCGTGCATCGCCGCGAGCAGCGCCAGGCCGGCGGCGTCGGGCGTTTCGGTGAAATATCCGCCGACCTCCCACAGGCCGGAGCCGTCCTCGATCTCGAAAACGCCGACGCCGGTGGGCTCGGGGGTCAGGCGCTCCATCGCCTCGGCCAGGGCATCGGCGGCGGCCTTTCCGGTGAGGGTGGTCAGGGCGGTGAAGGTGGGCATGACTGTCTCCGTCTGGGTTTCGCCAATGCGCCTAGGCCCCCGCGGGCGCGGGGTCAAGCGCGGCCAACGCTTGTTCAGCCAGCCGTTCCACCGGCTGGGCCGCGTCGAGGCGGATCACCGGGCAGTCCAGTTCGGCCAGCCAGGCCTCGTGCAGGTGGCGCGAGCGGCCGGTGAACACCGGGTCGTCATAGCTCATCGCCCAGTCGAGGAAGCTGCGGAACGCCTCGGCCCGCGGACCGCCCGGGTCGATGGCATTTCCGAAGCGGCGGCGCTCGCGCCGGCGCAGCCGCGCCAGCCGCATCCCCGACGGCATGGTCAGAAAGACGACATGGGTCAGCCGCGGCACGATCGCGTCGCCCCAGCCCGCGCAGGAGCCCGACAGGAGCCAGTCCGCGCGCGGCAGGAACATCTCCTCCATCAGCGCCAGGCGGGCGCGGATCGGGCGCTTGTCGCGAAAGGGCGGATCGCTGGGGCGCCAGTAGAAATCGTCGATGTCGAAGGCCTGGCTGCCCAGGCGGTCCGCCAGCGCCCGGCCCAGCGTCGAGCAGCCCGTGCCGCTGGCGCCGAGGATATGGATGCGCCGTCCGCTCACGCTCCGGTGCCGATGGGGCAGCTCACGCCGGTGCCGCCCAGCCCGCAATAGCCGCCCGGGTTCTTGGCGAGATACTGCTGGTGGTAGTCCTCGGCGTAGTAGAACGCGGGCGCGGGGCGGATCTCGGTGGTGATCGCGCCCAGACCCGCCGATCTCAGCCGCGCCTGGAAGGCGTCGCGGCTGGCCTCGGCCGCCGCGGCCTGCGCCGGCGTATAAGTGTAGATGGCCGAGCGGTACTGCGTGCCCCGGTCATTGCCCTGGCGCATGCCCTGGGTGGGGTCGTGGCCCTCCCAGAACAGCTTCAGCAGCCCCTCGTAGGAGATCACCGCGGGATCGAAGATCACGCGCACCACCTCCGCATGGCCGGTCTGGCCGGTACAGACCTCCTCATAGGTGGGGTTGGGGGTGACGCCGCCGGCGTAGCCGGCCATGCTGAGCCAGACGCCGGGCGCCTGCCAGAACAGCCGCTCCACGCCCCAGAAGCAGCCCATGCCGAACATCGCCTCCGCCATGCCCTCGGGCGGTTCCGCCTTGAGCGGACGGTCGAAGACGAAATGCCGTTCGGCGGTGGGGATGGGCGCGGGGCGGCCGGGCAGCGCGTCCTGCGGTGCGACCATCTGCATCTTCTTCTGCGGAAACGGGAACATCGGACACCTCCAACCGTTCAGATAGGCATGCCTCAGGCGACAATGAAGCTGCCGAGCCCAAGAAAAATGGCCAGCAGCGAGGCGAGGAAGGTCCAGATCCGCAAGGCGACGCCGGTCTTGCGGGTCAGCGCCAGCGCCAACAGCCCGATCAGCGCCGAGGGCAGCAGCGCGACGCCGCAGAACGGGATCGTGTAGCCGACGATATAGCCGATATCGGGCAGCGGATCGGTCGGCAACTGCCCGGAGAGGAAGCCGACGGCCACCATCCACAGGGCCGTGCCCCCGATCAGGTAGGTGATCCAGCTGCGAACGGTCATTGACCCCTGTCCCCTTGTTCCGGGCCCATTTCCGGGTCCGGCCTTTCCTTCGTGATTGTCGTTTCTGTCACATGGCGACGCAATGCGAAAAGGCTAGCCCGGCTGAACCGCGCGGAATTTGGCCCAGACGGTCTCGTTGCCCGGCTCGGGGTGGCGCGGGATCATCAGCGCCAGGCACAGCGACAGCGCCGCCATCCCCGCCGCCAGCGCGAACACGCCGCCCGGGCTCGTCACCCAAAGATAGCCCAGCAGCGCCGGCAGGAACACCGCCGCGATATGGTTGATGGTGAAGGCCACGGCGGCGGTGGGGGCGATGTCGCCGGGATCGGCGATCTTCTGGAAATAGGTCTTCAGCGCAAAGGCCAGCGCGAAGAACAGGTGGTCGATGACGTACAGCGTGGCGGCCAGCACCACGCCCCAGCCGAAATAATAGATCCCGCCATAGGACAGGAACACAACGACCAGCCCGACATACTCGAACGCCAGCGCCCGGCGCTCGCCCCATTTCGCCACGGCGCGACCCATCAGCGGCGCGAAGACCATGTTGGCGACGAAATTGATCAGCAGCAGCGCCGTGACCTCGTGCACCTCGAAGCCGAAGCGCTCGACCATCATGAAGGCGGCGAAGACGACGAAAATCTGCCTCCGCGCGCCGGACATGAACTGCAGCAGGTAATAGAGCCAGTAACGCCGGCGCAGGATGAATTTCTTGACCTGGGGGTTGGGCGCCTCGAACTGCGGATAGGCCAGCAGGCAGAACAGCGCCACGAGGGCGGTGAACCCGCCCGAGACCATGTAGACGAAATTGTAGGACAGGTCGAAGGTCTTCCAGCCGACCACCAGCAGGCCGTAGGCCACCAGCGACGCGGCCGATCCGGTCGCCACCAGCCAGCCCAGCATCTGCGGCGCGCGGCTTTTTTCGAGCCATTGCAGCTGCAGCGACTGGTTCACCGTTTCGTAATAGTGGAACCCGATCGAGCTGATCAGCGTGACCGTCAGCAGCCCGCCCAGCGACGGGAACCACGCCGTTACAGCCGTGGCCGCGCCCAGCATCAGCAGCGACACGATGCCCAGCACCTGCTCGCGGATGAACAGGATCAGCGCGATCACCCCCACGGCGAGGAAGCCGGGGATCTCGCGCACCGTGTGCAGCCAGCCGATCTCGACCCCGGTGAAATTCGCCGCCTCGATCACGAAATTGTTCAGCAGCGCCGACCAGGTGGCGAAGGCCACGGGCATCGCGGCGGCCATCAGGAACAGAAGGCTCGTCGGGCGCCGCCAGAACGGCAGCGCGCGGGCCTGGCCCAGGGGCACGGTATGGGTTTGGCTTTGCATGGCCAATGCCTTAGCTCCGCGCGCGGCGCTTGGCGAGAGCAAAACGCACGCCGGCCCCTCCCTGCGCCGCGCCGGCGGCGGGCGACGACGCGCGGCGGCCGCCGGCGCGCGGGCGCCGCGCCCTCCCGCGCGGCGCGCATCGTCGCAGCCGGGCGATGGGCGCTTGCCTCCGCGCCTGATCTGAATCAAGGCAAAACGAGGCATTGTCGGTCAAAAACCCGGCTGACCCGACGAGACTCTGGGAGACGCGCGAATGGAGATTGTGGAAATCGTTGAACGCATCGGCGAAGGCCCCACTGCGGCGGTGTTCGGCCTGATCACCGGCCTGATCTTCGGCGTCGCGGCGCAACGTTCGCGCTTCTGCCTGCGGGCGGCCACCGTGGAGTTCGCCCGGGGCAGCATGGGCCGCTCGGTCGCGGTGTGGCTGCTGACCTGGTCGACGGCGGTGGTCTGGGTGCAGGCGGCCGAGATGTTCGGACTGATGCGTTCGGCCGATGCGCGGATGATGGCGGTGGCGGGCTCGTGGTCGGGCGCGATCATCGGCGGGCTGATGTTCGGCGCGGGCATGGTGCTGGCGCGCGGCTGCTCGGGGCGGCTGCTGGTGCTGGCGGCCACGGGCAACCTGCGCTCGGTGGTTTCGGGGCTGATCTTCGCGGTGGTCGCGCAGATGAGCCTGTCGGGCCTCCTGTCGCCCTTGCGCGACTGGCTGGCCGCCCTGTGGGTCACGCCCGGCGGCAAGAACGTCAACCTGATCGCGGCGCTTGGCCTGCCGCCCAGCAGCGGGCTGGTGGTGGGCCTGTTCACGGCGCTGGCCGCGCTGTGGCTGTCGCGCCGCAACCGGATCGGCGCGCGCACGCTGATCTTCGGCGCGGGGGTCGGTTTCTCGGTCGCGGTGGGCTGGGTGCTGACCTTCAATCTCGCTCAGGTCAGCTTCGAGCCGGTCCAGATCGAAAGCGCCACCTTCTCGGGGCCCTCGGCGCATACGCTGATGTTCTTCCTCGACCGCAACGCGGTCCTGGAATTCGACGTCGGGCTGGTGCCCGGCGTGGTGATCGGCGCCTTCGCCGCCGCCGCCTGGGGGCGCGAGCTGAAATTCCAGGGCTTCGAGGGCGAAAAGAACATGCGCAAGGCGATGATCGGCGCGGCGCTGATGGGCTTCGGCGCGATGCTGGCGGGGGGCTGCGCGATCGGCGCCGGCGTCACCGGCGGCTCGATCTTCGCGGCGACGGCGTGGCTGGCGTTGTTCTGCATGTGGGTGGGCGCGGTGATCACCGATTTCGCGATCGACCAGCCCGGCCTGCGCGCCACCGCCTGAGCCGCCGCCCGGCCAGCCGGTGCGGCCCGCTCAGAAAAAGCTCTGCGGGTCGATGTCGATCTGAAGCCGCAGGTTGTTCGGCAGCCTGAACTGCCCCGCCCAGGCCCGCAGCGCCGCCTGCAACGGCGCGGTCTTCTCGGCCTTGACCAGCAGGCGCACCCGGTGGCGGCCCCGGATGCGGGCGATCGGCGCCGGCGCGGGACCGAAGACCTGCGCCCCGATCCGGCGCAAGGGCTCGTCGCGCCGGGCCATCTCGGCCCCGAGGTCAAAGACCGCCTGCGCCTCCGGCCCGCTCAGCACGATGCCCGCCATCCGGCCATAGGGCGGCACGCCCGCCGCCCTGCGCTCCGCCGCCTCGGCGCGCCAGAAGCCCTCTTCGTCGCCCGACAGGATGGCGCGGATCACCGGGTGCTCGGGCTGATAGGTCTGCAACAGCGCCAGCCCCTTGCGCCCGGTCCGCCCGGCGCGCCCCGCCACCTGCCGCATCAGCTGGAACGTGCGCTCCGCCGCCCGCAGGTCCGAGCCCTGAAGCCCGAGATCGGCGTCGATCACGCCGACCAGCGTCAGCAGCGGGAAATTGTGCCCCTTGGCCACCAGCTGCGTGCCGATGATGATGTCGGCCTCGCCCTGCGCGATGGCCTCGATCTGCGCCTTCAGCGCCCGGGCCGAGCCAAAAAGGTCCGAGGACAGCACCGCGATGCGCGCCTGCGGGAACAGCTCCAGCGCCTCCTCGGCCAGCCGCTCCACCCCCGGGCCGACCGGCGCGAGCTTGCCCTCCACACCGCAGGAGGGGCAGGCGGCGGGGATCGGCCGGGTCTCGCCGCATTGGTGGCAGACGAGGCGTTTCAGGAAGCGGTGCTCGACCATGCGCGCGTCGCAATGCTCGCAGGCGACCTGGTGGCCGCAGGCCCGACAGATCGTCACCGGCGCATAGCCGCGCCGGTTGAGAAACAGCAGAGACTGCTCCCGCTTTTCCAGCCGCGCGCGCACCTCGGCCTGCAGGACGGGCGAGACCCACTTGCCCCCCGGAAGATCGGCCTCGCGCATGTCCACCGCCCGCATCTCGGGCAGCTCCGCCGCGCCGAACCGCGATGCGAGGTCGATCCGCGCGTATTTCCCGGCCTCGGCATTGGCCCAGCTTTCAAGCGAGGGCGTGGCCGAGGCAAGCACCACCTGCGCGTCGCAGAGCGAGGCGCGCAGCACCCCCATATCGCGGGCGGAGTAGAGCGCGCCATCCTCCTGCTTGTAGGAAGTGTCGTGCTCCTCATCGACGACGATCAGGCCGAGGTCGCGGTAGGGCAGGAACAGCGCCGAGCGCGCGCCGACGACCAGCTGCGCACCGCCCTGCCCGACCATTTTCCAGCAACGCCGCCGCTCGGTCATGGTCACCCCCGAATGCCATTCCGCGGGCTTGGCGCCGAAGCGTTTCTCGACCCGGGTCAGGAATTCCGAGGTCAGCGCGATCTCGGGCAGCAAAACCAGCGCCTGGCGGCCCCGGCGCAGGCATTCCGCCACCGCCTCAAGGTAGACCTCGGTCTTGCCCGAGCCGGTCACGCCTTTCAGCAGCGTCGTGCCATAGCGCCCGCTCGCCACGCCCGCGCGCAGTTGCGCTGCGGCGGTCGCCTGATCCTCGGCCAGCGTCACGCCGGGCAGGTCGGGGTCGAGGCGGGGGTAAGGCATGTCGCGCGGCGCGTCCTCCTCCGACACCGCGCCGAGCTTCACCAGCCCCTTGATGACCGAGGTGGTGACGCCCGCCTGCGCCGACAGTTCGGTGAGGGTGAAGGCCAGACCGCCGTATTCCTCCAGCACCTCCAGCACGCGGCGCCGGGCGTCGGTCATCCGGTCGGGCGCGGCATGGCCCGGCCGGTAGACCTTGCGCATCGACTCCGCCCCGCCCAGCCCCGGCGCGCGGGTCGCCAGCCGCAGCATCGCCGGCATCGGCGTGATGGTGTAGTCGCCCGCCCGTTCCAGGAAGGCGCGCATCTCGTCGCGCATCGGCGCCACGTCGAGCACCCGCGTCACGTCGCGCACCCTGGCCAGGTCATAGCCGCCCTGCCCCGGCCCCCAGACCACGCCCAGAACCTTGCGCGGACCCAGCGGCACCTCGACGAAGGCGCCCGGTTCGCAGCCGCCCTCGGGCGCGCGGTAATCCAGCAGCCGGTCCAGCGGCTGGGTGGTCAGCACGCCCACCAGCGCGCCTTCTTCGAAGAATTCGGGCGAGGAGCTGCTCATCAGAAGTGCGACAAAGACCTTTTACTTGTTTCCGCCGGGCGGGCCTTCTTGTATCAGGAGCCCGAACAGATGCCGACAGTTGCAGGACAATACAAATGAAATTCTTTGTCGATACCGCCGACGTCGAGGCCATCGCCGAGCTCAACGCACTGGGCATGGCCGACGGCGTGACCACCAACCCCTCGCTGATCATGAAATCGGGCCGCGACATCCTCGAGGTCACGAAAGAGATCTGCGAGATGATCGACGGCCCGGTCTCGGCCGAGGTCGTGGCGCTGGAGGCCCCCGCGATGATCGAGGAGGGCCGGAAGCTGGCCAGGATCGCCGACAACATCGCGATCAAGGTGCCGCTGACCTGGGACGGGCTGAAGGCGTGCAAGGTGCTTTCGGGCGAGGGCCACATGGTCAATGTCACGCTGTGCTTCTCGGCCAACCAGGCGCTGCTGGCGGCCAAGGCGGGCGCAACCTTCGTCTCGCCCTTCGTCGGCCGGCTCGACGACATCAACATCGACGGGATGGACCTGATTCAGGACATCCGCACCATTTACGACAATTACGGGTTCGAAACGCAGATCCTCGCCGCCTCGATCCGCAACGTGAACCACATGAAGGAGGCCGCGCTGATCGGCGCCGACGTGGCCACCGCGCCGCCGGCCGTGATCAAGGCGATGGCCGGCCATGTGCTGACCGACAAGGGCCTCGAGGGCTTCATGAAGGACTGGGCCAAGACCGGTCAGAAAATCCTCTGATCGCGCCTCCGCGCGCGGCCCCGGCCACGTGCGGATGGTGTCGAAAACGCCCCAACCCGCGGATTTCTGCGAAAAAACGCGCGAAAAATCCGCGGGGCTCTGCTAGGATCGCGCGAAAAGACGTGATGAGGCCCTGATGAGCAGCACAGCCCCGATCGAACCCGGCCTGCGGGATCGCATCCTTGCCGACCCCAATGTCCTGCTTGAGGACCGCGAGCTGATGCACGCGCTGATCGCCGCCAATGAAAAGACCATGGGCGGCAATATCATCGACCTGCGCGGCATCGCGATGGAGCGGCTGGAGGCGCGGCTCGACCGGCTGGAGGACACCCACCGCTCGGTTATCGCCGCGGCCTACGAGAACCTCGCCGGCACCAACCAGGTGCACCGCGCCGTCCTGAAGATGCTCGACCCGACCGCGTTCGAGCCCTTCCTGCGCAATCTCGGGCATGAGGTGGCCGACATCCTGCGCCTCGACTGCGTGCGCCTGGTTCTGGAAAGCCGCCAGGGCGAGGAGGAGGCCGCGCTCCAGCGGCTCAATGACGTGCTCTCGGTGGCCGAACCCGGGTTCGTCGACCGCTACATCACCCAAGGCCGCAACCTGCCGGTGCGGACCGTCACCCTGCGCCAGACCGAGCCCTCGGGCGACAACATCTATGGCGAGAAAGCCGGCTATATCCGCTCCGAGGCGCTGCTGAAGCTCGATCTCGGCGAAGGCCGCCTGCCGGGGATGCTGGTGATGGGGGCGGAGGATCCGCACCAGTTCTCGCCCAATCAGGGCACCGACCTGCTGGCCTTTTTCGCGGGCGTGTTCGAACGGGCGATGCGCCGCTGGCTGGCGTGAGCCTGTCGCTGACACCGGCCGCGCGCGCGGCGCTTTCCGACTGGCTGGCGCATGAACGCGCGCTGAACGGCGCGGCCGAAAACACCCTGAAAGCCTATGGCGCCGATGTCACCGGCTTCCTCGCCTTCCTGGCGCAGCATCTGGGCGGCGCGCCGGGGCTTGGCCCGCTGGCCGAGGTGGGTCTGTCCGACATGCGCGCCTGGATGGCGCATGAGCGCTCCCGAGGCGTCTCGGCCCGGTCGCTGGCGCGCGCGCTGTCGGCGGTCAAGGGTTTCTACCGATGGCTGGGACAGCGCGAGGGCTTCGACCCGGTGGCCGTGCTCTCTGTCCGGGCGCCGAAATTCCAGAAGAAACTGCCGCGCCCGCTGGATCGGGACGCCGCCCGCGCCATGATCGGCACGGTGGAGCTGCAATCCTCGGAGCCCTGGGTCGCGGCGCGCGACGCGGCGGTGGTGACGCTGCTCTACGGCTGCGGACTGCGGATCTCCGAGGCGCTGGGGCTGACCGGCCGCGACGCGCCATTGCCCGAGACGCTGCGTATCCTCGGCAAGGGCGACAAGGAGCGGCTGGTGCCGGTCCTGCCCGCCGCGCGCGAGGCGGTCGAGGCCTACACCGCCCTCTGCCCCCATGATCTGGAGCCCGACGCGCCGCTGTTCCGCGGCCTGCGCGGCGGGCCGCTCAACCCGCGCCTGATCTCGCGTGCGATGCAGGCGGCGCGGATGCAGCTGGGCCTGCCCGCCAGCGCCACGCCGCACGCGATGCGCCACAGCTTCGCCACGCACCTGCTGGGCGCGGGCGGCGACCTGCGCGCGATTCAGGAGCTGCTGGGCCATGCGTCGCTGTCCACGACGCAGGCCTATACGGCGGTCGATACCGCCCGGCTGATGGAAATCTACGACCGCGCCCATCCCAAGGCGCGGGGCGGCTGACAGCCGCGGCCCCCGCGATCAGGGGCCGCGGCGTATCTCTCAGTCCAGCGCGGCGTTGCAGCGCCGGCAGGTGCCCGGATGGGCATGGCTGCCGACATCGGGCAGGATCTTCCAGCAGCGCTGGCATTTCCCGCCATCGGCCTTCTCGAACACCACGCCCACGCCCGGCACCTCGGGCATGCGGAAGGCCTCGTTCGGGCTGGGATCGCCAGTCAGCACGATTTCCGACGTGATGCAGACATCCGCGAAATCGACCGAACGCAGCGCCTTCAGCACCTCGCCATCGGCCACATGCACCACGGGTGCGGCCTCCAGCGAGGCGCCGATCACCTTGTCGCGGCGCTGGATCTCCAGCGCGGCGGTCACGGCGCGGCGCACCTGCCGGATGCCGGCCCATTTCGCCGCCAGCGGCTCATCCAGCCAGTCGGCGGGCGTGTCGGGCATGTCCACCAGATGGACCGAGCTGTCCTCGCCCGGGAAGCGGGACAGCCACACCTCCTCCATGGTGAAGACCAGGATCGGCGCCAGCCAGGTGGTCAGGCGGTGGAACAGGATATCCAGCACCGTCAGCGCCGCGCGGCGGTTCAGGCTGTCGTCGCCGTCGCAGTAAAGCGCGTCCTTGCGGATGTCGAAATAGAAGGACGACAGATCCACCGTGGCGAAATTGAACAGCGTCTGGAACACGCCCTGGAAGTCATAGGCGGCATAGCCCGTGCGCACCTTGTGATCCAGTTCCGCCAGACGGTGCAGCACCCAGCGCTCCAGCTCAGGCATCTCGGCGGGCGCGACCCGCAGTTCCTCGCGGAAATCGCCGAGCGAGCCCAGCATGAAGCGCATGGTGTTGCGCAGCCGGCGATAGCTGTCGGCCACCCCCTTCAGGATTTCCGGGCCGATCCGCTGGTCGGCGGTGTAGTCGGTCTGGGCCACCCACAGCCGCAGGATATCGGCGCCGTATTGCTTGATCACCTCTTCGGGCAGGATGGTGTTGCCGAGCGATTTGGACATCTTGTTGCCCTTCTCGTCCAGCGTGAAGCCATGCGTCACCACGTTTCGATAGGGCGCGCGACCGATCGTGCCGCAGGCCTGCAGCATGGAGGAGTGGAACCAGCCGCGGTGCTGGTCGGTGCCCTCCATGTAGACATCGGCGATGCCGTCCTCGGAGCCGTCCGCGCGGTCGCGCAGCACGAAGGAATGGGTGGAGCCGGAATCGAACCACACGTCGAGAATGTCGAGGACCTGCTCATAGGCGTCGGGGTTGTGGTCGTCGGCCAGGAAGCGCTCCTTGGCGCCATCCTTGTACCAGGCATCCGCCCCCTCGGCCTCGAAGGCCGCCGCGATCCGGGCGTTCACCGCCTCGTCGCGCAGCAGGAAATCGGGGTCGGTGGGCAGCGCGCCCTTGCGGGTGAAGCAGGTCAGCGGCACGCCCCAGGCGCGCTGGCGCGACAGCACCCAGTCGGGCCGCGCCTCGATCATCGAATAGAGACGGTTGCGCCCGGTCTGCGGCGTCCATTTCACCAGCTTGTCGATCGAGGTCAGCGCGCGGCTGCGGATCGTGGTGCCATAGTCGTCCTGCCCGTCGCCGACCTCGCGGTCGATGGCGACGAACCATTGCGGCGTGTTGCGGAAGATCACCGGCGCCTTCGAGCGCCACGAATGCGGGTAGGAGTGCTTGACGCGGCCGCGGGCGATGATGCCCTTCGCCTCGACCAGCTTGTCGATCACGGCGGCGTTGGCCTTGCCTTCCTTGCCCTTGTGATCGAACACCTTGAGCCCGGCGAAGAACGGCACATGGGCCAGGAATTCGCTTTCCTCGCCCACGTTGTGGGTCATCCGGTCCAGCCAGTTGCGCTTGACGAAACATTCGTAGTCATCCGCGCCGTGGCTGGGCGCGGTGTGGACGAAGCCGGTGCCGGCGTCGTCGGTGACATGGTCGCCGTCGATCATCGGCACGTCGTAATCCCAGAAGCCGTCGGCGCCGTCGAGGCCCGCGAAGGGGTGCTCAAGGATCAGCTCACCAACCTGACTACTATCTACTCCTCGCACTCTCTTGAAACTTGTAACACGAGCTTTTGCCAGTGTTTCTTCAGCCAGAGCATCGGCAAGGATGTAAAGATCACCCACCTTGGTCCAGCTTTCCTCTTCGGTCGCGTCCACGCGGTAGAGGCCGTAGGCGATCTTCCGGTTATAGGCGACGGCCTTGTTGGAGGGGATGGTCCAGGGCGTCGTGGTCCAGATCACCACGCGCGCTTGCAGCAAGTCTTCGAGACTTTCTTGGCCCGAAGCAGTCGCACCTTTGATCGCGAAGGGCACCCAGATCGTATGGCTCTGGTGATCGTGATACTCGATCTCCGCCTCGGCCAGCGCGGTCTTTTCCACCGGCGACCACATCACCGGCTTGGAGCCCTGGTAGAGCGTTCCGTTCATCAGGAATTTCATGAATTCCTCGGCGATCACGCGCTCGGCGTGGAAATCCATCGTCAGGTAGGGATCGTCCCATTTGCCGGTGACGCCCAGGCGCTTGAACTCCTCGCGCTGGATGTCCACCCAGCCGGCCGCGAATTTGCGGCATTCCTGGCGGAAATCGACGACCGGCACCTCGTCCTTGTTCTTGCCCTTGGCGCGGTACTGCTCCTCGATCTTCCATTCGATGGGCAGGCCGTGGCAGTCCCAGCCCGGCACATAGCGGGCGTCCTTGCCCATCATCTGGTGCGAGCGCACGATGATGTCCTTGATCGTCTTGTTCAGCGCGTGGCCGATATGCAGGTGGCCGTTGGCGTAGGGCGGGCCGTCATGCAGGATGAAGGGCGCGCGCCCCGTCTTTTCGCGCAGCCGGTCGTAGACGCCGATCCGGGCCCAGCGCTCCAGCCATTCGGGCTCGCGCTTGGGCAGGCCCGCGCGCATGGGGAAATCGGTCTCGGGCAGGTTCAGCGTGTCTTTGTAGTCGGGCGTGTCGGCACACATGGGGCGTGGTCCTTGAAAGATCGTCAGGTCTGGAAGAAGGGGCGGCGCGAGGGCTCAAACGCCTTGTCCCGGCGGCTCATCTTGGGTCAGAGCGCCGGGCTGGTAATTCGAATAATGATGGCAATGCGCGTCATCATGGGGCGCTTATACGCCGCGGGCGCGGCCGGGTCCAGTGGCCGGGGGGCGCTTGCCGCGGGGGCGGAAAAGATATATCTGCCATGCAGATAAAGGAGCCGCCATGACCGCCCTTCCCCCGCGCTTCGACATCACGGCCGCGCAGATCGATACCGTGGTGCGCCGTTTCTACGCCGCGATCCGGCGCCACCCCGAACTGGGGCCGATCTTCGCCGCCCATGTGCCCGACGGCGGCTGGCCCGCGCATGAGGCCAAGATCGCCGCCTTCTGGCGCAACGCCATCCTGCATGAGCGCAGCTATGACGGCAGCCCGATGCGCGCGCATCTCTCCGCGCCGGAGATCAGGGAGCATCATTTCGCGCTGTGGCTGGGGCTGTTCGACCACATCCTCCGCACCGCCGATCTGCCGCCCGAGACCGCGGCGGCGTTCTCGGCGCTGGCCCACCGCATCGGGCGCGGGCAGCGCGCCGCGATCGCCGATCGCGACCGCCCCGCGGGCAGCCCGCCGCGGCTTCTTTGAGCTAGGCCGCACCCTTCGAAAACAGCCCCGTCAGCGACCGCTGCACCAGCCGCGAGGCCGAGGGGCGCTTGGCCCGAACGAAGGGCAGCGGCCGGCAGACCTCGATCGCGGCGACGCCCACCCGCGCGGTCAGCGCGCCGTTCACCAGCCCCTCGCCGAAGCGGCGCGAGACCTTGCCCACCAGCCCGCCGCCGATCAGCGGCTCGATCATGTCGTCGCCCACCGCGACCGCGCCGGTGGCCACCAGATGGGTCAGCACCGCGCGGGTGATGCGCCAGCTGCCCAGCGTGCCCGACCGCCCGCCGTAGATCTCGGCGATGCGGCGGATCATCCGCAGGTTGGCGCTCAGCGCGGCGAAGAGATCGGCCAGCGCCAACGGCACCAGGGCGGTGACGGTCGCCACCTGCCGCGCCGCCCCTTCGACCTCGCGCCGCGCGGCGGCGTCCAGCGGCGCCAGCAGCTCCGCCTCGGCCAGCCCCAGCAGCCCGTCGGCATCGAACATGTCGCCCTGCCGCTCGGCCAGCCGCTCGCGGCCCCAGCGCAGCTCGTCGCGGGCGGCATAGAGGCGCTCCAGCCGCGCCACCACCTGCCGCGCCTGCCCCAGGTCGCCAGAGACCAGCGCCGCAGCGCCCGCCTTCTGCACGGTGTCGATCCGGCGCAGCCGGGCGAAGGCCGACAGCTCGCGCAGCCCGATCATCGCCAGCGCCAGCAGCACGGCGGCCAGCAGCACCAGTGCCGCGGTTCCGATCACAGCGTTGCGCGCCAGCAGCCCGGTCACCAAATCCCACGCCGCGACCGAAGCGGCGAAGCCGATCAGCGCCACCAGGCTCGACCAGAAGAACCGCCCCAGCCGCGAGGGACGGCGCGCGCCCAGCGCGGCCAGCGTCTGCATGGCTTGACCCGAGGGGGCCTCCTCCAACTCCGGCACGGGGGGCGCGGAGGACGGGGTTTCGGCGGGTTCGCCTTCGAGGTCGATCAGCACGGGGCCCTGGGTCATCTCAGCCGGTCTCCGATCAGGAATTCCGCCGCCCGGTCGAGGCGGATATGGGGCGGGCCTTCGCCCGGTTTCAGGCTCAGCCGGGCGGGCGCGAAATGCATGATGCGGTAATCGGCATCAAGCCACCTCTCCTGCCCCTGCCGCGCCGCCGACAGGATGCGCGCTGGATCCTCGGGCAGCGCGCCGGGGTAGAGCGCGGCCTGTTTTCCGGTCTCCAGCAACGTGCCGCGCACGCAGTCCAGATCGCGCCCGCCATGCGCGATGGTCTCCTCCACCGTGGCGCGCAGGGCGGCGATGGACATGGCCGCGGTCTGTGCGCCCGCAAAATCGGCGCGGTCGCGGGCCTCGCGCAGCAGCGCCTCCATGATCGCGGTCAGGCGCGGGTGCTGGGAGTGGTGCAAATGGTCCGCCTTGGAGGCGGCGAAGAGGATGCGCTCCACCCGCTTGCCCAGCAGGATCTGGCTGAGCCACGCGTTCCGCCCCGGCCGGAAGGCCGACAGGATATCGCGCATCGCGCGTCGCAGGTCGTCGGTGGCCTGCGGGCCGGCATGGATCGCGCCCAGCGCATCGACCAGCACCACCTGCCGGTCGATGCGCGCGAAATGGTCGCGGAAGAACGGCTTTACCACCTCGCGCTTGTAGGCATCGAAACGCCGCTCCATCTCGCGCCAGAGGCCGCCGCGGGCGGGGCGCTCGGGCCGGGGCAGCGGCGCGAAGGTCAGCGCGGGCGAGCCCGCCAGATCGCCGGGCAGCAGGAAGCGCCCCGGCGTGCAGTCGTAGAACCCCGCCTTGCGGGCCTGCATCAGGTAGTCGGTATAGGCGGCGGCGAGGGCCTTGGCCGCGGGCTCGTTCAGCGGGGCGTCGGGATCGGCAGCCGCGGCGGCGGCCAGAAACGCGGCCGCCGCGGGGCGCGGGCGGATGCGTTTCAGCGTCTCCGCCGACCACTCCGCAAAGCTCTTGTCCATCAGCCCGAGGTCCAGTAGCCATTCGCCGGGGTAATCGACGATGTCGAGATGCACCGTGCGCGGCCCCGACACCGCGCCCAAGAGCCCCGTCGGCTGCACCTTGAGCGACAGCCGCAGCTCCGACACCGCGCGGGTGCTTTCAGGCCAGTGCGGATGGTCGCCGGTCAGCGCGTCGAGATGCGCCTCGTAGTCGAAGCGCGGCACGGTGTTGTCGGGCTGCGGCTGGAGATAGGCGCTGCGGATTGCGCCCCCGGCGGCGGCCTGCAACTGCGGCATGCGCCCGCGGTCCAGCAGGTTCGCCACCAGAGAGGTGATGAACACCGTCTTGCCGGAACGCGCCAGCCCGGTCACGCCCAGCCTGATGACCGGCTCGAAAAAGGTCTCGGACAGGGTGTCGCCCACGCCCTCGACCCCGCGCACCAAACTGTCTGCGATATCGGAAATGCCCACATGCGCCTCATGTCTTGTCGGGCCCAAGATAAGCATGGGGCGGCCAAAGGCAAAGAGAACAAGGGAATTTCCCGCACGCCTTGATTGCCAAGCGCGCGCGCGCTATCGGGGGGCCATGCCCCGCTATGCGTTGAAACTGGAATATGACGGCGCCCCCTTCGCCGGGTGGCAGCGCCAGGCCGACCAGCCCTCGGTCCAGGGCGCGGTCGAGGCCGCGCTGGCGAAGCTTGAGCGCGACGTGCCCTCGATCGCCGCCGCGGGCCGCACCGATGCGGGGGTCCACGCGCTGGGTCAGGTCGCGCATTGCGAGCTGACCAGGGAGTGGGACCCGTTCCGCCTGTCCGAGGCGCTGAACTATCACCTCAAGCCGCATCCGGTGGCGGTGGTGGCCTGCGCGCGGGTGGCGGACGATTTCCATGCCCGCTTCTCGGCGCTGGAGCGGCAGTATCTTTTCCGCCTCGTCACCCGCCGCGCGCCGGTGGTGCATGACGCGGGCAAGGTCTGGCAGGTGCAGAACCCGCTGGCGCTGGAGCCGATGCAGCGCGCCGCGCGCTACCTGCTCGGCCGGCACGATTTCACCACCTTCCGCGCCTCGATCTGCCAGGCGGACTCGCCGGTCAAGACGCTGGACGAGCTGCGGATCGAGGAGATGGACTACCCCTCGGGGCGCGAGTTCCGTTTCCATGTCCGCGCGCGCAGCTTTCTGCACAACCAGGTCCGCAGCTTCGTCGGCACGCTGGAGCGGGTCGGCGCGGGCGCCTGGACGCCGGAGGATGTGAAAGCCGCGCTGGAGGCGCGCGCGCGCGCCGCCTGCGGGCCGGTCTGCCCGCCGCAGGGGCTCTACCTCGCGCGGGTGGGCTATCCGGAAGACCCGTTCGGTTGATATCCTCCCGCAGGCGGCGGGTGCGGGCCCCGGCCGGGGTCATCCCGGCCGCGCAGGGGAACGGGATCGCGCCCTGCTGGGCCGAAGCGCGGGTGTATCCGCTGACCTGGCCCGAAGTCATGAAGAACCGCAGCGGGCGGCCCCAAGCCGATTAACGGGTCCCGACCCTAACCCGCCGCGTCCGTGGACAGCGGCAGCCGGATCCGGAAACAGGAGCCCTGTCCGGGCGCGCTGGCGACCGTGATGTCGCCGCCCGCACGCTGCACCAGGTCGCGGGTGATCGACAGGCCCAGCCCCGTGCCCTCGTTCCGCTTGGTCGAGAAGAACGGGTCGAAAATCCGCGCCTGGAGTTCCTCGTCCATGCCGATTCCGGTGTCGAGCACCTCGATCGTGAGGCGCCCCTCGTCGGAGCGGGTGCGCAGGCTCAGCGTGCCGCCCTCGGGCATGGCCTGGATGGCGTTGATCATCAGGTTGACCAGCACCTGCTGCAACTCGGTCTCGTTCATCGCCACCTCGCCGCCCGCGGCGAGATCCAGCACCAGCTCGATGTCGGAATTCGACAGGATGTGCTGAACCAGCGGCAGGGTGCTGCGCACCGCCTGGTCGGGGTCGAGGCCGGCTCCCTCCTGCTCGAACTCCTCGGGACGGGTGAAGCGCAAGAGCTTGGTCACCAGCAGGCTGATGGCCTGAATCTGCTCCTGAATCAGGGTGAACTCGGTGCGCAGGGGCTCGGCCGCGGGGCCGAGATCCTCGTGGATCACGTCGAGATTGCCCTGGATCACTGCCAGCGGGTTGTTGATCTCATGCGCGACGCCGGCCGTTATCTCGCCCAGCGCCGCCAGCTTTTCCGACAGGATCAGCTGTTTCGAGGTCATCTCCAGCTGGCGGTTCGCCTCCTCCAGGTCGCGGGTGCGGCTGGCGACGCGCGATTCCAGTTCCTCGGCCCAGTCGCGCAACCGGCGGTCGCGTTCCTGCAACTGATCGAGCAGGCTGTCGAGATGCGCGGCCAGGCGCGAGATCTCGTCGTCGCGGCCCCTGATGTTGGAGCGCGCCCCGAGATCGCCAAGCTCGACCTTGGCGATGGCGCGGTTCATCCGCTCCAGCGGCTTGAAAATCCCGCGCGCGAAGGCCAGCAGGATCGGCACGCTCAGCACCATCACGAACAGGAAACTGCCGCCGATCAGCAGGTGGGTGCGCCGCTCCGCCTGCCGGAACGGCGCCTCGAGGAAGCCGACATAGAGCATCCCCACGCGATTGCCGAAACTGTCGAGGATCGGCTCGTAGGCCGAGATATACCAGTCGTTCACGACGAAGGCGCGCGCCAGCCAGGTCTTGCCCTCGGTCAGCACCTTCTGGCGCACCTCGGCCGAGACCCGCGTGCCCAGCGCGCGAACATTCTCGAACAGGCGCACATTGGTCGAGACGCGCACATCCTCGAGAAACAGCGTGGCGGTGCCCAGGTTGCCCCCGGTCAGGCTGCCCACGGGGTAGACCAGTTCGTTGATCTCGTCGATGAACCCAAGGTTGCGGTTCAACAGAAGCCCGCCCACCAGCGCGCCGCCGGGCGCGGGCGCGGCGGCGTGAACCACCATGCCGCGGGTTTCCTCGGTGCGCTCGGTCGGGGCGGCGGCGCGGGTGGGGACCAGCTCCAGCCGGGCCTGCGCGGCCATGTCGGGCGACAGCGCGGCCAGAACCTCGCCGTCGAAGATGTCGATCGCGGTCTGCCGGTGCCCGGACAGCGCCGTGGCCACCACCGGCCAGCCCCGCGGATTGCGCAGCGGCGCGGCGCGACCGGCAAGAACGGTCTGGCCGTCCGCATTCACGAAGTAGAGAAAATCCAGCCCCATCCTCAGGCGCTGCCCCTCGAGGAAATCGCTCAGGCTCGCGCTGTCGGAGCTCAGGCGCTGGAACACGGCCGACTGCCCGAGGGCGGAGATTTCGGCGCCGCGGCGCTCCATCAGCCCGGCGAGGTGCTGGTGTGCCACCGTCAGCTCGCCGGCGACCTTGGCGATCAGCACCTCGTCGAAACGGTGGCTCCAGTTCTTGACCGAGGTCACCAGCAACAGCGGCAGAAGGATCAGGACCGGCAGGAGCGCGATGGCCAGCAGGCGCGCGCGCACCGTGTTGCGCAGGGCAACCGGGCGCGTCGGCGCCTCAGACATTCCACATCGCGCATTTGCGGTCGATCGTCTTGCGCGACACGCCCAGCCGGCGGGCGGCCTCGGCGCGGTTGCCGCCGCAGGCCTCGAGCACGGTCAGGATGTGGCGCCGCTCGACCGCATGCAGCGATTCCACCGGCTCGACCCCGGTCTCGTCGGCGGAGCCGGCGAATTCGGGTGGAAACTCGCCCAAAATCAGCGAGCGTTCGATCAGGTTGCGCAGCTCGCGCACGTTGCCAGGCCAGTCATAGCGCGCCAGGTTGAACAGCACCTGTTCGGACAGCGGCAGCGGCGTGACGCCGAGCTGGCGCGAAAACTTGCCCATGAACAGCTCGGCCAGTTCCGGGATGTCGCCCACCCGGTCCCGCAGCAGCGGCATGTGCACCGTGATCACGTTGATCCGGTGATAGAGGTCGGGACGGAACCGCCCCTCCTTCATCGCCTTTTCCAGGTCGGCGTTGCTGGCAAAGACAAAGCGCAGGTTGAGCGGCACCTCGCGCTCGGCCCCGCCGGGGCGGAAGCAGCCGTCCTCGATCACCCGCAACAGCGAGGCCTGCACCGTCAGCGGCAGTTCGGCCACCTCGTCGAGAAACAGCGTCCCGCCCGAGGCCTGCACCAGCAGCCCGTCGCCCGAGGGCCGGCCCAGCTCGCCGAACAGGTCGGCGGCGATGCGGTCGGGCGAGGCGGTGGCGCAGTTGATCGGAACGAAGGGCTTGTCGGCGCGGTCCGACATCGCGTGCAGGGTGCGCGCCGCGATCTCCTTGCCGGTGCCGCTGGCGCCGGTGAACAGCACCGGGGTGGGCATGGGCGCGGCCTTTTCCAGGGTCTGTCGGACCGCCTCGATCCCCGGCGACTTGCCGATGAGGCGGCCGCGCGCGGCCAGGTTATCGGCCTGCAGCTCGTATTTCAGCAGGAAATTCTCGCGCCGCAGATAGCGCTGATCCATGCAGCGGTTGATCACGTTCAGGATCTGGTTCGACCGGAACGGCTTGAGCACGAAATCCGAGGCCCCGACCCGCAGCGCCTGGATGGCGGTGTCGAGATCGGCGTAGGCCGTCATCAGGATCGCCTCGGCGAAGAAGCCGACGCGGCGCTGCTCCTTCAACCAGTCGAGCCCCGACTGGCCGGGCATGACGTTGTCCAGCAGCACCAGGTCGAAATGCTGCTTGTCCAGCAGCTGCGACGCCTCCTCGGCGCTGGCCGCGGCCTCGATCCGCTTGCAGCGGGGTTGCAGGGTGCGCACCAGATAGTTCCGCATCCCCGGCTCGTCATCGACCACAAGGATCGAGACGTGCCGGATCGCGCGGTCGATATGCGACTGGCCCGTCCCGGACGGGCCGTCGGGCGGTGTCTGCGCCGCGAGGTTCATGTGTGTATTGTGGCCTCTCGCTCGGGGTCAGGTCAATCCAGCCGGACCGCGGGCCCGGATGTCACCTCCTGGATGGAGAACCCCGCCCGGTGAAGCGAGAAGTCGGCCGCCACGGCAATGACCGCGATGGCCAGGAATGCCAGATACATGCTTTTCATCGGTGTCTTTCCCTTGGGTGGCGGCAGCGTCATTCGGCCGGATGGCTGGTCTTGTCGTGGTCATGGGCGGGCTTGCCGGTGACCTCCTCGAACCAAAGCCCGTGATGCTCCTTGGCCCATTGCTCGTCAACCTCGCCGGTGCCCATGGCGTCGAAGGCGCCCTCCATGCCGATGGTGCCCAGATAGATATGGGCGAGGATGATCGCCATGAAGACGAAGGCAACGATCGCGTGCCACAGCTGCGCCAGCTGCATCTCCTGATGCGGCAGCAGGGTGGTCGGCAGATCGGCCATGCCCAGGATCTGCGGCACGCCCAGCGCGTTCAGCTTTTCAAAGGTAAGCGCAAAGAGCGGCATCTGGAACGGAAACAGCAGCGACAGCCCCGAGACCGAGATCGACACGCCCAGCACCAGCACGCCCCAGAAGATGATCTTTTGCCCGGCGTTGAACTTCTTCGCCGGCGGGTGAACGTTCTTGGAGAAGATCCCGCCGCCCACGGCCAGCCACTTCAGGTCGTGCCGGTTGGGGATGTTGTGCACCAGCCAGAACAGCGTGACCAGCACGAGCCCCAGCATGAAGGCCCAGGCGATGTTGTTGTGCACCCATTTGCCGGCGCTGGCGTAGGGCGAATAGGCCGCCTGCCCGATCAGCGGGATCAGCGCCTTGCGCCCGAACAGCAGCGTCAGCCCGGTGATCCCCAGCAGCACGAAGGAACCGGCCAGCAGCCAGTGGGCGAAACGTTCGATCGAGGAGAAGCGCAGGATCGTCCGTCCGGTCTTCTCGCCGTCGATGCGGATGCGCCCGCGGACGAGGTAGAACAGCAGCAGTGCGCCCAGCACCCCCAGCAGCAGGTAGCCGCCATAGGTGGACAGCGGCCCCTCGCGGAACGCCAGCCAGGTCATGCCGCTGTCCTGGATCACCACCTCGGCGGCCGGGCCGCGCGACGTCACCTGGACATTTGCCGAGCCATAGCGCAGGGCGCGCCAGAGTTCGGGGTCGGAAACGCCGCCCAGCGTGCCCAGCTGGTCGGTCATCGCCGCGGCGCGGTCGGGGTCGCCAATGGCCTCCCGGCGGAAGGTATAGTCCACATTCTCGCCGCGCTGGCGCGCGAGGATGTCTTCCAGCGTCTGCGCCCCACCCGTCGCGGCGCGCGGATCGGCCGGTGCCGCCTCCTGCGCCAGAACGGCGGTGCCCTGCAGCAGCAGGAGGCCCAGCGCCGCGATGAAAGCCAACAGTCTCTGCGTGATGATCGCCATAACCGATTTTCCCGTGGAGTAAGAACATCCGCCCGCGGCGCAGGACGCCGCGGGCGCTTGTCGGAGAACCGTGCGGCCGCCTCCCTTCGGCCGCACGGTCAGGAGCGGGCTCAGTTCGCCTTTTGCTCGTAGGCGGTGCCCCAGCCCCAGGCCCCCGAACCGAAGCCGCGCGCGACCACGCGCTCGCGGTAGATCGCCGACACCACGTCGCCGTCGCCCGCCAGAAGCGCCTTGGTCGAGCACATCTCGGCGCAGATCGGCAGCTTGCCCTCGGCGATACGGTTGCGGCCGTATTTCGAGAACTCGGCGTTGGAGTGGTCCTCTTCCGGGCCGCCGGCGCAGAAGGTGCACTTGTCCATCTTGCCGCGCGATCCGAAATTGCCCGCCTGCGGGTATTGCGGCGCGCCGAAGGGGCACGCGTAGAAGCAATAGCCGCAGCCGATGCACAGATCCTTGGAGTGCAGGACGATGCCCTCCTCGGTCTGGTAGAAGCAGTCGGTCGGGCAGACCGCCATGCACGGCGCATCCGAGCAGTGCATGCAGGCGACCGAGATCGACCGCTCGCCCGGGGTGCCGTCGTTGATGGTGATCACCCGTCGGCGGTTGATGCCCCACGGCACCTCGTGCTCGTTCTTACAGGCGGTGACGCAGGCGTTGCACTCGATGCAGCGCTCGGCGTCGCAGAGAAATTTAGCTCGTGCCATTCTGTTGACTCCTTATGCTGCGCTGATCTTGCAGAGGGTGGCCTTGGTCTCCTGCATCTGGGTGACCGAGTCGTAGCCGTAGGTCTGTGCGGTGTTGGTGGATTCACCCAGGACATAGGGATCGGCGCCCTCGGGATACTTGTCCCGCAGGTCCTTGCCCTGGAAATGCCCGCCGAAGTGGAAGGGCATGAAGGCAACGCCCGCCCCCACCCGCTCGGTGACCATCGCCATCACCTTGACCTTGCCGCCTTCCGGGCCTTCGACCCAGACCTGCGCCCCGTCGCGGACACCCAGATTGTTGGCGTCGCGCGGGTTGATCTCGACGAACATGTCCTGCTGGAGTTCGGCCAGCCAGGGGTTCGAGCGGGTCTCGTCGCCGCCGCCCTCGTATTCCACCAGGCGCCCCGAGGTCAGGATGATCGGGTATTCCTGGCTGAAGTCCTGCTTCTGGATCGAGGCATAAAGCGTCGGCAGACGGTAGAACTTCCGGTCCTCGTAGGTCGGATAGTCGGCCACCAGGTCGCGGCGGTTGGTGTAGAGCGGCTCACGGTGCAGCGGCACCGGGTCCGGGAAGGTCCACACCACGGTGCGGGCCTTGGCGTTGCCGTAGGGCGCGCAGCCATGCTTGATCGCGACCCGCTGGATGCCGCCCGACAGGTCGGTCTTCCAGTTGGTCTTGGGCCCGGCGATCGCGTCGATGGTGGCGCGCTCCTCGTCGGTCAGGTCACCGTCCCAGCCCAGGTCCATCAGCATCTGCATGGTGAACTCGGGATAGCCGTCCTGAATCTCGGCACCCGGGTTGGACACGCCCTCGGCCAGCAGGTTCTGGCCGTCACGCTCGACACCGTAGCGGGCGCGGAACGGCAGGCCGCCGTCCTTGACCGGCTTGTTGATGTCGTAGAGGTTCGGCGAACCGGGATGGTTGAGCTCGGCGGTGCCCCAGCAGGGCCACGGCAGACCGTAGTAGTCGCCGTCGGCCGGGCCGCCCACCGCGCGCAGCGTGGTCTTGTCGAAGGTGTGCTGGTTGGCCATGTGCAGCTTCAGCCGCTCCGGCGACTGGCCGGTATAGCCGATGGTCCACATGCCCCGGTTGATCTCGCGCAGGACGCTCTCGACATTCGGGGTCTCGGCATCTTCCATTTCGATGTTGCGGAAAATGCGGTCGGCGAAACCGAACTTGTTGGCGAATTTCGCGATGATCACATGGTCGGGCTTGGATTCGAACAGCGGTTCGAAGATCTGGTCGCGCCACTGGATCGACCGGTTCGACGCGGTGACCGAACCGCGGGTCTCGAACTGGGTCGCGGCCGGCAGCAGGTAGACGCCATCGGTGCGGTCATGCAGCACGGCCGAGACGGTCGGATAGGGATCGACCACGACCAGCATGTCCAGCTTTTCCATCGCCGTCTTCATCTCGGTCATGCGGGTCTGCGAGTTCGGCGCATGCCCCCACAGAACCATCGCACGGACGTTGTCGGGCTGATCGATGTTCTCCTTGTCCTCGAGAACGCCGTCGATCCAGCGCGACACCGGGATGCCGGTGCGGTTCATCAGGTTGACGTCCTTACCGTCCGCATCCTTCTCGGTGTAGAACCGGGCCTTGAGCCAATCCAGATCCTCGCCCCAGACGCGCGACCAGTGGCCCCAGGCCCCTTCGGACAGGCCGTAGTAGCCCGGCAGGTCGTGGCTGAGCACGCCGAGGTCGGTCGCGCCCTGCACGTTGTCGTGGCCGCGGAAGATGTTGGTGCCGCCGCCCGACACGCCCATGTTGCCCAGCGCGAGCTGCAGGATGCAGTAGGCGCGGGTGTTGTTGTTGCCGTTGGTGTGCTGGGTGCCGCCCATGCACCAGATCACGGTGCCGGGACGGTTGTTGACCAGGGTGCGCGCCACGCGCTCAAGCTGGCTGCCCGGCACGCCGGTCACGCGCTCGGTCTCCTCGGGGGTCCACTTCTTCACCTCGTCCCGGATCTGGTCCATGCCCCAGACACGGGTGCGGATGAACTCCCGGTCTTCCCAGCTGTTCTCGAAGATGTGCCACAGGATGCCCCAGATCAGGGCGACGTCCGAGCCCGGACGGAAGCGCACATATTCGTCGGCATGGGCCGCGGTGCGGGTGAAGCGGGGGTCGCAGACGATCAGCGGCGCGTTGTTCTCTTCCTTGGCCTTCAGAACGTGCAGCAGCGAGACCGGGTGCGCCTCGGCCGGGTTGCCGCCGATGATGAAGATGGCCTTGGAGTTGTGGATGTCGTTGTAGCTGTTGGTCATGGCGCCGTAGCCCCATGTGTTCGCCACGCCCGCCACGGTGGTCGAGTGGCAGATCCGCGCCTGGTGGTCCACGTTGTTGGTGCCCCAGTAGGCGGCGAACTTGCGGAACAGGTAGGCCTGTTCGTTGCTATGCTTGGCCGAGCCCAGCCAGTAGACGCTGTCCGGGCCGCTTTCGTCGCGGATCTGCAGCATCTTGTCGCCGATCTCGTTGATCGCCTGATCCCAGCTGATCCGCTTCCACTCGCCACCCTCTTTCTTCATCGGGTATTTCAGGCGGCGCTCGCCATGCGCGTGCTCGCGCACCGAGGCGCCCTTGGCGCAGTGGCTGCCCAGGTTGAAGGGGCTGTCATAGCCGGGCTCCTGCCCGATCCAGACGCCGTTATCCACCTCGGCCATGACGGTGCAGCCCACCGAGCAGTGGGTGCAGATCGACTTCACCGTGTCCACGGCGCGGGTCACGGCCTCCTGCGCCTCGGCGCGGGTCACGGTACCGCCCGTCACGCCCAGCGCGGTCAGGCCGCCGATGGCCAGACCCGAGCCGCGCAGGAAGGCGCGGCGGTCAACGGTTTTCTCGGCGACGGTGGATAGCAGCGGCGTACGATGCGCGCTGCGCGCAACCCCGCTTGTCTTCTTCCTGAGCATCATTCTCTCCCTTGCTTGCACGGTGCCCCGCACCGGTGCGCTTGCTTGGTCTCGCCCCCCTGTCCGCCGGGGAGCAGATCTGGCCTCAGAACCGGGCCGAGTTGTAATAGGCGCGGGTTTGCGCGGTGTCCTTCAGGCCGCTGGTGCCGGTCTGCGCTTCGGTCGCGGCTGCGGCCTCGGTGCTGCCGACCGCAACGGCCGCAACGGCCGCCGGCGCGGAGGTGGCCGCGAACTTGAGAAAGTCGCGGCGGTTTGTCTTTTCGCTGTTGGATGTCTCAGCCATCTTCGTTTTCCTTCCTCATTGTCCGGCAGGCCCTCCCTGCCCCGGTGCCCCGGGCCCGCGCGGGGCCCGCAGGCGTGTTGTCAGCTTCCGGCCATCCGGAATGCCTCGCGCTCGATCTCCATGAAGAGCCGGCCGACGGTGCCCACCGGCGTGTAGAAGACCGAGGTCTTGGCCCCTTCGAGATCGCTGAAGAAATGCCCGGCCCAGGGGCCGATGTGGCGGTTGAAGAACTCGCGCTGCTGCTCCAGCGTCGCCGGCGCGCCGAAGCGGCCCTCGATCAGGCCGGCCATCATCTCCATCAGGCTGGCGATGTTGTCCTCCGGCTCATAGACATTCGGCGCCCGCTTGATCGCGCGGGCGGCCATGTCGGCACGCAGCGCGGCCAGCGGTTTCTCGTTCAGGAAACCGGTCATGTAATAGCTGGCATAGGGCACCAGCTCGCCCCGGCCGATGCCGATGAAGAGGTCGTTGAACTCGCGCTCTGCGCCCTGCTCCGTCGTGGCCCCGGCCAGCTTGGCCAGCGTGGTGATCGCCTGCCCCAGGAGCGAGCCGTCGCCGGTCAGCCGCGCGGCCTGCCCCAGCAGCCCGCGCGACGGCGGGCCGGCCAGAAGGGCCGCCAGGAAATCATAGAGATCCGCGCGCAGCTTGTCCTCTTCGGGGATCGTCACGTCCGTTTGGGCGGCCTGTGTCATCTAAGTCCGGTCCTTCCTCGGTCAGCTATCAAAGGCGAAGCGCATGTGGCGGCGGGGCAGCGGGGCGGGCTCGGCCGCCTCGCTCATGTCCTCGACCGCGGTCTCGTATTCGGCGACTTCGCGCAGGCGGGGCGCGGCGGGCTCTGCCGCGGCCTCCACGGTCTCGGCTTCGGGCGCCTCGGGGGCGGCCTCATCCGGGGCGGCGGCAGCTTCTTCCTGCGCGCCCTCCAGCGCCTGCGCGGCAAGGCTGCGGACATGCTCATACATGCCCCGGCCCACCTCGTAGGCGGTGCGCAGGTCGGGCGTCACGGTGGCGGCGTCGGTGAAATCCTCGCCGTGATCGACCAGCCCGTCGAGATTGGCCAGCACCGGGTTCGAGGTCCACAGCTTGCGCAGCGCGCGGCGGCGCAGCCGCTCCGGCACGGCGCGCTGCATGAAAGCGGCGAAATCGTCGCCGGGCCGCAGCGTGTCGGGATCGGGCAGGCCGAGCTCTTCCAGCAGCTCGGCATCGGTCTTCTCGGCCTCGGCGCGGGCGCGCTCTTCCTCGGCCAGCGCCTGCTCGGCGGCGCGCAGCGTTTCGGCCTCGGCCTCCTCCTCGGCACGGACGGCCGCGCGCCGGCGCGACCAGAAATCCCCCGCCTCCCGCAGTTGCGCCATCACGCGTCTCCCCGCGACAGGCCGCCCGGGGCGCGGTAGACGTCGCTGGCCTGGCGGATCCGCGGATCGCCCTTGCCATCCTCGACCAGGTCCACACGCTTGCGGTCGCGCTTGCGCTTGATGAAGGGGGTCTCGACATGGTGCTCGGCCACGAAATCGCGCACCCAGCCGATCAGGCCGAGGGGCATCGGCACCAGCTCCACCAGCCGCCCGCCGCTTTCGGCGTAGCCCTGGCCCTCATAGGCCGAGGCTGTCACCAGGTCGGGACGCCAGGGCATGTCCGCGTCGGGATCGGTGTCCTCGCTCATGATGACGTAGAGGCCCGGCGTCTTGGCCGAGAGCGCCACCAGATAGGCGTCGGTATCCGAGGAATAGAGATGCAGGGTCAGCGTCGCGGCGTGGTATTCCACCGCTTCGCCCTCGCGCCGCAATTCGCGCCAGTCGGCGGGGCCGGCACCGGGCAGAACGGCGACGACCTTCCACGACCATTTCTGCCAACGGGTCACGCCCGGAGTCTTCCGGACGACGATGCCCAGAGGCATGGATTCGCAGATTACCGCCATTCGTCTTGGTGACCTCCCCCGTCGTGCCTGCACGTTCGCGCGCTGTTCAGATGAGCCTGCCGTCATCCCGAGCCGGCCGCCAACAGGATTTTTTTCGAATCGCCGGATTTTTCGTCTGAACGCCCAAGGACTGGACAAAATGTCCACTTCGGGATTTGCAGCAATTTGCCGCAAGGACGAATTGTCCAAATGCCGAGCAACCACCTATTTTCGTCGGTTATTTTTCGCTGGGAAATTGGGCGAATCATCCCATTTCTGCTTTACGGCTCGACTCGTTTCGTGCCTAGCATCGCGCCGCATCAGCGCCATGCGTTACAGGCAAGTCACCGCGTCCGGGGAGGGGATCAATGGCTAAGCAATTGATTTTATGCAACTGTCTTGGGACTCAGGCCCTCGATGCCGAGGCCCTGAGCGCCGCGACGGGATTGCCCTGCTCGCGCGTGCACAACGCGCTGTGCACCCGCGAAATCGAGAGCGCGGCGAAGGCCATTGCGGGCGGCGAGGCGGTGATCGCCTGCGCCCAGGAGGCCCCGCGCTTCGAGGAGCTGGCCGAGGACCTGGGGATGGACGCGCCGCTCTGCGTCGACATCCGCGATCGCGCCGGCTGGGGCGGCGGCGGTGATGCCACGGCCAAAATGGCTGCCCTGATCGCCGAGGCGCAACTGCCCGCCCCGCCCGAAAAGACCATCGACGTCGCCTCCGAGGGCACCTGCCTGATCATCGGCCGCGCCGACGTGGCCCTGCCCGCAGCCGAGCGCCTGGCCGACACGCTGGCCGTGACCGTGCTGCTGCCGGAGGGCGACGACGACCTGCCGCTGACGCGCCGCTACGAGGTGATCGCGGGCCGCCTGAAGCGCGCGCAGGGCAGCCTCGGCAACTTCACCCTGCGCCTCGACGCGCTGCGGATGCTCGATCCCGGCGGGCGCGGCGGCTTTGCCCTGACATCCCCGCGCGACGGGGCTGAGACCCGCTGCGACGTGATCCTGGACCTCGCCGGCGCCACGCCGCTCTTCCCCGCCCCGCACAAGCGCGACGGCTACCTGCGCGCCGATCCCGGCAGCGCCGGCGCGGTGGCGCAGGCTGTGTTCGAGGCGGCGCAGATGGTGGGCACGTTTGAGAAGACCCTGCACCTGTCCCTGGAACAGCACCTGTGCGCCCATTCGCGGGCCGGGCAGGTCGGCTGCACGCGCTGCCTCGACATCTGCCCGACCGGCGCGATCTTCCCCGATGGCGACCATGTCGAGGTCGATCCGATGATCTGCGCGGGCTGCGGCGCCTGCTCCTCGCTCTGCCCTTCGGGCGCGATCAAGTATGACGCGCCGCCCGTGTCCCACCTCATGACCCGCATCCGCACCCTGGCCGAGGCCTATCTGGCCGCCGGCGGCGCGGCGCCGCGCCTGCTGGTGCATGACGAGACCCACGGCGCCGAGATGATCGGCCTTTCGGCCCGCTTCGGCCGGGGCCTGCCGGCCGACGTGATCCCGCTCGCGGTGCCGGCGCTGGCCGGCTTCGGCCACGCCGAGATGCTGGCCGCGCTCGCCTCGGGTTTTGCCGGCGTGACCGTGCTGCCCAGCCCCCGCACCGAGCGCGACCCGATCGCGGCCGAGATCGCGCTGGCCGCGGCCATGGGCGGCGAGGACCGCCTCGCCCTCCTGGACGTGGACACGCCCGACGCGATGAGCGCCGCGCTCCATTCCGGCACCGCCCGCCCGACCGACGTCTCCCCCGTCCTGCTGATGGGCGGCCGGAGGCAGGTGGCGCGGCTGGCCGCCAAGGCGCTGATGCCGGGGCGCGACGCGCCCGTGCCGCTGCCGCAGGGCGCCCCCTATGGCGCGGTGCTGGTCGACACCGACAAATGCACGCTGTGCCTGTCCTGCGTCTCGCTCTGCCCGTCGGGCGCGCTGCTCGACAACCCGGACAAGCCACAGCTGCGCTTTCAGGAGGATGCCTGCCTGCAATGCGGCATCTGCGCCACCGTCTGCCCGGAAACCGCGATCGCGCTGGAGCCGCGCTTCGACCCCAGCGACGCGGTGATGTCGCAGAAGGTCCTGAACGAGGAAGAGCCGTTCTGCTGCATCGAATGCGGCGCGCCCTTCGGCGTGAAATCGACGGTCGAGCGCATCCTGGAGAAGCTGGAGGGCAAGCACGCGATGTTCACCGGCAACGGCGCGGGGCGGCTGATCCAGATGTGCGACGACTGCCGCATCAAGGCGCAGTATCACGGCGAGAACAACCCGTTCTCGGGCGGCGAGCGTCCCCGCGTGCGCACGACCGAGGATTACCTCAGCCGGCGCCGCGATCACTGATGCACGATCTCGGCCCCCAGATCCGCTGGCGCGACCGACGCGGCATAGGCCATCAGCGCCTCGGCCTCCTCGAGCGTCAGCTCGACGGGGATGATCGCCGGCGGCCGCGTCGGATCGAAGGGCGGGCTGATGCCCTCGACCCGCAGGAAGGCGGGATGGGGGTTCAGAACGTAGAACGCGGTGAAGCGGTCGGCCCAGTCGGGCAGCGCCCGCAGCGCCGGAAAGGACGGGGTCGAGCCGATGCCGCTGCTGCGGTCGTCGTCGTGGGTTCGGTGGCAGCGCGCGCAGTGCCGCAGCGCGACCTCGCGGCCCAGCGCCGGGTCGCCGTCGAGGGCCGGGGCCGGCCCGGCCTGCTGCTGCCGCGCGGCGGCAAAGGGCGCGCCCTGCTCCGGCTCGAAGGCCGCGATGGTACGCTGCCCCACATCGGAGCTCAGCCAGTCGGCGAAGCGGCGCGCGGCGGCGTTCTCGCCGGTCAGGCGCAGCGCGTAGACGGTGCCTGCCCGCGCCATCACCGCCGTTCCGGCCTGCGGATCGGCGCTGATCACCGCGTCGGCGGCGCCGCCGCCGACCAGTTCGGCCCGGCGGCTGGTCTTGAGCGCGAAGCGCGGCAGGAGATAATCCATCAGCCCGCTCTCGGCGACCTCCGCCGGCACGCTCAGACGGAACTGCCGCGCCTCTTCGGCGCGGCTGGGAAGGGCGGACAGCATCAGCAATGTCAGCCCGGCAAGTTTTGCGATTACCCTGTGCATCGTGCCATGCTAGGGGCGCCGCTGCACGGCGGTCAATCACCAACAGCAATCACAGGAGTCTCCCATGGATGACGAATTCAACATGTCGCTGCGCAAGTTCCTGAAGCAGGTCGGCGTCACCTCGCAGCAGGCGATCGAAGAGGCGATGCGCAAGGCCGGGGCCGGCGCCGCCGGCAAGGGCCACAAGGTCCGCATGGTCCTGACCATCGAGGATCTGGACATGCAGCATGTGGTCGAAGGCGAGATCAAGGGCCCGGCAGCATGAGCGCAACCCGCGAAACCGTTCTGGCCGCCCTGCGCGAGGTCATCGACCCGGTCGGCGGCAAGGATATCGTCACCGCCGGCATGGTCCGCGCCCTGACCGTCGAGGGCGAGGCCGTGCGCTTCGTCCTCGAGATCGATCCGGCGCGCGCCGCCAGGATGGAACCCGCCCGCGCCGAGGCCGAGGCGCGGGTCACGGCCCTGCCCGGCGTGGCGACGGTCTCGGTGGTGATGACCGCCCACGCCGCCGCCCCCAAGCCGCCCGAACTGAAGCTGGGTGGCCACGCCAAGCCCTCGGGCCCGGAAAAGGTGCCCGGCGTCGACCGGATCATCGCGATCGCATCGGGCAAGGGCGGCGTGGGCAAATCCACCGTCTCGGCCAACCTGGCCTGCGCGCTGGCCGCCGAGGGCCGCAAGGTGGGGCTGTTGGACGCAGATGTCTACGGCCCCTCGCAGCCGCGCATGCTGGGGGTGTCGGGCCGGCCGGCCTCGCCCGACGGCAAGACCATCCTGCCGCTGCGCAACCACGGCGTGACGCTGATGTCGCTGGGCCTGATGACGCAGGAGGACGAGGCCGTCGTCTGGCGCGGCCCGATGCTGATGGGCGCGCTGCAGCAGATGCTGTTCCAGGTGCAGTGGGGGGCGCTCGACGTGCTGATCGTCGACCTGCCGCCGGGCACCGGCGACGTGCAGATGACGCTGGCGCAAAAGACCCATCTCGACGGCGCGATCGTGGTCTCCACCCCGCAGGACGTGGCGCTGCTGGACGCGCGCAAGGGCATCGACATGTTCAACAAGCTCAAGACCCCGATCATCGGGCTGATCGAGAACATGAGCGTGCATGTGTGCTCCAACTGCGGCCACGCCGAGCACATCTTCGGCCACGGCGGCGTGGCCGCCGAGGCCGAGAAGCTGGGCGTGCCGCTGCTGGCCGAGATCCCGCTGCATATCGACATCCGCACCGCCGCCGACGGCGGCGCGCCGATCGTGGTGTCGCAGCCGAACGCGCCGCAGGCGCAGGCGTTCCGCGATCTCGCCCGCAGGCTGGTGGCCGAGGGGCGGGCATGACCATCCTGACGCCCCAGTTCCCACCGCTGATGAAGGGGCTGGCCGCAGGGCCGGCCAACCCCTTCACCATCGCCTGCACCGAGGCCGCGCGCGGCACCGATGCAGGGTTGCTGCCCTGGTCGCTGACCGACGAGCGGCTGCGCGCGGCGCTGGTGCTGGCCCCCGAGGAGCCGCTGCACAGCGCCATGGCCGCGTTCTGCGCCTGCGGCGTGGGCCTGCAGAACGCGCTCGGCGTCCTGGCCCCGCCCGAGACCGCCGTGCACCTGGAATGGACCGGCGGCATCCGGCTGAACGGCGGGCATTGCGGCGGGCTGCATGTCGCGGCCAGCACCCGCGCCCCCGGCGCCACGCCCGACTGGATCGTGATCGGGCTGGAGCTGACCCTCTCCCTGCCCGATGCCGAGCTGCTGGAGCCGGGCCAGACCCCCGACTGGACGGCGCTGGCTCAGGAGGGCTGCGGGGATATCGATCCGCTGGCCCTGCTGGAGGGCTGGGCCCGCCACAGCCTGGTCTGGCTGCACGAGCTGGACAGCGGCAGCGGCCGCGCCAATCTCTACCGCGAATGGCGCGGGCTGGTCTGGAAACTGGGCGAGGACATATCCGTGCCGCTGACGGGCGAACGCGCCGAGGGCACCTTCCTCGGCGTGGACGAGGATTTCGGCATGGTGCTCAAGCCCACCACCGGCGCCACCCGCCTGATCCCGCTGACAACCCTTCTGGAAGAGGTCTGAGCCCATGCTTCTGGCGCGCGCCATCCATTTCGACGAAAGCGACCGCAACGTGTTCCATTCGCCCGCGCGCACCGGCGAATGGGCGATCAGCGGCGGCTTCGAATTCTCCAACTGGTCCGAGGCCGACCTGGTGGGCAAGGCGCGCCAGGCCTTCGCCAATGGCTGGCTGGGGATCGAGACCTTCGGGCGGGCGACCTTCGTCGCCGTGACCCGCATCGAACAGGCCGAGTTCGACGCGCTGGCCGAGGCCCTCGCCCGGCATTTCATGGAGGTCTACGGCGCGCCCTCGATCGAGGCCGCCCTGCCCGTCGCCACCGAGGAGTTGCGCCACATGGCCGAGCTGTGCGCCGATCACGCGCCCAACACGGTGCTGACCGTGCGGCGCGAACTGACCGAGGCCGGCGTGCGCGAGGAATACCGCTTCATCGAGGCCTCCGAGGCCGGGCTGGAGCAATTCGCCATCCACGCCATGCCCGACGAATAGAAAAGGCGCCCGCCGGAGACCGGCGGGCGCCTCTTCACGTCGCTTCGGCCGCGGCCTATTCGGCCTTGGCGTTGAAGGTGAACAGCTTTTCGCCGTTCAGCATGTAGCCGTCGATCAGCGCCTTGGCGCGGTCACTGACCAGCCAGGCCTCCAGCTTGTTGGCCAGGTCGTTCTTCACATGCGGGTGCTTCGCGGGGTTCACCGGCAGGAAGGCATACTGGTTGAACAGCACCGGGTCGCCTTCGAAGACCAGCTTCAGATCGCCCTTGTTGGCGAATTTCAGCCAGCTCGCCCGGTCCGACATGATGTAGGCGTTCATGCCCGAGGCGGTGTTCAGCGCAGCACCCATGCCTTGGCCCACGGCGCGATACCAGTCGCCCTGCGGCTCGATGCCCGCGGCCTTCCACAGGCTCAGCTCCATCTTGTGCGTGCCGCTGTCGTCGCCGCGGCTGACGAAGGGCGCCTGGGCCGCCGCGATCGCCTGCAGCGCGCCGGTGGCCTTGTCGGCCTTGGCCGCGCCGGCCGGATCGTCCGACGGGCCGACGAAGATGAAGTCGTTATACATGATCTCGCGGCGATGGGTGCCGTTGCCCTCGGCCAGCCATTTCTCCTCGGCCGCCTTGGCATGCACGAGCACCGCGTCCACGTCGCCCTCGGCGCCCAGCTTCAGGGCCTGGCCGGTGCCCACCACCAGCAGCTGAACGGTGATGCCGGTGTCCTTTTCGATCTCGGGCAGCAGCACCTCGGCCAGCCCGGAGTTGGCGAAAGAGGTCGTCACCGACATCTTCATTTCCTCGGCCTGCGCCATGGTGGCGAAGACCGCGGTCGCCGCGGCGGCGATGATTGTCCTGAACTTCACAATACGATGTCTCCCTTCAGATACGCTTGTGCCTGGCTGCTTTGCGGCGCGTCGAAGAAGGCCGCGCTCGGGCCTTGTTCGGCGAGTTTCCCGTCGTGCAGAAACACCACGTCATCGGCCAGGCGCCTGGCCTGCCCGATATCGTGGGTCGACATCACGATCCGCGTGCCGCCGGCGCGGATCCGGTTGAGGATCTCCTCGATCTCACGGGTCGAGCGGCCGTCGAGATTGGCCGAAGGCTCATCCAGGAACAGCAGCGCCGGCTCCAGGATCAGCGCCCGGGCCATGGCCATCTTCTGCTTTTCGCCCCCGGACAGGTCGCTCACCTCCTTCTTCAGGTTGACCCTGAGGCCGACCTGTTCGGCGCAGGCCGCCGCGCGCTCGCGCGCCTCGGCGCGCTTCACGCCCCGCAGCCGCAGCGGGTAGGCGATGCTGTCGAGCGCCGAGCGGCGCATCAGCACCGGCGTCTGGAAGACGAAGGCCTGCCTCTCGCGCAGCGCGTTGCCGTTGCCCGCCCAGCGGATCTGCCCGGACGAAAGCCGTTCCAGCCCGTGCAGGGCGCGCAGAAGCGTCGTCTTGCCCGCGCCGTTCGGCCCCATGACCATTGTGATCCCTTCGGCCCCGAGGGTCAGCGACACCGGCCCGACGATGACGCGCCCGCCGCGGCGCAGCTCGACGCCCTCCAGAACGATCATCCCGCTCACCATCGCGACCCCCTCTCGGTGCGCGACAGGAAATGCAGCGCCAGGTTGACCGAGATCGCCAGCCCGATCAGCACGAAGCCCAGCGCCAGCGCCATGTCGAACGCGCCCTTGCCGGTCTCCAGCGCGATGGCGGTGGTCAGAACGCGGGTGGCATGGTCGATGTTGCCGCCCACGATCATGATCGCGCCCACCTCGCCGACGCCCCGGCCGAAGCCCGCCAGCGAGGCCGTCATCAGCGCCCGCCGCCCGTCCCACAGCAGCGTCACGATGCGCTGCAGGCGGTTGGCCTTCAGTGAGATCAGCAGGTCGTGGTAATCGGCCCAGAGCTCGCGGATCGCCTGATGCGAGACCGAGGCGACGATCGGCGTGATGATGATGACCTGCGCGATCACCATCACCGTGGGCGTGAACAGCAGCCCCAGCGCCCCCAGCGGCCCCGAGCGCGAGAACAGCACATAGACGATCAGACCCACCACCACCGGCGGGAGACCCATCAGCGCGTTCAGCACCGCGATCACCACCCGGCGCGCCGGAAAGCGGTTGATCGCCAGCCACGCGCCCAGAGGCAGCCCGATGGCCGAGGCGATGACCGCCGCGCCGAGGCTGACCTGCAGCGACAGTGCCGTGATCTCGACAAGGTCGGCATCGAGCGTGACCACCAGCCGGGCCGCACGCGCCATACCTTGAAGAATGTCATTCATTTCAGAATGTTCCGTCTTTGCTTGAGGGGCAGAGATGACACAGCGTCACGACCGCCGGAATGGACAATTTGGGGAATTCAGGCCGACGGAGGGGACATTTTGACCCGCCACGGGGCTCAGCCGGCCGCCAGCGCCCGCTGCGCCATGCACCACGCGTAGATCGCCTGCGCGTCATTGGGCAGGGGCTCGGCCAGATCCTCGGCGAATTCGAGGAATCTTTCCACATTGTCTCGGTTCACCGCCGTCAGCACCGGGATGCCCGCGGCCAGCGCCTCGCCGACCAGCGGGCGGAAGCCGCGGCCGTCGATCTCCTGCTTGCCGTATTTGTTGACGATCAGCAGATCGGGATGCTCGGCCAGCGCGGCGGCGACCAGCCCCACCGCGCTTTCCAGCCCGTCCGGGTCCAGCCGGCAGCCGCGCGCGAGCGCGCCGAGGTTCTGGCTGATCCGCACCACCCGGTCGCGCGACAGGATATGCAGGTCCATGTCGCATTTGCGCGCCGGGTCGGTGTCAAGGTTGACCTGCACGGCGCCGGCCAGCGGCACGCCCTCGGCCATCATCCGCTCGGCCACCTCGCGGATCAGCAGATCCGCCGCGCCGCGCCCGTCGGCAACCACATAACCCAGCATCGCATCCCCCCTTGCATGTCGTCAGACCGGCATACAAGATGCCCGCCGTGCAGGAAAGAGACCCCGATCCCAAAAGGACCCGCCGCGTGACGCTTCCCGATCTTCCCCTTCTGCCTGATCCCTCCGCGCCGCGGCTGACCCGCCGGATCACCGGCACCGACCAGACCGGCGCCCCGGCCGAGATCTCGGTGGTCGAGGAGCGGCCGCTGACGATCTACCTCAACCGGCAGGAGATCGTCACCGCCATGACGATCGGGGATTATCCCGAATACCTGGCGCTGGGTTTCCTGCGAAATCAAGGCATGCTGCTGCCGGACGACGAGGTGACCGGCGTCGATTACGACGACGAGACCGAGACCGTGGTGGTCCGCACCACGCGGCAGACCTCCTACGAGGAAAAGGTGCAGAAAAAGACCCGCACCAGCGGCTGCGCGGTCGGCACCGTCTTCGGCGACATGATGGAGGGGCTGGAGGGGCTGGTGCTGCCGCCCGCCGAGGTCCGCACCAGCTGGCTCTATGCCCTGGCGAAAGAGATCAACACCACGCCCTCGCTCTATCTGGAGGCCGGCGCGATTCACGGCACGGTGCTGTGCCAGCAGGACAGGCCGCTGGTCTATATGGAGGATGTCGGGCGCCACAACGCGGTGGACAAGATCGCGGGATTCATGTTCCGCCATGGGGTGAGCGCCGGGGACAAGATCCTTTACACCACCGGGCGGCTGACCTCGGAGATGGTGATCAAGACCGCGCTGATGGGCATCCCGGTGCTCGCCTCGCGCTCGGGCTTCACCGCCTGGGGGGTGGAGATCGCGCGCCAGGTCGGCCTCACCCTGATCGGGCGGATGCGCGGACAGCGCTTCGTCTGCCTGGCGGGCGAGGAGCGCCTGCTACGCGACATCGACCCGGGACAGGTGCCCGAGGAACCCGCGAAACACCGGCGCAAGGGGGCCGAGGCATGAGCGGCATTCCGGGCGTCATCCTGGCCGGCGGCAAGGCCACCCGCATGGGCGGCGGCGACAAGGGGCTGCGCGCGGTAGGCGGCAAGCGCCTGCTCGATCACGTCATCGCCCGCCTTGCCCCGCAATGCGCGGCCCTGGCGATCAACGCCAATGGCGCGCCCGACCGCTTTGCCGAATTCGCCCTGCCGGTGCTGCCCGACAGCCTGCCCGATCACCCCGGGCCGCTGGCGGGTGTGCTGGCCGGGCTGGACTGGGCCGCCGATGCGGGGTTCGAGGCCATCGTCACCGCCGCCGCCGACACGCCCTTTTTCCCGCGCGATCTGGTCGCGCGGCTACGTGAGGCCGCGGGCCCCGAGGGGCTGGCACTGGCCGGCTCGCGCGACGAAAACGGCAAGCTCTGGCGCCACCCGACCTTCGGCCTCTGGCCCGTCGCCCTGCGCGACGACCTGCGCGACGCGCTGCAGGGGGGCCTTCGCAAGATCGTGCTGTGGACCGACGCGCATCAGGCCGGTCTGGCAGAGTTTTCCGCCCGACCCTTCGACCCGTTCTTCAACGTCAACACCCCCGAAGACATCGCCGAGGCCGAGCGCCTCTTGGAGGCGCTGTGAGGGTCTACGGCGTCACCGGCTGGAAGAACGCGGGCAAGACCGGGCTGATGGAGCGGCTGGTCTGCGAAATCACGTCGCGCGGCTTCAGCGTCTCCACCGTCAAGCACGCCCATCACAGCACCGATGTCGATCAGCCCGGGCGCGACAGCCACCGCCACCGCGCGGCCGGCGCGCGCGAGGTGATGCTGGCCTCGCCCCACCGCTGGGCGCTGATGCATGAGCTGCGCGGGGCCGACGAGCCGCCGCTGGAGGCGCTGTTGGCGCGGCTCTCGCCCGTCGATCTGGTGCTGATCGAGGGGTTCAAGCGCGCAGACCATCCCAAGATCGAGGCGCATCGCGCCGAGACCGGCAAGCCGCTGCTGGCGCTGCAAAACGCCACCATCCGCGCGGTCGCCGCCGACGGCCCGCAGCCGGGCTGCGCCCTGCCTGTCTTCGACCTCGACGACACCGCGGCCATTGCCGATTTCATCCTGCGGGAGGTGGGGCTGTGAGGTTCGACCACATCGCCATTCTCGACTGGTCGGCGGCCGGCCGGCCCAGGCGCGGCAAGGATTCGATCTGGCTGGGCCTCGCCGGCCCGCAGGGCGTGACGGCGGAAAACCTGCCCACCCGCGCCACCGCCGAGGCGCGGCTGAACGCGCTGGTCGCCGAGGCACTGGCCGCCGGAGAGCGGCTGCTGATCGGCGCCGATCTCAGCTTCGGCTTCCCGCGCGGCTTCGCCCCCGCCCTGACCGGCGCGGCGGAGGCGCTCTCGGTCTGGGCCTGGCTCGCGGCGCGGCTCGAGGACGGGGCCGACAACGCCAACAACCACCGCGCCCTCGCGGCGCTGGCCAACGCGACCTTCCCGGGCGAGGGCCCGTTCTGGGGCAACGCCGCCCGGGCCGAGGTGCCCGGCCTGCCCCGGCGCAAGCCCGCCCTGCCCGCCAACCTGTCCGAGTTTCGCGAAACCGACCACGCCTGCCGCGCGCCCGGCGTGACCCCTTCGCCGGTCTGGCAGCTGGCCGGCGCGGGTGCCGTGGGCGCGCAGAACCTGACCGGCCTGCCGGTGTTGCAGCGCCTGCGCACGCGGTTCGGCGGGGCCGTCTCGGTCTGGCCGTTCGAGGCGCCCGATGCGCCGGTGGTGCTGGCCGAGGTCTACCTCTCCATGCTGTCCGCCGAGGTCCGCGCGCTCTGCCACGAGAACCCGGCGATGGTGACCGACGAGGCGCAGGTGCGGCTGCTGGCGCAGGCGCTGATGGCGCTGTCGCGGCAGGACGCCCTGGCCCCGCTCTTCGCCCCCGATCAGCCCCCCGCCCTGCTGGCCGAGGAGGGCTGGACGCTGGGCGCGGGTCAGCAGATGGCGCTGCGCGCCGCCCTGCCCGCCACCCGCACCCCGCCGCGGCTGCGCAACGACTGTTTCGCCATGCCGCAGGGCGTGGACTGGGTGCCGGTGGACGAGGCGCTCGACCGGCTGCGCGCCGCGCTGCACCCGGTCACCGCCCTCCAGACCCTGCCCACCGCGCAGGCGGCGGGGCGCATCCTGGCCACAGACTGCACCGCGCGCCGGTCGAACCCGCCGCGGCCGAACGCAGCCGTGGACGGCTATGGCTTCGCCCATGCCGCCACCGGCGCCGGCCCCCAGCGCCTGCCGCTGGTCGCGGGCCGCGCCGCCGCCGGTCAGCCCTATGCCGGCGCGGTGCCGCAGGGCGCCGCGATCCGCATCCTGACCGGCGCGATCCTGCCCGGGGGCGTGGATACCGTGGTGCTGGAGGAGGACACCGCGCTGGACGGCGCGGCGGTCCTTTTCGACGGGCCGGTGAAGCCGGGCGCCAACACCCGTAACGCGGGCGAGGACGTGGCCGAGGGCGCTTTGGCGCTGCCCGCCGGCCACCGGCTGCGCGCGCCCGACCTCGCGCTTCTGTCGGCGCTCGGCATCGCCGAGGTCGATGTCTACCGCCCACTGCGGGTAGGCGTCCTGTCGACCGGGGACGAAATCATCCCCAGCCCCGCGACGCCGGCCGCGCCGCACCAGATCTGGGACGCCAACCGCCCCATGCTGCTGGCGCTGGCCCGCGGCTGGGGCTGCGAGGCGGTCGATCTCGGCCATGTGCGCGACGATGCCGCGAGGATCGGCAAACGCCTGAGCGAGGGCGCGGCGAAGGCCGACGTGATCCTGACATCGGGCGGCGCCTCGGCCGGGGACGAGGACCATGTCTCGGCCCTGCTGCGCGCGCGCGGCACGCTGTCGAGCTGGCGCATCGCGGTCAAGCCCGGCCGCCCGCTGGCGCTGGCGCTGTGGGAGGGCACGCCGGTCTTCGGCCTGCCCGGCAACCCGGTGGCGGCGCTGGTCTGCGCGCTGGTCTTCGCCCGCCCGGCGCTGTCGCTGATGGCCGGCGGCGGCTGGCAGCAGGCGCAGGGCTTCACGGTGCCCGCCGCGTTTTCGAAAAACAAGAAGCCGGGCCGGCGCGAATTCCTGCGCGCCCGTCTGAATGCCGAGGGCGCGGCGGAGGTGTTCAAATCCGAAGGCTCCGGCCGGATCAGCGGGCTGAGCTGGGCCACCGGGCTGGTCGAACTGCCCGACGGCGCGCTCGAGGTCACGCCGGGCACGCCGGTGCGCTTCTTCCCCTACGCCGCCTTCGGTCTGGTCTGAGGGGCTAGCGGCGCTCGATCAGGTAGATCTGCGCCTCGCCCTCCTGCGCGCTGTCGAGCAGCAGGTTGCCGGATTCGTTGCAGTAATGCGGCACGTCCACCACCGCCGCCGGGTCGGTGGCGATCAGGCGCAGGACCTGACCCTGCGCCATATCCTTCAGCCGCTTGCGCGCCTTGAGCACCGGCAGCGGGCACAGCAGGCCGCTGGCATCGAGTTCCTGATCCCACGTCATGCGCCCAGAGATATTCCGCGCACGCGGGCCTGTCCATCCGTCAGGCGGCTGCCGCCGATAGAAATCTTCTATCGGGCAACGGTTCAGCGAAATTGACGCCCGCCCGGCGCGCGACGCACAACCGGGAACACTCAACGGCGCGCGGGGGGAGGCGGGCATGGCATTGGACCAGCAGAAGGGCATCTGGAAATCGGGCCGCGGCGGCGGGCGCGGACGGGCCACGCCCAAGGGCCGGCAGCTCGACGACAGGGCCTGGGAGGAGGTCCGCGCCCTGCTGGACGACCGGCCGCGCCGGCGCGACCTGCTGATCGAATTCCTGCACCTGATCCAGGACGCCTGCGGCCACCTCCCGGCCGCGCATCTGCGGGCGCTGGCCGAGGAGATGCGCCTGTCCATGGCCGAGGTCTGGGAGGTGGCGACGTTTTACGCCCATTTCGACCCGGTGCGCGAGGGCGAGGCGCCGCCGCCGGAGCTGACCATCCGCGTCTGCGACTCGCTCTCCTGCGAGATGGCCGGATCGGAGGCGTTGTTCGAGGCGCTTTCGCAGGGCCGCGACCCGGCGCGCATCCGCGTGCAGCGCGCGCCCTGCATGGGCCGCTGCGACACCGCCCCGGCGGTGGAGATCGGCCACCGCCATGTCGACCGCGCCACGCCGGAAAGGGTGCAGGCGGTGCTCGACGCGGGCGATGTCCACCCCGAGATCCCCGAATACGAAAATCTTGCCGCCTATCGCGCCGGGGGCGGCTATGAAAAGCTGCTGACGCTGCGTGCGACCGGCGACTGGCAGGCGGTGCAGGAGGATCTCCTTTCCGCCGGGCTGCGCGGGCTGGGCGGCGCGGGCTTCCCATCGGGCCGCAAATGGGGCTTCGTGCGCGCCAATCCCGGCCCGCGCTACCTCGCCGTGAACGGCGACGAAGGGGAGCCCGGCACCTTCAAGGACCGCCATTACCTCGAACGCAACCCGCACCTGATGCTGGAGGGGATGCTGATCGCCGCCTGGGCGGTCGAGGCCGAGAAATGTTTTGTCTACATGCGCGACGAATACCCCGCCGTTCTGCACATCCTGCGCGCCGAGATCGCGGCACTGGAGGAGGCCGGGATCGTGCCCGTGGGCCATATCGACCTGCGCCGCGGCGCGGGCGCCTATATCTGCGGCGAGGAATCCGCGATGCTGGAGTCGATCGAGGGCAAGCGCGGCCTGCCCCGCCAGCGCCCGCCCTATGTGGCGCAGCTGGGCCTCTTCGGCCGGCCGACCCTGGTGCACAACGTGGAGACCCTGCACTGGATCGCCCGCATCTGCCGCGAGGGGCCTGAGGTCCTGTCCGCGACCGAGAGGAACGGGCGCAAGGGGCTGCGCAGCTATTCGGTCTCGGGCCGGGTGGCGCGGCCGGGGGTCTACCTGCTGCCCGCGGGCTCGACCATCCGCGACGTGATCGCCGCGGCGGGGGGCATGGCCGAGGGGCATCGGCTCAAGGCTTATCAGCCGGGCGGGCCGTCCTCCGGCCTGCTGCCCGCGCATCTGGACGACGTGCCGCTGGATTTCGACACGCTGCAACCGCATGGCACCTTCATCGGCTCGGCGGCGGTGGTGGTTCTGTCGGACCGCGACAGCGTGCGGGACGCTGCGCTGAACATGCTGCGGTTTTTCGAGGCCGAGAGCTGCGGGCAATGCACCCCCTGCCGGGTCGGCTGTGAAAAGGCGGTGACGCTGATGCAGGCCAAACGCTGGGACCGCGCGCTGCTGGAGGATCTGGGCACGGTGATGGCCGACGCCTCGATCTGCGGGCTGGGACAGGCCGCGCCCAACCCGATCAGGCTGGTGATGAAGCATTTCGCGGATGAGGTCTGAGCCATGAGCGGGAACATCACCTTCACCCTCGACGGCCAGAACGTCACCGCCGCCCCGGACGAGACCATCTGGCAGGTGGCCAAGCGGCAGGGCACCACGATCCCGCATCTGTGCCACAAGGACCAGAGCGGCTATCGCCCCGATGGCAACTGCCGCGCCTGCATGGTGGAGATCGAGGGGGAGCGCGTGCTCGCCGCCTCCTGCTGCCGGGCGCCGAGCGACGGGATGGTGGTGAACACCGCCTCCGCCCGGGCGGAGAGCGCGCGCAAGCTGGTGATGGAGCTGCTGCTGGCCGACCAGCCCCACCGCGAAAAGGCCCATGACGCCGGGTCGCACCTGTGGGACATGGCCAAGGCAAACGGCGTCAGCGACAGCCGCTTCCCGAAGCTGGAGGAGGGGCGCATTCCGCTGCTCGACGACTCGCATGTCGCCATGCGCGTGAACCTCGACGCCTGCATCCAGTGCGGGCTCTGCGTGCGCGCCTGCCGCGAGGTGCAGGTCAATGATGTGATCGGCATGGCGGGGCGCGGTCACGATGCCTACCCGACGTTCGATTTCGCCGACCCGATGGGCGACAGCACCTGCGTCGCCTGCGGCGAATGCGTGCAGGCCTGCCCCACCGGCGCGCTGATGCCCGCCAGCGCGCTGGACCCGGCCCAGCACGGCGACAGCACCGATTACGACCGCGAGGTGCAGTCGGTCTGCCCGTTCTGCGGCGTCGGCTGCCAGGTCTCGCTCAAGGTCAAGGACGGGCGGGTGAAATATGTCGAGGGGATCAACGGCCCGGCGAACGAGGGGCGGCTCTGCGTCAAGGGGCGGTTCGGCTACGACTACATCCACCACCCGCACCGCCTGACCAAGCCGCTGATCCGGCTGGAGGGCGCGCCAAAGGGCCTGAACGTGGACCCCGCCAACCCCTTCACCCATTTCCGCGAGGCGAGCTGGGACGAGGCGCTGGATTTCGCCGCGCAGGGGCTGGCGAAACTGAAGGCCGAACGGGGCGGCGCGGCGGTGGCGGGCTTCGGCAGCGCCAAATGCACCAACGAAGAGGCCTACCTGTTTCAGAAGCTGATCCGCCAGGGCTTCGGCCACAACAACGTGGACCACTGCACGCGGCTCTGCCATGCCTCCTCGGTCGCCGCGCTGATGGAGAACGTGGGTTCGGGCGCGGTCACCGCCACCTTCAACGAGATCGAACACGCCGAGGCCGCCATCGTCATCGGCGCCAACCCGTCCGAGAACCACCCCGTCGCCGCCACCTATTTCAAGCAATTCGCGCGGCGCGGCGGCAAGCTGATCGTGATGGACCCGCGCGGCACGGCGCTGCAGCGCCACGCCACGCAAATGCTGCAATTCCGCCCCGGCGCGGATGTTGCGCTGCTCAATGCCATCATGTCGGTGATCGTCGAGGAAGGGCTTTACGACCAGACCTATATCGACCGCTTCACCGAGAACTGGGAGGCCGAGAAAGAGCACCTCGCCGGCTTCGCGCCCGAGCGGATGGAGGGCATTACCGGCATCCCCGCCGAGACCATCCGGCAGGTCGCCCGCGACTTCGCCAAGGCCGAGGCGGGCATGATCTTCTGGGGGATGGGCGTGTCCCAGCATGTCCACGGCACCGACAATTCGCGCTGCCTGATCAGCCTGGCGCTGATGACCGGCAATGTGGGAAAGCCCGGTGCGGGGCTGCATCCCTTGCGCGGGCAGAACAACGTCCAGGGCGCCTCGGACGCCGGGCTGATCCCGATGTTCCTGCCCGATTACCAGAGCGTCGCCGACGACGCGGTGCGCGGCGCCTTTGCCGAGCTCTGGCAGTCCGGCGATTTCGGCGCGGAAAATGGGCTGACCGTGACCGAGATCCTCGATGCGGTGCACGCGGGCCGGATCCGGGGCATGTATATACTGGGCGAGAACCCGGCCATGTCCGACCCCGACGTGACCCATGCGCGCGCGGCGCTGGCCGCGCTCGATCATCTCGTGGTGCAGGACATCTTCCTCACCGAGACCGCCAATTACGCCGACGTGATCCTGCCCGCCGCCGCCTTCTATGAAAAGACCGGGACCGTGACCAACACCAACCGGCAGGTGCAGATGGGCCGCGCCGCGGTCACGCCGCCGGGCGCCGCGCGCGAGGACTGGGCGATCACCGTGGCGCTGGCGCGGCGGCTGGGCCTGCCCTGGGACTACACCCACCCGGCGCAGGTCTTTGCCGAGATGAAGCAGGGGATGAAGTCGCTGTCGAACATCACCTGGGAGCGGCTTGAGGCCGAGAACGCCGTCACCTACCCCTCCCTCGCCCCCGACGATCCGGGGCAGGCGATCATGTTCGGCGATGGCTTCCCCCGCGAAGGCGGCCGCGCGCGCTTCGCCCCCGCCAGCGTCATCCCGCCCGACGAGCAGCCCGACGCGGACTACCCGATGGTCCTGACCACGGGGCGGCAGCTGGAGCATTGGCACACCGGCTCCATGTCCCGGCGCTCGAAGGTGCTGGACGCGGTGGAACCGCAGGCCAACTGCTCGCTCCACCCCGCGACGCTGCGGCGGCTTGGGGTGGAGCCCGGCGGCCAGGTGCGGCTGGAGACCCGCCGCGGCGAAATCACGATGATGGCCCGCGCCGACCGGGCGGTAGCGCCCGACATGGTCTTCGTCCCCTTCGCCTATGTCGAGGCGGCGGCGAACATCCTGACCAACCCCGCGCTCGACCCCTACGGCAAAATCCCCGAGTTCAAATTCGCCGCCGTAAGGGTCAGCGCGGCCTGAGCGGCCCGGCGCGCCGGGCCGGCCGAAACGAAGAGGCTCGGCCGGCCCCCGGCGGGGCCGGCCGCTGCCTTTCTCAACTCTTTTTCTGGAAGGCGATCATCCCCAGCGCCAGCAGGGACGAGCCGATCATCAACAGCAGCGACACGGCGTTCAGCACCGGCGTCGAGCCCTCCTTCAGCCGGTCGAACATGGTGATGGTCAGCGGCGCGTCCGAGCCGACCAGCATCAGCGTGGTGTTGAAATTCTCGAAGCTCATGAGGAAGGCCACGACAAAGGCCCCGATCATCGCGGGCGCGAGGAACGGCAGGGTCACTGTGCGCACCGCGGTCAGGCGCCCCGCGCCGAGATTCAGCGCGGCCTCTTCGAGGCTCTCGTCGAACTTGCGCAGCCGGGCCGAGATCACCAGCGTCGCGATTGTGGTGATGAAGGAGAACTGGCCGAGGACGACCAGCACCAGCCCCGGACGCAGCGCCTCGATGTCCCAACCCATCCCGTCCTCGACGCCGTTGGCCAGGGTGCTGGAAAAGACGAGGATCGAGATGCCCAGCACGATGCCGGGGATGACCAGCGGCAACAGCATCAGCACATAGAGCAGCCCGCGCAGCCGGAATCGGTGGCGGTTGAACAGGAAGGCGTTGCAGGTGCCCACCGCCACCGACAGCAGCGAGACGCAGAGGCCGACGAAGGCCGAGGTGCCGATCGCACGCAGGATCGGGCGCTCGTGGAACACGCCGATCACCGGCCGCGCGTCGCCGAAGAACCAGGCCCAGGTGAACCCCTCCCAGGGCAGGGACGGGAACTGGCTGTCGTTGAAGGCAAAGACCGACACCACTGCCAGCGGCAGCGCGAGATAGACGAAGAACAGCGCGACATAGGCGTTGTAGGCAAGGCGGACGGCGCGGGGCTGTCGGATGCTCGGGATCATGGCGCGGCTACCCCATCGTTTTCTCAAGCGTCTGGCCGGTCAGGCGCAGCACGGCCCAGACGATGACCGAGGACAGCAACAGCAGCATGAAGCCGAAGGCCGCCCCCAGCTCCCAGTTGAAGCGCACGATGAACTGCGAATAGATCAGCTCGGTGAACCACAGGCTTTCCTTGCCGCCCAGCATGGTCGGCGTCAGGTAGTTGCCCAGCGACAGCATGAACACGACGATGCAGCCCGACACGATGCCGGGCATGGCGTGGGGGATGACGATCTCTCGCAGGATGCTCGGCCCGCTGCCGCCAAGGTCGTAGCCCGCCTCGATCACGCTGTCGTCGAGGCTTTCCAGCGTGGTCACCAGCGGCACCACCATGAACAGCATCGAGGTGTAGACCAGCCCCACCATCATGGCGACGTCGTTATAAAGCATCTCGACCGGCCCATCGACGAGGCCCGCCCACTGCAGCAGGCCGCTGAAGACGCCGGTCTCGCGCAGCAGGATCATCCAGCCGAAGGTGCGCACCAGCTCGGACACCCAGAACGGCACGAGGCAGAGCAGGAACAGCGCCGACTGAACCCGCCCCTTGGCGATCTTGGCGATGTAGTAGGAGACCGGGAAGGCGATGAGCAGCGTCAGCGCCGTCGCAAGAACCGACATCAGCGCCGTGCGCAGGAAGGTCCAGAGATAGAGCGGCTCGGTCAGAAACGTCAGGTAGTTGGCGAGGCTGGTCCGGTATTCGCCCACCCCCACCCGCTCGCGCAGCGACACCAGCAGCATGTCGATATGCGGGATGACGATCAGCAGCGTGAGCCACAGCAGCAGCGGCGTCAGCAGCAGGAACAGCCCCAGTCTCGATTGCGCGCGCATCTCAGGCGCTGCCCGCGGGGAAGCAATTGGCCTGATCGCCGGACCAGCCGATATGGATCGACGCCCCCCTGCTCAGCGTGGCGTAGTCGCCCGATTGCGGAATGGCGACCTCGATTTCGGCGCCGTTGCCGTCGTCGCGCACCAGGATGCGGCTGGCCGCGCCGTTGAACAGAAGGCTGGTGACGGTACCGCAGATCCGGTTCTCGAAATGCGCCACCTCTCTTTCGTCACGGGCGACGCGGATCGCCTCGGGGCGGACGAAGATCTCGGCGCTGTCGCCGGGGTTGAGCGCGCGTCCGTGCCGCGCCCCCTTCATCACGATCCCGGTCTCGGTCCGCAGCTCCAGCGCGTCGCCGTTCACGCGTTCCACCTTGCCGCGCCAGCGGTTGGCCTCGCCCACGAAGCCCGCGACGAAGGCGGTCTCGGGGCGGTAGTAGAGTTCGCGCGCGGTGCCCAGCTGTTCGAACCGGCCGTGGTTCATCACCGCGATCTGGTCGGACATCACCAGCGCCTCGGACTGGTCGTGGGTGATGTAGACGAAGGTGGTGTTGAAGGCGCTCTGCAGCTTCTTCAGCTCGATCTTCATGTGCTCGCGCAGCTTCAGGTCCAGCGCGCCCAGCGGCTCGTCCAGCAGCAGCACGTCGGGCTCCAGCACCATGCAGCGCGCGATGGCGACCCGCTGCTTCTGGCCGCCCGACAGCTCATCGACCTTGCGGTTGCCGATGCCCGGCAGGCCGATCCGCTCCAGCGCCTCGCCGACCTTGCGCTCGATCTCGGGTTTCGGCATCCCGGCGCGGCGCAGCCCGTAGCCGATATTCTCGGCGATGGTCATCATCGGGAACAGCGCGAGGTGCTGGAACACCATGTTCACCGGGCGCCTGTTCGGCGGCACGTTCAGCACCGATTTCCCCCTGATCAGGATGTCGCCGCCGCTGGGCTCCAGGAACCCCGCGATCATCCGCATGATCGTGGTCTTGCCGCAGCCCGAGGGTCCGAGGATCGAGAAGAAGGCGCCGGGCGGCACCGCGAAAGACACGTCCCGCACCGCGGCGGTGGCGTCAAATGTCTTGGTCAGGTTCGCGCATTCGAGATCGGGGAGCATGGCAGACTGGGCTTTTCCGGGAAAAGGAAACGGCACCCGCCTGCGCGGGTGCCGCCATGTGTCGGGCGGGGTCAGTTGGCCGCCTTGACCCGGTCGAGGGCCGCGCCCTCGATCACTTCCAGGCCCGCGGGCACCGGCGGATACCACTTGATGTTGTCCACTGCTTCGGGCGGGAAGCTGGCCTGGTAGCGCGCCTTCAGCTCGGCCGAGACGAATTCGTCGGCGCCCTTGGAGGCGGTGAAGTTGCCGGCGGCCTCGGTGATCATCGCCGCGATATCGGGGCGCATCACGAAGTTGATCCACTGATAGGCGGCATCCTCGGCCTTGGTCTTTTTCGGCAGGGCGAAGGTGTCGATCCAGCCCAGCGCACCCGAGGCGGGCGCGACGAAGGTGATGTCGGGGTTGTCGGCGTTCAGCTTCCAGCCGCCGGTATCCCAGGCCATCGAGGCCACGACCTCGCCGGAACGCATCAGCCCCATCAGCTCGTCGCCGCCGCCCCAATAGGTCTTCACGCCGGGCTTGCACGCGATCAGCTTGGCCTCGACCTGGTCGATGACCTGCTTGTAGGCGGCCTCGTCGCCATAGGCCGCGAAGGGGTCGAGCCCCATGGCGAAGGCGAAGCCGATCAGCGTCGGGCGCTTCAGCCGGTAGGAGACCTTGCCGGCCACCGCGTCGCCGCACAGGTCGGTGTAATCCCTGACCATGCCCGCCTTCGCGGTATCGACCACCAGGCCGCTGGTGCCCCAGACATGGGGCACGCCGTAGACCTCGCCGCCGACGGTGGTGTTGGCCTTGGTGGCCTCCAGCATCGAGGGGATGAAGAGCGAGGCGTCGATCTTGGACAGGTCGATGGGCTTGTAGATGCCGAACTCTTCCTGCGGGCCGGCGATGCGGTCCTGGCTGGGCTGGGCGAGGTCGAAGCCGCCGCCGCCGGTGGCGCGCAGCTTGGCGATCATTTCCTCGTTGTTCGACTTGGTGACCTCGACGGTGATGCCGGTTTCCTTCTCGAACATCGCGACGACGTTCTCGGGCGCATAGCCGCCCCAGGTCAGCAGGCGCAGGGTCTCGGCGCTGGCCGCGTCCGCCAGCCCCGCCGCCGTCGCGATGGCCGCCGACAGCACAAGCGGCATCTTGAGTGTGAAGAGTTTCATAATCGCTCCCTATCAATTGAGCTTTCCGGTCACGCACGCCACCTGCCATGAGTTGACGACAGTAATGCGACAGTCCGGCAAGGATTTCGCCCTCGCGCCCATCCCCCACAGACGGGATGAGGAGGCTCGGGTCACCGATTTTTTAGTTATTGGTCAAAATATAAGCGCGGCGGCAGATCGCCTGTCAATGGCCTTGGGGGCGACAGCGCGGACGGGATGACCTGACGTCAGCGCCGCGCCCCGCCCGCGTCAAACGCCGAGATATTGCCCGGCCACCCCGGCATCCAGGTCGGAAAACGCCCCGCTCCAGACCGAACGGCCGCGTTCGAGAATCACCGCCTTGTCGGCGACCTGCGACAGCTCGCGCAGCGACTTGTCGATCACCAGGATCGACAGGCCGGTCTCGCGCTTGATCCGGGCAATCACGTCCCAGATCGCCTGGCGCAGGATCGGGGCCAGCCCCTCGGTCGCCTCGTCGAGGATCAGCAGCTTGGGGTTGGTCATCAGCGCCCGCCCGATGGCCAGCATCTGCTGCTCGCCGCCCGAGAGCAGCGCCGCGCGCTGCCCCGCCCGCTCGGCCAGCCGCGGAAAAAGGTCATGCACCCGCGCGAGCGTCCAGTCGCCCGGCCGCGCCGCGGCGATCAGGTTCTCGCGCACCGTGAGATTGGCGAAACAGCGCCGCCCCTCGGGCACCAGCCCGACACCCAGCCGCGCCACCCGATGCGCCGGCATCCCGGCCAGAAGCCGACCGTCGAAACGCACCAGCCCCGCGCTTTGTGGCAGCAGACGGCAGATCACCTTGACCGTGGTCGATTTGCCCATGCCGTTGCGGCCCATCAGCGCCAGCACCTCGCCCTCGCCCAGCGCGAGGTCCACGCCGAACAGCGCCTGCGTCGTGCCGTAGACCGCTTCGACACCTTCCAGCTCCAGCAGGCTCATGCGTCCTCCTCCCCCAGATAGGCTTCGCGGACCTCGCGGCTGGCGCGGATCTCCTCTGCGGTGCCGGTGGCGATGACCCGGCCGTAGACCAGCACACTGATCCGGTCGGCCAGCGCAAAGACGGCATCCATGTCATGCTCCACCAGCAGGATCGGCGCCTCCGCCCGCAACCCGTCGAGGAACCCTGTCAGCTGTTTCGAGCCCTCGGCGCCCAGCCCCGCCATCGGCTCGTCCATCAGGAAGGCGCGCGGCCTCAGCGCCAGCGCGACCGCGACCTCCAGTTGGCGGCGCTGGCCGTGGCTCAGCTCGGCGGTGCGCGCGGCGGTGTGCTCGGACAGGCCCACGCGCCCCAGCGCCGCCTCGGCCTGCTCCAGTAATGCGCCGTCCTGCAGCACCGGCCTCCAGAACCGCATCGCCCCGCCCCGCGCGGCCAGCGCACCCAGCACGACGTTCTGCAGCACCGTGTGCTCCATCGCCAGCGCCGAGATCTGGAAGGTCCGCCCCAGCCCCATCCGCGCCCGCGCGCCGGTCGGCAGCCCGGTCACGTCGCGCCCGGCAAAGCGGACCTCGCCGCGGTCGGGCCGGATATTCCCGGCGATCTGGCCGATCAGCGTGGACTTCCCTGCCCCATTCGGGCCGATCAGCGCGTGGATCTCGCCCGGCCGCAGGTCCAGCGACACGCCGTCGGTGGCCTTCAGCGCGCCGAAAGATTTTTCGAGGTTACGGACGGAAAGGACGGGCTCAGTCATGCGCCGCCTCCCGCCCCGCGATCTGGCCGATCAGCCCACCCCGCGCGAACAGCACCACGATCAGCAGCAGCGCGCCAAGGTAGATGTGCCAGAACTCCGACAGCGCGCCCAGCCAGTGCTCCAGCAAAATGAACAGCGCGGCGCCGGCGACCGGCCCGCACAGCCGCGCCACGCCGCCAAGGATCACGAAGACCATGATCTCTCCGCTGGTCTGCCAGCTGAACATGGCCGGGCTGACGAAGCGGTTGAGATCGGCGAAGAGCGCGCCCGCCAGCCCGGTGATCGCCCCCGACAGCACGAAGGCCACCAGTTGCAGCCGGTAGGGAGACAGACCCACCGCCTCGACCCGCGCGGGCACCTGCCGTGCCGCGGTCAGCGCCAGCCCGAAGGGCGCGCGGCCAAGGCGTGCGACGAACAGCAGCACAAGGCAGAGAAGGACGAAGCACAGGCCGAAGAACTGGATCGGGTCCAGCGTGTTCAGCCCCGGAAACCCGTTGCGCACATAGATCGAAAGCCCATCCTCGCCGCCATAGGCGGGCCAGGAGATGGCGAAGTAGTAAAGCATCTGGCCGAAGGCCAGCGTGACCATGATGAAATAGGCCCCCGTCGTGCGCAGCGACAGCGCGCCGATCACCAGCGCGGCAAGGGCGCTGGCGGCGATCGCCACCAGCCAGATCACCGGCATGGAGTTGGTGCCCTCGATCAGCAGGGGCGCCTCCATCAGCGGCGTGTAATTCTGGGCGTGGCTGGCGAGGATGCCCATGGCATAGCCACCGATCCCGAAGAACGCCGCATGGCCGAGGCTGATCATGCCGCCGAGGCCCAGCGTGATGTTCAGCCCGACGCCCGCCAGCGCGAGGATCGCGACCTTGGTCGCCAGCGTGATGGTGAAGGGCTGGTCCAGCCCCCAGGCCGCCAGCGCGGTCGCCAGCAGCCCGCCCAGCAGAATTGCGTTGATATGCCGTTCCCGCATCTATGCCACCCCGAACAGGCCGCGGGGGCGGAACAGCAGCACGCCCGCCATCAGGATGTAGATCGCCATCGAGGCCAGCGCCGAGCCCACCGTGGTGGCCGCCGCCGGCTCCATGATCAGGCCGAACAGCCCGGGCAGGAAGCTGCGCCCCAGCGTATCGGTCAGCCCCACCAGAAGCGCGCCCACCAGCGCCCCCTTGACCGAGCCGATGCCGCCGATGACGATCACCACGAAGGCCAGGATCAAGACCGGCTCGCCCATGCCCACCTGCACCGACTGGATCGCGCCCACCAGCGCACCCGCCAGCCCCGCCAGCGCCGCGCCCAGCGCGAAGACCAGCGTGTAGAGCCGGGTGATGTCGATCCCCAGCGCCGCGATCATCTCGCGGTCGGCCTCGCCGGCGCGGATCTGGATGCCGATCCGGGTGCGCCCGATCAGCAGGAACAGCCCGGCCGCGATCCCCAGCCCCGCCAGGATGATCACCAGCCGGTAAAGCGGATACTGGATGCCGCCGAACAGCGTGACCGGCCCTGACAGGTAATCCGGCACCTCGAGAAACAGCGGGAAGGAGCCGAAGATCCACCGCGTGCCTTCGGAAAAGACCAGGATCAGCGCGAAGGTGGCCAGCACCTGATCGAGGTGGTCGCGGTCGTAAAGCCTCCGGATCACGCCCAGCTCGATCACCGCGCCGGCGGCGGCCGCCGCCGCCAGGCTCGCCGCCAGCGCCAGCAGGAACGACCCCGTGGCCGCCGCCACCGCCGCCGCCGCGAAGGCGCCAACCATGTAAAGCGAGCCATGCGCGAGGTTGATCAGCCCCATGACCCCGAAGATCAGGGTCAGCCCGGCGGCCATCAGAAACAGCATGACGCCGAGTTGCAGGCCGTTCAGCACCTGTTCGATCAGAAGGAGAGTGGACATCCGCCTATCCCGTCAGGGCGCCGGGCGGCACGCGGCCGCCCGGCGCCGGGGTCTTACATCTTGCACTCGTCCACATAGGCGTTCGAGCGGTCCTCGATCGCGACGCCGACGATCTTGTTGGTGATCACCTCGCCTTCCTTGATCACCTCGCGGACATAGATGTCCTGGATCGGGTGGTTGTTCGGCGCGAAGGCGAAATCACCGCGCACGGAGGCGAAATCCGCCGCCTCCAGCGCCGCGCGGAAGGCATCGGCATCCGAGATATCCGCCTTGGCCAGGGCCGAGATCAGCAGGTTCGCGGTGTCGAAGCCCTGCGCCGCGTAAAGCGACGGCAGGCGGCCGTATTCGGCCTGGAAGCTTTCGACGAAGGCCTTGTTGGCGGCGTTGTCGATGTCCTTGCTCCACTGCGAGGTGTTCTTCACCCCCAGCGCGGCCTCGCCCACGGCGCCCAGGATGCCCTGGTCGAAGCTGAAGGCCGGGCCCACGACCGGCAGGCCGACGCCGCTGTCGGCGTATTGCTTCATGAAGGAAATCCCCATGCCGCCGGGCAGGAAGAAGAACACGCTGTCCGCGCCGGAGGCCCGGATCTGGGCGATCTCGGCGGCATAGTCGGTCTGGCCGAGCTTGGTGTAGACCTCGCCCGCCAGCTCGCCGGTGTAGAACCGCTTGAAGCCGGTCAGGCTGTCCTTGCCCGCCGGGTAGTTGGGGGCGAGGATGAACGGCTTCTTGTAGCCGGCATTGGCGATATAGGCGCCGGCCGCCTCGTGCAGGTTGTCGTTCTGATAGGCGACCGAGAAATAGTTCGGGTTGCAGCCCTTGCCCGCCAGCGCCGAGGGCGCGGCGTTGACCGAGAGGTAGAACTTGCCCTGCGCGACGGCCGCGGGAACCACCGCCATCGCGAGGTTCGACCAGATGATGCCGGTCAGAACGTCCACCTTGTCAGACTGGATCATCTTGTCGGCCAGCTGCACCGCGACATCGGGCTTGCGCTGGTCATCCTCGATGATGACCTCGATGCCGGCGTCGCCGGCCTGCTTGACCGCCAGCATGAAGCCGTCGCGGGCGTCGATACCGAGGCCGGCGCCGCCGCCCGACAGGGTGGTGATCATGCCGACCTTGACGCCCTCGGCCCGGGCCGATGCCGCGCCCAGCGCGATCGCGGCCGCGATCGCGGCGGTCGAGATGGTTCTTGCAATACTCATTGGTCTCTCCTGTTGGTGAAGATGTGGCCCCGCTGACCGGGGCCGAATGTCTTGCCCATGCCTTGCGAAACGGGCTGTGTCTGTTCGGAAATGGGCGGCGCGCCTGCCCTGCGGCCTCAGAACGCCTTGAAGGTCAGGGTGGTGTAGGTGCGCTCGATCCCGTCGATGTCCAGCAGGTTCTCGTTGATGTATTTCCCGACATCCTCGCCCTCGGGCACATACATCTTCATCAGCAGGTCGTATTGGCCACTGACGGAGTAGAGTTCCGAATGGATCTCGCGCAGGGCGATCGCATCGGCCACCCTGTAGGTGGTGCCGGGGCGACATTGGATCTGGATGAACAGGCAGGTCATTGCAGTCCTCTCTTGGTGGCTTGCGGTCAGGTCACGCGCGAAACGCTGTGGTATTTCGCGTCCCGCCACAGCTCGTTTGATATGACATCCTCGATGGTTTCGGCAGCCCTGACAATATCCGCCGCGTCGAGATAGAGCGGCGCGAAGCCGAAGCGCATGATGTTGGGGGCGCGGAAATCGCCGATCACGCCGCGCTCGATCAGCGCCTGCATGGCGGCGTAGCCATGTTCGAAGGCGAAGGACACCTGCGAGCCGCGCGCCTGCGCGTCGCGCGGCGAGGCCAGCACCAGCTGCGGGCAGCGCGCCTCGACCTCGGTTATGAAACGCTCGGACAGGGCGATGGAGGCGGCGCGGATATCGGCCATCTCCACCCCGTCCCAGACGCCCAGCGCCTGTTGCAGGATCGACAGCTGGACGATCGGGGGCGTGCCCACGCGCAGCCGCTCGGTCGACATGGCGGGGCGATAGCCCAGTTCCATCGCGAAGGGCGCATCATGGCCCATCCATCCCGCCAGCGCGGGCTGCACCTCGTCCACGATATCCGGGCGGGCATAGATGAAGGCCGGCGCGCCGGGGCCGCCGTTGAGGTATTTGTAGGTGCAGCCGACCGCGAACTCGGCATTGCACGCCGTCAGGTTCACCGGCACCGCGCCCGCGCTATGCGCGAGGTCCCAGATCATCACCGCGCCGGCCGCATGAGCGCGCCTGGTGATCGCCGCCATGTCATGCATCCGACCCGAGCGGTAATCGACATGGGTCAGCATCACCGCGGCCACCTCGTCGGTGATCGCCTCGGCCACGTCCCCGGGCGCGGGGGTGCGCAGCGCATGGCCCTTGCCGATGGTGTCGATCAGCCCCTGCGCCATGTAGAGATCGGTGGGAAAATTGCCGCTGTCCGACAGGATCACGCGGCGGTCGGGCCGCAGCCTCAGCGCGGCGGCCAGCGCCTGGTAGACCTTGATCGACAGCGTGTCGCCGGTAGCGACCGAGCCCTCGGGCGCGCCGATCAGCGGGGCGATCCGGTCGCCCACGCGCCGCGGCAGCGAGATCCAGTCGGCGCTGTTCCACGCCTTGATCAGTTCACCGCCCCATTCGTCGCGCAGCACGGTCAGCGCGCGCTCCGCCGCGCCCTTGGGCAGCGGGCCCAGCGAATTGCCGTCGAGATAGATCACCCCCTCGGGGAGATCGAAAAGGTCTTTGCGCGGAAGCTCTCTGCCGCTCATCTCTCATCCCATGCCAGATCCCGGTTCCCCGGACCCTAGCCGCAAAGGCCCCGCCCGCCCAGACCGAAGATGACCGCCCGGGACGCGTGCGCGTGCGCAAGGGCGGCGCGGCCGCGGCTTTCCATCGCCCGGGGCGATGATTGGCAGATCCGAGGAGGGAAAACCACCGGGGCCGCGCTTGCCCGGCCGCCGGTTTCGGGCTGGCGCTGCCGCGGCGGGCGCCGCGGCAGCTCAGGGGGATCAATGCGCGATCATGACATGGCGGACGGCGGTGTAATCCTCCAGGGCATACATCGACATGTCCTTGCCGTAGCCGGATTGCTTCAACCCGCCATGCGGCATCTCGTTAACCAGCATGAAATGCGTGTTCACCCAGGTGCAGCCGTATTGCAGCCGCGAGGAGGCGTCCATCGCCCGCCCGATATCCGAGGTCCAGACCGAGGAGGCGAGGCCATACTGGCTGTCGTTGGCCCAGGCGATGACGTCGTCGTCCCCGGTGAAGCGGGTGACAGAGACCACGGGGCCGAACACCTCGCGCTGGACGATCTCGTCGTGCTGCAGGGCGCCCGCGATCACGGTCGGCTGATAGTAGAATCCCGCCCCCTGATGCACCGCGCCGCCGGTGGTGACCTCGATATGCGGCTGCTCGGCGGCGCGCTGGACGAAGCTCGCCACGCGGTCGCACTGTCGCTGGCTGATCAGCGGCGGGATCTCGTTCAGCGTGTCGTCCGCGTTGTCGTAGACGATCGAGGCGGCGGCCTGCGACAGCTCCGCCACCAGCTTCTCGTAGATCTTCGCGCCGGCGTAAATGCGGCAGGCGGCGGTGCAGTCCTGCCCGGCGTTGTAGTAGCCGAAGGCCTTCAGCCCCTCGACGACGCGGACGAGATCGGCGTCGTCATAGATGATGACCGGCGCCTTGCCGCCCAGCTCCAGATGCGTGCGCTTGACGCTGTTGGCGGCGGCCTGCAGCACCTTCTTGCCGGTGGCGATGTCGCCGGTGATCGACACCATGTCAACGCCGGGATGGTTGATCAGCGTGTTGCCGACGCTGGCGCCCTGCCCCACGATCACGTTGACCACGCCCTCGGGCAGGATGTCGGCCATGATCTTGGCCAGCTTCAGCGCCGTCAGCGGCGTCTGCTCGGAGGGCTTCAGCACCACGGTGTTGCCGCCCGCCAGCGCCGGCGCCAGCTTCCACGCCATCATCATCATCGGGTAGTTCCAGGGCGCGATCGAGGCGACGACGCCGATCGGGTCGCGCCGGATCATCGAGGTGTGCCCCTCCATGTATTCGCCCGCCGCCGGGGCGTGCATGTTGCGCACCGCCCCCGCGAAATAGCGGAAGCAGTCGGCCACCGCAGGCACCTCGGCGGTGCGGACCTCGTTGATCGGCTTGCCGCAGTTCAGCGCCTCCAGCCGCGCCAGTTCCTCGAGGTTGCCCTCGATCGCGTCGGCGATGGCCAGAAGCTTGGCCGAGCGCTCGCCCGGCGTGGTGCGAGACCAGCTGGCGAAAGCCTGCCGAGCGGCGGCCACGGCGCGGTCGATCTGGCCGGCATTGGCCTCGGGCATCTTGAGGATGGTCTCTCCGGTGCGCGGGTTGAGGACGGTCTCTTCGGTCTCGGTGCCGGCCTCGAAGGACGATCCGATCAGCATCTTGGTTTCCATTTGGGCTCTCCCTTTTGTCATTTGCCCTGGCCGGCGACGCTTTCCGTGCCGCGGGTGAGGTAGTAGGCGCCGAGGATCGGCAGGAAGGTGACCAGCACCACGACCATCGCGACCACGTTGGTCACGGGCCGCTGGCGCGGGCGGACCAGCTCTTCCAGCATCCAGATCGGCAGGGTCTGCTGCTGGCCGGCGGTGAAGGTGGTCACGATCACCTCGTCGAAGCTCAGCGCGAAGGCCAGCATCCCGCCCGCCAGAAGGGCGGTCGCGATATTGGGCAGGATCACATGGCGGAAGGTCTGGAAACTGTCCGCGCCAAGATCCAGAGACGCCTCGATCAGCGAGCCGGAGATCCGGCGGAACCGTGCCACCGCGTTGTTGTAGACCACCACCACGCAGAAGGTCGCGTGACCCAGGACGATGGTCCAGAAACTGAACGGGATATCCGCCAGGTTGAAGGCCGCGCGCAGCGAGATGCCGGTGATGATGCCGGGCAGCGCGATCGGCAGGATCACCATCAGCGAGATCGCCTCGCGGCCGAAGAATTTCGACCGGCTCACGGCGGCGGCGCAGAGCGTGCCCAGCACCAGCGCGATCGCGGTGGAGATCGCGGCGACGCGCAGCGACAGCGACAGCGCCTCCCAGACATCGGCGCGGCCCCAGGTGACAGCGAACCATTTCAGGGTCAGGCCCGGGGGCGGCCACTGATAGGATTTCTCCTCGGTGGTGAAGGCGTAGACGAAGATCAGGATCAGCGGCAGATGCATGAAGGCCAGCCCTGCCCCGGCGGCGATCTTGAGCCCCATTGGCGCGCGGTCAGAGTGCATCGAAGGCTCCGTTCCGTTTGGCGATCCACAGATAGACGCCCATGATCACGATCGGCACGACGGCGAAGGCGGCGGCCAGCGGGATGTTCCCGGCGGTGCCCTGATAGGCATAGACCGCCTGGCCGATGAACCGGCGCGACGAGCCGACGATCTGCGGGATGATGTAATCGCCCAGCGTCAGCGAGAAGGTGAAGATCGACCCGGCGATGACCCCCGGCAGCGACAGCGGCAGCAGCACATGGCGGAAGCTCTGGGCGGGCGTCGCGCCCAGGTCGCCCGACGCCTCCAGCATCGAGGCCGGGATGCGCTCCAGCGAGGCCTGGATCGGCAGCACCATGAAGGGCAACCAGACATAGAGGAACACCAGGAAGGTTCCGGTCCAGCTGACCGAGAGGGAATTGCCGCCGATCACCGGAATCGACAGATAGGCGTTCAGCAGCCAGGTCAGGTGCAGCGCCTCGAACAGCCAGTTCAGGATGCCCTCCTTGGCCAGGATCAGCTTCCACGAATAGACCTTGACCAGGTAGCTCGACCACAGCGGCAGCATGACGCCGAGGTAGAAGACCGCCTTCCATTTGCCGCGCGCGTAGCGCGCTGCGTAATAGGCGATGGGAAAGCTCACGATCACCGCGGCCAGCGTCACCGCCGCGGCCATCACCACGGTGCGGATGATGATGTCGAAATTCGCCGGCGTGAACAGCTCCCGGTAGGTCTTGAGGGTGAATTCGTAGACGATCACCCCCGAGAACTCGTCGATCGAGAAGAAGCTCTGCGCCAGCAGCGCGAAGAGCGAGCCGAGATAGATGATCCCCAGCCACAGCGCCGGCGGCGTCAGCAGCAGGAAGATCAGCAGCCGCGGGTTGCGCCAGAGGCTGTCCGACACCGACGTCAGCCAGCCTGCCCTGCGCGGGGTTTCGATCGCTGCATCGCTCATGCGTTCGGGTCCATCACATGCAGGTCCTCGTCGGCCCAGCTCACACGCACCTGCGCGCCCGCCTCGGGCACGGGGGCGCCCTTGGGCAGCAGCGCGATCATCGGGATGCCATCCATGTCCAGCGCGACCTTGGTGGCCGTGCCGATGAAGCTGCTGCCGCGCACCGTCGCCCCGTGGCCCTCGGCGCCGAGGCGCACGGCCTCGGGGCGCAGGGCGGCATGGGCGCGTTTGCCCGTCAGCCGCTCGGTCAGATCCGGCGGGAAGACGTTGGATGAGCCCACGAAATCCGCCACGAAGGGCACCTCGGGGCGGTAATAGATGTCCTGCGGCTGGCCGACCTGGACGATCCTGCCCTCGTTGAACACCGCGACCCGGTCGGCCATGGACAGCGCCTCGCCCTGGTCGTGCGTGACGAAGACGAAGGTGATGCCCAGCTTGCGCTGAAGCGCCTTCAGCTCTTCCTGCATCTGCTCGCGCAGCTTCAGGTCCAGCGCGCCCAGCGGCTCGTCCAACAGCAGCACCTTGGGGCGGTTGACCAGCGCCCGGGCCAGGGCGACCCGCTGGCGCTGGCCGCCCGACAGCTCGGAGGGCTTGCGCGTGCCGTAGCCGGGCAGCGCGACCATCTCCAGCGCCTCCTCGGCGGCGCGGCGGCGCTGCGCCTTCGGCTGGCCCGCGATCATCAGGCCATAGGCCACGTTGTCGATTACGCTGAGATGCGGGAACAGCGCATAATCCTGGAACACGGTGTTCACATGGCGCTTGTAGGGCGGCACGCCCTGCGCGGGCTCGCCGAAAATGGCGATCTCACCGGCGGTGGGCTGCTCGAATCCCGCGATCAGGCGCAGGCAGGTCGTCTTACCCGAGCCCGACGGCCCGAGCATGGCGAAGAACTCCCCTTCGGCGATCTCGATATCGACCCCGTCCACGGCCCGGACAGACCCGAAATGGCGAGAAACGCCGGTGAAACGTACAGCGGTTGTCATGGAATTCCTGTCGTGCTGGCCCGCCGCCCCGGGGGCGGCGGGCGTTGGTGGGTCGGATCAGCGGCCGCCGATCACCCCGATATAGTCGGAGACCCAGCGGTAGTAGGGCACGCAGCTGCCCTGGCTCTCGCATTTGGAAACCGGGGTCTGCCAGAACTTGATCCGGTCGAAATCGTCCAGGCCGTTGGCCGAGCAGCCTTCGGCATTCTGCATGCCGCGCCCGTCGGTGCAGGCGGCCGGAACCGACGGCACCGCGCCGAACCAGACCGACAGGTCCGATTGCAGGTTCGAGGACAGCGTGTGCTCCATCCACATGTAGGCGCAGTTCGGGTTCTCGGCCTCGGCGTGCAGCATGGTGGTGTCGGCCCAGCCGGTGGCGCCCTCCTGCGGGATCACCGAGGCGACCTTGACGCCGTCGGCCTGCAGCAGGTTCACTTGGAACGGCCAGGAGCCCGAGGCGACCATGCCCTCGTTCTTGAAGTCGTCGATCTGGATGAAGGCGTCATGCCAGTAGCGCGCCACCAGCTCGCGCTGGCCGCGCAGCAGGTCGAGGGCTGCGTCGTATTGCTCCTGGTTCAGCTCGTAGGGCGAGGTGATGCCCAGCTCGGGGCGGTGATACATCAGATAGTTGGCGGCATCCGCGATATGGATCGGGCCGTCATAGGCCTGCACCCGGCCCTTGTTGGACTTGCCGTCGGCCAGGGTCATCTCCTCGAACACCACCGACCAGCTTTCGGGCGCCTGGTCGAACGCCTCGGTCGAATACATCAGCACGTTCGGGCCCCACATGTAGGGCGTGCCATAATGCTGGCCATCGACATAGTGCCAAGGCGCCTCCTTCAGACGGTCGTCCACGCTGCCCCAGCTGGGGATCAGGTCGATGTTGATCGGCTGCACGCGTTTGCCCGCGATCATCCGCAGCGAGGCATCGCCCGAGGCCGTCACCAGATCGAAGCCGCCCTCGTTCATCAGCGCGACCATCTCGTCGCTGGTGTTGGCGGTCTTGACGTTGACCTGGCAGCCGGTGGCCGCCTCGAACTTGGTCACCCAGTCGAAGGCCGCGTCGGTCTCGCCGCGTTCGATATAGCCGGGCCAGGCCACGATGTTGACCTGGCCTTCGCCGGGGCCGACCTCGGTCAGCATCTCGGCGGCCGCCGCCTGACCGGCCAGGGTGCCGGCCACGGCCAGCACGGTGCAGGATTTCAGAAACATGTTCATGGAAGACTCCCTCATGTGGACAGTTGGAGAGGGCGCAGTCCCGCGCCCCTTATTGTTTGCGAAGAGCATGGGGGGAGCGGCATGAATTCACAAATTCATTAACCAGAAACATGATATCGGCATTTCCGATATCAGGCTCAGCGCTCCCGCGCCGTCTGCTGCCCCTTGGCGATGGAGATGAAATCCTTTGCCGCCGCCGACAGCGGCGACCCCTTGCGCCAGACCATGCCGACCTGCACCACCGGCAGCGTGCCCGAAACGTCGCGCGATTCGATCCGGTCGCCTTCGAGCGACCAGGGCCGGTAGACCAGATCGGGCAGCAGGGCGATCCCGGCGCCGGTCGCGACGAGGCTGCGCACCGCCTCGACCGAGCGGGTGCGGAAGGCGATCTTGGGCCGCGTGCCCAGCGCCGACAGCAGCTTCATCGCCGCCTCGCCCATCTCGTCGATGTCCAGCATGATCAGCTGTTCGCCGGCCAGATCGCCGACATTGACGCTGTCCTGCCGGGTCAGGGGATGGCCGATGGGTAGCCACAGCCGATAGGGCGACACGTCCAGGATCTCGACCTGGAGGGCCAGCTTGTCGTGCAGGTTGGAGATCACCATCACGGCGACGTCCAGCTCACCCCCGATCAGAAGATGTTCGAGATACTCGCCGTTGTCCTCGATCGCCGAAACCTCGACCTGGGGGTTGGCGCGGCGGTATTTGGCCAGAAGGTCGGACATCACATAGCCCGCCATCAGCGAGGTCACGCCGAGATGCAGATGCCCCCTGATCGCCTCGGTCTCCTCGGCCAGGGCGCGGCGGGCGCCGGAGACCTCCGACAGGATCGAGGTGGCGTGGCGCAGGAACTGGTGCCCCTTGTGCGTGACGTTGAGGCCGCGCGAATGGCGCTCGAACAGCTTCACGCCCAGATCCTCTTCGAGGAACTTGACCGCCTCGGTCACGGCGGATTGCGAAATCGCCAGCGCATGCGCCGCCCGGCTGACCGAGCCGTGCTCGGCCACCGCCACGAAATACTGAAGCTGCCGGATTGTGAATGCCAACGCCCTGACCCCGACTTGCGGATGCAACGAGCATCGCGTCGCTCCCCCGGACCGGCATACGGCAATTGCCGATCGGATCACAAGCGTTGCATGCCCCGCCGCCCGCGGGGCCGCGGCGTCACGCCGCGAACAGGGGACCCACCGGCGTCTGACGCAAGCCGCCCCCCGCGTCCCGATCGAGAAACAGCGCGTCAAGCCCCCGGCGCCGCGCGAAATCCGCGCCCTCGCCGCTGCCCATGACCATCAGTGCCGTGGCCCAGGCATCGGCCACCATGCAGGTCCCGGCCACCACCGTCACCGAGGCCGGAGAGCGCGGCAGCGGCCCGCCCCGGCGCGGGTCCATCGTGTGCGACAGCCGCCGCCCGCCGACCTCGACCCAGTGGCGGTAATCGCCCGAGGTGGCCACCGCCCCATCCGAGAGCGCGAGGATCGACAGCGGCGCGCGGGCGGCGGCATCGGGGCGCTCGACCGCGACCGCCCAGGGCGCGCCGTCGGGCTGGAGGCCCAGCGCGCGCAATTCGCCGTCGATGCCCAGAAGGGCGGCGTCGATGCCGAAGGCCCGCGCGGTCTCGGCCAGGCGGTCCACGCCATAACCCTTGGCGATCCCGCAAAGATCGAGCGACAGCGCCCCGTGCTTGCGCGCGCGCAGCTTCGCCGCGTCCAGCTCCAGCAATTCATGGGCGGGCCGGCGCGGCGCGGCGAGGGCCTGGCGGATCCGCTCCGGCGCCGCCGCGGCGGGGCCGAAGCCCCAGGCCGCCACCGCGTCGCCCATGCCGATGTCGAAGGCGCCGCCGGACTCGCGCCCGACGCGCAGACCGCAGGCCAGCACCTCCGCCAGGCGCTCCGGCACGGCGACCCATGCGCCGGGCGCGGCCGCGTTCAGGCGCATCAGGTCGCTTTCGGCCCGCCAGGTGGACATCTGCGCGTCCACCTCGGCCACGGCGGCGGCCATCGCGGCACGCACGGGCGCGACGTCGAACCCGGGCGGCATGTGGAACAGCGCCGACCAGCGCGTGCCCATCGTCGGGCCGTTCAGCGCGTGGCGGGTCAGCTCAGTAAACGTCTTCGGCATAGCGTCCCTCGGCTTTCAGCATGGCGGGGGTCAGGCCGGCGGGGGCCAGGATGTCGGCCAGCGCCTCCGCGACCCCGGCGGCCATCTCGCGCCCGCCGCAAACCATGACCTGCGCCCCCCCGGCGATCAGCCGCGCCACCCGCGCCCCGTCGCGCCGCAGCGCGTCCTGCACATGGGCGCGCTCGGCCGCGCGCGAAAAGGCGGCGGTGACCGAGGCAAGCCGCCCCCCGGCCTGCCACTCCGCCAGTTCCCGGCCATAGAGCAGGTCGCTGTCGGGGTGGCGCGCGCCGAAATAGAGATGCAGGGGGCGGCCGCGGCGGTTCGCCCGGGCGAAGCCGGCCAGCGGACCGATGCCCGTCCCCGCCCCCACGAGGATCACCGGCGCGGCCCCGCGCGCGGGGCGGAAGCCGGGATTGCGGCGCAGGAAGGCGCGGACGCCCTGCCCCGGCCGCAGCTCCATCAGCTGGCCCGAGCACAGGCCGCCGGGATGCTTGCGCACGCAGATCTCGGCAAAGCCATCGCAGCTGGCGGAGGCGAGCGAATAGAACCGCGGCACGGCGGAGCCCTCGGGCAGGATGCCCAGCAGGTCGCCTGCGGCGAAGCGGCCAAGCCCGCGCCCGGTGATCCGTTGCCACAGCGTCCGCCGCGGCAGGGCGAAGCGCAGGATCGCGGTGGGCGCCTGCACCTCGGCGCCGTAATCGCGGCGCGAGACCAGGGTCAGACCCTCGGTTTTCGGCACCTGCGGCTGGTGGTTCAGCTCAAGCGGCATTCCCATCGCCGCACCCAGCGCCCGGCCCCAGCGGGCGAAATCCTGAGGCGACTGGCGGTCCACCCTGTCGATCAGCAGCAGCTGCGCCCAGCCCTTCGCCTCGGCCGCGCGGCGGATCTCGTCGGCGAAGGCGCAGAACGCCGGGAAGCTGCGGTCGCCGAAGCCCAGAACGGCCAGCGGCGCGCGCGGCGCCTCGGGCAGCGCGGCGAGCCGGTCGAGGAAGCCCCGCGCCGAGGCCGGCGCCGCCCCCTCGCCATAGGTCGCGGCCAGAACCACGATGCGCGCCGCCCGGGCGTAGCGCGCCGGGGCGAACCCCGACATCGGCGCCATGTGCACCCTCTGCCCCGCCGCGGTCAGCGCCGCGTGCAGCGTCGCGGCGAAGCCCCAGCTGCTGCCGCCCTCGCTGCCCACCAGAACGATGGTGTCGGCCTGCCCGGGCGCGGCGTTCGACCGCAGGCGCGGCCGCCCGCGGCGCCCGGCGACCCAGATCACCGCGCCCGTGCCCGCCATGACCGGCACGCCCAACGCCATCAGCCCGAGGATCAGACCGAGCAGCGCCGCGCCCTCGCCGGTGTGCAGCCTGTAGACGGTTTCCGTCGCCCGCTCCCACGCGCCAAGGTCGCGCCACGCCAGCAGCGCGCCGGTGCCCTGGTCGATATAGCCGGCGCCGGCGCCGGTCTTCAGCGTGAAGGCGTCGGTCGCGTCGCCCGGATAGGGAAAGGTCAGCTCCCGCAGCGCCGAAACCGGCGTGTCGCGCAGCACCCCGATGCTGGCGGGGGCGCGGCCGGTCTGGCCGCTCACCGCGGACGGGAACCCCGGCGCGCCCGCCCCCTCGGGCAGGAGGCCGAAGGTCGAGGCGCTCATCCACAGCGCGGTCGCAGAGGACAGCGTGAGCCCGAACACGCAGAGCCGGGCGATCTCGACATGCAGCCGCCCCGGCAACGGCCCCTTGAGCGGTGCGAAGATCCGCCGCCACCCGCCCGCGCGGCGCGCGACCAGCGCGAGGCCCGACAGCGCCAGCGCCAGCATCGCCGCGGCCCCCGCGGCGACCGCGATCCGGCCGCCGTCGCCGAGGAAGAGCGAGCGGTGCAGCTTCGTCAGCCAGTGCTCGAACGCCGGCGTGTCGGCCGATGCCACGCCCTGCCCCGATCGCGGGTCGATCACCGCCGCGCCGGGGCGGCCGCCCTCGAACCAGTAGGCGGTGATGCGGCCCGAGGGCGCGCGGCGGATCTGCTCGACGCCGGGATAGGCCGCCATGATCCGCCCGGTCAGCTCGGCCACGCTCAGCCCGGGTCCGGCCGCGGCGGGCGCGCGCGCCGCCTCGACCGCGGGCAGGACGGACAGGGCCGCGCCGCTGAGCGCGAGCACCACCAGCAGCGCCGCCGCCAGCAGGCCGGGCCATCTGTGCAGGGAGCGGATCATGGCAGCCTCCCCCGGTCACATGTCGTAGCTGACGGCGGCGATGTAGCGCCGGCCCCGGTGGGCCTGCCCCGCCCCCTCGGCGGTCAGCGGCACCACCACCTCGGAGGGGGAATCGCGCATGTCCTCGACCGCCGCATCGACATGCAGCGTGTAACCCGCGTCGAACAGCGCGTCCGTCAGGTCGAGGGTGATCGACAATTCCCGCCCGGCGCCGACACTGGCGCCGGTGATGCCGTTGATCTCGGCGGTGTTGCCGCCGGTGGCGCGATGCCAGTCGTTGAGATGCTCGTAATATTTCGACTTCCCGCCCGCCATCCACAGGCTGCCGACATAGGCCCCCTGCGCGTCGGTGACATAGAAGGCGAGATAGGCGCCATCTCCGCCGTAATTGTTCAGGGTCGTGGTCAGCGTGACCGGACGGGCCAGGGCCACGCCCGGCAGCGTGAGGGCCGTGGTGACGGCAAGCAGGGCAAGAGCGGATTTCATCGTGTATCTCCAGGGATTGCGTTCATGGGCGGAGCGTCGGGCCTCACGCTGATCCGGCGCTGACGCGGCGGGCGATTCTGCTTCAGCCTGTCGTCAGCATCCGGGCGGAGGCGGCCCGACGCCCCCGCTTGCGCCGCCCCGCCGACGCGCGACGGCCGGCGGGGCGTGGGGCGGATCAGTTCACCTGCGCCTTGGGGGTGGCGCCGGGGCCGAACAGGCCGTTGGCGGGCGGCGCGACCGTGCCGGCCGGGGCGGGGTTCACGCCCGCGCGGCAGCCGCGCCCATCGCCGTCGTCGTCGTCGCACTCATCATCTTCATCGTCATCGTCATCGTCATCGCCGTGATGATCGTCATCGTCGTCATGGCCAAGCCGCAGCCAGAACAGGCGATGCTCCTTGTCGTGGCGATCGTCGCTGGCAAGCACCAGGACCTGGCCCGCCGGCAGGTCCGCCGAGGCGCCGGGCCCGGACGCGCCGATCGCGCCCGATGCCGGAATGGCGAGGGCCGCGCCGATCGCGGTCGAGGCGGCAAGCAGGGCAAGGGTGAATTTCATTGTGGGATCTCCCGTGGCTGGTTCGATGCCGGAGCATCCCGCCTCAGCCTGATCGCTTCCTGACGGCGGCCGGGTTTCTCCGTCAGCCTGCCGTCAGGAAAGAAACGCCCCGCCGGGGAGGGATGGCGGGGCGCAGGGGCGGGCCTTGGGGAGAGGAAGGCCCTCGGGAACGGGGATCAGGAAATGTCGCCGGGCTCAGGCGCGCGTTTCTCGCCGGTGATCATGGCCCGCGCGAGGTTCTCGCGATGGCGCATCGAGGCCAGCACGACACCGCCGACATGGAGCCCGACCAGCAGGAGCATCAGGTTGGCGAAAACCTCGTGCACCTCCTTGAGCGGGCCATCGGGGCCTTCGCCGTTTTCGCCACGCTCGCCGCGCTCGCCCGACCGTTCCTCGTCGGCATAGGCAGGGGCCACGATCTGCGGCAGCGCCGAAATGACCGCCTGACGCTCGGCGTCTTCCTCCATCAGCCAGCCGGTGAAGGCCGTGCCGGAAAGCGTGATCAGGATGGCAAGGATCATCGCCGCGCCGGCCGGGTTGTGGCCGATGTAGCGCGGCTCGTGCCCACCCAGCATGGCGCGGAGATAGTCCACGACCTTGCCCGGGCCGCACACGAACTGGCTGAAGCGGGCATAGCGGGAGCCGACGACCCCCCAGACCACCCGCACCGCGATCAGCGCGGCGACGACATAGCCTGCCCATTCGTGCAGCGGCTGCACCTCTTCGGCCGAGAGCCACGCCACCGCGAAGGCGGCCACGAGGCTCCAGTGAAACACCCGCACCAGCGGATCCCAGACACGAATCATCTCTCAGTTCTCCTTGATTTCGGGGGCCGTGCCCGGCACGGCTCCCGGTTCTGCCCGCGACGGCGCGTCGCGCAGGTCGGCGGCGCCCTCGTCCTCGTATTCCATTTCGATGATCCCGAGCGTGCCGGGATCGACCGTGACCTCCAGCGCGCGCCCGTCGGCGTCGCGCAGGTCGATCTCGTAGCAACCATCGTCGATCTTGATGCGCCGCACCGTCCAGCCCCGCTCCTCGGCCATGCGCTGCACCGCCTCGCGCGGCTGCCATTCGGACATGGGGACGTGGCAATCGTCGTCGGCAAGGGCCGCGCCGGCCACGCAGGAGGTCGCCAGAAACGACAGAATTGTCAGGGACTTCCGCATCGTCCAAACTCCCGTCCGAGATAACTTGCGCCTGTCCTGCGCCTTCAAGCTGACGCAGACCTGAAGCACGGGCAACCAAAATGTCAGGTTCCCGTCAGGCGCGCAGGGGATAGGCTGGAGCGGAAAGGGGACCGCGACGATGCGTATTCTGCTGATCGAGGACGACACCGTTCTGGGCGCCGCCGTGCGCGACCAGCTCGCCGCGGACGGCCATTCCGCGGATTGGGTCACCCGGCTGGACGCGGCGGGCGACGCGATGGCGGCGGCCAGCTACGACCTGGTGCTTCTCGACCTGATGCTGCCCGACGGGCGCGGCATCCCGTTCCTGCGCGCGCTCCGGGCGAAGGGCGACGTGACCCCGGTCATCATCCTGACCGCGCTCGACCAGGTGTCGGACCGCATCGAGGGGCTGAACGCCGGCGCCGACGACTACATGGTCAAGCCCTTCGACCTGGCGGAGCTGTCGGCCCGCATCGGATCGGTCGCGCGGCGCTACGCCGGCAACCCCAACCCCATCGTCACGATCGGCGCGCTGGAGATCGACCTCGGCGCCCGCAGCGTCCGCAGGGACGGCCGCCCGGTGCCGCTGACCGCGCGCGAATGGGTGCTGTTCGAGGCCTTCGTCCAGCGCCCCGGCCAGCTGCTGTCCAAGGCACAACTCGAAGAGCATCTCTATTCCTTCGACACCGAGATCGAGAGCAACACGATCGAGGTCCATGTCAGCCGCCTGCGCAAGAAACTGGGCCGTTCCATCATCGAGACCGAGCGCGGCCTCGGCTACCGGCTGGGCACGGCATGACCGCGCCGCGTTCCCTGCAACTGCGGCTCGCGCTGGGCATCGGGCTGGTGGTCACGCTGCTGTGGATCGCGGCGGCCACGGTCACCTCGGCGCTGCTGCGTCACGAGATGGACGAGGTGTTCGATTCGGCGCTGCAGGAGACGGCGCAGCGGATCCTCCCCCTCGCCGTGCTCGACATTCTCGGGCGCGACGAGGCGGCCGTCGCGCAGCGCATCGCCACGCTGCGCGAGCACGAGGAGCTGTTCACCTATATCGTCCGCGACGCGCAGGGCCGGGTCCTGCTGCATTCCCATGCCGCCGACGAGACCATCTTCCCGCCCTATGCGGGGACGGGCTTCCGCCAGACCGCGACCCACCGGCTCTATTACGACGCCGCCCTGCGCGAGAGCCTCACCATCGCCGTGGCCGAGCCGCTGAGCCACCGCGCCGCCGTCGCCGGCGAGATGCGGCTCGGCCTCGGGCTGCCGCTGCTGGTGGTGATCCCGCTCAGCCTGATCGGGATCCTGGCCGCGGTGCGGCTGAGCTTCCGCCCGCTGCGGCGGCTGCGCGACGACCTCGGCGCGCGACATGCGCGCGACCTGTCGCCGGTGCCCGGCGACGGCCTGCCCACCGAGGTCGCGCCGGTGGTGGGCGCGCTGAACCAGCTGTTCGAGCGCCTCGACGCGGCCTTCGAGGCCGAGCGCAGCTTCGCCGCCAACGCCGCGCACGAGTTGCGCACCCCCATCGCCGGCGCCATCGCCCAGGCGCAGCGCCTGCGCGCCGAGGTGGCCGACCCGCAGGCCGCCCAGCGTGCCGCCGACATCGAGACCAGCCTGAAGCGGCTGACCCGGCTGTCGGAAAAGCTGATGCAGCTCGCCCGTGCCGAGGGCAGCCGGCTGCGCACGGGCAACCCCGCCGACCTGCGGCCGGTGCTGCGGATCGTCGCGGCCGATTTCGAGCGCTCCGACCCGGCCGGCCGGCTGGCGCTGGCCATGCCCGACGCGCCGGTGCTGTCCGACATCGACCCCGACGCCTTCGGGATCCTGTGCCGCAATCTGATCGAAAACGCGCTGAAGCACGGCGCGCCGGACAGGCCCGTCGCGATCCGGCTGTCGGGCGACGGCACCCTCTCGGTCGCTAACGAGGGACCGGTCGTGCCGCCCGAAACACTGGATCGCCTGCTGCTGCGCTTCGAGCGGGGCGCGGACGCGGGGGATGGCACCGGGCTGGGCCTTGCCATTGCCCGCACCATCGCCGAGCGCGCGGAAGGAACGCTCACGCTGCGCTCGCCTCCTGCGGGCCGCGAAACCGGGTTCGAGGCCGTGGTCACGCTGCCGCCGGCCGGCTGAACCCCGCCCCGGCGCGCCACGACCCTGTTGCGCGCACGCGCCGGATGGATGATGCTGGACCCGTTGCGCCGGCCGGCCACCTGCGGCCCCGGCCGCGCCGGCCCCGAGGGAGAACGGGATGGACCTACTCGCCCTGTTCAACGTGGACACCGCCTCAGAGTTGCTCTGGGTGATGCTCGGCTTCGCCGCGCAGGCGATGTTCGGGCTGCGCTTCATCGTCCAGTGGCTGTCCTCGGAACGCGCCGGCAAATCGGTGGTCCCGGTGGCCTTCTGGCATTTCTCGGTCCTGGGCGGGGTGATGATGCTGTCCTACGCGGTCTACCGCTGGGACCCGGTGTTCATGCTCGGCCAGGCGATGGGCCTGGCCGTCTATTTCAGGAATCTCTGGCTCATATCCCGCTCCGGCGACGACGGCGAGGCGCCGCTGCCGCCGTCGAGCCGGTAGATCACATAGTTGCTGCTGTCCGCGGCGCGCGTGGCGTTGGCCTCGAGATAGTCCAGAACCCCCGCGTGATGCTCGAAGAACAGCCGGGCGCGGCTGTCCTTGGCATTGCGGGTCACCGCGAACCAGCGCGCACCCTGCGCGCGAAGCGCCTCAAGCTGCGCGATGGCGGCGGCATCGTCCTCCTCGAAGGCGGACCAGTCGCCGTCGCCGCCGCCGGGCGGAAACACCCAGCCGCGCCTGCGGCTGTAATAGACCCCGATCGGATCGCCGACCACGGGGCTGACCGCGATCACCAGGTCGTCCGGACCGGCCAGCGCGTCCAGCCTGCGGCCCATCAGCCGCGCCTCCTCGCCCTGCGCGTCCTTGAGCCGCTGGCTCAGCGGCAGGGTGGACAGCAGCAGCACCGCCAGAACGACAAGGCCGGTCCGCAAAACCCCGCTTGCGGCGGCCGGCGTCGCCGCGCGGCCCATGTCGACCAGCACGATCAGCCCGCGCCCGCAGAAGATCGCCAGCGGGACATGCAGGATATGCAGGTTCCAGGGGTTGTTGGTGATCTCGCGCGCGGCGGCGAAATAGACGATCAGCGCGCCCAGCAGCCAGACATGCGGCACCACCGCCAGCGCCCGGTCGCGGCCGATCGCGGCCCAGCCCGGCGCCATCCACAGCCCGACCGCGATCAGCAGCAGGATCGGGTATCCGTGGAACCACCAGACCGCGGTGAACCACAGGTCCTCCAGGTAGAAGCCATTGGCGATGAATGTGTCGAGCCCGTAGTCCCAGACATAACCGCTGCCGGCGACGTGGTAAGGCGGGTAGCTGTTGCCCAGGTATACCGCCCAGGCGTAGTAGCCGGCGATCGCCACGAGCCCCGCGGCCGTGGCCAGAACGGTCAGCCCCGCGCGCCGCAGCTGCCCCCGCGCCAGCCAGACCCCGACCAGCCAGAGCACCACCAGACCGGCGCCGAGCCCCGGCAGCTTGGCCAGCGCGCCGAGCGTGAAGGCCGCCGTCCCCAAGACCAGCATCCGCCCGCCGCCCTCGACCCAGTGGCGCAGGAACAGCCACAGCCCCAGGGTGACCAGCGCCAGCATCGCGGGATCGGGCAGGAAGGATCGGTCGATGATGATCGCGCCGGGCATCAGCGCGTAGCTCAACGCCGCGGCATGGGCGTGGCGCTCATCCCAGATCAGCGCGGTCAGCCGATGCAGCGCGAACACCGTGACCATGCCGAACAGCGCCGCCACCAGCCGGCCGAACCAGTCGTGCCAGCCAAAAATGGCGTGCAGGATCGCCACGATATAGCTGAGAAGCTGGAACTCGCGCCCCTGATAGCTCGGCCCGGGGCCGGTCCAGTTGACCTCCGGGAAGAAGATGTTCCAGCCGCCGGTTCGGAAATTGTCGGCCATCATGGCGGTGCTGGCCTCGCGCCAGCTGAAGACATCGACCAGCGGCTGGGTGATATCCCAGAACCGCAGCGCCGCCGCCACCGCCAGGATCGCGACCAGCGCGGCCAGATCGCGCGGCCGCGGCCCCGCGCCCCCGAGCAGCGCGCGCAACCACGGCTGCGTGTCGGCCGCCGGTTCCTCAACCCTTGCCATCCGCGCCCCCGTGGCCGGTCAGCGCCGGCTCTTCGAAATTCACCAGCCGCCGCACCGCATAGGGCACGCGCCTGCCCTGGCCGTAATAGACCCGCGCCAGCACCTCGCCCAAAATACCGAGGCTCAGCAGCTGGAGCCCGGCCAGCCCCGACATCACCGACAGCAGCAGCAGCGGGTTGCCGGTCATGTCGGTGCCCATGGCGAGCTTCATCGCCACCGTCGCCAGCCCCGACAGCAACGCCAGCGCCAGGCTGGCCAGCCCCAGCCCCCCGAAGACCAGCATCGGGTGGGACGAGCTGTTGAGAAGGAATTTCACCGTCATCAGGTCGAGGATCACCACCAGCGTCCGCCCGATGCCGTATTTCGTCTTGCCGGACAGGCGCGGGCGATGGTGGGTTTCCATCTCGAAACAGCGCGCGCCGCGCTGGAACAGGAGGATCGGGATGAAGCGGTGCATGTCGCCGTATAGCTCGATCTCCGACAGCACCTCGCGCCGCATCGCCTTGAGCGTGCAGCCCAGATCGTGGATCGGAAAGCCGGTGCTCCACGAGATCAGGCGGTTGGCGATCCGGGAGGGGAGCTTGCGGCTGATCAAGGCGTCCCTGCGGTGCCGGCGCCAGCCATGCACCAGGTCGTAGCCCTCCTCCAGCTTGGCGATCATCGGGCCGATATCGGCCGGGTCGTTCTGCAGGTCGCCGTCGAGCGTGACGATTGCGTCCATCCCGGCATGGTCGATGCCCGCCTTCATCGCCGCCGTCTGGCCGTAGTTGCGCCGGAACTGGACCAGCCGTACCCGAGGGTCGCGGGCGGCCAGATCGACCAGCGCCTCGCCGCTGCCATCGGTCGATCCGTCGTCGACCAGGATGATCTCGTGGGGCTTGCCGATCGCCTCCAGCGCGGCGGTCAGTTCCTCGTGCAGCCGGGCGATATTGCCGATCTCATTGAAGATCGGAACCACGACAGACACCCCCTCAACCGCCTGCGGCGTCGGCGTTTCGCGTTCCTCGATTTTGCCAACGCCGCTCATGCTCAGGGTTCAGCGCTCCAGACCTGGTCCTGTCGACCTGCCCCTGTGTAGCGCAGGTTGCAGGCCGAAACAATTTTCACCTCGAAGGATCGATGCCCGGTCCCGCGTCTGCGACGGACCCTGGCGCGGTTCGAGTGAAAATCCGGCCCCCAGACCGCCGCCCGAGCGGGCGCAAAGCCGGCAATCGGTCGCGTTCCACAGGGCAGCACCCGTTCACAGGGAGCACCCGTTCACAATGGGGGTATGGCGGAGACGAAGGGAGAATGTTCCACTCTATCCGCCGCATTGTTTTCCAGGGGGTTACGCCGGTGCCAGCCCCCGGGTGCTACAGAACTGTAGCAGATGACTGGACATTGTGAAGCATAGATACTGGGAGCAGGCCTAGTCACTCACGGCCCTTACCTGCCATTCACAGCCCGATTTTCTGCTGCGGCGCAGTTCGGCCAAAGCGACCTTTCATGCGCAGCGCAGGAAGGCCTTAGGCCGCGGATGGCGTCTGCACGGAGAAGGCAAACCACGTCTCAAACGATCCCAATTGACGATTTCGGGACCGGCGATCAGGATTGCGCGTCCAGCGCTCTCATGAGGTGAAAAACTCGCTCCCGCATCCAGCTTGCCAATGGCGTGTTGTCTGATCGTTTGTGCCAGATACCGATGATGAGGGGGGGATCGATCTGCATCGGCGGCTCGAACACGTGGAGGCTGAAGGTCTCCGCAACCTTGGCGGCCAACTGCGCCGGCACCAGCGCGATCAGATCGCCTTCACTGACCGCCCGGCAGACCCCTGAAAAGACCGGTACCGTCATGGCCACCTGCCTACGCTTGCCAACACGGGTCAGCGCCGCGTCGCCCATGGCCGCAAGATTGCCCACGGGCGAGAAGAGCACGTGGTGAAGCGCGCAAAAAAGTATCCATCGGGATCGTCTGACCGGGCTCCAACCCCATGGTCCCGGGGTTTCCCGACCGGGCGATGACGTGGAACGGTGAATGGAAAAGCGGTTCCCGGTTAACCCAATCCGGCAGATCGGTGTCAGGAATGAGCGCGATGTCCGCGTTGCGACGCTCGAGACTTGCAACATAGTCGTGCAGCACGAGATCGACGAGCTGGGCGCGGACGCCGGGTGCCGTTTGATGGAGAAGGTCGCCAAGCGGCGGCATCAGAAGCTCGGCGAAGAATTCGCTGGCGGCAATTCTGAAGGTGCCGGTGGCCTTTTCCGGGTCGAACGCGGCGGGCGGGGCGAGCAAGGCTTCGAGTCGCTCGAGTTCGTCGCGCAATGGCTCTCAGAGACCGGCGGCATAGTCAGTCGCCACCAGACGGTTCCCTTGTCTGACAAACAGTGGGTCGCCCAGGGCATGACGCAGACGGGATAAGGCACCCGATACCGCAGATTGCGACAGGGCCAGCTTTTCTGCGGCCTTCACGGTCGACCCTTCGCGAAACACCGCATCCAGCACGCGCAGAAGGTTCAGATCGAAGGTCGCGAAATTCATCTGCCCGATAGCCAGTATCAGGGAATACGGTTTGGCCGATACCGTGGCGACAGGGTAGGCTCGTGTCAACGAAAGCGCTTTCGTTTCAGTCCAACTGCGAGGAGTGAAGCGATGAAAGACCTGACCGAAGAGACCGGTGCTGTCGAATGTCTGGGCGTCAAATACAAGACGATCCTCACCCCCGAACAGACTGCGGGTGCCATGTCCATCGTTGACAGCTGGTCACCGGCCGGAAGCGGCCCGCCGCGCCATTTTCATGAACGCGAAGACGAAACCTTCGTCATGATCACCGGAACCTGCAAGGTCTGGATCGAGGGCGAGGAATTGCTGGCCGCCCCTGGTGAAAGCGTCTTCATCCTGCTGTGACCCCCGACATTGATCCAGCTGATGCCGGGGTCCGCGGTTGAGTTTGGCGCTGTTGCGCCGAGGGGGCAATGGGCGAGCGGCGGAACGTTTC
>NZ_JAGSOU010000016.1 GCF_018139985.1 Actibacterium sp. MT2.3-13A | reverse complement strand
GGATCGAGAACCTCTTCGCCCGCCTCAAGGACTGGCGCCGGATCGCCACCCGCTACGACAGATGCGGAGAGCTGTTCCTATCCGCCATCTGCATCGCAGCCACCGTCATGTTCTGGTTGTGAGTCCTGACCCTAGGCCATGAAAAAGGGGGCCCTGCGGCCCCCTTTCCGATGGGTGTTCCGACCTCTTACAGGTTCGGATAGATCGGGAAGCGGGCGCAAAGCGCGGCGACCTCGGCCTTCACCTTTTCCTCGACCTCCGCGTTGCCCTCGGGGCCGTTCGCGGCCAGGCCGTCCACGACCTCGATGATCCAGTCGGCGATCTGGCGGAACTCGGCCTCGCCGAAGCCGCGGGTGGTGCCGGCCGGCGAGCCGAGGCGGATGCCCGAGGTCACGGTCGGCTTTTCGGGGTCGAAGGGCACGCCGTTCTTGTTGCAGGTGATATGGGCGCGGCCGAGTGCCTTTTCGGTCTCGTTGCCCTTCACGCCCTTGGGCCGCAGGTCGACCAGCACAACATGGGTGTCGGTGCCGTGGGTCACGGTATCGAGCCCGCCCTTGATCAGCTGGTCGCTGAGCGCCTGGGCGTTGCGGATGACGTTCTGGGCGTAGGTCTTGAACTCGGGCCGCAGCGCCTCGCCGAAGGCCACGGCCTTGGCGGCGATCACATGCATCAGCGGGCCGCCCTGGATGCCGGGGAAGATGGCCGAGTTGATCTTCTTGGCCAGCGCCTCGTCATTGGTCAGGATCATGCCGCCGCGCGGGCCGCGCAGGGTCTTGTGCGTGGTGGTGGTGGCGACATGGGCGTGCGGGAAGGGCGAGGGATGCTCGCCCGCCGCCACGAGGCCGGCGAAATGGGCCATGTCCACATGCAGGTAGGCGCCGACGCTGTCGGCGATCTCGCGCATGCGGGCGAAGTCGATCTGGCGCGGGATGGCCGAGCCGCCGGCGATGATCAGTTTTGGGCTGTGCTCCTTGGCCAGGGCCGCGACCTCGTCGTAGTCGATCAGGTTGTCCTGCTTGCGCACGCCGTATTGCACGGCGTTGAACCATTTGCCCGATTGGTTGGGGGCGGCGCCGTGGGTCAGGTGCCCGCCGGCATCGAGGCTCATGCCCAGGATGGTGTCGCCGGGCTGCAGCAGCGCGGTGAACACGCCTTGGTTGGCCTGGCTGCCGGAGTTCGGCTGCACGTTGGCAAAGCCGCAGTTGAACAGCTGCTTGGCGCGCTCGATCGCCAGGTTCTCGGCGATGTCGACGAACTGGCAGCCGCCGTAGTAGCGCCGGCCGGGGTAGCCTTCGGCGTATTTGTTGGTCATGACCGAGCCCTGCGCCTCCATCACGGCGGCGGACACGATGTTTTCGCTGGCGATCAGTTCGATCTCATCGCGCTGGCGGCCCAGCTCAAGGCCGATGGCCTTGGCGATCTCGGGGTCGCGGGTGGCAAGGGTTTCGGTGAAAAAGCCGGAATTGTCGGTCATGGATGTCGTCTCCTAAGGCGGCACGGGGCCGGATGGCGGGCTTTTATCGGAACCTTCGCCGCTGAAAAAGCCCGGAATACGTCGCAGGCGCCGCCAGGCGCGCGGTATCGGCCCCCTTGTGTTTCGTTTCCGCGCGCGCGATGACTTTCGGAAACACGGGGACAAGGGGCGCGCGATGAACGACAAGGTCAGGATTGCCTTTCTCGCCAGCGAGACCGAGATCGCGCAGGAGGCGCGCCGGCATCTCGCCGCGCTGCACGGCGACGTGCCTCCCGGGGAGGCCGACGTGATCGTGGCCCTGGGCGGCGACGGCTTCATGCTGCACACCCTGCACGCCACCCAGCATCTCGACGTGCCGGTCTATGGCATGAACTGCGGCACCGTCGGCTTCCTGATGAACGAGTATCAGGAGGCCGGACTGCTGGAGCGCCTTTCGGCCGCCGAGGAGGAGGTGATCCACCCGCTGCGGATGCGCGCCATCGGCACCGACGGCAAGTTGCACGAGGCGCTGGCGATCAACGAGGTGTCGCTGCTGCGCGCCGGGCCGCAGGCGGCGAAGCTGCGGATCTCGATCGACGGCAAGGTGCGGCTCGATGAACTGGTCTGCGACGGCGCGCTGCTGTCTACGCCGGCCGGCTCCACCGCCTACAACTATTCCGCGCATGGGCCGATCATCCCGATCGGGGCGGACGTTCTGACGCTGACCGCGATCGCGCCCTTCCGCCCGCGGCGCTGGCGCGGGGCGCTGCTGCCCAGCGGCGCCAAGGTGCGCTTCGACGTGCTGCAGCCCGAGAAGCGCCCGGTCATGGCCGACGCCGACAGCCGCACCGCTGGAAGGGTGGTCACGGTCGAGATCACCTCCGACCCCGGGGTGTCGCACCGCATCCTGTTCGACCCCGGTCACGGGCTGGAGGAGAGGCTGATCCGCGAACAGTTCGTTTAGGGGCCGGGTGCTGCCCCGGGACGTGGCCGGAGGAACGGCCGCCCTCCTCGGGAGCCGAACGGTTGGGGCGCCGCGCCGCCGGCCCTAGCTGCGGTTCCACGCCTCGCGCTTGCGGTAGAGCGTGGAGGGCGAAACATCGAGCACCCGCGCCGCCTTGGGGACCGAGCCGTCGTGGCGCGCGATGGTCTCTTCGATCACCAGGCGCTCGATCTCGGCCAGGGTCATGCCGATCAGGCCGTCGAGGCCGCCGCCCGCCGCCGGGGCCGGCGTGCGGATGGCGGCCGGCACGGCCGGGGCGGCGCCGGCCTGCGGCTGGAATTCCCGCGGCAGCATCGCGCGCGTGACCAGCGGGCCGTCGTTCAGCACCACCGCGTGGCGCAGCACGTTCAACAGCTGGCGCACGTTGCCCGGCCAGTGATGGGCGCGCAGCAGCGTCTTCACCTCCTCCGACAGCCCGGCGAAGGCGCGCCCCTCCTCGTTCGAGAAGCGGGCCAGCGCCTCCTCGGCGATCTCGATCACGTCCTCGCCGCGCTCGCGCAGCGGCGGCAGGTGGATCGGCACCACATGCAGCCGGTAATACAGATCTTCGCGGAAGCGACCCAGCCGGACCTGCTCCAGCGGGTCGCGATTGGTGGCGCAGACGATGCGGACGTTGACCTTGCGCGGTTGCGGCGCCCCCACCGGCTGGATGGTCGAGGTCTGCAGGAAGCGCAAGAGCTTGGTCTGCAGGTTCAGGTCCATCTCGCAGATCTCGTCGAGGAACAGCGTGCCGCCATCGGCCACCGCCGCCGCCCCCGGCTTGTCCGCGATGGCGCCAGTGAAGGAGCCCTTCAGGTGGCCGAACACCTCGGATTCCAGCAGGTCCGAGGGGATGGCCCCGCAGTTGAGCGGCACGAAGGGGCCGTTGGCGCGCGGAGAGGCGGCGTGCACCGCCTGTGCGCAGAGCTCCTTGCCGGTGCCGCTTTCGCCGGAGATGAACACCGAGGCCATCGAGCGGCCGACCGAATGGATGCGGTCATAGACCTGCGTCATGGCGGGCGAACTGCCGATGAAGCCGGCCAGCGGTCCGGTCGGGGCGGTTCCCTTGTGGCGGGTGCTGTCGGCCAGCGCGGTCTCGACGGCGTGCAGCAGGCGCTGTTCGTTGAATGGCTTGAGCAGGAATTCATAGGCCCCGCCGCGCATCGCCTCGACCGCGCGGTTGATCGAGCCGTTGGCGGTGATGACGATGACATGGGCCTCCGGCGCGATCTCCAGCAGGTCGCGCATCAGGTCCAGCCCGCTGCGGTCGGGCAGCACCAGATCGAGCAGCACCACCTGCGGGCGCTGCGCGCGGAACTGCGACAGCCCCTCGGCGGCGGTCCCGGCCGAGACCACCTCGTGCCCGGCGTTGCGCAGCACCGATTCGTAGACCAGTTGCAGCGACGGGGTATCCTCGATCAGCAGAATCGGTGTCATGGCGTCACCTCGCCGAAACGACTTTCGTATTCGCCGGCCATGCCATCGGCGATCTGGCCCAGCCGCTCGATCACCCGCGGCCCGATCGAGCGCGCCACGCCCATGTCGCCGGCATGAGCGGCGGTGTTGATCTCGCCCGCGCGGCGCTGCAGGCAATCGGCGCCGATCGCGCCGGCCAGCGAGATAAGCACATGGGTCTGGGCCCGGATCAGGGCGACATCGCTGTCCTCGAGGCCGCGGATCAGGCCCTGGCGCACCGCCTCGAAATCCTGGCGCAGGCGCCTGAGCAGCTCCTGCGCGCCGTCAGCGCCGGCCAGGGCCAGCAGCCGGTCGAGGTGCAGCGCGCTGTAGGGCGCCTCGGTCAAGGGCGCGAGGCTGGGCGCGTCGGGCGGGCCGGCACGTTTGCGCATCACGCCGCAGATCGCCTGGCCGAAGGCTTCCAGGCTCATGATCGGCTTGGCGAGGATGCCGTCGGCCCCGGCCTCATAGATCTCGGCGCGGTTGGCGCTGAGCACATAGGCGGTGATCGCCAGCACCGGCAGCCCCGCGGCATCGCCGTCGAGGCGGCGCAGGGTGCGGATCAGGTCGAGCCCGGAGAGCCGGGGCATCTCGATGTCGATCAGCGCAAGGTTGTAGCGGTGGCCCTCCAGCAGCTCCAGCGCGGCCAGGCCGTCGGGCGCGACGTGGCAATCGGCGCCCAGGGTCTCCAGCATCTGCCGGATCAGCAACTGGTTGGTCGGGTTGTCCTCGGCCACCAGCACGCATTTCCCGGCGAGATCGGGCAGGTCCTGCGCCATGTGGCCGCTGACGCCGGGCGCCCAGGCGGCGCGCGGCAGGCGCAGGCAGACCCGCGCGCCGCCGTCGGGGCGATTGCGGACCTCCATCTGGCCGCCGATCTGATCGGCCAGGTCGTGGACGATGTGCAGGCCCAGCCCGCTGCCCGGCGTGTCGTTGTCGGGTGCGCGGCCATGACGCTCGAACAGCCGCGCCAGCGCCGCCTCGGAAAAGCCGGGGCCGTTGTCATCGACGCAGAGGCCCAGCGTCTCCTGCGCCTCCAGCGCGACGGTCAGGCGCACCGGGCCGCTGCCGGCGTATTTGATCGCGTTGCCGATGACATTGGCCAGGATGCGCTCCAGCGCGCCCCGGTCCACGCCGATCAGCGGCGGAAGATCCGGCCCGCGCGTCAGTTCGAAGGTCAGCCCCCTCTCGCGGGCATGGGCGGCCCAGCGCGCCTCGATCGCGTCCAGCAGGGGCTCGATCCGCAGTCCGGTCTCGTCGTCCGGCGTCGGGCCGGCCTCGCCGGTGACCAACGCCAGCACCTCGTCGGAGAGCCGGGCAAGCTGTTCGGCCGCGCTGCGCACGCGCACCAGTTGCTGGCCGGAGCCGGCATCCAGCGGCGACAGATCGGCCAGCGACAGCCCGCCCAGGATGTCGGAGACCGCGTTGCGGATGTCATGGCCCAGCAACGCCGCGCGTTCGCGCAGCGCGGCCGCGTCGCCATCGGCCGCGATGGCCTGCCGTGCCCTAGCCATGACGCGGCGCCCCGCTCGTGGCAGAGCTGCATGGCCGGGGATTTCTTGCTCGTTTGGGTTGCATCACCGGAGTCATAGCGCATGGTGGCCCGCCGCACCAACCTGTCCTTAGGGACAGGTTGGTGCGGCCGCGTTTTGTCAAGGTCGGCCCTTCTTCGGAAGGCCGAGGGTTTTCAGCGCCTCGGCGATTTCGTCCAGGATTGCCGGATCGTCGATGGTGGCGGGCATCTTGAACGCCTCGCCATCGGCGATCTTGGCCATGGCGCCGCGCAGGATCTTCCCAGAGCGCGTCTTGGGCAGGCGGTCGACCACGCAGGCCAGCTTGAACGCCGCGACCGGGCCGATCCGGTCGCGCACCATCTGGACGCATTCCTTCACCACCTCCTCATGCAGACGGTTGGTGCCGGCGTTGAGGCAGAGAAAACCCAGCGGCAACTGGCCCTTCAGATCGTCGCTGATGCCGATCACGGCGCATTCGGCGACATCGGGGTGGGCGGCCAGAACCTCTTCCATCGCGCCGGTGGACAGGCGGTGGCCGGCGACGTTGATCACGTCGTCGGTGCGCGCCATGATGTAGAGGTAGCCGTCCTCGTCCTTGTAGCCGGCGTCGCCGGTCTCGTAATAGCCGGGGAAATGCTCAAGGTAGCTCTTGCGGAAGCGCGCCTCGGCGTTCCACAGCGTTGGCAGTGTGCCCGGCGGCAGAGGCAGCTTGACCGCGATCGCGCCCAGTTCGCCATCCTTCAGCTGGTGGCCGCCCTCGTCGAGGATATGCACCTCGTAGCCGGGCATGGGCACGGCCGGAGAGCCCAGTTTCACCGGCAGTTCCTCGATCCCCAGCGGGTTGGCGGCGATGGCCCAGCCGGTCTCGGTCTGCCACCAGTGGTCGATCACCGGAACGTTCAGCTTATCCTGCGCCCAGAGGATGGTGTCGGGGTCGGCGCGCTCGCCGGCCAGGAACACGGCGCCGAGGTTGCTCAGATCGTACTTGCCGACGAGTTCGCCCTTGGGATCCTCGCGCTTGACCGCCCGGAAGGCGGTGGGGGCGGTGAAGAAGCTTTTCACCCTGTGCTCCGAGATCACCCGCCAGAAGGTGCCGGCATCGGGCGTACCCACCGGCTTGCCCTCGAAGACGATGGTGGTGTTGCCGTGGATCAGCGGCGCGTAGGTGATGTAGCTGTGGCCCACCACCCAGCCTACGTCGGAGGCGGCCCAGAACACGTCGCCCGGATCGACGTTGTAGATGTTCTTCATCGACCAGTTCAGCGCGACCAAGTGGCCGGCGGTCGGGCGCACCACGCCCTTGGGCTGCCCGGTGGTGCCGGAGGTATAGAGGACATAGGCCGGGTGGTTACCCTCGACCGGGACGCATTCGGCGGGTTGCACGCCATACTGGAAGCCGTGCCAGTTGTAATCGCGCCCCTCCTCCAGATGCGCGACCTCGTTCTCGCGCTGGAAGATCACACAGAAATCGGGCTGGTGCGTGGCCTGCTCCAGCGCGCCGTCGAGGAGCGGCTTGTAATGCACGATCCGGCCCGGCTCGATCCCGCAGGACGCGGCGATGATGCATTTCGGCTTGGCGTCGTCGATGCGGACCGCGAGTTCATGCGCGGCAAAGCCGCCGAAGACCACCGAGTGCACCGCGCCGAGGCGGGCGCAGGCCAGCATCGCCTCCAGCGCCTCGGGGATCATCGGCATGTAGATGATGACGCGGTCGCCCTTTTCCACACCCTTGGCGCGCAGCGCCCCGGCCAGCATGGCCACGCGGTTGCGCAGTTCCACATAGGTGATCCATTTCTTGGAATGGGTCACCGGGCTGTCGTGGATGATGGCCACCTGGTCGCCGCGGCCGTTTTCGACATGGCGGTCGACGGCGTTCCAGCAGGTGTTCACCTTGCCGTCGGCGAACCATTCATAGAGGGGGGCGTTGCCGTCGAACAGCGCCTTGGACGGCTGTTCGACCCAGTCGATCGCCTGGGCCGCCGCCATCCAGAATGCTTCGGGGTCGGCTTTCCAGCTGTCGTAGACGTCCTTGTATGCCATTGCGTCCTCCTCCTGACCGTTGAAAATTTGTTACGGATCGGCCGCCCGTGCCGCAAGAGTGTTGCGGGGAAAGGTGGCGGATAACCGCAGGAAATTTGCAGTTATGGCCGTTCCGCGGCTGCAAATTTTTGCAAAGTAAAATCGCGTGTGAATATTGCAGAAGCGGATCGCGGGATTTGCAAATGCGCCGGCCGCGATGGCCGGCGCTGTGGAGCGACGGATTCGGGGCAGGGCAGCGGCGCCGGAGCGCCGCCGGGATCAGCCGTAATGCGCCACCGGCGTGCCGGCCAGGGCCGACATGTTCAGCAGCCCGCGGGTGGTGATCGAGGGGGTGACGATATGGGCGCGGTTGCCCATGCCCATCAGGATCGGCCCGACCTCCAGCCCGCCCGCGCGCATCTTGAGGATGTTGCGCACGCCCGAGGCGGCGTCGGAATTGGCGAAGACCAGCACGTTGGCCGCCCCTTCGAGCCGCGCGCCGGGGAAGATGCGCTCGCGCAGATCGGGGTCGAGCGCGGCATCGACATGCATCTCGCCCTCGTATTCGAAATCCGGCTCGCGCGCCTCAAGCAGCTCCAGCGCGGCGCGCATCCGGCGGCCCGACTCGATATCGAGATTGCCGAATTGCGAATGGCTGCACAGCGCGATCTTGGGCTCCATGCCGAAGCGGCGCACATGGCGCGCGGCCCCGATCACGGTTTCGGTGATCTGCTCGGGCGTGGGCTCGGGGTGGACATGGGTGTCGGCGATGAACAGCGGCCCGTCCTCGAGAATCATCAGGCTGAGCGCGCCGACCGGATGCAGCCCGCCCTCGGCCAGCACCTGCTGGACGTAGTTCAGGTGCCACAGATATTGCCCGAAGGTGCCGCAGATCATGCTGTCGGCCTCGTCGCGATGCACCATGACCGCGGCAATCGCGGTGGTGTTGGTGCGCATGATCGCCTTGGCCAGGTCGGGCGTCACGCCGCGCCGCGCCATGATCCGGTGGTAGGTTTCCCAGTAGTCGCGGTAGCGCGGGTCGCTTTCGGGGTTCACCACGGTGAAATCGACGCCCTGCTTGATCGACAGTCCGGCGCGGGTGCTGCGCGCCTCGATCACTTCGGGGCGGCCGACCAGGATCGGCACGTCGGTGGTTTCCTCGATCATCGCCTGGGCGGCGCGCAGCACGCGCTCGTCCTCGCCCTCGGCGAAGACGATCTTGCGCTCGGCCTGGGCGGCGGCGGCGAAGACCGGGCGCATGATCAGAGCCGATTTGAACACCGAGCCGTCGAGCTGCGCCTTGTAGGCCGCGATGTCCTCCAGCGGCCGCGCGGCCACGCCGCTTTCCATCGCCGCCTTGGCGACCGAGGGTGCGACCACCCCGATCAGGCGCGGATCGAAGGGCTTGGGGATCAGGTAGTCCGCGCCGAAGGTCAGCTGCTCGCCCTGGTAGGCGGCGGCGGCCTCGGCGCTGGTGGTGGCGCGGGCCAGCGCCGCGATGCCGTCGATGCAGGCCAGCTGCATCTCGTCGTTGATCTCGGTCGCGCCGACGTCCAGCGCGCCGCGGAAGATGAACGGGAAGCACAGAACGTTGTTGACCTGGTTGGGATAATCCGACCGCCCCGTGGCGATGATCGCGTCGGGGGCCACGGCGCGGGCCTCCTCTGGCAGGATCTCGGGCGTGGGGTTGGCCAGCGCGAAGATGATCGGTCGGGCGGCCATCTTCTTGACCATCCCGGGGCTCAGCACCCGCGGGCCAGAGAGGCCGAGGAACAGGTCGGCCCCCTCGATCACCTGATCGAGGTCGCGCAGCTCGGTCTTCTGCGCGTAAAAGGCTTTCTGCGGGTTCATCTCTTCCTGCCGGCCCTCGTAGACCAGGCCGTGGATGTCGCACAGCCAGACGTTTTCGCGCTTCACGCCCAGTTTCAGCAGCATGTTCAGGCAGGCGATGCCGGCAGCCCCGCCGCCGGTGGAGACCACCTTGATGTCCTCGAATTTCTTGCCAGCGACATGCAGCGCGTTGGTGGCGGCGGCGCCGACCACGATGGCGGTGCCGTGCTGGTCGTCGTGGAACACCGGGATGTTCATCCGCTCGCGGCAGATTTTCTCGACGATGAAACAGTCGGGGGCCTTGATGTCCTCGAGGTTGATCGCGCCGAAGCTGGGCTCCAGCGCGCAGACGATCTCGGCCAGTTTCTCGGGGTCGCTCTCGTTCAGTTCGAGGTCGAAACAGTCGATGTTGGCGAATTTCTTGAACAGGACCGCCTTGCCCTCCATCACCGGCTTGGAGGCCAGCGCGCCGATGTTGCCCAGCCCCAGCACCGCGGTGCCGTTGGAGACCACGGCCACGAGGTTGCCGCGCGCGGTATATTGGGCGGCGGTGGAGGGATCGTCGCGGATCTCGAGGCAGGCCTCGGCCACGCCCGGGGAATAGGCGAGGCTCAGGTCACGCCCGTTGGCCAGCGGTTTGGTGGCCCGGATCTCCAGCTTTCCGGGCTTGCCCTTGCGGTGATATTCCAGCGCCCGCTGGCGAAAGCTGTCGGACTTGGCGTCGCTCATCTTCTTCCCTCCGGGAGAATGGTTTAGTGTTAAACTAAATTCCCTATCGCGGGGATACGCCGTTTCACGGAGTCGCGCAACCAAATGTTTCCCATGCGGCAGGCCGCACGGGCGGGCTTGCATCGACGCGGTGCGCGCCGCAGATTGCTGTGAGGAGGGCTGTGCCATGACATTGCTACAGGCTGCGGCGCGCGTGCGCGAGAATGCCCATGCGCCCTATTCCGGGTTCAAGGTGGGTGCTGCGATCCGCAGCGCGGACGGGGCGATCCATCTCGGGTGCAACGTGGAAAACGTGGCCTATCCCGAAGGCACCTGCGCCGAGGCCGGCGCCATCGCTGCGATGTGCGCCGCCGGCGCGCGCGACATCGCCGAGGTGGCGGTGATCGCCGACAGCCCCGAGCCGGTCACGCCCTGCGGCGGCTGCCGGCAGAAACTGGCCGAGTTCGCGGCGCCGGACACGCCGGTCATCCTCGGCACCACTTCCGGGCGTCAAACCCGCACCACGGTGGGCGCCTTGCTGCCCGGCGCCTTCGGGCGCGACCACCTCGCGACGACGCGGGAGGGCTAGTCATGGACGCCCGCACCATCATCGCCAGGCTGCGCGACGAAGAGCCCGTCAGCGCGCAGGAAATCGCGTGGTTCGCCAACGGCATCGCCTCGGGCGCGGTGAGCGATGCGCAGGCCGGGGCCTTCGCCATGGCGGTGCTGCTGAACGGGCTGACCGCCGACGAGCGCGTGGCGCTGACGCGTGCCATGCGCGACAGCGGGCAGGTGCTGGATTGGGATCTGCCCGGCCCGGTGCTGGACAAGCATTCGACGGGGGGCATTGGCGATTGCGTCAGCCTCGTTCTGGCCCCCGCGCTGGCGGTCTGCGGTGCCTATGTGCCGATGATCTCTGGCCGCGGGCTGGGCCACACCGGCGGCACCCTGGACAAGCTGGAAGCGATCCCCGGTTATGGCACGCAGGTCGGCATCGAGAGGCTGCAGGGGATCACCGCCCGGGTCGGCTGCGCCATCGTCGGCGCCTCGGGCGAAATCGCGCCGGCCGACAGGCGGCTTTACGCGATCCGCGACATCTCGGCCACGGTCGAGAGCATCGACCTGATCACCGCCTCGATCCTGTCCAAGAAGCTGGCCGCGGGGCTGGAGGCGCTGGTGCTGGACGTCAAGGTCGGATCGGGTGCTTTCATGAAGGATATGGACGAGGCCGAGGCGCTGGCCGAGGCGCTGGTCGAGACCGCGCAGGGCGCGGGCTGCATGACCACGGCGCTGATCACCGACATGAGCCAGCCGCTGGTTCCCAACGCGGGCAACGCGCTGGAGGTGATCACGGTCATGGAGACCCTGACCGGGGCGCAAGTGAACCCCGCGCTGTGGGATCTGACCTGCGCGCTGGGCGGCGAGGCGCTGGCGCTGGGCGGGCTGGTCTCTGACGCCGCCGAGGGCGCGCGCCGCATCGGCGCGGCGCTGGCGGACGGCCGCGCCGCCGAACGCTTCGGAGAGATGGTGGCCGAGCTGGGCGGGCCGGTGGATTTCGTCGAGCGCTGGCGTGACCGGCTGCCCTCGGCCCCGGTGGTGCGCGCGGTGCCGGCGGGCGCGGCCGGCATCGTGCAGGCGATCGACGGACAGGCGCTGGGCATGGCGGTGGTGGGCCTCGGCGGCGGGCGGCGCCAGCAGGGCGACAGGATCAACCCCTCGGTGGGCCTCGCGGGGCTGGCGCCGCTGGGCGCGGAGCTGACCGCCGATCAGCCGCTCGCCCTGGTGCATGCCGCCAGCGAGGACGAGGCCGAGGCGGCGGCGGCCGAACTGCGCGCGGCCTACACCCTGGGCGGCAAGGCCCCCGTGATCCCGCCGCTGGTGCACCGGAGGCTGCGTTGATGACGCGGGCCTTCGTGGTGGTCATGGACTCGGTCGGATGCGGCGGCGCGCCCGATGCCGGGGCGTTTTTCAACGGCGACACGCCCGACACCGGCGCCAACACGATTGCACATATCGCACAGGCCTGCGCCGCGGGACGCGGCGATAACGGGCGTTCCGGTTCGCTGAAATTGCACAATCTCGATGCCTTGGGGCTGGGCGCGGCGGCGCGGCTGGCCTCGGGCGACGCCACGCCCGGGCTCGACGCGCAGCCCCGGGGCCTGTGGGGCGCGGCCACGGAAACCTCACCTGGCAAGGACACCCCCTCGGGCCATTGGGAGCTGGCCGGCGTCCCCGTGCCCTGGGAATGGACCTATTTCCCCAAGGCCGTGCCGGCCTTTCCCGAGAATCTGGTGGCCGAGGTCGCCCGTCTGGCCGGCACCGAGGGCATCCTCGGCAATTGCCACGCCTCGGGCACCCAGATCCTGACCGAGTTGGGGGCGGAACATATCCGCACCGGCAAACCCATCTGCTACACCTCCGCCGACAGCGTGTTCCAGATCGCCGCGCATGAGGTGCATTTCGGTTTGGAGCGGCTGCTGAAGTTGTGTCGCGACCTCGCGCCGATGGTGCATGACATGAAGGTCGGCCGAGTGATCGCGCGCCCCTTCGTGGGCACGCCCGAGGCGGGTTTCACCCGCACCGCCAATCGCCGCGACTACGCCATCGCGCCGCCCGCGCCGACGCTTTGCGACTGGGTGCAGGGGGCGGGGCGCAAGGTCTACGCCGTTGGGAAGATTGGCGATATTTTCTCGATGCGCGGCATAGACGAGGCGCGCAAGGGGGATGATGCGGCCTTGATCGAGCATCTGGTGGACCTGATGGACGAGGCCGAGGCGGGCAGCCTGACCTTCGCCAATTTCGTCGAATTCGACAGCCACTATGGCCATCGCCGCAACGTCGCGGGCTATGCGGCGCATCTGGAATGGTTCGACGCGCAGCTGCCGCGGGTGCTGGAAAGGATGCGCCCGGGCGACCTGCTGTTGCTGACCGCGGATCACGGCAACGACCCGACCTGGGCGGGCACCGACCACACGCGCGAGCGGGTGCCGGTGCTGGTCGCCGGGCGCGGCACGGGCGAGATCGGGCTTTGCGCCTTCACCGATGTCGCGGCCTCGGTCGCGGCGCATCTGGGGGTGCCGGCGCAGGGACCGGGGAGGAGCTTCCTGTGAGTTTGAAGGCCCTGCCCAAGGTCGAGCTGCATGTCCACATCGAAGGCGCGGCGCCGGCGGCTTTCGTCTGCGGGCTGGCGCGCGAGAAGAACTTGGACATTTCGCGCATTTTCACCGCCAATGGCGGCTATCAATACCGCGATTTCTGGCAGTTTCTCGATGTCTACGAGGCCGCGACCTCGGCCATCCAGACCCCGGAGGACTATCACCGCCTAACCCTTGCGGTGCTGGAGGAAAGCGCCGCGCAGGGCGTGATCTACACCGAGATGTTCCTGTCGCCCGATTTCTGTGGCGGGCGCGATGTCACGGCCTGGCGCGACTACCTGCATGCCATCCGCGAAGCCGCCGATCTGGCGGAGAAGACCCACGGCATCGTGCTGCGCGGCATCGTCACCGCGATCCGTCATTTTGGCCCCGACAAGGCCCGCGAGACGGCGCTCTGCGCGGCGGAGACGGCGGATGACTGGCTGGTGGGTTTCGGCCTGGCGGGCGACGAGAAAATGGGGCGGCCGCGAGACTTCGCCTATGCTTTCGACATGGCGCGCGAGGCCAGGCTGCGGCTGACTGCCCATGCCGGCGAATGGGGCGGGCCGCACTCGGTCCGCGAGGCGCTGCGCGATCTGCGGGTCGAGCGCATCGGCCACGGCGTGCGCGCGATCGAGGATCCGGCGCTGGTCGATGAACTGGCCGCTACCGGCGTCGTGCTGGAGGTCTGCCCCGGCTCGAACATCGCGCTGGGGGTGTTTCCCGGCTGGGCGGCGCACCCGGTGGCGCGGCTGCGCGCGCGTGGGGTGAAGGTGACGCTCTCGACCGACGACCCGCCGTTTTTCCACACCACGCTGAGCGGCGAATACCACCGCCTGGCCGACACCTTCGGCTGGGACGAGGCCGATTTCACCGAGATCAACACCGTTGCCGCGCGCGCGGCCTTCTGCGATGAGCAGACCCGCGCGCAGATCCTGACCCGCCTGGAGGCCCCCGATGCTTAAGCACCTGACCGTCGTTGACCACCCGCTGGTTCAGCACAAGCTGTCGCTGATGCGTGACAAGACCACCTCGACGGCCGGCTTCCGGCAGCTTCTGCGCGAGATTTCGCATCTGCTGGCCTATGAGGTGACGCGCGAATTGCCGATGACCACCCGCGCGGTGGAAACCCCGCTGCGCGAGATCGAGGCGCCGGTGCTGGCGGGCAAGAAGCTGGCGCTGATCTCGATCCTGCGCGCGGGCAACGGGCTGCTCGACGGCATCCTCGACCTGATCCCATCCGCGCGGGTCGGCTTCGTCGGGCTCTATCGCGACGAGGAGACGCTGAAGCCGGTGCAATATTATTTCAAGGTGCCGGAGGAGTTGCAGGACCGCATGGTGATCTGCGTCGACCCGATGCTGGCCACCGGCAATTCGTCGGTCGCGGCGATCGACCTGCTGAAAAAGGCGGGTGCCACAAACATCCGTTTTCTCTGTCTTTTGGCCGCGCCCGAGGGGGTGCAGCGCATGCAGGAGGCCCATCCGGACGTGCCGATCGTCACAGCGGCTGTGGACGAAAAGCTTAACGACCAAGGATATATTGTTCCGGGGCTAGGGGATGCGGGCGACCGAATGTACGGCACCAAATAGGCCAATTCCTTCTTTACTCGTTGTGGGCGATTCGGCATGATGCCCCCATATTTTGTGGGGTCACCGATGCATCTTCGTCGAGTTTTCATTATCGCGCTGGTCGCGGCCTCGGCCGCCGCGTCTGCCGTTTCGGCCGGGACCCTGCGCGCCGATGACGGCCCGGCCGAAGTTCCGCCGGCAAGCTACGCCGCCAATCAATATGTCGACAGCCGCGGCTGCGTCTATGTGCGCGCGGGCTATGCCGGGCAGGTGACCTGGGTGCCGCGCGTGACGCGCGAGCGCAAGGTTCTGTGCGGGTTCAAGCCTTCTCTGGCCGCCGAAGCGCCGGCGGCGCCGGCGCCGAAGGTCGCGGCCAAGCCCGCCGAGGATTCCGCCGCGAAACCGGCCGCGCCTGCGGTAGCGCCCGCGGCGCGCGTGGCCCAGCCGCCGCGCAAAGCGAAAACGCCTCCCGCGACGGTCGGAGCGCCGATGGCCACGGTGGCCCTGACCGAGACTCCGCCGAAGATCGGCGCCGCTGCCGCCGCGGCGAAACGGTCCAGCGCGCCCGAGGTCCCGGCGGCGAAGACCGCCGCGCCCGCGCCCCTTGAAACGGCGGAGAAACGCAATCCGGCCTGCCCTGGCGCGTCGGAAATTTCGCGCGGCTACATCAATGACGGCCGGGCCGGCCCGGTGCGCTGTGGCCCGCAGGCCGAGGCACCCGCCGGCCGGCGCGTGGCCCGGGCCACGCCGAACGCGGATGCGCCGCGCCGCGTCGCGGTCGCCGCTTCGGCCCCGCAGCCGGTGACGGTGCCGCGCCGGGTGGTCCAGCCGGCGCCGGTGAAGATCCCCGCCGGGTATGAGCCCGCCTGGAAGGACGATCGCCTGAACCCGATGCGCGGCAAGGGCTCGGCCGAGGGCAAGGCGCAGATGGATTTGCTCTGGACCGAGACCGTGCCGCGCCGGCTGATCGACGTGACCACCGGCCGCGACGTGACCACGCAGCTGGCCCATGTGAAATATCCCTATACCGATTACGCGATGCAGCAGCGCCATCTCGGCCGCGCCTCGACCAAGGCGACGCCGGAGCCGCGCGTGGCGGCCACGAGCAAATCGCAGCGCCCAGCCGTGGCCACGACGCCGACGGCCGCCGCGGCGGACTCGCATCGCTTCGTGCAGGTGGGCATGTTCGGCGTGCCCGCCAATGCCGAGGCCACCAGGGCGCGCTTGCGGGCGCTGGGCCTGCCGGTGGCCGTGGCCAGATCCCGCGCCGGGGGGCAGGAGATGCAGACGGTTTTCGCCGGTCCCTTCGAGACCCAGGCGCAATTGACTTCCGCCCTCGGGGCGGTCCGGAAGGCAGGCTACGGGGATGCGTTTCTTCGCAAATAAGAAACCCGGGCAGTGAGCGGCGCCCCGTCAGATCCTGACGGGGCGTTCGTTTTTCAGTCGCCGCAGATCCCCTGAAGACGCACCCAGTCGCCATCGCCGAGCACCGGCTCCTGCGTGCGCCCGCGCATCGGATCGGCCTCGATCAGGGGCAGCACGGTCTCGCCGGAGATATCCAGCGCGTAGGCATAGGGCGAGGAGGGCACGCCGGCCTCGGCGAAGCGCGCCAGAAGGGTCTCGTCCGTCAGCGGTCGGGGCGGGGCACCGGGCAGTTCCTCGGCATAGGCGCGCAGGGCGCTGTCGGGCAGGGCGCCGGTGGTCAGCAGGCGCAAGGTGGCGCGCAGGCCCACTGCGCGCAGCAGCGATTGCAGCGGGTCTGCCTCGGCGGCGCGGGCGCGCTCGGCCAGGATGAAGCCCGCCGCCACCTCGGGGCCGTCGTAATCCTCGACCAGCGCGCGGTTCAGCAGCACGAGCCCGCCGGGCAGATGCGCGGCCTGCGCGATGCCCGCGGGCAGGACCACCGTGCGGCCGCGGCCGGGCAGGCGGGCGGAGAGGCGGGCCAGCGCCTGCCGCCCGCCTGCCTCGCGGCAGGGCGGGCCCGAGACGCGGGTGATCTGCGCCAGCAGCGCCGCGCCGATCTCGGCGCGGGCGGGGGCGGGCACCACCGCCGCGGTGTGGCGCACCAGCGCGCCGGGCATCCAGAACAGTCCCAGCGACAGCACCGCGGCGAGGCTGCCGCCCAGCGCCAGCAGGCGCAGCCGGCCGCGATGCGGGCGGGCGCGGCTGATGGCGGCGCGCACGGTCTCGATCGCCTCGATCATCAGGGCGTCGTCCAGTTCCAGCGTCTCGCCGCTGTCGGGATCGGGGGAATAGAGTGCGGGCAGCGCGCCGGGATTGAGCCGGGACAGCGCGGCCAGCGACCAGTGGGTCAGAGGACGCGCCTGGCTGTCGGCGATGACCAGCGAGGCATCGCCGAAGGTGAGGATCACGTCGCGCCGCTGCGCCTGCGGCGACTCGCGCCACAGGCCCGGGCTTTCCAGCCGTTCGAATTGCTTGAGCGCCGTCATCGCGGCCCTGTCCTGCCCGTTATTGCTATTGGGCGCCGATGTTATCCCAGCGACCGGAGCGCGACAATGCCGCCCCTCAGCGGGGCAGCGCCCTGGCCCGTTCGCGCAGCTGGAATTTCTGGATCTTGCCGGTGGAGGTCTTTGGCAGTTCCTCGAAGATCACCCGCTTGGGCGTCTTGAAGCCCGCCAGATGCTCACGGCAGAACCGGATCAGCTCCTCCTCGGTCGGGTCTTCGCCCTCCTTCAGCTCGACGAAGGCGCAGGGCACCTCGCCCCAGGTCTCGTCGGGCTTGGCCACCACGGCGCAGAGCGCGACCGCGGGGTGGTGCATCAAGACGTCCTCGACCTCGACGGAACTCACGTTTTCGCCGCCCGAGATGATGATGTCCTTGGCGCGGTCGGTGATCTTGATGTAGCCGTCGGGGTGACGGAAGGCGACGTCGCCGGAGTGGAAATAGCCGCCCGCGAAGCTTTCGGCCGTGGCCTCCGGGTTCTTGTAATAGCCCTTCATCACGATATTGCCGCGCATCATGATCTCGCCCGTGGTCGCGCCGTCGCGGGGGGTATGGGCCATGGTGTCGTCCATCACGGTCGCCTCCTCCAGCATCGGCATGGCGACGCCGGTGCGCGCCTTGATCGCGGCGCGCTCGGCCTGGGGCAGGTCATCCCACCTGTCCTGCCAGGTGCATTCTGTGGCCGGCCCGTAGGTTTCCGTCAGGCCGTAGACCTGCGTGACGTTGAAGCCCAGAGGCTCGATCCTTGCCAGCGTCGCGGCGGGCGGCGGGGCGCCGGCGGTGAAGACCTCGACCACATGGTCGAAGGGCATCCGCTCCTCTTCCCTGGCGTTGACGATGGCGTTCAGCACGATCGGGGCGCCGCCGAAATGGGTCACCCCCTCGACCGAGATCGCGTGGTAGATGTTCTTCGCCGTGATGTCGCGGCAGCAGATGATCGTGCCCGCCAGCGCCGGGATCATCCACGGATGGCACCAGCTGTTGCAGTGGAACAGCGGCACGATGGTCAGGAGCCGCGGATACATCGTCATCCGCCACGAGATCACCTGCCCCAGCGTCGACAGATACGCGCCGCGGTGGTGATAGACCACGCCCTTGGGCCGCCCCGTGGTGCCGGAGGTGTAGTTGAGCGAGATGCTCTCCCACTCGTCCCCGGGCATGATCCAGTCGAACGCGGGGTCGGCCGCGGCCAGCACGTCCTCGTATTCCGCGTGCCGGCCCGAGGGTCGGAAGCCCGCCTCGTGATCGGCGACCTCGATGATCTCGGGCGCCGTGCCCTCGTCCATGGCGGCGATGGCGGCCTCGGCCAGTTCCAGCAGGGCGCTGTCGACCAGAACCACCCTGGCCCCGCCATGCGCCAGGATATAGCTGACGGTCTCGCGCTCCAGCCGCGTGTTGATGGTGTTCAGCACCGCGCCGCAGGCGGGCACGGCCCAGCTGCTTTCGACCTGGGCCAGGATGTTGGGCAGCAGCGTCGCCACCACGTCGCCGGGGCGGACACCCCGGGCCGCCAGCGCCGAGGCCAGCCGCGTCACGCGCTCATGCAACTGGGCGTAGGTGAACCGGCGCGCGCGGTCGATCACCGCCTCGTGCCCGGGGAAGATGTCGGCCGCGCGCCGCAGATGCGACAGCGGCGTCAGCGGCACATGGTTCGCGGCGCATTTCTCAAGCCCGGTCTCGTCGGCCAGCCAGCCCATTCTCTCCTCCCTCGCGGTGTCCTCGACCCGGGATAGTGGCGAGGCGACACCGGTTTGGAAAGGGTAAAACCGGCTTGGCGGGGCAGGGGGGCTGGCCTAGGCTCCGGGCATGATCATCTCGCATGGCCGGCGCTACATCTTCGTCCATATTCCCAAGACCGGCGGCACCGCGCTGAGCCTGGCGCTGGAGGCGCGCGCGATGAAGGACGACATCCTGATCGGGGACACTCCCAAGGCGCGGCGGCGGCGGCGGCGGCTGGACGGGGTTCGGACCTCGGGCCGGCTGTGGAAACATGCGCGGCTGAGCGACATCTACGGGCTGGTGACCCAGCGCGAGATCGAGGAGTTCTTCACCTTCACGCTGGTGCGCAACCCGTGGGACCGGGTGGTGAGCTATTATCACTGGCTGCGGGCGCAGCGCTTCGACCATCCGGCGGTGGGTCTGGCGCAGCGGCACGGATTCTCGGCGTTCCTCAACCATCCGCAGACCCGGGGCAGCCTGGCCGCGGCGCCCTATGGCCACTACATGCAGGACCGCGACGGGGCCGAGCGCTGCGACGCCTTCATCCGGCTGGAGCAGCTGGAGGCCGACCTCGCGCCGCTGGCCGCGCATCTGGGATTCGCGCCGGAGGTGGGGCGGGCCAACGCCTCGGACCGCGTGGCCGCTTACCGGGCCTGCTACAGTGATGACGACGCCGCGCTGGTGGCGCAGCTCTGCGCCGAGGACATCAATCGTTTCGGATACAACTTCTAGGCGTTCACTAGATCTGGTGATGAAGTTGAAACGATAACCTAGAAAGCAGACATTTGTTCGGAATGCCGCGAAAATGCCGCATTTCAGGCCAATTGAGGCCGGAATCCGCATGCGTCGTCAAAGTGAACTGTCCTGCCTGGGGAGCTGTCGGCTCGTCAGATACCCGGGCACCCGAGACGGCGGCGCTGATAAGCGCCGCGCAACCGAAGGTGCAGACCGATGATCATGGGCCGGAAAAACGAGATCCGCGGCGCCGGCGCGCATGACCAAGCGGAGCTTGACGAGGCGTGGGTCGATGCGATCGATCACGGCGCGCACCCGGCCGCGGACATGACGGCCGGGCTGGTCGTGGGCACCATGGTCGCGACCGAGGGGGGCTGGCGCGCCGTCGAAACGCTGCGCGAGGGCGACAAGGTGATGACCTTCGACGGCGGTCTGCAGCCGGTCGGCGCGATCAAGCACGGCGTGCTCTGGGCCGCGCCGATGCTCTGCCCCGAGCCGCTCTGGCCGCTGTCAGTGCCGAAGGGCGCGCTGGGCAATTCCCAGCCCATGACCCTGTTGCCGGACCAGCCCATGCTGGTGGAATCCGACGCCGCCGAAGACATCTACGGCGACCCCTTCGTCCTGGTGCCCGCCAACGTGCTGGACGGCCGGTTCGGGATCGGGCGGCTGCTGCCGGTCGACCCGGTCGAGGTGGTCGCGCTGGGCTTCGAGAATGACGAGATCGTCTATGTGAACGGCTCAGCGCTGGCCTTCTGCCCGTCGCATATCGCGGGCACCGTGCTGACGCTGGACGAGCTGGCCTCGGAAAGCGAGATCCTGTCGGAGTATCACGTCCTCACGCCGATGGAGGCGCGGGCCGTTCTGGGCGAGGCTCGCTCCGGCGCGCCCGGGGACACGCCGGAGCCTGACAGTCACGCGGCCTGAGCCGCATCCGGGGCGAAACGGCTGTAGAAGCTCTCGCCCCTTTCCGCCATTTCCCGCAGCAGCGCGGGCGCCGCGAAGCGGCCGCCATGCGCCCGCTCCAGCCCCGTGCAGAGATCGACGGCGCGCGGCGCCCCGATAATGTCGAGCCAGCTGAACGGCCCGCCCGACCACGGCGCGAAGCCCCAGCCCAGGATCGCGCCCACGTCGCCTTCGCGGATGTCGGTCAGCACGCCGTCCTCCAGCGCCCGCACCGCCTCCAGCACCTGGGCGAACAGCAGCCGGTGCTGGACTTCGGACAGATCGGGCTGGTCCTCGGCCCGCCTGTATTGCGCGCCCAGACCATCCCACAGGCCGATGCGTTTGCCGGCGTCGTCATAGGCGTAGAAGCCCGCCTTGGCCTTGCGCCCCAGCCGGCCCTCGCCCGCCATCCAGAACAGCACCTCGTCCACCGCCCCGTCCGGGTAGGCATCGCCCATCGCCGCCCTGGTGGCCTTGGCGATCTTGACCCCGAGGTCGATCGAGGTCTCGTCCACCAGTTGCAGCGGGCCCAGCGGCATGCCGACCATGCGCGCCGCATTCTCGATCAGCGCGGGCGCCACTCCCTCGCGGACCATGCGGATGCCTTCGTTGATATAGGGGATGATGCAGCGGTTGGCGTAGAAGAAGCGCGCGTCGTTGACCACGATCGGGGTCTTGCGGATCTGGCGCACGTAATCCAGCGCCTTGGCCACCGCGCGCTCGCCGGTCGCGCGGCCCTTGATGATCTCCACCAGCATCATCTTCTCGACGGGCGAGAAGAAATGGATGCCGATGAACTGCTCTGGCCGCTTCGATGCGCTGGCCAGATCGGTGATCGGCAGGGTCGAGGTGTTGGTGGCGAAGATGCAGTCCGCGCCCACCACCTCCTCGACCTTTTTCGTCACCTCGGCCTTGATGGCGGGATCCTCGAACACGGCTTCGACGATCAGGTCGCAATCGGCCAGCGCGGCGTAATCGGTGGTGGCGGTGATCCGGCGCAGCACCTCTGTCTTTTTCTCGGGCGTGGCTTTCCTGCGGGAAATGCCCTTGTCCATGTAGTCCTCGGCATAGGCCCTGCCGCGCTCGGCGGCCTCCTGGCTCTGGTCGATCAGCACCACCTCGATGCCGGCCAGGGCCGAGACCAGCGCGATGCCCGCGCCCATCATGCCCGCGCCGAGGACCCCGACCTTGCGGACCTTCTGATCCTCGACGGCGGGGCGGTTCGCACCCTTCTCCAGCGCCTCCTTGTTGATGAAGAGGCTGCGGATCATGGCGCTTGAGGACGGGTTCATCAGCACATGGGTGAACCAGCGCGCCTCGATCCGCAGCGCGGTGTCGAAGGGCACCAGCGCGCCCTCGTAGACCGCGCTCAATAGTGCCTTGGCCGCCGGGTAGACGCCCTGCGTCTTGCCGTTAACCATCGCCGAGGCGCCGACGAAGGTCATGAAGCCCGCCGGGTGATACGGCGCGCCACCGGGCATCTTGTAGCCCTTCTCGTCCCAGGGCTTCACGATCGTCGGCTCCGACAGGACCCATTCCCTGGCCTTGGCGATCAGCTCGTCGGCGGGGACCACCTCGTCGATCACGCCCGCGGATTTGGCCTTTTTCGCGTCGTTCAGCTTGCCTTCCAGAAGCAGCGGCGCCGCGGCCATCGCGCCCAGCTTGCGCACCAGCCGCGTGGTGCCGCCCGCGCCGGGGAAGATGCCGACCATGATCTCGGGCAGGCCGATCTTGGCCGATCCGTTGTCGGCGGCGAAGATCCTGTGGCAGGCCAGCGGGATCTCCAGCCCGATCCCCAGCGCCGTGCCGGGCAGGGCGGCGGCGATCGGCTTGCCGCCCTTGTTCCTGTCGTCCATGCCCGCGCGCTCGATCTTGCGCAGGATGGCGTGCATCCCCATGACGCCCTCGAACAGGCCCTTGGCCGGGTTGTCACCGGCCGTCTCCTTCATCTTGGCGATGACGTTGAGGTCCATGCCCCCGGCAAAGGAGCCGGGCTTGCCCGAGGTGATGATCACGCCCTTGACGGCATCGTCCGCCAGCGCCGCGTCGATATGCGCCTCAAGGTCGAGGAAACCCTGCTCGTTCATCACGTTCATCGACTTGCCCTGGGTGTCCCAGGTGATGATGGCAACGCCGTCCGCGTCCACGGAGTAGCTGAAATCGCTCATTGGTCTTGCTCCTTACACGCGTTCGATGATGGTGGCCGCCCCCATGCCGGAGGCGATGCAGAGCGTGGCCAGACCCACGCCCTTGCCCGTGCGCTCCAACTCGTCGAGCAGCGTGCCGATGATGATCGCGCCGGTGGCGCCCAGCGGGTGGCCCATGGCGATGGCCCCGCCATTGACGTTCACCCTGTCGGCATCGACGTCGAAGGCCTGCATGAAGCGCAGCACGACGGCGGCGAAGGCCTCGTTCACCTCGAAAAGGTCGATGTCGGATATCGCCATGCCGCTGTCGGCCAGGATCTTTTCGGTCACCGGCACCGGGCCGGTCAGCATGATGGTGGGGTCGGTGCCGATCTTCGCCGTCGCCCGGATGCGCGCGCGCGGTTTCAGCCCGTGCTTTTCGCCGAACGCCTTGCTGCCGATCAGCACGGCGGCCGCGCCATCCACGATGCCTGAGGAGTTGCCGGCGTGGTGGATATGCTCGATCCGTTCCAGATGCGGGTATTTCATCAGCGCCACCTTGTCGAAGCCGGGCATGACCTCGCCCATCTCCCTGAAGCTGGGCTTCAGCGCGCCGAGCGTCTGCATGTCGGTCTCCGGGCGCATGTGTTCGTCGCGCTCGAGGATCGGCAACCCGTTGATGTCGCGGACGGCGACGATGGATTTGGCGAAGCGGTCGTCGGCCCAGGCTTCCGCCGCCCGGCGCTGGCTTTCGACCGCCAGCGCGTCGGCCTCGTCGCGGCTGAAACCATATTCGGTCGCGATGAGATCGGCCGAGATCCCCTGCGGCACGAAATAGGTGTTCATCGCGATGGAGGGATCGACGGCAATCGCCGCCCCGTCCGAGCCCATGGGCACGCGGCCCATCATCTCCACCCCGCCCGCGATATAGGCCTCGCCGGCGCCGCCCCTGACCTGGTTGGCGGCCAGGTTCACCGCCTCCATCCCGGAGGCGCAGAAACGGTTGATCGAGAGGCCGGGGATCGATTCATCGAGATCCGAGGCCAGAACGGCGGTGCGTGCCAGGCACCCGCCCTGTTCGCCGACCTGGGTGACATTGCCCCAGATCACGTCCTCGACGGCATGGCCGCCGAGGTCGTTGCGCGCCTTTACCGCGTTCAGCATCTCGGCCGACAGCCGGGCGCTCGTTACCTCGTGCAGCGCGCCATCCTTGCGGCCCTTGCCGCGCGGGCTGCGCACGGCGTCGTAGATATAGGCTTCGGTCATGGTTTGCCTCTCTTGCGTCAGGCCCGGTCGGCGGGCGAGCCGGGCATCAGGTCGTAGGGATGTTTCCAGCCGGGCAGGGCGCTGAGCGCCGCGAGCCAGCGGTCGATATTCGGCCAGTCCGCGCGGTCGAAGCCGAAGGGCTCGGGGTAGTAGAGATATCCGCAGCAGGCGAAATCGGCGACGGTGGGGGCGTCGCCCACGATCCAGTCGCGCCCTTCCAGATGGCCATCGAGCACCTTGTAGGTCGATTTCAGCCGCGCCTGGTAGAAGGCGATCACCTCGGCCGGGCGCTTCTCCTCGGGCAGGAAATTCATCAGGAAACGCGTCGATCCCGCCTGGCCGGAGAGCTTGTGATTGTCCCAGAACAGCCAGCGCAGGATCTCGCGCCTCTCGTCGGCGGAGCGGCCGCCGAACCTGCTGGTCTTGGAACTGATGTAGTCCTGGATCACGCCGGATTGGCTGAGCGTCACCTCGCCGTCGACCAGCACCGGCACCTCGCCCATCTCATTCAGGGCGCGGTATTCCGGGGTCCGGGTCTCGCCGTTGAAGAAATCGACATAGACCGGCTCCCAGTCGACCTCGGCCAGTTCCATGGTCAGCGCCGCCTTGTAGGCGTTGCCGCTTTCGCCGAAGCAGTAGAGTTTCATCGTCATCCGCTGTCCTCCCTGACAAGCCGTGGAGAAGCGGGGGTTTCACACCCCCGCACCCCCGTGGAGTATTTCAACCAAGAAGAAGGCGCAGGTAACCCCGTGTTAAGGGCGCGCCCCTAGCCTCCGAGTCGCGGTACAGGCTGGAGAGCCGATGACCGCCCAAGGAGAAGGCGCCCTGCCGCGCCCGCGCGCCCCGCTTGCAGGACCGAAAGCGTCCCCGGTGCGGGGGCCGCCGGCGGGCAGGGCGCCAGCCTCTCCTTCTTCTTGGTTCAAATACTCATTGTTCATCCTTCTCCGTCCCGCGCCGCGGGTCGGGGTCTATTTCTTCCGCGCCTCCAGTTCCGCATTGAACAAGCCCAGCCGGTGGGTCAGCGTCGTGTGGTCCGTCACGCTGTCGAAATTCTCGAACAGGAAGGACAGCGCCTCGCCCTCGTCGAGCCCGGCCTCGCGCGCGAAGCGCCGCAGCCGCCGGTAGCCGTCCTCGGTCATCGCGACGGGGAAGCGGCGGGTCAGGCGCAGGCGCTTGGGCATGGTGGTCTCCGGTTGGGCGGGGCGCGGCGGCCGGGCGCGCCCCGCGTTACTGTCAGAACTGGTGGGCTTCCAGGGCCATCACCGTGTCGGCGCCGGTTTCGATGCGGGCCAGGTGCAGCGCCGTCGCCGGCATCTGGCGGGCCATGTAGTAACGCCCGGTGGCGAGCTTCGTCTCGTAGAACCCGGCGTCCGAGGCGCCGCGGGCCAGGGCCTCGCGCGCGGCCCTGGCCATGCGCGCCCACATCAGGCCGAGGCAGACATGGCCGAAAAGATGCATGAAATCATAGGATCCCGACAGGGCGTTGTTGGGATTTTTCATGCCGTTCTGCATGAAATACATCCCCGCGGCCTGCAGGTCCTTCGAGGCCTTCTTCAGCGGCTCGAGGAAATCGCGGTCGAAATCCTCGTCCTGCCGGGCGTTTTCCTGGATGAAGGTTTTCACCATGTCGAAAAAGGCCATGATCGCCTTGCCGCCGTTCTGTGCCAGCTTGCGCCCCACCAGGTCCAGCGACTGGATCCCGTTCGTGCCCTCGTAGATCATGGTGATGCGGGCGTCGCGCACGAACTGCTCCAGCCCCCATTCGCGGGTGAAGCCCGAACCGCCCAGCGTCTGCTGCGCCAGCACCGTGGTCTCGAATCCCTTGTCGGTGAGGAAGCCCTTGATGACAGGCGTCAGCAGCGAGATCATCGCCTCGGCCTCCGCGTCGCCCTTGCGGTGCGCCGCGTCGATCAGCGAGGCGCCCCAGAAGGTGAAGGCGCGCGCGCCCTCGACGAAGGATTTCTGCTGCATCAGGTTGCGGCGCACATCGGGGTGCACGATGATCGGGTCCGCCGGGCCATCGGGGTTCCTGGCGCCGGTCACGTCGCGGCCCTGCAGCCGGTCGCGGGCGAACCCCAGCGCGTTCTGATAGGCGACCTCGGCCTGGGCGTAGCCCTGCAGGCCGACGCCCAGCCGCGCCTCGTTCATCATCGTGAACATGGCGCGTATGCCCTTGTGCTCCTCGCCCACGATGTAGCCCACCGCGCCGTCGTAGTTCATCACGCAGGTGGCGTTGCCGTGGATGCCCATCTTCTGCTCCAGCCCGCCGCACGACAGGCTGTTGCGTTCGCCAAGCGAGCCGTCGTCGTTGACCAGGATCTTGGGCACGATGAAGAGCGAGATGCCTTTCACGCCCTCCGGACCGCCGGGGATCCTGGCCAGCACCAGGTGGATGATGTTCTCGACCATGTCGTGCTCGCCGGCCGAGATCCAGATCTTCTGGCCGGTGATGCGGTAGCTGCCGTCCGCCTGCGGTTCGGCCCTGGTGCGGATCAGGCCCAGATCGGTGCCGCAATGCGGCTCGGTCAGGTTCATGGTGCCGCCCCATTCGCAGGACACCATCTTCGGCAGGTATGTCGCCTTCTGGGCGTCCGAGCCGTGGGCGTGAATGGCGTTATAGGCGCCGTGGGTCAGGCCCTGATACATGTTGAAGGCCATGTTGGCGGCGCTGAACATCTCGCCCACCGCGGTGGAGATCAGGTACGGCAGGCCCTGGCCGCCGAATTCCGGGTCGCAGTCGAGCGCAGTCCAGCCACCCTCGCGCACCTTGTCGAAGGCCGCTCTGAAGCCCGTGGGCGTCCGCACGACGCCGTTCTCCAGCCTGCAGCCCTCGGCGTCGCCGACCGGGTTCAGCGGCGCCAGCACCCCGGTTGCGAGCTTGGCCGCCTCGTCCAGCACCGCCGCGGTGAAGCCGGGGTCCAGATCGTCATATCCGGGGATGCCGGTTTCGGTGACGTTCAGCACCTCGTGCAGCACGAACTGCATGTCCTTGGTCGGGGCGGTATAGCTCGGCATTCGGTCTCTCCCTTACGCTTTCTTCCTCCGGCGCTCGGAAATCATCACCTCCACGCCGGAGATCTGCTGCCTGAGATCCTTGATCGCCTCGCCCAGCTCGGCGTGTTGGCGCTCCATATCCGCGAGCCGTTCCAGGGCCACGTCGTGGGTACGCTCAAGCTGGGTCAGCTGCTGGTCGCCCACATAGTAGAGGTCAAGCAGCTGTCGAATTTCCTCGAGGCTGAACCCGAACCGCTTGCCGCGCAGAATGAGCTTCAGCCGGGCGCGGTCGCGCCGGGTGAAAAGCCGTTTCTGGCCTTCGCGGATCGGGAACAGAAGCTCCTTGGATTCGTAAAAGCGCAGTGTGCGGGGCGTCACCTCGAATGCATCGCACATCTGCCGGATCGTCATCAGCTCGTCATCCATTCAACAAACCTTTTCGTAGCGTCATCTCCGTGCCCGGAACATGACGCCACGACAGGCATCATACAAGAATGGTTTACGCGAACGTAAACGAAACGTGACGTCATATTCACGTTTGACGTTGTGTCAGCCGCGTGCCGCTATCCGATTTCCCGGGCGACCTTGTCGCGGGTTTCGCGCAGTTCGGCGATGGCCTGGACCAGTTGCGCCTGCTGTTCGGTCAGCACCTTGAGCTGGCGGTCGGCCATGTCCACCCAGGCCTGCATCTGCGCCTCGGTCCCCTGTTTCTCGTAGATCTCCAGCCATTGCCGGATCTCCTCAAGGCAGAAGCCCCAGCGCCGGCCGCGCAGGATCAGGGTCATCCGGGCCACCTCGCGCGGGGTGTAGAACCGGCTCCGGCCTTCCTTCTCGGGTTGCAGCAATTCGATGTATTCGTAATAGCGCAGGGTGCGCGGGGTGACGTCGAACTTGGCGCACATCTCCTTGAAAGACAGGCGTTTGTCGGGCATCGGTGGCTCTCCCTGCGGCTTGCGGGGGCAGGTTACAGCCTCGACCGTCCGCGCGCAAACCGGAAGGCCCGGCCGGCGTGCCGCGAAATAGGGCTTGATGCGGCGCGGCCCAACGCCAATAACCGAAGGGAGACCGAAAAGGGACCGGCATGACGGACAGCAAGGCGAAAATCGCGCGGCAGTTCATCGAGGCGATCCCGCATTCGCGCGCGCTGGGGATGCGGGTCGATCACCTCCAGGATGGCGTGGCCGAGATCTCGATGCCCTATGACGAGGCGCTGGTCGGCGACCCGCAGACCGGGGTGATCCATGGCGGCGCGGTCTCGGCGCTGATGGACACCTGCTGCGGCGCGGCGGTGATCTGCCACCCTGAGGCGATGTCGGCCACCGCCACCATCGACCTGCGCATCGACTACATGCGGCCCGCGACGCCCGGCCAGCGCATCGCCGCGCGCGCCGAGTGCTATCACGTCACCCGCACCGTGGCCTTCGTGCGCGCCACCGCGATGGACGAGGACCGCAAGCGCCCGGTGGCCACCGCCACCGGCGCCTTCACCGTGGAACGCGCGCGGGAGACGGCGAAATGACCCGGCCCAGGCCCGAACCCGTCCAGGTGGTGAAACAGCGCCGCGACGCGGCGCTCTCGGCGCTGGTGCACGGCGTGCCCTACATCCGCTTCCTCGGGATCGAGTTCGACCGCCGCGGCGACGAGTTGACCGCGATCATGCCCTTCGACGAAAAGCTGATCGGCAACCCGATGCTGCCGGCGCTGCATGGCGGGGCCACGGCGGCCTTCCTGGAGGTCACGGCGATCATCGGGCTGGGCTGGTCGATGCTGTGGGAAGAGATGGAGAACGGCAAACTCGACCCGCTGGCCGTCGATGCCCAGCACCTGCCGCGCCTGCCCAAGACCATTGATTTCACCGTCGATTACCTGCGCTCCGGCCTGCCGCGCGACGCCTATGCGCGGGCAAGGGTCAACCGCTCGGGCCGGCGCTATGCCTCGGTGCATGTCGAGGGCTGGCAGGACAACCGCAACCGGCTGTTCGCGCAGGCAACCGGACATTTCCTGATGCCGCCGCCGCGCAATGGCTGAGGCGCCCGCGCTGGGCCATCGCCGGGTTCTGGCCATAGCCCTTCCCATCGTGCTGTCGAATGCCACCGTTCCCATCCTGGGCGCGGTGGACACCGGCGTCGTGGGGCAGCTGGGCGAGGCCGCGCCGATCGGCGCGGTGGGCATCGGGGCGATCATCCTGACCGCGGTCTACTGGATCTTCGGCTTTTTGCGGATGGGGGTGACGGGGCTGGCCAGCCAGGCCCACGGCGCCGGCGACCGGGCCGAGGTCGAGGCGATGCTGTCGCGCGCGCTGCTGATCGGCGGCGCGGCGGGGCTGGCGATGATCGTGCTGCAGGTGCCGATCTTCTGGGGCGCGTTCCAGGTCTCGCCGGCCAGCGCCGAGGTCGAGGCGATGGCGCGCGACTACATGGGGATCCGCGTGTTCTCCGCCCCCGCGGCGATCTCGCTCTACGGCATCACCGGCTGGCTGATCGCGCTGGAGCGCACCCGCGGAGTGCTGGTGATCCAGGTGGTGATGAACGGGCTGAACATCGCGCTGGACCTGCTGTTCGTGCTGGGCCTGGGTTGGGGGGTGGAGGGCGTGGCGCTGGCGACCTTTATCGCCGAGTGGTCGGGGCTGGCGGTCGGTCTGTGGCTCTGCCGCGACGCCTTTGCCGGGCCCGGCTGGCGCGACGCGGCCCGGGTCTTCGACGCCCTGCGGCTGAAGCACATGGCGCGGGTGAACGGCGATATCCTGATCCGCTCGGTGCTGCTGCAGGCGATCTTCGTCTCCTTCCTGTTCTTCGGCGCCGATTTCGGCGACGTGCCGCTGGCGGCCAACCAGATCCTGCTGCAATTCCTGCATATCACGGCCTATGCGCTGGACGGTTTCGCGTTCGCGGCAGAGACGCTGGTCGGTCAGGCGCTGGGCGCCAAGGCGCGGGCGCGGCTGCGAAGGGCGGCGATCCTGACCAGCCTCTGGGGGCTGGGCAGCAGCCTGGCGCTGGCCGCCGCCTTCGCGCTGGCGGGCGGGCAGATCATCGATGTCATGACCACCGCGCCCGAGGTGCGGGAGGTGGCGCGCATCTACCTGCCCTACATGGTGATCGCGCCGCTGGCGGGGCTGGCGCCTTGGATGCTGGACGGGGTCTTCATCGGCGCCACCCGGACCGCCGACATGCGCAACATGATGGTGGTGTCCGCGGCCATCTACGCGCTAGCGCTGGCGATCCTGATGCCGGCCTTCGGCAATCACGGGCTCTGGGTGTCGCTGCTGATTTCCTTTATCGCGCGGGGCGTGACGCTGGGACTGCGCTACCCGGCGCTGGAGGCGCGGGCAGCGGGTTAGGAAACCGTCCGGAGAAACCGCTTACAGGATGGCCAGAACGGCCTCGGGCGGGCGCCCGATCGCGGCGCGGCCAGCCGCAAAGACAATGGGCCGCTCGATCAGGACCGGGTTTTCGGCCATGGCGCAGAGCAGCGTCTCGTCTTCGTCGTCCTTGGACAGGCCCAGCTCGGCAAAGCGGTTTTCCTTGATCCGCATCATCTGCACCGCGCTCACCCCCAGCGCGTCGCGCGCCGCGCGCAACTCGTCGAGGCTGGGCGCGTCCTCGAGATAGCGGCGCTCCACCGGCGTCACGCCGCGCTCCTGCAGCAGTTTCAGGGTCTCGCGCGATTTCGAACAGCGCGGGTTGTGCCAGATGATCACATCGCTCACAGCCAGTCCTCCCGGCCGCAGCCCACGGCCTGTTCCACGGTATCGAACCCGTCGCGCGCCAGCAGCGCCTCAAGCCCGGTCAGGATGCGCGGTACCAGCGACAGCCCCTCGTAGACCATCGCGGTGTAGATCTGCACGGCCGAGGCGCCGGCGCGGATCTTCTCGTAGGCCTGCTCGGCGGACCCCACGCCGCCCACGCCGATCAGCGGCATGCGCCCATCGGTCAGCTTCGACAGCTGCGCCAGGACGCGCGTCGATTTCTCGAACAGCGGCGCGCCGGACAGCCCGCCGGCCTCGTCGCGATGGGGGCTTTGCAGCCCCTCGCGCGACAGCGTGGTGTTGGTGGCGATGATCGCGGCGACGCCGGCCTCCTCGGCCACCTCGGCGATCTCGGCCAGCTCGTCGCCGGTCAGGTCGGGGGCGATCTTCAGGAAGACCGGGATCGGGCGCTCAAGCCCCGCGCGCGCCTCCATCACGCCGGCGAGCAGCGCCGACAGCGCGGCGCGGCCCTGCAGGTCGCGCAGCTTCTCGGTGTTGGGGGAGGAGACGTTGACGGTGGCGAAATCCAGATGCGGGCCGCAGCGCTCCAGCACCCGGGCATAGTCGCCCGCGCGGTCGGCGCTGTCCTTGTTGGCGCCCAGGTTCAGCCCGATCACCGCGCCGCGCGGGCGTTGGGCCAGCCGCCCGGCGATCGCCTCCATCCCGTCGTTGTTGAAGCCGAAGCGGTTGATCGCGGCGCGGTCCTCGGTCAGGCGGAACAGGCGCGGGCGCGGGTTGCCGGGCTGCGGGCGCGGCGTGGCCGCGCCGACCTCGACGAAGCCGAAGCCCGCGCGCGCGAGCGCCCCCAGCGCCACGGCGTTCTTGTCATAGCCCGCCGCCAGCCCCAGCGGATTGGGCAGATCAAGCCCCGCCAGCCGGGTCGCCAGGCGCCGGCTGGTGATGCGGCCGGGCAGGGGGGCGAGGCCCGATTTCAGCGCGCTCAGCGACAGCGCATGGGCGCGCTCGGGGTCCATCCGGTGGAACAGGGCGAGGCCCAGCTTCTCAAGCCCGCTCACAGCACGCCCTCCGGGAAGATATGGCCGGTGGCGCCCAGCGGCAGCGACTTGTCCCAGGTCACGTCCGCCATCCGCAGCTCGCGGTAGAGATGCGGGAACAGCGCGCCGCCGCGCGAGGGCTCCCATTTCAGGGCATCGCCCAGGGCGTCGGCCTCGACGGCCAGCAGCACCAGATCGCTTTCCTCGGCGAAATGTTTGGCAGCGGTCTCGGCCACCTGCGCGGCGGTCGAGAAATGGATATAGCCGTCGGCCAGGTCCACCGGCGCGCCGGCGGTCTGGCCCGCGGCGCGGAAGGCATCCCATTCGGGGCGGCGGAGGATCTTGAAAATCAGCATGGCGCTGAAATGCCCGCTGACCGGCGTGCGGTCAAGCCGTCGCATGACCCTTCGTCAGGCCCCCCGGGGGCGCGCGCATAAGCTTTGACAGAACGTGCGGCGCGCGCAAAGCTGATGGCATAGGCTAACAGGAGGCATTTCCATGCTTATCAGATTGCTCACCTCTGCCGCTGCCCTGGCCCTGACCTCGGGCGTGGCTTCTGCCGATTACACGCTGACCATCCTGCACACCAATGATTTCCACGCGCGGTTCGAACCGATCTCGAAATACGACTCGGGCTGCTCGGCCGAGGACAACGCCGAGGGCAAGTGCTTCGGCGGCTCGGCCCGCCTGGTTACGGCCGTCGAGGCGGCGCGCGGCCGGGCCGACAACGCGATCCTCGTGGATGGCGGCGACCAGTTTCAGGGCACGCTGTTCTACACCTATTACAAGGGCAAGGCGGCGGCCGAGATGATGAACAAGATGGGCTATGACGCGATGACCGTGGGCAACCACGAATTCGACGACGGCCCCGAGGTCCTGCGCGGCTTCATGGATGCGGTGAGCTTCCCGGTGCTGATGTCGAACGCCGACGTCTCCGGCGAGCCCCTGCTGAAGGACAAGCTGCGGAAATCGGTGGTGATCGAGCGCGCCGGTGAAAAGCTGGGCCTGATCGGCCTGACGCCGCTCGACACGCCCGAACTGTCGAGCCCCGGCAAGAACATCGTCTTCACCGATCCGGCGGGGGCGGTTCAGGCCGAGGTGGACAGGCTGACCGCCGAGGGGGTGAACAAGATCATCGTGCTGTCGCACTCCGGCTATGAGGTGGACAAGCGCATCGCCGCCGGCACCACCGGCGTCGATGTCATCGTCGGCGGCCATGACAACACCTATCTCTCCAACAGCTCGGACAGCGCCAAGGGCCCCTATCCGACCATGGTGGGCGACACCGCCATCGTGCAGGCCTATGCCTATGGCAAGTTCCTGGGCGAGCTGAGCGTGACCTTCGACGACGCCGGCGTCATCACCGCGGCCACCGGCGAGCCGATCATCATGGACGCCGCCGTGACCGAGGACGGCGCCACCAAGGCGCGCATCGCCGAGTTGGCGCAGCCGCTGGAAGAGATCCGCAACCGCGTGGTGGCCGAGACCTCCGCGCCGATCGACGGTGACCGCGCCGTCTGCCGCGCGATGGAATGCGCGATGGGCAACCTGGTGGCCGACGCGATGCTCGACCGGGTCAGGGATCAGGGCATCCAGATCGCCATCCAGAACGGCGGCGGCCTGCGCGCCTCGATCGACGCGGGGCCGGTGACCATGGGCGAGGTGCTGACCGTGCTGCCCTTCCAGAACACGCTCTCGACCTTCCAGACCACCGGCAAGTCCATCCTCGCGGCGCTGGAGAACGGCGTCAGCCAGGTCGAGGAGGGCGCCGGCCGCTTCCCGCAGGTCGCCGGGCTGAAATTCACCTGGGATCCGGCGGGATCGCCCGGCGCGCGCATCACCGGCGTGATGGTGCAGGAGGGCGACGCCTTCGTGCCGCTCGATCTGGACAAGACCTATGGCGTGGTGTCGAACAACTTCGTCCGCAATGGCGGCGACGGCTATTCGATGTTCGTCAGCGATGCGACCAACGTCTATGATTTCGGCCCGGACCTGGCCGATGTGGCGGCGGAATTCCTGGCCGCGAACGCGCCCTACAAGCCCTATACCGACGGGCGTATTTCGCAGTAGCGCTCAGCGCGAAGAACAGGGGCGCGGCGGAATTCGGCGCGCCCTTTCCATTTTCCGGCGTTCCACCTGCGGACCGAGGCGGCGGGGCTGACACGCCCCGGGAGGGCTTTATCCCAGCAGGTCGGGGCGCAGCATCATGACCGCCCCCAGCGCCAGCAGCACCAGGCCGCCGATCAGGCGCGACAGGCGCGCGTAGCGCCCGCTGGCCGCGACTGCGCGCAGGGTGATCATGGCGATCACGAAGATCGCCGCGTCGTCGAGCAGGAACACCACGAGATAGAAAGCCAGGTAGCCGTAATAGGCCGCCCGTGGCAGGTCGTGCATGGCCAGCATCTGCGTATAGATCGCCGGCACGCCGGCCGAGCAGACCAACTCCACCAGGTTCACCGCAACGGCCAGCGCCGCCACGCCAAGGGCCGCCACCGGGAGGCTGGGCCGCGCCACCATCCGGCCGAAGGCGTCCCGGATGCGCCGGCGCTGGCCGCCCGGCGTGACGCGGCAGACGCCCTCGGGGTTGGCCCAGGCCTCGCGCAGGTAATAGGCGCCCGCGCCGAGCGCCAGCGCCCCGATGGCCAGCCGCAGCCAGCTCACCGCGCCGAGCCACAGCACGACGTTCAGCCAGGCGCTCATCACCGCGAAATACATCGCCCCCGTGGCGGCGAGGAACACGAGGCCGAGCACCCACATCCGGCGGCTGTCCTGCACGCCCAGCAGCATCCCGATCAACAGCGCCAGCACCCACATGGCGCAGGGGTTGAACCCGTCGACGCCGGCCAGAACGACGGTCAGGACCGGCAGCGACAGGTCCCGCAGGCCGACCTCGCCCAGCCCGGGCAGGGCGACGGTTTCGCGGGGCGAGGATCCGGCGGCGGGTGGCGGCGGCGCGCGCGCGGCGCGCAGTTCGGCCACCAGGTCGCGGCAGGGGGCGGCGCGGCAGAGCGCGATCATTCCGGCATAGCGCCCCGGGCTGGTCGCCGCGGCGAAGCCCAGCTCATGCGCGGCGCCGATCACGACAAGGGGCACCGCGGGCGTGCGCAGCTCCAGCGCCCTGACCGTGGCGCGGAACAGCGCATTGGTTTCCCGCGTGGGCCCCAGTTCCAACAGCTCGATGCGAAGCTCCGGGTCGGCCGCGGCCAGTTCCGCCAGCGCGGCCTTGGCCGAGGCGCAATAGGGGCAGCCCTCCTGCCAGAACACATGCGCGGTCACCTCCTGCGCCGGCGCCAACCCCGGGCGCAGGGCGCCGAGCAGCAGCACAAGGAGTCCGGCAAGTGGCATCAGGCGCATGGGGCCCCTCTGGTCGTCCGGTCTTTCCGCAGGATGCGACGAGCCTAGCCGCGCGGCGCCGCGGCGCCTTGATCCCGGTCAAACCGGTATCTGGCCAAGCGGCCCGGCGCGCCCTAGGCTGACAGCCATGTGCGGACGCTTCGCGATCACCCTGCCCGATGACGCCATGGCCCGGCTGTTCCAGGCCGTGCCGGCCAACGATCTGCCGCCCAACCCCAACTACAACGTCTGCCCCACCAACCCGGTGGCCGCGGTTACCAGCGACGCGGGCCAGCGCCACCTGCGGCCGATGCGCTGGGGCTTTATCCCGCAGTGGTACAAGACGCCCGCCGATGGCCCGCTGCTGATCAACGCCCGGGCCGAGACCATCGCCGAGAAGCCGGCCTTTCGCGCCGCTTGCCGCGAGCGTCGCTGCCTGATCCCGGCCAGCGGCTTCTACGAATGGTCCAAGGGCGCGGGCGGCGCGCGCCTGCCCTGGTACATCCACCGCGCCGACGGCGCGCCGCTGGCCTTCGCCGGGGTCTGGCAGGACTGGGAGCGCGAGGGTGAGCGTCTGACCACCTGCGCCATCGTCACCACCGCGGCGAACGCGCCGATGTGCGCCGTCCACCACCGGATGCCCGTGATCGTGGAGGAGGGCGACTGGGCGGTCTGGCTGGGCGAGGCGGGCAAGGGCGCGGCGCGGCTGATGCAGGCCGCCGCCGATGAGGTGCTGGCGTTCCACCGGGTCGATCCGCGGGTCAATTCCAACCGCGCCAGCGGGCCGGAGCTGATCGAGCCGCTGGCGGAGGCGGATTAACGATCAACCTTCCCGCAGGGCATGCCGGGGCGAATGGCTGCTGCCCTCTGCCAAAACGCGAAACGCCCCGCGCGGAGGCGGGGCGTCTGCAAGTCCTTCCCGAGGATCACCTCCGCTTTTTCGGCGGCATCAGGTCGGTGATCGTGCCCTCGAACATCTCGGCGGCGAAGTTCACCGTCTCGCTCAGCGTCGGGTGCGGGTGGATGGTGTGGCCCAGGTCCACCGCGTCGGCGCCCATCTCGATCGCCAGCGCCACCTCGGCGATCAGGTCGCCCGCGTTGGGGCCGACGATCCCCGCGCCGATCACCCGGTCGTCGCTTTCGTCGAAGATCAGCTTGGTCAGCCCCTCCGACCGGCCGAGGCTCAGCGACCGGCCCGAGGCGGCCCAGGGGAACACCCCCTTGCCGATCTTGATGCCTTCGGCCTTGGCCTGCGCCTCGGTCATGCCGACCCAGGCGACCTCGGGGTCGGTATAGGCGACCGAGGGGATCACCCGCGCGTCGAAATGGCGGTTCTGCCCGCAGGCCACCTCTGCCGCGACCTTGCCCTCGTGCACCGCCTTGTGCGCGAGCATCGGCTGGCCCACCACGTCGCCGATGGCGAAGATATGCGGCACCCCGGTGCGTTGCTGGCCGTCGACGGGGATGAAGCCGCGCTCGTCCACCGCGACGCCGGCCTTCTCGGCGCCGATCAGCCTGCCGTTGGGCCGGCGGCCGACCGCGACCAGCACCTTGTCGTAGACATCGGTGCTGCGCGCGCCCGCGGCATCCTCGAACGTGACTTTCAATCCCTCGTCCAGCGCCTCGATCGCGGTGACCTTGGTCTTGAGCAGGATCTTCTCGTAGCGCGCCTCGATCCGCTTGTGCAGCGGCTTGACGATGTCCTTGTCGGCGCCGGGGATGATCTGGTCCATCAGCTCGACGATGGTCACCTGCGCGCCGAGCGCGTCGTAGACCGTGGCCATCTCCAGCCCGATGATGCCGCCGCCCAGCACCAGCAGGCGGCCCGGCACGTCCTCGAGCGCCAGCGCGCCGGTGGAATCGATCACCCGCGGGTCGTCATGCGGGATGAAGGGCAGGGTGACGGGCTCGGACCCGGCGGCGATGATGCATTGCTCGAAGCTGACCGTGGTCACGCCCTCGTCGCCCCTCACCTCGATCATGCTCGGCCCGACGAAGGTGCCGTAACCCTTGACCACCTGTACCTTGCGGCCCTTGGCAAGGCCGGAAAGGCCCCCGGTCAGCTGCCGCACCACGCTGTCCTTCCAGCCGCGCAGCTTGTCGAGATCGACCTCCGGTCTGGCGAAGGCGACGCCGTGCGCGCCGATCTCCTCGGCCTCGGTGATCACCTTGGCGGCGTGCAGCAGCGCCTTCGACGGGATGCAGCCCACGTTCAGGCAGACCCCGCCGAGCGTGGCGTCCTTCTCGATCAGCACGACCCGCTTGCCCAGGTCTGCGGCGCGGAAGGCGGCTGTGTAGCCGCCCGGGCCGGAGCCCAGCACCACCACCTCGCCGTGGATGTCGCCCTTTCCGGTCGCGGCGCCGGCGGCGGCCGCGGGGGCTGCGGGCGCGCCTGCGGCCGGGGCGGCCTCGACGGCCGGCGCGGACGCCGCCCCCTCAAGCACCACGATCACCGCGCCTGCGGAGACCCTGTCGCCCTCGGCGACCCGGATCTCCCGGATCACACCCGCGGCGGGGGAGGGGACCTCCATCGTCGCCTTGTCGCTTTCCAGCTCGATCAGCGGATCCTCGGCGGCCACGGTGTCGCCCACCGAAACCAGGATGCCGATCACCGGAACATCCGCGAAATCGCCGATATCGGGAACTCTGACCTCCATCACCGCCCCCTTCACAGCATCAGCCGGCGCACGTCGCCGAGCAGGTATTTCAGCGTCGCGCAGAAGCGGGCCGCCAGCGCCCCGTCGATGGCGCGGTGGTCATAGCTGAGGCTCAGCGGCTGCATCAGCCGCGGCACGAACTGCTCGCCGTCCCAGACCGGCGCCATCTTGGCCCGCGTCAGGCCCAGGATCGCCACCTCCGGCGCGTTCACGATCGGGGTGAAGGAGGTGCCGCCGATGCCGCCGAGGCTGGAGATGGTGAATGTCGCCCCCTGCATCTCCTCGCCCTTCAGCTTGCCCTCGCGGGCCTTGGCCGACAGCTCGCCCAGCTCCCTGCTGATCTCGACGATGCCCTTGCGGTCGGCGTCGCGGATCACCGGCACCACCAGCCCGTTCGGCGTGTCGGCGGCGAAGCCGATGTTGTAGAACGCCTTGCGGATCAGCCTGTCGCCGTCGGGATGGAGCGAACTGTTCACCTCCCAATGCGCCTTCAGCGCGCTGACGCTGGCCTTGGTCACGAAGCTCAGCAGCGTGACGCGGTAGCCCTGCTGCTTGGCCTCCGCATCGAGCTCGCGGCGGTAGGCGTCGAGATCGGTGATATCGGCCTCCTCGTTATGGGTGACATGCGGGATGTTCAGCCAGGAACGGTGCAGCGCGGGGCCCGAGATCTTCTTGATCCGGGGCATCTCGACCTCTTCCACGGGGCCGAATTTCGAGAAATCGACGGCGGGGATGGGCGGGATGCCCATGCCGCCCTGCGCCGATCCGGCCGCGGCGGCAGGCGCGCTCGCCGCCTTGAAATGGGCGGTCACGTCCTCGCGCAGGATGCGGCCCTTGCGGCCGCTGCCGTTCACCTGCGCCAGGTCGACCCCCAGGCTGCGGGCAAAGGCGCGCACGGAGGGCGAGGCATGGGCCTTGCCGAACCCCGCGTCGGTCACCGGGGCGGGCGCGGCCGCCGGGGCAGGGGCGGGGGCCGCCGGGGCGGCCGCGGGCGCGGCGGCCTCGACGGCCGGCACCTCCGCCCCCCCCTCGCCCTCGAGGATCAGCAGCAGCGATCCTTCGGACACCTTGTCGCCCGCCGCGACCCGGATCTCGGCCACCTTGCCGGCCACGGGGCTGGGCACCTCCAGCGTGGCCTTGTCGCTTTCCAGCTCGACCACCGGGTCTTCCTCGGCGATCACGTCGCCGACCGAGACCAGGATGCTGACGACGGGGACGTCCGAGAAATCGCCGATGTCGGGAACCTTGACTTCAATGCTCATGGAAACTGTCTCCTCTCCTGCGCCGCTTAGACCAGCCGCGGGTTCGGCTTGCCGCCGTCGATTTCGTATTTTCCGAGCGCCTGCTTCAGCGTGGCCTCGTCGATCACCCCCTCGCGGTGGAGATCGACCATCGCGGCCGCCGCGATGTGGTTCGCGTCCACCTCGAAGAAGCGGCGCAGGTTCACCCGGCTGTCCGAGCGCCCGAACCCGTCGGTGCCCAGCACCGTGTAGCGGCCCGGCACGCAGGGGCGGATCTGCTCGGCGTAGTTCTTCATGTAGTCGGTGGCGGCGATGAACGGCCCCTTGGCGCCCTCCAGCAGCGCGGCCACATACGGCGTGCGCTGCTCGGCCAGCGGGTTCAGCCGGTTCCAGCGCTGCGCGTCCTGGCAGTCGCGGGCCAGTTCGTTGAACGAGGTCGCCGACCAGATGTCCGCGGTCACGCCGAAATCGGCCTTCAGCATCTCGGCGGCCTTGATCGCCTGCACCAGGATGGTGCCCGAGCCGATCAGGTTGACGTGCTTCTTGCCCGGCCGCGCCGTCTTTTGCAGCCGGTACATGCCGCGGATGATGCCCTCCTCGGCGCCCATGGGCATGTCGGGGTGAGCGTAGTTCTCGTTCATCAGGGTGAGGTAGAAGAACACGTCCTCCTGATCGACATACATCCGCTGCAGCCCGTGATGCACGATCACCGCCACCTCGTAGCTGAAAGTCGGGTCGTAGCTGATGCAGTTCGGGATGGTGCCGGCCAGGATATGGCTGTGCCCGTCCTCGTGCTGCAGCCCCTCGCCGTTCAGCGTGGTGCGCCCGGCGGTGCCGCCCAGCATGAAGCCGCGCGCGCGGCTGTCGCCGGCGGCCCAGGCCAGATCGCCGATCCGCTGGAAGCCGAACATCGAGTAGTAGATGAAGAAGGGGATCATCGGCACGCCGTGGGTCGAATAGGACGTGGCGGCGGCGATCCAGTCGGCCATGGCGCCGGCCTCGTTGATGCCTTCCTGAAGGACCTGGCCGGATTTGGCCTCCCTGTAATACATCATCTGGTCGGCATCCTCCGGGGTGTAGTTCTGCCCCAGCGGGTTGTAGATCCCGACCGAGCGGAACAGCCCCTCCATGCCGAAGGTGCGGCTTTCGTCCGGCACGATCGGGACCACCTGCTTGCCGATCTGCTTGTCGCGCAACAGCGTGGTCAGGATGCGGACGAAGGCCATGGTGGTTGAGATCTCACGCTCCCCCGTGCCCTTGAGCTGCGCCTCGAACCGCTCCAGCGGCGGGATTTCCAGCTTCGGCGCATCGCGCCAGTGGCGCTTGGGGAACTCGCCGCCCAGCTCCTTGCGGCGCTCCAGCAGGTAGGATTTCTGCGCGTTGTTCAGCGCCACGAAGGGGGCCTTGGGCAGGTCCTCGTCCGACACGGGGATCTGGAAGCGGTCGCGGAAGGCGCGCAGCTGGTCCTCGGCCATCTTCTTCTGCTGGTGGGTGGTGTTCTGGCCCTCGCCGGCGGTGCCCATGCCGTAGCCCTTGACGGTTTTCACCAGGATGCAGGTGGGCTGGCCTTCGGTCTCGGTGGCGCGCTTGAAGGCGGTGTAGACCTTCTGCGGGTCGTGCCCGCCGCGCCGCAGGGCCCAGATCTGCTCATCGCTCCAGTCCTCGACCAGTGCGGCGGTTTCGGGGTATTTTCCGAAGAAATGCTTGCGGATATAGGCGCCGTCCTTCGACTTGAAGGTCTGGTAGTCGCCGTCCACCGTCTCGTCCATCAGTTGGCGCAGCCGGCCGCTGCTGTCTTTTTCCAGCAGTTCGTCCCAGCCCTTGCCCCACAGCAGCTTGATCACGTTCCAGCCCGAGCCGCGGAAGGTGCCCTCCAGCTCCTGCACGATCTTGCCGTTGCCGCGCACCGGCCCGTCGAGGCGCTGAAGGTTGCAGTTGATGACGAAGATCAGGTTGTCGAGCCCCTCGCGCGCCGCCAGGCCGATGGCGCCGAGCGATTCCGGCTCGTCCATCTCGCCGTCGCCGAGGAAGCACCAGACCTTGCGGTCGGCCATGTCGATATGGCCGCGGTTGTGCATGTATTTCATGAACCGCGCCTGGTAGATCGCCATCAGCGGACCGAGGCCCATGGAGACGGTCGGAAACTGCCAGTAATCGGGCATCAGCCAGGGGTGCGGATACGAGGACAGGCCGTCGCCCGCCACCTCGGAGCGGAAGTTTTCCAGCTGCGCCTCGCTGATCCGGCCCTCCATGAAGCTGCGGGCGTAGATGCCGGGCACCACATGGCCCTGGAAGAACACCAGGTCGCCGCCGTGGATCGCCGATTTGGCGCGCCAGAAATGGTTGAGCCCGACGTCATACATGCAGGCCGATGAGGCGAAGGAGGCGATATGCCCGCCGTATTCGCTGCTTTCCTTGTTGCGCCGCACCACGGTCGCCATGGCGTTCCAGCGGTTGATGGTGCGGATGCGCCATTCCATCTCCATGTCGCCGGGCATGTCGAGCTGGTCGTCGACGGGGATGGTGTTCTGGTAGGGCGTGGTCGCCGAGAAGGGCAGGGTGGCGCCGGCGGCGCGGGCCTGCTGCACGGCCTTGTCGAGCAGGAAATGCGCGCGGTTGGGGCCGTCGCGTTCGATCACATCGGCGATGGCATCCTGCCATTCCTGGGATTCGATCGGGTCGATATCTTCCGGCAATTCCGGCATCCTCACCTCCTCCTCGGGTGCATCGGTTGCCGGGCTTATAGTTTAATGCTGAACTATAATGCTAGGGCGCAAATGACATGGCTGCCATGATCGGTGGGAAATACCTGCCGGCGGGGTCGCGAAATGCAGCACCTCCCACGGGACGATCCCGCGGGAGGTGCCGAAATGCTTTCCGTTAAACTATTGTTGGCGCCTGGGTGTTACAGGCAGGCGCGGATGCGCTCGATCGCCTTTTCGATGTTTTCCAGGCTGTTGGCATAGGAAAACCGCAGATACCCCTCGCCCCAGGCGCCGAAGGAGGTGCCGGCGATGGTCGCCACGCCCGCCTCGTTCAGGAAACGGTCCTGCGCCTCGCGCGCGCCCAGCCCGGTTTCCGAGATGTTGGGAAAGGCGTAGAAGGCGCCGGCCGGATCGGCGCAGCGCACGCCGGGCAGGTCGTTCAATGCCTGAACGATAAAGGCGCGGCGCTGGTCGAACTCGGCCACCATCGCCTCCACCGCGTCCTGCGGCCCGGTCAGCGCGGCGATGCCTGCATATTGGGTGGCGGCGTTGACGCAGGAATGGTCGTTGATGCACAGCCGGATGGCGTGATCGACCATCGCGTCGGGCCAGACCGCGTAGCCCAGCCGCCAGCCGGTCATGGCATAGGTCTTGGACCAGCCGTCGAGCACGATCAGCCGGTCGCGGATCTCGGGATATTGCAGCAGGCTGACATGGCTGCGCCCGCCGTAGAGCATCCGCGAATAGATCTCGTCGGACAGGATCGCCACGTCCGGGTGTGCCTCAAGCCCCTTCACCAGCTTGTCGATCTCCGCCTTGGGCGTCACGCCGCCGGTGGGGTTGGCGGGGCTGTTGAGGATGATCAGCCGGGTATTTGGGGTGATCTGCGCCAGCACCGCCTCGGCGTCGAAGGCGAAGCCGCTTTCCTCGGACAGGGCGATCGGCACCGGCGTCGCGCCGGAATAGCGGATCACCGATTCGTAGATCGGGAAGCCGGGGTTGGGATACATGATCTCGGCGCCGGGCTCGCCGAACATCAGCACGGCAAAGAACATCGTGGGCTTGCCGCCGGGCACCACCACCACGTTGTCGGGGTTGACCGGCGCGCCGTGCCGGGCCTCCAGGTCGGCGGCCACCGCCTCGCGCAGCGCGGGCAGGCCGTTGGCGGGCGTGTAGCCATGCGCGCCGTCGCGCAGCGCCTGGATGCCGGCCTCGACGATGTGCTCGGGCGTGCGGAAATCGGGCTGGCCGATGCCGAGATTGATGATGTCGCGGCCCTGGGCGGACAGCTTGTTGGCGCGGGCCAGAACCTCGAAGGCGGATTCGGTACCGAGCCGGTGGATGGATGGGGCGAATTTCAGCATGTGGACCTCCCTGAATCTTGCCCCCGCGTAACAGAAACGCGCAGCGCTGGGAACTGGGCCCGAGGGGCGGCTCTCAGACCTCCATCCAGATCGTCACCGGCCCGTCATTGACCAGCGAGACCTTCATGTCGGCGCCGAATCGGCCGGTCTCGGTCGCGATCCCCTGAGCGCGCATCCTCTCGGCGAAACAGTCATACAGCCGCTCGCCCTCGGCCGGGGGCGCGGCGGTGGAAAAACCGGGCCGGTTGCCGCGCGAGGTGTCGGCGGCCAGCGTGAACTGGCTGACCACCAGCGCCGCGCCGCCGATATCTCGGATCGAGAGGTTCATCTTGCCCGCCGCGTCGGGAAAGATCCGCAGCTTGGCGATCTTGGCGGCCAGCTGGTCGGCCTCGGCCTCGGTGTCGTCCTGCATGGCGCAGACGAGGATCAGCAGGCCCGGGCCAGTCTGGCCGATCACCTCGCCCTCCACCCGCACGGCGGCCTCGCTCACCCGTTGCAGCACTGCTCTCATCCCCGATCCTTTCCTCGTGGCCCGGCCAAGTCCTAGCGCCCGCGCGGCGGCGGGGCAATCGGCGCCTTGACCTGCGTCAAGGACGGGCGCCGGCCCGCACCTCAGGCTGCCCGCGAAGGCAACAGGAGGTCTGACATGGTCGAGAAATCCCACACCGGCGGCTTCTGGCCGTCCTTCTACGAACCGCTGCGCAGTGCCGCCGGGCGGCTGGCCGATTTCTTCGCCCCGCCCTCGGAGGCGAAGGTGAACGAGGCGGGCTATGTGATCCGGATCGAGCTGCCGGGCGTGGCCGAGGACGATATCGAGGTCTCGCTCCATGACGGGGTGGTCACCGTGAAGGGCGAGAAGCGCGTCGAACGCGAGGAGGAGGGCGACAGCTGGTATTTCAGCGAGCTGCAATACGGCGCCTTCGCGCGCAGTTTCCGGCTGCCGCCGGAGGCCGATCCGGAGGCCATCCGGGCCGATCTGCGGGACGGCGTGCTGGTGATCACGGTCGGCAAGCGGGGCCCCGCGACAGCGGGCGGCGCGCGCATCCCCGTGGGAAGGGGCTGAGGCGCCCCGCGCGGCGCGGCGTCACTGCTGGTTCTGCGCGACCAGATAGCCGACGCCCGCCGCCACGATGGCGCCCAGGACCACCGCGAGCGCGATCTTCCAGGCCGACCAGGGCCGTTCGCCCTGCACCCGCCCGGTGCGGCCGTTGACCACGAAACGGTAGGTCTTGCCGCGGTATTTGTAGGCGGCCAGCCACACCGGCAGCAGGATATGCTTGAAGGTCACGTCCGAGATCCGCGTGTCGAGGTGATGGATGCGCTGGCGGTCGCCACCGATGTCGAATTTCACGTCGCGTTCGATCACCCGGTCCATGTGCGCGCGCGCCTGGGTATAGCCCTCCTCCAACTCCACCATGTAGCCCTCGGCGCGGAACCCGGCGAGGAATTCGGGGCGGTAGGGTTCCAGCGCGGCGAGGTCCCAGGGCTCCAGCGCGTCGGTGTAGCGCTTGGGCAGCGCGCGCGAGGCCAGCACCAGCACGTCGTCGAAGAACCGCGCCACATGGCCCGAGGCCGGGCGCCAGCGGATGCGGGGTTCCTGGACGGTCTGGGTCTTGCCGTTGCGGGTGACGGTGCGGGTGACGTAATAGACGGTGCCGCGCTCGCCGCGGTAGTCGGTCTCGGTATCGGCGTCGAAGGTCCAGTAGGGGACGTAGATGCCCTGCATCCGGCGGCCCTTGCGGGCGTAGTCCTGCAACCCGTTGGGCGCGAACCACAGCCGGCCCAGCCATTGCGTCATCGCCGCGCGCGCGGCGCGTTCGTCCAGCGCGAAGGGCAGCAGGCCCTTGGGCTTGATATGGCGGTGCGTGCCGGTGTCGGTGACCACCGGCGTGGCGCAGAACGGGCATTCGGTGGCGTGGGTGTCGGTGTCGATCTCGACCTGCGCTCCGCAATTGGGGCATTTCAGCACCCGGGTCTCCTCGATCTCCGCCTCGGGGAGCTGGGCCATCAGCGCGGCGCGGAAATCGAGCTCGCGGATGGCGCCGGGCGCGCGGGCGGTCTCGACCGGCTCCTTGTGGCCGCAATGGTCGCAGACGAGCTGCCCGGCGGCGGGCTCGAACCGCAGGTCGGCGCCGCATTGCGCGCAGGGGAAACGGTGCTCGGCAGTCGGTGCGGGCGGCTGGGTCTCGGCCATGAGTTTCATGCCTCCGGCGGGAGTATTTGGACCAAGAAGAAGGGGGCGGTCAGGCCCCGGGCGGGGGCGGCGGCAGGATCGTGAAGAGCTGGGCGAGCTCGGCCACGTCCTCGGCGCGCATCCAGCCGTCCTGGCCAGGCGTCCAGACATAGGTCTCGCGGGTCAGCTCGCCCGCGCCGGCCATGCGGCCCATGTCGGCCTTGGAGAAGGGACCCTTCGTCGCGCCTTTTTCGGCGATGTGCCAGACATGTTCGACCGGCGGGGGCGGCGGCGCGGCGGGTGCGGCGGGCGCGGGCCCCCAGGGGCCCTGCTGCGTCATCTGGCCGGCCATGGCCATGCCCATCCCGGCACCCAGGCCCGCGGCCATGCCGCCGCCGGCGGGGTTCTGGGCGGCCGCGGTCATCGCCTCGGCCGCCGAATACTGGGTGAACTTGCCCAGGTCGCCCGCCAGCCCCATCGAGGTGCGCTTGTCCAGCGCCGCCTCGACCGCGGGCGGCAGCGAGATGTTCTCGATGTAGAATTCGGGCATGGTCAGCCCGTAATTCTGCAGCGTCTTGGACACCTCGGTCGCGACCAGCTTGCCCAGGTCGTCGGTATTGGCGGCCATGTCCAGCACCGGGATGCCCGCGCCGGCGATCACGCGGGAGAATTCCTGCACGATGATGTTGCGGATCTGGAAGCTGATCTCGTCCATCGTGAATTCGCCGTCGGTGCCCACGATCTCGGTCAGGAAGCGGGCCGGGTCGGTCACCCGCACGCTGTAGGTGCCGAAGGCGCGGATGCGGGTAGGGCCGAATTCGGGGTCGCGCAGCATGATGGGGTTCTTGGTGCCCCATTTCAGGTCGTTGAAGCGCGTGGTGTTGACGAAATAGATCTCGGACTTGAAGGGCGATTTAAAGCCGTGATGCCAGTGCTGCAGCGTCGTCATCACCGGCATGTTGTTGGTCTCGAGCATGTAGAGGCCCGGGGTGAAGACATCGGCGAGCTGGCCCTCGTGGACGAAGATCGCCGCCTGGCCCTCGCGAACCGTCAGCTTGGCGCCGTATTTGATCTCGTGGCCCTCGCGCTCGAACCGCCAGACCATGGTGTCGCGGGTGTCGTCCACCCAGTGGATGACATCGATGAATTCGCCTGAGAGGAAATCGAAAATGCCCATCGGGAGCCCCCAAATCTGTCAACCTGTGGCGAATATATCCGTTCGAGCCTCGCGACGCCACGCCGCAGACAAGCATTTTGCATGCTCGCGCGTTGCGTGTAAGTTTTCCGGCATTGGGGATGACGGACTGTGGGGAATCACATGAATCTGGATGCCGTTGACGGGCTGTCCGAGGGACAGGTGCGGACTATTCTTAAATCGATCTTCAGCAAGGTGATGGAGCCGGCCTTTTGCGCGCTGCCCCAACGCGAGCTGAATCTCTTTCTGCTTGAGACCATGCGCGAGGCGGGCGTTCTGGAAAGCCCGGCGTCGCTCGAACATCTGATGGGCGATCTCGGCATCACCCGGGCGCGCGCCCGGAGCCTGATGTTCGATCTGCACATCCGCGCCGCCCGCGAGGCGGAGGACGGCGCGGAGCAGGGCGAGGAGGCGAACTAGCATCCGACGGGCTCGGACCGCCCGATCCTGGGCGCCCGGGGGTTAGCCGGCGCCGCCGGTCAGTTCGGCGGCGATGGTCTGCACGATCGGTCGGGCCTCGCCGGGGGTCATGCCCGGCCTCAGGCGCGGATCGTAGAGAATTTCCAGAAGCAACTCGTCGTGGCTGGTCAGCAGCGCGAATTCCTCGTCGTCGTTGAACACCGAGGGGCGCGCGGCGGGGCTGTCATTGGCCAGCCCCATACCCTGGGCCAGCTCCTCATGGATGCAGGACTGGCGCATCAGGTCGGGGTGTTCGCCGCGGATCACCGCAACCGCGCGTGAATAGCTGGAGGAGGCGCCGCGCGAAAAGGCGAAGACCAGGCAGAAGGTCGAGCGCGGCATGTTCACGATGGCGTTGAGCGCGGTGGCGTCGATTCCCGGTTCGAGCTGGCGCAGCCGCGGGCCGAAGGCGCGGCGCTCGTCCTCGTGCAGCATCAGGACGTGGAAATTGGCCTCCTCGGGGCGGCTCATGGTGATGGGCAGCCCGGTCAGACGCGACAGGCGCCGCGCGTAGGCGGCGATGCTGGCGGCATCCTTGCGGCGCTGGGCCTGCGGGATGCTGTCGCCGAAGATCAGGCTCATGCGGATAGGCTGTTCCCAGCGCCGCAGCCGGCTGGGGGTGGAGCGCGCGATCAGCATGCCGCCCTGGCTGACATATTCGTCGTAGAGCGCGATCTGCACGAAATTTTCGGCCAGGTTGCGCGTCGAGAAGGGCACGTCCGGCCCGCCGCCGTCGCGCCGCATCAGCCCGCGCGACACGAGGTCGGCCTGCACCCGGGCGAAATGGCGGGCGATGGCCTTGCTTTCCTCCGACTGCTCGGCCGGGCCCAGCGCGGCGGGGCGCGCGGGCGGGATCGGGACCGGCTCGACCGGCGCGAGCAGGCCGCAGGAGGCCAGCCCGAGCAGGGCAAGGGCCGCGATAGGGGATGCGCGCATGCGGATGGCGGCCTCCGGGCTCAGGGTCAGGACGGCACGGCGGTGCCGGCCATGTCCCCGGTTTTATCGCCCCGCGCCCTGGCCGCGGCAAGGGCGTCGCGCAGCTCGGCCTCCATCTTCTTCAGCTCCTCCTCGGCGGCGGCACGTTTGGCCTTGCCCTCGTCGGCGATCTTGAGGCTTTCCTCGATGGTGGCGATCAGCGTGGCGTTGGCCGATTTCACCGCCTCGATGTCGAAGACGCCACGCTCCATCTCCTCGCGCACGGCGCGGTTGGCCTGCTGCAGGTTCTCGGCATTCGCCGTCAGCAGCTCGTTGGTCAGGTCCGCCGCGCCGCGCACCGCCGCCGCCGCCTCGCGGGAGCGTTGGATGGTCACGGCCTGGGCGAGCTGGGTCTCCCACAGCGGCACGGTGTTGACGAGGGTCGAGTTGATCTTGGTGACCAGCGACTTGTCGTTCTCCTGCACCAGCCGGATCGAGGGCAGCGACTGCATGGTGACCTGGCGGGTGAGCTTGAGGTCGTGCACCCGGCGCTCCAGGTCGTCGCGGGCGGCGCGCAGGTCGCGCAGTTCCTGCGCCTTGAGCACCTTGTGCGCCTCGTCCGCGGCCTCCGCCTCGGCCGCCTTGGCGGGGATGGTCTGCGCGTCCAGCTCTTTCAGCTTCTCCTCGCCTGCGACGATGTAGAGCGCCAGCTCGTCGTAGAAATCCAGCGTCTTGCCGTAGAGCTTGTCCAGCGAGCGGATGTCCTTGAGCAGCTTGTGCTCATGGCCCAGCAGGTCGTCGGTGATCTTGTCGATCTGGAGCTGCACATCCTCGTAGCGGGCGAGGAACCGGGCGAAGGGCGCGGTGCGGCCCAGCAGCTTTTCCCACCAGCTCAGCCTGCGCCGCACGTCGAGCTCGGACACCGAGAAGCCGCGGATCGTGGTCACGATGTTCTGCAGGCTGTCGCCGGCCGGGCCCACGTCCTTGTTGCGCACGTCGGTCAGCATGGCCTGGCTGATCTGCTGCAACTCTCCCTGCGCGGAGGAGCCGAAAGAGATGATCGACTGCGTGTTGCCGATGTCGATCTCGTCCATCCGCCTGCGGATGCCCTCGGCCACCGGGGCCTCGGCGGCCTCCAGCGGCACGATCTCTCCCACCGGTTCGGGCAGGATCGCGGCGGTCACCTCTTCGACCTCGGCAAGGTCTTGGGCGGCTTTCTGACGAACGGTCTCTGACATGACTTCATCTCCAATTACGCCTGCCCCCCGTTGGGGCGCACGCCTTCACGCTGCAGTCTTTCGCGCAGCACTTCAATCTCGACATCCAGGGCCGAGCGGTCGTCGAGCAGCAATGTCTCGGTCCTGGCGGTGAAATTCTGTTCCAGATCGGTCAGCAGGGCCTCGTAATCCGCGCGCGCCCTGGCGTCGCGGGTCCGGCTGTAGAGATCGGCGAACTTGATCGTCGCGTCGCGCGCGCCCAGCAGGTAGACGCCCAGGTATTTCCGCGCCGCGGTCAGGTCGCGCGGGTCTTCCTCGACGGTGCGGAACATCTCGCGCGCGGTGGACTGGAAGCGTTCGACGCGGGCCTCCAGCTTGCGGTCCTCGGCGCGGCGGATGGCGTCGGTCATGGCCTTGAGATGCTTCTCGGCCTCGTCCACGGCGCGTGCCACGCGGTCCTGCTGGAAGCTGTCGATCCCCGCCATCCCCTTGTCCTTCAGCGGGTCGAGCCCGAAGGCGAAGCTGTGGAGGACCGCGCCCAGCACGGCGAAGACCGCGGCCGCCACCGGGCCGTGCCCGGCGATGCCGGCCAGCGCCAGCCCCGCGCCGGTCAGCGCGGACGCAAAGATCTTGCGCGGAATGGCCGGGCGGCGCGCGACCTTGCGCGCCTCGTAGGCTTCCTGCGCAAGGATTCCCTCTCGCGTCAGCCACGCGGCGAGGATCAGCGCGCCGAAGCCGCCGAGATAGGTGGCCATGCCGACCGGATCAGAGGCAAAGGCGCGCCAGACCAGCGGGAAGGGGGCGATGAACAGCAGGTTTACCCGCCCGCCCGCGCGGGTGCGCCGGCGGCCACGGAACGGGTTGCGCGGCTCGGGCGCGCCCGCCGGGCCGCCCTCGGGGCTGTATTTGCCGCCGTAGCGCTGCGCCATCACGCGCCCCCGCCGGTGAGGGAGACATAGAGCATCAGCGCCACCAGCAGGAAGAAGGCCAGTTTCTGCAACCCGGTCTCTGACATTTGCCGCCTTTCGGTTTGCCGCCCCCGTTATATACGCGATCGGGCGGTCGCGGGAAAGAACGCGGCGTCAGGCGCGGCGGCTCTGTTCGGCGTGGCGCTCGGCCTCCAGCTTGCGCTTGTAGCCCGATTGCAGGAACTCCACCGCGAACAGCACCACCACCGCGAAATAGAAGGTGGTCTTGGACATCGGCACCACCGCGTGGCCGAAGAATTTCAGCCCCAGCGTCTCGTCATGCATGGCATGGGCGGCGGCCACGCCGGCCTCGCCCAGCAGCACCACGCCCACGATCAGCAGGATGAACAGGCCCAGCACCTCGTACATGCGGTTCTTTTCCAGAAACGCCGTCACCCCGTCGGCCATCAGCAGCATCGCCGCGCCCGAGATCAGGATCGCGGCGGCCAGCACCGGAAAGACATCGGTGATCGCCAGCGCCGAGAGGATCGAATCGAAGCTGAACACCAGGTTCATGGTCACGATCAGCCCGATCACCCGCAGCCCGGACCTGCCGGCCTTGCCCTCGACATCGTGCCCGAGGTGATCGACGGACAGCATGTGGCTGATCTCCTTGACCGCGGTGTAGATGATGAACACGCCGCCGAGGATGAACACCAGCGTGGCGAAATTCACCGCGCCCTCCAGCACCCCGGTCCAGCCCATCACGAAGAAGGGCTCCGACAGCCCCTCCAGCAGGCGGATCATCACGAAAAGCAGCACGATCCGCAGCGCCACCGCGATGATGATGCCCCAGAAGCGCACCGCGCGCTGCTGGGCGACCGGCGCGCGCTGGCTTTCGATGCTGATGTAGAGCAGGTTGTCGAAGCCCAGCACCGCCTGCAGGAAGCACAGCATCAGCAGGTTGCCGAGATTCTCGATCGTGAAAAGATCCGCCATCCTGTGCACTCCCTGAAAAAAGCCTTGGTGGAAGGAACGCACAGACGGCGGCGCGGGGCAAGGTTTCCGCGCCTAGCTCCTGCGCCGCGGCGGGCCGGCCGGGCGGCGGCGCTTGGGGTGCGGCTTGGCCGTCGGCTTGAACTCCTTGTCGAGGCCAAGCTGGTCGCGCAGCACGCGGCCCTTGATCTCCTCGACCTCGCCTTCCTTCAGATCGCCCAGCCGGAACGGGCCGTAGCTGACCCGGATCAACCGGTTCACGGTCAGCCCCACCGCCTCGGCGGCGCGGCGGATCTCGCGGTTGCGGCCCTCGCGCAGGCCGATGGTCAGCCAGGCGTTCGCGCCCTGCTGGCGGTCGAGCGTGACCTCCATCGGCTGGAACCTCTCGCCATCGACGGTGAGGCCCTTGCGCAGCGGCTCCAGCATCTCGTCGGTGGGGGCGCCCTTCACGCGCACGCGGTATTTGCGCAGCCAGCCGGTGGTGGGCAGCTCCAGCCGGCGCTTGATCTCGCCGTCATTGGTCAGCAGCAGGAGCCCCTCGGAATTGAGGTCGAGCCGGCCCACCGACATCACCCGCGGCATGCCCTCGGGCAGATTGTCGAACACCGTCGGGCGGCCCTTCTCGTCGCGCGCCGTGGTCACCAGCCCGGCGGGCTTGTGATAGAGCCACAGCCGTGGCGGCTCGGCCTCGGCCAGCGGCTGGCCGTCGACGCTGATCTTGTCGGACTCGGTCACGTTCAGCGCGGGGCTGGTGATCTTCTTGCCGTTCACGCTGACGCGGCCGGCCTCGATCATGCGTTCGGCCTCGCGGCGCGAGGCGACGCCGGCGCGGGCCAGGACCTTGGCGATGCGGTCGCCTTTGGGGGTATCAGTGCTCATGCGCCCTCTCTACGCCTTTGCGGGGCGGAGCGGAAGACGGTCTCGTGGCCGCCCTGTCATCCGCGCGGCGCCGGCCGCGACCCGTGGCGGGGCAACCCTTTGCGCGCCAAGGCAAAGCAGGATGCCGGCTCGGCGCGCGACTCGTGGTATCATGCGCTTTTCCACCGGCAGAGACCGGCGGGAAATCCACAGGGAGAATTTCCATGAAACCTGCATTTATCTCTTCGATTGCGCTGGCCGCCGCGGTGGCCTTTTCCGGCGCCGCCCGTGCCGAGGATTACGACCTCGAGGCGCTGCGCGCGGCCGCCGATAAATACCAGGACGTGAACGTGGCCCTGGCCGAGGGCTATATCCCCGACCCCTCGGGGGCCTGCGTGTCGGCCGCCGCCGAGGGGCTGCCGCCCGAATGGGGCGGGATGGGGATCCACTATATCCACCCCGCGATGCTGCAGATCACGGCCGGCGAGCCGCGCGTCGACGGCATGAGCACCCACACCGATTTCATGAAGCCCGCGATCCTGCTCTACGAGCCGCAGGCCGACGGGTCGCTGGTGCTGGTGGGAATCGAGAACCTGGTCTTCGAAGCGGCATGGCGCGGGATGGGCCATGACGGGCCGCCGATGCTGAACGGGCGGTCCTGGGACCATATGGCGGACATGCACGACACGCCGGGCGACGAGGCGCATGGCTTCATGCCGCATTACGACCAGCATGTCTGGCTCTACCGCGACAACCCCGCCGGGCCGCTGGAGCCGTTCAACCCGAACGTCACCTGCGAACACCACCGCGGTTAAGCGGCCGGGACCTGCGCGAAAGCGGCTTGCGCGGGGCAGGGGCACGCGGCATTGAAGGGGCATGAGCCCCTTCACCAGCTACATGGACGCCGCCCTCGACGAGGCCCGCGCCGCCGCCGAACGCGGCGAGGTGCCGGTGGGCGCGGTGGTCGTCGCGCCCTCCGGCCGGATCGTGGCCCGCGCGGGCAACCGCACGCGCGAATTGAGCGACCCGACCGCCCATGCCGAGATCCTGGCGCTGCGCGCGGCCTGTGCCGCGGCGGGCAGCGAGCGGCTGCCCGGCCATGACCTCTATGTCACGCTGGAGCCCTGCCCGATGTGCGCCTCCGCGATCAGCCAGGCGCGGATCGCGCGGCTCTATTACGGCGCGGCAGACCCGAAATCCGGCGGCGTGGCGCATGGCCCGAGGGTGTTCGAGCACCCGCAGAGCCATCATGTGCCCGAGGTCTATGACGGGATCGCCGCCGCCGAGGCCGAGCGGCTGCTGAAGATGTTCTTCGCCGACCGACGCTAGACGCCAGTGGTTTCCCGAGAGTTCCCGGCGAAATCCTTGCGCGGGATGTTGCGCCCCGCCGCCGGGCAGGGCGCGGGCGGCGTCACAGCCGGATCGGCTCCAGCACCTCGGGCTCGATCACGTCGACGCCGGGCAGGCTGTCCTTCAGCACCGCCGCCGATTGTTCGAGCAGCGGGAAGGTTCGGTAGTGGCAGGGGATGATGGTCTTGAAATCGAAGAAGGTCCTGGCCGCGTAGGCCGCGCGCTTCATGTCCATGGTGAAATGGCCGCCGGCGCAGAGGATGCCGATATCGGGCGCGTGCAGGTCGTTGAAGATCTTCATGTCCGACATCACGTCGGTGTCGCCCGAGAAATAGATCGTGTGGCCTTCGCCCGCGATGATGAACCCGGCCTCGCCGCCGGTATAGATCGGCTCATGCGCGCCGTTGACCGACGAGGAATGCAGCGCGTTCACCAGCGTCACCCGCACCTCGCCCAGCGCGATCGTGCCGCCCTTGTTGAAGCCGATGGTCTTGATCCCCTCACGCTCGGCCCACCAGCTCATCAGGTCGTAGATGCCCACCACCGGCACGCCCAGCTCATGCGCGAGGCCCACGGCGTCGCCGGAATGGTCGCTGTGGCCGTGGGAAACCAGGATATGGGTGGCGCCCTCGATCGCCTCGTCGCGGCGGGAATCGGGGAACATCGGGTTGCCGCTCATCCACGGGTCGACCAGCAGGATCTGGTCGGCGATTTCGATGCGAAAGCCGGAGTGGCCCAGCCATGTGATTTTCATCTCGATCTCCTATCTTGTGTTGCGGCAACCTTAGCAAAGCGAAAGGCCGCCGCCTATGGATTGGACACGCCCGGTTGACACTTATTGCGAGCGCCTCGGGCCCGGCTACTGGGCCGAGCCGGTGAACGCGTTGACCAATCTCGCCTTCCTGCTGGCGGCCTTCGTGCTGTGGCGTCGGCTGCGCGGCCAACGCCTGCCGCTGGGAAGGGCGATGGTGGCGGTTCTGGCCGCGATCGGGGTCGGGTCCTGGCTGTTCCACACCCATGCCACGGCCTGGGCGGGGCTGGCCGACGTGCTGCCGATCGCCGGTTTCATCCTGCTCTATCTCTATGCTGCCAACCGGCTTTTCTGGGGCTTGCGGCTCTGGCCCGCGCTGGCGCTGACGGCGCTGTTCTTACCCTATGCGGCGGCCGCGGTGCCGCTCTTTTCCCGGGTCCCGGGGCTGGGCTCCTCGGCGGGCTATGCGCCGGTGCCGCTGCTGATCCTGATCTACGCCGCGCTGCTGCGCCGCCGGGCGCCCGCCACGGCACGCGGGCTGGCCGCGGGGGCGGGCATCCTGATCGTCTCGCTTGCCTTCCGCACGCTGGACGGGCCGCTCTGCGCTCTCTGGCCGCCGGGCACGCATTTCCTGTGGCACGTCCTGAATGCGCTGATGCTGGGCTGGATGATCGAGACCTATCGCCGCCACATGCTTGCAGCGCCGCGCGCGCAGGGCTAAACCCGGTCCCGACATCCAGACGGAGACGGACATGTCCATTGACATCGATACCGCGCGGCGCGTGGCGCATCTGGCGCGCATCGCCGTGAAAGAAGACGACCTGCCGGCCCTGGCCGGAGAGCTTTCGAACATCCTGACCTTCATGGAGCAGCTCAACGAGGTGGATGTGGAAGGCGTGGAGCCCATGACCTCGGTCACGCCGATGCGGCTGAAGCGGCGCGAGGACGTGGTCACCGATGGCGGCTATCCCGAAAAGATCCTGTCCAATGCCCCCGACGCGCGCGAGGGCTTCTTCGCCGTGCCGAAAGTGGTGGAGTAAGCCATGAGCGATCTTAACAAACTCACTATCGCCGAGGCCCGCGACGCGCTGCGCAAGGGCGACACCACGTCGGTCGAACTGACCGAGGCCTGCCTCACGCAGATCGAAGGCGCGGGCGCGCTGGGCGCCTTCGTGCACAAGACCCCCGAGATCGCGCTGGAGCAGGCGCGTGCCGCCGACGCGCGCATCAAATCGGGCGACGCCCCCGCCATGTGCGGCATCCCGCTGGGCATCAAGGACCTGTTCTGCACCAAGGGCGTGCCCAGCCAGGCGGCCTCCGGCATCCTCGAGGGATTCAAGCCGGAATACGAATCGACCGTCACCCAGAACCTGTTCGACGCGGGCTCGGTGATGCTGGGCAAGCTGAACATGGACGAATTCGCCATGGGCTCGTCCAACGAGACCTCGGTCTACGGCAATGCCGTGAACCCGTGGAAGGTGGACGACCGCCAGCTCACCCCGGGCGGCAGCTCGGGCGGCTCGGCCGCGGCGGTGGCCGCCGACCTGTGCCTTGCCGCGACCGGCACCGACACCGGCGGCTCGATCCGCCAGCCCGCGGCCTTCACCGGCATCGTGGGATTGAAGCCCACCTACGGGCGCTGCTCGCGCTGGGGCGTGGTGGCCTTCGCCAGCTCGCTCGACCAGGCCGGCCCGATGACCAAGAGCGTGCGTGACGCCGCGATCATGCTGGGCGCGATGGCCGGGCACGACCCCAAGGATTCGACCTCGGCCGACCTGGCCGTGCCGGATTTCGAGGCGCTGCTGACCGGCGACATCAAGGGCAAGAAGATCGGCATCCCCGCGGAATACCGCATGGAGGGCATGCCCGCGGAGATCGAGAAGCTCTGGCACGACGGCGCCGAGATGCTGCGCGCCGCGGGCGCCGAGATCGTGGACATCTCGCTGCCCCACACCAAATACGCGCTGCCGGCCTATTATGTGATCGCCCCGGCCGAGGCATCCTCGAACCTCGCCCGCTATGACGGGGTTCGCTACGGCCACCGCGCCAAGCTGGCGCAGGGCGACGGCATCACCGAGATGTACGAGAAAACCCGCGCCGAGGGCTTCGGCCACGAGGTGCAGCGCCGGGTGATGATCGGGACCTATGTGCTGTCGGCGGGCTTCTACGACGCCTATTACAACCGCGCCCGCAAGGTGCGGGCCCTGATCAAGCGCGACTTCGACGAGGTCTTCGCGAAAGGCATCGACGCGATCCTGACCCCCGCCACCCCCTCGGCCGCCTTCGGCCTGGGCGAGATGGCCGAGGCCGATCCGGTGCAGATGTATCTCAACGACGTCTTTACCGTCACGGTGAACCTCGCCGGCCTTCCGGGCATCTCGGTCCCCGCGGGGTTGAGCGCCGAGGGCCTGCCGCTGGGTCTGCAGCTGATTGGCCGTCCCTGGGAAGAGGGCGATCTGCTGAACTCCGCCTATGCGCTGGAGCAGGCGGCGGGCTTTGTTTCCAAGCCGGAGAAATGGTGGTAACGTCTTTCGCCGAAGAGCGAAGAGCAGGGTTCATCATGATGCGGTATGGGTTTTCGGCGCTGGTTCTGGCGTCTCTCGCGGCGTGTTCCCCCGAGGTGCCGGATTCGGCGGCGGGGGTGGGGTTTGGCGATTACGCCACCTATCAGAGCGCGCGCGAGCAGCAGTTGCAGGGCGCGCCGGTCAGCGTGCAGCCGCTGGGCGCGGGCGCGCCGATGGCCACCGTGGCCTCGGACCTGCCCGACCTGCCCGCGGCCGAGGCGCAAGCCGGGATCGCCGGCACCGAGGATGCGGCGGCGCCAGAGGTGATTCCCGACAATCCCGGTCTCTCCGACGAGCAGGACTTCAAGGCCGTCGCCGCGCGCGAGACCATCGAAAGCGACCGCGAGCGTCTCGCAGCGCTGCGCCAGCAATACGAATTCATCGCGCCCACGGAGCTGCCCGAACGCGCCCCCTCCACCGGGCCGAACATCGTGGAATTCGCGCTGAACACCAGCAACCGGGTGGGGGAGCCGTTGTACCGCCGCTCGGGGTTGAAAATGATTTCCAGCCAGCGCGCCTGCGCCCGATACGCCTCGCCCGATCTGGCGCAGTTGGCGTTTCTGGAGGCCGGCGGCCCGCAACGCGACCGCAAGAACCTCGATCCCGATGGCGACGGCTTTGCCTGCGCCTGGGATCCCGCGCCGTTCCGCCTGGCCCGGCACTGAGGCCGCGTGACCGCGCAGATCTGTCCCTCGCCCAATTGCGGCCCCCGCCGCGGCGGGGCGCGGCCGGACATGGTCGTTGTGCACTACACCGCCATGTCCAGCGCCGAGGCCGCGCTTGAGCGGCTCTGCGATGCCGCGGCCGAGGTCTCGGCGCATTACCTGATCGCCGAGGACGGGCGGCTGTTCCGCATGGTCGATGAACGCCTGCGCGCCTGGCACGCGGGCGCGGGATGCTGGGGCGATGTGACCGATGTCAATTCCCGCTCCATCGGGATCGAGCTTGCCAACAGCGGCGCCGCGCCCTTTCCCGAACCGCAGATGGCCACGCTGGAGCGGCTGTTGCGGGAGATCCTGGCGCGCTGGTCGATCCCGCCCGAGCGGGTGATCGGCCATTCCGACATGGCGCCGGCGCGAAAGTCCGATCCTGGCCGCCGCTTCGACTGGCGCCGGCTGGCGCGGGCGGGGCTGTCGATCTGGCCCGCCGCGGCCGTCGCGGCCCCCGCGCCCGACGAGGCGGCCTTCCGCGCCGCGCTGCGGGCCTTCGGCTATGGCGGGACGCATCCGACCGATCTGCTGCTCGATGCGCTGCGCCAGCGCTTCCGCCCCTGGGCGGCCGGGCCGCTGGCGCCCGCGGACATGGCCGTGGCGCTGGACCTCGCGCGGCGCTTCCCCGTTGACCGGGGCGGCGCCAGTCCCTAGATACACAGCGCGTGCGGATGGCCGGGTGACCGCGGGGGCGACCTCGAGGAAAGTCCGGACTCCACGAAGCAACGGTGCCGGGTAACGCCCGGCCGGGGAAACCCGAGGGAAAGCGCCACAGAGAACAGACTGCCACCGCACAGGTCGGCTCGTCCGATACCGTCGGTGGTCAAGGTGAAACGGTGGGGTAAGAGCCCACCGCATGGCTGGCAACAGCCGTGGCACGGCAAGCCCCACCGGGAGCAATGCCGAATAGGGACCTCGCGGGGCGCAGACCCCAGGGCGGCTTCGGCCCAGAGGTTCGGGTAGGCAGCTGGAGCCCGTCAGCAATGGCGGGCGCAGAGGAATGGTCATCCAGGGAGGGCAACCTCCTGGACAGAATCCGGCTTACAGGCCATCCGCGCGCGAATTGCTGTTGACTCGGGGCCCGGGACCATTAAAAGGCGGGCTTCAAGGATTTTCACGGGCGGCATGTGCGGCCCGCGCGACGGAGAAGAACCATGGCGAAGCCGACCACCATCAAGATCCGCCTGAACTCGACCGCGGGCACCGGGCATTTCTATGTGACCAAGAAAAACGCCCGCACCATGACCGAGAAGATGACCGTGCGCAAATACGACCCCGTCGTGCGCCAGCATGTCGAGTACAAGGAAGGCAAGATCAAGTAAGCCACGCGCTTGCTGATCCCGTGACAAGGGCCGCGCCGAGAGCGCGGCCTTTTTCGTTTGTCGGATTGCGGCGCCTTCGGCGCCACTTCTTTTTTTGCGCCGCGCCTTCGGCGCGCCGCGGTGCGAGTATTTGAACCAAGAAGAAGCCCCGACCCTTCTTCTTGGTTCAAATACTCAAAAAGAAAAGGGCCGGCGCTGGGCCGGCCCTCTCGGTTCGGGATGTTCCGCGCGTCACTCGCGATTGCCGAGGAAGTTCAGCAGGAACATGAACAGGTTGATGAAGTCGAGATAGAGGTTGAGCGCCCCCATGATCGCCGACTTGCCCAGCCATTCGCTGTCCATCGCCTGGGCGTGCTGGAGGTAGTCGGTCTTGATGCGCTGGGTGTCATAGGCGGTGAGCGCGGCGAAGATCAGGACGCCCAGCACCGAGATCGCGAACATGATCGCGGGGGAGCCGAGGAAGATGTTCACGATCGAGGCGACGACGAGGCCGATCACGCCCATGATCAGGAACGAGCCCCAGCCCGAGATGTCCTTCTTGGTCGTGTAACCCCAGAGCGACAGCCCGGCAAAGGAGATCGAGGTGACCAGGAAGGTTTGCGCGATCGACAGATCGGTGAAGGCCTTGAAGATCCACGCCATGGACAGACCCATGGCCGCGGCGAAGGCGTAGAAGAACAGCTGTGCGCCGGCGGCCGACAGCCGGTTGATCGCGGCGCCGAAGCCGAAGACCATGATCAGCGGCAGGAACATCGCGATCCAGCCGAGGATGTTCGGCGACAGCGTCACCGGGTCGCGGAAGATGCCGAGCAGCGCGTCGCTGGAGCCGATCGCCCAGGCCACGCCGGCGGTCACCAGCAGGCCCACCGACATGGTGCCGTAGACCTTGTTCATGTGGGCGCGGAGCCCCTCGTCAATCTGCGCGGTCTGCACGCCGGCCTGGGTCGCGCGGATCGTGTTGTAGTCAGCCATTGAAGCCTCCGAGTTGAAACCTGTGGCGCGGTCGCGTTGGAACACGCCGCACTTGCCGCTGAATATCGGCAAGGGGTGGCGCGTTTTCAAGGTTTCCGCGTTCGATTTCCAGCGATTGCGGCGCGGCTATGCGGCGGTTTCCGCGGCCGGCGGCGGGGCTTGACGCGGGTCGGCGGGCGGTCCGGGCGTTTCAGGGCATTGTCACCACGACCTTGCCGGTGGATTTGCGGTTGCGCAGCAGTTCCAGCGCCTCGGCCGCGCGGTCCAGCGGCAGGCTGTGGCTGACATGGGGGTGCAGCTTACCCTCCGCATACCAGCTGAACAGCCGCGCCATGGATCTGGTCAGAACCTCGGCGCGGAATTCCAGGTAGCCGCCCCAGTAGAGGCCCAGGACGGACAGATTCTTGACCAGCAGGTGGTTGGCCGGGATCTCGGGCACGTCGCCGCTGGCAAAGCCGATGACCAGAAGGCGCGCCTCGGGGTTGCAGGCGCGGAAGGCGGCGGTGAACGTCTCGCCGCCGATGGTTTCGTAGACGACATCGGCGCCGCCCAGCGCCTTGACCTCTTCGCGCAGGTCCTGGGTCTGGCTGTCGATCAGGTGGTCGGCCCCGGCCTGCCGCGCCGCCGCGAGCTTTTCGGGGCCGCGGGCGCAGGCGATCACGCGGGCGCCCATCAGCCTGCCGATCTCGACCGCCGTCATCCCGACGCCGCCGGCCGCGCCGGTGACCAGCAGGGTCTCGCCGGCCTGCAACCGGGCCTTGTGCTCCAGCGCGACGTGGCTGGTGCCATAGGCGACCTGGAAGGCGGCGGCATCCTCGAAGCTCATGGAATCGGGCAGGGGCACGCAGCGCCCGGCTGGGAAACAGCCGTATTCGGCGAGCCCGCCGGACCCGGCGAAGACGGCGACGCGCTGGCCCACCAGCGCCGCGTCGGTGCCGGGGCCCGCGGCCTCGACCGTGCCGGCCAGTTCCATGCCCAGGGTCACCGGCAAGGGCGGGCGCTCCTGGTAGCGGCCCTCGATCATCAGGAGATCGGCGAAATTCAGGCCGCAGGCGGCGATGCGGACCAGGACCTCGCCTTGCGCGGGTTCGGGAATGTCGCACTCGACCAGGCCGGGCGGATCGCCGTAGTGTTTGATTTTCAGCGCGCGCATCCGGTCCTCCCACCTGTTCCGGCAGGGCGAGGTTACCCAGTCGGCCGAGGGTTGGCCACAGGAAGCTGATGCAAAACGCACAAGCATAGGGCGAGTGACTTTTGCATTTTGCATCGCAAAACGCAAAAACAGAATCCGCGGCCCGCTGACGTGCCCTTCGTCGGGGTCGTTTGGTTGCGCGGGCGATCAATCTCCGCCCTCGATGGATAATCTATCCATAAATATCAAATGGTTGGTGTGAAATGGAGCATTTTTCGAAAAGTCATGACGTATTTGGCACGGAAATTGCTTAATTAAGGGCAAAACAGGAGTGCAGTTATGAAACATCCCGTTGACGTCCATGTCGGCAAGCGCATCCGCCACCGTCGCTGGATGGTGGGCATGACCCAGCAGCAGCTTGCCGAGCGCGTGGGCATCAAGTTCCAGCAGATCCAGAAATACGAGACCGGCATGAACCGCGTCAGCGCCTCCCGCCTGTGGGACATCGCCGACGCGCTGGAGGTGCCGGTGAGCTTCTTCTTCGAGGGGCTGGACCAGAAAAGGCAGAAGCCCGAGGTCGCGGGCGCCGTTCCCGCCGACATCCTGTCGGACAAGGAGGCGCTGGAGTTGGTCCGCTCCTATTACTCGATCCCGGAAACTCAGCGCCGCCGCCTGTTCGAACTGGCCCGCGTGCTCAGCGACGCGAGCTGACCCCGCGGGTTGACCTGCGGCGGGCAAGGCTCTACCGCCGCTGCGGGGGCCTTTTCACGCCCCCGCAGCCGGAGCCGCACATGCCTGACCAGAACCGCGACGCGTTGATCGCCACCGCCCATGCCCTGGCCGATGCCGCCCGGGTGGAGACGTTGCGCCATTTCCGCGACGGCGATCTCGGGATCGCCAACAAGGCCGAGGCGGGTTTCGACCCGGTGACCGTGGCCGACCACGCCGCCGAAGAGGCGATGCGCGCCATCCTGGCCGAGCGCCGCCCCGAGGATGGAATCCATGGCGAGGAGCTGGGCCAAATCGCGGGGACAAGCGGCCTGACCTGGGTGATCGACCCGATCGACGGAACCCGCGCCTATCTGTCGGGCGCGCCGACCTGGGGGGTGCTGATCGCCCTGTCGGACGCGACCGGTCCGCGCCTGGGCATCATCGACCAGCCCTATATCGGCGAGCGCTTCATCGGGGGCCTCGGCGAGGCGCGGCTCGACGGGCCGCATGGTTCGCGCCCGCTGAAGACCCGCACCACCGCGACGCTGGATCAGGCGGTGCTGTTCACCACCTTCCCAGAGGTCGGCACGGCCGAAGAGGGCCGCGCCTTTCACGAGCTGGCCGGTCATGTGCGACTGACCCGCTACGGCATGGATTGCTACGCCTATGCGCTGCTGGCGCTGGGCCAGATCGAGCTGGTGGTCGAGGCCGGGCTCAACCCCTATGACATCCACGCCCCCATCGCGGTGATCGAGGCCGCGGGCGGGATCGTGACCGACTGGCAGGGCGGCTCGGCCGCGGATGGCGGCCGGGTGCTGGCCGCGGCCAATGCCGAGATCCACGCTGCCGCTCTGGAAATCCTTTCTCGCGCAGAGGCTTAGGCCATGCGCCACACGCTGATCCGTGGCGCCGAGATGATCGTCACCATGGATGACGCGCGGCGCGAACTGGCCGGCGCCGACCTGCGGCTGCGCGGCGGGCAGGTGGCCGAGATCGGCCCGGGGCTGGAGCCGAACGGCGCCGAGATCGTCGAGGCCGCGGGGTGCATCGTGACGCCGGGGCTGGTGAACACCCATCACCATCTCTACCAGACGCTGACCCGCGCCGTGCCGGGCGGGCAGGACGCGCTGCTCTTCGGTTGGCTCAAGACGCTCTACCCCATCTGGGGCCGGTTCGGGCCCGAGGAGATGCGCGTCTCGGCGCTGGTGGGGCTGGCGGAGCTGGCGCTGTCGGGCTGCACGCTCAGCTCGGACCACCTGTATCTGTTTCCAAACGGCGCGCGGCTGGACGACACCATCGCCGCGGCGGGAGAGATCGGGCTGCGCTTCCACCCCACCCGCGGCGCGATGAGCATCGGCGAGAGCGCGGGCGGCCTGCCGCCCGACGTGCTGGTGGAGCGCGAGGCGGCCATCCTGGACGACTGCATCCGCGTCATCGACGCCTTCCACGATCCCCACCCCGGCGCGATGGTGCGGGTGGGCGTGGCGCCCTGTTCGCCCTTCTCGGTCAGCCGCGAGCTGATGCGCGACGCGGCGGTTCTGGCGCGCGACAAGGGGGTGATGCTGCACACCCACCTGGCGGAAAATGATGAAGACATCGCTTACAGCGAGGCGCAATTCGGCTGCCGCCCCGGCCAATATGCCGAGGATCTGGGCTGGACGGGCGCGGATGTCTGGCATGCCCATTGCGTCAAGCTGGACGGGCAGGAGATCGATCTCTTTGCCAGAACCGGGACGGGGGTGGCGCATTGCCCGTGCTCGAACTGCCGGCTGGGGTCAGGCGTGGCGCCGGTGCGGCAGATGCGGGATGCGGGCGTGAAGGTGGGGCTGGGCGTGGACGGCTCGGCCAGCAACGACGCCGGCAACCTGGTGGCCGAGGCGCGGCAGGCGATGCTGTTGCAGCGGGTGGTAAGCGGGGCCGACGCGATGAGCGCGCGCGAGGCGCTGGAGATCGCAACGCGGGGCGGGGCGCAGGTCCTGGGGCGCGACGATTGCGGGCAAATTTCCCCGGGGAAACGGGCGGATATCGCGATCTGGGACGTCTCGGGCATCGAGGCCGCGGGGAGTTGGGACAAGGCTGCGCTGCTGCTGGCGGGGCCGACCCGGGTGCGTGACCTGTTCGTCGAGGGGCGGCAGGTGGTGAAGGGCGGTCAGATGATGACGATCGACCTGCCGCGGGTCATCGAGGTGCAGAACCGGATGGCGCGGGCGCTGGCTTGACCTGCCGGGGCTCGGCGCGCTGAGGGCGATACGACCTGCATATGAATTCCACATGACCCGGGTATGAACGGCGGGTGGAAGCGCGCGGTTAAGGAATTCCGCCCCGGGCGCTTGCGTTCCGGCCCGCGCCCACCCGTCGGGGCCGGAGTGGGCCTCGGTGGCTACGTCGCCAGTTTCCCGTTCACCCAGACCGCCTGCACCGCGCGGTCGTCGCCCATCATGATGGTGGGGAACAGCGCCTCCCAGAAATCCTCCGCCCGGTCGGCACGCTGGGCGATGGCGGGGGTGGAGGCCAGGTCGAGCACCACCAGGTCGGCCTCCAGCCCCGGTTTCAGATTGCCGATCCTGTCCTCCAGTTGCAGCGCGCGCGCCGAGCCTTCGGTCGCCAGCCAGTAGAGTTCGGCCGGGTGCAGGGCGCGGTGGCGCAGCTGGGCGATCTCATAGGCTGCGGCCATGGTGCGCAGCATCGAGAAGGACGAGCCGCCACCGGTGTCGGTGGCAAGGCCAATCCGCTGCCCCTCGTCCACCAGCCCCTCCATGTCGAAGAGGCCGGAGCCGATGAAGGTGTTCGAGGTCGGGCAGTGGATCAGCGACGCCCCGCTTTCCTTCAGCACCCGCCGTTCGCGCCCCGTCAGGTGGATCGCGTGGCCGAACAGCGCGCCGGGGCCCAGCAGGCCGTAGCGTTCGTAGGTGTCGAGGTAGTCGCGTGCCTCGGGGAAGAGGTCGTGCACCCATTCGACCTCATCCACCTGCTCGCTCAGATGGGTCTGCATCCGGCAGGTCGGATGCTCGGCCCAGAGCGCGCCCATCGCCTCCAGTTGCTCCGGCGTCGACGTGGGCGAAAAGCGCGGGGAGATGACATAGGTCAGCCGGTCGTGGCCGTTCCAGCGTTTCAGCAGCGCGAGGCTGTCGTCATAGGCGGAGCGCGGCGTGTCGCGCAGGCCGTCGGGTGCGTTGCGGTCCATGCAGGTCTTGCCCGCCAGCGCGCGCAGGCCCCGCCGCTGCGCCTCGGCGAAATAGGCGTCCACGCTTTCGGGGTGGATGGTGCAGAAGCTGCAGGCGGTGGTGGTGCCGTTGGTCAGCGTCAGGTCGAAATAGCGCGCGGCGATCCCGGCGGCATAGGCAGGGTCGGCGAAGCGCATCTCCTCTGGGAAGGTGTAGCTGTTCAGCCAGTCGATCAGCCGCTTGCCCCAGCTGGCGATGATTGCGGTCTGGGGGTAATGGGCATGCGCGTCGATGAAGCCCGCGGTGATCAGCCCCTCTCCGTAATCGGTGACGGGCACGTCGGGGTGGCGCGCGCGCAGCGCCGCCGCCGGGCCGGTCTCAGCAATCTTGCCGCCCTCGACAAGCACTGCGCCGCGGTGCTCATGCCGCGCGGCCGAAAGCCCCTCGGCGAAGGGGTCGGCGGTGAAGGCCAGGGTCTGGCCGAGCAGAAGATGCGGTTGGCTCATGGCGCTCCTCGGATCGCTCGCGTCCGAAGCCTAGGCGGCGGGCGCGTGCGCGACAATCGCCGATCTTGCCCTGTCGCCGGGAAAATGGTTTCGCTATGCTGCGGCAAAACCCCGGGGGGCAGAGCATGACCGACGACCTGATCAGCGAGGCCGCCGAGCCGGCAGAGACCACTTACGGGCTGGGCAACCGCACCGTGGACGCGATCCGAATGGCCGTCGCCGCGGGCGATACGGAGCGGCTGGGCGAACTCCTCGAACCGCTGCACGCCGCCGACATCGCCGACCTTCTGGAGCAGGTGGACAGCCATTTCCGGCGCGAGATCCTGTTTCTCGGCGCGCGCTTCTTCGACGGTGACATCCTGTCGGAACTGGACGAGGGCCTGCGCGAGGAAGTGATCTCCTTCCTGCCGCGCGAGGTGCTGGCCGAGGCCGTGCGCGACCTCGAATCGGACGACGTCGTCGATCTGGTCGAGGATCTGGAGGAGCCGCAGCAGACGGCGATCCTGGAGGCGCTGGAGGATGCCGACCGGGTCGCGGTGGAGCAGTCGCTGGCCTACCCGGAATTCTCCGCCGGCCGCCTGATGCAGCGCGAGGTGGTCACCGCGCCCGAGCACTGGAGCGTGGGCGAGGCGATCGACCATATCCGCGAATACAAGGCCGAGATGCCGGACCAGTTCTACCATGTGATCGTGGTCGACCCGAGGATGAAGCCGGTGGGATATGTCACGCTGGGCAAGATCCTGTCGACCTCGCGCGCGGTGCCGCTGCGCGAGGTGTTCGAGGACAGTTTCCGCACCATCTGCGTCACCGAGCGCGAGTCCGACGTCGCCTATGTGTTCAACCAGTATCACCTGATCTCGGCCCCGGTGGTCGACGAGGACGGCCGCCTGGTCGGCGTGATCACCATCGACGACGCCATGACCGTCCTCGACGAGGAGCACGAGGAGGACATCCTGCGCCTGGCCGGCGTGGGCGAAAGCTCGCTCTCCGACAGGGTGATCGAGACCACCCGCCAGCGCCTGCCCTGGCTGGGGGTGAACCTGGTCACCGCGATCCTGGCGTCGCTGGTGATCGCGCAGTTCGAGGACACGATCACCCAGTTCGTCGCGCTGGCGGTCCTGATGCCGATCGTGGCCTCGATGGGCGGCAATGCCGGCACCCAGAGCCTGACCGTGGCGGTGCGCGCCATCGCCACCAAGGACCTCACGGGATCGAACGTGTGGCGGGTCGTCCGGCGCGAGGCGCTGGTGGGGCTCGCCAACGGGCTGGTCTTCGCCACGGTGATGGGGGTCGTCGGGCTGGTCTGGTTCGGCACGCCGGCGCTGGGCGGCGTGATCGCCGCGGCGATGGTGATCAACCTGGTGATCGCGGGGCTGGCGGGGATCCTGATCCCGGTGGGGCTGGACAAGATGGGCATCGACCCGGCGCTGGCCTCGGGCGCCTTCGTGACCACGGTGACCGACGTGGTGGGCTTCTTCGCCTTCCTCGGGCTCGCGGGGGCGGTGCTGCTGTGAGCCGCGCGGCCGAGCCGAAGGCGGCGGCGCGGCGCGCCGCGCGCGCCCGGCGGCGCGCCGCGCATGACCCCGACCGGGCCGCCCGGGCCGCCGCGCGACTGCTGGAGGAGTTGCGCCCCCATGCCGGCGCCGTGATCGCGGGCTACATGCCGATCCGCACCGAGGCCGACCCGCTGTCCGCGATGGCGGCGATGGCGCGCGAGGCCACGCTCTGCGTGCCGGTCATCCAGGGCGAGGGGCTGCCGCTGATCTTCCGCGAATGGCACCCCGGCTGCGCCATGATCGACGGTCCCTTCGGCGCGCTGGTGCCCGCTGAGGGCGCGTTCGTGGAACCCGACGTTCTGATCGTGCCGCTGCTGGCCTTCGACCGGCTGGGTGCGCGGCTGGGCTATGGCGGGGGGTTCTACGACCGCACGCTGGCGGCGCTGCGCGCCCGCCGCCCGGTCCTGGCCATCGGCTTCGCCTATGCCGGGCAGGAGGCCGGAACCCTGCCCACCGAGCCCACCGACCAGCCGCTCGACCGGATCGTGACGGAGGAGGGCGTGCTGCGCTTCGGCTGAGCCGCCCGCCGAATTGCGCGCCTGCGGCGCAAGGCTCTTGTCTCGCACCCGGCCTGCGGCCGGATGCTCGGGGTGCCTCCGGCGGGGATACTTGGGGCCAGAAGACCCCTGGGACTTTCTTCTTGGCGAAAATACTCCGGGGTTTGGGGCGGAGCCCCAATGGCCGGTTGATGCGGCGCACTGCTTTCGCTGATGTTCGATTTTTCGCAGGGAAAGCAATGGTGCCGCAGGGGAGGATTGAACTCCCGACCTCACCCTTACCAAGGGTGCGCTCTACCACTGAGCTACTGCGGCCTGGCGTGGGGGGCTGATTAGACGCATTCGGCGGGGGACGCAAGCGCTATCTGGACGGTTTTTTGCATCCGCGATAGAGAAGGGCCATGAAGGACAAACCCAGTCGCCCCAAAGCCCCCGGCCGCAAGCCGGGCGACAGCCGCGAAGACCGGCTGAAAGCGGCGCTGAAGGCCAATCTGGCCCGGCGCAAGGCGCAGGCCCGCGCGCGCAAGCCCGCCGCCGACGACAAATAAGCAAGAGGAAGAGCAGATGGATTCGATCGTGATCAACGGGGGCGGGGCGCTGCATGGGGAAATCCCCATCGCCGGCGCAAAGAACGCCTGCCTGACGCTGATGCCGGCCACGCTGCTCAGCGATGAGCCGCTGACGCTGACCAACGCCCCGCGGCTCTCCGATATCCGCACCATGACCACGCTGCTGCAATCGCTGGGCGCCGAGGTGACCAGCCTGCAGCACGGCCAGGTGCTGGCGATGTCGAGCCATGACATCAACAACCTGACCGCCGACTATGACATCGTGCGCAAGATGCGCGCCTCGATCCTGGTGCTGGGGCCGATGCTGGCACGGCACGGGCACGCGGTGGTCTCGCTTCCCGGCGGCTGCGCCATTGGCGCGCGGCCGGTCGACCTGCACCTCAAGGGGCTGGAGGCGCTGGGCGCCGAACTGGAGCTGAAGGACGGCTATGTCCACGCGCAGGCCCCGGGCGGGCTGAAGGGCGCGGTGGTCGCGTTTCCCTTCGTCTCGGTCGGCGCGACCGAGAACGTGCTGATGGCGGCGACCCTGGCCAAGGGCACGACGGTTCTGAAGAACGCCGCGCGCGAGCCCGAGATCGTGGATCTGGCGCAATGCCTGCGCCAGATGGGCGCCCAGATCGAGGGCGAGGGGACCAACACCATCACCGTGCAGGGCGTCGACAGCCTGCACGGCGCCACGCATCCGGTCGTCGTCGACCGGATCGAGCTGGGCACCTACATGCTGGCGCCCGCCATCGCCGGCGGCGAAGTCGAATGCCTGGGCGGCCGCCTGGATCTCGTCGCCGCCTTCGTCGAGAAGCTGGACGAGGCCGGCATCAGCGTCGAGGAAACCCCGCGCGGGCTGAGGGTCGCGCGCCGCAACGGCCGGGTGAGGGCCGTCGACGTCACCACCGAACCCTTCCCCGGCTTCCCCACCGATCTGCAGGCGCAGATGATGGCGTTGCTGTGCACCGCCGAGGGCACCAGCGTTCTGGAGGAGACCATTTTCGAGAACCGCTTCATGCATGCGCCCGAACTGATGCGCATGGGCGCCCGGATCGACGTGCAGGGCGGCACCGCCTCGGTGTCCGGGGTTGAGCGGCTGAAGGGCGCGCCGGTGATGGCTACCGATCTGCGCGCCAGCGTGTCGCTGATCCTGGCGGGTCTGGCCGCCGAGGGCGAGACCGTGGTCAGCCGGGTCTATCACCTCGACCGCGGTTATGAGAAAGTCGAGGAGAAGCTGGGTGCCTGTGGCGCCAGGATCGAAAGGATCAAGGACCGATGACCGACGCGCGATTCGAGGACGGCGCCGAGCGCCCGCTCTACCTGCAGGCCGTCACGGTCGAGGATCTCGAGGTGATTTCGAGCCTGGTGCAGGATGCCGTCTTTCCGATCACCGAGATCGCGTGGCGGCCGCGGTCGCGGCTCTTTGCGCTGCTGGTGAACCGATTCCGCTGGGAGGACCGCGCCGCCGCCGAGGCGCGCGGCCGGCCCTACGAGCGGGTGCAGACCGTGCTCGATTTCGGCGACGTGCTGAAGGTCAGTTCGCAGGGAATCGACCGGGCCGACAAGGACCTGGTGCTGTCGCTGCTGTCGGTGGGCTTCGAGCCCGGCGACGACGGCGCGGGGCGTGTTCTGCTGACGCTTGCGGGCGATGGCGTGATCGCGCTGGATGTCGAATGCATCGACGTGACGCTGAAGGACGTCACCCGCCCCTATGCGGCGCCCTCGCGCGCCGTGCCGAAGCACGACTGAGGCGAGCATCGCCCCGGCCCCCGGCGGGGCAGGGGCGGGAACTCACTTCTGCTGGATCGATTCCAGATAATAGGCGATCGACAGCACGCGGCCGCGCACGACCATCTCGGCGCCGTATTCGCCCATGGACTCCACCACCTCGCTCTTGAATCGCGACCCCCAGACCGGCATCGGATAGCCGTGGCCGCGGACCCCGGTGCGCCCGTCGATGACATGGATCACCTCCAGCATCGGGAAGACGCCGTCGTTGCTCTGGGCCAGGGTGGTGAGGTTGGGCACGGGCACGGTCATCAGCTCGGCCAGCGGGCCGTCGCCGACGCCGCTCTCGCCGTGGCAGGCGGCGCAGGCCTGCATGAATTCGTCCTTGCCCGCGTCGTCGGCATGGGCCGCGCCGGCCAGCATCGACAGCGCGGCGAGGACTGCGGCGGGCTTTTTCAAGGCATTGATCGACATTGTCTTCTCCCCTATTGGATTTGCCACGACAGACGCGTGGACCGGAACAACCGGCAGCCTGCCGCCTCGTTTCGCGGGCGGCATGGGCATGCCCTCATTCCAGCTTCTGGCATCGGGGGAGATTCGCCTTGACACAGGTCAATGTTTCTTTGAGACGGGCCTTCCGGCCCGATTGGCTGCACTGAGCGGTTCAAACCCGAGGAAAATGTGGCTAAACCGGGCGCATCAGCTTTTCTGCGAGGCACGCATGCCGGTTTTCCTGACAACCACCGACGCCGATTTCGAAACCGAATTTGCCGCGCTCCTGTCGGCCAAGCGCGAGGACAGCCCCGATGTCGATGACATCGTGGCGGGCATCATCGCCGATGTGCGCGCGCGCGGCGATGCCGCGGTGATCGAGCTGACGGCGAAGCTGGACCGGCTGGAGCTGACGCCCGAGACGCTGGCCTTCACCCCCGAGGAGATCGAGGCCGCCTGCGCCCAGGTGCCCGCGGCCGAGCGCGCGGCGCTGGAACTGGCGGCCGAGCGCATCCGCGCCTACCACGTTCGCCAGATGCCCGAGGATCACAGCTGGACCGACCCCGAGGGCGCCATGCTGGGCTGGCGCTGGACGCCGGTCTCGGCGGCGGGGCTCTATGTGCCTGGAGGGCTGGCCTCCTACCCGTCCTCGGTGCTGATGAACGCCATTCCCGCGCATGTGGCAGGCGTCGAGCGGCTGGTGATCTGCGCCCCCACGCCCGGGGGCAAGGTCAACCCGCTGGTTCTGCTGGCGGCGAAGCTGTCGGGTGTGGACACGGTCTATCGCATCGGCGGCGCGCAGGCGATCGCGGCCATGGCCTATGGCACGGCGACGATCACGCCGGTCGACAAGATCACCGGCCCCGGCAACGCCTTCGTGGCGGCGGCCAAGCGGCGGGTTTTCGGCAAGGTGGGGATCGACATGATCGCTGGCCCCTCCGAGATCCTGGTGATCGCCGACCGCGACAACGATCCCGACTGGGTGGCGGTGGACCTGCTGAGCCAGGCCGAGCACGACGAAAGCGCGCAGTCGATCCTGGTCACCGACGACGCGGGTTTCGGCCAGGCGGTGGCAGCCGCCGTCGAGAAGCGGCTGGAGACGCTGGAGCGCCGCGCCATCGCCGGCGCCAGCTGGCGCGACTTCGGCGCGGTGATCACCGTGCGCGACCTCGACGAGGCGGCTGAACTGTCGAACCGCGTGGCGCCCGAGCACCTGGAGCTCTGCGTCGCCGACCCCGAGGCGCTGTCCGAGAAGATCACCCATGCCGGGGCGATCTTCCTCGGCCAGTGGACGCCCGAGGCGATCGGCGACTATATCGGCGGCCCCAACCACGTTCTGCCCACCGCCCGCTCGGCGCGGTTCTCGTCGGGGCTGTCGGTGATGGATTTCATCAAACGCACCACGCTGGCCAAGATGACGCCCGCGGCGCTTCGCGCCATCGGTCCGGCGGCCGAGTGCCTGGCCAAGTCGGAAAGCCTGGAGGCACACGGCCTGTCGGTGCGCGCCCGCCTCGACCGTCTGAACGAGGGCGCGGAATGACAGCCTCGCGCCTCGCCCATGTCGAGATCGACGAATCAAACCTGCCGGCGCCCACGCCCGAGATCGAGCAGGAGCGCCGCGTCGCGATCTTCGACCTGCTGGAGGACAACAGCTTCGCCTTGCCGCCACGCGGCGACCGTCCGGTGCCGCCGGGCCCCTATCACCTGTTCCTGGCGATCCGCGACAAGCGGCTGGTGTTCGACGTGCGCACCGAAGCCGGCGACACGGTGGCCGAGTTCCACCTCTCGCTCAGCCCGTTCCGGCAGGTGGTCAAGGACTACTGGCAGATCTGCGAAAGCTATTTCGATGCGGTCAAGAAGCTGCCCCCCAGCCAGATCGAGGCCATCGACATGGCCCGCCGCGGCATCCACAATGAGGGCGCGCGGGTGCTGCAGGAGCGCCTGACGGGCAAGGCCGAGGTCGATATCGACACCGCGCGACGCCTGTTCACCCTGATCTGCGTGCTGCATTTCGGGGGGTGAGAGCGTGGCTGGGGACCTTCCGCATTCGGTTCTCTTCTGCTGCGATCACAACGCGATCCGCTCGCCCATGGCCGAGGGGATCATGAAGAAATTCTACGGCAAGCGGGTCTATGTGCAGTCGGCCGGAGTCGGCAACGATCAGGAGATCGACGGCTTCGCGATCGCCGTGTGCAAGGAGATCGGGGTCGATCTGCACCGCCACCGCGCGCGCTCCTTCGACGAGATGCAGGACTGGGGCGACGACCTGTCGGGCTTCGACCTGGTGGTGGCGCTGTCGCCGGCCAGCCAGCGCCGGGCGCTGGATCTGACGCGGCTGTTCCACCTGGATGTGGAATACTGGCCGATCCTCGATCCCGCCGGGCTGGGCGAGGACCGCGAGACCAAGCTCAAGGCCTATCGCCAGACGCGCGACCAGATCGTCGACCGCCTGATCGAGCGTTTCGGCCCCCCTGACGACGGAGTGAATCATGGCACGGCAGACGATTGAACGCTATTTCGCCGCCTTCAACGCCGGCGACATCGAGGCCATGCTGGCCGAACTGACCGAGGACGTGGCCCATCACGTCAACGAGGGCAAGGTGCGGCACGGCAAGGACCTGTTCCGCGATTTCTGCGCGCATATGAACCGCTGCTACCGCGAGCGGCTGACCGACATGGTGATCTTCACCGCGCCCGACGGCACCCGCGCGGCGGCCGAATTCACCGTGAATGGCACCTATCTGGAGACCGACGACGGCCTGCCGGACGCGAAGGGGCAGACCTATGTCCTGCCCGCCGGGTCTTTCTTCACCCTGCGCGACGGCAAGATCTGCCGCGTGACCACCTATTACAATCTCGCCGACTGGCTGAGGCAGGTGTCATGCGCCTGAGCTTCCGCATCCTGACCGACGCCGATGTGGACGCCGCGCTCGACGATCTCGCGCGCCTGCGGATCGCGGTGTTCCGCGACTGGCCCTATCTCTACGACGGCGACCTGGATTACGAACGGCGCTACATGGCCAGCTACCGCGACAGCCGCGACGCGGTCCTCGTGGGCGCCTTCGACGGTGCGCGGCTGGTGGGCGCGGCCACGGGCACGCCGATGGAGGATCACGCCGGCGATTTCGCCGCAGCCTTCGCCGGCACCGGCCATGACCTGCGCGACATCTTCTATTGCGCCGAATCCGTGCTGTTGCCCGAATATCGCGGGCAGGGGGCGGGGCACGCCTTTTTCGACGCGCGCGAGGCGCATGCCCGCGCGCTCGGCCGCCGCTACAGCGCCTTCTGCGCCGTGGTCCGGCCCCGGGATCATCCGCTGCGCCCGGCCGGTTACCGCCCGCTCGATCCGTTCTGGCGCAAGCGCGGCTATGTGCCGCTGGACGGGGCGGTTGCGCATTTCCGGTGGAAGGATATCGACCAGCCGGAGCAGACCGAGAAGCCCCTGCAATTCTGGATCAAGGAGCTGGAGAGCCGATGAAACTCGCCGCTGCCGCCTATCCGATCGACTGGCACGACAGCTGGGACAGCTACGAGGCGAAGCTGACCCGCTGGGTGGCCGAAGCCGCGGGGCAGGGGGCCGATCTGCTGGTCTTTCCCGAATACGGCGCGATGGAGCTTGCCTCGCTGGCCGGGGCGGAGGTGGCGGGCGATCTGCAGCGGTCGCTGCATGCGGTGGCGGCGCTGAACGACCGCGTGAGCGCGCTGCATGCCCGGCTGGCGGGGGCGCATGGGGTGCATATCCTCGCCGCCTCCGGCCCCGCGTTCGAGGGCGCGCGCCCGGTCAACCGCGCCTGCCTGTTCGGCCCCGAGGGCCAGCAGGGCCATCAGGACAAGCAGATCATGACCCTGTTCGAGCGCGATCCCTGGGGCGTCGTTCCCGGCGGCCCGCTGCGCGTTTTCGACACCGCGCTGGGCCGGATCGGCGTGCTGATCTGCTATGACAGCGAATTTCCGCTGCTTGGCCGCGCGCTGGTCGAGGCGGGGGCCGAGATCATTCTCGTCCCCTCCTGCACAGACGCGCTGTCGGGCTACTCCCGCGTGCGCGTCGGCGCCATGGCCCGCGCGCTGGAGGGCCAGTGCATCACCATCCACGCCCCGACCGTGGGCGCCGCGCCCTGGTCGCCGACGGTCGATGAAAATCACGGCGCGGCGGCCATCTACGGCCCGCCCGACATGGCGTTCTGCGCCACCGGCGTGCTGGCCGAGGGCGCGATGAACGCCCCCGGCTGGGTCTGTGCCGAGATCGCCCCGGGGGCCGTTTCGCGCCTGCGCGAAACCGGCGAGGTGCGCACCCTGCGCCACTGGTCCGAGCAGAAAAGCCGCCCTCCGCGCGTCGAAACGGTGCCCTTCGGCGCAAAATAGCCTTGAAAACCCGCCCGACTGGGCGCATTTAATGGCACGCCCGCAGCTTGGTGGGTGAATAAGTTAGGAGTGACCATGGCCAAGGAAGAAATGCTCGAATTTCCCGGCGTCGTGAAGGAACTCCTGCCGAACGCGACATTCCGGGTCGAGCTTGAGAACGGCCATGAGATCATCGCGCACACGGCAGGAAAGATGCGGAAGAACCGCATCCGTGTTCTGGCAGGCGACCGGGTTCAGGTCGAGATGACCCCCTATGATCTGACCAAGGGCCGGATCAATTACCGCTTCAAGTAAGCTTGAACAATGGGACGCTCACCCGAATATCTTCAGGGATTTCGGGAGGCGTCCAAGAAGGCTGTCCGGCTTCTCCATGAGGAAGCCGCCGGCATGAACGACAGGCACGCGCAGAGCCTGCTCGATGGCGCCGCCTTTTATCTGGGTGTCGTCTTGAAGCGTGAGTATCGAAAGCGCCTCGACTCGGAACCAGAGGATTCTGGAAAACAATGAAACTGATTCTGGGCTCCGGCAGCCCGCGCCGGAAGGAGCTTCTGGCGCAGATCGGCGTCGTACCCGACGATATCCGCGCGCCCGACATCGACGAAGACCCCCGCAAAGGCGAATTGCCGCGCCCCTACTGCGCGCGCATGGCCATCGAAAAGGCCCGCGCCGTGCCCGCCGCCGATGACGAGCTGGTGCTCTGCGCTGACACCACCGTGGCCATGGGCCGCCGCATCCTCGGCAAGCCGGCGGATGCGGGGCAGGCGGCTGCGTTCCTGCTGGCGCTCTCGGGCCGCCGGCACAAGGTGATCACCGCCGTGGCCCTGCGCCTGGGCGACCGGGTGTGGGAGCGCGACGTGGTGACCACCGTCCGGTTCAAGCATATCGAAGACGAAGAGCTGAACGCCTACCTCGCCTCGGGCGAGTGGCGGGGCAAGGCCGGCGGCTATGCCATCCAGGGCATGGGCGGGGCCTTCGTTCCCTGGATCAACGGCTCGTTCACCGGCGTCGTCGGCCTGCCGCTGGCCGAGACCGCGACGCTGTTGCGCGCCGCCGGCTACCCGCTGTTCAAGGAGGCGCCATGAAGGGCCGTTCCGTAATTCTCGACCACATCGGCGGCCGCATCGCCGCGGCGCTGATGGTCGATGGCCGGCTGGAGGATCTGCTGATCGATCCCGCCGACGAGGCGCCCGCGCCGGGCGCGATCCTGCGCGCCGTGGTGGACCGTCAGGTCAAGGGGCAGGGCGGCGTGTTCCTGAGGCTGCCCTCCGGCAACGCCTTCCTGCGCCAGGCCAAGGGGCTCGCGCCCGGGCAGGCGCTGCTGGTGCAGGTCACGGGCCATGCCGAGCAGGGCAAGGCCGTGCCGGTGACCACGCGGCTGCTGTTCAAGAGCCGCTATGCCATCGTCACACCGGATGCGCCGGGTCTCAACGTCTCGCGCGCGATCCGCGATGATGATGAGCGCGACCGGCTGCTGGAAATCGCCCATGAGGAAATGGCCGACGCCCCCGAGGGGCGCGGCCTGATCCTGCGCTCGGCCTGCGCCGGGGCGGAGGCCGAGGCGGTTGCGGGGGATATCGCGGCCATGCGCGACCTGGCCGAGGCGGTGCTGGCCGATGCCGCCGGCGGGCCCGAGCTGCTGCTTGATGCGCCCGATGCGCATACGCTGGCCTGGCGCGACTGGGCCGAGCCCGCCCCCGACGAGGTCATCGAACGCGACGGCGCCTTCGCCGATCTCGGCGTGCTCGACGCGATCGACGCGCTCGAGGGCGCGCAGCCATTGCCCGGCGGCGCCTCGGTCTTTGTCGAGCCGACCCGCGCGCTGGTGGCGGTGGACGTCAACACCGGCGCCGACACCTCGCCCGCCGCCGGGTTGAAGGCCAATATCGCCGCCGCCCGCGATCTGCCTCGCCAGTTGCGCCTGCGCGGCCTCGGCGGCCAGATCACCGTCGACTTTGCCCCGATGCCCAAGAAGGACCGCCGCCAGCTGGAACAGGTGCTGCGTGCGGCGTTCCGGGCGGATCCGGTGGAGACCATCCTCGCCGGCTGGACGCCGCTGGGCCATTTCGAACTGCAACGCAAACGCGAACGTCGCCCCCTGACCGAGAGCCTGCCCCGATGACCTGCCCGATCTGCGCCAAGGCGAGCGATCCGAAGTACCGCCCCTTCTGTTCGAAGCGCTGTGCGGATGTCGATCTGGGCCGCTGGCTGTCGGGCCGCTACGCGGTTGCGGCCGACGCCCCGGAGGACCTGGAAGAGGCCGCCGAGGCGCTGGCCGAGCAGGCTAGGAAGCTGCACTGATTTTTTTGTCCAAACCCTCTGGACAGTCCCCCGGGCGCCGATTAGAACACCGCAACCCAAGCGCAGAGCGCTTACCCGTGCCCGGGTAGCTCAGGGGTAGAGCAGTGGATTGAAAATCCTCGTGTCGGTGGTTCGATTCCGCCCCCGGGCACCATAATTACAACATCTTTTCAGCTACTTAAGATTGCGCGGCTTGGCGCGCTTCATTGTGTTGATAGGCTTGGGTATCGCTGGGGTATCAATTTGCACGAAGTTCTGCGCTCGGCGCGACAGTGCTTCACCATGCGGGGGCATGAACTGAAATCTACAGTGGCACTTGACAGAGGCAAAGGGTATCAACTCAGTGGTCGTTGACACCTTCGGGAAGGGAAACGCTACCGAGAAATGAAGTAAACACTTGGCCCTGCATGTTCGATTCAACAACAAAAAGCGGCAATAAGCCAAATTTCATTGACTTGTTTGCAGGGGCTGGTGGCTTGTCCGAGGGCTTTGTGCGCGCGGGCTGTGAGCCCATCGCTCACGTCGAAGCTGATACCGCGGCAGCTTACACTCTTCGTACTAGAGAAGCGTACCATATACTGAGTGGCCGAGGCGACCTCAGCGGATATTTTGCATATCTTTCGGGGCAGATTAACAGAAAAGAACTCTATTCGTTGGCGTTCGGATCTCGCTCGAGTTCTGTCATCAACGCCGAAATCGGAGCAAAGGCTTTGTCAGGCATTTTTGACCGATTGGATTTTCAGATTGGCAATAGGAAACTAGACCTAATTGTCGGCGGCCCACCATGCCAAGCTTATTCACTCGTTGGTCGTGCACGCTCTGAACTAAAGATGGTCGGCGACGAACGGAACTACCTGTTTGTCTACTATGCCGAATTTCTGAAGAGATATCGACCAAGATTCTTCATCTTTGAAAACGTGGTTGGACTTTTGACCGCACGCGAATCCGATGGCACACGCTACTTCGACATGATGTGGGCGCTCTTCAAAAACCTCGGGTATACAGTTGAATATCAAGTCATCGCCGCTGATGAGCATGGCATCCCACAGAAACGAAAAAGAATTATTCTTGTAGGAAGACTAGGGAAGAAAGATGGCTTCTTCCCAGAACTAGACAAAACCTCAACTGATTTTTTGGTTAAGGATGCAATCGGCGACCTACCGCCTTTGCGTGCTGGCAAAGGGGGGGCGCTCGTCACGTCTTTGGAAAAACCGCCTAGCCGTTGGTTGGCAGAATCCGGCTTGCTTTCAGCGGACAGGAGTACAACTTGGCACGAGGCGCGCCCGCACAATCCGAGGGACCTAAAAATCTTCAAGAAAGTAGTTAACGAGTGGAATACGAGAGGCGAGCGGTTGAGTTACAACGACCTACCCGAGACACTTAAGACGCATAAGAACCGAAGCTCATTTCTTGATCGCTTTAAGGTCGTTGCGGCAGACCTACCAGCTTCACACACAGTGGTTGCACATATCGCCAAGGATGGGAACTATTACATCCATCCAGACAACGCGCAGAACAGATCGCTTACACCGCGCGAGGCGGCGCGACTACAGACCTTCCCTGACGATTTTTATTTTGAGAGCACAAGTGGAAAGCCAAGCCGAACTTCGGCCTTCAAGCAAATCGGGAATGCCGTGCCGGTCCTCCTAGCTGAAAAGATTTCCAAAAAACTTGTGGAGAACTGGTCATGAGTGATGACGGTGTATTCTCAATTCGACCCGCAGGTCGCCACATCTTAACTATCGGTCGCGATTTAATCCAAGATCCTTATGCTGCCGTTGTTGAACTGGTTAAGAACGCCTTCGACGCAGATTCCGAGTTTGTCGAGGTGGAATTTAAGGCGGATACCGAGGCACAAGAATACAAAATCACCATTTCGGATGGTGGCCATGGAATGTCGAGGTCAGATGTCGTTGAGCGGTGGATGGTCCCTTCCACCGACGACAAGCTGAAGCGAAAGATAAGCCCCAAAGGCCGAGTTCTCCAAGGACGAAAAGGTGTCGGTCGCTTTGCGGCGTCTATTCTAGGTGACGATCTTCTGTTGGAAACCACTACGGAGAATGGGGAAACCACCTCTGTATTTGTAGAATGGGCAACCTTCGAAGAAGCAAGCTATCTGGATCAGGTTGAACTACTGATTGACACTCGAAAAACCGGCTCTAAACCCGGAACGGTACTTACGATAAAGGGTAGCAAAGCTGGGCTGGAGGAGTGGAATGAAGCCCAATTTCGGCGTCTTATGTATGAGTTGCGAAAGCTGACGCCTCCGACGGCGGCTGTCTCTGGGGTTGAACTGAAGCCAGAGAAATTTGATATCAAACTAAAAGTGTCTGGCTTCAAAGGAGTTCAGGATACAGAAGAAACCATCGATTCATTCCCGATCCTAGAGTTCTACGATTACATGATTTCTGGATATGTGGACGAAAACGGTATCGGCGAACTCACCTATTCCACGCAGAAAATTGACAACGCAAGCGCGGAGCGGTTTTCCGTTGATTTTTCTGGATTCTTTGAGAAGTCATGCGGTCCTCTGAACTTCGACATTCGGGTTTATGATCGCGACAAAACAGATATCGACCAAATTATTCGTAGGGGCCTGAAGGACAAAGACGGTAATTACCTTGGAAACCTAGCCGCTCGACAACTACTGAACTTCAACAATGGTATTGGTGTTTACAGAAACGGTTTTCGAGTTCGGCCATTGGGGGATGCACAGTTCGACTGGCTTAGGCTTAACCAAAAGAGAATCCAGAATCCTTCCAGAAAAATTGGGGGAAACCAAGTCATCGGATTTGTGCACATTGAGTCCGAAGAGAGGTCGGGACTGGTTGAGAAAAGTGCCCGGGACGGACTCAAAGAAAATGCTGCCTATGAACGGTTGATCGAAGTAACGACCAAGGTCATTGAAGAACTCGAAACCCGCAGATTCGCGCTGCGGAGATCGCTTGACCTAGGCAAGCCGAAGTCCCGCGTCGAAAAACAAATTCAGCAGTTGTTTTCAGACGACCACATTCGTGCGGATGTGGTTACGAGGCTAGAGCGCGCAGGCATAGGAGAGGCTGTTACCAAAGAGATATCTGACATCCTCGCAAGGGACATGGCCGCAAAGAACAAGGCGGCAGAGAGCATTAGGCAAACGGTTGCTGTCTATCAGGGTCAGGCCACTCTCGGAAAAATCGTGAACGTAGTCCTGCATGAAGGGCGGCGGCCACTGAACTTTTTCAAGAATCAGGTTCCGAACCTCGAGTATTGGGCTGGTGTATTTAGCGACAGTCCAACACCGCAAAACTTGGATCAGGTTCTTCCTATTGCAAAGGAACTCGGGCACAACGCAGAGGTGTTTGTGCGTCTTTTTGAAAGACTTGACCCACTGGCGGCGGGCAAACGTGCAGAAGCTCGCCCATTCAAGGTGTCTGAGGTGCTGAACGGCTCTCTACAAGTGTTTGCTAACACGCTGACAGAAGTCGGAGTTGATGCTGTCGTTGAGGGTCCAATTAATTTCCAGTTTCTGGGCTGGAAGCAAGATTTCTATGCGATTTTCACCAACTTGATTGACAACAGTGTTTATTGGTTCGCGGAAAAAGGCACGAAGAACCCATCGATTACGATACGGTTTGAAGTTTCTGAAAGTGGTCTTGCATACATTGATTATAGAGATAGCGGTCCCGGGATAGACAAATCGCTTATCGAATCAGAGGTGATTTTCGACCCTGAGTTTTCAACCAAACGAGATGGTACTGGTTTGGGTCTTGCGATTGCTGGCGAAGCGGCGTCAAGAAATGGTCTTGAGTTGAATGTTTTGGAGTCCGATGAAGGTGCGTATTTCAGACTGCAACCCGAAAACGGAGAATAGATTTGGCTATTAAGCTGTTGTTGGTGGAAGATGATGAAGGCGACCGTCAAGGCTTCGTGCAAAGCGTTGCGCGTTTCAACCATGAGAACGGAGTCGAATTTGAGGTCGTTCCTTTTGGCACATTGAACGAAACTTTGAATGCGTTGGACAGCAGCTTTGACTGCGCTGTCATTGATATGAAACTAGGTGATGCAGGCGGTGAAGGTAATGAGGTTCTTAAGGCTTTGAGCGAGGCGAATGTTCGAATGCCAGTTGTAATTCTAACCGGAACACCTGGCGAAGCCGATGATAGGTTCGTTCACATAGAGGTGCTGAAAAAGGGTGACGCAGATCACATCGAAATTCTTGAAGACTTTCGCCAGGTATATGCCTCGGGTTTGACTAGGGTGATGGGTGGACGCGGGCTTGTTGAGCAGTCGCTGAGTCAGGTGTTTAGGTCTAATCTACTAAGTCAAAAAGAGGCATGGAAGAGGTATGGGCAGCAAGACCCCGAAAAGTCCGAAAAGGCATTGATGCGCCATGTCATGAACCATCTAATAAGTATGGTCGACATGGACGAAGAAAGCTGTGTTCCAGAGGAATTCTATATCCACCCTCCTGTCGACAATATCACACGAACTGGAAGCGTGGTTCAATCCAAGCAGAACGAAGACTACTATGCTATTCTGACACCCCTGTGCGATTTGACAACCCGGGCCGACGGCGAGATCAATGCCAGAAAGTTCATGCTGTGTAGGATTGCGTCATTTGATGATTGCGTTTCAGAGCTTCCACAATCCAAACAAAACAGCAAAGGTCGAAAAGCACTCAAGGAAAATTTAGAACGAAACAACAAAGGATCTTATCATTTTCTGCCTAAGACCGAGTTTTTCGATGGCGGTTATTTGGATTTTGAAGCATTGACGTCGGTGCCGAAGGCAGGGTTTCACGAACAGTTCAATGACCCATTCCTTCAGATTTCGCCAGCATTTATCAAGGATATCATCGCAAGGTTTTCATCGCATTTTGGCCGACAAGGGCAACCCACACTTACTTTTGGCGATGAGTAGTGCGTTGAGGACCACATTATGGCTGACTATCCGGCACAATTTGGCGAAACGAGTCCACCAAGGGAGCGAAGGCTGCAATCATTGATCAAGCTAGGCAAAGCTGACCACGTTCATGGTGCCGTGTCGGCTGCACGTTCGTTTAATATGTCTCGGATCAGGGCAAAGGATACAAAACCGGAATTGATTGTCAGGCGAATGCTGCACTCGATGGGCTACCGCTATCGACTTCACGCGCCAGATCTGCCTGGCAAGCCAGACATTGTGTTTCGCCCTCGCAGGAAGGTCATTTTCGTTCATGGCTGCTTCTGGCATCGCCACCCAAGTTGCTCGAAAGCAACTACGCCGAAAACTAGGCAAGAATTTTGGCAGGAAAAGTTCAGGAAGAATGTCCAGCGTGATCTTGCGGTGCATCAACAGCTTTCGGACTTGGGGTGGTCGTGTTTGGTCGTATGGGAATGTGAAACGAGTGATGCCGACCACCTTGCCAGTAGGTTGTCGGCATTTTTGACTGATTGAGTCCCTAGGCTGCGGCCTAACCTTGCTCAGTGGAGCGCGGCGTTGACTTTCCCAGAACTCGCTTGGCTTCGCCGAGTGCCTTCGATCCCTTCACCCATTGCCACGGAGTGCGCGGCTTCCTCGCCTTCGCCAGTTCGGGTGACCTGCCCCCCACGAAGTCCCGCACCATGATGTAGAGTCTGCTCAACCCTGAAGGAGCAGACGAATGCGAAAGAGCCGTTTCACCGAGGCGCAGATT
>NZ_JAGSOU010000015.1 GCF_018139985.1 Actibacterium sp. MT2.3-13A | reverse complement strand
ACGGGCTCACCCCGCGGCAGTATCACCAACGGTCGAAAGAGGACCAAATCCTGAACAGAGCTAACTCATAAGCGCGGACTCTAAGGGGAGCAGGTCACCACCAATCTCGACACCCAGTTCCTGCGCCCCGGCACCGGCGATGCCATCACCTGCCGGGCCGAGATCGTGCGGGCGGGCAAGGCGCTGATCTTCGCCCGCGCCGAGATGGCGGCCCGCCCCTCGGGCAAGGCGGTGGCCAGCGCCACGGCCACCTTCTACCTGCCCTGAGGCGGGTTATTCCTGGATCGTCTCCAGCCAGGCGGCGAGATCGGCGATGGTCTGGCTGGTCAGGATCGGCTGGCCGCCCGGGCCCATGACCGCCACCGTGCCGCCCTCGAAATAATCGCCGAACAGCGGCATCACCCCGCCATGCGCCAGCATCGGGTCGCGCCCGTCCACCTGGCGCATCACCCGCAGCAGCGGAAACACCCCGTCGTTCTGCGCGGCGAGCCGCGTCAGGCCGGGGGTGTCGATGGCCAGGATCTCGGCCATCGGGCCGCCGCCGCGCGCCTCGATCCCGTGGCAGGTGGCGCAGTAGCTGCGGTAGATCTCGGCCCCGGCCCGGACGTTCTGCGCGCCGGCCTGGGCCGCGGACAGGGCGGCCAGCGCGGCCGCCAGTGCAATCGGTTTCATCGCGTCCTCCCTCGGGCCGGGCCCCGGCCCTATTGCTGAATGCTCTCCAGATAGGCGGCCAGATCGGCCAGCGGCCGCGGCGTGGGGGTCAGGCGGCCGTCGCCGCTGTCGTAGCGGATCATCGGCCCCTCGAGCAGCGCGCCGAACTCGGGCATCGAGCCGCCATGCTGATCGGTTCGCGTGTAGCCGTCGATGGTCGACATCACCTGCGCCCGCGGGAACACCCCGCCGTTGCGCGCGGCGATCCGCGTCAGGTCGGGTGGCGGCACGTCGAGATCGGCGGCAGCGGGGCCGTCGCCGCGCGCGCCCGGCCCGTGGCAGGCGGCGCAGTAGTCGTCGAACAGGGCGCGCCCGGCGGGCTCGGCGGGGGGCGTCACGCAGCCCGCCAGCGCGGCCAGCGCCGCGGCGGGGGTGAGGGCGAGAAGGGCTCGCATCTCGGGCCTCCTTGTCATGTCATTGGCTCGCCCCAGAGAACCACGCCGCCCGCCGTCATGCAATGGGCTCGCGCCCCCTTCCCCCGCGCCCGCGCCGGCGCTAGCGTGGCGGCGCAAACCACGAGGAGCGCGCGATGGACATGACCACCCTGAAATACGCCGCGGTGATGCTGGCCGCGGGGATCGGCATCCCGGTGCTGGCGGCGCTGAACGCGGCGCTGGGCGTGCGGCTGGGCTCTCCGGTGGCGGCGGCCGCCTGCCTGTTCACCGTGGCGCTGAGCGGCACGCTGATCGTGCTGACGATCACCGGACCGGCGGCGATGGCCGACCTGCTGGCGGCGCCGAGGCATCTGTTCCTGGCGGGGCTTCTGGTGGCGTTCTATGTGCTGTCGATCACCTTCATCGCGCCGCATTTCGGGGTGGGCAACGCGGTGTTCTTCGTGCTGCTGGGGCAGCTTGTCTCGGCCGCCGCGATCGACCATTTCGGGCTGATGGGCGCACGGATGGAGCCGCTCACCCTGACCCGCGCCGCGGGCATCGCCCTGATGGCGGCGGGCGTGTTCGTCACCCAGCGCGCCTGAGGCTACTCCACGATCCGCACCAGCGTCTCGGCCAGTCCCACGCGGCCGACCATGCCGAAGAGGATCTCGGCGTGGTCCGGATGCAGGCGGATGCAGCCCGCCGAGGCCGGAGCGCCCAGCCGCTCCACCTGGTCGGTGCCGTGGATGGCGTAATCGCCCTCGAAAAAGATCGAAAACGGCATCGGCGCCCCGTCGTAGAGCGTGGAGCGGTGATGGCGCGACAGCCATTCCGGCACGAAATCGCCCAGCGGTGTGCACTTGCCCTCCCGCGCGGTGGAGACCGGCCAGACATGGCGCGTCGCCCCCGCCTCGGACACGGTCATCCGCTGCTCCGACAGGTCGACCACGATCAGCACCTGTTGCGCCAGCGCGGGCGTGCCGGCCGCGATCAGCACCGCCGCCAGAAGCGCCCTCATCTCCGCGACCACCTTGGCCATTCGACGATTTTCACCAGATCCGCCCCTCCGTCACGCCGCCCCGCCAGGCAGCGCCCATAAGGCGGCACCGCGTTGCCTGCGGTCAAGGGCCCTGAACGGACCGCTCAGGCCACGATCACATATTGCGAGGGGTCCAGCGGCGCCGCGAGGCCCGGCAGCCTGAGCGTCGCCCCCGCGTCGAGTGCGATCTCCACCCCGTCCGGCGTCACCGTCTGCGACAGGGCGGCGGGCGGGGCCGACCCCACCCATTGAATGATCAACGCATCCTCGTCGGGATCGAAATCGGTGATGACGGCCGCACCGGCGCCGCTCACCGTCAGCAGGAACTGGTCCTCGCCCGTGCCCCCCGTTGCAGTGTCGAGCAGGTCCATCAGCAGCGCGTCGTCGCCCCTGCCGCCGATCATCCGATCCGCCCCCGGCCCGCCATCCAGCGCGTCGTCGCCCGGGTTTCCCATGAGTGTGTCCCCGCCTTCGCCGCCGAGCAGCAGGTCGTCGCCCTCGTCGCCGGACAGCCGGTCATCGCCCTCCGCGCCGTGCAACCCGTCCGCGCCGAGGCCACCCGCAAGGCTGTCGCCCCCAGGCCCGCCATCCAGAAGGTCGGAGCCGACACCGCCCCACAGGCTGTCGTGGCCAATGCCGCCCGCGAGGGCGTCGTCGCCGCCTGCGCCCGCCAGGAGGTCGTTGCCGGCATTGCCTTCCAGCAGGTCATTACCCGCATTGCCAAGCAGCGCGTCATCGCCGAAACCGCCCCTGATCACGTCGTCGCCATACATGCCCCGCGCGTGGTCGTCTCCGGGGCCCGCGCTCAACTGGTCGTTCCCGAAGCCTCCCAGCAGCGTGTCGTCGCCGGCCCGCGCCGTGATCAGATCGTCGCCGCCAAGCCCGTCGATCAGGTCGTTCCCGGCGCTTCCGGTCAGGATGTCGTCGCCCTCGGACGCCTCCTGCCGGTCCTTGTCGTCCGAGTCGTCGTCAATGATCTCGTGCAGGCCGTAGGCCAGCCCGAAGCTCAAAAGAATCCAAACGGCAATCATACCTTTCGCCCCCCAGCGGAAAATAAACGCCGAAAGGTTAACGCAGTTGCGGGATTCGAAACGACAGCAATTTGAGGGATATTCCGCGTCCCGTCCGGAAACGGTCAGGACAGGTGCCCGTCCTCCAGATGCAACTGGCGGTCCATACGGGCGGCCAGTTCCAGGTTGTGCGTGGCGATCAGCGCGGCGAGGCCGGTGTCGCGCACCAGTTCCATCAGCGTGGCGAAGACCCGATCGGCCGTCGCCGGGTCGAGATTGCCGGTGGGCTCGTCGGCCAGCAGCAGGCGCGGCGCGTTCGCCAGCGCCCGGCAGAAGGCCACGCGCTGCTGTTCGCCGCCCGACAGTTCGGCCGGGCGGTGATCGGCGCGCGCCTCGACGCCGACGCGCGCCAGCAGGTCGCGTGCGCGGGCCTCAGCCTCGCCGCGCCTGCGTCCGGCGGCGAGCTGCGGCAGCACGATGTTTTCCAGCGCGGTGAACTCCGGCAGCAGGTGGTGGAACTGGTAGACGAAACCGACCTCGGCACGGCGGGTCGCGGTGCGACGACGGTCGGATTGGCCGGTCATCTCGGCCCCGCCGATCGCCACGCGCCCGGCGTCGGGCCGGTCCAGCAGCCCCGCGATATGCAGCAGCGTCGATTTCCCCGCCCCCGAGGGCGCGACCAGCGCCACCACCTCGCCGGGCTGCACCGAAACCGACGCCCCGCGCAGCACGCACACCTCGCCGGGCATGCCCTTGTTGTAGGTCTTGTCGATCGCGTCGAGTTGCAGAACCGGCTCATTCATAGCGCAGCGCCTCCACCGGGTTCATCCGCGCCGCGCGGCGGGCGGGAAAGATCGTGACCACGAAGGACAGCCCCAGCGACAGCACCACGGCCGAAAGCACGTCGCCCGCCTGCAGCTTGGCCGGCAGGTTGTAGATGCCGCGGATCGACGGATCCCAGACGCCGCCCCCGGCGACGTAGTTCACCGCCGAGAAGATCGGGTCGATATAGATCGCGAAGAGGCAGCCGAAGGCGACGCCCAGCGCCGTGCCCACGATCCCGATCGACGCCCCGCAGATGAAAAAGACGCGCAGGATCGAGCCCTCGGTCAGCCCCATCGTGCGCAGGATGCCGATGTCGCGGCCCTTGTTCTTCACCAGCATGATCAGACCCGAGATGATGTTCATCGCCGCGATCAGCACGAGGATCGCCATGATGATGAACATCACGTTGTCCTCGATATCCAGCGCCCGCAGGAACGCCCCCGAGGCGTCGCGCCAGGTCCACAGCAGCGCCCGCTCCCCGCCCGCGCGCAGCAGCGACGGGGCCATGTCGTCGATGGCCTCGGGCGTGGCGACCATGACCTCCATCTCGTCGGCCGCGCCCTCGCGGTTGAAATAGCTCTGCGCCTCGGCGAAGGGCATGTAGACGCGCGTGCGGTCGATGTCGTAGCGCCCGGCGGTGAAGATATAGACCACCTCGTAGGCCTTGACGCGGGGGCTGGTGCCGAAGGCCGTCTTCACCCCGTCGGGCGAGATCAGCCTGATCCGGTCGCCCAGCCCCACGCCCAGCTCGCGCGCCACGCCCGAGCCGATGGCGACGCCCTCGTCAAACCGCGCGATGTCGCCCAGCGCCAGCTCCGAGCCCGCCACGCGGGGAATGGTCATCAGGTCGTCCCGCGCGATGCCGAAGACCTCGACGCCTGCGTTGCGGCCCTGCGCGCTGGCCATGACCTGGCCCTTGACCAGGGGCGCGACACGGGTCACGCCCTCGACCGCGCGCAGGCGCTCGGCCATCGCCTCGTAATCGGTGATCGCGCGCGTGGTCTGGCCGGTCTCGGTGACATAGAGGCCGGAATAGACGGTGACATGGGCATTCGCGCCGAGGATCGTGTCCACGAACTCGGCCCGGAAACCGGCCCGCACCGCCAGCGTCGCGATCAGCGCAAAGACCGCCAGGGTGATGCCGATCAGCGAGATCCAGGTCATCACGCTGACGCCCCCCTCTGAGCGGCGCGCGCGCAGGTAGCGCCAGGCGATCATCCATTCGAAACCGGCGAAGGGGGCGGTGCGGTTGGCCACGGCTGCTCCTGTTGTACTTGGCGCGGACAGTGCGGCGAACGCCGCGGGGGGTCAAGGCGCAACCTTTGCCGCAGGAGGGCCGGTTTCAACCCCGTAACCCGCGTTTTCTCTGGTTTTTGAACGCGCGCGAGGCTAGCCCTAAGGGGACAGAAAGGGAGGCACCGATCATGCCGGCAGGGCTTCTGATCCTTCTCTACCTCTGCGCGGCGCTGCTGCCGCTGGGGCTCGCGTGGGCGCAAGGGCTGGAGGCGCGCTCGATCTTCGACGAACTCGCCTCGGGGGCGGGGATCTTGGCGCTGGCGGTGATCCTGGCCGAGTTCCTGCTGCTCGGCCGCTATCGTTTCGTTGCGCGCCGGGTGGGGACCGATATCGTGATGCGGATGCACCAGCTGCTGGCCCGCGGCGCGGCGGCGCTGGCGGTGGCGCACCCGTTCCTCTACACCACCCGCCGCGCGCCCGCGCCGGACTGGGACGTCGGCCGGCAATTCTTCGTCACGCATGAGCTCTCGGCGATCTGGCCGGGCATGATCGCCTGGCTGCTGTTGCCGGCGCTGGTGCTGATGGCGATCGGGCGCAACGCGCTGGGCTACCGCTACGAGACATGGCGGCTGATGCATGGGCTGGGCGCGGCGCTGATCGCGGGCTTCGGCGTGCTGCACACGCTGCGCGCGGGCCGCTACAGCGCCGATCCGACGATGGCCACTGTCTGGCTGGCCCTGCTGGGCGTGGCACTGTTCGCGCTGGCCTATGTCTATGTGCTGACGCCGCTGGCGCAGCTGCGCCGGCCGTGGCGGGTGGCCGCGGTCGCGCCGGTGGCCGAACGGACATGGGAGGTCACCCTGCGCCCGGCGCGCGACTTCGCCTTCCGCTACCGCGCCGGGCAGTTCGCCTGGCTCAACATCGGCCACCGCCCCTTTGGCCCGCATGAGAACCCGTTCTCGATCAGCTCGGCCCCCTCGGCCGGGCCCGAGGTCAGCTTCATCATCAAGGAACTGGGCGATTTCACCCGCACCATCGGACAGGTGAAGCCCGGCACCCGCGCCTATCTCGACGGCCCGCACGGGCACCTGACGGTCACCGACCACAAGGCGCCCGGCGTCGCGCTGATCGCGGGCGGGGTGGGCATCGCGCCGATGATGGGCATCCTGCGCGAGTTGCACGCCAGCGGCGACACCCGCCCCACGGCGCTGATCTACGGCAACCGCAACGCGGCCCAGATCGCCTGCCGCGACGAGCTGGAGGAACTGGCCCGCGCCCACGGCACACGGCTGGGCCATGTCCTGTGCGATCCCCCCGAGGGGTGGACGGGCGAGGTCGGCTTCGTCACGCCCGAATTGCTGCGCGCCCATTTCGGCGACGCCGAGCACCGCGAATGGCTCTACGTCCTGTGCGGCCCGCCAGCGATGCTGGAGGCGGTCGAGGACGCCCTGATCGGCCTCGGCGTGCCCTCGGGCAACATCCTGTCGGAGAGGTTCAGCTATGACTAGATCGCTCTCGCGCCTGCCCCTGCGCCGCCGCATCGCGCTGGCCTACGCGGGCCTCAACGCGGTGGGCCTGCTGGCGCTGATCGCCTTCGCCCTGCGCGGGCTGGTCTGATCGCCTCAGACCGCCCGGCGGCGGCGGCCAAACAGGCGGCGCAGCCCGGCGAACAGCCCCATCACCGACAGCCAGCCCGCGCCATAGCCGATGCCGGCGCAGATCAGCCCGTCGGCGGTGGCGGGCACGGCGGGGCGGAATTCTTCCCAGGTGCGCCGGGCCAGATCGGGGTCGGAAAAGCGCCAGACCTGCGCCAGCCGGCCCAGCGGGTCCTTGTCCCTGAGGCTGGCGTAGTCGCGCGACAGCCGGTCATAGCGCGCCAGCCGCCCCGCCATGGTGTCGCGCAGCGTCTCTTCGAAATCCGAGCCCTCCAGCCGCGCCAGCGCCTCGTCGCGGCTCAGACCCGCGGCCTGCGCGCTGACGTCGAAGGCCAGCGCGATCGGGCGCAGTTCGTTCACCGCGCCCGAGAGGCGTTGCAGGTATTGCTGCGAGAACTCGGGGAATTGCGACAAGGCCACGGCCCCCGCGATACCGCCTGCCAGGGCCAGTGACCGGATCATCGCCTCACAGCCCCTTGTAGATCTCCACCACGCGGGCGACAGCCAGCTCGGGCGCCAGCTCCTCGCTTTCGCCGGTGCGGCGGCAGGTCAGTTCCACGACGCCGTTCTTCAGCCCGCGCGGGCCCACGGTGATGCGCCAGGGCAGGCCGATCAGGTCCATCGTGGCGAACTTGGCGCCCGCGCGCTCCTCGCGGTCGTCGTAGAGCGGCTCCAGCCCGGCAGCGGTCAGCGCCTTGTAGACATCCTCGCAGGCGGCGTCGGCCTCGGCGTCGCCCTGCTTGAGGTTGACGATTCCGCAGTGGAAGGGGGTCACGCCCTCGGGCCAGATGATGCCCTTGTCGTCGTGGCTGGCCTCGATGATCGCGCCGACAAGGCGGCTGACGCCGATGCCGTGGCTGCCCATGTGTACCGGCACGCGCTCGCCCTTGTCGTTGGTGACGACGGCGTTCATCGGCTCGGAATACTTGGTGCCGAAATAGAAGATCTGCCCGACCTCGATACCGCGGGCAGTGCGGCGGCGCTCCTCGGGGATCTGGTTGAACAGCGCCTCGTCATGGGTCTCGTCGGTGCGGGCGTATTTCGAGGTGAATTCCTCCATCACGCCCTGGCACTGCTCGACGCTGTCGTAGTCGATCTCGCGGTCGCCGAAGGTCAGATCGGTCACGGCGCTGTCGTAGAACACCTCCGACTCGCCGGTCTCGGCCAGCACCAGGAACTCGTGGGTGTCCTCGCCGCCGATCGGGCCGCTGTCGGCGCGCATCGGGATCGCCTGCAGGCCCAGTCGCTCATAGGTGCGCAGGTAGCTCACCAGGTGGCGGTTGTAGGCATGCAGCGCGGCCTCTTTCGTCAGGTCGAAATTGTAGCCGTCCTTCATGTAGAACTCGCGCCCCCGCATCACGCCGAAGCGCGGGCGGATCTCGTCGCGGAACTTCCACTGGATGTGGTAGAGCGTCAGCGGCAGGTCCTTGTAGGAGGTGACGTAGGAGCGGAAGATATCCGTGATCAACTCCTCGTTGGTGGGACCGTAGAGCATGTCGCGGCCGTGGCGGTCGGTGATGCGCAGCATCTCCTCGCCGTAATCGTCGTAGCGCCCGCTCTCGCGCCACAGGTCGGCCGATTGCAGGGTGGGCATCAGCATCGGGATGTGACCCGCGCGGATCTGTTCCTCATGCACGATCTGCTCGATCCGTTTCAGCACCTTGAAGCCGAGCGGCAACCAGGAATAGATCCCGGCGCTGGACTGCTTGATCATGCCGGCGCGCAGCATGAAGCGGTGGCTGACGATCTGGGCCTCGGCGGGGGTTTCTTTCAGGACGGGCAGGAAATAGCGGGTCAGACGCATGATTGTCGGCGCTTTCTCGAAGTGATCTGTCCGGCCCCGTCTATGCGATTGCGCCTTGCCAGACAAGGCACTCGGCCCCTTGCAACCCGCTTTGGCATGGGCCACATCTACAGGCGCACCAAAGGAACGCGCGAATGGCACTGCCGGTCAGGGAACAGATGAAATACTGGAGCATCGCCGCCGCGGTATTCCTGGGGCTGCTATGGCTGCTCAGCGGCGTGATGCTGCCCTTCGTGCTGGGCATGGCGGTGGCCTACTTCCTCGACCCCGTGGCCGACTGGCTGGAGGCGCATGGCTTCAGCCGGGCCTGGGCCACGGTGACGATCACGGTGGCGGCGGCACTGATCTTCGTGCTGGCGGCGCTGGTGGTGGTGCCGGCTCTGATCGATCAGGCGGTGGCGCTGGTCAATGTCGCGCCCAAGCTGTTCACCCAGCTCCACACCTTCCTGACCGAGCGCTTCCCCTCGCTGATCGACGAGGGATCGACCCTGCGGAAGTCGCTTCTCGCGCTGGGCGACACGATCCAGTCCAAGGGCGGCGAGCTGGTCAATGCCGTCGTCTCCTCGGCGATGAACGTGATCAACCTCGTGCTGCTGGTGGTGCTGGTGCCGGTGATCACCTTCTACCTGCTGATGGACTGGGACCGCATGGTCGCCCAGATCGACGAGCTGCTGCCGCGCGACCACGCCCCCGCCATCCGCCAGATCGCGCATGACATCGACCGAACGCTCGCCTCCTTCATCCGCGGCCAGGGCACGGTGTGCCTGATCCAGGGCATCTTCTACGCCAGCGCGCTGATGCTGGCCGGGCTGCAATTCGGGCTGATCGTGGGCTTCATCGCCGGGCTGATCTCCTTCATCCCCTATATCGGCGCGCTGGTGGGCGGCGCGCTGGCGCTGGGGCTGGCGGTGTTCCAGTTCTGGGGCGAATGGTGGATGATCGGCGCGGTGGGCGCGATCTTCGCCGCGGGCCAGGTGATCGAGGGCAACGTGCTGACGCCCAAGCTGGTGGGCGGCTCGGTCGGGCTGCACCCGGTCTGGCTGATCTTCGCGCTGTCCGCCTTCGGCACGCTGTTCGGCTTCGTCGGCATGCTGGTCGCGGTGCCCGTGGCCGCCTCCATCGGCGTCGTCACCCGCTGGGGCGTGACGCAATACCAGGACAGCCGCCTCTACAAGGGCCTGAGCTGGAACGAGGAGGAGTAGATGAACGAGCAGCTGGCCTTCGACCTGCCCGTCCGCAGCGCGACCGGGCGGGAGGATTTCTTCGTCTCTCCCTCCAACGCCGTGGCCGTGGCGCAGATCGAGGCCTGGCGCGACTGGCCACAGCGCAAGATGGTGCTGGTCGGGCCGATGGGCGCGGGCAAGACCCATCTCGCCCATGTCTGGGCCGATGCCAGCGGCGCCCGGATCGTGGCCGCCGACGCGCTGCCGCGCGCCGGGATCGAGGCGCTGTCCGCGCGCGGCGCGGTAGCGGTCGAGGATGCCGACCGCATCGCCGGCGACCGGGCCGCGGAACAGGCGCTGTTCCACCTGCACAACCTGATCCTGGCCGAGGGCGGCGTGCTGCTGCTGACCGCGCGCTCTGCGCCGCGGCAATGGCCACTCGCCCTGCCCGACCTGCGCAGCCGGCTGGAGGCCACGGCCACCGCCACGCTGGAGGCGCCCGACGACGCGCTGCTGGCGGCGCTGCTGGTCAAGCTCTTCACCGACCGCCAGATCGCCGTCCCGCCCAAGCTGATCCCCTATCTCGTGGCGCGGATGGACCGCTCCTTCGCCGCGGCGCAGGCGCTGGTGGCCGACCTCGACCGCCGCGCGCTGGAAACCGGGCGCAAGATCGGCGAACGGCTGGCGGCCGAGTTGCTGGACAAGGCCTGACCAGACGCGCGATACTGTCGCGCAATCGTTACGAACAAGGCGGAAAAGCCGGGCATGACACAGGCTGATTTCCTCAACTCCCCGCTGCCCGAACCGGTCGAGGTGCCCGTCACCCAGCGCACCGGCCCGAAACGATTCTTCAACCGCGAACTCAGCTGGCTCGGCTTCAACTGGCGGGTGCTGGACGAGGCGTCGCACCCCACCGTGCCGCTGCTGGAGCGGGTGCGCTTCGTCTCGATCTCGGCCACCAATCTCGACGAATTCTACACCGTGCGGGTGGCCGGCCTGCGCGAGCTGGCCAAGGAGGGCAACACCACCCCCGCCGCCGACGGGCTGACCCCGGCCGAGCAGCTGGTGCTGATCGACAAGGACGCCCGCCGCCTGCTGCAATCCCAGCAAAGCGTGTGGAACAGGCTCAAGCGCGAGATGGAGGAGGAAGGCATCACCATCCTCACCCGCTCCAAGCTGGGCAAGCGCGACCGCGAACATCTGGAACGGCATTTCCTGAACAAGGTCTTTCCGGTGCTGTCGCCGCTGGCGATCGACCCGGCGCATCCCTTCCCCTTCATCCCCAACGCCGGATTCTGCCTGGCGCTGCAGCTCGAACGCGAAAGCGACGGCCGCGCGCTGCAGGCGCTGCTGCCGATCCCCAACCAGGTGGACCGCTTCATCCGCCTGCCTGCCCCCGAGGGAGAGCACCGCTTCCTGCCGCTGGAGGAACTGCTGCTGATCCATGTCGGCATCCTGTTCCCCAACTACCGCGCGACCGGCAGCTGCACCTTCCGGGTGCTGCGCGACAGCGATCTCGAGGTCGAGGACGAGGCCGAGGATCTGGTGCGCGAATTCGAGGTCGCGCTGAAGCGCCGCCGCCGCGGCGAGGTGGTGCGGATGAAACTGTCCGCCGGCGCGCCGGAAGAATTGCGCCGCCTGATCATCCAGCAGCTGCACATCACCGAGGCCGAGGTGATCGAGGTGCGCGGCCTGATCGGCCTGGCCGACCTCAAGGAACTGGTGCTCGACGCCCGGCCCGACCTGCTCTGGCCCAGCTTCACCCCGCGCGTGCCCGAGCGGGTGCAGGACCATGACGGCGACATGTTCGCCGCGATCCGCCAGAAGGACATGCTGCTGCACCACCCCTACGAGACCTTCGACATGGTGGTGCGCTTCCTCAAGCAGGCCGCGCGCGACCCCAACGTGCTGGCGATCAAGCAGACGCTCTACCGCACCTCCAAGGACAGCCCGATCGTCGAGGCGCTGTGCGAGGCTGCGGAGGACGGCAAATCCGTCACCGCGCTGGTCGAACTGAAGGCACGGTTCGACGAGGCCGCCAATATCCGGCAGTCGCGCCGGCTGGAACGCTCGGGCGCGCATGTGATCTACGGCTTCATCAACTACAAGACCCACGCCAAGATCAGCACCGTGGTGCGGCGCGAGGGCGACCAGCTGGTGACCTACACCCACTTCGGGACCGGCAACTATCACCCGATCACGGCGAAAATCTACACCGATCTGAGCTTCTTCACCTGCGACCCGGCGCTGGGGCGCGACGCGACCAAGGTGTTCAACTACGTCGGCGGCTACGCCGAGCCAGAGGGGCTGGAGAACCTGGCGATCTCGCCGATCAACCTGAAATCCACGATCATCGAGAGCCTGGAGCGCGAGGCCGCCCACGCCCGCGCCGGCCGCCCCGCCGAGGTCTGGGCCAAGATGAACTCGCTGACCGAGCCCGACGTGATCGACGCGCTCTATCGCGCCAGCCAGGCCGGGGTGAAGATCAACCTGGTGATCCGCGGCATCTGCGGCCTGCGCCCCGGCATCAAGGAGCTGTCCGAGAACATCCGCGTGAAATCCGTCGTCGGGCGGTTCCTGGAACATTCGCGCATCGCCTGTTTCGGCAACGGCCACGGGCTGCCCTCGAAACACGCGCGGGTGTGGATATCCTCGGCCGACTGGATGGGGCGCAACCTTGGCTACCGGGTGGAAACCCTGGTCGAGATCCACAACGACACGGTCAAGGAGCAGATCGTCAGCCAGATCATGGCCGCCAATCTGGCCGACGAGGCGCAGAGCTGGGTGATGAAGCCCGACGGGGGCTTCCTGCGCTACCCGGTTGGCAAGGACGCCTTCAGCTGCCACGAATTCTTCATGAAGCACCCGTCGCTTTCGGGCCGGGGCAAGGCGGGGGCGCATGACGTGCCCAAGCTGGCCCGCTCGAAAGACTGACCGCGAGCGGGGGGAAACCGATGGACGACGCCAGCGACCAGCGTTCCGAAGACTGGGGGCCCTTCGGCCGCCCGCTGTTCAACGATCCCTCGGCCCGCGCGCTCAGCCGCGTGGGCGTGGTCGACGTGGGCTCCAACTCGGTGCGGATGGTGGTGTTCGACGGGGCGGCGCGCAGCCCTGCCTATTTCTTCAACGAAAAGGTCATGTGCGGGCTGGGCGCGGGCCTGGCCGAAAGCGGCCGGCTGAACCCCGAGGGGCGACGCCGGGCGCTCTCGGCGATCCGCCGCTTCGCGCTGCTCGCCGAGGGCATGGGCGCCGCGCCGCTGACCGCGGTGGCCACCGCCGCCATGCGCGAGGCCTCCGACGGGCCGGCGTTCTGCCGCGAGGTGCAGGAGCAGACCGGGCTGAAGCTGTGGGTGATCGACGGCTCCGAGGAGGCACGGCTGTCGGCGCAGGGCGTGCTGCTGGGCTGGCCCGAGGCAGAGGGGCTGGTCTGCGACATCGGCGGATCGTCGATGGAGCTGGCCGAGGTCAGCCGCGGCGAGATCGGCCGGCGCGTCTCCTCGCCGCTGGGGCCGCTGAAGCTGCGCGACGTGCCGGGCGGCAAGCGCGGGCTGGCCCGCCATATCAACGCGGTCGTCGGCGAGTTGGCCGCGACCATGGGCACGGCGCATGCCCGGCTCTACCTGGTGGGGGGCTCATGGCGGGCCATCGCCCGGCTGGACATGGAACGGCGCGGCTATCCGCTGACGGTGCTGCACGAATACCGCATGACCCGCAGGGCCATCCTGCAAACGCTGGACTGGATCGCCGCCAACGACCCCGAGGCGCTGCGCGCCCGCGCCGGCGTGGGAGCCGAGCGCATGGCGCTGGTGCCGATCGCCGCCGAGGTGCTGCGCCGGCTGGTGGGCACGCTGAAGCCGAAGGAGATCTTCGTCTCCTCCTACGGCATCCGCGAAGGGATGCTCTATGAGCAGATGCCCGAGAAGCTGCGCCGCCGCGATCCGCTGATCGAGGCCTGCTATTTCACCGAATCCACCTCGGCGCGGATGCCGGGCTTCGGCCGGCGTCTGTTCAAGTTCATCCAGCCGCTCTACCAGGACGCCCCGCCCGAACGGCTGCGCCTGGTCAAGGCCGCCTGCCTGCTGCACGACACCGCTTGGCGCGCGCATCCCGACTATCGCCACGAGGTCTGTTTCGACGCCGCCACCCGCGCCAACCTGGGCGGGCTCGACCACGAGGGGCGGATCTTCCTCGGGCTGGCGCTGCTGCACCGCTACAAGAACAGCCGCGCGGGCAGTCGGTTCGAGCCGCTGTTCGGCCTGCTCTCGGAGCCACAGATCAAGCAGGCCGAGGTGCTGGGCAAGGCGATGCGTTTCGGCGCGATGTTCTCTTCGGACCGTCCCGACGAGTTCGCGACGCTGCGCTACGCGCCGCGCAAGGCGCGGCTGGAACTGGTGCTGGAGCCGGGGGCCGAGGCGCTGTTCGGCGAGGTCGCCGAGGCGCGGCTGGCGTCGCTGGCGAAATCGCTGGGCACGCAGACCCGCGTCATCCGCGCGGCCTGACTCCTGGCGCGGCCGCGACTGAGTATTTTCGCCAAGAAGAAGGGATCACAGCTCGATCTCGCCGTCCGCGGGCGGGGTCTCTTCGGCGCCGGGCGCCTCGGGCGGGGCGAGAGGGGTCTTGCGGCGCAGGATGATGTCGCCGTTCGGCAGGCGCTCGGGCAGGTGGTAGGCGTCGAAGTCGTCAACGATTTCGAGCAGGCGGCGCAGGGCGGGCTCCATGCCCTCGGCCAGTTCGCGCAGCGCAGGCTCCATCTCGTCCATCAGCCCGCGCATGAACATGCGCGCGCCTTCCTCCAGCAGGTCGATGCCCTCTTTCACGCCGCCGCCCTCCTCCTGCGCCTGGGCGGGCGCGCAGGCAAGAAGGCCGGAGAGGGTCAGGGCGGCGAGGCGTTTCATACCCCCAATATAGGCGGATTCGGAGCGCGTTGAAGCTCACAGATCGATATCGAGCGTCACGGGGAAGTGATCGGAGGCCGCGACCAGCGCCTCGCGCAGCTCGGGGATGGCGTAGAGCTTGGGGTCGTCGAACGGGTGCCAGATGCGCCAGGCGGGATCGCGCACGCGGATGGCGGGCGAGACCATGATGTAATCGAGCAACGCCGAGAGGTAACGCCCCTCCTCGGCCAGGAAGAAGCGCGCGGTGGCGGGCTTGGCGCAGAGCGGCCCCAGCAGCGCCTCGCGCGCATGCGGGTCGTAGAGGCGCATAGCCTCCTCTGCCTCGTCGGCGCCCAGCACGATCTCCACCCCGGAATGGCCGAAGAGCTTTTCGTATTCGTCGAGTCCGGGGCCGTCGTTGAAATCGCCGAGCACGATCAGGGAATCGCCGTCGCGCAGATGCGCCGCGACGCGCTGGCGCAGCCAGATGCATTGCGCCAGTTGCTTGCGCCGGTTGTCGATCGAGATCCGCATCACCTCGTCGGGGGTGCTGGCGCCGTGTGGGGCCTTGGATTTGACATGCACTCCGATCATGCGGAACCGCGTGCCGGCGGCGGTTTCCATCGCCAGTTCCAGCGGCGGCTTGGAAAAGGTGATGCGCTCGGACTCGGCGTCGACATCGATGTCCCAGCGGAAGACCGCGTCGAAGCGCGGCGCGTCGGCCGAGCCCTTCTTGCCCGTGGGCGCACCCTGCGGGTCGTGCCGCGCGCTCAGCATGTCGGGGTCGTAGAGCAGCGCGATTTCCTGCTGGGTGTTGTTGGGAAAGCCCATAACGGCGCGGCGCGCGCGCAGCCCCATCGCCGCGGCGAAGTTTTCCAGCGCGGGCACCGTGGTGCGGCGGCCGTTGTGGTCCGGCGCCTCGACGATCATCACCGCGTCGGCGTCGAGCGCGGTAAACACGATCCCCAGCGAGGCGATCTGGTCGGCGCGGCGCACGTTCTGCCGGCCCGACCAGCCCATGTCGTCCAGCAGGTTCCCCTCGTCATCGAAGAGGTTGTTGAACCATTCGATGTTGTAGGTGGCGATCCTCAAGGCGCGGCGCCCCGGTTGATCTCCTCCCAGGCGGCGTTGATGGCGACGAGGCGCGCCTCGGCCAGCTTGACCGCCTCCTCCGGGACGCCGCGGGCGAGCATCCGGTCGGGATGGGCCTCGCGCACGGCGGCGCGCCAGGCGGCGCGCACTTCGTCGAGCGGCGCGTCATGGGCCACGCCCAGAACGTCGTAGGGATCGGGCGCGGCATCGGGCACGAAACGCGCCTTCAGGCTGCGGAACTGCCGCTCGCTCAGGCCGAAGATCTCGGCCACCCGCTTGAGGTAGTCCTCCTCGCCGGGGTGATAGCGGCCGTCGGCCATGGCGATGTGAAACAGCCCCTCCATCAGGTCGCAAAGCGGGCTCGCCTCGCCGCGGAACATGCGCTTGATGCGGCGCGCGTAATCCTCGAAACCGGCGATATCGGTGCGCGCCATGTTGAAGACCCGCGCGGCGTTGGCCTCCTCCGATCTCGGCAAGGTGAAGACCTCGCGGAAGGCGGCCACCTCGTCGCGGGTGACCTGGCCGTCGGCCTTGGCCATCTTCGCGCCCAGCGCAATCACCGCGATGGCAAAGGCCACGGTGCGCTCGGGCGGGCTGCGCAGGCGGTCAAAGACCTGCGCGAGGCCCTCGCCCTGTTGCAGCGCGGAAAGGGCATCGGATATGCGGGACCAGAGGCTCATGGTGCGAATGTAACCGGCGCGCAACCGGCTGTCAGGTCAGGAGTTTCTGCATCAGGACAAGATCCAGCCACCGCCCGGCCTTGAAGCCGACCTCGGGCAGCACCGCCACCGTTGCATAGCCCAGCGCGGCGTGAAAGGCGACGCCGGCGGAATTGGCGGCGCTGACGCCAGCGATCATGGAATGCGCGCCGCGCGCCCGCGCCTCTTCCTCGATCGCGGCCATCAGGGCCCGGCCCAGGCCGCGGCCCCAGCCCCCGGGCGCCAGGATGATCGTGTGCTCCATGGTATGGGCATAGCCCACCCCGCCGCGGAACTGGCCATAGGTGGCGAAACCCAGAACCCGGCCCGCCTCCTCGGCCACGAGGAACGGGTGGCCGGCGCGCGCCTTGACCGCCAGCGTCTCGCGCAGCTCGTCCTCGGTCTTCTCGACCGCGTTGAAGGTGATCAGCGTGTCGCGGATCACCGGGTTCCAGATCGCGGCAATGGCCGCGCAATCGCTGGGCAGCGCCGGGCGGATCATGACAGCACCACCTCGCCGCGTGGGCCGCGCAGCGTGGCGCGCAGCGCCTTTTGCGGCCCCTCCGAGATCACCACGCGCGGATCGTTCAGAAGCCCGGCAAGCGCCGCGCGCAGGGCGCGGGCCTGCGGGTGGATCACCTCCAGCCCGATCAGGCGGCAATCGGCCTCGGGCAGGCGCGCGGCCGGATGCGCGCCCTGCTGCCAGGCGATCAGCGCCGGAAACGCGCCGTCGAAGGGCAGCCTGCCATCCGCGGGCACCGCCATCTCCCAAGCCAGATCGCCACGCGACAGGGCCAGCGCGGCGCCCGCGCCGGCCGGCGCCCGGGGCAGGACCTGCGCCAACGCCTCGCAGCGGGCGATCCAGTTGGTCAGGCGCGGCGGGCCCGCGAAACGGTCGAGGTCAAACCAGCGCGGGCGGGCGGGCGCGGGCGCCTCGGGATCGACGGCGATCACTTCCAGATACAGGCCCGGCCCCAGATGCAGCAGCCGGTTGTGGGTGCCCATCAGCTCGTGCCGTCCGCCGGGGGCCAGCGTGACGCCCAGCGCCTCTTCGACATGATGCGCGCCCTCCTCAAGCGTTGCAGCCGAGACGGCGAGGTGATCGAGCTCCAGCATATGCGCCCCCAGTTGTTGCCGCGCCATTAAAGACGCAGTCGGGCGGGCTTGCCAATGGCCCGCGAGAGGCAAAAGACCCCCCGCCGGGCCACGAACGCGGCACGCAGAAAGGGGCAAGCTTCGCCTGCCCCTTCTTCTTGGCAAAAATACTCATGCGCGGCCGCGTATCAGGCGCGCGCCTCGGAGATCAGGCGCAGGATATCCTGCGCCGCCGCGGGTATGTTGGTGCCCGGTCCGAAGATCGCCTTGACCCCGGCATCGTAAAGGAACTGGTAATCCTGCTGCGGGATCACGCCGCCGCAGATCACGATGATGTCCTCGGCGCCCGCCGCCTTCAGCGCCTCGACAAGCTTCGGCGCCAGTGTCTTGTGGCCCGCCGCCTGGGAGGAGATCCCGACCACATGCACGTCGTTGTCGATGGCGTCCTGCGCGGCCTCCTCGGGGGTCTGGAACAGCGGCCCCACATCCACATCGAAGCCGATATCGGCAAAGGCCGTGGCGATCACCTTGGCGCCCCGGTCATGGCCGTCCTGGCCCATCTTGACCACCAGCATGCGCGGGCGGCGGCCCTCCTTCTGGGCGAAATCCTCCACCGATTTCTGGATCGCGGCGAAGCCCTCGTCGCCCTCGTAGGCCGCGCCGTAGACGCCGGCCAGCGTCTTGACCTCGGCCCGGTGCCGCCCGAAGGCCTTTTCCATCGCCATGCTGATCTCTCCTACCGTGGCGCGTGCGCGGGCGGCCTCGACCGCCAGGCGCAGCAGGTTGCCCTCGCCGCTTTTCGCGGCCCGTTCCAGCGCGGAAAGCGCCGCGTCGCAGGCGCCCTGGTCGCGGGCGGCGCGGGTGCGCTCGATCCGGGCGATCTGGGAGTCGCGCACCTTCTGGTTGTCGATCTCGAGGATCTCGATCGGGTCTTCCTTTTCCAGGCGGAACTTGTTGACCCCCACGATCACCTCGTCGCCGCGGTCGACCGAGGCCTGGTAGCGCGCCGCGGCCTCCTCGATGCGGAGCTTGGGCATGCCGGAAGCCACCGCCTTGGTCATGCCGCCCATCGCGTCGACCTCCTCGATGATCTTCCAGGCGGCCTCGGCCAGGTCGTTGGTCAGCTTCTCGACATAGTAGGAGCCCGCCAGCGGATCGACGACCTTGGTCACCTTGGTCTCGTTCTGCAGGATCAGTTGCGTGTTGCGCGCGATCCGGGCCGAGAATTCGGTGGGCAGCGCGATCGCCTCGTCGAAGGCGTTGGTGTGCAGCGACTGGGTGCCGCCGAGGACCGCGCTCATCGCCTCGTAGGCGGTGCGCACGATGTTGTTGTAGGGGTCCTGCTCCTGCAGGCTGACGCCGCTGGTCTGGCAATGGGTGCGCAGCATGAGCGACTTGGGGTTCTTCGGGTTGAACTCGCTCATGATGCGGTGCCACAGGAAGCGGGCTGCGCGCAGCTTGGCGATTTCCATGAAGAAATTGGTGCCGATGGCGAAGAAGAAGCTCAGCCGCCCGGCAAAGGCGTCCACGTCCAGCCCGCGCGCCAGCGCCGCCTTCACATATTCCTTGCCGTCGGCGAGGGTGAAGGCCAGCTCCTGCACCAGGTTCGCGCCCGCCTCCTGCATGTGGTAGCCGGAGATCGAGATCGAGTTGAAGCGCGGCATGTCGGTCGAGGTGTATTCGATGATGTCACTGACGATCCGCATCGAGGGCTCGGGCGGGTAGATATAGGTGTTGCGCACCATGAACTCTTTCAGAATGTCGTTCTGAATGGTGCCCGACAGCTGCGCGCGGTCGACGCCCTGCTCCTCGCCGGTGACGATGAAATTCGCCAAGATCGGGATCACCGCGCCGTTCATGGTCATCGAGACCGAAACCTGATCGAGCGGGATGCCGTCGAACAGGATCTTCATGTCCTCGACGCTGTCGATGGCCACGCCCGCCTTGCCGACGTCGCCCACCACGCGCGGATGGTCGCTGTCATAGCCGCGGTGCGTGGCCAGGTCGAAGGCCACCGACACGCCCTGCTGACCGGCGGCCAACGCCTTGCGGTAGAAGGCGTTCGAATCCTCGGCCGTGGAAAAGCCCGCATATTGCCGGATGGTCCAGGGGCGGCCGGCATACATCGTGGCCTTAGGGCCGCGGGTGAAGGGCGCCTGCCCGGGGACCGAGCCCATGTGCGGCAGGCCCTGCGCGTCCTCTTCGGTGTAGAGCGGCTTGACCCTGATGCCCTCCGGGGTCTCCCAGGTCAGATATTCCAGGGGACGGCCGCGAAGCTCCTTCCCGGCGATCTCGGCCCATGATTTCTGTTTGTCCGTCATCGGATCAGCTTCCTTCTGTTGCCCGGCCGCGGCACTTTCGCGCTCCCCGGCCTTCGCTTTCCCCCGGCCCGGTCCTATATTCCCGCAGAACAGGAGGGTTCATGAAAAGACTTCTCGTTGCAGTGGCGGCGCTGTGCGCCGCCGGTTCCGCATCGGCCACCGAGGCCGCCGCCCCGCCGACCGCGCCGGAGCGATGGCAAGCCGACCACACGGTCGTGTTCGAGGCCGCCGAGGCCGATCTCGCCGCCTTCCAGTGGCTCGCGCGCCCGGTGGTGGTCTTCGCCGACAGCCCGAACGATCCGCGCTTCACCCAGCAGATGGAGCTGCTGGCCGCCCGGCCCGAAGAGCTTGCGGCGCGCGACGTGGTAATCATCACCGACACCGACCCGCGCGCCATGTCCGACGTCCGCAAGCAACTGCGCCCGCGCGGCTTCATGCTGGTGCTGATCGCCAAGGACGGCACCGTCAGCCTGCGCAAGCCCTTCCCCTGGGACGTGCGCGAACTGTCGCGCGCCATCGACAAGATGCCGCTTCGCCAGCAGGAAATGCGCGAGCGCCACGCCCCCGCCCTGCGCTGAGCCCCCGCCCCACCCGCGCCGGGCCGCCCGGAAAACGGCGCCGTCCGGGTGGACCCGGCGGGATATGGCGCGGGAGAGAGCATCCTACTCGAACTCCATGATCACTTCGTCCACGGCCAGGCTGTCGCCGGGGCCGGCGTTGATCTTGGTGACGATGGCCTTGCGCTCGGCGCGCAGGATGTTCTCCATCTTCATCGCTTCGACGGTGCACAGCGCCTGGCCCTCCTGCACCTCCTGGCCCTCCTCCACGTCGATCTTCACGATCAGGCCGGGCATCGGGCAGAGCAGCAGTTTCGAGGTGTCGGGCGGCAGCTTCTCGGGCATCAGGGCGGCCAGTTCCGCCTGCCGCGGCGTGAAGACCTGCACCTTCAGATCCGCGCCGCGGGTGCGGATTCGGTAGCCGCCCGTGACCTTGCCCACCTTCAGCACCAGCGGCTCGCCGTCGATATCGAGCCGCGCCAGCGCGTCACCCGGCGTCCAGTCCGAACTCACGCGGTGCCGGGTGCCATCGGCGAAATGCACGGTCGAACCGTCATGGTCGGCCGCGATGGTCACCGGGAAGCTCTCGCCCTGCACCAGCACCACCCAGTCGCTGCCGACCCGGCGCTCGTGGTTATCCATCGTGCCCGAGATTCGGGTGCGCCGAATCTCGGCCACGCGGAACATCGCCGCCGCCGCCGCCGCCACCCGGTGCAGCGCGTCGCGCGGCAGGGTAACGCCGTCGAACCCGTCGGGGTATTCCTCGGCGATGAAGGCGGTGGTGATGTCGCCGGCCACGAATTTCGGGTGGTCCATCACCGCCGACAGGAACGGCAGATTGTGGCCGATCCCCTCCACCTCGAAGGCGTCGAGCGCGATCCGCATCTCCTCGATCGCGGCCTCGCGGGTCGGCGCCCAGGTGCAGAGCTTGGCGATCATCGGGTCGTAATACATCGAGATCTCGCCGCCCTCGAAGACGCCGGTATCATTGCGCACGGCGCGATCCGATTCCGCCTCCTCCGCCGGCGGGCGGTAGCGCGTCAGCCGCCCGATCGAGGGCAGGAAGTTGCGGTAGGGATCCTCGGCATAGAGCCGGCTTTCCATCGCCCAGCCGTTCAGTTTCACGCCTTGCTGGGTCAGCGACAGCTTCTCGCCGCCCGCGACGCGGATCATCTGCTCCACCAGGTCGATGCCGGTGATCAGTTCGGTCACCGGGTGCTCCACCTGAAGGCGGGTGTTCATTTCCAGGAAATAGAAGTTCCGCGCGCCATCGACGATGAACTCCACGGTGCCCGCGCTTGTGTAGCCCACCGCCTTGGCCAGCGCCACGGCCTGCTCGCCCATCGCGCGGCGGGTGGCCGCGTCGAGGAAGGGCGAGGGCGCCTCCTCGATCACCTTCTGGTTCCGCCGCTGGATCGAGCATTCCCGCTCGCCCAGGTAGAGGCCGTTGCCATGCGCGTCGCATAGCACCTGGATCTCGATATGGCGGGGCTGGGTGACGAATTTCTCGATGAAGATTCGGTCGTCGCCGAAGGAGCTGGCCGCCTCGTTCTTCGACGACTGGAAACCCTCGCGCGCCTCCTCGTCGGTCCAGGCGATCCGCATCCCCTTGCCGCCACCGCCGGCGCTGGCCTTGATCATCACCGGGTAGCCGATCTCGCGGCTGATCCGCACCGCCTCGTCGGCGCTTTCGATCAGACCCATGTAGCCCGGCACGGTCGAGACCCCGGCCTCCTGCGCGATCTTTTTCGAGGTGATCTTGTCGCCCATCGCCTCGATCGCGCTGGCCGGCGGGCCGACGAAGACCACGCCCTCGGCCTCCAGCGCCTCGGCGAATTTCCTGTTCTCCGAAAGGAAGCCATAGCCCGGATGCACCGCCTGCGCGCCGGTCTGGCGGATGGCGTCCATGATCTTGTCGATCACGATATAGGACTGGTTGGCCGGCGGCGGACCGATATGGACGGCCTCATCCGCCATTTCGACATGCAGCGCGTGGCGGTCCGCGTCCGAGTAGACCGCAACCGTCTTGATCCCCATCTTGCGGGCGGTCTTGATGACCCGGCAGGCAATCTCGCCGCGGTTGGCAATCAGGATCTTGTCGAACATTTCAGTCCCTTCCAGCATTGGGCCACGGGCCTTGCCCCCGGGCCAGAACAAACAAAAAAGCCACCCCGGCGCGGGTGCGCCGAGATGGCTGTCTCATGATGGGCGCGCGGGCTGCGCGCGCGACCGGGTTCAGATCAGCGGCAGACGCCCGCGTCGTCGCACAGCGCACCGCCGGCCGCGCCGACCGCGGCGCCGGCCGCGACGCTTTCGTCCAGAACATCGGCCACGACGGCACCCATGACCGCGCCGCTGAGCGCGCGTTCGCTGTCGGTCGTGCCGCAGGCCGCCAGCAGTGCCAGAGCAAGCGCGGCAGCGCCCAGTTTGAGGTTTTGCATTCCTGTCTCTCTCCGCAAGACGCCCCTCCAGAAAAAACCGGTCTGACCCGCGGGGGGCCAGACCAGGGGGAAGGGGAAGGGTAACGGTTGATGCGAACAGCAGCCCGGCCGGACCGGCCGAACCCCTGCCCGCGGCCCAGACTGTCGCAGAATGCGACGGCCGCAAAGGGCCAACCCGCCGGCCGGCGGACTTGGGCTGAATTTCGCCCAGAACGCGCGGCGCCGGGCAGGATCATGCCGATCCCTCCGCACCGAAAACCTCGGGAAAGCTGGCCCGCGCGCGGGCGATGTCGATCCGCAACAGCGCCTCGTAGCTTTCGGGGTCGAAGGGCTCCTCGGCGGGCACCACCTCGCGGCCGAACAGCCAGGACAGCCGGCCGGCGTCGAGGTTGCCGCGCTCGAACGGCTCATCGCCGAAATGTTCCCACAGCGCCTGCAGGAAGCCGGCGTCGGCCCGGCGGTCGGCCGGACGACGGTCGGCAAAGCGCTCGCGCGCGACCAGGGGCGTCGCCCCCTTCTTGTTCTCGCGCCTGACGGTGAACTGGTAGTCGGTGCCGGGCAGACGGCTGGGAAAGCCTCTGTGCTTCAGCATGACGCGCCCTCCCCGCTGCGGCGGCAGGGCGCTGTCGGGGCGGGAAGACCCCGCCCCAAAGCGAACTCAGTATTTGCTGTAGGTCGGCTCAGCCGTGACCGGCTCGGGCTCGACATAGACAACTTCTTCCTTTGCCGCGCAGGCAGCGACGAACGCCACCAGGGAAACGGCCAGCAGCGTCTTGATGCTCTTCGACATCTCGCACTCCATTCCTTTGTCTCGGCCGGCATGCGCGGGGCTGCCCCGGCCCGGCCCGTTCCGTTTGCGGCGGCCGCGGCGCGGCCACCATCGCTAAGCATAGACCATCGCGGGCCACATTCCCACGAAAACCGGCGCGTTCGGTGATTTCCCGCGCAGGCGGAACCACCTCCGCAATCCGATGCAACCCTCTGAACCATCGTCAAAACCCTTCCCAGATGCAGTGGCCGCCCTCGGGGCGGTAAGCCTCGAAGAACTGGGTGGCCTCGGGCGCGGCCTGCCCGAAGGGGACCACCCGGTCCGACAGCGAAATGATGATCTGCGACACCTGCGGACCCGGCTCGGCCAGCCGCGGCAGCGCGTAGCTTTCGCACAGGTGAAGCATGTCCGGCGCCGCCTCGGCAAAGCTGATCCGGCCGGTCTCGCGCGCGATCTCGGGCGCGAGGAAACGGAAGCGCGCGGTCAACCCCTCGGGGCCGGGCGCGCCGATGATCGTCTCGATCAGGCTGACCGGCTGACCCGAGGGCACCGCGATCGGCGCCTCGGACGGCTGCGCCGAGGCCGCCGCCGGCAGCGGCGCGGCCAGCAGCGCGAGGAGGATCGGCGCGCGGCGCGTCATGGCGCCTGCTCCGGCCGGCGCGCGAGGCAGTCGATTTCCACCAGCGCGCCCACCGCCAGCGCGGTCACGCCCACCGTGGTGCGCGCCGGCCGCCGGTCGGCGGGGAAATAGGACTGGTAGGCGTCATTGAACGCGGCGTAGTCGCGCTCGAATTCGGTGAGGTAGCAGCGGCACTGCACCACATGGCTCAGGTCCAGCCCCATCTCGCCCAGGATCAGGGCGAGATTGTCCATCACCCGCCGGGTCTGCGCCTCGATGCCACGCGGCAGGGCTGCGTCGGGGGCGTCGGGATCGGTAGGCATCTGGCCGGTCAATATGACCCAGCCTTCGGCCTCCACCGCATGGGAGAAGGGCGCGACCGGGCGTGGGCCCTTGGCGAAGAGATGGAACTCAGGTTCCCGCTGCTTCTTGCCTGCTGGTTTCGAGCGCACGTGCTGCCTTACCAGCACCGTTTCCACCACCTCTTCTGGCGTCAAGGCCTCGCGCGCCCTTATGAAGTCCGGGTCAATGTCCTCACCAGCAACGCCCCAAAAACCACGATCCAAATGAGAGAACAGTTCTGTTCCACGGAAATGGTCTGAGTCCTTGGCATGGTCGCCAATGGTACGCCGGACGATTGAGCGCCATGACGGCGAGAGTTCGCGCGTGGTCGTTTGCTCCAAGTACGCATAGAGGTCCTCGTGGCGAGCGGCACCGCCCAGCTCCATTATGGCCTCGTAGATATCATCAACCCAACGCATCGGACCCTTCCTTTCTGGCATGGGCCAGCCAGCGCGCGCGGCGCGCGGGGTCGGCCAGCAGGGCGGAGATGCGCGCCTCGGCCCGGACTTTGGGAAAGGTCCGGGCGTGCACCGCGCCACCCGCTCGGACTTTCAGTTGCGCGCCGTCCTCCTCGACGCGCACCACGGGGCTGAACCCGCGCAGGTGCCGCAGCGCCCGCCACAGATCCTGCCGGATCTGTTGCGCCAGCCGGGCCTTGCGGGCGGGCGGAAACATAGCCTCAGCCGCCACGTCGAAACGCGGCGGCAGCTGGCGCGCCAGCGTCAGCGCGCCCTCCTCCCGCAGGATATGCCAGCCAGCGCGCGCCATGATCACAGCGGCATGTTGTCGTGTTTCTTCCACGGGTTGCTCTGCTTCTTGCCGCGCAGCGAGGCAAAGGCGCGGGCCACCCGCCGGCGGGTCGAGCGGGGCTGGATCACCTCGTCGATGAAGCCCTTCTCCGCGGCCACGAAGGGGTTGGCGAAGCGGTCCTCGTAATCCGCGGTGCGCTTGGCGATCTTTTCCGGGTCGTCCAGTTCCGAGCGATAGAGGATCTCGGTCGCGCCCTTGGCCCCCATCACCGCGATCTGCGCCGTGGGCCAGGCATAGTTGAAATCGCCGCGCAGGTGTTTCGAGCTCATCACGTCATAGGCCCCGCCATAGGCCTTGCGGGTGATCACCGTGACCTTGGGCACAGTGGCCTCGCCGAAGGCATAGAGCAGCTTGGCACCGTGCTTGATCACGCCGCCGTATTCCTGCGCCGTGCCCGGCAGGAAGCCCGGAACGTCGACAAGCGTCAGCAGCGGGATCTCGAAGGCATCGCAGAAGCGGACGAACCGCGCGGCCTTGCGGCTGGAATCGATGTCCAGGCACCCGGCCAGCACCATCGGCTGGTTGGCCACCACGCCCACGGTCTGCCCCTCGATGCGGACGAAGCCGGTGACGATGTTCTTGGCGAAATCCTCCTGGATCTCGTAGAAATCGCCCTCGTCCGCGATCTTCAGGATCAGCTCCTTCATGTCGTAGGGCTGGTTGGGGTTGTCCGGGATCAGCGTGTCGAGGCTGTCCTCAATCCGGCCCGGATCGTCGAAGAACGGCCGCACCGGCGCCTTTTCGCGGTTGTTCAGGGGCAGGAAATCGAACAGCCGGCGCACCTCGATCAGCGCCTCGACATCGTTGTCGAAGGCGCCGTCCGCGACCGAGCTTTTCCGCGTGTGGGTCGAGGCGCCGCCCAGTTCCTCGGCGGTGACATGCTCGTTTGTCACCGTCTTCACCACGTCGGGGCCGGTGACGAACATGTAGGAGGTGTCGCGCACCATGAAGATGAAGTCGGTCATGGCGGGCGAATAGACCGCGCCGCCCGCGCAGGGGCCCATGATCACGCTGATCTGCGGCACCACGCCGGAGGCCATGATGTTGCGCTGGAACACCTCGGCATAGCCGGCAAGGCTGGCCACGCCCTCCTGGATGCGCGCCCCGCCCGAGTCATTCAGCCCGATCACCGGCGCGCCGTTCTGCACCGCCATGTCCATGATCTTGCAGATCTTCTGAGCGTGGGTTTCGGACAGCGAGCCGCCGAAGACGGTGAAGTCCTGGGAGAACACATAGACCATTCGGCCGTTGATCGTGCCCCAGCCGGTGACCACGCCGTCGCCCGCGGGCCGGTCCTCTTGCATGTCGAAATCGGTGCAGCGATGGGCGACGAACATGTCGAATTCCTCGAACGAGCCCTCGTCGAGCAGCAGTTCGATACGCTCGCGCGCAGTCAGCTTGCCCTTCTTGTGCTGGCTGTCGATCCGGCGCTGGCCACCACCGAGGCGGGCCGCCTCGCGGCGCGATTCGAGTTCGTTCAGGATGTCCTTCATCGGCGCTGATCCCCCAATTGGTTTTGCGGCAACCTACCTGCCGCGGCGCAGCGCACAAAGCGGATTTCGGTAAATTTGCAAATTCTTGGCAAGATACAACCAGCAAATCGCAAATCTGCGAAAACATCGCGCTGGCGCGCCGCCCTGGCCTCTGCCACGAATTGCGCCGAATCCCCGCCGGAGTCCACCATGATCCTGCCCGCCCCCGCCGCCGCCATCGGCCTGCTGCTGCTGTCGAACCTGTTCATGACCTTCGCCTGGTATGGCCACCTGCGGTTCAAATCCGCGCCCCTGCTGACGGTGATCCTGGTCAGCTGGGGCATCGCCTTTTTCGAGTATCTCCTGCAGGTGCCGGCCAACCGCATCGGCCACGGCGCGCTCAGCGCGGCCGAACTCAAGACCATACAGGAGGTGATCACCCTCACCGTGTTCGCCGGTTTCTCCGCCCTTTACCTCGGCGAGCCCATCACCTGGAACCACGCCGCCGGCTTCGCCCTGATCGCCGCGGGCGCGGCGATCGTGTTCTTCAAGCCGCTCTGAGCCGACGCCGGACAAGGCGGCCCGCACCGCCGCACAGCACGATGTGCGTTCGTGCACGCAGGACGGATTTTACCGTCTGGACAAATCGCGCGCCGCGCCTAACCTGCGCGCCATGACCTCCAGACCCGCCGTGCGGTTTCTCGACCGCAGCACGCCCCCGCATATCCTGACCCTTGTCCTGCTCGCGGGGATCTCCGCGCTGTCTATGAACATTTTCCTGCCGTCGCTGCCCAACATGACGGCCTATTTCCACACCGATTACCGGCTGATGCAGCTTTCGGTGGCGCTCTATCTCGCGGTGAACGCGGCGTTGCAGATCGTGATCGGCCCGATCTCCGACCGCTACGGCCGTCGTCCCGTGATCCTGTGGAGCGCCGCGGCCTTCCTGGCGATGACGCTGGGCTGCATCCTGGCCCCCACGGCAGAGGTCTTTCTCGCCTTCCGCATGGCGCAGGCGGTGATCGTGACGGGCATGGTGCTCAGCCGCGCGGTGGTGCGCGACATGGTCCCGCAGGAGGAGGCGGCCTCGATGATCGGCTATGTCACCATGGGCATGGCGCTGGTCCCGATGGTCGGCCCCACCGTCGGCGGCATCCTCGACGAGGTCTTCGGCTGGCAGGCCAATTTCGCCATGCTGCTGGCGGTGGGCGCGCTGGTGCTGGCCCTGGCCTGGGCCGACCTGGGCGAGACCGCCCGGCCCAGCCAGATCAGTCTGCTCGACCAGTTCCGCGAATATCCCGAGCTTTTCCGCTCGCGCCGGTTCTGGGGCTACGCGCTGAGCGCGGCCTTCTCCTCCGGGGTGTTCTTCGCCTATCTCGGCGGTGCGCCCTTTGTCGGCTCCGAGGTGTTCGACCTCGGCCCGGCGCTGCTGGGCCTCTATTTCGGGATCGCGGCGCTGGGCTACATGGGCGGCAATTTCCTGTCCGGGCGCTATTCGGTGCGCTTCGGTATCAACCGGATGATCCTGGCCGGCAGCCTTTCGGTCAGTTCCGGGCTTATCGCCTCGCTGCTGCTGTTCCTGCTGGGCGCGACGCACCCGCTGGCCTTCTTCGGGCTGATGGTCATGGTGGGGCTGGGCAACGGCATGGTCCTGCCCAACGCCACCGCGGGCCTGCTGTCGGTGCGCCCGCATCTCGCCGGCACCGCCAGCGGGCTGGGCGGCACGATCATGATCGGTGGCGGCGCCGGCCTGTCGGCGCTGGCGGGCGCGATGCTGGTGCCGGGGTCGGGCGTCTACCCGCTGCTGGGCATCATGCTGGCCAGTTCCGCCGCCGCGATCCTGGCTACCGGCTATGTGTTCCACGTCAACCGCATCGCCGGCGACCTGGGCGAGATCGAGGAACCCGAGGCGCATCCCGGCGCCTGAGCCTTGCGCGGGCGCTTTGCAAAGGATACCGATATCCCGAGCAAAGCTGCAAAGGTGCGGAGATGGCGACCCAGAAACTCTATGCCGGCGTCAAGCTGCGCGAGACGCGCAAGCGGCTGGGCCTGACGCAAAAGGCCTTCGCCGCCAAGCTTGGCGTCTCGCTGCCCTATCTGAACCAGATGGAGAACAACAACCGCCCGGTCTCGACCGGCGTGGTGCTGGCGCTGGCAAACGAGTTCGGCTTCGACGTGACCGAGCTGTCCACCGGCGACACCGAGCGGCTGGTCTCGGACATGCGCGAGGCGCTCGCGGACCCGGTCTTTGCCGAGGGCGCGCCACCGCTCGCCGACCTGCGGCTCGCCGCCTCCAACGCGCCGGCGCTGGCGCGCGCCTTTCTCGATCTGCACCGTGCCTATCGCCAGACCCATGAGCGCCTCGCCTCGCTCGACGAGGCGCTGGGGCGCGAGGATGCCCGCGTCGCCCCGAGCCCCTGGGAGGAGGTGCGCGACTTCTTCCACTATTGCGACAATTACATCGACGCCGTGGACCGCGCCGCCGAGCGTTTCGCCTGCCCCGGCGGGCGCCGCGCAGACCCGATGGAGACCGCCCGCGCGGCCCTTAAGGCCGAGGGCATCACGATCGAGTTCCGCCCCGACGCCGAGTTGCGCGACTACGACGCCGCACACCGCGTCCTCACGATCGCGGCCCAGGCTTCCGCGCCCACCCAGCGCTTTCAGCTGCTGCACCAGGTGGCGCTGCTGACCCAGGGCCAGCTGCTGGACGCCACGCTCGATCTGGCCCGGTTCCAGAGCGACGAGGCCCGCGCCATCGCCCGGATTGGCCTCGCCAACTATTTCGCGGGCGCGGCCCTGCTGCCATACCGGCCCTTCCTGCAGGCCGCGCAGGAGATGCGTCACGATCTGGAACGCCTCGCCTATGCCTTCGGCGCCTCGATCGAGCAGGTGGCGCATCGCCTCTCGACCCTGCAGCGCCCCGGCGCCAAGGGCATCCCCTTCTTCTTCGTGCGCGTCGATCAGGCCGGCACCATCACCAAGCGCCACTCGGCCACACGGCTGCAATTCGCCCGCTTCGGCGGCGCCTGCCCGCTGTGGAACATGCACCGCGCTTTCGAGACGCCGGGCCGCTTCCTGCGCCAGCTGGCCGAGACGCCGGACGGGGTGCGCTACCTGTGCCTGGCGCGCGATGTCAGCAAGCCCGGCGGCGCCTGGGGCGTGCCCGACCGGCGCTTCGCCATCGGGCTGGGCTGCGAAGTGCAGCACGCCGAGGAGCTGGTCTATGCCGACGGGCTGGACCTGACCCGCGCCGCCAGTTTCGAGCCGATCGGCATCTCCTGCCGGATCTGCGAGCGCAAGAATTGCCACCAGCGCTCGGTCCCGCCGCTGGAGCGCCGCCTGCGCGTCGATCCCGACCACCGCGGCGTGCTGCCCTACGAGATCGCGGAATAGCTTTACCGCCGCCCCCGCTCGCCTTAGGTCTGGGGCAAACTGGGAGACAGGACATGGAACTGAATGGCAGCCGCGTCATCGCGGCGGACCGCGCGACGGTCTGGGCAAAGCTGAACGAGGCAGAGACCCTCAGGGCCTGCATCCCCGGCTGCGAGGAACTGACCGGCAGCCCGGAGGAGGGCTTCGAGGCCGTGGTCAAGCAGAAGGTCGGGCCGGTAAAGGCCACCTTCAAGGGCGGCGTCACGCTGTCCGACGTGGTGCCGGGCGAAAGCTACACCATCGCCGGCGAGGGCAAGGGCGGCGTCGCCGGATTCGCCAAGGGCGAGGCAAAGGTGCGCCTCTCCGACGCCGAGGGCGGCACCGAGCTGAGCTATGATGTCGAGGCGAAGGTGGGGGGCAAGATCGCGCAGCTCGGATCGCGTCTGATCGACGGCTTCGCACGCAAGATGGCCGACCAGTTCTTCGAACGTTTCCAGGAACAGGTCGAAGGCCCGGCCGCGCCCACGGGGGACGAGGCCGGGGCCTGAGAAAGGGCTCAGCCCTCGGCGGGCTCCGCCAGCATGCGGGCGATCTCGTCCTTCAGGGCGAGGCGCTGCTTGCGCAGTTCGCCCTCGTGCAGCTCGTCGGTGGGCTCCACGTTGGTCTCGGCGCGGTGCACGGCGCGGTTCACCTCGTGATATTCCTCGACCAGCTTGGCGAAATGCGCGTTCTTCGTCTTCAGATCGTGGATGGCTTCGACCTGATCGGGGAATTCTTCGGCCAGTTCGTGCGGCGTGTTCGACATTGCGCGGTCTCCTTACAGTGCATTTGCGGTAACGCTAGCCGAGCCTGTTGCCCGACACCTTGACCGTGATCAAGTGGAAACCCGCGCCCCCCGCGCGAATGCTGTTCGGCTGCGGGAAAAACCGCGCAGCCACGCCCGCGCGCGGGCCGGCTCAGGGCTTGGTGGCGTTGGCCGGCGGCGTGACCGGGCGGCGCTTCAGCCGGGCCTCGCGCCAGGTGATGTAGCTGACCGATCCCATGGTCAGCGCGCCGCCCAGCACGACCCAGCCATCAACCTTTTCGCCGAACACCAGCCAGCCCAGCAGCGTCGCCCAGACCAGTTGCAGAAAGGTCACTGGCTGGATCACCGCCATCGGTGCTGCACGGAAGGCGTGGGTCATGAAATAATGCCCCGCCGTGGCGAAACCCGCGACCAGGAACAGCCAGCCCAATTGCCCCCATGTGGGCGTCACCCAGACCCAGGCGGCAAAGGGCGCCAGCCCGATGGTGACCGACACCGACAGGATCGCCACCACCGTCCCCGCCCCCGCCTCGCGGCTGGCCATCCCCGCGCACAGATAGGAGGCCGCCATCATCATCGCCGTGACCAGCATCGCCAGATGCCCGGTGGACACCTCGCGGAAGCCCGGACGCAGGATGACCAGCACACCCAGCAGCGCCACGCCGATCGCCGTGATCCGGCGCACCGAGATCTTCTCGCCCATGAACAGCGCCGCGCCGATGGTCACATAGACCGGGTTGAGATAGTTCATCGCCGTGACCTCGGCCACGGGGATGCGCGCCATGGCGTAGAACCAGCAGATCACGCCCAGCGTATGCACCACACCGCGCAGCGCCAGCAGCCGCCAGCTGAGCGGCGACAGCCGCACCCGGATCAGGCTGCGCGCCATCGGCAGGAAAAAGATCAGCCCGGCCAGAAAGCGCAGGAAGGCCGCCTCGGCGGCGGGCAGGCCGCTGCCCACATGCTTCACGATGGCCGTCATGATGACGAAGCTCAGCCCGGCGAGGAGCATCCAGAACACGCCCACCATGGGGCGGGACTCGGAAGGGGCGATTGCCTGCGACATGCGGCGACTTGACGCGATCCCGGAGGCAAGGGCAAGGGGGCTTCAGCGCTCGGCCCAGTCCCCGTGCCCCAGTAGCCGGTCGATCGGGGCATAATTGTCGGTCAGAACCGGCGAGGCCGTCTCGGCCAGCAACTGATCCCGCGCGTCCCGCGCGAAGCGCACAACCCGGTAGCCCTCGGGGCTGAGCGTGCGCAGAGCGCTGAAGGGCGAAGCCGAGCGCCCCGCCAGCAGGATGAAAACCTGCCGGTTCTCCACCCCGATGGCATCGGGATTGGCCCAGATCTCCACCACCGGAAAGACCTCGCCCAGCGTGCGCGCGATGGCGGTCAGCGCCTGCAGCCGGTCCATGTGGTCGATCACGTTCATCAGGTAGATGCCCTCGCCGGTCAGCCGGCTCTCCACCAGTTCAAAGAACTCCCGCGTGATCAGGTGGGGCGGCACCGCGATATCGGTGAAGGCGTCGCCGATGATCACGTCATAACTGTCGGGCCGCGTCAGCAGGGCCCGGCGCGCGTCGTCGTTCAGCACCCGCGCGCTGGCGGGGTCGAACCAGAACTCCCGCGCCGCAACCCGCGTCACGACCGGGTCGATCTCTGCCACGGTGACCTCGGCCCCGGGCCGGGTCGCCGCCCAGGAGCGCGGGATCGAATAGGTGCCACCGCCGATGAAGAAGGCGCCGAAGCGGTCGCGCCCGGCCATGCGCGCGCGCGCCAGCGCGTCCAGCGCGGCGGCATGGTAGGTCAGCATCTCCGAGGGATTGTCGCGCGACGAGATGCCGTGCACGAGGTGATCGAGCACCATCAGGCGCGTCGGACCGACGCCCGGCGCGCCGGGCTCCTCGATCACCCGGATGCAGAAATAATCGCTCTCCTCCGTGCAGGGATCGGGTCGCGCCAGCCCCGCGCCCGCCACGCCCAGAGGCAGAAGAACCGCCAGCCCCAGCACCGCCCAGCGTCCCACCGGAGCGATCCGCCCCGCCAGCGCGAAACACAGCGCGGCGAGGCCCGCATAGGCGGCGGTGACCGCGGCCAGCGTGCCCGCCGAGCCCAGCCAGGAGATGAACAGGAACCCCGCCAGCAGCGTGCCGCCGATCGCGCCCACCGCGCCGGCCGCGAACATCGCGCCCAGCGCCCGCCCGGTCTGGCCGGGCCGCGCCAGCACCGCGATCTGCGCCAGCACCGGCGCCGGGATTCCGGCAAAGAAGGACGGCAGGAAGAACACCAGCATGCTCAGCGCCACGATGGCGCCCACCGGGCTCTGCATCGCGGCGATCACCGGCCCGGCGGCGAGCCGCAGCACGAACACCGCCGCCGCCGTGCTCAGCGCCGCGCCCGCCATCGACCAGCCGGTCAGCAGCAGCGCCCGCCGCGGCGGGGCCTCGGCCATGCGCCCGCCCGCCCAGTGCCCGGCCGAGAACCCGGCCAGCACCACCGCGATCACCGATGTCCAGGTGTAAAGCGACATGCCCACATAAGGCGCCAGCATCCGGCCCGCCACGATCTCGACCACCAGGCTCGCCGCCGCCACCACACCTTGCATGGCGACCAGCACCGCCACGCCCGGCAATCCCTGATCGCGCCCGTCCCCATATGTCATCGCCCTGCCCCCGCTCTGCCGCGCCGGACGGAGTTAACGCAACCTTCCGATCCCCGGCAAGAGATTGCCGCTTGCCCGCCCCCGCGGGGAGGATGCTAGGCTGGGGGCATGTTGGAACGGCTCCGCCTCGGCCTGGCCCTGCTCGCCTGTCTCGCCGCCCCGCCGGCCTCGGCGCAGCTGCCGGCCGACAGCGCGCCGGCGGCGGACTGCCCCCGCCCGGACCGGGCCGATGCCCTGCTCCCGCCGGAGATGCCGTCGCCCGCATTGGTGGCTGAACTGATCCTCTGGATCGGCGAGGAGACTGGCTACGACACCGCCGAGGCGCTCGAAGCCCCGCCCGAGATCCTCTTCTGCCTGACCGGAGAGGAGATCGGCGTCGACGACGAGGACATGCTGGTCGAGGAGAACATGCTCGGCGCCTACGACCTGGCCCGCGGCCGGGTATTCCTGGTGCGGCCCTGGTCGGAGGGCGACAGCCGCCAGGTCTCGGTGCTGCTGCACGAACTGGCGCATCATGTGCAGTTCCTGAACCGCGGCTTCGACTGCCGCCAGGCCGCGGAATGGGAAGCCTATCAGTTGCAGGCGAAATGGCTGGCCGAGCGCGGCGTGGAGCCAGCGTTCGACTGGCTCCACATCTATTTCCTGTCGCGCTGCCCGCGCGACATCCACCCCTGAGGCGCGGCGCTCAGAGCTGCGCCATCACCTCGTCGGAGGCCTCGAAGTTCGAGGTGACGCGTTGCACGTCGTCGTCATCCTCGAGCGCGTCGATCAGCTTCATCAGCTTCTGCATGCCATCGAGGTCAAGCTCGGTGCTGGTGGTCGGCTGCCAGATCAGCTTGGTCGAGTCCGATTCGCCCAGTTCCGCCTCCAGCGCGGTGGACACCGCGTTCAGGTCGGTATCGGCGCAATAGATGATGTGGCCATCCTCGGAGCTCTCCACATCCTCGGCGCCGGCCTCGATCGCGGCCAGCATCACCGTGTCCGCGTCGCCCACCGAGGCGGGATAGACGATCTCGCCCTTGCGCTCGAACATGAACCCGACCGAGCCGGTCTCGCCGAGATTGCCGCCGTTCTTGGCAAAGGTCGAGCGCACGTTCGACGCGGTCCGGTTGCGGTTGTCGGTCATCGCCTCGACGATCACCGCCACGCCGCCCGGGCCGTAGCCCTCGTAGCGGATTTCCTCGTAATCGTCGCCCTCGCCGGCCTGCGACTTCTTGATCGCGCGCTCGATCACGTCCTTCGGGACCGAGTTCGACTTGGCCTCCTTCACGGCCAGACGCAGACGCGGGTTCTTGTCCGGATCGGGATCGCCCATCTTGGCGGCGACGGTGATCTCCTTCGACAGTTTCGAAAACAGCTTCGAGCGCGCCGCGTCCTGGCGCCCTTTGCGATGCTGAATGTTTGCCCATTTTGAATGGCCGGCCATGGTGCTCTCCGACAGGTGACAACTGAGATTGTCCCGTCTATACGGACTGCCCCGCCGGGGAGCAAGCCACAGCGCCGCGATGCTGCAATGCGCGCCTGCGGCGCAGAGCTTTTGTCTCGCACCCGGCCTGCGGCCGGATGCTCGGGATGCCTCCGGCGGGGATATTTTGGGCCAGAAGAACCCCGGGGCTTCTTCTTGGCGGAAATACTCCGGGGTTTGGGGCCGAGCCCCAAGGACCGGCTGCGGAATACAGCGACTCGCGCCGGCCACGGTCGCGCCGCCGGTCCGCGCGAAAACAGCGGAGCGGGGTGGGTGCCCTGCCGCGGCCCTCTGCCCCCTTGTGCGGGAACATTGCCACGTCGTTACCAGGGCGTTACCCCTGTCACCGCTCCCACATTGCTTCCGGAAAAATGGCACGGTTTCGGGGAACGGCCGAAAGCTTCTGAATACATGTATGAAATCGACAGTCTGGCGACCCCTCCAGGACTCGAACCCGGAACCTGCTGATTAGAAGTCAGCTGCTCTATCCAGTTGAGCTAAGGGGCCGCTTGCGCCCGTTTTTGCGGCGTTAGCGCCCACCGATCAAGGCAAATCGGCGGCCGGGCGGGGCAGTCCGGGGATCAGTGCGTCCAGACGGTGCGGCGGTTGGTGGCGAAGTTCTCGCCATAGCCGCCCTTCCGGATCACCGGCTTGCGGGTCTTGGGCTCCGTCACGATGGCTTCGATGCCGTGCTCGCGGGCGTAGTCCAGCGCCGCCTGCTTGCTGTCGAAGCGCAGCCGCACCTGGGCCTGGGTATCGGAGGAACTGGTCCAGCCCATCAGCGGATCGACCTCGCGCGCACTGGCGGGGGCGAATTCCAGAACCCAGTGGTGGGTCTTGGCCATGCCGGATTGCATCGCGGTCTTGGCGGGCTGGTAGATACGGGCAAGCATCGCGGAACTCCCTTCAGATCGCCCTCGTTATGGGAAAAACCGCGCGCCAGCGCAAGAGGCCGCGAGGGCGCCCCTTGAACCCAACGCGCAACGGGTCAAGTTAGGAAGGCCAAGGAGTCCGCCCATGCCCTATGCCCAGGAACATCCCGCCCTGCATGCCCCCGCCCCGGAGGTCAGGACCCGCCCCAAGCTGGAAGGCGGCAGGCGCTTCGTCATGAAGACCGAGTTTCAGGCGGCGGGCGACCAGCCCACCGCCATCGCCGAATTGTCGGCGGGCGTGAACGAGGGAGAGCGCAACCAGGTGCTGCTGGGCGCGACCGGCACCGGCAAGACCTTCACCATGGCGCGCGTCATCGAGGAGACCCAGCGTCCGGCGATCATCCTCGCCCCCAACAAGACGCTGGCAGCGCAGCTTTATGGCGAATTCAAGGGCTTCTTCCCCGACAACGCGGTGGAATATTTCGTCTCCTACTACGACTACTACCAGCCCGAGGCCTATGTGCCGCGCTCGGACACCTTCATAGAGAAGGAATCCCAGATCAATGAGCAGATCGACCGGATGCGCCACTCGGCCACGCGGGCGCTGCTGGAGCGCGACGACGTGATCATCGTCGCCTCGGTCTCCTGCATCTACGGCATCGGCTCGGTCGAAACCTACGGGGCGATGACCCAGGACCTTGAGATCGGCAAGGAATACGACCAGCGCGCGGTGATCGCCGATCTGGTGGCCCAGCAATATCGCCGCAACGACGCGGGCTTCCAGAGGGGCAGCTTCCGGGTGCGCGGCGACGTGCTGGAGATCTGGCCCGCCCACCTGGACGACCGCGCCTGGCGATTGTCGTTTTTCGGAGAGGAACTGGAGGCAATCACCGAGTTCGACCCCCTCACAGGTTCGAAAACGGATAGTTTCGAACATATCCGGGTCTACGCGAATTCGCATTATGTGACGCCGAAGCCCACCATGAAACAGGCCATCATCGGCATCAGGAAAGAGCTGCGCCAGCGGCTCGACCAGCTGGTGGCCGAGGGCAAGCTGCTGGAGGCGCAGCGGCTGGAGCAGCGCACCAATTTCGACCTCGAGATGCTGGAGGCGACCGGCGTGTGCAACGGGATCGAGAACTATTCGCGCTACCTCACCGGCCGCGCCCCGGGCGAGCCGCCGCCGACCCTGTTCGAGTTCATCCCCGACAACGCCATCGTCTTCGCCGACGAATCCCACGTCACCGTGCCCCAGATCGGCGGCATGTATCGCGGCGACTACCGGCGCAAGTTCACCCTGGCCGAGCACGGGTTCCGCCTGCCCTCCTGCATGGACAACCGCCCGCTGAAGTTCGAGGAATGGGACGCCATGCGCCCGCAGTCGGTCTTCGTCTCCGCCACCCCCGCCGCGTGGGAACTGGAGCAGACCGGCGGCGTCTTCACCGAGCAGGTGATCCGGCCCACCGGCCTGCTGGACCCCGAGATTGAAATCCGCCCGGTCGAGATGCAGGTGGACGACCTGATGGACGAGGTCCGCAAGGTCACCGCCAGGGGCTTCCGCACGCTGGCGACCACGCTGACCAAGCGCATGGCCGAGGACCTGACCGAATACCTGCACGAACAGGGCATCAAGGTGCGCTACATGCATTCCGACATCGACACGATCGAGCGGATCGAGATCCTGCGCGACCTGCGCCTCGGGGCCTTCGACGTGCTGGTGGGCATCAACCTGCTGCGCGAGGGGCTGGACATTCCCGAATGCGGGCTGGTGGCCATCCTGGACGCCGACAAGGAGGGGTTCCTGCGCTCGGAAACCTCGCTGATCCAGACCATCGGCCGGGCCGCGCGCAACGCCGAGGGGCGGGTGATCATGTATGCCGACCGCATGACCGGCAGCATGGAGCGCGCCATCGCCGAGACCAACCGCCGCCGCGAGAAGCAGATCGCCTATAACGAGGAACACGGCATCACGCCCGCGACCGTGAAGAAGAACGTCGAGGACATCCTCGCCGGCCTCTACAAGGGCGACGTGGACATGAGCCGGGTGACGGCGAAGATCGACAAGCCGCTGCACGGCGCCAACCTGGAGGCGCATCTCGACGGGTTGCGCGACCAGATGCGCAAGGCCGCCGAGAACCTGGAATTCGAGGAGGCCGCGCGCCTGCGCGACGAGATCAAGCGGCTGGAGGCGGTGGACCTGGCGATCTCGGACGACCCGCTGGCGAGGCAATCGGCGGTGGAGGCGGCCAGCGAGGCCGCCGTGGGGCGGTCAACGGCGGGACGGCCGGGGCAGAGGGGTGGTGTGAAGAGGAGGAAGCGTTGACCTATTCACCTTTTCACAGGCTGCATTGGCATGGCTTTTAGTGAACGTAGTTTCCTAGCGACATCCGCGTCCAAACAGAGATCTTCAACGCTGTGGATGCATTTTATTCCACGCCCTATTACATTACCTCGCTCGTCTGCTCCGAACCGATTAGCTAGTTCCTCGAGGTATCTCGGTTCCGGGATATTAAAATTCGTCTTGGTCTTGTTCGCACACTGATAGGCTGCATGGGCAGCCAAGTCTGCATACCGCAATAATGGCTCTTCAGTCTTGGTTTTCGCCGTGATCGCAAACGGATTAAAAACGCGCAAATACTTGGCATCTGTGTGCATCGGCTTTTCCTTAATCGCACTAAGATACCGGCGCATCGCATCGTAATCGTGGTTTTTCTTTTCGAAGCAAACTTCGGGCGGCGTTCCAGCCATGCCTTTCGCTGTCAGGTACTGCCCAACACGCTCGAGCAAATACACCGCACATTTGTTGTAGAACTTGTCGGGATCCTTTCGGATTCGCTCAGAGTAGCTTCCAAGCGTGCTCTTATTCGAAATCACGGCGAAGAAGCGGAGATTGACCTTAGTGGCGGTGCGCGCCCAGAAAACCGTTTGGTAATGATTAAGTTCGGTTGCGTGTGACCATTTTTTGGGAATTGTTTTCAGTACCTCGTCGAGAACTGATGTCGCCGAAATCTTCACGGCCCTTGGCATCACTGCAGCTGCCAGTACGAAGTATGGCGACGCTCCACCTGATGTATCCGAGCGCACCTTTGCGATACCGGCCTCTCCGCTTTCATCAATAAATACACTGCAAGTCATTGAACGTGGAACTCATTTGAAAAACGCGAGTTTTGATATTCGCTACGTTCAACCATGAGAAGACTTCACAAAAATTGCAATGTTATCAGTAGGGCCGCGACCGACCCGAGGGGTGGCGCAATCGCGCCGCCCCTGGGGGGCGGGTCGGCGCGGCCCGGGCCGCAAGCGCCCCGGGCGGAGCTGTTCTCTGACGGCAAGATGAGCCCCTTGGGTCACCAAGGGCGCGTTCCGCACCCACCCTCGGGCCGGGCGCGACTCTGGGGCAGACGTGGCGCCGCTGGCCGGATGGCAATCGGCGCCGCCCTCCCCCGCCGCCCCGATCCCTGCTATCCTGCCCCCATGCCCGACAAGCCCCCGAAAAGATGGTCGCAGAAGGTCACTGAGACCAGCCATGCGCTCGCCCTCGAAGAGGGGGTCTTCACCTGGGACGATCCGAAACGCATCGCCGCGTCGCTCAAACGCTCGGCCGAGGAAAGCACGCAGCGCAAGGGCACCGTGCTGCAATCCTCCATGTCCATGCTGAGTTTCTACATCAACCGCGCCGGCCGCACCCTCGACCCCGGGCAGAGGGAAATCCTCGAACAGGCCAAGGCCGAGCTGCGCGCGCTGTTCCGCGACCGCCGCGGGCCCGCCCCCCCCCTTGACGCCGCCCGCAAAACCGCGCATGTGAGGGCTGTCGTGGGGCCTTAGCTCAGCTGGGAGAGCGCGTCGTTCGCAATGACGAGGTCAGGGGTTCGATCCCCCTAGGCTCCACCAAAATTCCCTCGCAACAGATCTTCGAACAGCATCTTCGCCGCAGCGGCGTGGCTTGGTCCCGTTTTTCCGCCCCTTCCCGCTTGAAGCGTCCCCGGCGATCGCACGGGCGGCCTGTCGAATCCCTCGATAACGTCATCGGGGAATACGGGCCTGCCCCGTCTCCGACCCCGGCGATCCCGTGCGGCGCAGGGACGACGGCCCGCGGGGCCAACGGCGCGGCCCCGATGCACGCGTCGCGCCGGAAGGCGCGCGCATCGGGCGCAATTGTCACTTGCCCTTCCGGCCCCGCGCGCCTAGGCCATGGCGCATGAAGATACTGTTTCTCGGAGATGTGATGGGCCGCGCCGGGCGCGCGGCCATCCAGGAGCGCCTGCCCGGCCTGCGCCGGGAGTGGGGGCTGGATTTCGTCGTGGTCAATGGCGAGAACGCAAGCTCGGGCCACGGGCTGACCGCCGCCCACGCCAAGGGCCTGCTGGAGGCCGGGGCCGATTGCCTGACGCTGGGCGATCACGCCTTCGACCAGAAGGACATGCTCAGCTTCATCGAGCAGGAGCCGCGCATCCTGAGGCCGCTGAACTACGCCCGGGAGGCCCCGGGCAAGGGCGCGCGGCTGTTCACCGCCACCGGCGGGCGCAAGGTGCTGGTGGCGCAGGTTCTGGGGCAGGTCTTCATGAAGCGGCCCTTCGACGATCCGTTCTCGGCGATCGACCAGGTGCTGCGGGCGCATCCGCTGGGCGGACTCGCGCAGGCCACTCTGGTGGACATCCATTGCGAGGCGACCTCGGAGAAGATGGCGATGGGGCATTGGTGCGACGGGCGCGCCAGCGTGGTGGTCGGCACCCACACCCATGTGCCCACCGGGGACGCGCAGATCCTGCCCGGCGGCACCGCATTCCAGTCCGATGCCGGGATGTGCGGCGACTACAACTCGGTCATCGGCATGGACAAGGCCGAGCCGCTGCGCCGCTTCATCACCGGCATGGCCAAGAACCGCTTCACCCCGGCCAGCGGCGAGGCGACCCTGTCGGGGCTTTTTGTCGAGACCGACGACCGCACCGGCAAGGCCACCCGGGTGCGCATGATTCGCGTGGGCGGGCGGCTGGAGGCCTCCGCGCCGTGATCCGCCGGGGCCGGGACGCGGCGCCACTCGGCGCTTGTGCCGGGGCGCGGGGGCGATAAAGATACGGTCTGAATTGAACGGCGGGCCTATTGCATGATCGACCTTTCCCTGTCTCCGGCCGCAAACGCGCTGCTGTCGCTTGCCGTCGTGGTGGTGATGTTCATCCTGTTCGTCCGCGAACGCTACCCGGCCGAGGTGATCGCCATCGCCGGGGCCTCGGTTATGCTGATCACCGGCGTTCTGCCCTACGAGCAGGCGCTCGCGGTGCTGTCCAACCCCGCCCCCTGGACCATCGCGGCGATGTTCATCGTGATGGGCGCGCTGGTGAGGACCGGAGCGCTCGACTGGTTCACCCATGCCGCCGAGCGCAACGCCAAGAACAAGCCCAAGCTCGCGGTCGGGGCGCTGATGGGCTTCGTGGTGGCGGCCTCGGCCATGGTGTCGAACACCCCGGTGGTGGTGGTGATGATACCGGTCTTCGTGCAGATCAGCCGCAGCCTGTCGATCTCGCCGTCCAAGCTGCTGATCCCGCTCAGCTACGGGGCGATCCTGGGCGGCATGCTGACGCTGATCGGCACCTCGACCAACCTGCTGGTCGACGGCGTGGCGCGGGCCAACGGCCTGGAACCCTTCACGATTTTCGAGGTAACGCCGCTGGCGGTGGTGCTGGTGGCCTGGGGGATGCTCTACCTGCGCTTCGCCGGGCCGCGGCTGCTGCCGGAGCGCTCGTCGATGGCCAGCCTGCTGTCGGGGCGCTCGAAGATGAAATTCTTCACCGAGGTCGCCGTTCCCGAATACAGCGAGCTGATCGGCCAGAGCGTCAACGAGATCGACCTGTTCAAGCGCGAAGGCGTGCGGCTGGTCGACGTGCTGCGCGGCGACGCCTCGCTGCGGCGCGAGCTGGAGACGGTGACGCTGGAGGCCGGCGACCGGGTGGTGCTGCGCACCGAGATGGCCGAACTGCTGGGCCTGCAGCAGAACAAGAGCCTGCGCATGGTGGACAAGCTGAGCTCGGTGCAGACCACCACGGTGGAGGTGCTGATCTCGCCGGGCTGCCGGATGGTGGGCCGCTCGCTCGGCTCGCTGCGGCTGCGGCGGCGCTACGGCGTCTATCCGCTGGCCGCGCACCGGCGCAACCAGAACATCGGCCGCCAGCTCGACGACCTGGTGGTGCGGGTCGGCGACACGCTGCTGCTGGAGGGCGCCCCGGAGGACATCCAGCGCCTCGCCGCGGACATGGAGCTGGTGGACATCTCGCAGCCCAAGGCGCGCGCCTATCGCCGCGCCCATGCGCCGCTGGCGGTGCTGGCGCTGATCGGCATCGTCGCGCTGGCCGCACTGAACGTGGCGCCGATCCTTATGCTGTCGATCTTCGCCGTGGCGCTGGTGCTGCTGACGCGCTGCATCGACGCGGAGGAGGCGTTCTCCTTCATCGACGGGCGGCTGCTGGCGCTGATCTTCTCGATGCTGGCGGTGGGCGCGGCGCTGGAGGCGTCGGGCGCGGTGCAGATGATCGTGAACGCGGTGGCGCCGCTGCTGGCGAAGCTGCCGCCCTTCCTGATCGTCTGGGCGATCTTCCTGCTCACCTCGATCCTGACCGAGCTGGTGTCGAACAACGCGGTGGCGGTGGTGGTCACCCCGATCGCGATCGGGCTGGGGCAGGCGCTGGGCGTCGATCCGCGGCCGCTGGTGGTGGCGGTAATGGTGGCCGCCTCGGCCAGCTTCTCCACCCCCATCGGCTATCAGACCAACATGCTGGTCTATGGCGCGGGCGGCTACCGCTTCACCGATTTCCTGCGCGTGGGCATTCCGCTGAACCTGTCGATCGGCCTGCTGGCCTCGGCGATCATCCCGTTGCTGTGGCCGCTGTGACGGCCTGATCGCAGCGCGCGGCTCACAGCGGCCAGAACAGCAGAATCGCCGGGATCGCCACCACGATCACGATCAGCTCCAGCGGCAGCCCCATGCGCCAGTAATCGCCGAAGCGGTAGCCGCCGGGTCCAAGGATCAGGGTGTTGTTCTTGTGTCCGATCGGCGTGAGAAAGGCGCAGGACGAGGCCACCGCGACCGCCATCAGGAAGGGATCGGGGCTGACCCCCAGCGCCCGCGCCATCTCGATACCCACGGGTGCGGCGACCAGCGTGGTGGCGGTGTTGTTCAGCACGTCGGACAGCGTCATCGTCACCACCATCAGCACGGTCAGCACCGCCCAGGCCGGCCAGCCCCCGGTCAGCCCGACCAGCGCGCCGGCGATCAGCTCGGTCCCGCCGGAGGTCTCCAGCGCCGTGCCCAGCGGGATCATTGAACCAAGCAGGACCACCACCGGCCACTCGATATGGCCGTAGACCTCGGACAGCGGGATGATGCGCGCCAGCAGGTAGCCCACCACCACCAGCCCCAGCGCCACCGGCAGATAGAGCCAGCCGACGCTGGCCGCCAGCACCGCCGCCGCGAACAGTCCTATCGCGGCCCAGGTCTTGCTGTTCTCGGTCACCGCCAGCCCGCGGCTGGCAAGCGGCAGGCAGCCCAGCCACTCGACCACGTCATGGGCGGTCTCCTTCGGCGCCAGCAAAAGCAGGATGTCGCCGGGGCGCACCCTGGTCTTGCGCACCTGCTCGGTGATCGCGCGGCCCTGGCGCGAGATCCCCATCAGCACCGTGCGCCGCCGCCAGCCCAGGCCCAGCGACAGCGCCGAGCGCCCGGCGATGCGCGCGCCCTCGGGCACCACGACCTCGATCGCGATGACGCCCTCGCCCTCGGCGCGCAACCGCTCCTGCCGCACGCCCTCGGCGAAATCGAGCTTCAGCGCGGTGCGGAATTCGTCCAGCGCGTCGGGCGCGGCCTCCAGCACCAGCGCGTCGCCTTCGCGCAGGATGGCGCCGCGCTGCGGGCCGTAGAGCCGCTGGCCGTCGCGCACCAGGCCAAGGATCGCCACGTCGTCGCGCTCCGCCTCCTCGGCAAGCTCATGCAGCCGCATCCCCGCCAGTTTCGATCCCTCCGGGACCGTGAGTTCGGCGACATATTGCTGGAATTCCTCGGTCGTGTTCCGGTGGGTCTCGGCGGGCTGCGGGATCAGACGCCAGCCGACCAGCGCCACGAAGACCATCCCGGCGATGGCCACCAGCCCGCCCACCGGCGCGAAATCGAACATCGCGAAGGAGGTGCCGAGACTGTCCTCGCGGATGGTGGCGATGATGATGTTGGGCGGCGTGCCGATCAGCGTGACCATGCCGCCCAGGATGGTGGCGAAGCTCAGCGGCATCAGGCTCAGCCCCGGCGCGCGCCCGGCCTTGCGCGCAGTCTGGATGTCGACCGGCATCAGCAGCGCCAGCGCGGCGACGTTGTTCATGAAGCCGGACAGCACCGCGCCGATTCCGCCCATCAGCGCGATGTGCTGCCCCAGCGGGCGGGAAGCGTCGATCAGGGTGCGCGTGATCAGCAGCACCGCGCCCGAGCGCACCAGCCCCGCCGAGACCACCAGCACCAGCGCCACCACCAGCGTGGCCGGATGGCCGAAACCGGCAAAGGCCTCCTGCGCCGGCACCACGCCCAGCACGACCCCGACCAGAAGCGCCGCGAAAGCCACAAGATCATAGCGCCAGCGCCCCCAGAGCAGCAGGGCGAAGACCGCGGTGAACAGCGCGAAAAGGATGATCTGGTCCTGGGTCATGGGACCTGTCTAACGGAGCGGCCCGGCCCCGGTCACGGGAATATTGCGCGCCTGCGGCGTGGACCGTCCGGCCCAGCGTGCAAATTGCGGCATCGGCACGGGCGTGGGCATCCTCGGCGCTTTCCGGCCCGCTCCGGTTCGCCTGTCGCAGCGTCACGCGTTCCGCCAGCTTGCAGGAGGGCTCGGCAATCTCGAACTCGCCCCCCCTGCGCGCGCGTTGAAGGTCTCGGTCGGCGCGCCCCGCGCGCCGACCTTGCGGAGACTGTCCCGGGGTGCCCGGCCACCGACCTAACCCGGCGGGCGGCCGCGCAGAAGATTCGCCCGCAGCCGGGGCAGGACGCGCGCAATCAGGCGGCTGTCGCGCAGGTAGCGCCACAGGCCCAGCGGACCGAGGCCCGCCAGCTGCCGGATGGTTCCGCGGCAGGCGCCGGGGACATTGTGGTATCGCCCGGCGAGGCAGACATTCACGGCGATCGACACCTCCGCAAGCTGTCGCAACCGGGACGAGGCGGGGGCGTGCCGGTCGTACACACGCGTGAGCTGGTCGCGGAAATCGGCGATGTCGCGCGAGCCGGTGATCGTCTGCGCGTCCCCGTGCAGCCGAAAGGCCACCGCGCGCGCCGGCGCCCAGGCCAATGGCCCGCGCCCGACAAGCCGCAGCCAGAGATCCCAGTCGGCGGTGTACCAGAGCGTTTCATCGAGGCCGCCCGTCGCCAGGGCCTGCTCGCGCGGGAACATCACCGCCGGCATGGCGAGGGTGTTCTGGACGATCAGCGCCGACAACGCCTCGACGCCGGAGACCAGGCGCTGGCGGCGGCCGAAGGCGGGCCCGAAGCGGCCGCTCAGCCGCGCGCCGGCATCGACATAGCAGGCGGCGTGAGACCAGATCGCCGCCTGAGGGTATCGCCGCGCCAACATCCGGAGCAGGTCGGTGCGGCCGGGGCGCCACAGGTCGTCCTGGGGCAGGATCGTGGCGTAGGGCGCGCGGGCGGCGCGCAGCGCGGCGTTGGTGTTTGCCATCCAGTTGGTCCTGTCGGAGGTATCGATGATACGCAGCGGCAAGGTGTCGGAATAACTTTCGGCAATCTCGCGGCTGCCGTCGCTGGAGCCCTGATCGGCCAGCACGATTTCGACGCCCCCGCATTGCCCCTGCAGCGAGCGAAGGGTGCGCTCCAACGTGGCGGCCCCGTTGTGGACCGGGATGAGAACGCTGAGCCAGGGGGTCACTCTTCGCCCTCCCTCTCGCCCGCGGCCAGCCCGCCCAGCGGCAAAGCGACGGCGACAGGACGACCCAGGCCCAGCCCTGTTCCAACCGTCCCCCAGACCGGCCTCAAGGCCAGAGTGCGCCGCCGCAGCGCCTCGTCGCCGGGCTGTGCCGGGGGCCCCATCGCGCGCCCCTAGATCAGCACCGCATGGCGCGCGCGGTACCCCGAAAAGATCGAGATGAGCAGCCCGGAAAAGAAGATCTGCGAGCCGATCACGATCAGCGTCGCCGCCGCGATCAGCCCCCGCATCTCGTCCAGGGCTCCGAAGTCCGAATTGATCCAGTCCAAGGCGATGGAACCGGCCCATACCAGGCCGGCAGCAACCAGAAGCGCCCCGCCCAGCAACCAGTATTGCAGTCGCGACCATCTCAGGAAGGCGGCCGCGATCCGGCCCGGCGATCGCAACCCTTCCCGCCAGTTGTAGACCAGCGCGAACAGCCCGATCGCGGTTGTCTGCACGGCCATGATCATCGCCGTGCTGGCCGCGACCGCCCAGTGATCGCCGATCCCGAGGCTCCCCAGGCGGGCCATTTCGGCATCACCCGCCATGAGCAGGATCGCCAGCACAACCAGGCCAAAGGAAAACATCAGCGCGGCCGGCAGCAGGAAAAGCCAGCTTGGGCTGAGCAGCAGCATGTAGATCAGGTGCCGCAGACCGTCCCGCCAGGGGTTCAGATGCGGGGGCCGACCCCGGCCGTCGGGCCAGAGGGTCACCGGCACCTCCGCCACGCGATAGCCTTTCAGAACGGATTTCAATACCATCTCCGAGGCGAATTCCATCCCCGTCGAAGACAGATTGAGCCTCTCGTAGGCGTCCGCCGTAATTGCGCGCAGGCCGCAATGCGCATCGCTGACGGTGGTGCGGAATAGCATGCGCAGGATGCCGCTGAGAATTGGGTTGCCGATATGGCGGTTTTTCCACGGCATCGCCCGCGGCTTGATCTCGCCCCTGAACCGTGACCCCATGCACAGATCGGCGCCGGCCTGCAGTTCGAGGACCATCGACACCGCCTCGAGGAAATCGTAGGAGCGGTCGCTGTCGCCCATGACCAGGTTTCGGCCCCGGGCCACTTCGAACCCGCCGCGCAGGGCAGCGCCATAGCCGCGCGCAGCGACGTCGATCACCCGGGCACCGGCCGCGCGCGCCAGGTCCTGGCTGCCATCGGTCGAGCCATTGTCCGCGACGATGACCTCGCCTGTCAGGGCGTGCCCCTCCCGCAGCGCATCCAGCGCCTCATGCGCGCGACTGACGCACCAGGCAATGGTCTTGGCCTCGTTGAGGCAAGGGAGAACAAAGGACACGTCCATGGTCGCGCGTGCGGAGGCCCTGGCATCTTTTCTGGCTCCGGGGAGCTGATGTGTCTTATACATTGCCAACAATAGCGACCGCCCGTGAACGGGCCGACGATACCGCAGGCCACTGCATTTTCAAAGCTCGTTGCCATTCGCCAGCCATGCGCGGCTGCCGGCGACCGAACATGGCGCCCGCGGGCGCAGGCCCCGCACTCGCCCCACACCATGCGAATGGATCCTCAAGCTCCGGAGTTCAGACCGGGACGGATCCTTCGGCGCACCGCCCCACCAGATGCCGCGACCGAACGGCCGGGCGCGCCCGCGCTGCGGCCTTCCCGCCACGCCATCGGCGGCGGGAAGGCATCCGATCGGAGGGGCGCTCAGCGCTTCTTCACGAACTTGGTGAGGATCACGATGCGCTGCCCCTCGACCCGGCCCTCGATATGTTCGGCGTTGTCGGGCACCAGCGAGATGCCGCGCACCGCCGTGCCGCGCTTGGCGGTGAAGCCCGCGCCCTTGACCGGCAGGTCCTTGATCAGGACCACGGTGTCGCCCTGCTCCAGGACCGTGCCGTTGCTGTCGCGGTGCACGAGGTCCGAGGGCGCGCCGGCCTCGGCCCATTCCAGGATCTCGGGCTCGAGATAGAGCATCTCCAGCGCCTCGGTCGCCCAGCCCTCCTCGGGCAGGCGTTTCAACAGCCGCCAGGCGAGGACCTGCACGGCGGGCACCTCGCTCCACATCGCCGCTTGCAGGCAGCGCAGGTGCTGCGGGTCGGGCGCGCCGCCGGCCGCCTGTTCGGCGCAGGTCGCGCACAGCGCCACCTCGTCCCCGCGCGGCGGAACCGCCACGGCGGTCAGCCCCTCGGTGCCGCCGCACAATTCACATGCGCCGCCGCAGCGCGTCCTCAATGCCTCATCCATGGCCGGGTTCCTTTCTTGAATTCCGGCGCGACCCTAATGCGGATCGCGTCCCGCCGCCAGTGCGACGAATTCCTCTTGCAATCGTCCAACAAAAGCCCCATGTGCACGGGGCGACGTTATTCTCTATCGACCCACTGTCTCCCTAACACGGCTTCAGTCACTCGATCTTGCACTGACCAAGCCGACCTGCCGCAGTTCCGCGGGCAGGACTATCTAGGAGACAGACGGATGGCCAATGGCACCGTGAAATGGTTCAACGAAACTAAAGGCTTCGGCTTCATCGCCCCCGAGGGCGGCAGCAAGGACGTGTTCGTGCACATCACCGCACTGGAACGCGCCGGCCTGCGCACCCTGGCTGACAACCAGAAAGTGACCTTCGACATCGAAGCCGGCCGTGACGGCCGCGAAAGCGCGACCAACATCCAGCTGGCCTAAGCCCGCTTCGGATACGGACGGAAAGGCGCCCCTCCGGGCGCCTTTTTTCATGCCTGCGGGAAATTTCCGAAGAGGCCAGCGCCCGCGCCGTGTGGAACGGGTCGGGCGCCGACCGGCGTGACCGCCGGGCGGGCCGCATGACGAAGGCGGAACGCTGACCGGCGGCAAAGCCCCAGGAGGCGCCGGCCTTACGACCGGGCGAAGGCCTCGATGTCGCGCGCCGGGCGGGCGCCGGCCAACCGCGACACCTCGCGCCCGTTCTTGAACAGGATCAGCGCCGGGATGCCGCGGATGTTGAAGCGCACCGTGGCATCCGGATGCGACTGGGTGTCGATCTTGGCCAGCCGCACCTCGGGCGAGACCGCCTGGGCCGCCTTGGCGAATTCCGGCGCCATCATCCGGCACGGCCCGCACCACGGCGCCCAGAGGTCCACCAGCAGCGGCAGATCGTCGTTCTTGGCCGCCTTGAGCAGGGTCGTGAGGTCCAGTTCGCGGACCTTGCCGTCGTTGATCTTCGCCCCGCAGGTGCCGCATTTCGGGCCCGCGCCCAGCTTGTCCTCGGGCACCCGGTTGACGACGCCGCATTCCAGGCAGGTGAGTTTGACTGACTTGGCCATCGGGGCCTCCTTTTACATTCGGTTGCGCGAATATATCGGGTTGCGCCCTGCCCGAAGCAACCCCATTCTGAGCGGGAACCCGACCACGGAGGCCGCATGATCCCCTGGCGCGACCTTTCCCCCGAGCAGCAGCTGAGGCTGCGCGAGGACTACAATGCCAGCCCAGACTGCCTGACCGGCACCTGTTCGCTGGAGGCCAAGCTGGCGCGTTTCACCGACTGGCTGGCCCGTCGGGGCGTGCATTTCAGCGAGGAGGACCTGCGCCCGCCCCGGACGTGATAGACTCCCCAGGCCGGAATCACACGCAGGGGGGGCGCGATGAAAGCCGCGATCAGCAACCGTTACGGCGGGCCGGAGGTCGTCCGCCTGGGCGACGTCCCGCGCCCCGAGCCCGCCCCGGGCGAGGTCCGCGTCCGGGTCCATGCTGCCACCGTCAGCCGCAGCGACTGCGGCATGTTGCGGGCCCACCCGTTCTTCATTCGCCTGACAAGCGGCCTGTTGCGCCCGAAGCTCAGGATCCTGGGGCTGGATTTCGCCGGCACGGTGGACAAGGCCGGCGCCGGGGTCACCGCCTTTCGCGCCGGGGACCGGGTGTTCGGCATGTCGCCGCGCCGTTACGGCACGCATGCGGAGTATCTGTGCATTCCGGCGGAAGGCGCGATCGCGCCGCTTCCCGCCGGCCTGCCCTTCGACGAGGCGGTCGTCTGCGAGGGCGCATGGTATGCGAATTCCACGATCCGCAAGCTCGACGCGGGCGAGTCCCTGCTGGTCTACGGCGCCTCGGGGGCCATCGGCACGGCGGCGGTTCAGCTGGCCAGGGCGCGGGGCGTGCATGTCACGGCGGTCGTTGCGACACGCCACCTGGAGCTGGCGCGCGCGCTGGGCGCGGAGCGGGTGATCGACTACACTGCCGAGGATTTCACCGCGCTCCCGGACAGGTTCGACATCGTGTTCGATGCCGTGGGCAAGGAAAGCTATTTCCGCTGCCGGCGCCTGCTGAAACCCGGCGGATTATTCGCCAGCACGGATCTCGGCCCGGGCTGGTCGAACGTGTTTCTGGCGCTGTGGAACGCGCTGACCGGGCGGACGCGGGTGGAAATCCCGCTTCCCGTCGACAGCCCCGCCTTCGTGACGGAAATGGCCGGGCTTCTCGCGGCGGGGAAATTTCACGGGGTGTTCGACCGCAGCTATCCGCTGACGGAGATCGCTGACGCCTATCGCTATGTGGAGACCGGCGAAAAGACCGGGATCGTGGTGCTCAGGCTGCCCTGAGGCGCCTGAGCACCACATCTTTTGTCGAAGGCGGCTATTCCGCCGCCTCGGCGTAGTCCTCGACCGGCGGGCAGGTGCAGACCAGATGCCGGTCGCCATAGACGTTGTCGATGCGGCCCACCGGCGGCCAATACTTGTCCACCCGGAAGGAGCCCGGCGGGAAGCAGCCCTGTTCGCGGCTGTAGGGCCGGTCCCAGTCCGCCACCAGATCGCCCACGGTGTGCGGGGCGTTCTTCAGCGGGTTGTTCTCGGCGTCCATCTCGCCCGCCTCGACGGCGCGGATCTCCTCGCGGATCGCCAGCATCGCCTCGATGAAACGGTCGAGTTCGGCCTTGGTCTCAGACTCGGTCGGCTCCACCATCAGCGTGCCCGCGACCGGCCAGCTCATCGTGGGAGCATGGAAGCCGCAATCCATCAGCCGCTTGGCGATGTCGTCCACCGTGACATGCGCGCTGTCGGCGAAGGGGCGGGTGTCGAGGATGCATTCATGCGCCACCCGACCATTGCGGCCCTTGAACAGCACGTCATAGGCGCCCTCCAGCCGCTTGGCGATGTAGTTGGCGTTCAGGATCGCCACCTTGGTCGCCTGGGTCAGGCCGGCCCCGCCCATCGCCAGGCAATAGGCGTAGGAGATCACCAGGATCGAGGCCGAGCCATAGGGCGTGGCCGAAACCGGCCCCTCGTTGCCGCCCGTTTCCGGGTGGCCGGGCAGGAAGGGCGCCAGATGCGCCTTGACCCCGATCGGCCCCATGCCGGGCCCGCCGCCGCCATGCGGAATAGCGAAGGTCTTGTGCAGGTTGAGGTGGCTGACGTCGGCGCCGATCTCGCCCGGGTTGGCGAGGCCCACCATGGCGTTGAGGTTGGCCCCGTCGAGATAGACCTGCCCGCCGTGCCTGTGCGTGATCTCGCAGACCTCGCGCACGGTTTCCTCGAACACGCCGTGGGTCGAGGGATAGGTGATCATGCAGGCGGCGAGGTTGTCGCCCGCGGCCTCGGCCTTGGCGCGGAAATCCTCGAGGTCGATATCGCCGTTCTCGGCCGATTTCACCACCACGACCTTCATGCCCGCCATATGGGCCGAGGCCGGGTTGGTGCCATGCGCCGAGGTCGGGATCAGGCAGACATCGCGATGCCCCTCCCCGCGCGAGCGGTGATAGGCGGCGATGGTCAGCAGGCCCGCATATTCGCCCTGCGCGCCCGAATTCGGCTGCATCGACATCGCGTCATAGCCGGTGGCCTGACACAGGATCGCCGACAGCTCCTCGACCAGCTGGGCATAGCCCTGCGCCTGATCGGCGGGGGCGAAGGGGTGCAGGTCGGCGAATTCGTGCCAGGTGATCCCGGCCATCTCCACCGCCGCGTTCAGCTTCATCGTGCAGGATCCCAGCGGAATCATCGCCCGGTCGAGCGCGAGGTCGCGGTCGGCCAGACGGCGCATGTAGCGCATCATCTCGGTCTCGGCGCGGTTCATCTGGAACACCGGATGGGTCAGATAGTCGCTTTCGCGCAGCAGCCCCTCGGGGATGCGGTATTGCCCGTCCCCGCCGATATCGCGCTTATCCAGGCCGAAGGCCCGCCACAGAGCCTCGATCGTCGCGGGACGGGTGGTCTCGTCCAGCGCGATGCCCAGCCTGGTGGTGCCGATCTTGCGCAGGTTGATCCGCTCGGCCAGGGCGGCGTTGTAGATCACGCCCTGCATCGGGCCCACATCGACGGTGAAGGTGTCGAAGAATTCGGCCGGTTCGACCTTGAACCCGGCCTCTTCCAGCCCGCGCGCGGCACGCACCGCCTTGCGGTGGATGCGCTGCGCGATCGCCTGCAGCCCCTTGGGGCCGTGGAACACGGCGTAGAAACCCGCCATCACCGCCAGCAGCGCCTGCGCGGTGCAGACGTTCGAGGTCGCCTTTTCGCGGCGGATATGCTGCTCGCGCGTCTGCAGGGACAGCCGGTAGGCCTTCTTGCCATGCGAGTCGATGGAGACGCCCACGATCCGGCCCGGCATCGCCCGCTTATGCGCGTCGTGGCAGGCCATGTAGGCCGCATGCGGTCCGCCATAACCCATCGGCACGCCGAAACGCTGGGTCGAGCCCACGGCGATGTCGGCGCCCATCGCGCCCGGCTCCTTCAGCAGGGTCAGCGCCATCGGGTCGGCGACCACGATGCCCAATGCCTTGGCCGCGTGCAGCGCGGCGATCGGGTCGGTGAAGTCGCGCAGATGCCCGTAGGTGCCCGGATACTGGAAGATCGCGGCAAAGACCGCCTCGGGGTCCAGATCCTCGGGCGCGCCGACGATCACCTCGATGCCCAGCGGCGCGGCGCGGGTCTTCATCACGGCGATGTTCTGCGGGTGGCAGTTCTCGTCGATGAAGAAACCCTTGGCCTTCGATTTCGCCACCCGCTGCGCCATGGTCATCGCCTCGGCACAGGCCGTGGCCTCGTCCAGCAGCGAGGCGTTTGCGATCTCCAGGCCCGTCAGGTCGGAGACCATGGTCTGGAAGTTCAGCAGCGCCTCGAGACGGCCCTGGGAAATCTCGGGCTGGTAGGGCGTGTAGGCCGTGTACCAGGCCGGGTTCTCCAGGATGTTGCGCTGGATCGCGGGCGGCGTCACCGTGCCGTAGAAGCCCTGCCCGATCATGGTCGAGTAGACCTCGTTCTTCTTGGCCACCTGGCGCAGGTGCCACAGAAGCTCGCGCTCGGATTTCGGCTTGCCGAATTCCAGCGGCTCGGCCTGGCGGATGCTTTTCGGCACCGTCTCGTCGATCAGCTGGTCCAGGCTCTCGACCCCCAGCACGGCGAACATCTCGGCCATTTCCTCGGGCGAGGGGCCGATGTGGCGCCGGTTGGCGAAGTCGTAGGGGAGGTAATCGATGGGCTGGTAGGGCATCTAGGGCTCCGCTTACTCGATAAAGGCCTTGTAGGCCTCTTCATCCATGAAGTCGTCGAGCGCCGACAGGTCCTCGACCTTCATCTTGAAGAACCAGGCATCGCCCAGCGGGTCCTCGTTGACCAGGCCGGGGTTGTCGACCAGCGCCTCGTTGACCTCGACGATCTCGCCGTCCACGGGGGCCAGGATGTCCGAGGCAGCCTTGACGGATTCGATCACCACGATCTCGTCGTCCTTGGAGACGGTGGCGCCGGGCTCGGGCAGTTCGACGAACACCACGTCGCCCAGCTGGGTCGAGGCATGTTCGGTGATGCCCACCACGACCAGGTCATCCTCGACGCGGAGCCATTCGTGTTCTTCGGTGTATTTCATCTTGGGATCCTCAGCGTTTGTAGGTGGAAGGACGGAACGGCAGCGCCGTGACAGTGGCGGGCAGGCGCTTGCCGCGCACCTCGCCGTAGATCGTGGCGCCCTCGGCGGCCAGCGCCGCGGGGACATAGCCCATCGACATCGGCCCCTCGATCGACGGACCGAAGGCGCCCGAGGTGACCTCGCCGACCGGCGCGCCGCCCTCGGCGTCCGCGAACAGGGCGGTGTGCGCCCGCATCGGCGCGCGGCCCTCGGGGCGCAGACCGACGCGCAGCCGCGCCGGGCCCTCGGCCAGTTCTTTCAGGATGCGGTCCGCACCGGGGAAGCCGCCCGCGCGGGCGCCGCCCGCGCGACGGGCCTTCTGGATCGCCCAGCTCAGCGCCGCCTCGACCGGCGTGGTGGTCTCGTCGATATCGTTGCCGTAAAGGCAGAGCCCCGCCTCCAGCCGCAGGCTGTCGCGCGCGCCGAGCCCGATCGGCTCCACCGCGTCATTGGCCAGCAGCGCGCGGGCCAGCGCCTCGGCGTGGCCGGCCGCCACCGAAATCTCGAACCCGTCCTCGCCGGTATAGCCGGAGCGCGAGATCCACAAATCACCGAAGCCGGAGGCCAGCACGGCCACATCCATGAATTTCATCCCGGCCACGCCGCCCGGAACCACCCCACCCAGCGCCGCCTCGGCGGCCGGGCCCTGCAGGGCCAGCAGCGCGCGGTCGGTGATCTCCTCGATCTCGCAGGTCTCGGACAGGTTGGCCCGCAGATGCGCGATATCGGCTTGCTTGCAGGCCGCGTTGACAACCAGGAACAGATGGTCGCCGCGGTTGGCGACCATCAGATCGTCGAGGATCCCGCCCGCGTCGTTGGTGAACATCGCGTAGCGCTGGCGGCCCTCTTTCAGCTCCAGCAGCGCGACGGGCACCAGCGCCTCAAGCGCGAGCGCGGCATCGTCCACGACGCCCGATTTCGCCCGCAGGATCACCTGCCCCATGTGGCTGACATCGAAAAGCCCGGCCTGCGCCCGGCAATGCAGGTGCTCCTTCATCACGCCCAGAGGGTATTGCACGGGCATCTCGTAACCGGCGAAAGGCACCATCTTGGCGCCCAGCTCCAGGTGAAGATCGTAAAGCCCCGTCCGCTTCAGTTCCGACATAAGTGTCCCCTTCATTGCCGGCCCACTACGCGCGGCATCGCAGGGCGGCCCCGCTGGCCGCCTCGTCCGATGCCCCCTCTGTCCTGTCGCCTGAGAACGCTATCCCTTCGGCGGGCGCGCTTTCCGCGCCACTCTCCAGAGTGTCTTGTCCACGAAGGTCCTTCGGCCTGAGAGTTTACCGGGGCGGTTGCTCCTTCGGCACCGGGCGGGCCCGGATTCTCCCTTCGCGGATGGCGCGGACCCTAAGCGAAGCGTCGCATTCAGGCAAGGGGTTGCGTGGCGCCAGCGACACCCCAAATTGACCTCATGCAGGACCCTTTCTTCTTCGGATACGGCTCGCTCGTGAACCGGGCCACCCATGATTACCCCTCGCCCTATCATGCCAGCGTCAAGGGCTGGCGCCGGGCCTGGCGCGGCACGAGGTTGCGCAAGGTCGCCTACCTGACCGTGGTCCCCGCCCACGGCGAAAGGATCGACGGGCTGATCGCCGCGGTGCCGGGCCATGACTGGGCGGCGCTGGACAAGCGCGAGGGCGCCTACCGGCGGCATCCGGTGAGCGGCCATGTGGAGCATCGCGCGCCGCATCCGGTGGAGGTGCAGCTTTACGCCGTGGAGGACACCCACGCCGCGCCGCGCGCGGACGATCACCCGATCCTGCTGAGCTATCTCGACGTGGTGGTGCAGGGCTATCTGCGCGAATTCGGCGCGGCCGGCGCGACCCGCTTCTTCGACACCACAGACGGCTGGGACATGACGGTGCTCGACGACCGAAGCGCGCCGATCTACCCGCGCCACCAGCGCCTGCGCCCCGAGGAGACCGCCTTCGTTGACGGCCAGATCGCGCAGCGGCGGATCGAGGTCACCCGCGAGCGGAGTTGAGGCCGGGTTCCGGATGGCAAATCCGCGGCCGAGATGCGTGCCGCCAGAGGGCGGCGCTCGTTCCGGGGCGGGCGCTGCCCGGGACGCCATGCGCCCCGGGCGGATCAGATTTGAAAGGCTGCGCCTCAGCCCAGCGCGGGCTTCTTCTGCAAGAGCGGCATCACATCGGCCATCTCGGGGCCCTGCGTGCGCCCCGTCACCGCCTTGCGCAGCGGCAGGAACAGGGCCTTGCCCTTGCGGCCCGTGGCGTCCTTCACCTCGGCGGCCCACCGGCTCCAGCTCTCGGCCGTGTAGGGCGGCTCGGGCAGCATCGCCAGCGCCTGCGCCACGAACTCCCGGTCCTCGTCATCGACCAGCGGCTCAACCCCGTTGCAGAACAGCTCCCACCACGCGGCCATGTCGGACTTGACGGTGATGTTCTCGCGCACGACGTTCCAGAACGCCTCGGCCTTGTCCGCCGGCACGCCCAGCGCCGCCACATCCCCGGCCACCGCCTCCAACGGCAGGGAGTGCAGGTATTTCGCGGTCAGCGGGAACAGGTCGTCGACGTCGAACTTCGTGGGCGCCGCCCCGAAATTCGACAAATCGAACCCCTCGATCAGCTCGTCGAGCGACGAACAAAGTTCCACCGGCTGGCTCGACCCCAGCCGCGCCATCAGCGACAGCAGCGCCATCGGCTCCACCCCCTGCGCGCGCAGGTCGCGCAGGCTGAGCGTGCCCAGACGCTTCGACAGCGCCTCGCCTTGCGGGCCCGTCAGCAGCGAATGATGGGCGAAGGACGGCACCGCGCCGCCCAGCGCCTCGATGATCTGGATCTGGGTCGCGGTGTTGGTCACATGGTCCGAGCCGCGCACCACATGGGTCACGCCGAAGTCGATGTCGTCGCAGACCGAGGCCAGCGTATAAAGAAACTGCCCGTCGCCGCGGATCAGCACCGGGTCGGAGACCGAGGCCGCGTCGATCGACAGGTCGCCCAGGATGCCGTCGGTCCACTCGATCCGCTCCTGCCTGAGCTTGAAGCGCCAGTGGCCGTTGCCGCGCTCGGCGCGCAGGCGCGCCTTCTCCTCCTCCGACAGCTCCAGCGCGGCGCGGTCATAGACCGGCGGCTTGCCCATGTTCAGTTGCTTCTTGCGCTTGAGGTCCAGCTCGGTCGGCGTCTCGAAACATTCGTAGAAGCGGCCCTTGTCGCGCAGCTCCTGCGCGGCCTGCTCGTAGCGCTCCAGCCGCTCCGACTGGCGCTCCATCCGGTCCCAGGTCAGGCCGAGCCATTCCAGATCCTCGCGGATCGCGTCGGCGTATTCCTGCTTCGAGCGCTCCGGGTCGGTGTCGTCGAGGCGCAGGATGAACGTGCCCCCGGCCTTGCGGGCAATCATGTAGTTGAACAGCGCGGTGCGCAGGTTGCCCACATGGATGTAGCCGGTGGGCGACGGCGCGAAACGGGTAACGGTCATCGGTCTCTCCTGTTGAGCGCTGCTCTTTCACAACGGCGCGCTTTTGTCCATATCGGGGGCATGAGCACAGCCTTCGAAACCCCGCCCTCCGCCGACGACATCGCGGCCCTCGCGCTGGCCGCGCGCGACGCGCTGCCCGCGCCCTTCGCCGCGGCCGCCCGCGCCGTCGCCATCCGGGTGGAGGAGTTCGCGCCCGAAGACATGCTGAGCGACCTGGAGATCGACGATCCGTTCGAGTTGACCGGCCTTTACGACGGCATCCCGCTGACCTCGAAATCGGTGATGGACCAGCCCGACCGGCCCGACACGATCTGGCTGTTCCGCCGCGCCATCCTCGACGAGTGGATCGACCGCGAGGAGGTGCCGCTGCCCGTGCTGGTCACCCATGTCTATGTGCACGAACTTGCGCATCACTTCGGCTGGTCCGACGCCCAGATCGCGGCGATCGACCGCTGGTGGGAATAGGCGCGCACATCACATGTGCGCCAGCGCGGAGCGCCCGCGTGGAAAACCGCCGCGCCGATGCTATCCTTGCCGAGGTCCAACGCATCCGAGGGAGGATTTCATGACTCTGACCCGCCGACAGGCCCTTGCCGCAGGCGCCGCCCTGCCGCTGGCCGGCCTCGCCGCCAAGACCGCAACCGCCGCCGCCCCGATGATGGGCGGGGGCTTCGCCCCCTACAACCGCTTCAGGCTGGGCGCCTTCGAGGTGACGGCGCTGCTGGCCGGCACCCGCACCGTGGAAAACCCGCAGGGCATCTTCGGCATGAATGTCCCGGCCGAGGAATTCGCCGAGGTCTCGCAGGCCGCCTTCCTGCCCACGCAGGCCGCGCAGTTCTTCTTCACGCCGACGCTGGTCAACACCGGCTCCGAGCTGATCCTGTTCGACACCGGGCTCAACCCCGCTGGCATCGCCGGGGCGCTGCAGGCCGCGGGCTATGGCGCCGACCAGGTGGACACGGTGGTGCTGACCCATATGCACGGCGACCACATCGGCGGGCTGTCGGGCGAGGCCGGGGAGACCTTCGAAAATGCCCGCTATGTCACCGGCGCGGTCGAATTCGACGCCTGGGCCAAGATGGGCAACGAGGGCTTCGACACCAAGGTCAGGCCGCTGGCCGAGAAGACCAGCTTCCTCGACGACGGCGGCGCGGTCGCCTCGGGCATCACCGCGATGGCGGCCTTCGGCCACACGCCGGGCCACATGGCCTACATGCTGGAAAGCGAAGGCCAGAGCCTGGCCCTGATCGCCGACACCGCCAACCATTATGTCTGGTCGCTGGCCTACCCGGAATGGGAGGTCAAGTTCGACAGCGACAAGGCCGCGGCAGCGCAGAGCCGGCGCAAGGTCTTCGGCATGCTGGCGGCCGATCGCGTGCCCTTCATCGGCTATCACATGCCTTGGCCGGCGATGGGATATGTCCAGCCCCGCGCGGACGGGTTCGAATATGTCCCCGCCAGCTACCAGATGATGCTGAACGGCTGACCCCTTTCCCCTCCGCCGCCGGGGTGGCAAGCTGTGCCCGAGGGCAAACCGGGCGCAGCTTATGCAAGATATTCTCACAATCACGCTGAACCCGGCGGTGGATCTCTCCACCGCCACCGACCAGGTGGAGCCCGGCCCCAAGCTGCGCTGCGACCCGCCGCGCAGCGATCCCGGCGGCGGCGGCATCAACGTGTCGCGCACGATCCGCGTCCTCGGCGGGCGCAGCCGCGCGCTGGTCGCCCTCGGCGGCGCCACCGGCAGGATGCTGCGCGATCTGCTGCAGGCGGAGGGCATCGACTACCTGCCCTTCCGCGCCCCGGGCGAGACCCGCCAGAGCCTCGCCGTCACCGACCGCGGCACCGGCCAGCAATACCGCTTCGTCATGCCCGGCCCGGCATGGGACGAGGCGCACAGCGTCGCCATGCTGGCCATGATCGGGCAAAGCGTGATCCGGGACGGTTATGTGGTGGTCAGCGGCTCCAACCCGCCGGGACTGCAGGAGGATTTCATCACCCGCGTCGCGGCCCGGCTGGAGGGCAGCGGCGCGAAGCTGATCGTCGACACCTCGGGCCCGGCCCTGAGGCATCTCGCCACGCCGCCGGCCAAGACCCCGCCGCCCTATGTGCTGCGGATGGACCAAGAGGAGGCCGAGGCGCTGGCCGGCCGCCCCCTGCCCGCGCGCGCCGACAGCGCCGGCTTCGCGGCGCGGCTGGTGGAAGAGGGCGCGGCGGCGGTGGTGATCGTGGCGCGCGGCGCTGACGGCTCGGTGCTGGCCGCCGGGGGGCGGCGCCTGCATGTCGCGGCGGCCGACGTGCCGATCCGGAGCAAGGTCGGGGCCGGCGACAGTTTCGTGGGCGCCTTCACCCTGTCGCTGGCGCGCAACGCCAGCCTGGCGAAGGCGCTGCAACACGGCGCCGCGGCGGCCTCGGCCACGGTGATAACCGAGGCGACGCAGCTGTGCACCCGCGAGGACACCGCCCGGCTGGTCGCGGAGAGCGTCCTGAGCGAGCTTTAGGCGGCGCGCCGGGCGACCGGCCTCAGCTGTCGTCGCGCCAGCGGTTGACGATCGGGTAACGCCGGTCGAGCCAGAACGCCCGGCTGGTCAGCCGCGCGCCCGGCGCGGACTGGAAGCGCTTGTATTCCGAGGTGTAGAGCAGGCGCTCGACCTTCTTCACCGTCTCGCGGTCGAAGCCCTCGGCCACGACGCCGGCCACGCTGTCCTCCTCGTCCACCAGCATCTCGAGGATGCGGTCGAGATCCTCGTAGGGCGGCAGGCTGTCCTCGTCCTTCTGGTCGGCGCGCAGTTCGGCCGAGGGCGGCTTGTCGATCACCCGGGGCGGGATCACCTCGCCCGCCGGGCCCTTCATCCAGTCGCGGTGGTTCCCGTTGCGCCAGCGGCAGGTCTCGAACACGCGGGTCTTGTAGAGATCCTTGATCGGGTTGTAGCCGCCCGCCATGTCGCCGTAGATCGTGGCATAGCCCACCGCCACCTCGGACTTGTTGCCGGTGGTCAGCAGCATCTCGCCGAACTTGTTGGAGATCGCCATCAGCAGCAGCCCGCGCAGCCGCGACTGGATGTTCTCCTCGGTCACGTCCGGCGCGCGCCCCTCGAACAGCGGCGCCAGCGTCCCGGTGATCGCGGCGCGGCCGGCGTCGATCGGCACATAGTCGTAGGAACAGCCCAGCGCCCTGGCCACCGCCTCGGCATCCTCCAGCGAGGCGGGCGAGGTGTATTCCGAGGGCAGCATCACGCAGCGCAGGTTCTCCGGGCCCAGCGCATCGGCCGCAATGGCGGCGACCAGTGCGCTGTCCACCCCCCCCGAGAGACCCAGCAGCGCCTTCGAGAAACCGCTCTTGCCCATGTAGTCGCGCAGCGACTGCACCATCACGCGGTAGTCCTGCTCCCACTCGTCGGGCAGCCGCGCCCGGGCACCCTCCTCCGCCTGCCAGCCACCGTCGGCGCGGACGAAATCCACATGCGCGATATCCTCGTCGAACTGCGGCATCTGCACCGCCAGCGCGCCGCCCCGGTTCAGCACGAAAGAGCCGCCGTCGAACACCTGGTCGTCCTGCCCGCCCACGAGGTTGAGATAGACCAGAGGCAGCTCGGTCTCGACCACGCGCGAGACCATGACGTTCATCCGCCGGTCGAACTTGCGCCGGTAATAGGGTGAGCCGTTGGGCACCAGCAGGATCTCGGCGCCGGTCTCGGCCAGCGCCTCGGCCACGTCGTCATACCAGGCGTCCTCGCAGATCGGCGTGCCGATGCGGACGGGCCCGACCGAATAGGGGCCGTTGATCGGGCCGCTGTCGAACAGGCGCCTCTCGTCGAACACACCGTCATTGGGCAGGTGATGCTTGAACACCCGCGCCGTGACCTGGCCGCCCTGCAGCACGAAATAGGTGTTGTAGAGATGCCCATGCGCCAGGTAGGGGCCGCCGATCCCCATCGCCGGGCCGTCGGCGCAGGCGGCGGCCAGCGCCTCGATCGCCGCCATCGCGGCCTCCACGAAGGCAGGCTTCAGCACCAGGTCCTGCAACTGGTATCCGGTGAGGAACATCTCGGGCAGTGCGACCATGTCGGCGCCGGCCTCGCGCGCCGCCTGCCACGCAGCGCGGGCCTTTTCGGCATTGGCGGCAAGCGCCCCCACGGTCGGGTTCAACTGTGCAAGTGTCAGGCGGAATCTGTCGGCCATGGGCGCCCCCTTTTGCCTTCTGTCTTAGCAGACCCGTCGGCAAGGGAAAGCCGCATGGTGGGGAAAACCGTTGTCAGCGCGCGGGGGGTCAACTAGGCTTCGCCCTACCGCGCGGCAGCGCACAGAAGCTCAGGGCACGAGGGGGCTCACATGCACAAGGCAGGGGCAGGCGCGGCTGCGTTTCGCGCCGTTCTGACAGGCATCTTCATCGCCACCACCGCCGGCGCGGCCAGCGCGCAGGAGGGAGAGGTCGTCACCAAGCAGTATGACGACGGCGGCATCTACGAGGGCACCTTCAAAGACGGCAAGCAGCACGGCCAAGGCACCTACCGCCTGCCCAACGGCTACGAATATTCCGGCGAATGGGTCGAGGGCGAAATCCGCGGCACCGGGGTCGCGCGCTTCCCCAACGGCTCGGTCTACGAGGGCAGCTTCGCCAAGGGCAAGCCGGAGGGGCTGGGCAAGATCACCTTCGCCGACGGCGGCACCTACGAGGGCGACTGGGTCGACGGCAAGATCACCGGCACGGGCGTGGCCAACTACGCCAACGGCGTGCGCTACGAGGGCGAATTCCGCAATGCCCTGCACCACGGCATCGGTACCATGGCCAGCCCCAACGGCTATGTCTACGAAGGCCAGTGGCTGGACGGCGTCAAGGAGGGCAAGGGCAAGATCACCTATCCCGACGGCGCGGTCTACGAGGGCGAGTTCAAGCGCGGCCAGCGCGCGGGTCAGGGCACCCTGACCATGCCCGACGGCCTGGTCTACACCGGCGCCTGGAAGGACGGGCAGATCAACGGGCTGGGCACGCTCACCCAGTCCAACGGCGATGTCTACGAGGGGCTTCTGGTCAACGGCCAGCGCCACGGCGCGGGCAAGATGACCTATGCCAACGGCGACACCTACGAGGGCGCCTTCCAGAACGACCAGCGCCACGGCAAGGGCACCTTCCGCGGCGCCGACGGCTATGTCTACGAGGGCGACTGGGTCGCCGGCCAGATCGAGGGCGAGGGCACGGTCACATACCCGGACGGCTCGGTCTATGTCGGGCAGTTCCGCGACGGGTTGGCCGACGGCACCGGCAAGATCACCTATCCCGACGGCTCCACCTACGAGGGCGCCTGGGCGGCCGGCGTGATCGAGGGCCAGGGGATCGCCACCTATGCCAACGGGCTGGTCTACGAGGGCGAGTTCAAGAACGCCAAGAACCACGGCATGGGCACCATGACCTATACCGATGGCTACACCTACACCGGCGAATGGCGCGACGGGCTGCGCCACGGCAAGGGCAAGGCCACCTATGCCGACGGCACCACCTACGAGGGCGACTTCGCCGAGGGCCAGCGCCACGGCCAGGGCAGGATCGTGATGCCCGACGGCTTCACCTACGAGGGCGCGTGGAAAGACGGCGAGATCGACGGCATGGGCGTGGCCACCTACGCCAACGGCGATGTCTACGAGGGCATGTTCCGCGCCGGCAAGCGGCAGGGCGAGGGCACCATGCGCTACGCCAGCGGCGAGGAGGAAAGCGGCACCTGGAAGAATGGCGTGCTGGCCACCGGCGGCAACGAAGGCGCCACCACGGAGGGCACCGCGCCCCCGCCCGAAGGTGCCCCCGACCCGGCCGGCACCCCGGCCGCGAACGGCAACTGAACGCCCGGCCAGATGCGCCACCCGGCGGCGCCGGGCACCTGCGCGCGGGCCGGTCTGAAGAAGGGGAGGTCTTGAAATGCGTGGTTTCGCCCTGTGGCTGCTCGCGGCCGGGCTGGTCATCGCCGGGGGCATCGTCCTGCCCTACGGCATCCTCACCGGCGGCGCGCCGTCGCTCGACATCCTGATTTTCTGGTGCCTGTTCGGCGGCGCGGTGATCGCGCTGATCGCCGCGGGCGTCGCGCGCTGGAGGGTCTGAGCGATGATTTCGGCCACGCTAATCTGGACCACCGTCGCCGTCTTCGCGGTGATCGGCGGCGCCATCGCCTTTGCCGCGGCGCGCGGCAACACCGGCACCGCGGCGGATTACTACCTCGGCGGGCGCCATATCGGCGGCATGGTCTCGGGCCTGTCCTACGCGGCCACGACCTATTCGGCCTTCATGCTGGTGGTGCTGACGGGGCTGACCTATCGCGGTGGCATCGGCGCGCTGGGGTTCGAGTTGATCTATTTCTCGGGGCTGACGCTCTTGGTGGTGTTCGGCCCGCGCTTCTGGCTGGCAGCGAAAAAATGGGGCTTCATCACGCCCGCCGAGATGCTGGGCGCGCGCTATGGCGACCGCAACATCGCGCGGCTGGTGGCGGTGCTGAGCCTGGTCTTCCTGATGCCCTATTGCACCACGCAGATGGCAGGGATCGGCCTGCTGCTGTCGGGCGTCACGGGCGGCGAGATCGGGCTCGGGACGGCGATCGCCATCGGCGCGGCGCTGGCGATCTTCTGGACGCTGGTCGCGGGGCTGCGCTCGGTCGCGTGGACCGACGCGGCGCAGGCCGGCATCATGATGATCTCGGCACTGCTGGCGGTCGGCTTCGTGGTGGCCGCGATCGGCGGCACCGGCGCCTTCGTCGCCAAGGTGAAGGAAACCAACGGGCCTTGGCTGGACGTGCCCGGGCCGGGGCTGTGGAAACTGCCCACCTTCCTCGCGCTGGCGCTGCCGTGGTTCTTCTTCCCGCTGTCCAACCCGCAGGTCAGCCAGCGGCTGTTCGTCACCCGCGACCTGGCCGCGATGCGGCGCATGATCTTCTGGGTGCTGGGCTTCGGCCTGGTCTTCACCCTGGTTGCGGTGATCTGGGGCTTTGCCGCGCTGGTGCTCGCGCCCGGGCTGGAGAACCCGGCCACCGCCACGCCGGCGCTGCTGGGATCCGGCGCGGTGCCGGTGGCGATCAGCCTGGCGCTGATCATCGGCATCCTGTCGGCGGCGGTCTCGACGCTCGATTCCATCGCGCTGACGCTCGGCTCGATGGTGGCGCGCGACCTGACGCGGCAGGGCGAGGGGCGCGATGCGCGGCAGATCTTCGTCGGCCGGGTGATCGTGGTGCTGGTGGTGCTGTTTGCCGCGATCTTCGCGCTGCAGAAGGCGCAGATCGTGGATCAGCTGGCGGCGCTGTCGGCGGCGGGGCTGGTGGTGACCGTCCCCGCCACCATCGGCGCCTTCTTCTGGCGAGGGGGCACGGCCTCGGGCGTTCTGGCCTCGCTGATCGGGGGCGCGGGCACGGCCATCTACATGGCGATGATCGCGGGCGTCAGCGTGTTCGACCCGAAACTGGCGCTCAGCGTGATCGGCGTCAGCGTCGCGCTGTTCGTGGGGGTGAGCCTCGTCACCCGCCCGCGCGCGGGCGCGCTGGATTTCCCGGGCGAGTTGCGCGGCGATCTGGACGAGAACGGCGTCTGGTAGGCGACCCCGGCCGGGCGGCCTACCACGGCACGCGCTTGCCGTTCCAGTCGTAGAAGCCGCCCGAGTCCTCGGGGGTCAGCCGGTCGATCACCGACAGCAGGTTTCGCGCCGCCAGCCGGGGCGAGACCATGGGGCGGCCCTTGAAATCGGCGGTGAAACCCGTCTCGACCGTGCCCGGATGCAGGGCCACGCAGATCGCCTGCCGGTGCGTGCGCGCCAGCTCTATCGCAGCGGTGCGGACCAACTGGTTGACCGCCGCCTTAGCCGCCCGGTAGCTGTACCAGCCGCCCATCAAATTGTCGCCGATCGAGCCCACCCGCGCCGACAGCACCGCGATCACCGCGCGCCGGTCGCGCGGCAGCAGGTCGATCGCATGTTTCAGAACCATCGCCGGGCCGACCGCGTTGACCGCATATTGCGCGGCCATGGCCTCGGACTCCAGCGCACGGAAGGTCTTTTCCGGCGCGTGGCCCGCGCCATGCAACGCGCCCGTGGCGGTGAACACCAGGTCGAACGGCCCCTCCAGGCTCCCGAGGCGGGCCTTGACGGTTTCTTCGCGGGTGACGTCGAGACCGTCGTCGCGCCGCGACAGCCCCGTGACCTGCGCCCCGCGCGCCTTCAATGCGGTGGAGACGGCCGCGCCGATCCCGCCCGATGCGCCGATGACCAATGCCCTTGTTCCAATCAATGCTCTCGTACCTTCCAATGCTTTTGTGCCAACCATGAGAAAAATGGTGGGGCGGAAAGCACTCCTGTCGAGGGTCCCGCATGAAAAAAAATCCCTCCCGGCCACGCCGGGAGGGTTTATCGCGCTGGGCCGCCCCGTGGGGCGCTCAGGTCTTCAGTTTGGTGATCTTCATCATCCGCATGATGGCCTTCTCATAGAAGGGCTCACTGACGCCCTGGCGCACCTTGCGCATGAAATACCACTCAAAGGCCAGTTTCGCCCAATGCACCCAGCGCCCCTTGGCCGACCAGTTGACGTTGCGCGGCGGGTTCTGCGGCATTGCCAGGAAAGCCGCGCCGCCATCGCCGAAATCGGCCAGGCAGAGGGCATTCCAGGTGGCGATCTCGGTCGGCTCCTTGCCCTCGATGATGCGCGGGATGTTATGCGCGGTGGCGGTGACCATGGATTCGATCATGAAGCCGGTCTTGGGCACGCCCGTGGGCACGGGTGTCGGCTCCTTGGGCGCAATGGCGATGCAGACGCCGATACCGAAGATGTTGGGATAGGCCGGGTTGCGCTGGTATTCGTCGACGATGACGAAGCCGCGCGAGTTGACCAGCCCCTCGATCCCCATCAGCGCCGGGATGCCGCGGAAGGCGGGCAGCATCATCGCATAGGCGAAGGGGACCTCGTGCTTCTTCTTCTCGGCGCCGGTCTCGTCGCATTCGGAGACATGCACCTTGTCGGACTCGAACCTTTCGACCTTGGCGTTGGTGATCCAGCGGATCGAGCGCTCGCGCATGATCGATTCCAGCATGCCCTTGGTGTCGCCCACGCCACCCAGGCCGAGATGGCCGATATAGGGTTCTGAGGTGACGAAGGTCATCGGCACCTTGTCGCGGATCTTGCGCCGACGCAGGTCGGTGTCGATGGTCATGGCGTATTCGTAGGCCGGGCCGAAGCACGACGCGCCCTGCACCGCGCCGACCACGATGGGGCCGGGATTGGCGCAGAAATCCTCCCACTTGTCCCCCGACATCTCGGCATGTTCGATATGGCAGACCGAATTGGTGTAGTTCTCGGGGCCGAAGCCCTCGATCTCGTCAAAGGCGAGGTCGGGGCCGGTGGCGATGACGAGGTAGTCGTAGCTCACCTCGCGGCCGCTGTGCAGGGTGATCCGGTTCTCCTCGGGCACCAGCCTGGCGGCGCCGTCGCAGATGAACTCGATCCCGCGACGTTTCATCACCGGCTCCAGCTCGATGGTGATGTCCTTCTTCTTGCGCCAGCCGACGCCGGCCCAGGGGTTCGACGGGGTGAACTGGAAATAGGATTTGTTGGAGATCACCGTGATCTGGTGATCGCGGCCCAGCATATCGCGGAGCTCATAGGCCTGGATGGTGCCACCCAGCCCGGCCCCCAATACGACAACATGCGCCATGGATATTCCCTCCTCTTGGTCGGGTGCGGGGCGCGTCGACGCCAACGCCCTGCCCGGACGTGTCGTTTGGGAGAGAGCAGCCCGGCAGGGCGCTGCGCCCTCCGTCAAAGGTCGACACTGGGACAACCCGCCGACCTGAATGCAAAAGCCAATATTTCAATAACTTGAGCGTAGCTTGAAGCCGAGGCCATCGACAAGGTCTTTGTTGACGCAGTGGCCGGGCGGCTGGGAAAACCGCGAAATTCGCGCTTTTCTTTTCGCCCGCAGCCCGTATATTCCGCCCCATGGCACGGGATCAGAATATCATCATTGCCGGGGCTGCCGCACGCGCCCTGCTTCCCCGTGCCCTGCTTCTTCTCCTTAGCCTGCGCTGAGCGCGCTTCGGCGCGGCCGCTCAGTCAGTGACAAGCGCCGGCAAACGCTAAGGACAAGACGAAAGATTACCGACATGACCGATACTGCGAAACAGGACCGCGTCCTGATCTTTGACACAACCCTGCGCGACGGAGAGCAGAGCCCCGGCGCGACCATGACCCATGACGAGAAGCTGGAAATCGCCGCCATGCTCGACGAGATGGGGGTCGATATCATCGAGGCCGGCTTCCCGATCGCGTCCGAGGGCGATTTCGCCGCCGTCAGCGACATCGCCAAACAGACGCAGAACGCGGTTATCTGCGGTCTGGCGCGCGCCAAGACCCTGGATATCGACCGCTGCTGGGAGGCGGTGAAACACGCCCGCCGCCCGCGCATCCACACCTTCATCGGCACCTCGCCGCTGCACCGCGCCATTCCGAACCTGAGCAAGGACGAAATGGCCGAAGTGATCCACGACACCGTGACCCACGCCCGAAACCTGTGCGACAACGTGCAATGGTCGCCGATGGACGCCACCCGGACCGAGTTCGACTATCTGTGCCGGGTGATCGAGATCGCCATCAAGGCCGGCGCGACCACGATCAACATCCCCGACACCGTGGGCTACACCGCGCCGAAGGAGTCGGCCGCGCTGATCCGCCGCCTGATCGAGACCATCCCCGGCGCCGACGAGGTGGTCTTCGCCACCCATTGCCACAACGACCTCGGCATGGCCACGGCCAATGCGCTGGCCGCCGTGGACGCGGGCGCGCGGCAGATCGAATGCACGATCAACGGCCTGGGCGAGCGCGCCGGCAACACCGCGCTGGAAGAGGTGGTGATGGCGCTGAAAGTGCGCAACGACATCATGCCCTACCGGACCGGCATCGACACCACCAAGATCATGAACATCTCGCGCCGTGTCGCGGCGGTGTCGGGCTTCCCGGTGCAGTACAACAAGGCGATCGTCGGCAAGAACGCCTTCGCCCATGAAAGCGGCATCCACCAGGACGGCATGCTGAAGAACGCCCAGACCTTCGAGATCATGCGCCCCGAGGACGTGGGCCTGAGCGAGACCAGCCTGGTGATGGGCAAGCATTCCGGCCGCGCCGCGCTGCGCTCCAAGCTGGAGAACCTGGGCTACACCCTGGGCGACAACCAGCTGAAGGATGTCTTCACCCGGTTCAAGGAACTCGCCGACCGCAAGAAGGAGGTCTACGACGACGACCTGATCGCACTGATGCGCGACAGCTCCTCGGACGAGGGCCACGGCCGCATCCAGGTGAAATTCCTGCGCGTGATCTGCGGCACCGAGAAGCCGCAATCGGCGGACCTGACGCTCAGCATCGACGGGGTGGATCACCAGGTGACCCGCACCGGCGACGGGCCGGTGGACGCGACCTTCAACGCGGTCAAGGCGCTGTTCCCGCATGAGGCGCGGCTGCAGCTTTATCAGGTGCATGCCGTGACCGAGGGCACCGACGCCCAGGCCACCGTCTCGGTGCGGATGGAGGAGAACGGCAAGATCGTCACCGGCCAGTCCTCGGACACCGATACGGTCGTGGCCTCGGCCAAGGCCTATGTGAACGCGCTGAACCGCCTGCTGGTGCGGCGCGAAAAGACCCGCCCCGACGACGCCCGCGCAACGGTCTGAGCACGGTCCCGCGACATCCGGCCAGGGCCGGGCCAAGGCGCCCCACAGGCGCCAACCGGCCCGGCCCGCCACGCTGAAATTCGAAAAGTGCCATTTTTAAGCAAACCACACCCGCATCAGGCGATGAATTGCAGCATTTCTGCAAGCGGCGGAAACGCGCTGGTCGCCCCGGCATGCGCCCTTTACCCTTGCACCACTGAAAGCCTATAACCGTTCCCGGCCCGCCCCGAGCGACTCGGGGCGGAAAACGGGCTCGGACACAAGGCAGGACGCAATGGCAGGATTTGGCGGTTTGTTCTCGTCGGACATGGCAATCGACCTCGGCACGGCGAACACGCTGGTCTACGTCAAGGGACGCGGCATCATCCTCAACGAGCCCTCGGTGGTCGCCTTCCACGTCAAGGACGGGCGCAAGCAGGTGCTGGCGGTGGGCGAGGACGCCAAGCTGATGCTGGGCCGCACGCCGGGCAGCATCGAGGCCATCCGCCCGATGCGCGAGGGTGTGATCGCCGATTTCGACGTGGCCGAAGAGATGATCAAGTATTTCATCCGCAAGGTTCACAAGCGCACCACCTTCACCAAGCCCAAGATCATCGTCTGCGTGCCCCACGGCGCGACGCCTGTGGAAAAGCGCGCGATCCGGCAGTCGGTGCTGTCGGCGGGCGCCCGCCGCGCCGGCCTGATCGCAGAGCCGATCGCCGCGGCCATCGGCGCGGGCATGCCGATCACCGACCCGACGGGCAACATGGTCGTCGATATCGGCGGTGGCACCACCGAGGTGGCCGTGCTCAGCCTCGGCGACATCGTCTACGCGCGCTCCGTCCGGGTGGGCGGCGACCGCATGGATGACGCGGTGATCAATTACCTCCGCCGCCAGCAGAACCTGCTGATCGGCGAGGCCACCGCCGAGCGCATCAAGACCTCGATCGGCACCGCGCGCATGCCCGACGACGGGCGCGGCGCGGCGCTGACCATCCGCGGCCGCGACCTGCTGAACGGCGTGCCGAAGGAGATCGAGATCAACCAGGCGCAGGTGGCCGAGGCCCTGGCCGAGCCGGTGCAGCAGATCTGCGAGGCGGTGATGGTCGCGCTCGAGGCGACCCCACCCGACCTTGCCGCCGACATCGTAGACCGCGGCGTGATGCTGACCGGCGGCGGCGCGCTGCTGGGCGAGCTGGACCTGGCGCTGCGCGAGCAGACCGGGCTTGCGATCTCGGTCGCCGACGAGTCACTGAATTGTGTGGCCCTCGGCACGGGCAAGGCGCTGGAGTATGAAAAACAACTGCGCCATGTCATAGACTACGACAGCTGAGGCGCGAGGGGACGCGCGCCTGACAAGGGGCCGCGATGGCACGAGACCGCAACACCCAGGTGGATTACGCCCGCCCGGTCAGGCACATCCTGATCGGGGTGATGGTGGTCCTGATGCTGGGCACCTTCCTGCTGTGGCGCATCGACAGCCCCCGGGTTGAGCGTTTCCGCGCGACGCTGGTGGACCGGGTGGTCCCCAGTTTCGACTGGGCGCTTCTGCCGGTGACCAGGCTGGTCGGGCTGGTCGAGGGGTTCCAGTCCTACGCGCGGCTGTCCGAGCAGAATCAGGAGCTGCGCCGCGAACTGCGCCAGATGAAGGCCTGGAAAGAGGCCGCGCTGCAGCTGGAGCAGGAAAACGCCAAGCTGCTGGACCTGAACAAGGTGCGGCTCGATCCCAAACTGACCTATGTCACCGGCGTGGTGCTGGCCGATTCCGGCTCGCCCTTCCGGCAGTCGGTGCTGCTGAACGTGGGCGCGCGCGACGGCATCATCGACGGCTGGGCCACCACCGACGGGCTGGGACTGGCGGGTCGGATCTCGGGCGTGGGCAAGAACACCTCGCGGGTGATCCTGCTGACCGACTCCAACTCGCGTATCCCGGTGACGATCCAGCCCTCGGGCCAGCAGGCGATGCTGGCCGGCGACAACACCGCCGCGCCGCTGATCGAGTTCCTCGAAAACCCCGACCAGGTGCGTCCCGGGGACCGCGTGGTCAGCTCGGGCGATGGCGGGCTGTTTCCGGCGGGGCTGCTGGTGGGGCAGGTCGCGCTGGACCCCGAGCGTCGCCTGCGCGTGCGGCTGGCCGCCGATTACGAGCGGCTGGAATTCCTGCGCGTGCTGCGCAGCCATGCCCACGAGGTGATCCGCGACGCCGGCGGGCTGATCGCGCCGCCACCGCCCCCGCCGGCCCCGGTGGCCGAGGCCGCCGAGCCGGCCGCCTCCGAGGGGGGCGCCGATGGTTGACCCGGCGACCACGCAGCGCTGGGGCTACCGGCTGTTGTTCGTCGCGCTGGCGGCCGTTCTGCTGTTCCTGCGCCTGCTGCCGCTGGACATGATGCCCGCCACCCTGCCCGGCCCCGACCTTCTGCTGTGCCTGGTCTTCGCCTGGGTGCAGCGCCGGCCCGACATCGTGACCCCGCTGCTGCTGGGCGCGCTGCTGTTCCTGTCCGACATGCTGCTGGGCCGCGCGCCGGGCCTGTGGGCCGCGCTGGCGCTGATCGCGGCCGAGTTCCTGCGCAGCCGCCACCAGGGCTCCGCCGAGATGCCCTTCGCGGTCGAACTGGCCTTCGTCGCGGGCGCTGTGATCGCGCTGACCGTGGCCTATTGGGCGGCGCAGGGCATCTTCGCCGTGCCCGCCCCCGGCCTGAGCGATCTGCTGATGCAGGCGGTCTTCACCCTGACGGCCTACCCGGCGGTGGTCGGCGTGTCGCAGCTGGGCTTCAACATCCGGCGCCTGTCCCCGACCGAGGCCGACTCCGGGGGGGCGCGATGAAATATTCCCCCCGCGACACCGAGGAAAGCGCCCGCGGCATCACCCGGCGCGGGCTGGTCCTGGGCGGGATGCAACTGGCCTTCATGGGCGGGCTGGCCGCGCGGATGCGCTACATGCAGGTCGAGCAGGCCGACCAGTTCCGCCTGCTGGCCGAGGAAAACCGCATCAACATCCGCCTGCTGCCGCCTGCGCGCGGGATGATCTTCGACCGCAACGGCCACCTCGTCGCCGGCAACGAGCAAAACTACCGCATCGTCATGGTCCGCGAGGATGCCGGCGATGTCGAAGAGGTGTTGGCCCGCGTCGCCCGGATCATCCGCCTGACGCCCGAGGAGATCGACCGCGCGCTGAAGGAGATCATGCGCCGCAGCCCCTTTGTGCCGGTCACCGTCGCCGACCGGCTGAGCTGGGAGGACGTCGCCCAGATCGCGGTCAACGCCCCCGCCCTGCCCGGCGTGGCGCCCGAGGTGGGCCTGTCGCGCATCTATCCGCTGGCTGAGGATTTCGCCCACGTGGTGGGCTATGTCGGCCCGGTGTCGGACTACGATCTCAGCCGGATCGAGGATCCCGACCCGGTGCTGCAGATCCCGCGCTTCCAGATCGGCAAGACCGGGGTCGAGGCCAAGGAGGAGCTGCGGCTGCGCGGCAAGGCCGGGACCAAGCGGATCGAGGTCAACGCCGTGGGCCGGGTGATCCGCGAACTCGACCGCGAGCCGGGCCAGCCTGGTGCCGATCTGCAACTGACCGTCGATCACGGGCTGCAGAATTTCATCGAGGCGCGCCTCTCCGGCGAAAGCGCAGCGGCGGTGGTGATCGACCTGGCCGAAGGCGATCTTCTGAGCCTCGCCTCGGCGCCCAGCTTCGATCCCAACAAATTCGTGCGCGGCATCTCGGTCGCCGACTACAAGGCGCTGACCGAGAACCCCTATCGCCCGCTGGCCAACAAGACGGTACAGGGCACCTACCCGCCGGGTTCGACCTTCAAGATGGTTACCGCGCTCGCCGCGTTGGAGGACGGGCAGATCACCCCGGAGGAGACCGTCTACTGCCCCGGCTACCTGGAGGTGGGCGGCCGCCGCTTCCATTGCTGGAAGCACGGCGGGCACGGCCATGTGAGCCTCGAGGAAAGCCTCCAGCAATCCTGCGACGTCTACTATTACGAGATCTCGCGCCGGGTCGGCATCGAGAAGATCGCCGAGATGGCCCGCCGCCTCGGGCTCGGCGACCGCTTCGAACTGCCGCTCTCGGCGGTGGCCGGCGGGCTGACCCCCACCAAGGAGTGGAAACGCGAGAACCGCGGCGCCGAGTGGGTGGTCGGCGACACGCTGAACGCGGCCATCGGTCAGGGCTTCGTGCTGGCCTCGCCGCTGCAGCTGGCGGTGATGACCGCGCGCCTGGCCACGGGCCGGTCGGTCACGCCGCGGCTGATCAAATCCGTGGACGGGGTCGAGCAGCCCTCGGGCCTGGGCGCGGAACTTGGGCTCAGCCCGGCGCTGCTGGCCAAGGTGCAGCGCGGCATGTTCTCGGTGTCCAATTCGCGGCGCGGGACGGCCTACGGATCGCGCATCGCCGACGACGCGCTGCTGATGGCGGGCAAGACCGGCACCAGCCAGGTGCGCAACATCACCGCCGCCGAACGCGCCCGCGGCGTGTCCCGCAACGAGGACCTGCCGTGGGAGCGGCGCGACCACGCGCTCTTCGTGGCTTTCGCCCCGTTCGACGCGCCGCGCGTCGCGGTGTCGGTGGTGGTGGAACATGGCGGCGGCGGCTCCAGCGCGGCCGCGCCCATCGCCCGCGACATCGTGCTGCGCGCCCTGCACGGCGAGGTGCCGCCGCTCTCGTCCTATCCGCAGAACCAGCGCCGCGAGATCGAAGAGCGCCTGCGCGCCCTGCCGCTGCGCGCGCCCCTGCCCCCCGCCCCCGGACGGAGCCGCGCATGAGCTATCTCGAATATTCGGTCAAGCAGGTGCCCAGCGGCTGGCGCAAGGTGATCCACCTCAACTGGGCGCTGGTGCTGCTGCTGACCGCGGTGGCGGGGGTGGGCTTCATGATGCTCTACTCGGTGGCGGGCGGATCGTTCTCGCCCTGGGCCGAGCCGCAGATGAAACGCTTTGCGCTGGGGCTGGTGGTCATGTTCACCGTCGCCTTCGTTCCGGTCTGGTTCTGGCGCAACATGGCGGCGCTGGCCTATGCGCTGTCGGTGCTGCTGCTGCTGTTCGTGGAACTGTTCGGCGCCGTGGGCATGGGCGCGCAGCGCTGGATCGACCTCGGCTTCATGCGGTTGCAGCCGTCCGAGCTGACCAAGATCACGCTGGTGATGATCCTGGCCGCCTATTACGACTGGCTCGACATCAAGAAGGTCTCGCGCCCGCTCTATGTGCTGCTGCCGCTGGTGCTGATCCTGCTGCCCACCTTCCTGGTGCTGCGCCAGCCCGACCTCGGCACCGCGCTGCTGCTGGTGGCCGGCGGCGGCGTGGTGATGTTCGTGGCGGGCCTGCATTGGGCCTATTTCGCCGCCGTGATCGCCACCGGCGGCGGGCTGGTGGCCGGCGTCTTCCTGTCGCGCGGGACCGAGTGGCAGTTCCTCAAGGACTACCAGTATCGCCGCATCGATACCTTCCTCGACCCGGCCTCCGACCCGCTCGGCGCGGGCTATCACATCACCCAGTCCAAGATCGCCCTGGGCTCGGGCGGCTGGGCCGGACGCGGCTTCATGCAGGGCACCCAGTCGCGGCTGAACTTCCTGCCCGAGAAACACACCGATTTCATCTTCACCACGCTGGCCGAGGAATTCGGCTTCATCGGCGGCTTTTCCCTGCTCGCGCTTTACGCGCTGATCATCTTCTTCTGCATCGCCTCGGCGCTGAAAACCAAGGACCGGTTCTCGTCGCTGCTGATCTTCGGGATCTCCGCCGCCTTCTTCTTCTATTTCGCGCTCAACATGTCGATGGTCATGGGGCTGGCGCCGGTGGTCGGCGTGCCGCTGCCGCTGGTTTCCTACGGCGGCTCGGCGATGCTGGTGCTGATGGCCGCCTTCGGCCTGGTGCAGAGCGCGCATATCCACAGACCGAGGGGCCGTTCATGATCCGAGTTCTCTTCGCCGCGGGCGAGGCGCGCTGGCAAACCTACCGCCACGCCCTGCCCGCCGCCTTCGCCAGGGCTGGACTGGAGGTCGACCTCTTCACCGCGACCGACGCCCCCGAGAGCGTCGATTACATCGTCTACGCCCCGGGCGACACGCTCCATGACTTCACCCCCTTCACCAGGGCCAGGGCGGTGCTGAGCCTCTGGGCCGGGGTGGAAAAGATCGTGGGCAACGAAACGCTGACCCAGCCGCTCTGCCGCATGGTCGATGCCGGGCTCGAGGAAGGCATGGTCGAATGGGTCACCGGCCATGTGCTGCGCCACCATCTCGGCATGGACGCGCATATCGTGAACCCGGCCCACGAATGGACCCCGGTCGCGCCGCCGCTCGCGCGCAACCGCCGCGTCGCCGTCCTGGGCCTGGGCGAGCTCGGCCGCGCCTGCGCGCAGGCGCTGGCGGCCCTGCGCTTCGACGTTGCCGGCTGGAGCCGCACCCCCAAGGACATCCCCGGCCTGACCTGCCTGTCGGGCGCGGAGGGCCTGAACGCGGCCCTGTCGCGCGCCGAGATCGTGGTGCTGCTGCTGCCGCTCACGACCCAGACCGGGAACCTTCTCGACGCCGGGCGCCTCGCCCGCCTGCCCGAGGGTGCGGTGATCGTCAATCCCGGCCGCGGCCAGCTGATCGACGACGACGCGCTCATCGCGGCGCTCGACTCAGGCCATATCGCCCATGCCACGCTGGACGTGTTCCGCGTCGAACCGCTGCCGCGGGACCACCCGTTCTGGACCCATCCCAAGGTGACCGTGACCCCGCATATCGCCTCCGAGACCCGCGCCGACACCGCCAGCGATGTCGTCGCCGAGAACATCCGCCGCGGCGAGGCGGGCGAGCCGTTCCTGTTCCGGGTGGACCGCAAACAGGGCTACTGAGCCCCCTTCTTCTTGGCCCAAATACTCACCGCGCGACGGCGCCGCCTAGCGCAGCTTCGGAGGTTGCGCAGGGTCCATCCCCGGCTTCGCGCTAGGAACCTGCGCCTGCGCCTCCGCCTGCGGCAGGTCGAAGCGCAGCCCCACCTTGGCCAGCCGCGCCGCGATCGGGTCGGCGGCCGCGAAGAATCCCACGTCCATCGCGCCCGCCTCGATGCCGGAAAAGGTCAGCGCCTCGCCCGCGGCCTGCGCCAGCGCGCCCTCGGCCCCCGGCGCGGGGTCGATGAAGGCCAGCATGTGGCCCCGCGCCCCGCCCGCGTAGCTCACCCCGGCCAGATAGGCCATCTTTGCCAGCCCGCCGGCCGCCGCCAGCTTGGCGTCCAGCGCCGAGAGCAGCGGCTCGGGCAGCCCGGCCGGCGCATGCAGTTCCTCGGGGCGCGCCTCGATCTCGGTCGGGCGCTGCTGCAGCGTTTCGGCCAGCCAGTCCACCGCCTGCGCCGGGATCAGGATCGAGGAGGGCGCAACCGACAGGTTCACGCCCAGCCCGATGCCCTGGCCGGCCAGCATGCCCACCACCAGCCGGCCGCTGAGCGCGACGTAGGGAACGGTCTCGCGCGCGAATTCGGCCAGCCGCTCCTCGCGGTCGAAGACCACGATCACGCGGCCCTCCTCCACGTCGAAGACCTGCGGCATGATCTGCTCGCCCCGCGGCTCTTCGAAGAGCAGAACGAACAGCTCGGCATCGGCCAGCCTCTCGTAGAAGCGTAGCCGCGCCGCCGCATCCTCGGGATCGGCCTGCATGGCCGCGTGGGCCCGGTCCAGCGGGGTTTGATCAGTCATCCAGCACCTCTTGCACACGGGCCCGCAGAACCGGCAGAAGCTCGGCCTCGAACCACGGGTTTTTCTTCAGCCATGCCGTATTGCGCCAGGACGGGTGCGGCAAGGGAAAGACGCGCGGCGCATGGTCCCGCCAGGCCGCCACCGTGGCGGTGACGGGGCCGGCCCTCTTTCCCAAATGCCACCTTTGCGCATAGCCGCCGATCAAAATGGTCAGGGGAATTTCCCCCAGCTCTTGCATAATTCGAACATGCCACGTCCGCGCGCAGAGCGTCGGCGGCGGCAGGTCCGCGCCCTTGGCGTCATAGCCCGGAAAGCAGAAGGCCATCGGCAGCACCGCCACGCGGGACAGGTCGTAGAAGACCCCCTCGTCGATCCCCATCCAGTCGCGCAGCCTCTCGCCCGACGGGTCGAAGAAGGGCTTGCCTGCCTTGTGCACCCGCATCCCGGGCGCCTGCCCGGCCACCAGGATGCGGGCGCCGGGCCGGAACCAGGGCACCGGCCGCGGCGCATGGGCCGTGGCGGTGGCCGCGAAACGGTCGGCGCAGAACCGGCAGTCCGAAAGCTCGGCCAGAAGATCGGAGAAGGCGGGGCAGGGATCGCTCATTCCCGTCTACTTAGGAAAGGGCGCCGGAGGATGCAAATTGGAGGGTTGCCTCCCCCGCCCGAAACTGCCCGCCCGGCCCCTGCCCGCGCCGGCCCCGCGGTCCGGTCGCGGGCCTTGGCCGCCTGTCGGCGGCCTCGAAGGTAATCTCGTGAACTTCGGGCGGTTGCCCCCCGGTTTCACATGCTCTATCTGACGGTGAAACTATGGGGGGACACGCACGCATGTACAGGGTCTGGAACTTTGTAACCAACTACTCGCTCCTGCTGATCGGGGGCGCGATCATCGCCTTGGTCTGGGCCAATGTGGATGCCCATTCCTACCACGATTTCGTGGAAATGGTGCTGATCGACGATTTCATCATCGGCCACGCGCATCTCGACGAGGCGGGCAATGTGCACCGCACCCTGACCCTGCACTACCTGGTCAACGACGTGTTGATGGCCTTCTTCTTCGCCATCGCGGCCAAGGAGGTCTGGGAGGCGATCATCCTCAAGAACGGCTCGCTGCGCGGCAAGAAGGCGGCGACGCCGCTGTTTGCCACCGCCGGCGGCATGCTGGGGCCGATCGTCGTGTACCTTGGCCTGGCCATGCTGCTGGGCTCGGACACGTTCAACGCGGTCAGCCGCGGCTGGGCGATCCCGACGGCCACCGACATCGCGTTCTCCTATCTCGTCGGCCGCCTGGTCTTCGGCGCGGGGCATCCGGCGGTTCGATTCCTGCTGCTGCTGGCGATCGCGGACGATGCGGCGGGGCTGATCATCCTGGCCATCTTCTACCCCTCGGGCGAGCTCGCACCGGAATGGCTGCTGCTGTCGGCGGGCGTGGCGCTGGCGGTGTTCGTCCTGTTCAACTGGCTGCCGCGGGTGATGGATCGCGGCGACCAGCTGCGCACTAAATCGAGCTGGGTGCGCAAATACCTGAGCTTCTGGCCCTACCTGATCGCCGGCGCGCTGAGCTGGTACGGCTTCCAGGAAGCCGGCCTGCACCCGGCGCTGGGCCTGCTGCCGGTGGTGCCGACGATCCCGCATGCCGACCGTGCCTTCGGAATCTTCTCGGAGGCCGAAACCTACCTTACCGACCTGCTGAACACGATCGAGCACGCGCTCAAGCACCCGGTCGAGATCATCCTGTTCTTCTTCGGCCTGCTGAACGCGGGCGTGGAGTTCGCCTCGATCGGCTCACCGACCTGGCTGGTGCTCTTCGGCCTGCTGCTTGGCAAGCCCATGGGCGTCCTGATCTTCGGCTATATCGCGGCGCATCCGCTGCGGCTGGGCCTGCCGGCCGGCATGCGCACAATCGACCTGCTGGTGATCGGCTGCGTGGCGGCCATCGGCTTCACCGTTTCGCTGTTCGTCGCCTCTGTGGCCTTCGACGGCTCGGTGCAGCTGGAGGGCATCCGTGTTCAGGACGCGGCCAAGATGGGCGCGCTGTTCAGCTTCTCCGCCGCGATCATCGCGATCGTCGTGGGCAAGATCTGCCGGGTGGAGAAACAGAAAGCCTGAGGCCCTCCCTCCGCGGGGGCTTTGCGAGGCCGGCGCTGCACCTGCGCCGGCCTTTGCCATTTTATCGCCGCAAAGCGCATGAGTTCATTGAATATTAGCGTTCCCGCAGGACATAATGCCGCCCAAAACCGCCGGTAATGTCACCGGAGAGGAAACGCCGGGCCGCGCTCCCGGACAGAGGCAGAACCGACCCATGATCGAGTTCATCAATGTCAGCAAGTCCTTCTGGACGGGCAAGCAGCGCAAGGTGATCCTTGACCGCGTGTCGTTCCGGGTGGAACTGGGCCGCTCGCTGGGCATCCTGGCGCCGAACGGCACCGGCAAGACGACGCTGATCAACATGATGGCCGGGCTGGAGAAACCCGACGAGGGGCAGATCCTGCGCACATGCCGCATCTCCTTTCCGCTGGGTTTCATGGGCGGCGTGGTCAGTCGCCACACCGGCACCGAGAACGCCCGCTACATCGCACGGCTCTATGGCCTCGACCCCGATTACGTCGAGGCCTTCTCGCGCTGGCTGTGCAATATCGACGAATATTTCGACATGCCCATCGGCACCTACAGCCAGGGCATGCGCGCGCGTTTCAGCTTCTCGTTGATGCTGGCGCTGGATTTCGACATCTACCTGATCGATGAGGGGATGCCCTCGACCACGGATGTGGAGTTCAACCGCAAGGCCGGCGCCATCCTGCGCGAGCGGCTCGAGCGGGCGACCGTGGTCGTGGTCTCGCATCAGGCCGCGACACTTGAGAAGTTCTGCCGCCAGGCCGCCGTGTTAAGAGACGGGCAGTTGTACCAGTTCGATACCTTGGAAGAGGCAAAAAGACTCTATGACTACGAAACCCAAGGCTAAGAAGTTCCGCATCCGCCGCAGCGGCCCGCTCGGCAACGGCCGCCCGCGCCCCGAGGACGCCGCCGAGACCGTCGACGACGGCTTCGGCGCCGGGCCGTTCCCGACCGCCGCGCCGCAGCCCGCCGCGGCCTCCGCCGCGCCGGCCACACCCGCCGCGCGCGGCGTCGACGAGGAAATCACCGCGATCCGCCGCGAGGGTCTGACCGGGCGGCAGCTGCGCATGGCCCGGCGCGTCGCGCAGAAACACGGGCTGGCGCCGACCTCGGATTTCGACGCGGTGCGGCTGCTGCGCGAGCAGGGGATCGACCCGTTCCACCGCGCCAACATGCTGGAACTGGTGGCCAGCGAGGGCCGCCAGACCACCCTGCCGCAGCTGCCGCAGACCGTGCCGCAGGGGCGCAGTCCGCAGCTGCCCTCGACCGAGGTGATGGGCGCCGACACCCGCGCGCGAGAGATCATGCGCATCCAGCAGGACATCGCCCGCCGCCGCCGGCGCCGCTTTGCGCTGATGCTGACCCGGCTGGGGTTCTTCGTGATGCTGCCGACGCTGCTGGCCGGCTATTACTATTACTTCGTGGCGACGCCGATGTATGCCACGAAATCGGAATTCGTGATCCAGCAGGCCGAAAGCCAGGTCGCCGGCGGGCTGGGCAGCATGTTCGCGGGCACCGGCCTGGCCGTGCAGCAGGATTCGATCGCGGTGCAGAGCTACCTGCAGTCGCGCGACGCCATGCGGCGGCTGGACTCCGATCTCGGCTTCAAGGCACATTTCAGTCAGGCGGGCATCGACCCGATCCAGAAACTGGACCAGGGTGCCAGCTTCGAAGCCGCCTACAAGATCTACAAACGCAACGTGCAGATCGGCTACGACCCGACCGAGGGCATCCTGAAGATGGAGGTCATCGCCGCCGATCCCGGGACCAGCGCGGCGTTTTCCGAGGCGCTGATTTCCTATGCCGAGGAACGCGTAGACGGGCTAACCCAGCGGCTGCGAGAGGACCAGATGGCGGGTGCCCGCGCCTCGTTCCGCGACGCCGAGGCCAAGGTCGAGGCGGCGCAGCAGCGCGTGCTCGACCTGCAGGAGCGTCTGGGCGTGCTCGACCCGGTAACCGAGACCAGCGCGCTGATGGGCCAGATCTCCACCTTCGAGGTGCAGCTTCAGGAAAAGAAGCTGCAGCTGCAGCAGCTGCTCGACAACCCGCGCCCCAACGCCGCCCGCGTGGAGGGCGTGAAGGGCGACATCAAGCGCCTCGAGGCGCTGGTGGCGCAGCTGCGCGCCTCGATGACCGAAAGCACGCAGGGCACCGATTCGCTGGCCCGCATCTCGGCCGAACTGCGCATCGCCGAGGCGGACCTGGCCAACCGCCAATTGCTGCTGCAACAGGCGCTGCAACAGCTCGAGACCGCCCGGATCGAGGCCAACCGCCAGGTGCGCTACCTGTCGCTGGGCGTCAGCCCCGTCGCCCCGGACGAGCCGACCTACCCGCGGGCCTTCGAGAACACTCTGCTGGCCTTCCTGATCTTCGGCGGGATATACCTCATGATATCCATGACGGCTTCCATCCTCCGAGAACAGGTTTCTGCCTAGACATGCATGACGTGACCATCGGCGCGCTGAGCGTCTCGAATGACCGCCCGCTGACCGTGATCGCCGGCCCCTGCCAGCTGGAAAGCGCGGACCATGCCCAGATGATCGCCGGGCGCATGGCCGAGATCTGCGCCAGCGCCGGGGCCGGCTACATCTTCAAGGCCAGCTTCGACAAGGCCAACCGCACCTCGCTGTCGGGGATGCGCGGCGTGGGCATGGAGGCCGGGCTGGACATCCTCGCCGGCGTGAAGAAGGCGCTGGGGCTGCCGGTGCTGACCGATGTGCATGAGGTCGCGCAATGCGCGCCCGTGGCCGAGGTCGCAGACGTGCTTCAGATCCCCGCCTTCCTGTGCCGTCAGACCGACCTGCTGCTGGCCGCGGGCCGGACCGGGGCCGCGGTGAACATCAAGAAGGGTCAGTTCCTGGCACCCTGGGACATGGCCAATGTCGTGGACAAGGTCGAGGCCACCGGCAACCGCCGCATCCTGCTGACCGAACGCGGCACCTCCTTCGGCTACAACACGCTGGTGACCGACATGCGCGCCCTGCCCCAGATGGCCAGGACCGGCTACCCGGTGATCATGGACGCCACCCATTCGGTGCAGCAGCCTGGTGGCCTCGGCGGCGCCTCGGGCGGGCAGCGCGAGTTCGCCCCTGTCATGGCCCGCGCGGCGGTGTCGCTGGGGATCGCCGGCGTCTTCATCGAAACCCATGAGAACCCAGATCATGCGCCGTCGGACGGACCGAACATGATCCCGCTCGACCAGATGGAAAACCTTATTCACACCCTGATGGAATTCGACGGGCTGGCCAAGGCCAACCCCATCCGCCTTTAGATCCAAGACCAGAGCGAGACTGCCCCGTGACCAAACCGATTTACGAAGTGTCCCAGAACACCTGGGAATTCCTGCGCGACGCGATGATCACCCCCACCGGCTTCCGCGAATACGATGCGCGCTGGAAATACCCCGACCAGATCAACCTGCCGGGCATCACCGCGCTGGGGCTGGGGCTGGGCACGCAGATGCAGCGCCGCGGGATCGCGCCGCTGATCGCGGTCGGCAACGACTACCGGGACTATTCGCTGGCGATCAAGAACGCGCTGATCCTGGGACTGATGCGCGCCGGCATCACGGTCAAGGATATCGGCCCTGCGCTTTCGCCCATGGCCTATTTCGCGCAGTTCCACCTGGACGTGCCGGCGGTGGCGATGGTCACCGCCTCGCACAATCCCAACGGCTGGACCGGGGTGAAAATGGGCTTCGAGCGCCCGCTGACCCACGGCCCCGAGGAAATGTCCGAACTGCGCGATATCGTTCTGGGCGGCGACTGGGACTGCCGCCCCGGCGGCGCCTATGAATTCGTGGACGGGGTGAAGGAAGCCTATATCGACGATCTGGTGGGCGATTTCAGGATGTCGCGCAAACTGAAGGTCGTCTGCGCCACCGGCAACGGCACGGCCTCGGCCTTCGCCCCCGAGATCCTGGAGCGGATCGGGGTGGAGGTGGTGCCGAGCCACAACAAGCTCGACTACACCTTCCCCAACTACAACCCCAACCCCGAGGACATGCACATGCTGCATGACATGGCCGATACGCTGAAAGCCTCGGGCGCCGACCTGGCGCTGGGCTTCGACGGCGACGGCGACCGCTGCGGGGTGGTCGATGACGAGGGCGAGGAGATCTTCGCCGACAAGGTGGGCGTGATCATGGCCCGCGACCTGAGCAAGCTCTACCCCGGCGCGACCTTCGTGGCCGACGTGAAATCGACAGGGCTCTTCGCCTCCGACCCCGAGCTGAAGGCGCATGGCGCCAAGGCCGATTACTGGAAGACCGGCCACAGCCACATGAAGCGCCGGGTCAAGGATCTGGGCGCGCTGGCGGGATTCGAGAAATCCGGCCACTACTTCCTGGCCGAGCCGATCGGCCGCGGCTACGACTGCGGCATGCGCGTGGCGGTGGAGATCTGCAAGCTGATGGACCGCAACCCGGGCCAGTCGATGTCGGACCTGCGCAAGGCCCTGCCGCGCACCTGGTCCACCCCCACCATGTCGCCCTATTGCGCCGATACCGAGAAATACGACGTGCTGGCGCGGCTGGTCGAAAAGCTGGTGACCAAGGCCGAGGCGGGCGAAAAGCTGGCCGGCCGCGGGATCGACCGCGTGGTCACGGTGAACGGCGCGCGGGTGATCCTCGACAACGGCTCCTGGGGGCTGGTGCGGGCCAGTTCGAACACGCCGAACCTGGTGGTGGTCTGCGAAAGCGCCGAGAGCGAAGACGAGCTGCGCGCGATTTTCGCCGAGATCGACGCGGTGATCCGCACCGAACCGTCGGTCGGCGAGTACGACCAGAAAATATGATCCCGCAGGCCCGATTTTTTCGCGAAATTGGGCTTGCAGACCCGGGCGGTTGGTCGTAGATAACCGCGCACCGTTGGGGTGTAGCCAAGTGGTAAGGCAGCGGTTTTTGGTACCGTGTACCGTAGGTTCGAATCCTACCACCCCAGCCATAAAACCTCGCCTTTTCAGGCACTTACCAGATCTGAATTTGGTAAGTTACTCTTTCGTTGATTGTTGCCCACAAGCTGCCCACAGTTTGCCCCACCTTGGCGTGCGAATCTAGTGGGAAGGGAAAAGGGCTCATGACATCCAAGCGTGTTATCGTAAGCCGTCGGACCCAGAATGGCAGGCGCAGATATCGTGTGCGTTGGCGCGATCCTGCAACTGGACAGCAATGCGAGGAGTCTTTCTCGAAACAAACTGACGCGTATAAGCGGCGAGCGGAAATCGCCGCGGCACTCGAGACAGGTGGAAACCCGCGCACCTCCAATCTCAAATTCCGCGACCTCGCAGGCCAATACATCGAAGCCTCTCGGATTGGACGAGATGGGAAGGCGCCCTTGGAGCACTCCACGCTCCACTATTACCAACACTATTTGGACCAATACATTTTCGGCGAGATAGGCGATGTGCCAGTCTCCAGGCTGACGCGGGATCACATGATCGAGCTGATGAACACCTTGATCGCCCGCTACCCATCGAGAAGAACGGCAAGCCACGCCTTCAATCTGGTCAAATCGATCCTGAACTGGGGAGTGGCAAGGGATATCTTGACCAAAAGCCCCGGCTACAAGTTGGCGGTACAGGTCCGCAGCACAAGGGAGAAGCGGCAAGGGGCTCGCATTCATTCGGAGCAAGAAATGCGAGCTATTATGGAAAAGCTTGAAGAACTGCGTCAGCACCCAAACCTTCAAGTCCGGCGCGCATTCGTCAAATACAGTGCGCTGTTCGCTCTGATGTCCACAACGGGCATACGCATTTCAGAAGCGCTCGGAATTAAGCGGGATGATTTCGCCCCTGACCTAACAACTCTGACAATCGAGCGCCGCGTAGACCAAGCGAGGAGGGGGCGCGACAACGCTGATCGTGTCGGCCTGCTCAAGAGCGGCTATGCCTATCGAACGGTTCCCGTCGCGAAGCAAGTGCGGCCATGGCTTCGCGATCAGCTTTCGGCACACAACTATGAATGGGTTTTTCCCACACGTAGCGGCACTCCGATTCATCATTCCGCAGTGAACGCCCAAGGATGGTACCGCGTCCAAAGGGAGGCGGGCGTCACACGACTGGGAATTCATTCCCTGCGGCATTACTTCGCGTCAAGTTTGATGCGTAAGGGACTCTACTTGGAAGCGCAAAAACTGCTTGGGCATCATGACGCTGCTTTCACGATGACCCAGTACGGACATCTGATAGATGATGGAACAGCTCGAATGGAGAGCATTGCCACCGAGATCGCCTCAGGTTTCTTGGAGGGCGGCGAAGCCTCATCTCGAAGTTAAGGCACCTATCAAGGTCACAAGGTCAAGGCCCTTTGACTGAGCAAGACCGTCAGATGCCCGCAACAAACCCTTAGCAGGCGCGCCGCCCGGCTGCGGCTTCAGGAACTACCGGTCCAGAGCCACCTTTCATTAAACAACGTCGTGCTCTGAAACATCTTCCTGCAAATGGCTGTTCGTTCTACGCGCAGCGATCATGGTCCATGACCTGCCCCCCGGTGGTCCCTCGTTCATAACGAGAGTCTGCGGGTTTGGGATTGGTAGTTGGGTTGGTCGGTTTGGGCAAGCGCGCCGGGAGCGGAG
>NZ_JAGSOU010000014.1 GCF_018139985.1 Actibacterium sp. MT2.3-13A | reverse complement strand
TCGGGCATCGAGAACCCGCTGTTCTTCAAGGAGAATACGCGGATGTATTACGGCGACGCAAAGGCCTCCATCGACAAGCTCCTGACCATGATCGAGTGACGTCGACCCGGCAGACCATCAGGCCGCCCCGCGCATCCCGCGCGGGGCGGTTTTCTTTTGGAGATGTCGCGAGACCGCGTTCGCCCGCTCCGCGGACGGAGCGGCCATGCACCGGACGGACACGCCGATCATCCCTTCCACCCGGCGGCCACGCCGGGCCGCGGCCGCCAGCCTCCTCTTGATGGACCTCCAGCCAAGGTCTGCAGCGGCTTCAAGGCAGGCCAACGCGCGCCCGAGACATGGCCTCCCTTTTCGGGACGGCGGCACACAATGCCGCACCGATAACCCGTCGTATTCATTGAGCGTTCCCGTTTACTTTGCGCCCCATTCCGCTAGGAATGGGGAAAACCCGAAAGCCGCGCCCATGACCCAGATCGAAGATCACCCGCTGCGCTATGCCCTGGCCAACGAGCTGCACGCGCGGCCGTTCCCCTCGCTGGAGACGCCCTGCCACGCGGCCTTCCTGGCGATCAAGCAGCCGCAGGACGCCGCCACCCGCGACCGCGCGGCTGACCAAGCGCATCTGCTCGACCTGCTGGACCGCTTCGGCGCGCCGCACCCGCAGCCCGAGGCCACGCATTATTTCGGCCAGATCGGCCGGCACCGGCTGAAATGGGAAAGCCACACCGAGTTCGTCACCTACACCATGTTCAGCGACGGCGTGGCCGACCGACCCTTCGACCCGGCGGCCTTCGATGTGTTTCCCGAGGATTGGCTGGCCGCCGCGCCGGGCAAGCGGATCACCTCGGCGCTGATCCGGGTCGAACAGCAGCGGCAGGCCGACGGCGAGATCGTGCGCCGCCTCTACGAGTGGTTCGTGCCCGAAAGCCTGGCCTGTTCCTCGGTGCTGGACGACAGCGCCATCATGGCCTCGGATTTCCGCATCGATCCGGCCGGGCACATGCGTTTCGCGCTGTTCGTGCGGCCCGATACCGGCGCGCGCCGGGTGGGGCGCATGGTGCAGCGCCTGACCGAGATCGAGACCTACAAGACCATGTCGATGCTGGGCCTGCCGCGGGCGCGCGACCTCTCCGTGCGCATGGGCGAGATCGACACCCAGCTTTCGGCGCTGACCGCCGACATGACCGGCGGCGCGCGCCAGCCCGAGCAGACGCTGCACGCGCTGCTGGAAATCTCGGCCGAGCTGGAGAACATGCTGGCGCTGGCCTCGTTCCGCTTTTCGGCCACCGCGGCCTACGAGGCGCTGGTGCACCAGCGCATCGAGGTGATGCGCGAGGCCCGTTTCGAGGGGCGGCAGACCTTCCGCGAATTCATGATGCGCCGCTACGATCCGTCGATGCGGACGATCAAATCGACCGAGGCGCGGCTGCGCTCGATGATCGAGCGGGCGACGCGGGCGGGCGACCTGCTGCGCACGCAGGTGGACGTGGCGCGCTCGGCCCAGAACCAGAAGCTGCTGGAAAGCATGGACCGGCGCGCTGACTTGCAGCTGCGCCTGCAACACACGGTCGAGGGGCTGTCTGTGGTCGCGATCAGCTATTACGCGGTGTCGCTGGCGGGCTACGTCGCCTATCCCCTTGCCGATGTCGCGGGGATCGGCAAGGGGACGCTGACGGCGGTGCTTACGCCCGTTGTGGTGCTTGCGGTGTGGCTGATGGTGCGGCGGATCCGGAAGAGCTTCCACTGAGGCGGGAAAGCGCGCGGTCGGCGCCGATGCCGCCCGCCGCGATCGCCGCCAGTGCGAGCAGCGCCGAGAGGGCCAGCGTGGGCACGCCCGACAGGCCCGCGCCCACGGTGCAGCCGCCCGCCAGAACCCCGCCGAAGCCCATCAGCACCGCGCCGGCCAGGTAGCGGCCGGTCTGGGCGGGGGTCTCGAAGCTCTGCCAGCGGAAGCGGCCCGAGAGCAGCGCCAGCGCCGCCGCGCCGATCAGCACGCCGCCCACCAGCCCGACGCCGAACCGCGCCGGAACGGCGCTGGACGCGACGGTCCAGAACAGGGTGTCGGCGGCCGGCGCGGTGAAGGACAGGCTTTCCAGCGCGATCGGCTCGAACTCGTCATAAAGGACGAATCCGGTGCCCACCCAGCCCAGCGGCACCAGCAGGCCAAGCGCCGCGGCGCCCGCCAGATGCGCGCGCCGCGCGCCCGACAGCACCGCCCAGCCCAGCAGGGCGAGGGCCAGCGCCACGCCCCAGGCGGCGGGCAGGACGGCGGCCTCGCCCAGCGGCAGGGTCAGCGTGCCGAGCGCCTGGCGCAGCGGCGCGAGGACGCCCTTCAGCGTGGCATGCGCGGTCAGGGCGAAGACCACCAGCACCAGCGCGGCCCGCAGGTTGCCCGAGCCCGCCAGCACCGTCAGCCGCGAGGCGCAGCCGCGGGTCAGCACCATGCCCGCACCGAACAGCAGCCCGCCCAGCAGGATCGCCGCCCAGGGCAGGTCCGGCGCCAGCAGGCGGTGCTCGGCGAAGCCGATCCAGCCCAGGGCCACCGCGCCCTGGGTGCCCAGGATCGCCACCGCCAGCGCGGTCAGCCAGACCGCCAGCGCCGGGCGGCGTTCGGCCGCCGGACCGATCAGCCCGCGGCGGAAGCAGAAGCGCGTGACCTCGGCCAGCGCGCCGAAGGCGAGGCCGAGGGCAAGGCCGAAATAGATCGCCGCCTGAGGGGCGGTGAGGGTGTCGAAGCCGAAGGTCTCGAACATGGGGAAACTCCCGCGGAAAAGGAATGTTGTCCCATTTGCGCGAGGATAGGCGTTGAATCAAGCTGCGCACATGTGTCTGAGGCGGCTTTGGATGGGACAATGTTCCGATCTGTCGGCCAGGGTGGGACGGCATCCGGTCCCGTCGACGCCGCCGCAAACATCGCCCCCCTCCGGCGCCGCGCCGGCGGCGCGGGCGTTCTTTTTTACCGGCGTCACTCGTCCAGTTCGGTGCCGAAGCGTTTGCGCATGACCTTCGGCGCGCGCCGCCGCCCGGCCTCGACGAAGACCAGGTCGCCGTCGTCGAGGGGCGTTTGGCCCGGCGCGGCGAGGGTCTCCGGCACACCGGTCAGGCTACCCTTGTGGCCGACCCGGACCACGGTCCGCCCGGCGCTGTCGGACAGGACGCGCAGCGCCACGCCGGTCGGCGGGATGCGGGTGATCTTCAGCCCGCGCTCAGCGGCCGCGGATCCGCGGGTCGAGCGCGTCGCGCAGCCCGTCGCCCATGTAATTCACCGACAGCACGGTGAAGGAAATGGCGAGGCCGGGCCAGAGCACCCGCTCGGGGTATTGTTGCAGGTAGTCCACCGCGTCGAACAACAGCCGCCCCCAGGTCGGGAAATCCGGCGGGAAGCCGAGGCCGAGAAAGGACAGCGCGCTTTCGGTGATGATCGCGTTGGCGATGCCCAGCGTGGCCGAGACCATCACCGGCGACAGCACGTTGGGCAGCACATGCCGGGTGATCATGCGGCGGCTGGGCGTGCCGATGGAGCGCGCGGCGAGGACGAACTCGCGCTCCTTCAGCGCCAGGACGTCGCCGCGCACGATGCGCGCGGTCTGCATCCAGGAGGTGATGCCGATGGCCACCACGATCAGGATGAATACGCCGGTCTCGGGCCCGAAACGCGCCGACAGCGTCTCGCGGAACAGCATGACCATGACCAGCAGCAGCGGCAGCAGCGGCAGGGCGAGGAACAGGTCGGTCAGCCGCATCAGCGGCCCGTCGAGCCGCCGGAAATAGCCCGCCAGGACCCCGATCAGCGTGCCCAGCAGCAGCGACAGCAGCATCGCGGTGAAGCCCACGGCGATGGAGACCTTTCCGCCCGCCATCATGCGGGCCAGCATGTCGCGGCCCAGCTGGTCGGTGCCCAGCGGATGGGCGAAACTTGGCGATTGGTTGCGGGCGCGGATGTCGATGAAGGTGGGCTCTATCGTCCACAGATAGGGGCCGATCAGCACCGCGAAGACGATGGTGAGGAACACGATCGTTCCGATCAGCGCGCCACGATGGGTCGAGAACTGGTCCCACACGTCCCACCACTGGCTGCGCGGCGGGCGATAGGCCTCTTCCTTCAGGGGGGCGGTGTCAGTCATAGCGGATCCTCGGGTCGAGAATGCCGTAAAGCACGTCGGCAATCAGGTTGAACAGCACGATCAGGATGGCGAAGATGAAGGTCAGCGTCTGCACCATCGGGATGTCGTTGGCGTAGATCGCGGTGATCAGCAGCTGGCCGAGGCCGTTCACCTTGAACACCTGCTCGGTGATGATGGCGCCGCCGAAGATCGTGGGCACCCCCAGCGCGATCACCGTCACCACCGGGATCATCGAATTTCGCAGGACGTGGACCAGCACCACGACCTTCTCGCTCATCCCCTTGGCGCGTGCGGTCCGCACATAGTCCTGGCCGAGATTGTCCAGCATCGAGGCGCGCATGAAGCGGCTGATCTGCGCCGCGTTGTAGAGCGCCAGAACCGCGACCGGCATCACCATCTGGCGCACCTGGAAGACGAAGCTGTCCCAGTCGCTGACCACATGGGTGGTGTCGTAGATCGAGGGGAACCACCCGAGGTTCACCGCGAAGATCACGATCAGCAGAACGCCGGTGAAGAAGGTGGGCACCGAATAGCCCACCATCGACACGAAGGTGCCGAGCTGGTCGAACCAGCTGTATTGCCGGTAGGCCGAGAGCACCCCGATGGGCAGCGCGATCAGCGTGCCCAGGACATAGGACAGCCCCACCACCCACAGGGTCTGCGGCATCCGCTGGGCGATGATGTCGCCGACCGGGCTGCGGGTCTGCCACGAGATCACGCGCTGCATCCCCTCGCCGAAATGCGTGCCGAAGGTCGCGTCGAAGGCGTGCAGCGGCTCGGCCACGGCGAATTGCTTCAGCCACAGCAGGTAGCGGATGTGGATCGGCTCTCCCAGTCCGAGGCTTTCGCGGATCTTGGCCTTGACCTCGGGCGGGATGGTCAGCGGCAACTGCGCGGTCGGGTCGCCGGGGGCGAAGTCGAGCAGCAGGAAGATGATCAGACTGATGAACAGAAGCGTCGGGATGGCCAGCAAGAGACGTCGGAGCGTGAAGGTAAACATGCGATGCCTCGGGTCAGAAGTCTGTCGTCAGAAGGGAATGCGCCCCGGCCCGCCGGGCGGGCCGGGGCGCGGCTCAGCTTACTTGATGCGGTACCAGTCGGCCGCGTTCCACAGCTCGCTGTCCCAGGTGTTCAGGACAACGCCGCCCAGCGTGTTCGAATGCGCCGAGACACGGCCGCGGTCGACCAGCGGGATGATGACATAGTCCTGCATCAGCATGTCGTTCATCGCCTTGGCCAGCTCCGCGCGCTTGCCGATGTCGCCGGTCTTGGCCATTTCGGCCACCAGCGCGTCATAGGCTTCCGAGCAGTAGCGCGGCATGTTGTTGCCCTGCCACTGGGTCTCAGGCCGCGGGGCCTGCTTGCATTCCCAGTTGGCCATGTAGGCCTCGGGGTCGGTGCCGTCGAAGTTGTTGGCGTACATCTCCACGTCGGCGAAGAACTTCTGGAAGGTGTCCGGGCTGCCCGGATCGCCGCCGAAGAACACGCTGGCGTCGATGTTCTTCAGCTCGGTCTCCACGCCGATCTCCGACCACCACTGCTTGATCAGCGCCTGGAAGTCCTGGCGCACCGCGTTGGTCGAGCTCTGGAACAGCAGCGACAGGCGCTTGCCGTCCTTCACCCGCACGCCGTCGGGGCCGGGCGTCCAGCCGGCCTCGTCCAGCAGCTTCTTGGCGCCCTCGATGTCCTGCACCAGGCAGGCGTCGTTGGCGGTGGATTTGTAGATCTCCGGCGCGGGCAGCACGTTGCAGGTCGGCCGGCCGGCGTCGCCATAGCCGATCTCGACCAGCAGCGCGCGGTCGATGGCCATGGACAGCGCCTGGCGCACGGCCTTGTCGCTGAGGATCGGGTGCGGGTGCTTGGCGGTGCCGCGCTCGTCGCCCAGTTCGGCCGAGGGGTCGGTCAGGTTGACCATGATCCGCTCCACCAGCGTGCCGAAGGCCGACACCACCTGGCCCTTGCCCGCGGCCTGCATGTTGGCGAGCACCTCGGGGGCGAGTTGCAGGTTCCAGGCATAGTCGAACTCGCCGGTTTCCAGCACCGCGCGGCCCGCGGCCGCGGCGTCGCCGCCGCCCTTGAACACCACGTTGGCGAAGGCCGGCTTGGCCGGGTCGCGGTAGTTCTCGTTCGCCTTCAGCTGGATCACGTCATTGGGGCGGAACTCCGTCACCACGAAGGGGCCGGTGCCGATCGGGGCGAAGTTCGCGTCGGTGCATTCGGGCGCCTTGGGGCCCAGGCACTCGGCGAATTGCGCCTTCTGGATGATCGGGGCCTGCGCGCCCACGAAGGGGCCGTAGGGGAAGGGCTTGGCCACGCCGAACCTGACCACCACGGTCAGCTCGTCGGGGGTTTCCACCGCCACCACGTCGTTGAATTTCTCAGACTGGGCGCAGCCGCCGCCCTCGGCGGTGCAATATTCCCAGGTGAACTTGACATCCTCTGAGGTCAGCGGCGTGCCGTCGGACCATTTCAGGCCCGGTTTCAGCTTCCAGGTGATCGACATCAGGTCGGCCGAGACGCCGCCGTTTTCCACGGTGGGCACGGATTCGGCCAGGTAGGGCACCATGTTGCCCTTTTCGTTGTAACGCGCCAGCGGCTCCAGCACGAGGCTCGCGGCCTCAAGGTCCTTGGTGCCGCCCGACAGGTAAGGGGTCATGATCGAGGGCGCCTGCCAGTAGATGATGTTCACCTGGCCGTCCGAGCCGCGCTCGGCCAATCCGGCGGTGGCCATCACGGATCCGGCGGCAGCGCCCAGAAGGGCTGTCTTGAAGTTCATGTCACTCTCCTTGTTGGATGCTCTTGTGGGCCTCGGCCGCTGCCGTTTCGCCGGCAGTCTCGTGGGTTGTCTCGGAATAGAGATGGCAGGCCACCTGATGGCCAGGCGCGACCTCGAAGGTGGGCGGCTCCACCTTGCGGCAGATATCCATCACCTTGGGGCAGCGGGTGCAGAAATTGCAGCCCTCGGGTGGGTTCGCGGGCGAGGGCACGTCGCCCTTCAGCAGGATGTGCTTCTTGCGGGTCTCTATGGTCGGGTCGGGCTCGGGCACGGCCGACAGCAGCGCCTCGGTATAGGGGTGCTTCGGGGTGGCATAGAGCGCGTCGCGCGGCGCCAGCTCCACCACCTTGCCCAGATACATCACTGCCACCCGGTCGGCGATGTGGCGCACCATCGAAAGATCGTGCGAGATGAACAGATAGGTCAGGCCCAGCTTGGCCTGCAGTTCCTCCAGCAGGTTCACCACCTGCGCCTGGATCGACACGTCGAGCGCGGCGATGGGCTCGTCGCAGACGATGAACTTGGGGTTGAGCGCCAGCGCGCGGGCGATGCCGATGCGCTGGCGCTGGCCGCCCGAGAATTCATGCGGGTAGCGGTTGGCGAAATCGCGGTTCAACCCGACGGCATCCATCAGGTCGAACACGCGCTCGTTCTTTTCCGCGCGGGACAGCCTGGTGTGCTCGTCCAGCGGCTCGGATATGATGCGGGCGACGGTCATGCGCGGGTTCAGGCTGGCCTGCGGATCCTGGAACACCATCTGCATGGTCGGCCGCAGCCGGCGCAGGGAATGGAAATCGGCCTCGCCGATCTCGTCGCCATTGATCCAGATCGAGCCGGAGGTGATGTCGTAGAGCCGCAGCACCGCCCGCCCGCAGGTGGACTTGCCGCAACCGGATTCGCCCACGAGGCCCAGCGTCTCGCCCTCGTATATGTCGAAGCTGACGTCGTCGACGGCCTTGACCTCGCCCACCCGGCGGCGCAACAGCCCGGCGTAGATCGGGAAGTGCATCTTCAGGTTGCGCACCTCGACCAGCTTGCGGCCCGTTCGGGTGTCAAACATCGCGCGGCCCTCCGGTGGCGGGGTCCCAGAAACAGGCGGCGTCATGGCCGGGGCCGACGGGCACGCGGGCGGGGTTTTCGCGTTCGCAACGGTCGAAAGCCTGCGGGCAGCGGGCGCGGAAGGGGCAGGCGGCGGGCGCGGAAGACAGGATCGGCGGCTGGCCCTCGATCACCGCCAGCTTCTCGGCGCGCGCGCCCGAGACGCTGGGCACGGTCTTCAGCAGCGCGCGGGTATAGGGGTGCTGGGGGTTGCCGAACAGCTCCCTCACCGGGGCCTGTTCGACGACCTGACCGCCATACATCACCATCACCCGGTCGGCGATTCCCGCGATCACGCCGAGGTCATGGGTGATCCAGATCACCGCCATGCCCAGCTTTTCGCGCAACTCCTTCATCAGCTCCAGGATCTGGGCCTGGATGGTCACGTCGAGCGCGGTGGTCGGCTCATCCGCGATCAGCACCTCCGGATCGCAGGCCAGCGCGATGGCGATCATCACCCGCTGGCGCATGCCCCCCGAGAACTGGTGCGGATAGTCGCCCAGCCGGCGCGCGGCATCGGGGATGCCGACCAGCTCCAGCAACTCCCTGGCGCGGTTGCGGGCGGCTTGCTTGTCCAGCCCCATGTGCTTTCGCAGCGGCTCCATGATCTGGTAGCCCACCGTGAAGACCGGGTTGAGCGAGGTCATCGGGTCCTGGAAGACGAAGCCGATCCTGGCGCCGCGCAGCGCGCGCAGCCGCTCCTCCCTGACCTTCAGCAGGTCCTCGCCGTCGAACATCACCGTGCCGCCGCGCACCTCGGCGGGGGGCGAGGGCAGCAGCCCGATCAGCGACATCATCGTCACAGACTTGCCCGAGCCGCTTTCGCCCACCACGCCCAGAAGCTCCCCGGGACGCAGATCGAAGCTGACGGAATTGACGGCGTGAATTTCGCCCGACCGCGTGCGGAACACGGTCTTGAGGTCCTTGACGTCAAGGACAGGCACACCCCCATCGGGCATGATATCTCCCCAGGCTTTTGTTTTTATTCGCTTTTGTGGCGTCGAAATTTGCCCCGGCGCCGCGATTTCCCGAAGTGTGACCAAGATTCGCGCATGCGGCAAGACATTACTCGGCGGAAGGGCAAAGATTTTGACCAAGCGGTCAGTTGCGAGGCAATTCCACTTGACCTCTGCTCGATGCCGCAGCACCTTTCGCCTGAGCGCAGGGGCCCGGCAGGCAAAGCGTTTGCATCAAGCTCTTGATATCGCAAGATCTTCAAGGGGCCTGCCCGCCGGCCGCCCCCGAACCCCACTCACACATCGCCCGCACAGCGGGCCGCCAGACCACGGAGTCCCCGATGCCAGTCAAGAACCGCCTAGCCGAAATGCAGGATGAAATCGCCGCCTGGCGGCGCGACTTCCACGAGCATCCCGAGCTGATGTTCGACACGCGGCGCACCGGCGCCCGCGTCGCCGAACTGCTGCGCGCCTTCGGCTGCGACGAGGTGGTCGAGGGCATTGCCCTGACCGGCGTGGTCGGCGTGATCAGGGGCAAGACCGACAGTTCGGGCAAGGTGATCGGGCTGCGCGCCGACATGGACGCGCTGCCGATCCTAGAGGCGACCGGGGTCGAATACGCCTCCAAGACGCCGGGGGCGATGCATGCCTGCGGCCATGACGGGCACACCGCGATGCTGCTGGGGGCCGCGAAATACCTCGCCGAGACGCGCAATTTCGACGGCACGGCCGTGGTCATCTTCCAGCCCGCCGAAGAGGGCGGCGGCGGCGGCAAGGTGATGTGCGACGAGGGCATCATGGAGCGCTTCGGCATCCAGGAGGTCTATGGCATGCACAACTGGCCGGGCCGCCCGGTGGGCAGCTTCGCGATCCGCCCCGGCCCGTTCTTCGCCGCCGCCGACCAGTTCGAGATCGAGGTCGAGGGCAAGGGCGGCCACGCCGCCAAGCCGCATGAGACGGTGGACAGCACCGTGGTCGCCAGCCACATGGTGATCGCGCTGCAGACCATCGCCAGCCGAAATGTCGATCCGGTGGAGCAGGTGGTGGTCTCGGTCACCTCGTTCGAGACATCGTCGAAGGCGCATAACGTGATTCCGCAGAAGGTGAAGCTGCGCGGCACGGTGCGCACCCTGAACGCCGCTGTGCGCGATCTCGCCGAAAAGCGCCTGACCGAGATCGCCGAGGGCACGGCCGCGATCTTTGGCGCGGTGGCGCGGGTGGATTACCAGCGCGGCTATCCGGTGATGATCAACTCCGAGGCGCAGACCGGCTTCGCCGCCGAGGTGGCCCGCGCCGTCTCGGGCGATTGCGACGAGAATGCGCCGCTGATCATGGGCGGCGAGGATTTCGCCTATATGCTGGAGGAGCGTCCGGGCGCCTATATCCTGGTGGGCAACGGCGACACCGCGCCGGTGCATCACCCGCAATACAATTTCAACGACGAGGCGATCCCCGCCGGCTGTTCCTGGTGGGCCGAGATCATCGAGCGCGGGATGCCCGCCGCCTGAGGCGGCGCTCGCCTGCGACATCCGCCTGGGGCGCGCGCGCGAGCACATGCGCCGCGCGTCCCGGCCCGTGAAGGGCGCGGCACCCGGTGTTTGAACGAGGTCGGTGCCCCCGGCAGGGCTTGTCAGCCGCCGGTGTGGCTCATGTGGCGCGAGACCTGGCCATCGGCGCGCTGGCGCGAATAGTCGAAATCATGGCCCTTGGGCTTCAGCCCGATCGCCTTGTGAATGGCCTCGATCAGCGGGCCGTCGTCGCCCGGATGGGCGCGCAGCGCCTCGCGCAGGTCGGCCCTGTCCTCCTGCCCGAGGCACATGTAAAGCTCGCCGGTGCAGGTCATCCGCACCCGGTTGCAGCTTTCGCAGAAATTGTGGCTGAGCGGCGTGATGAAGCCGATCTTCTGGCCCGATTCCTCCAGCCGCACATAACGCGCCGGCCCGCCCGATCGCTCCACCAGGTCCGTGACGGTATACTCCGCCTCCAGCTCGTCGCGCACGTCCTTGACCGACCAGAACTGCCCGACGCGGTCCTCGTTGCCGAGATCGCCCATCGGCATGACCTCGATGAAGGTCAGGTCCATGTCGCGCTCGGCGCACCAGCGCACGATGTCGAACAGCTCATCCTCGTTGAAGCCCTTCAGGGCGACGACGTTGATCTTGACCCGCATCCCGGCCTTTTGCGCCGCGTCGATGCCGCGCAGCACCTGGGGCAGGCGGCCCCAGCGGGTGACGCGGGCGAATTTCTCTTCGTCCAGAGTATCGAGCGACACGTTCACCCGGCGCACGCCCGCGGCATACAGCTGATCGGCGAAGCGCTCCAGCTGCGAGCCGTTGGTGGTCAGCGTCAGTTCCTTCAGCGCGCCCGAATCCAGGTGGCGGGACATCGACTCGAAGAAGGACATGATCCCCTTGCGCACCAGCGGCTCGCCGCCGGTGATGCGCAGCTTCTCCACGCCGAGGCCGATGAAGGCGGAACACATCCGGTCCAGCTCCTCCAGCGTCAGAAGCTCCTTCTTCGGCAGGAAGGTCATGTTCTCGGCCATGCAATAGACGCAACGGAAATCGCATCGGTCGGTGACCGATACGCGCAGATAGGTGATGGCGCGGGCGAAGGGGTCGATGAGCTGCGGTGTCATAGCGCAGAAAGTAGGGGCGCCGGCCGCCCGCGGCAAGCGCGATTTGCCGGGATGCGGGGCGCGGCGCTGCGGCGGCCGCGATGTTCCGCCCCCGGTGGGCGGCTTGACAGTGGCGGCGCGCGGGTCGACAACTGAACGCGTGTTCATTTCCAAGGGAGGGAACGGATGAACCGCCGCCTGATCGCGCAACCCGGGACCTGGGAGGAGATGCGCGCCGCGTTCCGCTGGGACATTCCCGAGCGCTTCAACATCGCTGAGGCCTGCTGCGACAGCTGGGCGCGCGAGGTGCCCGACAAGGTGGCGCTGATCGACGCCTCGGACGGCGACCGGCGCTGGAGCTACGCCGAGCTGAAGGATGCCTCCGACCGGCTGGCCAGCGTGATGGCGGACGCCGGCGTGGGCAAGGGCGACCGGGTGGCGGTGCTGCTGCCGCAGGGGCCTGCGGTCCTGATCACCCATTTCGCGGCCTACAAGCTGGGCGCGGTTCTGTTGCCGCTTTTCGCGCTCTTCGGGGACGACGCGCTGCGCTACCGCCTGTCGGACAGCGGCACCAGGCTGGTGGTGACCGATGCCGGCGGGGTGGAGAAGCTCGACGGCATCCGTGCCGACCTGCCGGACATGGCCGAGGTCCTGTCCATCGACGGTGGCGCGCGCGACTTCTGGGCGGAAATCGCCGCCGCCCAGCCGCTGCCGCGCCCCGAGGACACCGCCGCCGACGATCCGGCGGTGCTGATCTACACCTCGGGCACCACCGGCCCGCCCAAGGGCGTGCTGCACGCGCACCGCTTCCTTCTGGGGCATCTGCCCTCGATCGAACTGCACCACCGATTCTTCCCGCAAGACGGGGACTGCGGCTGGACCCCGGCCGACTGGGCCTGGATCGGCGGACTGATGGACCTGGCCATGCCCTGCCTCTATCACGGCGTGCCGCTGGTCAGCCTGCGGATGCGCAAGTTCGACCCGGCCGAGGCCTGGGCCCTGATCAAGCGTCTGAAGATCCGCAACCTCTTCCTTCCGCCCACCGCGCTGAAGCTGATGCGCCCCGCGCCGGTGCCCGAGGGGGTGGAGATCCGCTCCATCAGCTCGGGCGGCGAGAGCCTGGGCGCGGAGCTGCTGGAATGGGGGCGGCAGGCGCTGGGGGTGGAGATCTCCGAGATCTACGGCCAGACCGAGTGCAACATCTTCATCATCTCGGTGCCCGGGCTGATGGCGACGCGCCCCGGTTCGATGGGCCGCCCGGTGCCGGGGGCGGATGTGGCGATCCTCGATGGTGAGGGGCAGCCCGTCCCGCCCGGCGAGGTGGGCGAGATCTGCATCCGGCGCGGCACGCCGGTGATGTTCCTGGAATACTGGGGCCTGCCCGAGAAGACGGCCGAGAAATTCCATGGGCCCTGGCTGCGCACGGGCGATCTGGGCGTCTGCGACGAGGGCGGTCTCTACACCTACGTCGCGCGGGATGACGACGTGATCACCTCGGCGGGCTACCGGATCGGGCCGTCTGAGATCGAGAACTGCCTCGTCGGCCATCCTGACGTGGTGATGGCCGCCGTGGTGGGCGAGCCCGACCCGCTGCGCACCGAGGTGGTGGTGGCCCATGTGGTGCTGCGCGAGGGCGCGGAGTGGGAGGGGCTGGAGCAGGAACTGATCCAGCGGGTGCGCGACCATGTCAGTCCGCACCTGGCCCCGCGCCGGGTGGACCGCCACGACAGCCTGCCGATGACGGCCACCGGCAAGATTCTGCGCCGGGCGCTGCGGCCGAACTAGCCTTCGCCGCCGCTGGAATATGTCCGCCCGGAGCGCGCCGGGCCGGGCGCTGCCCTCTGTTGGTGTTGAGAGGGCAAGGGTATCGGCGCCTCAGTCCAGATACTTCCCGGCTTCGCGGCGGGCGAAGGGTTTCATGCGCCCGCCATGTTCCTCAAGAAAGGCCCGCGTGCGCTCGGGGTCGTGTTTCGACAGCTCCCGAAGCCACCACGCGACGGCCTTCTGGATGAACCATTCCGGGTCATCGACATAGCCGGCGGCCCAGCCCAGCACGCGGTCGCGGATCTCCAGATCGCGCGGCTTGGGGTGGTTCTGCTTGGTCCAGGGCAGGGTCATCACCAGCGCCGCGCGCCGGGTCCAGAGATTGTCGGAGCGCGTCCAGCCCTCCAGTTCCTCAACGCGGGCGGGATCGGCCAGCAGGCGTTTCTGCCCGGCGACGGCGGCGTGATCGGCGACGGCCCAGGCGTCGAACTCGGGCACCCAGGCCTTGATCAGCGCCCAGGCGGCGCCGTCGTCGGGGCGGATGCGGGCCTGGGTCAGCAGCTTCGCGGCCGCGATGCGGGCCTCGTGGATGTCGGTCTCCCACAGGCCCTGCGCCAGCGCCAGACGCTCCTCCAGCGTCAGCGCCTGCCGCCATTCGCGCGCCAGCCGGTCGATCACCGGGTTGGCCACGCCCAGATAGGGGCGGTCCACCTTGTGATAGGCGGCCATTTCGGCGGGTTTGCCCGGCTCGGCCTCGGCGCGCAGGGCGGAGAGGGCCTCCTCGACCGTCATTCCACGGTTACCGATTTCGCCAGGTTGCGCGGCTGGTCCACATCCGTGCCTTTCGCCACCGCCGTGTGATAGGCCAGAAGCTGCGCGGGCAGGGCGTAGAGGATGGGGGCGAACATGTCCTCCACCTCGGGCAGAACGATGCGGCGCCAGACCCCGTCGCCCGCGGCCGCGGCGCCCTTGGCGTCGGTGATCAGAACCACCTTGCCGCCGCGGGCCATGACCTCTTCCATGTTCGACACGGTCTTGTCGAACAGCCGGTCGCGCGGCGCGATCACGATCACCGGCACATGTTTGTCGATCAGCGCGATGGGGCCGTGCTTGAGTTCGCCAGATGCATAACCTTCGGCGTGTATGTAGCTGATTTCCTTGAGTTTCAATGCCCCTTCAAGCGCCAGCGGGAACATCTCGCCACGGCCCAGGAACAGCACGTCGCGGGTCTCGGCCAGGCGGCGGGCGACGGCCTCGATCTCCTCGCCGAGGCCCAGCGTGATGTTCATCAGCCCCGGCAGGTTGCGCAGGGCCGACAGCCGGTCGGCCAGGTCGTCGGCGGTGATTTCCGCGCGCGCCTGCGCCGCCTTCAGCGCCAGCAGCGCCAGCACCGTCAGCTGGCAGGTAAAGGCCTTGGTCGAGGCCACGCCGATCTCCACCCCGGCATGGATGGGCAGCGCCAGGTCGCTTTCGCGCGCGATGGAGCTTTCGGCGACATTCACCACCGAGACGATGCGCGCGGCCTTGCCTTTCGCATAGCGCAGCGCGGCCAGCGTGTCGGCGGTCTCGCCCGACTGGCTGACGAAGATCGCCAGCGTGCCCGCGGGCACGGGCGGCTCGCGGTAGCGGAATTCCGAGGCGATATCGACATCGACGGGCAGGCGGGCGATCTGCTCGAACCAGTATTTCGCGGTCAGGCAGGCGAGGTAGGCGGTGCCGCAGGCCACCATCGAGATGCGCTGCACCCCGGAGAAATCGATGCCGTCGCCGGGCAGGGCGATCTCCTGTCCGCTGGCGCTGAGGTAATGGGACAGCGCATCGGCCAGCACCACCGGCTGCTCGGCGATCTCCTTGGCCATGAAATGCTTGTGCCCGGCCTTCTCGACGCGCGTGGCCTCGATCTGGATGGTGCGGGTCTCGCGCGTGACCTGGTGGCCTTCGGCGTCGTAGATCCGGGCGCCCTCGCGGGTGACCACGGCCCAGTCGCCCTCTTCGAGATAGGTGATCCGGTCGGTCATCGGCGCCAGCGCAATGGCATCCGAGCCGACATACATCTCGCCCTCGTCCTCGCCGTGGCCGATGGCCAGCGGCGAGCCCTTGCGCGCGGCGACCAGCAGGTCCTCCTCGCCCTCGAAGAGGAAGCACAGGGCGAAGGCGCCCTCCAGCCGGGCGATGGTGCGCTTGGCGGCCTCGCGCGGGCTCAGGCCCCGCGACAGGTAGTGCTGCGCCAGCAGGGCGATGGTCTCGGTGTCGGTGTCGGTCTGGAAATCGATGCCCTCGGCGGCGAGCTCGGCGCGCAGCTCGCGGAAATTCTCGATGATGCCGTTGTGCACCACGGCCACGGGGCCGGCGCGGTGCGGGTGGGCGTTGGCCACGGTGGGCGCGCCGTGGGTCGCCCAGCGGGTGTGCCCGATGCCGGACTTGCCGCGCAGCGGCTCGTGCACCAGCAGGTCCGACAGGTTCACCAGCTTGCCCACCGCCCGGCGCCGGTCGAGCCGGCCGTCGTCCAGCGTGGCGATGCCGGCGCTGTCATAGCCGCGGTATTCCAGCCGCTTCAGCGCCTCGACGATGATCGGCGCGACCTCATGGGTGCCCAGAACCCCGACGATACCACACATTATTCGGCCTCTTTCTGCTGCTGCCGCGCCTTGGCGGCCCTGAGTTTCTCGAAGAAGCGCCGGGCGAGGCCGGGCTTGACCTCCTGCCGGGCGCGGGCCAGCGCCAGCGCGCCGTCGGGCACATCCTGCGTGATCACCGAGCCCGAGGCCGTCATCGCCCCGTCGCCCACCCGCACCGGGGCCACCAGCATCGTGTTCGACCCGATGAAGGCGCGCGCGCCGATCTCGGTATGGTGCTTGAACACGCCGTCGTAGTTGCAGGTGATGGTGCCGGCGCCGATATTGCTGGCCTCCCCGATATGGGCGTCCCCGATATAGGACAGGTGGTTGGCCTTTACACCCTCGTCCAGCACGGCGTTCTTGATCTCTACAAAATTGCCCACATGCACGTCCTCGGCCAGTTCCGCGCCGGGGCGCAGCCGGGCATAGGGCCCGACCACCGCCCCGCGCGAGACATGGCAGCCCTCGAGATGCGAAAACGCCCGGATCCGCGCGCCGGTCTCCACCGTCACGCCGGGACCGAAGACGACGTTCTGCTCGACCACGGCGTCGCGGCCGATCACCGTGTCATGGGCGAAATGCACCGTCTCGGGCGCGACCAGCGTCACACCGTCCTCCAGAGCCGCGGCGCGGGCGCGGGCCTGGAAGGTGGCCTCGGCGGCGACCAGTTCGGCGCGGGTGTTCACGCCCAGCGTCTCGGCCTCCGCGCAGCGCACCACCCCGGCCGACAGGCCGCGGGCGCGCGCGATCTCCACGATGTCGGGAAGGTAGTATTCGCCGGCGGCATTGTCGTTGCCCACCGCCGCGATCAGCGAAAACAGCGTGTCGCAATCGGCCGCCACCACGCCCGAGTTGCACAGGCGGATGGCGCGTTCCGCGTCGCTCGCGTCCTTGAACTCAACGATGCGGACCAGCGCCTCGCCCTCGGTCACCAGCCGGCCGTAGCGGCCGGGATCGGCGGCCTCGAAGCCCAGCACCACCACGTCATGCGTCCTGCGCGCCTCGGCCATCGCCTCCAGCGTCTCGGGCCGGATGAAGGGCGTGTCGCCGTAGAGCACGACCGCGTCGCCGGCGAACCCCTCCAGCGCGGCGCGCGCCTGCGCCACCGCATGCGCGGTGCCCAGCTGCTCCTCCTGCTGCACGACGACGGCCTCGGGGTCATGTTCGCGCGCCGCGGCGTCCACCGCGTCCGCGCCGTGACCGGCGACCACCACCACGCGCTCGGGCGCCAGCGCCCAGCCGGCCTGCATCGCATGCGCCAGCAGCGGCGCGCCTGCGACCTCGTGCAGGACCTTCGGCAGGTCCGAGTTCATCCGCGTGCCCTGGCCCGCGGCCAGGATGATCAGTGCTGTCGGCATGCGCGCCCCTTTTCTTCCGTCGCCGCACCTTTTATCGGGGTGGGGGCCGTCCGCAAGGGCGGCGCGGATCAAAAGGCGTTTCGCCAGATTTCATCCATCGGCGGAAAGACGCCAAGAGGGGACATATGCGCACGGTCATCTTCGATCTCGACGGCACGCTGGCCGACACCAGCGGCGACCTGATCGCCGCGGCGAACGCCTGTTTCGAGGGCCTCGGCCTGGGCGCGCCTCTCGACCCGCGCGCGGACCAGCGCACCGCCTTCCACGGTGGCCGCGCCATGCTGCGGCTGGGGTTCGATCGCGTGCGCCCGGGCTGGTCGGAGGCCGATGTCGACGCGCAATTTCCCTTTCTTCTCGACCATTACGGCGCCCATATCGACCGATTCACCACGCTCTACCCCGGCGCGGTGGAGGCGGCGGAGCGGTTGCGGGCGGGCGGCTTCGCTCTCGGCATCTGCACCAACAAGCCCGAGGGGCTGGCCGAGACCCTGCTCGCGCGCCTCGGCGTGCGCGGCCTCTTCGCCTCGCTGGTGGGCGCCGACACGCTGCCCGTGCGCAAGCCCGACCCGGCGCCCTACCGCGCCGCGGTGGAACGCGCCGGCGGCAGCGCCGCGCGCTCCATGCTGATCGGCGACACCGAGACCGACCGCGCCACCGCCCGCGCCGCCGGCGTGCCCTGCGCGCTGGTCACCTTCGGCCCGGCCGGCCGCGCGGTGGCCGATCTCGCCCCCGAGGCGCTGCTCGACGACTACGCCGACCTCTACGACCTCGCCGGGGCCATCCTCGGCGACTGAGCCTTTCTTCTGGACTCAAATATCCCCGCCGGAGGCGGCGCAACGCCGGCGGGGCGCGTGACGCCAGGGCAGGGCCCGCCGCGATTGACCTTGCCCGCGCCGCGCCGCACTCTTCCGCCAACGGAGGCCCCATGCGCGAGACATTCACTGGCAGCTTCACCCAGCAGGAGCCGATCCCCGAAGAGGCGATCGAGGCCGCGGTCCGGGTGCTGCGCCACGGCCGGCTGCACCGCTACAACACCGCCCCCGGCGAGGTGGCGGAAACCGCGCTGCTGGAGGAGGAATTCGCCGCTTTCACCGGCGCGCGCTACTGCCTGGCCGTGGCCTCGGGCGGCTACGCGCTGGGCTGCGCGCTCAGGGCGCTGGGCGTGGGGCCGGGCGACGCGGTGCTGACCAACGCCTTCACCCTCGCCCCGGTGCCGGGCGCCATCGCCAGCCTCGGCGCGCGCTCCGTCTTCGTCGAGGTGACCGAGGGCCTGACCATCGACCCCGACCATCTCGCGCGCCGGATCGCGGAAACCGGCGCGCGGGTGCTGCTGCTCAGCCACATGCGCGGGCATATCTGCGACATGGACCGGCTGATGGCGCTGTGCGACGGCGCGGGGGTGCGGGTGGTCGAGGATTGCGCGCACACGATGGGCGCGGAATGGGGCGGCGTGCCCTCGGGGCGGCACGGGGTGATCGGCTGCTATTCGACCCAGACCTACAAGCACATGAACTCGGGCGAGGGCGGGCTGCTGGTCTCGGACGACGCCGATCTCATGGCGCGCGCGATCCTGCTGTCTGGCTCCTACATGCTCTACGACCGCCACCGCGCCGCGCCGCCGCCCGAGGTCTTCGAGACGCTGCGCTACGAGGTGCCCAACGTCTCGGGCCGGATGGACAACCTGCGTGCGGCGATCCTGCGCCCGCAGCTGAGGATCCTGCCCGAGCAGGTGGCGCGCTGGAACCGTCTCTACCGCGCGATGGAGGATGGGCTGGCCGAGACCCCGGGCCTGCGCCTGATCCCGCGCCCGGAGGCCGAGCGTTACGTCGGCTCCTCCTTCCAGTTCCTGCTGCGCGGCTGGCCGGCGGCGCGCGTGCGCGAGGTGGTCGCGCGCTGCGCCGCGCGCGGGGTTGAGTTGAAATGGTTCGGCGCGGCGGAGCCCGCGGGTTTCACCTCGAAATACGACCAGTGGCGCTACGCGGACCCCGCGCCGCTGGCGCGGACCGAGGCGGTTCTGGCGGGTCTTCTGGACCTGCGCCTGCCGCTGACCTTCAGCCCCGAGGACTGCGCCCTGATCGCCCGGATCATCCGCGCCGAGGTCGGCGCCGTGCATCAGGCCGGCTGACCGCTCGCCCGAAGGAGGACGCTGCGGCGTGCGCGCCCTTGCTGGGCGCGCGGATTGGCGCCCGCCGCCGGTTTCTCAAGTGTTTGGCCGGGAAGTGACCAGAGACCCGACTGCCCTCAAGTTCAGGGGTCCAGGCCACGGGCGCACAACGCGAGTGCAGAACTGCCCGGGCGGCCCTCAGTGACGGCCCCCGACCTCCCTCCAGAACAATCGGGTAAACAAGACAAAGACGGTGAACAATTCGAGCCGCCCGAGGAACATCCCGAAGAACAGCACCAGTTTCGCGGCATCGCTCAGGCTGGAGAAATTCCCAGCCGGGCCGATCACTGCGCCGACGCCAGGGCCGACATTCGCCAAGGCCGTGAGGGCCCCGCTGCTCGCAGATGCGATATCGAGACCCAGATAGGTCAAGACGACGGCCAGAATCCCGAAGGTCACGGCGTAAAGGACAAAGAAGGAAATAACGCCGCTCATCACATCATCCTCGACACGCCGTCCTTCGTAACGGATGGAAGTCACGACATTCGGCGAACCGATTTGCGTGATCAGCGCGCGCAGCGCGCGACCAAACAGAAGCCAGCGCATGGCCTTCGCGCCGCCCGCGGTGGATCCGGTGCAGCCGCCAACGGCAGTCAGCACGAAAAAAGCCGTGACGGCGAACGGCCCCCACAGCGTGTAGTCAGTCGTCGCGTAGCCCGTCGTTGTGACGACAGACACAACGTTGAACGCGACAAGCCGCAGCGCATCCAGCGGGTCGATGCCCTTTGTCAGGGTGAGCCATAGGGACATGACGCCGATCACGACCGCAAGGCTCCGGAGCATCGCGCTGACCTGTTCACTGCGGAGCGAGCCCCGGTAGACGCCCCGGATATACCACGCGAAAGGCAGCGCCCCGAGCAGCATGAACAGCGTGGCGGACCATTGCAGAAACGGGCTTTGAAAATGGCCGAAGGAGGAATCGTAGCCCGAATAGCCGCCGGTGGAGAGCGTCGTCATCGCATGGGTCACCGCATCGAAGAAACTCATGCCGCCTGCCATGTAGATCAACGCGCACAGAGCCATGAGACCGACGTATATTTGCAGCGAGGCCGAGGCAAAGAGCACCGCGCTTCGCAGTTCCTTCTCACCCTTGTCGGAGCTTTCGGTGCGGAACAGCTGCATGCCGCCGACCTTCATGATCGGCAGAAGTGCGATGCCGGTGACGATGAACCCGATTCCCCCGACCGCCTGCAGCAGCGCCCGCCACAAGATGATCCCGCGCGGGGTGGTGTCGAGGCCGGTCATCACGGTCGAGCCCGTGGTGGTGATGCCCGACATCGCCTCGAACAGGGCGTCGGCGGGGGAGAGGGACCACAGGTAGAGCGGCACGGCTCCTGCCACGGCCGCCGTCAGCCAGACCGAAGAGGTCAACACGAAGGTATGCAGCCGGTGGAGTTCGGGAAAGGATGACCAGGAAGACAGGCTCAGAAGGGTTCCGGTCAGGCCGACCAGCACGGCGGAAATGCCGAACACTTCTGCCGTGCCGTGAAAAATGATCGCATCGCCCCCCATCAGCGCCGCAAAGAACACGAGGACCAGACCGTTGATGAAGACGACGAAGTTCATGGAGCTTCAATTCATCCCAAGTAGACGCTGGCGGACGGATAGGCGATCCGCTGCACCGTCCTTGTCGCCAGAAGAAAGCCGAGCGTGAGCGGCCCCACCCGGCCGATGAACATGATGATCATCACGACGATGCGCCCGGCGAGATCCAGCTCCCCGGTGATCCCCCGAGAGAGGCCGACCGTTCCAAAGGCCGAAACCGTCTCGAAGGCGAGGTCGAGAAATTCGCCCTCGTGGAACAGGATCATCATGAACAGCGCGAAAAGGATCGTCAGGACGCTGACCATCGACAGGGCGAGAACCTTCATGATCTGATCCGCGCCGAGGCGGCGTCCGAACACATCGACGCTGGGCTTGCGGCGGAAGAATGCGACGGTCGCCAGGAGAAGCACGATGAAGGTCGTGACCTTGATGCCGCCGCCGGTGGAGGTGCTGCCCGCGCCGATCACCATCAGCGTCAAGAACATGAGCGTCGTGCCGTCGGCCAGCTCGCCGATATCGACCGTGTTGAAGCCGGCGGTCCGCGTGACGGAAGCCTGGAACCAGCTGGCCCAGAGGCGCGAGGGGACCTCCAGCGCACCGAGCGTCGCCGGGTTGTTCCACTCCATGGCGGCAAACGCCAGAGTGGACCAGGCCAGCAGCGCGGCCGTGCCCACCAGCATCAGCTTGGTATGGAGCGAGAACCCTCGCCAGCGGCGCACGCGGTAGATGTCGGCGGCCACCGTGAAGCCCAGCCCCCCCAGTATCAGGAGAGCAGAAACCACGATATTGACGACCGGATTGCCGACCCAGCGGGTAAGGCTCTCGGGAAACAGCGCAAATCCAGCATTGTTGAAGGCCGACACCGCATGGAACAGCGCCTGCCACAGGCCCGGCCCCCATCCGAACTCCGGCACGAAGACAAGCGCGAGAAGAGCCGCGCCGATCAATTCGCAGAGCAAGACGACCCGCAGGATCATTTTCGTCAGCGTCATGAGGTCGGTGGCCGATGTCTGGTTCAGGTCCTCGCGGAGATACAGGCGATGTGCAAACCCGACCGGCAGGCCCAGCATGGACAGGATCAGCACGGAAAAGGTCATCAGGCCAAGCCCGCCGATCTGTATCAGGAAGAGAATGACCATCTGCCCGAAGAATGTGAAATCCCCGCCTGTCTCCAGAACGGCCAGCCCGGTCACAGTCACCGCCGAGGTCGCGGTGAACGCGGCATCCGACCATGTAATGGGGGCCGTGGTTGAGACCGGCAGTCTGAGAAGAACCGCTCCTAGGACGTTAAAGGCCCCGTAGATCAGGATCAGGGCGACAGGGGGCGGCAGGTGGGGGGGGCGCCTTTTCGGATAGCTGCGCGCCATGGCTCAGCTCCCGCCGCGCAGGTCATCCCCGAAACTGCGCAGATCGGTCCGCCGCCCGAGCACCAGAAGCTTGTCGCCTTCCCGGAGTTCCAGGTCCCCGCTCTCGCAGGACAGGAACTGGCTGTCGCGCATCGCGCCGAGAGGACGAAGCTCGTATTTCTTGAAAATGGCGGCATCTCCGATCGGCTTGCCATCGAGTTGCGGCGGCACCCTCAGATCCACGACATGATAGCCGTTCCCGAGGCTTACATAGTCCCGCACCAAAGGGTTGTGCAGCATCTGCGCGATATGCTGGCCAATCTCCTGTTCGGGGAGGATGACGCGATCCGCGCCGAGCTTGGACAGAATGCGATGATGCGTGCGGCTCAATGCCTTCGCCCAGATCGTTTTCACGCCGAGCAACTTCACGTTCATCGTGCACAGGATGTTCGCCTCCAGGTCTTCGCCGATCGCCACGATGGCCACGTCATAGTTGCCGACGCCGGCTTCGCGCAGTGCCGCCTCGTCGCGCCCGTCGGCGATAATCGCTTCGGAGAGGGTGTCCGCCAGCCGGCTCACGTTCCGCTCATCGGTGTCGATCCCCAGAACCGGGTTGCCGAAGCGGGCGAGTTCGCTGGCGACAGTGCTGCCAAAAGTCCCAAGGCCGATGACGGCGAAACTGCGGGTTTTCAACGTTTTGGCCTTCCGGCTGTTGGCGACCGGCGAATGAAAAGCCGAAAACCCGAGCAATAACAATCCGGCGGCGACCCGATGCGCTGATTTTGGCCGAGGCTGCCCGGGAAACGCGACACCGAAGGGAAAGGGAAAGTCCGCACTGCGGCATGGTCGGCGCGAAGATTCGAGACCCAAGGCATCCGATGATCGCCTGTCCCGCACCCGGATATGCCGCTGGCGAAGAATGCGCCCGAAGGCCGGCCTGGGACGAGATCCCCCGATTCCGTGGCGGGATGGCACGTCCGCCAAGGGATCGTTCCGGCCGTTGCCGCATGGTGCCCAGCCCGTTCACGACGGTCTGCCGCAACCCGGCGAACGTCTCTTGGCGTCCAGGAAATCACGCCTTGGTTCGCTGATCCGCGTTCGGCGAGGCATGGAGCCTTGCGGCACTGTCCTGCGCATTTTCCTCTGAAAGTGCCTTTTGCGGCCCTTCCTGCGTGTTCCGCCATCCCTGAAATAAATTGTGTCAACCAACACTAACACGGATGCCGGGGGCATCTGCACTGTTGACCCGACTCGGCCGTTGCGGTTTAAAATGAACAAGCGTTCAATAATCCCGGGAGGGTAGGCACGATGTTCATGCATTCGATGAGGTTCGACCTGGGCGAAGAGGTGGAGGCGCTGCGCGACATGGTGCATCGCTGGGCGCAGGAGCGCGTCAAGCCGATCGCGGCGGAGGTCGACAGGACCAACCAGTTTCCCAACGAGCTGTGGCGCGAGATGGGCGAGCTTGGCCTGCTGGGCATCACCACGCCCGAGGAATATGGCGGCGCCGGCATGTCGTATCTGGCCCATGTGGTCGCGGTGGAAGAGATCGCGCGGGCCTCGGCCTCGATCTCGCTGTCCTACGGCGCGCATTCCAACCTCTGCGTCAACCAGATCAAGCTCAACGGCACCGAGGAGCAGAAGAAAAAATACCTGCCCGGGTTGATCTCGGGCGAACATATCGGGGCGCTGGCGATGTCCGAGGCTGGCGCCGGCTCCGACGTGGTGGGGATGAAGCTGCGCGCGGAGAAGAAGAACGGTTATTACACCCTGAACGGCACCAAATACTGGATCACCAACGGCCCGGACGCCGACACGCTGGTGGTCTATGCCAAGACCGACCCGGAGGCGGGCAGCAAGGGCATCACCGCCTTCATCGTGGAAAAGACGATGAAGGGCTTCTCCACCTCGCCGCATTTCGACAAGCTGGGGATGCGCGGCTCCAACACCGCCGAACTGATCTTCGAGGATGTCGAGGTGCCCTTCGAGAACGTCCTCGGCCAGGAGGGCAAGGGCGTGCGCGTGCTGATGTCGGGGCTGGATTACGAGCGCGTGGTGCTGTCGGGCATCGGCACCGGCATCATGGCCGCCTGCCTGGACGAGGTGATGCCCTATATCAGGGAACGCAAGCAGTTCGGCCAGCCGATCGGGAATTTCCAGCTGATGCAGGCCAAGGTGGCAGACATGTATACCAAGATGAACTCGGCCCGTGCCTATACCTACGAGGTGGCAAAGGCCTGCGACCGGGGCGAGGTCACGCGCCAGGACGCCGCGGCCTGCGTGCTCTATGCCTCGGAAGAGGCGATGGTGGTCGCACATCAGGCGGTGCAGGCGATGGGCGGCGCGGGCTTCATGAACGAGACGCCGGTTTCGCGCTATTTCCGCGACGCAAAGCTGATGGAGATCGGGGCTGGGACCAGCGAGATCCGCCGGATGCTGGTCGGCCGCGAACTGATGGGGGCGATGGGGTGATCCCCGGCGCCGCTGTCCGAAATCCCGGAAAGGCAGGTGGAAAATGAAACTCGGCAGTTCGGTTCTTCCCGGTTCCGAGACCTATCAGGCCAACCGCGCCGCGCATCTGGCGATGCTGGAGACGGTGGCCGGGGCCGCGGCGGCCGCCGCGCAGGGCGGCGGGGAAAAGGCGCTGGCCCGCCATGTCGGCCGCGGCAAGATGCCCCCGCGCGAGCGGGTGGCGAACCTGCTCGACCCCGGTGCGCCGTTCCTGGAGATCGGGGCAACGGCGGCCCATGGCATGTATGACGGCGCCGCGCCCTGTGCCGGCGTGATCGCGGGCATCGGCCGGGTCGAGGGGCAGGAGGTCATGGTGGTGTGCAACGACGCCACCGTGAAGGGCGGCACCTATTACCCGATGACGGTGAAAAAGCACCTGCGCGCGCAGGAGATCGCCGAGGAATGCAACCTGCCCTGCGTCTACCTGGTCGACTCGGGCGGGGCGAACCTGCCCCAGCAGGACGAGGTCTTTCCCGACCGCGACCATTTCGGCCGCATCTTCTACAATCAGGCGCGGATGTCTGCTGCGGGCATCCCGCAGATCGCCGTGGTGATGGGGTCGTGCACCGCGGGCGGGGCCTATGTGCCCGCCATGTCCGACGTCACCATCATCGTGAAGGAGCAGGGGACGATCTTCCTCGCCGGCCCGCCCTTGGTGAAGGCCGCAACGGGCGAGGTGGTCAGCGCCGAGGATCTGGGCGGGGGCGACGTGCACACGCGGCTGTCGGGCGTGGCCGATTACCTGGCCGAGGATGACGCGCACGCGCTGGCGCTGGCCCGCCGCGCGGTCAGTCACCTCAACCGCGAAAAGCCGCACACGGTGAAATGGGAAAGCCCCGAGGACCCCGCCTATGACCCCGAGGAGATCTTGGGCGTGGTGCCCGCCGACCTGCGCACGCCCTACGACATCCGCGAGGTGATCGCGCGGCTCGTGGACGGCTCGCGCTTCGACGAGTTCAAGCCGCGCTTCGGCGAGACGCTGGTCACCGGTTTCGCCCATGTGAAGGGCTGCCCGGTGGGGATCATCGCCAACAATGGCGTTCTGTTCTCCGAGGCCGCGCAGAAGGGCGCGCATTTCGTCGAGCTGTGCAGCCAGCGCGGCACGCCGCTGGTGTTTTTGCAGAACATCACCGGCTTCATGGTGGGCCGGAAATACGAGAACGAGGGCATCGCGCGGCATGGGGCCAAGATGGTGACCGCCGTGGCGACCACGAGCGTGCCCAAGATCACCATGCTGGTGGGTGGCTCCTTCGGCGCCGGGAACTACGGCATGGCAGGCCGGGCCTATCAGCCGCGCTTCCTCTGGAGCTGGCCCAACAGCCGCATCTCGGTGATGGGCGGCGAGCAGGCCGCCGGCGTGCTGGCCACCGTCAAGCGCGACGCGATCGAGCGGTCGGGCGGGACGTGGTCGGCCGAGGAAGAGGCCGCGTTCAAGCGCCCCACCATCGAGATGTTCGAGCGCCAGTCTCACCCCCTCTACGCCTCGGCGCGGCTGTGGGACGACGGCATCATCGACCCGCGCAAGAGCCGCGACGTGCTGAGCCTGAGTCTGTCCGCCGCGCTGAACGCGCCGATCGGGCCGACGCGTTTCGGCGTGTTCCGGATGTAAGACTTTTCGCCTCCGGCGGGAGTATTTTCGCCAAGAAGAAGGGGAGTGGCCCGCGCATGGCCAAGATGTTTCAGAAGATCCTGATCGCGAACCGCGGCGAGATCGCCTGCCGCGTGATCGAGAGCGCCCGCGCCATGGGGGTGCGGACCGTGGCCGTCTATTCCGATGCCGATGCCCGGGCGCGCCATGTGGCGCTGGCCGACGAGGCGCTGCATATCGGCCCGCCGCGGCCCGCCGAGAGCTATCTGAAGGGCGATCTGCTGATCGAGCTGGCGCGGCGGGCGGGGGCCGAGGCGATCCATCCCGGTTACGGCTTCCTGTCGGAAAACCCGGATTTCGTCGAGGCGGTGGAGAAGGCGGGACTGACCTTCATCGGGCCTTCGGCGCAGGCGATCCGGGCGATGGGGCTGAAGGACGCCGCCAAGAAGCTGATGGAGGAGGCCGGGGTGCCGGTGGTGCCCGGCTATCACGGGCAGAACCAGGACCCCGAGCACCTGTCGGGCGCGGCGGATGCGATCGGCTATCCGGTGCTGATCAAGGCGGTCGCGGGCGGCGGCGGCAAGGGTATGCGCAAGGTGGCGCGGGCGGCGGATTTCGCCGCCGCCCTGGAAAGCGCGAAGGGCGAGGCGCGCACGGCCTTCGGCAACGATGCCGTACTGATTGAGAAATTCGTGGAAAAGCCGCGCCATATCGAGGTGCAGGTCTTCGGCGACGGCAGCGATGCGGTGCATCTGTTCGAGCGCGACTGCTCGCTCCAGCGCCGCCACCAGAAGGTGATCGAGGAGGCTCCGGCGCCCGGCATGACCGCCGAGATGCGCGCCGCGATGGGCGAGGCCGCGGTGCGCGCCGCGCGCGCCATCGGCTACAGGGGCGCGGGCACGGTGGAGTTCATCGTGGATGGCTCAGACGGGCTGCGCCCCGACCGCTTCTGGTTCATGGAGATGAACACGCGGTTGCAGGTGGAGCATCCGGTGACCGAGGCGATCACCGGCATCGACCTGGTGGAATGGCAGCTGCGGGTGGCCGCGGGAGAGCCTTTGCCGCTGAAACAGGATGAGATCCGGCTCACCGGCCATGCCTTCGAGGCGCGGCTTTATGCCGAGGACGTGGAGAAGGGGTTCCTGCCCGCCACCGGCACGCTGAGCCATCTGCGGTTTGCGCCGGGCGCGCGGATCGACAGCGGGGTGCGGGCGGGTGACACGATCAGCCCGTTCTACGACCCGATGATCGCCAAGATCATCACCAGCGGGCCGACCCGGACGGTGGCGCTGTCGCGCCTGACCCGGGCGCTGGAGGCGACGGAGGTGGCCGGATCGGTCACCAACCGCGCCTTTCTCGCGGCGCTGACGCGGCATGCGGGCTTCGCCGCGGGTGACGTCGACACCGGGCTGATCGAGCGCGACCTCGGCGCGCTGGTGGTGCCGGCAGAGCCCGCCCCGCAGGTGATCGCCCAGGCAGCGCTGGAGGCGGCGGGGCTGACCTCGGCCGGCGATGCGATGACCGGGTTCACCCTCTGGGCGCCGGCTGCGCGACGGGTGGAATTGACCCACGGCGAGGCCGGGCTCGTGGCCGAGATCACCGCGCACGGGCCCGACCGGCACGTGGTGGACATCGGCGGCACGACGGTCGAGGCGCGGCGCGAGGGCGGGTTGTGGAGCTTCGACGGCGTCCGCGCGGCGCCCACGGCGCGCGCGGGCGATGTGATCAGCGTCTTTTCCGGGCCGGGCTTCCATTTCGCGCTGGCCGATCCGCTGGCCCGCGCCGCGCAGGGGGGCGCGGGCGGCGATCTGATCGAGGCGCCGATGCCGGGGCTGGTCAAGGCCGTGTTCGTGGCGCAAGGTGAGGCGGTCGCGGCGGGGCAGCCGCTGGCCGTGCTGGAGGCCATGAAGATGGAACATACCCTGACGGCGGGGCGCGACGGCGTGGTGGCCGAGCTGCTGGCCGAGGCGGGCGCCCAGGTCGAGGCCGGGGCCGCGCTGATCCGGCTTGAGGACGAAGAGGAGGAGGAGGCCGCATGATCCGCCTGCATCACTGCCCGCAGGCCCGGTCCTTCCGCACGCTGTGGCTGCTCCATGAGATGGGGCTGAAGTTCGAGACCGTGCGCCATGATTTCTTCGACGGATCGATGCGAAGCCCCGACTTCCTGGCGCTGTCGCCCGCGGGCCGCGTGCCCGCGCTGGAGATCGACGGGCGGGTGCTGTTCGAAAGCGGCGCCATCGCCGAATACCTGGTCGAGACCCGCCCGGTGGCGGGGTTGGGCCGGCTGCCGGGCGAGGAGGAGCGCGCCGACTGGCTGGAATGGCTGCATTTCGCCGAGACGATCGGCCAGCACCTCGCAAACCTGACCATGCACCACATCACGCTGCGCGAGGACTGGATGCGCAGCCCCACGGTGATGCGGCTGGAGGCCAAGCGTCTGGAAAAGGTGCTGGAGGTGATCGAGCGCGTGGTCGCGCGCCACGACTGGCTGCTGCCCTCGGGGTTTTCGGCGGTGGACACCAATGTAGGCTACGGCGTGATGATCGCGCGGCGCTTTGTGCCGCCCACGCTCTTGCCCGCGGTGGACGCCTATTACCAGCGGCTGGCGGCGCGGCCGGCCTTCCAGAAGGCGCTGGAGCAGGATGGCCCGGCGCAGATTTACACGCGCGATTTCTACGAGGTGCCCGATGTCTGAATATGTGGAAATTTTCGAGGTTGGCCCCCGCGACGGGCTGCAGAACGAAAAGCGCCTGATCCCGGCGGAGGAAAAGATCGCCCTGATTGACATGCTGTCGCAGGCCGGGTTCCAGCGCATCGAGGTGGCGAGCTTCGTCTCGCCCAAATGGGTGCCGCAGATGGCCGACGGGGCCGAGGTGCTGGCGGGCATCACCCGCGCGCCCGGCGTGGCCTATGCGGCGCTGACGCCCAACATGAAGGGGTTCGAGCGCGCGGTGGAGGCCAGGGTCGACGAGATCGCCATCTTCGGCTCGGCCTCGGAAGGGTTTTCCAAGGCCAATATCAACGCCAGCATCGAGGAAAGCCTGGAGCGTTTCAAACCCGTTCTGGAGGCCGCGCGCCATATCGACCTGCCGGTGCGCGGCTATGTCTCCTGCGTGACCGACTGCCCCTATGACGGGCCGGTGGCGCCCGATCAGGTGGCCAAGGTGGCCGAGGCGCTGTTTTCCATGGGCTGCTACGAGATCTCGCTGGGCGACACCATCGGCAAGGGCACGCCCGACAGCATCGCCCGGATGCTGCTGGCGGTGCGCGAGGCGGTGCCGGTGCACCGGCTGGCGGGCCATTACCACGACACCGGCGGCCGGGCGCTCGCCAATATCGACGCCTCGCTGTCGCTGGGGCTGCGGGTGTTCGACGCCGCCGTGGGCGGCCTCGGCGGCTGCCCCTATGCCGACGGCGCCACCGGCAACGTGGCGACCGAGGTGGTCGCGGCGCATCTGGAGGCGCTGGGCTACGAGACCAGGCTCGACATGGGCGCGATCGAGAAGGCCGCGCAGATGGCGCGGGCCATGCGGGGCTGAGGCGCAAGAATTCTCCAAGAAAATACCGGGAGCGGACGATGAGCGATTGTCTGAAGATCGAGACCGATGCGCGCGGCGTGGCGGTGATGACGCTGAACCGGCCGGACAAGCACAACGCGCTGTCGGCCGATCTGATGGATGCGCTGACCGCTGCGGCCCACGCGCTTGGCGCCGACCGGGAGGTGCGCGTGGTGGTGCTGACCGGGGCGGGCGGCAGCTTCTGCGCGGGGGGCGATCTGGCCTGGATGCAGGCGCAGATGGCAAAGGGCCCGGCCGAGCGCGACGCCGCGGCGCGCAAGCTGGCCGAGATGCTCTATGCGCTCAATTCCCTGCCCAAGCCGCTGATCGGGCGGGTGCAGGGGCAGGCCTTCGGCGGCGGCATCGGGATGATGGCGGTCTGCGACGTGGCGGTCGGCGTGCGCGGCCCGATGTTCGGCCTGACCGAGACCCGCCTAGGCCTGATCCCGGCCACCATCGGCCCCTATGTGACCGCCCGCATGGGCGAGGCGATGGCGCGGCGCGTCTACATGTCGGGGCGGCTCTTCGAGGCCGAGGAGGCGGTGGCGCTTGGCCTTTTGGCCAAGGCGGTGGTGCCGGAGACGCTGGACGAAGCCATCGAGGCCGAGGTTGTGCCCTATCTTTCCTGCGCGCCGGGCGCGGTGGCGGCGGCCAAGGCGCAGCTCAGGGGACTCGGGCCGCGGATCGACGCCGAGGTCATCGACCGTTCCATCGCCCAGCTGTCGGAGCGCTGGGCCAGCGATGAGGCGCAGGAGGGCATCGCTGCCTTCTTCGAAAAGCGGCGCCCGCGCTGGGGCCTGGGTTAAGCCCGCGCGCGGCAAGGCTTTCTGCCGGCTGCCGGAGCCGCGGGGGCAAAAGCTGCGGCGACTCGGCGCTGCGGCAATCTGACCGGATCATTTTGCACACGGTCGTATACAATTTTGGAAGTGCCATGATTCCAAGGGTTTTTTCGCCGTCACCTTCGGTTGACCCGATCCGCCCCCGGGAGTAAACCACGCGTGACCGACCCCGGCGGGGCCGGCCGCGAGAAAGGAGCCAAGCCGTGACTGAACTGCTGAGCGAATACCTTCCCATCCTCATCTTCCTGGGTCTGGCGGTGGCTCTCGGCCTCGTTCTGATCCTGGCTGCCGTGATCATCGCGGTGCGTCACCCGGACCCGGAAAAGCTGTCGGCCTACGAATGCGGCTTCAACGCCTTCGACGACGCGCGGATGAAGTTCGACGTGCGTTTCTACCTCGTCTCGATCCTGTTCATCATCTTCGACCTCGAGATCGCCTTCCTGTTCCCCTGGGCCGTGTCCTTCGGGGAGGTCGGGCTGGTCGGGTTCTGGTCGATGATGGTGTTCCTGGCCGTGCTGACCATCGGCTTTGCCTATGAATGGAAGAAGGGAGCCCTGGAATGGGAGTAAGCACCTCTGCCAACACCGCCGGCCCCGACCGCGAGGTCGCCACGCAGGCGCTGAATGCCGAGTTGCAGGACAAGGGCTTCCTGCTGACCTCGAGCGAGGACATCATCAACTGGGCGCGCACCGGCAGCCTGCACTGGATGACCTTCGGCCTGGCCTGCTGCGCGGTGGAGATGATGCACACCGCTATGCCGCGCTACGACGTGGAGCGCTACGGCTTCGCGCCGCGCGCCTCGCCGCGCCAGTCGGACGTGATGATCGTCGCCGGCACGCTGACCAACAAGATGGCGCCGGCGCTGCGCAAGGTCTACGACCAGATGCCCGAGCCGCGCTATGTGATCTCGATGGGGTCCTGCGCCAATGGCGGGGGCTACTACCACTATTCCTACTCGGTGGTGCGCGGCTGCGACCGGATCGTTCCGGTGGACATCTATGTGCCCGGCTGCCCGCCGACCGCCGAGGCGCTGGTCTATGGTATCCTGCAGCTGCAACGCAAAATCCGCCGCACCGGCACGATCGTGAGGTAAGCCATGACCGAGGCATTGCGCGAACTGGGCACCCATCTGGAACTCAAGCGACCCGATTGCGTGCTGGGCTGGCACGTCGCGCTGGGCGAGTTGACCGTCGAGGTCGCCCCCAGTTCGATCTCCGGCTTCGTCGAGTTCCTGAAGTCCGATGCGAGCTGCCGGTTCTCGACGCTGGTGGACATCACCGCGGTCGATTACCCGGAGCGCGAGGCGCGCTTCGACGTGGTGTATCACTTCCTGTCGATGTACCAGAACCACCGCATCCGCGTGAAGGCGGCGGTGCGCGAGGATGAGATGGTGCCCTCGATCACCGAGGTGCACCCCTCGGCCAACTGGTTCGAGCGCGAGGTGTTCGACATGTTCGGCATCCTGTTCTCGGGTCACCCGGACCTGCGCCGCATCCTCACCGACTACGGTTTCCGCGGCTATCCGCTGCGCAAGGATTTCCCGACCACCGGCTATACCGAGGTGCGCTACGACGAAGAGCAGAAGCGCGTCGTCTACGAGCCGGTGAAACTGGTCCAGGAATACCGCCAGTTCGATTTCATGAGCCCGTGGGAAGGGGCCGAATACATCCTCCCCGGCGACGAGCGCGGGGAGTCCTGAGCGTGGAGCGTGGGCGGGGCATAAGCGGCGCGGAGGCGGACGGGGACGTGATGTTCTTCGTCATCGGTGCGCAGAAGGCCGGCACCACCTGGCTGCACCGCTACTTGGCGCAGCACCCAGAGGTGTCGTCGGGCCCCCTCAAGAAATACCACTATTTCAACAAGTTCCACGGCGAGTTCGCGGTTGGCGGCGCGCGGCCGCACTTCCAGGGGCTGCGGCGCCTGTCGGCGCTGTCGGCGGTGCTGCGGCGCGCGGGGCGGCCGGCGGGCTATCTGCGCGCCACCCTCGCCGCGCTGCGCGGGCGCGGCGACTACCTGGGTCTCGTGCGCGGCGACCGGCCGGGGGCCAGGGCGTTCGGCGACGTCACCCCGATCTACAGCCTGCTGGGCCGCGCGGCCTTCGCCGAGATGGCGGCGAGCTATCCGCGCACGCGCTTCGTTTTCATCATGCGCGACCCGGTGGACCGGCTCTGGAGCCATGTGCGGATGCGCGCGCGGCGTCTGGGGCTGGCGCCGGGCGAGGCGGCTTTCGACAAGATGGTGTTCTCGCGGCTGAACGATCCGCGCTTCCTTGGCCGCTCGGACTATGCGCGCACCATCACCGAACTCGAGGCCGCCGTCCCGCGCGAGCAGATCCTCTATCTGTTCTACGAAGAACTGTTCTCGGACGCGAGCCTGCGGCGGCTGTGCGATTTCCTCGGGCTGGGCTTCGTGCCCGGCACCTATGACGAGAAGGTCTTTGCCGGGATCAGCGCCGAGGCGCCGCGCGACTGGCTGCTGGCCGCGCGGGCTAAGCTGGCCCCTGTCTATGATTTCGTCACCGCCCGTTTCGGCGACGCGGTGCCCGCCGCCTGGCGGCTCGACCCGGGCAGGGCGGCGCCCCTTGGCGTGGCGCCGGCGCTGCAGCCCGAACAGGACGACGCGCCTGGGCGCCTGTCGCGCCTCGGCACGGCGGCCCGCGCGATTATCGCAAGACAAAATGACGATCTCGGCCGGATTGGCCTGCGCTCCGCATCCCGGGGCGCCCTCATGGTAAAGGGGTGAGAGGATGGACGGCAAATTCGACGACACGCTGACCGGCGAGCAGAAGATCCGCAACTTCAACATCAACTTCGGGCCGCAGCACCCGGCGGCCCACGGCGTGCTGCGGATGGTGCTGGAGCTTGACGGCGAGATCGTCGAGCGCGCCGATCCGCATATCGGCCTGCTGCATCGCGGCACCGAAAAGCTGATGGAGAGCCGCACCTATCTGCAGAACCTGCCCTATCTCGACCGGCTCGACTATGTCGCGCCGATGAACCAGGAGCACGCCTGGTGCCTGGCCATTGAGAAGCTGACGGGAACGCAGGTGCCGCGCCGCGCCTCGCTGATCCGGGTGCTCTATTCCGAGATCGGGCGCGTGCTGAACCACCTGCTGAACGTGACCACGCAGGCCATGGACGTGGGCGCGCTGACGCCGCCGCTCTGGGGCTTCGAGGAGCGCGAGAAGCTGATGGTGTTCTACGAGCGCGCCTGCGGCGCGCGGCTGCACGCGGCCTATTTCCGCCCCGGCGGCGTGCACCAGGACCTGCCGCCGCAGCTGATCGAGGACATCGACCAGTGGGCCGACGAATTCCCAAGCGTGCTGGACGACATCGACGGGCTGCTGACCGAGAACCGGATCTTCAAGCAGCGCAACGCCGATATCGGCGTGGTGACCGAGCAGGAGATCCTCGACTGGGGCTATTCCGGCGTGATGGCGCGCGGCTCGGGGCTGGCCTGGGACCTGCGCCGCGCGCAACCCTACGAATGCTACGACGAGTTCGAGTTCCAGATCCCCGTGGGCAAGAACGGCGACTGCTACGACCGCTACCTCTGCCGGATGGAGGAGATGCGCCAGTCGGTCCATATCATCAAGCAGGCCTGCGCGAAGCTGCGCGTGGAAAAGGGCGACGTGCTGGCGCGCGGCAAGATCACGCCGCCGAAACGCGGCGAGATGAAGACCTCGATGGAGGCGCTGATCCATCACTTCAAGCTCTACACCGAGGGGTTCCATGTCCCCGCGGGCGAGGTCTATGCCGCGGTCGAGGCGCCCAAGGGCGAGTTCGGCGTCTACCTGGTCGCCGACGGCACCAACAAGCCCTACCGCGCCAAGCTGCGCGCGCCGGGCTACCTGCATCTGCAGTCGATGGATCACGTCGCCCGCGGTCACCAGCTGGCCGACGTGGCCGCGATCATCGGCACCATGGATGTGGTGTTCGGGGAGATCGACAGGTGACCGGCGCGCGCCTGCATACCCAGACCCTGCGTGCCGGACGCGGTGTCTGGCCGGCATGCGCCCTTCGGGCCCACGCCGGCCGCGCGCCTGAACCCGGAGTGTGAACCGATGAAGATCCTGAAATCCCTCGTCCTTTTCGCGGCTTTCGCCCCGGCATCGGCCTTCGCACAGGGCAGCCTGATCGCGGCCGAGGCCGAACTGGACCGGCTGCGCGACGCGCTGGTCGCCGTCGGCTGCGTGGTCGATACCGAGGAGGCGGCGCTGGCCGTCGAGGCTGACACCGGCTTCGATGAGGCGCTGCTGGAGGCCGCGGTGGGCCAGTTGCGCGCGCTGCACGAAATCGAGGACGCCTCGAACGAGGGTGGCATCAAATACGTCTCTGGAGGCTGTAGCAACTAATGCTTCGACGACTGCACCACGACCAGCCCGACAGCTTCGCCTTTACCCCGGCCAACCAGGCCTGGGCGGAGGCGCAGATCACCAAATATCCCGAGGGCCGCCAGGCCAGCGCGATCATCCCGCTACTGTGGCGCGCCCAGGAGCAGGAGGGCTGGCTGACCCGCCCGGCGATCGAGCATGTCGCCGACATGCTGGGCATGGCCTATATCCGGGCGCTTGAGGTGGCGACCTTCTACTTCATGTTCCAGCTGCAGCCGGTGGGCTCGGTCGCGCATGTCCAGATCTGCGGCACCACGTCGTGCCTGATCTGCGGCGCCGAGGACCTGATCGGTGTCTGCCGTGAAAAGATCGCGGACAAGCCGCATGCGCTGTCGGCGGACGGCAAGTTCAGTTGGGAAGAGGTCGAATGCCTCGGCGCCTGCGCGAACGCCCCCATGGCCCAGATCGGCAAGGATTACTACGAGAACCTGACCGCCGCGCGGCTGGGCGAGATCCTCGACGAACTGGCCGCGGGCCGGGTGCCCGTGCCGGGGCCGCAGAACGGGCGCTACGCCTCCGAGCCGCTTTCGGGGCTGACCAGCCTCAAGGAATTCGACAGCGGCCGCACGAAATACAATGCCTCGGCGCAGCTGGCGACCGATATCGGCGACACGGTAAAGCGGATCGATGGCACCGAGGTGCCGCTGCTGACGCCGTGGCTGGGCGCGGGCGCCAAGAAAGCCTCCGCCAAGAAGACCGCGCCGAAAAAGGCGCCGGCCAGGGCCGAGGCCCCGGCCGAGGCGGCCGGGGCGGAACCGTCTCTGCTGGCCGCGCCGCGCGCCGGCGGGGCGGATGACCTCAAGCAGCTCAAGGGCGTCGGGCCGAAGCTGGAGCAGACCCTAAACGAGCTGGGCGTCTACCATTTCGACCAGATCGCCGCCTGGACCGAGGCCGAGATCGCCTGGGTCGACGACCGGCTCAAGTTCCGTGGCCGCATTCAGCGCGACGGCTGGGTGGAGCAGGCGAAAACCCTGGCCGCGGGCGGCACGACCGAATTCGCGGACAAGGTGAAGAAGGGCGACGTCTACTGACGCCGCGACACTGAGACAGGGCGCCAAACCGGCGCGACGGGGAAGGCATGAACAGGCAGCAGCCACAGGACAAGGCCCGGGCCACCGCGCGCAAGGCGCGGATGGTGGCCATCGTCATCGCGGCGACGATGCTGCTGTGGATGGGGGCGCAGGCCCTGGGCGGGCGGCTGGGCTGGCCCACGCGCCTGGTCTTCCTGTTCGACCTTGCGGCGCTGGCGGCGTTCTTCTGGGCGCTGGTGGTGTCATATCAGATCTGGCGGGACCGCCGGGAGAGTTGAGGAACAAGCCATGCTGAAGGATCAGGACCGGATCTTCACCAATCTCTACGGGATGCACGAGCGCACGCTGGCCGGCGCCCGCGCCCGTGGCCATTGGGACGGCACCGCCGGGATCATCGCCAACGGCCGCGACTGGATCATCGACCAGATGAAGGCGTCGGGCCTGCGCGGGCGCGGGGGCGCCGGTTTCCCCACCGGGCTGAAATGGTCCTTCATGCCCAAGGAAAGCGACGGCCGCCCGTCCTATCTGGTCGTGAACGCGGACGAATCCGAGCCCGGCACCTGCAAGGACCGCGAGATCATGCGCCACGATCCGCACACGCTGATCGAGGGTTGCCTGATCGCCTCCTTCGCGATGAACGCGCATACCTGCTACATCTACATCCGCGGCGAATATGTCCGCGAGCGCGAGGCGCTGCAGGCCGCCATCGACGAAGCCTATGACGCGGGCCTTCTGGGCCGGAACGCCGCCGGTTCGGGCTGGGATTTCGACCTTTACCTGCATCACGGGGCAGGGGCCTATATCTGCGGCGAGGAAACCGCGCTGCTGGAAAGCCTCGAGGGCAAGAAGGGCATGCCGCGGATGAAGCCGCCCTTCCCGGCGGGCGCGGGGCTTTACGGCTGTCCGACCACGGTGAACAACGTGGAATCGATCGCCGTGGTGCCGACCATCCTGCGCCGCGGCCCCGACTGGTTCGCAGGCTTCGGCCGGCCCAACAACGCGGGCACCAAGCTGTTCGCGGTCTCGGGCCACGTCAACAACCCCTGTGTCGTCGAAGAGGCCATGTCGATCCCCTTCGAGGAGCTGATCGAGAAACATTGCGGCGGCATCCGCGGCGGCTGGGACAACCTGCTGGCGGTGATCCCCGGCGGCTCCTCCGTGCCTTGCGTGCGCGGCGAGAACATGCGCGACGCGATCATGGATTTCGACTACCTGCGCGGCGAGCTGGGCTCGGGTCTGGGCACCGCGGCGGTGATCGTGATGGACAAGTCCACCGACATCATCAAGGCGATCTGGCGGCTGTCGAAATTCTACAAGCACGAAAGCTGTGGCCAGTGCACGCCGTGCCGCGAGGGCACCGGCTGGATGATGCGGGTGATGGACCGGCTGGTGCGCGGCGAGGCCGAGATCGAGGAAATCGACATGCTGTTCAGCGTGACCAAGCAGGTCGAGGGCCACACCATCTGCGCGCTCGGCGACGCGGCGGCCTGGCCTATCCAGGGCCTGATCCGCAATTTCCGCGAGGAAATCGAGGACCGCATCAAGGCGCAGAAATCCGGGCGCATGGGCGCCATGGCGGCGGAGTAGACGGCGATGTGGGGCAGGCGCATCAGATCGGGGATCATGGCGGCGCTGGCCGCGGGCTCCATGGCGCAGGCCACGGCCCAGGCCCTGCCGCCGATCAACCAGGATGAGCACATCATGAACTCGCTGCTGGCCGCGGCCATCGGCGACGAGATCCGCAAGAACTGCCCCACGATCTCGCCCCGCCTGTTCAAGGTCTGGAGCGAGGCCAAGGCGCTGGAGCGCTACGCGCTCGACAAGGGCTACACCGAGGAGGAGATCGAGGCGCTGCTCGACTCCAAGCCCGAGCGCAAGGCGATGCGCGCCCGGCGCGACGCCTATCTCGCCGCCAATGGCGTGGTCGCGGGCGACGCCGGCAGCTACTGCGCTCTGGGCGAGAGGGAAATTGCCGCGGGCAGCCTGACCGGCTCGCTTCTGCAGGCGCAATGAGGACAACACGGCGCGCCGCCCGGCGGCGCGTCTGGGGAAACGCAGGGGACGCGAATGACTGAGCTCCGCAAGATAATCATCGACGGCCGCGAGATCGAGGTCGATCCGGCCATGACGCTGCTGCAGGCCTGCGAACAGGCCGGCATCGAGGTGCCGCGCTTCTGCTACCACGAACGGCTGTCGATCGCGGGCAACTGCCGCATGTGCCTGGTCGAGGTGGTCGGCGGCCCGCCGAAGCCGGCGGCGTCCTGCGCGATGCAGGTGCGCGACCTGCGCCCGGGGCCCGAAGGCGCTCCGCCCGAGGTGAAGACCAACTCGCCCATGGTCAAGAAGGCCCGCGAGGGGGTGATGGAGTTCCTGCTCATCAACCACCCGCTGGATTGCCCGATCTGCGACCAGGGCGGCGAATGCGACCTGCAGGACCAGGCGATGGCCTATGGCGTGGATTTCTCGCGCTACCGCGAGCCCAAGCGCGCCTCGGAGGATCTCGATCTCGGGCCGCTGGTGGCCACCACCATGACCCGCTGCATCTCCTGCACCCGCTGCGTGCGCTTCACCACCGAGGTCGCGGGCATCACCCAGATGGGCCAGACCGGGCGCGGCGAGGATGCCGAGATCACGTCCTATCTCGGCCAGACGCTGCAATCGAACCTGCAGGGCAACATCATAGATCTGTGCCCGGTGGGCGCGCTGACCTCCAAGCCCTACGCCTTCACCGCGCGGCCCTGGGAACTGACCAAGACCGAGACCATCGACGTGATGGACGCGCTGGGGTCGAACATCCGGGTCGACACCAAGGGCCGCGAGGTCAAGCGTATCCTGCCGCGCAACCATGACGGCGTGAACGAGGAATGGATCTCCGACAAGTCGCGCTTCGTCTGGGACGGGCTGCGCCGGCAGCGTCTGGACACGCCCTATCTGCGCGAGAACGGCAAGCTGCGCAAAGCCACCTGGGTCGAGGCGCTGGCCGCCGCCGCCGCCGCGATGAAGGGCAAGAAGGTCGCCGCGCTGGTCGGCGATCTGGCCCCGGTCGAGGCGGTTTTCGCCCTCAGGCAACTGGTCGAGGGGCTGGGCGGGGCGATCGAATGCCGCACGGACGGCGCCAGGCTGCCCGCGGGCAACCGCTCGGCCTATGTCGGCACCGCCACGATCGAGGATATCGACAGCGCCAAATACATTCAGCTGATCGGCACCAATCCGCGCGACGAGGCGCCGGTGCTGAACGCGCGCATCCGCCGGGCCTGGGCGCAGGGCGCCAATGTCGGCCTCGTCGGCGAGGCGGTGGACCTGACCTATGACTACACCCATGTCGGCACCGACCGGGCCGCGCTGGAGGGGCTTCTGGGCCACGATTTCGGCGCGGTTCTGGATCAGCCGTCGCTGGTGATCGTCGGCCAGGGTGCGATCCGCGAGGCCGACGGCGAGGCGGTTCTGGCCGCCGCGATGAAGCTGGCAGAGGCGACCAAATCGAAGCTGATGGTGCTGCACACCGCCGCCGCCCGCGTCGGCGCGATGGATGTGGGCGCGGTGACCGAGGGCGGCCTCGACAAGGCGCTCGACGGGGCGGAGGTGATCTACAACCTCGGCGCGGACGAGCTGGAGATCGGCGAGGGCGCCTTCGTGATCTACCAGGGCAGCCACGGCGACCGCGGCGCGCATCGCGCCGACATCATCCTGCCGGGCGCCGCCTATACCGAGGAACAGGGCCTGTTCGTCAACACCGAGGGCCGTCCGCAGCTGGCGCTGCGCGCCGCCTTCCCGCCGGGCGAGGCCAAGGAGAACTGGGCGATCCTGCGTGCGCTGTCGGCCGAGCTGGGCGCCACGCTGCCCTATGACAGCCTCGCGCAGCTGCGCCGCGCGCTGGTCGAAGAGGTGCCGCACCTGGCCGAGATCGACGCGGTGCCGGAAAACGCATGGGCGCCGCTTGCGCCGAAAAAGCTGGGCCAGGCGACGTTCCGCAACGCGGTGAGCGATTTCTACCTCACCAACCCGATCGCGCGGGCCTCAAGCCTGATGGCCGAGCTCAGCGCCAACCAACAGGCCCGCCAGTCGGGCCGCATGGCGGCGGAGTAACAACGCATGGCGCCGCTCCGCATCTCCCTCGCGCTGGCCCCCGCCCTGACGGCGGGGCTGGCGGGCTGCGCGCCCAACGGCGAGGCGGTGGAGCAGGCGCCGTTCAAGCCCGCCTATCGGGGGGTGGACACGCGGCTGCTGGAGGATGACCTCGTCGGCTTCGTGGTGGAGATGGAAGGCGCGCGGGGCGTGGAGGACGTGGCGGATTATGCTGAATGCGCGGCCGCGCAATACGCGCTGATCCGGGGCTACGGCTTCGCGCGCCATGTGCGAACAAATGTCGCGGAAGAGGGTGGCCTTTGGCGGGCGGATGCTGTTTACACCATCTCGCCGGCGCTGCCACGCGGCCTGCAGACGATCGACGCCGAAGTGGTGGTCGCTCACTGCGCCGAAGAAGGGATACCGACGGTCTGAGGGTATGGGGCATTATGGCTGATTTTCTAAATACTGGCTTCGGAACATTCGTGCTGATCGCGGCACAAAGCCTGCTGGTCATCGGGTTCGTGATGATCTCGCTCCTGTTCCTCGTCTATGGCGACCGCAAGATCTGGGCCGCCGTTCAGATGCGAAAGGGCCCCAACGTGGTCGGCGCCTTCGGGTTGCTGCAATCGGTGGCCGACGCGCTGAAATATGTGGTCAAGGAGGTCGTCATCCCCGCCGGCGCCGACAAGACGGTGTTCCTGCTGGCGCCGATGATCTCGTTCACGCTGGCGATGATCGCCTGGGCGGTGATCCCCTTCGCGGACGGCTGGGTGCTGGCCGATCTGAACGTGGCCATCCTCTATGTCATGGCGATCTCGTCGCTCGAGGTCTACGGCGTGATCATGGGCGGCTGGGCGTCGAACTCGAAATACCCGTTCCTGGGCAGCTTGCGCTCGGCGGCGCAGATGATCTCCTACGAGGTGTCGATCGGGCTGATCATCATCGGCGTGATCCTCTCGACCGGCTCGCTGAACTTCAGCGACATCGTGCACGCGCAGGACGGCGCCTATGGGCTGTTCAACTGGTACTGGCTGCCGCATCTGCCGATGGTGTTCCTGTTCTTCATCTCGGCTCTGGCCGAGACCAACCGCCCGCCCTTCGACCTGCCCGAGGCGGAATCGGAGTTGGTGGCGGGCTACCAGGTGGAATATTCGGCGACGCCCTTCCTGCTGTTCATGGCGGGCGAATACATTGCCATCTTCCTGATGTGCGCGCTGATCAGCCTGCTGTTCTTCGGCGGCTGGCTGTCGCCGATCCCCGGCCTGCCCGACGGCGTGCTGTGGATGGTGGGCAAGATGTCGTTCTTCTTCTTCCTCTTCGCGATGGTGAAGGCGATCACGCCGCGCTACCGCTACGACCAGCTGATGCGGCTGGGCTGGAAGGTGTTCCTGCCGATGTCGCTGATCTGGGTGGTGCTGGTGGCCTTCTTCGCGCAATTCGAACTTTTCGGCGGGGCCTATGCCCGCTGGGCAATCGGAGGCTGACATGACTGCAATCGACTGGAACCGCGCCGGGAAATACTTCCTGCTGGCCGATTTCTTTGCCGGCATGAAGCTGGGGCTGAAATATTTCTTCGCGCCCAAGGCCACGCTGAACTACCCGCATGAAAAGGGCCCGCTCAGCCCGCGCTTCCGCGGCGAGCATGCGCTGCGCCGCTACCCCAACGGCGAGGAGCGCTGCATCGCCTGCAAGCTGTGCGAGGCGATCTGTCCGGCCCAGGCCATCACCATCGACGCCGAACCGCGCGAGGACGGCTCGCGCCGCACCACGCGCTACGACATCGACATGACGAAATGCATCTACTGCGGCTTCTGCCAGGAGGCCTGCCCGGTGGACGCCATCGTCGAGGGGCCGAATTTCGAATTCTCGACCGAGACCCGCGAAGAGCTGTTCTACACCAAGGAGAAGCTCCTTGAGAACGGCGCCCGCTGGGAGGCCGAGATCGCCCGCAACCTGGAACTGGACGCGCCCTACAGATGACCGATTTCCAGAAACTCCTTGAGCAGATGATGGAGCAGAGCCACGCCATGGCCCGCGCCTTCAACCCTGCGCTGGAGAGCTTCCAGGTGCAGGGCTTCGACAAGCTCATGCCGACCATGCCCAAGGACTTCATGGACATGATGTGGGGCAACGCCTTCAACAAGGAGGGCCTCGACGCCAAGACGCGGCTGCTGGTCGTTCTGGCGGGGCTGACGGTGCTGGGCGCGCAGGCAGAGGTGCAGTTCAAGATCACCGTGCGCCACGCGATCGAGGCCGGCGCCAGCCAGCAGGAGGTTGCCGAGGTGATCTATCAGATGGCCATGCTGGGCGGCATCCCGGCCATGACCCGCGCCCTCAAGCTGGCGCAAGAGGTATTCAAGGAAAGCGAGGAGGACAGCGAATGACTGTCGCGGATATCGCATTTTACGCCTTCGCCATCGTGGTCGTGACGGCCGGCCTGTTCGTCGTGATCTCGCGCAACCCGGTGCATTCGGTGCTGTGGCTGATCCTGGCCTTCCTGTCCTCGGCGGGGATGTTCGTGCTGCTCGGGGCCGAGTTCGTGGCGATGCTCTTGGTCATCGTCTACGTCGGCGCGGTCGCGGTGTTGTTCCTGTTCGTGGTGATGATGCTCGACATCGACTTCGCCGAGCTGAAGGCCGAGATGGCGCGCTATGTGCCGTTGGCCGGCCTGATCGGGGTGATCCTGCTGCTGGAGCTGGGCATGGTCTTCGGCACCTGGGCCACGGCCGAGGGGGTCGAGATGCTGGCCCGCCCCGAGGCGGGCGAGGTGCACAACACCCGCGCGCTCGGGCTGCTGATCTACGATGACTACATCTACCTGTTCCAGGCGGCGGGGCTGATCCTGCTGGTGGCCATGATCGGCGCGATCGTGCTGACCCTGCGCCACCGCCCGAACGTCAAGCGCCAGGACGTGCTGGCGCAGATGTATCGCGACCCGGCCAAGGCGATGGAGCTGAAGGACGTGAAGCCGGGGCAGGGGCTCTAACCGCCGCCCGGCCACAGGAATTCCGGCCCCGGGACCCGCCCGGAGCCGCGATGCGAAAACGACAAGGACGGGCAGCTGCGCCCGGAGGGACGACATGATTGGACTGGAACATTACCTGACGGTGGCCGCGGCGCTGTTCGTCATCGGGATTTTCGGCATCTTCCTGAACCGGAAGAACGTCATCATCATCCTGATGTCGATCGAGTTGATGCTGCTGGCGGTGAACATCAACCTCGTCGCCTTCTCGGCTTACCTGGGCGATCTGACGGGGCAGGTCTTTACCCTCTTCGTGCTGACAGTCGCCGCCGCCGAGGCCGCGATCGGCCTGGCGATCCTGGTCTGCTTCTTCCGCAACCGCGGCACCATCGCGGTCGAAGACGTCAACGTGATGAAGGGGTAAGGGACAATGGCAAGCATCATCCTCTTTGCCCCGCTGGTGGGCGCGCTGATCTGCGGCTTCGGCTGGCGGATCATCGGCGAGAAGCCGGCGATGTGGGTGGCCACGGGCCTGCTGTTCCTGGCCGCCGCGCTGAGCTGGATCGTGTTCCTCGGCCATGACGGCCAGATGACCCAGATCCCGATCCTGCGCTTCATCGAAAGCGGCTCGCTGTCGGTGGACTGGGCCATTCGCCTCGACCGGATGACCGCGATCATGCTGATCGTGGTGACCACGGTGTCGTCGCTCGTGCATCTCTACAGCTTCGGCTACATGGCCCATGACCCGCAATGGGGCGAGGGCGAGACCTACAAGCCGCGCTTCTTCGCCTACCTGTCTTTCTTCACCTTCGCCATGCTGGCGCTGGTGACCTCGGACAACCTCGTGCAGATGTTCTTCGGCTGGGAGGGCGTGGGCGTCGCCTCCTACCTGCTGATCGGCTTCTACTGGAAGAAACCCAGCGCCAACGCCGCCGCGATGAAGGCGTTCATCGTCAACCGCGTGGGCGATTTCGGTTTCGCGCTCGGGATCATGGCGCTTTACCTGCTGACCGACAGCGTGCTGTTCGACGACGTGTTCGCCGCCGCCCCCGAACTGGCCGAGACCCGGCTGAGCTTCCTCTGGACCGACTGGAATGCGGCGAACCTGATCGGCTTCCTGCTGTTCATCGGCGCGATGGGCAAATCGGCGCAGCTGATCCTGCACACCTGGCTGCCCGACGCGATGGAGGGCCCGACCCCGGTGTCGGCGCTGATCCACGCCGCGACCATGGTGACCGCGGGCGTGTTCCTGGTCTGCCGCATGTCGCCGCTCTACGAATACGCGCCCGAGGCCGCGGGCTTCATCGTCTTCCTCGGCGCCACCACCGCCTTCTTCGCGGCCTCGGTGGGCCTGGTTCAGAACGACATCAAGCGCGTGATCGCCTATTCGACGTGTTCGCAGCTGGGCTACATGTTCGTGGCCGCGGGCGTCGGCGTCTATTCGGCGGCGATGTTCCACCTGCTGACGCATGCCTTCTTCAAGGCGATGCTGTTCCTCGGCGCGGGCTCGGTCATCCACGCGATGCACCACGAACAGGACATGCGCAATTACGGCGGGCTGCGGGGCAAGATCCCCTATACCTTCGCCGCGATGATGGTGGGCACGCTGGCGATCACCGGGGTGGGCATCCCGCTGACCTCGATCGGCTTCGCGGGCTTCCTGTCCAAGGACGCCATCATCGAGAGCGCCTTCGCTGGCGGCACGGCCTACGCCTTCTGGCTGCTGGTGGTCGCGGCGGGCATGACCAGCTTCTACAGCTGGCGGCTGATCTTCCTGACCTTCTTCGGCAAGCCGCGCGGCGACAGGCACACCCATGACCACGCGCATGAAAGCCCGATGGTCATGCTGATCCCGCTGGGCGTGCTGGGGCTGGGCGCGGTCTTTGCCGGGATGGTCTGGTATGGCAGCTTCTTCGGCGACCACGCGCAGGTGAACAAGTTCTTCGGCATCCCGTCGCACGAGGTTGCCGCCGATGCCGGGCACGGCGCGGCCGCGCCCGCGGCCGAGGGGCACGCCGCGCCCGCCGCGGAAGACCACGGCGCCGTCGCCACGGCGCCGGTCGGCGCGATCTTCATGGGCCCCGACAACCATGTGATGGACGACGCGCACCACGCGCCGGCCTGGGTCAAGGTCTCGCCATTCATCGCCATGCTGATCGGGCTGGCTGTCGCCTACCTGTTCTACATCGTGAACCCGGCGCTGCCGAAACGCCTGGCCGAGAGCCAGCCGATCCTGCACCGCTTCCTGCTGAACAAGTGGTATTTCGACGAGATCTACGACGCGATCTTCGTCAATCCCGCCAAGCGGCTGGGCAGCTTCCTGTGGCGGCGCGGCGACGGCGATGTGATCGACGGGTCGATCAACGGCGTGGCCATGGGGATCATCCCCTTCTTCACCCGCCTCGCCGGGCGCGCGCAGTCGGGCTACCTGTTCCACTATGCCTTCGCGATGGTGCTGGGCATCGTGCTTCTCATCACCTGGATGACGATCAGCGGAGGAGCTGAATAATGGAGAACCTCCTGTCCATCATCACCTTCATGCCGCTGATCGGGGCGCTGGTGCTGGCTGTCTTCCTGCGCGGCGACGACGCGGCGGCGCAGGCCAATGCCAAGTGGGTGGCGCTGATCACCACCTCGGCCACCTTCCTGGTGTCGATCTTCCTGATCGCGGGGTTCGATCCGTCCGACACCGGCTTCCAGTTCGTGGAAGAGCGGTCGTGGCTCATGGGGCTGGAATACAAGATGGGTGTCGACGGCATCTCGGTGCTGTTCGTGATGCTGACCACCTTCCTGATGCCGCTGACCATCGCCGCCTGCTGGGACGTGAAGCTGCGGGTCAAGGAATACATGATCGCCTTCCTGCTGCTTGAGACGCTGATGATCGGCGTGTTCACCGCGCTGGACCTGGTGCTGTTCTACCTGTTCTTCGAGGCCGGCCTGATCCCGATGTTCCTGATCATCGGCATCTGGGGCGGCAAGAACCGCATCTACGCGGCGTTCAAGTTCTTCCTCTACACCTTCCTCGGCTCGGTGCTGATGCTGGTCGCGATGATCGCCATGTACATGGACGCGGGCACCACCGACATGGTGGCGCTCTTGAACCACGAATTCAGCGCGGGGCCGGTCAGCGTGCTCGGCTGGCAGATCGCGGGGGGCATGCAGACGCTGCTGTGGCTGGCCTTCTTCGCCTCCTTCGCGGTGAAGATGCCGATGTGGCCGGTGCACACCTGGCTGCCCGACGCCCACGTTCAGGCGCCGACCGCCGGCTCGGTCGTGCTGGCCGCGATCCTGCTGAAGATGGGCGGCTACGGCTTCCTGCGCTTCAGCCTGCCGATGTTCCCGGTGGCCTCGGACCTGCTGGCGCCGCTGGTGCTGTGGATGTCGGCCATCGCCATCGTCTACACCTCGCTGGTGGCGCTGGCGCAGAGCGACATGAAGAAGCTGATCGCCTATTCCTCGGTCGCGCACATGGGCTACGTCACCATGGGCATCTTCGCCGCGAACCAGCAGGGCATCGACGGCGCCATCTTCCAGATGCTGAGCCACGGCTTCGTCTCGGGCGCGCTGTTCCTCTGCGTGGGCGTCATCTATGACCGCATGCACACCCGCGAGATCGAAGCCTATGGCGGGCTGGTGAACCGGATGCCGGCCTATGCGCTGATCTTCATGCTGTTCACCATGGCCAATGTCGGCCTGCCCGGCACCTCGGGCTTCATCGGGGAATTCCTGACGCTGGTGGGCGTGTTCCAGGCCAACACCTGGGTGGCGGCGGTGGCCACGACCGGCGTGATCCTGTCGGCGGCCTACGCGCTGTGGCTCTATCGCCGGGTCGTGTTCGGCGACCTGATCAAGGAATCCCTGCGCTCGATCTCCGACATGACCACGCGGGAGCGCGCGATCTTTGCGCCTCTGGTGGCGATGACCCTGCTGCTGGGCGTCTATCCCAGCCTGGTCACCGACATCATCGGCCCCTCGGTCGAGCACCTGATTTCCACCACCCAGACGGCCGCGCAGCACAGCGCGGCGGCCGCCACGCTGGCACAACACTAAAAGGGGAGAGCGATGATCTCTGCCGATATCTCCACCGTCCTGCCCGAGATCGTCCTGGCGGTCTATGCCATGCTGGCGCTGATCTTCGCGGTCTACACCGGCAAGGACAAGACCGCGGGCCTCGTGGTCTGGGCGAGCGCCGGCGCGCTGCTGGCCGCGGCCTTCTGGATCGGGTTCTCGGGGACGGACACCCGCACCGCGTTCAACGGCGCCTTCGTCAACGACAGCTTCGCGCGCTTCGCCAAGGTGGTGATCCTGCTCTCGGCGGCGGCGGTTCTGGTCATGGGCAAGGATTACATGGCGCGCCGCGACCTGCTGCGCTTCGAGTACCCGGTGCTGGTGGTGCTCTCGGTCGTGGGCATGATGATGATGGTCTCGGCGGGCGACCTGATGTCGCTCTACATGGGGCTGGAGCTACAGTCGCTCGCGCTCTACGTCGTGGCCTCCCTGCGCCGCGACAGCGTGAAATCGACCGAGGCGGGCCTGAAATATTTCGTCCTCGGCGCGCTCAGTTCGGGCATGCTGCTCTATGGCGCGTCGCTGACCTATGGCTATGCCGGCACCACGCTGTTCTCGGGCATCATCGCGGCGGCGGGCACGGAGGGGCTGTCGCTGGGGCTGCTGTTCGGTCTTGTGTTCATGATCACCGGCCTGGCGTTCAAGGTCTCGGCGGTGCCGTTCCACATGTGGACGCCCGACGTCTACGAAGGCTCGCCGACGCCGGTCACCGCCTTCTTCGCCACCGCGCCCAAGATGGCGGCGATGGGCCTCTTTGCCCGCGTCATGCATGACGCCTTCGGCGGCGCCACGCAGGACTGGGGGCAGGTGATCGCATTGCTGGCGGTGCTGTCGATGTTCCTCGGCGCGGTGGCCGCGATCGGCCAGCGCAACATCAAGCGGCTGATGGCCTATTCCTCGATCACCCATATGGGCTTTGCCCTGATGGCGCTGGCCGCGGGCACCGCGGGCGGCGTGCAGGCGATGCTGATCTACATGGCGATCTACGTCACCATGAACGTGGGCACCTTCGCCTTCATCCTGTCGATGGAGAAAGACGGCCAGCCGGTCACCGATATCGGTGCGCTGAACATGTATTCCAGGGCCGAGCCGCTGAAGGCGCTGGCGGTGCTGGTGCTGATGTTCAGCCTGGCGGGCGTGCCGCCGCTGGTGGGCTTCTTCGGCAAGTTCTACGCGCTGAAGGCGGCCGTCGATGCCGACATGGCGTGGCTCGCCATCGCGGGTGTCGTGGCCTCGGTGATCAGCGCCTTCTACTACCTGCGGATCGTCTTCTACATGTATTTCGGCGAGGACCGCGACGGTGCGCTCGACGGCACGATGAGCCCGGTCCTGTGGGGCCTGCTGATGGCCTCGGCCGCGATCATGCTGGTGGGCGTGATCAACCTCTTCGGGGTTGAAGGGCTAGCCGCGGTCGCGGCCCAGACCCTTGTCAACTGAGCCCTGGCCGGGCGGCTACGCCCGGCTGCACCTGGCGGAGGTCGACAGCACCCAGGCCGAGGCCGCCCGACGCCTGGCCGAGCTGCCCGGCCCGACCTGGATCACCACCGACCGCCAGACCGCCGGCAAGGGCCGGCGCGGGCGCGCCTGGACCAGCCCGCCGGGAAATTTCGCCGCCACCCTGCTGTTGCGCCCGGCCGAGCCGCCGGCGCTGGTCGCGCTGCGCAGCTTCGTCGCGGCGCTGGCGCTGTTCGATGCCTTCGTCGCCGCCACGGGGCGGGCAGAGCCCTTCGCGCTGAAATGGCCCAACGACGTGCTGCTGAACGGCGGCAAGGTGGCGGGCATCCTGCTGGAAAGCCTCGGTCGGGGGCAGGGGATCGGCCACCTGGCCATCGGCATCGGCGTGAACCTGGTGGCCGCCCCCCCGCGCGAGGCGGTGGAGGCGCAGGCGCTGCCGCCCGTCAGCCTGCTGTCGGAGACCGGCGCGCGGGTCACCCCTGAGGAATTCCTGTTGCTGCTGGCCCCCGCCTATGCCCGCTACGAGGCGCAGCTGACCACCTATGGCTTCGCCCCGATCCGGGAGGCGTGGCTGGCGCGCGCCGCGCGGCTGGGCGAGGTGATCACCGCCCGCACCGCCTCCGAGGAGATCACCGGAACCTTCGAAACGGTGGACGCGGGCGGCAACCTCGTTCTATCTACGGCGAAATCCCGCCGGGCCATCGCCGCGGCGGAAGTGTTCTTCTGAGCGAAGGAGCGGGTCATGCTTCTGGCCATCGACTGCGGCAACACCAACACCGTCTTCTCGATCTGGGATGGCGAGCGGTTCCTGTGCACCCTGCGCACCTCGACCGAGCATCAGCGCACGGCGGACCAGTATTTCGTCTGGTTCTCGACGCTGCTGGCGCATCACCGGATCGAGGCGAAGATCGACGAGGTGATCATCTCCTCCACCGTGCCGCGGGTGGTGTTCAACCTGCGCGTCCTGTCGGACCGCTATTTCAACTGCCGCCCGCTGGTGGTGGGCCGGCCCGACTGCCTGCTGCCGCATGCCCCCCGGGTGGACATGGGCACGCAGGTGGGCCCGGACCGCCTGGTCAACACCGCGGCCGCCTTCGACCGGCACGGCGGCGACCTGATCGTGGTCGATTTCGGCACGGCGACCACCTTCGACGTGGTGGCCGAGGATGGCGCCTATGTCGGCGGGGTGATCGCGCCGGGGGTCAACCTCAGCCTCGAGGCGCTGCACCAGGCGGCCGCGGCGCTGCCGCATGTGGACGTGACCAAACCGCAGAAGGTGATCGGAACAAATACTGTGGCCTGCATGCAATCGGGTGTATTCTGGGGCTATGTCGGCCTCGTGAGCGGCATTTGCGACCGCATTCGGGCAGAATATGAGCGCCCGATGCGGATTATCGGCACCGGGGGGCTTGCGCCTCTCTTCGCGCAGGGCGATGTGCTGTTCGACACAATCGAAGATGACCTCACCATGCACGGCCTGACCGTGATCCACGCATACAACAAGACCCACGGGGCAATATGAGCAAGAAGAACCGCCTGATTTACCTTCCCCTCGGCGGCGCCGGCGAGATCGGGATGAACGCCTATGTCTACGGCTACGGCCCGGCAGAGAACGAGCGTTACATCCTGATCGACCTCGGCGTCACCTTTCCCGACATGGACGGCACGCCAGGCGTCGACCTGATCTTCGCGGATATCGAATGGCTGGAGGCGCGCGCCGACCGGCTGGAGGCGATCTTCATCACCCACGCGCATGAGGATCACGTCGGCGCGCTGGGGCACCTGTGGCACCGTCTCAAGGCGCCGGTCTACGCCCGCGCCTTCACCGGCAACATAGCCGCGCGCAAGATGGAGGAGCAGGGCGCCGACCCGGATGCGCTGAAGGTGGTGCTGCCCTTCCCCGAAACGGTAAAGGCGGGACCGTTCACGGTCTCCTTCGTGCCGGTGTCGCATTCGATTCCGGAAAGCTCGGCGCTGGTGATCGACACGCCGGCGGGGCGTATCGTGCACACCGGCGATTTCAAGCTGGATGAAAGCCCGGTGGTGGGCGAGCCCTTCGATCCCGCGCTGTGGCAGCAGATCGGGGACGAGGGGGTCAAGGTGCTGGTCTCCGACTCGACCAACGTGTTCTCGCCCAACCCGGGGCGTTCCGAGGCCACGGTCGGCCCCGCGATCCACCAGCTGGTGGAGCGGTCGAAGGGGATGATGGTGGCGACTACCTTCGCCTCCAACATCGCGCGGGTGAAGACGCTGGCCGAGGCTGGCCACCGTGCCGGCCGCTCCATCGTGCTGCTGGGCCGCGCCATGCGCCGGATGATCGAGGCCGGCGTCGAAAGCGGCGTTCTGCGTGACTTCCCGAAAACCGTCAGCCCCGAGGACGCCAAGGACATCCCGCGCGAGAACCTGATGCTGATCGTCACCGGCAGCCAGGGCGAACGCCGGGCGGCCTCGGCCCAGCTGGCGCGGGGCAAATACATGGGGATGGAACTGAAGGAGGGCGACAGCTTCCTGTTTTCCTCCAAGACCATCCCGGGCAACGAGCGCGGCGTACTGCGGATCGTCAACGCCTTTTCCGAGAAGGGCGTCGAGGTGATCGACGATGCGGCCGATCTCTACCATGTTTCGGGCCACGCCAACCGGCCCGACCTGAAGCGGCTGCACCAGATCCTGCGCCCGCAGATGGTGATCCCCATGCATGGCGAGCACCGCCACCTGCGCGCCCATGTGGCGCTGGCCGCCGAAAGCGATATTCCCGGCCTGATCGCGCCCAACGGCACGATGGTGGATCTGACCGGCGGCGTGCCCAAGGTGACCGATCATGTCGAGACCGGGCGCACCTATCTCGACGGCGCGGTGCAGATCGGCGCGCTGGACGGCGTGGTGCGTGACCGCATCCGCCTGGCGCTGAACGGGCTGGTGGTGGTCACCCAGATCATAGATGAGGACGGAGAGCCGCTGGGCGAGCCCTGGGCCGAGCTGATGGGCCTGCCGGAGACCGGCCGCTCGAAGGCGCCGCTGGCCGAGGTTCTGGAAGAGGACCTGACCCAGTTCGTCAACCGCGCCGACGCCAAGACCCTGCGCGACGACGACACGCTGACGGACGCGCTGCGCCGGGTCGCGCGCAAGACCGCGATGGACGAGATCGGCAAGAAGCCCGAGGTGATCGTGGTGATCAGCCGCCTGAGCTGAGGCGCGAACCGCGCCGGGACGCACAAGAAAACAGGGGCCTCGCGGCCCCTGTTTTCTTGTCGCCTCAGGAGGCTTCTTTTTCCGGCTTGAAGGAGCGCAACAGGAAGGCGGGGACGTGATCGCCCATGCCGACCACCGGCTCGTCGCGCCGCCGCTCGCCCTTGCCGCGCGGCGCGGGCTTCTCGCGCCCCTTCGCCGCGGGCTTGCGCGGTGCGGGTTCGGGCTTCTCCTCGGCGGGTTTCGGGGCGGCGGGTTTCGGGGCGGCGGCCCTGGGCGCGGGCGCCGCGGGCTTTTCGGGGGCCGCGGGCTTTTCGGGCGTCGCGGGCTTTTCGGCCGCTGGACCCTTCAGCGGGTTTTCGAGGCGCGGGATCTGTTTCTCGACCAGCGCCTCGATCGCGTCGAGGTATTTCTCGTCATGCGGCACGCAGATCATCAGCGCCTTGCCGCTGCGCCCGGCGCGGCCGGTGCGTCCGATGCGGTGGACGTAATCCTCGGCATGGCTGGGCACGTCGTAGTTGAAGACGTGGCTGACCGAGGGCACGTCGAGGCCGCGCGCCGCCACGTCCGAGGCGCAGAGGAAGCGCAGCTTGCCCTCTCGGAACGAATCCAGCGTCCGCGTGCGCTGCGACTGGTCCAGATCGCCGTGGATCGGGGCCGCGTCATAGCCGTGCTTGCTCAGCGACTTGGCGACGACATCGACCTCGGTCTTGCGGTTGCAGAAGATGATCGCATTGGTCAGCGCGTCGCCTTCCTGGTCGATCAGGGCGCGCAGGACCTCGCGCTTTTCCTTGGCCTGGCGGTCCTTGCGCGAGGCTTTGAACATCACCACGCCCTGCGCGATGTTCTCGCCGGTGGTCGCGGCGCGGGCGACCTCGATCTTGACCGGGTTGTGCAGGAAGGTGTTGGTGATGCGCTCGATCTCGGGGGCCATGGTGGCCGAGAAGAACAGCGTCTGGCGGGTGAAGGGCGTCAGCTGGAAGATCCGCTCGATATCCGGGATGAAGCCCATGTCGAGCATCCGGTCGGCCTCGTCCACCACCATGATCTGCACGCCGGTGAGCAGCAGCTTGCCGCGCTCGAAATGGTCGAGCAGCCGGCCCGGCGTCGCGATCAGAACGTCGACGCCCTTGTCGATCAGCGCGTCCTGTTCCTTGAACGACACCCCGCCGATCAGCAGCGCCTTGGTCAGGCGGGTGTTCTTGGCGTAGACGTCGAAGTTCTCCGCCACCTGCGCGGCGAGTTCCCGCGTCGGCGCCAGGACCAGGCTGCGCGGCATGCGCGCCCGGGCCCGGCCCTTGGCCAGCATCGTGATCATCGGCAGGGTGAAACTGGCGGTCTTGCCGGTGCCGGTCTGGGCGATGCCCAGCACGTCACGCCCCTCCAGCGCGGGCGGGATGGCGCCGGCCTGGATCGGGGTGGGGGTCTCATAGCCCGCGTCTTCAACTGCGGATAACACTTTGGGGTCGAGCCCCAAGTCGGCGAATTTTGTCATGTAGGTCCTTCGGATTAGCGGCGAGTGGTACGGCCGCATCCCCGCGCGGCCCGACCGACCGAATTGTCGGTCTGCATCTGCCAATGCTCCATACGCCAAGCGCGCGCTTTGGTCAAGAAAGCCGCCGCGGGCGGGGTCAGAACAGGAATTTCCCCATCAGCCAGATGCCCGGCGCGAAGACGAGGAAACCCAGAAGCGTCACCAGCCCGTCGCGCGCGCTCATCCCCAGGCCGATCAGCAGCACATGGAGCGACAGCACGAAGGGCAGGCCGGGGATGAAGCCGATGAGGAAGATCACCACCCCCGTGACGATGAAGATCGCCGCCGCCGCGGTCAGCGTCAGCCCGTTGTCCACCAGCCCGCCGAGGCGCGGCATGAGGATCGGCCGCAGCCGCCGCGCCACCGGGCGGGCGCGGTTGATCGAGGCGCGCAGCGGCCCGGTCGAGATCAGTCGTCCGCGCAGCGCCTCCGGGGCCCAGAGCCGTTTGTGTCCAATCAGCATTTGCAGCCCGACCAGCACCAGAACGATCGCCACCAGCCCGGGCATGCCAGGGATCATGCCGACCGGCAGAATCAGAAAGGCCGACAGCGCGACCAGAAGCGGGCCGAAGCCGCGCGCGCCGAGCTGGTCGATGATCGCGCCGAGGCTCACCTCGTCGCGCCCGTCGATCAGCGCCTCCAGCTCGTCCAGCAGACCGGACAGGTGGTCGTGGCCGTCGGCGCCGGTCATCATGCCACCTGCATTTCCTTGGTGGCGCTGAGCGTCAACTCGGGATGGTCGCGCACCACCCGGTCGATGTCCCATTGCAGGCGGGTCATGTAGACCAGATCGCCGTCATTGTCGTAGGAGATGTGACCCTTGTTCTTGTTCACGAAGGCCTCCACCGCGTCCTTCGGCCCGGTGATCCAGCGCGCCGAGGTGAACTGTGTCGGCTCGAAGCGCACCGGCAGGCCGTATTCCTGCTCGATCCGGCTGGCCAGCACCTCGAACTGGAGTTGCCCCACGACCCCCACCACGAATCCCGAGCCGATCATCGGCTTGAACACCTTGGCGGCGCCTTCCTCGGCGAATTGCATCAGCGCCTTGTCCAGGTGCTTGGCCTTCATCGGGTCGCCGGCGCGGCAGGCCTGCAGCAGTTCCGGCGCGAAGGAGGGGATGCCGGTGACGCGCAGGTTCTCGCCCTCGGTCAGCGTGTCGCCGATGCGCAGCTGGCCGTGGTTGGGGATGCCGATGATGTCGCCGGCCCAGGCCTCTTCGGCCAGTTCCCGGTCGGAAGCGAGGAACAGCATCGGGCTGGACACCGTCATCGGCTTTTTCGAGCGCACATGGGTCAGTTTCATCCCGCGCCGGAAATGGCCCGAGGCGAGGCGGACGAAGGCGATCCGGTCGCGGTGCTTGGGGTCCATGTTGGCCTGGACCTTGAAGACGAAGCCGGTGACCTTGTCCTCCTCCGGTGCGATCTGCCGGGGTTCGGCGGCCTGCACCTGCGGCTCGGGGCCATAGGCGCCGATGCCGTCCATCAGCTCCTTCACCCCGAAGGAGTTGATGGCGGAGCCGAACCAGATGGGGGTCATGTGCCCCTCCAGCACCGCCTGGGGATCGAGCGCGGGCAGCAGCTCGCGCGCCATCTCCACCTCTTCGCGCAGCTGCGCGAGCAGGTGGGCGGGGACGTGCTGTTCCAGGCGCGGATCGTCGAGCCCCTCGATCGAGATGCTCTCGGCGACCACGTTGCGGTCGGCGCGGTCCATCAGTTCCAGCCGGTCGTGCAGCATGTCATAGGCGCCGATGAACTCGCGCCCGACGCCGATGGGCCAGCTTGCCGGGGTCACGTCGATGGCCAGGTTCTCCTGGATCTCGTCGATGATCTCGAAGGTGTCGCGGCTTTCGCGGTCCATCTTGTTACAGAAGGTCAGGATCGGCAGGTCGCGCAGGCGGCAGACCTCGAACAGCTTGCGGGTCTGGCTTTCCACGCCCTTGGCGCCGTCGATCACCATCACCGCCGCGTCCACCGCCGTCAGCGTGCGGTAGGTGTCCTCGGAGAAATCCGAGTGACCGGGCGTGTCCACCAGGTTGAAGCGGAATTGCCGGTAGTCGAAGGACATCGCCGAGGCCGAGACCGAGATGCCGCGATCCTTCTCCATCTGCATGAAGTCGGAGCGCGTGCGCCGCGCCTCGCCCTTGGCGCGCACCTGTCCGGCCATCTGGATCGCACCGCCGAAAAGCAGGAACTTTTCGGTCAGCGTGGTCTTGCCCGCATCGGGATGCGAGATGATGGCGAAGGTGCGGCGCCGGGCAATCTCGGGCGGCAGGTCGGGGCGGTTGGCAGGGGCGTCAAACATGCAGGCCATATAGGCAAGCGGAGGACCGGGCGCAATCTCCCTAGCGCGCGATCAGCAGGTCGCAGGGCGGGGTGCGGATCAGGTCGTTGGCGAGGCTGCCAAGGAAGGCGGGCGCGCTGCCGACACGGCCATGCGCGCCGAGGCACAGCAGGTCGCAGCCCAGGTTGGCGGCGCGCGTGGTCACGACGCTGACCGCGGCGCCCTCGATGAACTCGACCTCGCCGAGGCGCTCGGGAAGGGTGGTCTGGTCGCGCCACAGGTTGTAGCTGTCGCGCGCCTCGCGCAGGAAGGGGGCGGCGGTGCCGACGACGCCCGCGGCCGGGGAATAGCCCTTGTAGGGAACATGCACCGCGTGCACACCGTGCAGCGCCGCCTCCGGGGCGAGTTCGGCCGCGAGGCTCAGCGCATGGGTCGAGGCGGGCGCGAAATCCACCGCCGCCAGAACTGTGCTGTAGGGGTGATCGACCGGGTCGGTGACCAGCAGCACCGGGCAGTCCTGCAGGCGCACGATGCGCTCCATCGTGGTTTCGCGCAGGATGTCGAGGAAGGGCCGGGGGCGGTGGATGCCCAACACCAGCAGATCGACCTGCTCGGTCGCGGCCATGGCCGAGATCGCGCCCACCGGGTCGCCGATCACCGCGCGCGCCTCGTAGCGGACGTCCTGCGCGCCCCTGTGGCTCGCCGCGAACTGGTCCAGCCGGGCCTCGGCGCCGCCCTGCATCTGCCGGGCGAGATCGCCGGGCAGCGCCTCGTCGATCACGGTGAGCAGGGTCAGCCGCGCCCCCAGCCGTCCGGCCAGATCGAAGGCGCGGGCGACGGAGCGGTCGGCGCGGGGCGAAAGGTCGGTGGCGACAAGCAGGTGTTGCAGCATGTTCGGCGTTCTCCCTGTATGATTGCCCCCATGCTAGGGGCGGGCAGGGCGTTCGCCAATGGAATTTTTCCGCGACGCGTGCGGGAAAATCACGCGATTACACGGGGTTTGCCGACGCGTCGGCCGCGCGCGGGTCAGTCGCGGTTGGTCGCCTTGGCCAGCGCCGTCGGGCCCAGTTTCCGCAGCAGCCGGCCCTCGGCTTCGGTGCCGAAATGGGGGCGGTGCGACAGGCCGGGCAGGTGGGTTTCGACCTCGCGCAGCACCTCCTCGGGCAGCTGGCCGAGGGTGCGCTCGTTGATCAGCAGGCTTTCGGTGGGGATGCACTCGGCATAGATGATCTCGTGCCGGTCGAAGACGAGGTGGAAATATTCAACGAAGCCGCCGGCGCGGAGGAAGACCGCCTCGCCATCGACCAGGTGCAGCGCCTTGACGAACAGCTCCGCCGTTTCGGTCAGCCGCTGCGCGCCGCGCTGGTAGAGGAACAGACGCTGGTGCTGGCTGACGATCAGGTCGCTTTGATTGGCATAGGTGCCCTTGGTGATCACCACCGGGGCGAAGGGTCCGACCGCCCGCACCGTGCGATGCCCCACCCAGCGCAGGGGCTGGGCGCCGTGGTCGCGCGTCAGCACCCGGTCGCCGGGGCGCAGATCCTCGACCGGGCATTGCCGCCCGTCGCCGAGCGTGATCATCGTGCCGCGGGTGAAGGCGACCGAGGTGATGTCGGTCAGCCGCACCTCGCCCGGCTCCGGGTCGGCCTTGACCAGCGTGTAGCTCTGCCTGGCTTCGATCGGGGCCATCGGCACGAAGACCAGTTGGGCCGCGCCGCCGCCCGCCCCGGTCAGCGCGATGAGCAGCAGATCCACCGTGTCGCCGTCGGGGCGCATGAAGGTCAGCCGCCCCTCCAGCCGCAGCGATTCGCCGGGGCGGCCGATTTCCGACCCCGTCGCCACGCTCTGCCCGCGCGCGCCGGGTTGCAGGAATTGGCCCGAGCCCGCCCGAGCCGCCGCGCCGTCGTGGATCGCCAGCTCCAGCGCCTCGGCGCCGGGCAGGAATTCATAGACGTCGCCGGGGCAGAGCTCGTCCAGCGGCATCAGCGGATCGCCCAGGTTGGCGCCCGAGACGACCTCGAACTCATCGGCCGGGAAGACGTGGCAGGCGTAGCTGGGGGACAGATCCCCGCGGGCGGGTGAACTCATGGCGACAGTATTTCCTACAATCGGTTTTCCTTCGGCGCGCAGCCGTATCCGTTGCGACGGGCGGCCACGCCCGATACCTGCTGCGGAGCTGTGGCAAAACCAGCCTGTAAATCAAGGCAATTTCGTGACATTTTCCTCAAATGCGACGCAGCGCGGGGGCGGCGGGGGCGCTTCCGGGCGGGCCCGGGGACGCGGACGGCGCCGCAACAGACCGCTTTGCACCCCGCGCGGCACGGTGCTATCGCAGGGGAAAGGCGCGTCGCGCTGTTTTGAAAAGGGAGAGAATGATCATGGATCTGGGGATTTCGGGCAAACGCGCGCTGGTCTGCGCCTCGTCCAAGGGGCTGGGCCTGGGCTGCGCCGAGGCGCTGGCGGAGGCCGGCGTCAACCTGGTGATGAACGCGCGCGGCGCCGAGGCGCTGGAAAAGGCGGCGGTCGACATCCGCGCCCGCTTCGGCGTCGAGGTGGTGGCGGTGGCGGCCGACATCACCACCGAGGAGGGCCGCGCCAAGGTGCTTGATGCCGCCCGCGGCATCGACATCCTGGTGACCAATGCCGGCGGCCCGCCGCCGGGCATGTGGACCGATTGGGAACGCGAGGATTTCATCAAGGCGCTGGACGCCAACATGCTGGCCCCGATCGCGCTGATGAAGGCGCTGGTGCCGGGCATGATGGAAAAGGGCTGGGGCCGGGTGGTCAACATCACCAGCCAGTCGGTCAAGGCGCCGATCGCGGTTCTGGGGCTGTCGAACTCGGCCCGCGCGGGGCTGACCGGCTATGTCGCGGGCACCGCGCGGCAGGTGGCGCCGCACGGCGTGACCATCAACAACATGCTGCCGGGCATCCATGCCACCGACCGCGCGGTGTCGCTGGACACCGGCGTCGCGCAGCAGCAGGGCATTACCATCGACGAGGCGCGCGCGCAGCGCGAGGCGACCATCCCCGCCCGCCGCTACGGCACGCGGGCCGAGTTCGGCGCGATGTGCGCCTTCCTGTGCTCTCAGCATGCCGGCTTTATCGTCGGGCAGAACATCCTGCTGGACGGCGGCGCGGTGAACGCCACCTTGTGATCCGTCAAAGGGTTGCGGAACGGGGCGGGGATTGATATTCCGCCCCGAAACCCGATGTTTTTCATCGGGATTTTCGATGAGGCAGGTGTGAGCGGCACAACCCCCCGGCTTGAAATCCAGAACATCATCAAGGCCTTCGGCGGCCGCCCGGTGGTGGACAACGTCTCGCTGACGGTGATGCCGGGGCAGGTGACCTGCCTGCTGGGCCCCTCGGGCTGCGGCAAATCCACGACGCTGCGCATCATCGCGGGCGTCGAGATGCAGGACAGCGGCAAGATCTTCGTCGATGGCGAACTGGTCTGTGACACCATCTACCGCGTCCCGCCGGAGCGCCGCTCGGTCGGGCTGATGTTCCAGGATTTCGCGCTGTTCCCGCATCTGTCGGTGGCCGACAACGTGGCCTTCGGCCTGACCGGCCCGCGCGCCGAGAAACGCGCCCGGGTCGAGGAACTGCTGGGCCGCGTCGACCTGCTGCGCTATATCGACGAGTTCCCGCACAACCTGTCCGGCGGCGAGCAGCAGCGCGTGGCGCTGGCGCGCGCGCTGGCGCCGCGGCCCAAGATCATGCTGATGGACGAGCCCTTCTCCGGCCTCGACAACCGCCTGCGCGACGAGATCCGCGACCAGACCCTGAGCGTGCTGAAGGAGGAGGGCGCCGCCGTCCTGCTGGTCACGCACGAGCCCGACGAGGCGATGCGCATGGCCGACGAGATCGCGCTGATGCGGGCCGGCCGGATCGTGCAACAGGGTGCGCCTTACAACCTCTACAACAAGCCGGTGGACAAGGCCGCAGCGGCCTTTTTCAGTGATATCAACGTGATCCGGGGCAAGGTTCAGGGCGCGCTGACGGAGACCCCCTTTGGCCAGTTCCTGGCACCGGGCGTGCCCGACGGCACCGAGGTGGACATCGTGATCCGCCCCCAGCACCTGAAGATCGACCTCGACCGCAACGGCCGCGGCCCGCATCCGACGCCGGCCGACGGCATGCCCGCGCGCGGCCTGGTCGAGCGCGCCCGCTACATGGGCAAGGAAAGCCTGGTGGAATTCCGCATGGATTTCGACGGCTCGATCCTCAAGGCGACGGTCCCGGCGGTGTTCCTGCCGAAACCCGGCACGCCGATGTGGCTGATGTTCCGCCGCGACCGCTGCTTCGTCTTCCCCTCCAGGACCGGGGCCGCCTGACCGGGGCCCCCGCCGCCCCGGGCTCAGCTCGCGCCGGGCACCGCCTGCGGCGCGCCGGTGGCCATGTTGGTGCCGATATAGGGCTTGTGCGCGGTCTTCCATGCGCCGAAGCCGCCTTCGAGATGCGCGGCCCGGTCATGGCCCGCGGCCAGATACATCTCCGCCACCCGCCGCGAGCGGGCGGCCGAGCCGCAATGGAACACGATGCGCCGGCCGCCCTCGGGCGGCATGAAGGCAGGGTCGAACTCGGCCATCGGCGCCAGCAGCGCGCCGTGGATATGCTCGAACATGTATTCCTGCGGGGTGCGCACGTCGATCAGGATAATATCGTGCCTTTCGAGCGCGGCCTGCACGTCGTCGGTCGTCCAGTGTTCCAGGGTCTTGCCGTTGAGGTCTTCGCTGTGCATCGCAATGGGTCCTTTCAATGAATCGGGCGCGCCGCGCGGCCGAGTCTAGGACCCTGATCTCCCCTTCAAAAGGCCCAACCACTGGTGCGCGGGATGGGGCAAACCACTTTTTGTGGCAGAAATACCGAGGCTGCGGCGGAATGGGGCTTTGAACTCCCCGTCATAGTCAATAAATGTGTTGCACAGAATTCGAAACGGGCGCCGGTCAGGGATGCCCAAGGGAGAAGACCATGCTGAACAATATCGGCCTTCCCGGCCTGCTTCTGATTGCCGTCGTCGTGCTCGTGCTTTTCGGGCGCGGCAAGATCTCGTCGCTGATGGGCGAGGTCGGCAAGGGGATCACCGCCTTCAAGAAAGGCGTGAAAGAAGAAACCGAAGAGGCGACGAAGAGCCTGGAAAACGCCAAGGACGTCACCCCCGAGGTGGAAGAAACGGAAAAGGACAAGGCGTAACCCTGCGCCCTGTCCGCCTCTCAAGGCGGCTCGCACATGTTTGATCTCGGCTGGACCGAACTTTTGGTCATCGGCATCGTGGCGCTGATCGTGATCGGCCCCAAGGACCTGCCCGGCATGTTCCGCACGCTGGGCCGGTTCACCGCCAAGGCGCGCAACATGGCGCGCGAGTTTCAGCGCGCCATGGACGACGCCGCCGACCAGGCCGGCGTCAAGGACGTGGCCAAGGATCTCAGGGACGCAACCAACCCGCGCAAGATGGGGCTGGACGCGCTGAACGACGCCGCCGACAAGTTTGAGAAATGGCAGCCCAAGGTGTCCTCGGACAAGGCCGCCAAACCCGCGCCGGAAGGCTCGGAGACCGGCAAGCTGAGCGCGGAACGCGCCGAGCAGGCCGAAAAGATCCGCACCGCCGCCGCCGAGAAGGCGACCGCGCGGCGCGCCGCCGAAGAGGCCGCCGCGAAGGCCGCCGCCGAGGCGCCGGCCGCCGAGGGCGACAGCACCGGAAAGTCCGACGCATGAGCAATACCGACGAGATCGACGACAGCACGGCCCCGCTGATCGAACATCTGGCCGAGCTGCGCACCCGGCTGATCCGGGCGGTGCTGGCCTTCGTTGTGGGCATGGTGATCTGCTTTTCCTTCGGCGGGCAGATCCTCGATTTCCTGCTGATCCCGATCGAGAACACGATGCGCGATCTGGGCAATCCCAACCCGGTGATGCAATACACCGCGCCGCAGGAATATTTCTTCACCCTGATCCGGATCTCGATGGTCGGCGGTCTGGCGCTGTCCTTCCCGGTGATCGGATACCAGCTGTGGCGCTTCGTGGCGCCGGGGCTCTACAAGTCGGAAAAGAATGCCTTCCTGCCGTTCCTGATCTCCTCGCCGGTGCTGTTCCTGCTGGGCGCGGCCTTCGCCCAGTATGTGGTGGTGCCGTTGGCGATGGCCTTCTTCCTGGGCTTCGCCGATCTGCCCTCGATGGTCGCGGCCTTCGTGGCCGGCACGGCCGAGCCGGGCGCGGTGCCCGAGCCCGACCGCGGCATCGACATCGTGTTCAACGGCAAGGTCAACGAAACCCTCGACATCACGCTGAAGATGATCGTGGCCTTCGGCCTGTGCTTCCAGCTGCCGGTGCTGCTGACCCTGATGGGCAAGGCCGGGCTGGCCTCGGCCGCCGGTCTGCGCTCGACGCGGAAATACGCGGTGGTCGGCATCCTGACCGTCTCCGCCCTCGTCACGCCGCCCGATGTCACCACCCAGATCATCCTCTTCACCGTGGTCTACGGTCTCTACGAGATCTCGATCTTCCTGGTGGCCCGCGTCGAGACCCGGCGTGAGGCGGATCTGCGCGCGCAGGGTCTCTGGGTCGACGACGACGAGGAAGAGGACGAGATCTTCCGCGAATTCGACGAGGACGACACCGAAGACGAGGCCCCCCGTAAATGACTGACGTCGCGACCCTGACCCGCATCGCCGAGGCGCTGGAGCGGATGCACCCCGCGCCCGCCGCCGCGCCCGATTTCGACGCGGCCGAGGCCTTCGTCTGGCATGTCGCCCCCGACCGCCTCGCCCCGGTCGACAAGGTCAACCGGGTCGACCTGTCGCTGCTGCTGGGCATCGACCGGGCGCGCGACATCCTGCTCGATAACACGCTGCAATTCGCCCGCGGCATGCCCGCGAACAACGCGCTGCTGTGGGGCTCGCGCGGGATGGGCAAGTCGAGCCTGGTCAAGGCCGTGCACGCCGCGGTCCGCGCCCAGAGGCTGGACCTCAAGATCGTCGAGGTCCAGCGCGAGGATCTGCCGTCGATCGCGCGCCTGCTGACGCTGCTGCGCGAATCCCCCGCGCGCTTCATCCTGTTTTGCGATGACCTGTCGTTCAGCCATGACGACCAGCATTACAAATCGCTCAAGGCGGTGCTGGACGGCGGCATCGAGGGCCGCCCCGAGAATGTGGTCTTCTACGCCACCTCGAACCGTCGCCACCTGATGCCGCGCGACATGATCGAGAACGAGCGCAGCTCGGCCATCAACCCCTCCGAGGCGGTGGAGGAAAAGGTCTCGCTCTCCGACCGCTTCGGCCTGTGGCTCGGCTTCCACCCCTGCAGCCAGGACGAGTTCCTGTCCATGATCCGCGGCTACTGCACCGCCCACGGCGTGGAGATCGACGACGCGACCCTGCGCGCCGAGGCGATCGAGTGGCAGGCGACGCGCGGCTCGCGCTCGGGGCGGGTGGCATGGCAGTATTTCACCGACCTCGCCGGGCGCAGGGGCGTGCGCCTCTAGCGCGCCCCGCCTGCTTCTTCTGGCCCAAAATATCCCCGCCGGAGGCGCGAATTTTCATTGAAAATTCGCCCCGGTTTTTCGCAGAAAACCGCCTCCGCGCCGACGTGTGCCCCCCTCAGTTCAGGAAGGGCATGGGGTCCACGCTTTCGAAGCCTCGGCGCACCTCGAAATGCAGGAAGGCCGGATCGCCCGCCCGCACCACGGCGACCTGCTGGCCGCGGGCGACCCTGTCGCCCTTCTTGACGGTGATCCCCTCGATATTGGCATAGACCGTCAGCAGGTTGTCGTCGTGGCGCAGCACCAGGATCGGCACCTGGTCGGTGTCGCGGGTGATGGCGGCCACGGTGCCGGAATCGGCGGCGACCACCTCGCTGCCGGCGGCGGCGGCGATGTCGATGCCGTCGTTCTTCTTCTTCTCGTAGCCGCGGATGATCTTGCCCTTGGCGGGCAGCGCCATGCGGGCCTGGCTGGTCTTGTCTTCCGCCAGCGCGGGCGAGGGCGGGGTGCTGCTTTCCAGCACCTCGGCCGCGGGGGCGCTGTCGCGCGGCAGGGGCTTGGCGGCGGAGGGCGGCGTCGGCGTGGGCGTGCCCTGTCCCGGCGCGGTCGTCGCGGTGGCGGGCCGGGGCGCGGGCGGTGGCGCGGAGGCGGCCACCGGGATCAGCAGATACTGCCCCTCGCGCACCCCGAGATCGGTGCCGAGCCCGTTCCAGTCGGCCAGCGCGCGCACCGAGACGTTGTAGAGGCGGGCGATGGAATAGGCGGTCTCGCCGCGCTCGACCTTGTGCTTCACCGGCTCCTCGCCGAGCGCGAGCTTGGGGCCGCCGCTGCGCGGCGTGACCGTCGTCTGCGGCCCGGCGCGCTCGATCGCGTCGCCGGCGATGGTGGTGATGTCGATCTGCTCGGCAGAGCGGATCGGCCCGGTCGTGGGCGAGCCGGTCTGCGGCGAGGGTTCGGCCACGCGGCCGGGCAGCGCCAGGATCTCGCCGGGGCGCAGTTCCACGTCAGGGGCGATGCCGTTATGGGCGCTCAGCGCCTCGGCGCTGATGCCGACGCGGGCGGCCAGCGCCGCCACCGTGTCGCCGCGCCTCGCCACCACCACCTGGTAGTTGGGATAGGAGATCACCCCGCGGTCATCGGGCTCGGGGCGCGGCGCGGTCTGGCGGATCACCGCGGCCGTGGTGTCGGCCTCGTTGTTGCGCAGGTCGAAATCGAAGCCGGTCGTCTGGCAGCCGGCCAGGGCCACAAGGGCCGTGGCGGTCAGCAGGGGGCGGAGGGATGGCATTGCTCTGTCCTCTTGGCGGGGGGCCCTTGTTGGCCGGGCGCGTCCCATGTCTACTCCTGTCCGAGCCCTTCCAGAAGCGGCACGAAGCGCACCTGGCGGAGCTCCTGATACTCGAATCCATCGGGCGTGCGGGTGACCTTGATCAGGCTCTGCACCGCATCCGACTGGCCCACGGGCACGACCATGATACCGCCCTCGCGCAGTTGCGCCAAGAGCGGCCCGGGCGGATCCTCGGCGGCGGCGGTCACTATGATCCGGTCGAAGGGCGCCTGCTCGGGCAGCCCGTGCGAGCCGTCGCCGGCGATGGCGGTGACATTGGTCAGGCCCAGCTTCTCGAAGGTCTTCTGCGCGTCGCGCACCAGCCGGCGGTAACGTTCGACCGTGTAGACCCGCCGCGCGAGCTGGCTGAGGATCGCCGCCTGGTAGCCCGAGCCGGTGCCGACCTCCAGCACCTTGTCGCGCGGCTGCACGTTCAGCGCCTGGGTCATCAGCGCCACCACCGAGGGCTGGCTGATGGTCTGGCCGCAGGAGATCGGCAGCGGCATGTCCTCATAGGCGCGGGTGCTGAACAGGCCGCGGACGAAATCGCCGCGGTCGATGCGCTCCATCGCCGTCAGGACGCGGACGTCGGTCACTCCCTTGGAGCGGAGCGCGAACAGGAACTGCATTTTGCGCTCGGCGGGAGAGGTCATTCCAGCTGCTCTTTCAGATGGGCGATGGCGTCATGGGCGGTCAGGTCGGCGCGCATCGGCGTGACCGAGATATAGCCTTCGAGGTTGTCGGCCACATCCGTCCCCGGCGCGGTCGGCGTGTGCTGCGCGCCGCCCTTGATCCACAGGAACTTGCGTCCCGAGGGCGAGGTGTGCGGTTCGACCCCGAAAAAGGCGTCGCGGCGGTAGCCCTGCGGGCTGACGCGCATGCCCCGGACATCGGCGCCGCGCAGGGGCGGGAAATTGACGTTGTAGAACAGCCGGTAATCGTTGCCGCGATCCCACAGCCCGCGCTCCAGCAGGGTGCGCACCGTGGCCACGCCATGCTGGGCCGCGGCCTCGAACTGGTGGGGTTTGGCGAAATTCTCGGGGCCGAGATATTGCGACAGGGCGATCGCGGGCAAACCCTGAAGGGCGGCCTCGATCGCGCCGCCCAGCGTGCCGGAGTAAAGCGCGTTCTCGCCCGCGTTGTTGCCCCGGTTCACGCCCGAGAGCACCAGGTCGGGCGGCGTGTCGCGCATCACGTCGTGGATGCCGGCCAGCACGCAATCGGCCGGCGAGCCCTCGGCGGCGAAGCGGCGCTCGCCGAGCTGGGCGATCATCATCGGGTGGGTGTAGGAAATCTTGTGCGCCACCCCCGATTGCTCGAAGGCGGGGGCGACGGTCCAGACCTCTCCCTTCGGCCCGGCGATCTCCGATGCGATGGCGTGCAACACCTCCAGTCCCGGTGCGTTGATGCCGTCGTCATTGGTGATCAGAATGCGCATGAAGCCCCGCCCGTATTGCTTTTCCCCTCAATAGGGCAGGCAGGGCGAGGCGGCAAGCGGTGTGAAAGGGCGCGCGCGGCGCGCCGCCCGGGCCTCAGGGCAGGGCGGCGATCAGGCGCGCGGCCTCGGCCGACGGGGCGCTCAGCGCGCTGCGGTCCTCGCCGGGGTAGAAGCGGGCGCGGGTCGCGGTGGGCATCGGGTTGGGGGTGAAGGAGATCACGCGCGGGCGCTGGGTCTTTTCCGTCTCCGCCGCCCAGGCGCCGAACAGCGCGCGCTGCGCTGCCTTGGCTGCGGCATAGGCGCCCAGGAACTTGCCCTGCGCGGGGTCGTCCACATGCACCGCCACGCCGCCCTCGGCGGCCTGCAGCAGCGGCGAGACATAGGGGATCAGCCGCCCGGTGGCGGTGATGCCGGTCGCCACCACCTTCTGCCAGTCCTTCTCGTCGAGATGGTCGGCGGGGGTCAGCGGCGGGACATGGATCGCGGTGTGCACCCAGAGGTCCAGCTTGCCCCAGCGCTCATGGATCGAGCGGCACAGGTGCTGCATCGCCGCGGCCTCGGTGACGTCCATCGGCGCCAGCGTGGCGTTGCCGCCCCTGGCCTGGATGCGGTCGTCGAGTTCCTCCAGCGCGCCGGTGGTGCGGGCCACTGCGATCACATGGTAATCGGGCGCCAGCGCCTCGGCGAGGGCGGCGCCCAGGCCGCGCGAGGCGCCGGTGATGAGGGCGATACGGTCGGTCATCGGTGTTTCCTGTGCGCTGGGGTGGGGGCAGGGGGGCGGCCTATTCGGCCGCCTTCACCTGGAACCCTTTCTCGATCATGTCCGAGGGGGCCACCGGGTATTCGCCCGAGAAGCAGGCGTCGCAATATTGCGGGCAGGACGCGTTGCGTCCCTGCGCCTCGCCCACCGCGCGGTAGAGCCCGTCGAGCGAGATGAAGCGCAGGCTGTCCACGCCGAGATATTCGCGCATCTCGTCCACGTTCATGGTCGCGGCCAGCAGCTTCTCGCGCTTGGGCGTGTCCACCCCGTAGAAGCAGGGCCAGGCCGTGGGCGGGGAGGCGATGCGGAAATGCACCTCCTTGGCGCCGGCGTCGAGGATCATCTCCTTGATCTTGCGCGAGGTGGTGCCGCGCACGACCGAGTCGTCGACCAGGATCACCCGCTTGCCGCGGATCAGCGCGCGGTTGACGTTCAGCTTCAGCCGCACGCCCATGTTGCGGATCTGCTCGGTCGGCTCGATGAAGGTCCGGCCCATATACTGGTTGCGGATGATCCCCATGGCGTAGGGGATGCCCGATTCCAGCGAATAACCGATGGCGGCGGGGGTGCCGCTGTCGGGCACCGGGCAGACCACGTCGGCCTCGACCGGGGCTTCCTTGGCCAGTTCGCGCCCGATGTTCTCGCGCGTCTCGTAGACCGAGCGGCCGCCGAGGATGCTGTCGGGGCGCGAGAAATAGACATGCTCGAAGATGCAGAACTTGGAGGGCGATTTCTCGAACGGGTGGAAGCTTTCGACGCCGTCCTTCTGGGTGATCACCACCATCTCGCCCGGCGCGATCTCGCGGATGAACTCGGCGCCGATGATGTCCAGCGCGCAGGTTTCCGAGCTGAGGACCCAGCCGTCGCCGATCTTGCCCAGCACCAGCGGGCGCACGCCCAGCGGGTCGCGCACGCCGATCAGCTTGGTCCGGGTCATGGCCACGACCGAGAACGCCCCCTCGACCCGGCGCAGCGCGTCCTTCATCCGCTCCACGATGTTGCGCTGAAGCGAGCGCGCCATGAGGTGGATGATGCATTCGCTGTCCGAGGAGGACTGGAAGATCGAGCCGCGCTCGATCAACTCGCGGCGCAGGGCAATGGCGTTGGTGATGTTGCCGTTATGGGCGATCGCCGCGCCGCCCATGGAGAATTCGCCGAAGAAGGGCTGAACGTCGCGGATCGCGGTCTGGCCCTTGGAGCCGGCGGTAGAGTAGCGCACATGGCCGATGGCCAGCTCGCCGGGCAGGGTCTCCATCAGGCTGGCCTTGGTGAAATTGTCGCGCACATAGCCGAAGCGGCGGGCCGAGTTGAAGCCGGTGCCGGGGTCGTAGGAGACGATGCCGCCCGCCTCCTGGCCGCGGTGCTGCAGGGCATGCAGGCCGAGGGCGACGAAATTCGCCGCTTCGGCCAGGCCGACAACGCCGAAGACGCCGCATTCCTCTTTCAGCTTGTCGTCATCGAAGGGGTGGCTGGGGGGCATCTCGCGCATTCGGCAAGGCTCCTAATCCGTGGTGAGGGGTTGGCCCCTACTTAGTGGCTCTCGCGGTCGGTGTCACGAAAGGATCACAAATCTTTTTCGGCAATGCGGCGTGTCACTCCGCCGCGCCGCAGTCACCGACCAGTTCCTCGTATTTGCCGGTCAGCCAGCCCAGCGCCTGTTCGGGGCTGTTTTCCTGGATGCGGGCGGTGAAGGTGGCGAAAACGGCGGCCGAGCGGCTGTTGTCCACGATCGGCACCTCTTCGGTGGTCATCACTGTCTCGTAGACGAAGAAGGACACCGCCACCAGGACCAGCCCGCGCAGGACGCCGAAGAGAAAGCCCAGGCCCTGATCCAGCCCGCCCAGCGCCGAGCGCTGCACCAGCGTGGAGAACAGCGGGGTGAAGATCGACACCACCACCAGCGCCAGCGCGAAGACCGCGGCGAAGGCCGCGATGATCGAGATCTCGCAGCTGTCGCCCAGGAAATCGCCCACCACGGGGATCTGTTTGACCAGCGGTTCGGCCTGCGGCGCGAAGAGGAAGGCGAGCACGGCGGCGGCGACCCAGCCGACGATCGCCATCGCCTCGCGCATCAGGCCGCGGGAATAGGCCAGAACGGCCGAAAGGATGATGACCGCGGCCACGACCGCGTCGATGATGGTGAATCCGTCCATGCCCTCGCTCCTCCGGCGCTCAACCAGCCCCGAACATCTCTCCAACAAATGCGGTCAGGTCAGGCATCGAACGCACCTTCAACCCGGCTGGCACCCCGCCAAGCTTGCTGCGCGCCGGGGCGATTGCCTGTGAGAAACCAAGTTTTTGCGCCTCTTTCAACCTGTTTTCGGTTTGGCTGACCGGGCGCAAGGCCCCGGAAAGGCTGATTTCTCCGAAAAGCACGGTGTCGGCGGGCAGGGCCACGTCCTCGCGCGCCGACAGAAGGGCGGCCGCCACGGCAAGGTCGGCGGCCGGTTCGGTAACCTTCATGCCGCCGGCCACGTTGAGGAAAACGTCGAGCCCCGCGAAGGGGATGCCGCAGCGCGACTCCAGCACCGCCAGCGTGGTCGAGAGCCGCCCCGCGTCCAGCCCCACCACGGTGCGCCGAGGCGTGCCCAGCGGCGAGGGCGCGACCAGCGCCTGCACTTCGGTCAGCACCGGCCGGGTGCCCTCGATCCCGGCGAAGACGGCGGCGCCGGCGACCGGCTTGTCGCGCTCCGACAGGAACAGCGCGGAGGGGTTGGTGACCTGGCTCAGCCCCATGCCGGTCATCTCGAACACGCCGATCTCGTCGGCCGGGCCGAAGCGGTTCTTGACCGCGCGCAGGATGCGGAACTGGTGGCCGCGCTCTCCCTCGAAATAGAGCACCGTGTCGACCATGTGCTCGACCACGCGGGGGCCGGCGATCTGGCCTTCCTTGGTGACGTGGCCGACCAGCATCACCGCCGTGCCGCGCCGCTTGGCGAAGGTGGTCAGCTCATGCGCCGCGGCGCGCACCTGGCTCACGCTGCCCGGCGCGCTTTCGACGGTGTCGGCCCACATGGTCTGGATCGAGTCGATGATCGCGAGGTCGGGCTTCTCCGCCTCCAGCGTGGTCAGGATGTCGCGCAGATTGGTCTCGGTCGCCAGCTTCACCGGCGCGTCGGCGAGGTCCAGCCGCTGGGCGCGCATCCGCACCTGGGCGCTGGCCTCCTCGCCCGAGACATAGACGCATTTCAGCCCCGAGCGGGCGAAGGCTGCCGCGGCCTGCAGCAGCAGCGTCGATTTCCCGATGCCCGGATCGCCGCCCACCAGGATCGCCGAGGCCGGCACCAGCCCGCCGCCCAGCACCCGGTCGAGTTCTTCCAGCCCCGAGCTGGTGCGCGGCGGCGGCGCCTCCTCGGTCGAAAGATCGCCCAGGGGCAGGGTGCGCCCGCGCAGCGCGCCCAGCGATTTCGAGGCCGGCCCGGCCGATAGCGGCGCCTCCTCGGCAATGGAATTCCACGCGCCGCAGGCATCGCAGCGCCCGGCCCATTTCTTATGAACGGCCCCGCATTGGGCGCAGGTGAAGGAGGTGGTGGGTTTCGCCATGCCCCGGTCTATCCTCCCACGCCCCGCCGCCGCAAGCGTTCGGTGGCGATGGAAAGGCCCAGCGAGGCGAGGATGCAGAAAGTGAAGAGGTAGAGCCCCCAGGCGGTCTCCACGGTGCCGAGGCCCACGCCCTTGGCGATCACGACGTAAAGCGCGATGAGAAAGATGTCGGCCATCGCCAGTTTGCTGAGCGCGTGGATCGCGGGCAGCAGCCGGTCCGGCGCGCGGCCGAAATGGATCAGCGCCAGGCCGACGGTCTTGGCGTAGGGCGCGGCAAGGGCGAAGAGCGCGACCAGCAGGGCGAGGAAGATGTCGGTCTCCCACAGGCTGATCAGGCCCGAGATCACGCTGACCTCGCTCATCCCGAACAGCGGCAGCAGGCCGGCACGCAAGAGCGGCGCGAACCACGCGACGGGGAACAGGACGAGGAGGGCGAGGTTGGCATAACGGAGCATCTTCTCCTACTCATCACCTTTTCGACCACGTGTCTTGCACACAGAGATAAAATTCCTGTCGAAGGTGAGCTTCAAGAAATCAGCGCCAACCAACAGCAGTTCGGAATCCGGCAAAGTCTTAACGCCGCGCTGAAAGTATCTAGCAGGGAATGGCCTATCAAAGTTGGCATTTAGCATTCTAAGGTGTTGGAAGTAGTCCTCGTGGTTTGGGCGCTCCACCGGCTCCGTGAAGATGACATGATCTTCCCGGAAATAGCGATGCGACCCAAGTCTTTCATCAAGAGCGCTGTCGAATGCCTCGCCACCGATTGCCCGTCTTGATAGGCGGAAAAGGAATTCAAGGTTGTGTGCCCGGCCAGAACTCCTGGGGCGTCTCGATGGCTTTTCGGGTTCTGGCTCCAGGTAGGCGAACCCTCGGAATTGACGCAGGCGTCGTTCTGATCTGCCGCTGGCTTGAAGTATCGCCTTTAGAAAAAGCTCAGTTGCGTGGTCGACGAGGAAAGTCAGTGGGCCAGATTCAACCCCCAAGTCAACTATGTGCGGAAAAGCGGACTTTCGGTTCTCTCGGAAGGTTCGTTTCGCGACTTCAAGAAAGCTGTTCCCTTTCTCCGCAACACCCAAAGGTGTGAAGTCGAAGTCGGCCATCACCGCACCGCCTCGATCGGTCCCTCGGCGCGGCCGTTGATGAACTGGTCGAGATAGGGATCGCCCGAATTGTCCATCTCGCCGACCGGTCCCGACCACTTGATCACCCCGTCATGCAGCATGGCCACGTCGTCGGCGATGGCGCGGACCGAGGTCATGTCGTGGGTGATGGTCATAGCCGTCGCGCCCATCTCCACCACGATCTCGCGGATCAGCTCGTTGATCACGCCCGCCATGATCGGGTCGAGGCCGGTGGTGGGCTCGTCGAAAAAGATGATCTGCGGCTCGGCGGCGATGGCGCGGGCCAGCCCGACGCGTTTCTGCATGCCGCCCGACAGCTCGGCCGGGAAGAGGTCGGCCACGTCCGGCCCCAGCCCCACGCGGCGCAGTTTCTCGATGGCGATTTCGCGCGCCTCGTCCTTGGGCCGCTTCAGCGAGCCGCGCAGCAGGCGGAAGGCCACGTTCTGCCAGACGGTCAGGCTGTCGAACAGCGCCGCGCCCTGGAACAGCATGCCGAAATGGGAGAGGAAGTCGTCGCGCTCCTCGGTGGTGACGTCCTTGCCGTCCAGCAGGATGGTGCCCGCGTCGGGCCGGACCAGCCCGAGGATGCATTTCAGCAGCACCGACTTGCCCGTGCCCGAACCGCCGATGATCACCATGCTCTCGCCGGTGGGCACCGTCAGGTCGACGCCCTGCAGCACCTTCTTGGCGCCGAACGCCTTGTGAACATCCCTCAGTTCGATCATGCGGCGAAAAACAGCTCCGTCAGCAGGTAGTTGGCGGCGAAGATCAGCACCGATGCGGTGACCACCGCCGATTTGGTGGCCCGGCCCACGCCCTGCGCGCCGCGGCCCGAGTTCATTCCGAAATAGCAGCCCACCAGCGCGATCAGGAAGCCGAAGACCGCGCCCTTGATCAGGCCCGAGGTGACGTCCCACATTTCGAGGAAATCGGCAGTGTTCTTGAGATAGGCCGCCGGGTTGAAGCCCAGCCGCCCCGTGCCGACGACATAGCCGCCGAAAATGCCGATGGAATCGCCCACCGCGACCAGCACTGGCACCGAGATCGTGGCGGCCAGAACGCGGGGCACGGTGAGGTATTTCATCGGGTCTGTGGAGAGCGTCACCAGCGCGTCGATCTGCTCGGTCACCTTCATGGTGCCGATCTCGGCCGCGATCGAGGAGGCCACCCGCGCGGCCACCATCAGACCGCCGAGCACCGGGCCCAGCTCGCGCGCCATGCCGATGGCGACGATCGAGGGCACGACCTCTTCGGCGTTGAAGCGCGAGCCGCCGGCATAGATCTGCAGCGCCAGCGCGCCGCCGGTGAACAGCGCCGTCATCCCCACCACCGGCAGGCTGTTGTAGCCGATCGCCCACAGCGCCTGGCCGAATTCGCGCAGGTAGAAGGGCGGGCGCAGCACCGCGGCCAGCGTCTGCGCGAAGAACAGCCCCATCCGCCCGATCATCGCCAGAAGGGCCAGCGTCGAGCGGCCGAGCCCGGCCACCGGCGAGAGCAGCATCAGCCCGCCCCCCCGCTGTAGTGCCGCGCATAGCGTCCGCCGAGCGAGGTGAGGACCTCGTAGCCGATCGTGCCCGCCGCATCGGCGAGGTCGTCGACGCTTTGATCCTGGCCGAGGATCTCCAGCGCCTTGGGGGTCTCGGAAAGATGCGTGATGTCCACGGTGATCAGGTCCATCGACACGCGCCCGACGATTGCGCAGGGCTCGCCGTCGTGGAACAGGTAGCCCCGGTTGCCCATCGCGCGGATCAGACCATCGGCGTAGCCGCCGGCGACGGTGGCGATGCGGCAGGGCTCCTCGGCGACCCATGTCGCGCCGTAGCCGACGCTTTCGCCCGCCTCCAGCTCGCGGGTCTGGATCACCGGCAGCGCCAGATGCGCCACCGGGGCGGCCTCGTCGAAGGGCAGCCCGCCGTAGAGGCCGACGCCGGGGCGGGTCAGTTCGAAATGATACTCCGGCCCCAGCAGCACGCCGCCCGTCGCCGACAGCGAGCGCGGCACGCCGGTGCCGTCGGTCATGGCGCGGAACGCCTCCAGCTGCTGGGCGTTCTGGGGATGGTCGCGTTCATCGGCGCAGGCGAGGTGGCTCATCAGCAGGGTCGGGCCTGCGGCCAGCGCGATCTCGGCCACCGCGGCCCATTCCGCCATCTCCATGCCCAGCCGGTTCATGCCGGTGTCGAGCTGAATGCCGAAGGGACGGCCCGGCAGCGCCTCGAAATGGCGGGTCAGCTGCTCGACCGAGTTGAGCATCGGCACCAGGTCGAGATCGCCGATCATGTCGGTGTCGCCGGCCATGTGCCCGGAAAAGACGCAGATCTCGGGGCCGCGCCCCAGCGCCTCGCGCAGCGCCGCGCCTTCCTCGGCGGCGGCCACGAAAAAGCGCCGCGCGCCGGCGCGCGCCAGCGCCCGCGCCACGCGCCCCGCGCCCAGCCCGTAGCCGTCGGCCTTCACCACCGCGGCGGTTTCCACGCCGCTGTCGGATCTGGCGTCCAGCGCCTTCCAGTTGCGCACCAGCGCGTCGAGATCGATCGTCAGAGAACCAGTAGCCATGAAGCGGTTTTGACATGTGCGGGCGCGGGGTCAAGTGGAAAGCTGCGGCGTCACTCGGCGCTATCGGGCGGGGCCGCGCATCCGCGCTGTCAGAGCAGGGAAAGCGCCACCAGAAGGCCGGAGCCGGTCAGCGCGAATCCGCTGACCCTGGCGAAACGCTCGCCCCGCGGGGCGAGCTTCTCCAGCGCGACGAAAGCCGCGATCCCCGCGATCCACCACAGGTTCATGATCCCGCCCACGAACAGCAGCGCCATCAGCGCCCAGCAGCAGCCCAGGCAATAGGCGCCGTGCCGCGCCCCCATGCGGAAGGCGCCCGCCAGCCCGGGGCGGCGGTGTTCGGCCAGGAAATGCGCGGGGGAACGGCAATGCCGCAGACAGGCGGCCTTGAGCGGGGTCAGCTGGTAGAGCCCCGCCGCGACCAGCAGAGCGGCGGCGAGCCCCCGCGAACTGACCGTCATCATCGCGGCCGAGATCAGACCCAGCGGTTGCAGCCCCCATTGCAGCGCCGCGGCGCACAGGCTGAACCCGGCCCAGCAGGCCAGGTAGCCCGCCAGGAAGCTCAGCCCGTAGACCGGCGCCCGGTCCGCGTCGAGGGTCTGCCGTTTCAGCGCCGTGAACAGCAGCAGGGTCGGGGCCGCGCTGGGGGCCATCATGGCGATCATCATGATCCACCACATCAGGAAGACCAGGACGGCATGGCCCGGCGACCACGCGGGCGCCATGCCCATGGTCATCGGCTCGCCGATCGGGCGCGCCATGCGGGTCATGTCCAGGGCGGACATGGACATGCCCTGCCCGGAAACGGTGTACCACCCGGCGATCAGCACGATCACGGCGACCGACAGGAGGACGATCGCCCGGTCGCGGCGGACGAGCCGCTCCAGTCGGCCCGGACCGTCCGCTACGATTTGCCGCGCCATGGCCGCTCAGGCGCGCACGACGCCTGCGCCGGTCAGGTGCAGGGCCGCGAAATGCGCGTGGCTGTCGCGGTTCTTCGCCAGCGCGATCGCGCCGCCCGAGGTTCTCGTGCTGCCGGAGGCCAGCTCCGCGGCGGTGAACTCGAACCCATTCGGCAGGTTGAGGCCGACGCGGTGCGGCGCGCCCGTCACCGGGTGCGGGATCGGCGCCGCGCTGATCTCGAAGATGCCGCCCACCTTGGCGCGGCCGGAGCGCCCTTCGCGGTCGATCGCCAGCTCGATCGGCGCCGAAAGCGTCGGGTGCCGGTTGGGCGACATGGCCGAAAACACGAACCACATCGTCGCCATGTCCTCGGTGTCCTCGCCGGTCATGATGGCCTCTAGGGCGGCGCGCTGCGCGGCGTCGGCGCGCGCGTCAATGACCAGCTGCATCTCGCCGTTGCCCTCATGGATGGGGCCCGGCCATTTGTAGGTCGCCCCCGCGCGCAGCCCGTCGAGCTTCACGTCGCCGTGGTGGCCCTTGTGGATGTCATAGACGACTGCGGCCTCGCAGCTGCCGTCGGTCGGCGACACGCCGAACTGGCACGGGCAGCCGAAATTGCAGTTGCAGTTGGCGAGTTCCTCGCCCTGAATTGCCCAGTCTTTCATGATTGTCCCCTATCTGAAACGTGACGCTCGATAGGGATGCCTCCGATTCCGGACGGCGGCGGCCGGGCATTTCTCGCGGCTGCTCCGGCCTTTCCACCTGCGACATCATAGCACAGGCGTGGACAATCCTTAAGACCTCTCGTGGGCGGCGCCGGCTCAGAACTCCTCGGCGCCCTGCTGGTAGGGTTTGACGAGGTTACCGAAGCGGGTGAACTGGCTCTCGAAGCTCAGCTCGACCGTGCCGATCGGGCCGTGGCGCTGCTTGCCGATGATGACCTCGGCCTTGCCGTGCAGCCGCTCCATGTCGGCCATCCACTTCTCCATCGAGGCCAGATCGTCCTCGCCGGGCTTCTCGCGCTCTTTGTAATATTCGCCGCGATAGACGAAGAGCACCACGTCGGCGTCCTGTTCGATCGAGCCCGATTCCCGCAGGTCGCTGAGCTGCGGGCGCTTGTCCTCGCGGCTTTCGACCTGGCGCGAGAGCTGCGACAGCGCGATCACGGGGATGTTCAGTTCCTTGGCGATGGCCTTCATCCCCATCGAGATTTCGGCGATCTCGTTCACCCGGTTGTCGCCCTTGCCGGTGCCGCGGCAGAGCTGCAGGTAGTCGATGATCAGCAGGTCCAGCCCGTGCGTGCGCTTCAGCCGCCGCGCGCGGGCGGCAAGCTGCGCGATCGGCAGGGCGGGGGTGTCGTCGATGAACAGCGGGCAGGATTCCAGCTGCTTGGCGGCCTCGACGAAGCGGCGGAACTCGCCCTCGGTCATGTCGCCCTGACGGATCTTGTGCGACGAGATCTCCGAGGCTTCGGCCAGGATCCGGCCCGCCAGCTGCTCGGCGCTCATCTCGAGGCTGAAGAAGCCGACCACGCCGCCATCGACCGCGCCCTCGACCCCGTCGTGCCGGAGCCCGCGCTTGTAGGCCTTGGCGACATTGAAGGCGATGTTGGTCGCCAGCGAGGTCTTGCCCATCGAGGGCCGCCCGGCGAGGATCAGCAGGTCCGAGGGGTGCAGGCCGCCGAGCTTCTTGTCGAGGTCGATCAGCCCGGTTGAGATCCCCGCCATCCCGCCGCCGCGCTGATAGGCGGCGTTGGCCACGTTGACCGCATCCGTCACCGCCCGCAGGAAGGACTGGAAGCCGGTCTCGCTCTGCCCCTGTTCGCCCAGCTTGTAGAGCTTCTGCTCGGCCTCGACGATCTGCTCCTTGGGCTCGCTGTCCACATCGACGCGCGCGGCCTTGGCCGAGATGTCGTGGCCCAGCTCGATCAGCTCGCGCCGGATCGCGAAGTCGTAGATCATCTGGGCATAGTCGCGCGCCGCGAAGGACGAGATCGCGGCGCCCGCAAGGCGTGCGAGATAGGCCGGCCCGCCCAGCTCCTTCAGCCCCTCGTCCTCCTCGAGGAAGGCTTTCAGCGTCACGGGGCTGGCCAGCGCGTTCTTCTGGATGCGCCGCGCCGCCACCTCGTAGATGCGCGCGTGCACCGGCTCGTAGAAATGGTGCGGCTGCAGGACCGCGGCGACCCTGTCATAGACATCGTTGTTGGTCAGGATCGCGCCGAGAAGCTGCTGCTCGGCCTCGATACTGTGCGGGAGGGTCCCGCTGTCACCGCTTTCCTGGCCCTGCCGGATGGCCGCGATTTCGTTCATGGACTGCCCCTGTCTTTGGCCTGATGGCTTACAGGTTTCAGGCGCCACAGTTCAAACGGTATGTTTCTGTGGATAACCTGTGGACACCCGCCTCGCCGCAAATTCTAGCGGAATGGGGGGCGCCTGTCGCCACAAATTGCGGCAACAGGGCTGACCCTCCGATACAGATTTTTCGAACCGCGCGGTTCAGCCCCCGGTCCGGGCCTCTTGCCAGGCGCGCGGGGCGTTGAGGAACGATTCGACCTCCGCCAGCGTCCCGGCGTCGAACGCGCCCGAGGCGCGGGCCTCCTCCAGCACGTCCCACCAGGTGCATAGGTAATGCAGCGCCACGCCGTGATCGCCCAGCGTCTTCTCGGTCTCCGGGAAGATGCCGTAGTAGAAAATCACCGCGGTGTGCGCGCAGCTCGCCCCGGTCTCGCGGATCGCGTCGACGAAGCTCAGCTTGGAACCGCCGTCGGTGGTCAGGTCCTCGACCAGCAGCACGCGCTCGCCCTCGCGCATCGCGCCCTCGATGCGGGCATTGCGGCCGTAGCCCTTGGGCTTCTTGCGCACATAGGTCATGGGCAGGCCCAGACGCTCGGCCACCAGGGCGGCGAAGGGGATGCCCGCGGTCTCGCCGCCGGCGATGTTGTCGAAGGCCTCGAAGCCGGCCTCGCGCATCACGGTCACGGCCATGAAATCCATGAGCGTTGAGCGGATGCGCGGGAAGCTGATGAGTTTGCGGCAGTCGATATAGGTCGGCGAGGGCAGGCCCGAGGCCAGGGTGAAGGGCTCGGCCGCGTTGAAATGCACGGCTTTGATCTCCAGCAGCATGCGCGCGGTCAGGCGGGCGATCTCGGCCTTGTCGGGAAAGGAGGAGGGGATCATGTCAGGAACCTTCGTCTGTTTTCTTCTGGCAATAAATATCCCCGCCGGAGGCATCGGCCCCGCGCGGCGGGGCCGAAACTTTCATGCCTCCGGCGGGAGTATTTCCGCCAAGAAGAAGGGGCGTCATTCGGCGACCCGCCAATGCAGCGGAAAGCCGGGGTCGAACAGGGTCACGGGGCCCGCGCCGGTCAGGATCTTGGCCGGGTAGTGGACGGGTGCGCCCTTGACGAGCGTGATCCGTTCCTCGTTTGGCGGCAGCCGGTAGAAGGCCGGGCCGTGGAGCGAGGCGAAGCCCTCCAGCCTGTCCAGCGCGCCCTCGCGCTCGAACACCTCGGCCAGGCAGCTCATCGTGTTGGTGGCGGTGAAGCAGCCCGCGCAGCCGCAGGCGCTTTGCTTGTTGGCGTCCGTGTGCGGCGCGCTGTCGGTGCCGAGGAAGAACCGCGCGTCTCCGCCGGTGGCGGCCCCGACCAGCGCTAGGCGGTGGTTTTCGCGCTTGGCCACCGGCAGGCAGTAGTAATGCGGCTTGATGCCGCCGACCAGGATGTGGTTGCGGTTGATGATCAGGTGATGGGTGGTGATCGTGGCCGCCAGATCCCGGTCGTGGGCCTGCACATAGGCGACGCCGTCGGCGGTGGTCAGGTGCTCCATCACCACGCGCAGGCCGGGGGTGGCGCGGCGCACCGGGTCGAGCACGCGGTCGATGAACACCGCCTCGCGGTCGAAGATGTCGATCTCGGGGTCGGTCACCTCGCCGTGCACGCAGAGCGGGCAACCGATCTCGGCCATCTTCTCGAGCACGCCGCGCACCTTGTCGAAATCGCGCACCCCCGAGGCCGAGTTGGTGGTGGCGCCCGCCGGGTAGAGCTTGACCGCGGTGATCAGTCCGCTGGCATGGGCCGCGGCGAGATCCTCGGGATCGGTCTCCTCGGTCAGGTAGAGGGTCATCAGCGGGGTGAAACCGGCGCCCTCGGGCAGGGCGGCGAGAATCCGGTCGCGATAGGCGGCGGCGTCGGCGGCGGTGACCACCGGCGGCACCAGGTTGGGCATGATGATGGCGCGGGCGAAATGGCGGGCGCTTTCGGGCAGCACGCCCTGCAGCATGGCGCCGTCGCGCAGGTGCAGGTGCCAGTCGTCGGGGCGGCGGAGGGTGAGGCTCTGTGTCATGGCTCAGCCGTTACACAATTGCGCGCGCGGTTTCCAGTGGGCAAAGCGCGTAGCCACGGTCGCGCGAAGGGCGGGGCAGCGCAGCCGGACCGTGCCCGGAATTTGGGCAATGCCGCCCGGTTTTCGGGCATCCGGCCGGAAAACCGGGGGCGGTCCGTCGCCCGTCGCGCGCGGGGCTGCCCCTGGCGCGCGATGCCCGCCATGATGCGCCCATGTCAAGTGCAGCCGAGACCCAGACCGGAATGCAGCGCGTGCGCGGCCACGCGGGGGTCGCGCTGTCCGCGGCGCCGGGCGGCGCGCGGCTGGTCCGGCTGCGCCAGCAGGGCTCGGCCAAGGCCTTCCTGCCGCGGGTGCACGGGGCCTGCCCGGAGGTGGTGTTCCTGAACACCGCGGGCGGGCTGACCGGGGGAGACCGGCTGAGCTATGCCGTGACGCTGGACGCGGGCGCACGCGCCGTGGCTACCACCCAGACGGCCGAGCGCGCCTACGCGGCCGCCTCGGGCGTGGCCGAGGTGGAGGTCAGCTTCGACCTCGCGCCCGGCGCGCGGCTGGACTGGCTGCCGCAGGAGACGATCCTGTTCGAGGGTTCGGCGCTGTTGCGGCGCAGCCGCTTCACGCTGGCGGGCGATGCCGCCTGCCTGCTGGTGGAGATGGTGGTGCTGGGGCGGGCCGCGATGGGCGAGGTGCTGAGCCGCGCCAGCCTGCACGATACGCGCGAGGTCAGCCGCGACGGGTGCCCCGTGCTGATCGAACCGCTGCGCCTGAGCGCCGAGGCGCTGGCGCAGGCCGGCAACCCGGCCGGGCTGGGCGGCGCGCGGGCGCTGGCCACGCTGGCGCTGGTGGCGCCGGGCGCGGAGGACGCGCTGGGCCCCCTGCGCGGCGCGCTGGGCGGCGAGAGCGTGGTCTCGGCGGCCTCCGCCTGGGACGGGCGCTGCGTGGCGCGTTTCGCCGCCGCCGACGCGCTGCCGCTGAAACGCGCCGTGGCGCGCGCGCTGACCGCGCTCAGGGGCGCGGCCTTGCCCCGTGTCTGGCAGATCTGAGGAGAGACGATGAACCTGACGCCGCGTGAAAAGGACAAGCTGCTGGTCAGCCTCGCCGCGATGGTGGCGCGGGGCCGGCTGGCTCGGGGGGTGAAGCTGAACCACCCCGAGGCGATCGCCCTGATCACCGATTATGTGGTCGAGGGCGCGCGCGACGGCCGCTCTGTCGCCGCGCTGATGGAGGACGCCGCCCATGTGGTCGGCGCCGCGCAATGCATGCCCGGCATACCCGAGATGATCCACGAGGTGCAGGTCGAGGCGACCTTTCCCGACGGCACCAAGCTGGTGACCGTGCACCACCCCATCCGCTGAGGAGAGAGCGATGATACCCGGCGAAATCTTCCCCCGTCCCGGCGAGATCACGCTGAACGCAGGCCGCGAGGCGATCACGCTGCGCGTCGCCAACACCGGCGACCGGCCGGTGCAGGTCGGCAGCCATTATCATTTCGCCGAGACCAACGCGGCGCTCGATTTCGATCGCGAGGCCGCGCGCGGGATGCGGCTGGACATCGCCGCAGGCACCGCGGTGCGGTTCGAACCCGGACAGAGCCGGGACGTGGACCTGGTGCCCGTTGCCGGTATGCGGCGGATATACGGCTTCAACCAGAAGGTTATGGGTGAACTTTAGGTTATTATCATGAAAGGGAAATTCGAAATGTCGACCCCTCTGAAGCACCCGCCTTGCGACGTCTCCGGCGCCATGCCGATTCAGGTTTGGGCGCGTCTGTTCGAGATGCAGATGGCCATGGCCACGGCCTGGTTCGGCGCTGCTCTGCGGCTCAACCCGTTCCTGCCGGCGGTGGACACCGAGGCGCTTTCGGCGCCGCATGCCGCCCCGAAAGCCGCGGCCAGGCCCGGCGCGGCGCGTGCCGCCAAACCCGCCCCGCGCCGCCGGCGCGCCCAGGCCAGACCGGCCCAGCCTTTCAGGACCGAGGACTGATCACCCATGCCCGCCCGCATCTCCCGCGCGACCTATGCCGACATGTATGGCCCGACCACCGGGGACCGTGTGCGCCTGGCCGATACCGATCTTGTCATAGAGGTTGAAGAAGACCTCACAAGTTACGGGGAAGAGGTAAAATTCGGCGGTGGCAAGGTGATACGCGACGGCATGGGGCAGAGCCAGGCGACACGGGCGGACGGCGCCGCCGACACGGTGATCACCAACGCGCTGATCCTCGACGTCACCGGCATCGTAAAGGCCGATGTGGCGCTGCGCGACGGGCGGATCGCGCGGATCGGCAAGGCGGGCAACCCCGACACCCAGCCGGGCGTCGATATCGTCATCGGCCCCGGCACCGAGGTCATCGCGGGCGAAGGCCGCATCCTGACCGCCGGCGGCTTCGACAGCCACATCCATTACATCTGCCCGCAGCAGATCGAGGATGCGCTGCATTCCGGCGTGACCACCATGCTGGGCGGCGGCACCGGACCCGCGCATGGCACGCTCGCCACCACCTGCACGCCGGGGCCTTGGCATATCGGGCGGATGCTGCAGGCGGCCGATGCCCTCCCGATGAACCTCGCCTTCGCGGGCAAGGGCAACGCCTCGCGCCCCGCCGCGCTGGAGGAGCAGGTCCGGGCCGGGGCCTGCGCGCTGAAGCTGCATGAGGATTGGGGCACCACGCCCGGCGCGATCGACTGCTGCCTGGGCGTGGCCGACGACATGGATGTGCAGGTGATGATCCACACCGACACGCTGAACGAATCCGGCTTCGTCGAGAACACCGTGGCCGCCATGAAGGGCCGCACCATCCATGCCTTCCACACCGAGGGCGCGGGCGGCGGGCATGCCCCCGACATCATCAAGGTGGTGGGCGAATCCCACGTCCTGCCCAGTTCCACCAACCCGACGCGGCCCTACACGGTGAACACGATCGAGGAGCATCTGGACATGCTCATGGTCTGCCATCACCTCGACAAGGCGATCCCCGAGGACGTGGCCTTCGCCGAGAGCCGCATCCGGCGCGAGACCATCGCGGCCGAGGACATCCTGCACGACATGGGCGCGTTTTCCATCATCGCCAGCGACAGCCAGGCCATGGGCCGGGTGGGCGAGGTGCTGATCCGCACCTGGCAGACCGCCCACAAGATGAAGCAGCAGCGCGGCCGCCTGGCCGAGGAGACCGGCGACAACGACAACGTCCGGGTCAAGCGCTACATCGCCAAATACACCATCAACCCGGCCATCGCCCACGGCATGAGCCGCGAGATCGGATCGGTCGAGGCGGGCAAGCGCGCCGATCTGGTGCTGTGGCGCCCGGCGTTTTTCGGGGTGAAGCCCGAGATGGTGCTGATCGGCGGCATGATCGTCATGGCGCAGATGGGCGACCCCAACGCCTCGATTCCCACGCCGCAGCCGGTCTATTCGCGCCCCATGTTCGGCGCCTTCGGCCGGGCGGTGGAGAATTCGGCCGTGCTGTTCGTCTCGGCCGCGGCCCAGGCCGGGGGAGTGGGCGCCGCGCTGGGGCTGGCCAAGCGGACGGTGGCGGTTGAGAACACCCGCGCCATCGGCAAGGCCGACATGGTGATGAACGCCGCCACGCCGCATATCGAGGTGAACCCCGAAACCTACGAGGTGCGCGCCAACGGCGAATTGCTGACCTGCGCGCCGGCCAGCGAACTGCCGATGGCGCAACGCTATTTTCTGTTCTGACGCAACCCCCGCCCGTCATGCCGCGCCGCGGCGATAACGCAGGGCGGGGTTGCGAAAAACGCAATGGAAAGGGCGGGATTGCTGACCTATCTTCGGTGTCAGGGAGGAAACGCTTTGCGCCAGCAAAAGGAGTTTCCAAAATGGCCGTAACGACTCATATCCCCGCAGCAAGCCTCGGGATCCGTCTCTCCGCACCTTTCCGCGCCATTGGCCGGTTCCTGGTGTATCTGATGGAGAACAACAGCCGCCTTCAGCGCGTCCAGCGCCTGCAGGCCATGAACGATGAGCAGCTCGCCAAGCTGGGCATCGCGCGCGAAGATATCGTGCACCACGTCTTCAAAGACCTCTACGGCATGTGATTCCCTTTCGCCCGGGGCACGGCGCGGCTATGCTTGCAGCATGTGCCCCGAGCGGAGAGAACCGACATGCCCGCCGACCTTGGAAAAGCCCTGCGCCTTTTGCCCTCGACCGGGGGCGGCAGGCCCCACGACCGCGTCGTCCTGAGTTATGACGAGCGGCTCCTGCGCCGCAAGCGCCTGAAAACGGCGGGCGGCGACAGCTTTCTCGCCGATCTGCCCGAGACCGTCTCGCTGAAGGGTGGCGAGGCTTTGGAGCTGGAGGATGGCCGGCTGATCGAGGTCGAGGCGGGCGAGGACGACCTGCTGGAGATCACGGGGCGCGACCTGGTGCGCTTCGCCTGGCATATCGGCAACCGCCACGCCCCCTGCCAGATCGAGGACGACCGGCTGCTGATCCAGCGCGACCCGGTGATGGCCGAGATGCTGCGCCAGCTTGGCGCGGGCGTGGCCGAGGTCTCTGCCCCCTTCGCGCCAGAGGGCGGCGCCTATGGCCACGGCCGCACCCTGGGCCACGAGCACGGCCATGTGCATGGCCATGTGCATCACCACGCCGACCACAAGCATATCGAAGACGAGGGCGAGGAAGAACCGCGCGGTCCGTCCGTGATCGACGAGGCATGAGCGCGGCCGACCTTCTGACCCTGACGCAATGGCTCTCGCCGGCCTTCCCGGTGGGGGCCTTCGCCTATTCGCACGGGCTGGAGCAGGCGATCTGCGACGGCGACGTGCGCGACGCGGCCACGCTGGAGCGCTGGCTGCGGCTGGTGCTGGAGCAGGGCAGCGGCGCGGTGGACGCGGTGCTGCTGTGCCGGGCGCTGGCGGGCGATGAGGTCGCCGACACCGCCCGCGCGCTCGCCGTCTCGCGTGAGCGGCTGGAAGAGACCGACAAACAGGGCGCGGCCTTCGTCGCCACGGTGAACGCGCTCTACGGCGAGGCGCTGCCGCCGATGCCCCTGCCGGTGGCGGTGGGCGTGGCCGCGCGGCGGCTGAGCCTGCCGCCCGGGCAGGTGGCGGCGCTTTACCTGCATGGTTTCGCCTCCAACCTCGTCTCGGCCGCGGTGCGTTTCGTGCCGCTGGGCCAGAACGAGGGCCAGCAGGTGCTTTCGCGCCTGCACAAGGTGATCGAAACGGTGGCCGCGCGGGCGGTGGACACGCCGCTCGACCAGATCGGCAGCGCCGCATTCGGCGCCGATCTCGCCGCGATGCGCCACGAAACCCTGGACGTGAGGATCTTCAGGACATGAGCAGCCCGAACGGCCCCCTGCGGGTGGGCATCGGCGGCCCGGTGGGCGCCGGCAAGACCACGCTGACCGAACAGCTGTGCCGCGCGATGGCGGATCGCTATTCCATCGCGGTCATCACCAACGACATCTACACGTCGGAGGATGCCGAATACCTGATGCGCGCGCAGGTGCTGCCGCTGGAACGGATCAAGGGGGTGGAAACGGGCGGCTGCCCGCATACCGCGATCCGCGAGGATGCCTCGATCAACCTCGCCGAGGTGGCGGCGTTCCGCGAACGCATCCCCGATCTCGACGTGATCTTCATCGAATCCGGCGGCGACAACCTGGCCGCCACCTTCAGCCCGGAACTGGCCGATCTGACGCTCTACGTCATCGACACGGCGGCCGGGCAGGATATCCCGCGCAAGAAGGGGCCGGGGGTGACGCGCAGCGACCTGCTGGTGGTCAACAAGACCGATCTCGCGCCCTATGTGGGCGTGGATCGCGCGTTGCTGGAACGTGACGCGCGCGCGGCGCGCGGGGCGCGGCCGGTGGTGATGGCGGCGCTGAAATCGGGGCAGGGCGTGGACGAGATCGTCGCCTTCCTGATCGCCGAAGGCGGGCTCTGAGGCTTACTCCACTTCCGCCGGCTCTGGCGCCGGTTCGGGCGGCAGGGCGTGGCCCTCTTCGGCCAGCATCGCCTTCAGCTCTTCGAGCCGCTTGCGGAAGCGCGGGCGCGAGGTGCGCTTGATCGCGCTGCGGCACAGCAGGGCGGCGAGGTAGGGCCGCTCCGAGCGCTCCAGATGCACCAGCAGGTGGCGCAGGTAAGGCAGGTAGTCGCGGCGCGCGCGCAGAAGCTGGTGGAAGACCCGCGGCGACATCTGGCCCTCGCAGGCGGCGTCGATCAGCTCGGTCAGAACGCCCATGTTCAGCAGGTCGGTCTCCAGCGTCGCGCCGAAATGGCGGCAGCGCAGCTTGACCGCGTTGGCGCGGGTGAACAGCGCCGCGTGCATCGCGTCGAGCGGGTTCTGCGGATCGTAGAGGATATAGGCGCGCTCGGCCGCATCGATCATGTCGGGGGCGTAGCCGTAGCGGTCCGAGAAATTCAGCCGGCGATAGGCGAAGAAGCGATCGTCCCATTCGCACACCCGCGGGTCCAGCGTGGCCTGCGGGGCCAGCGCGATCACCGTGGCGCCGGGTGCCGCCACCGAGAAGGCCGCCGCCGCATAGCCGCCCATATCCGCGCCGTAGAACACCACGCGGTCGAAATCCTCGAAAAACGCCTCGTCGACCAGCCGGTCGAAGAAGGCATAGACGGCCGGATCGCGGAACCAAGTCTCGCCCTCGGCCATGAGGGTCAGTTGCGACCAGCCGGCCTCGTCCACCAGGGTGGCGGCCAGCGGCATCTGGTCCATCCGGGTGTTTCGGATCGTGTCAGCGCTTTCGAAAGTGACGAGCAGGGTCGGCGCCTGCTCGATGAACAGCGCCGCGTGATCGGGGCCGAGACGTTCGAAGCGGCCCTGCTCGTCGCCGACGGCGGCCATCCGGGCATACCATGCGGAGTGTTCTTCGCTGTGCTCTGTGCCACTGCCGGTGTGCATCGTGTTCTTGCCCCTTCCTTGCCCCGTCGCGCAGGGTGTTTCGCGACAGTCTTGCCGCCCCATTGCGGCGGAAATTGGACGGGCCCGGGGGCAATTTGATGGAATTCCTAGTCGGAATTCCTGCGCGCCCGGTTGGCGAACCCCGCCAGGAACCGCGCCGCGTTCAGGGGCACGGGCCGCGAGGGCGGTGTGACCAGCAGCCGGCCGAAGAGCGCGCGCAACGGCTCCTGCTCCATCAAATCGGCGAAGCGGGTCTTGCGCCAGCCCGCCGCGCGGCGGTGCAGCGCGTCGAGTTCGGGGTCGCTCCGCAACTCCGCCAGGATCGCGTCGCGCGCCGGTTTCAGCGCCGCGATGCTGCGGTCTTCGTCGGTAATGTAGTTCCGCTCGACCCAGTAATCCATGCCCAGATCATGCCCGTCATGCACGGCGCGGCCCCGGTCTGCCTTGAGGATGTAGCTCTCCATCGCGCCCAGCGGGTAATGGTTGAGTTGCACCAGCTGGTAATTGTCCTGCCCGTAATTCGAGAACAGCCGGGTCTTGCGGAACGTCTCGGGCAGTTCGCGGCCCGAGCCGTCGAACCAGCGCGCCTGTTCCAGCCTCTCGGGCACCGGGCTGCGCGGGCGGTGCACGCCGAGTTTCCGGTAGGTCCCATCGTTGCGGTAGAGCGTTTTGAACATCGCCGCCCGCCACGGCCAGTAGAGGATCGCCGGCGCCGCGCGGAGGAACTGGTCGCAGATGGGGCGGTCCTCGAAATGGACGATGCCGCCATTGCCGAACAGCCGCCATGTCAGCGTGACCGCCGTGGCCCCGGGCAGGGCGTCGAAAAGCGCCGAAAGGCTATGGTCGCCAACATGGATATTGACGAATTCGTCCACGTCCAGCGGCAGTATCCAGTCGGCCTGCCGCACCAGATCGTGCCCGTCGGCGCGTTTCAGCGCCGCCCATTGCACGCCGCCCTCATGCGGGCCGTCGTTGCGCACATGGGTCAGCTGGCCGAGCTGTTGCAGGCGGTCGAGGATGGCGTCGGTGCCGTCGTCGCAATCGTTGGAAAAGACGAGGAAATCGGTGAATCCCACGGCCCGGTGATGGGCCAGCCATTCCAGCAGGAAGGCGCCCTCGTTGCGGACGGTCAGGACGGCCAGCGCGCGCATGTCTACCAGTCCCGCCGGAAGGTCACGACCTTGGCGTTGGAGGCGCGCGGGAAATAGGTCAGCCCCGCCGCCGCCATCGCGGCAAAGACCTTCGCCGTGCCGGCCTGGCCGAAGACCTGCGGGTGCAGTTCGATGATCGCCACGCGGATGGCGCCGAGGTCCATCAGCGGCAGCAAGTCGGCCTCCGCCCCCTCGATGTCGCAGACCAGCGCGGTGGGCTTGATCTCGTCCATCACCTGCGCGACGGGGCGCACCGGCACGGTTTCGCGCGCGATGACGCCGCCGTGTTTCTCGCCCAGGTTGTCCTCCATCGAGGAGGCCACGAAATCGCCGCGCACATAGAAGGTGACCTCGCCTTCCTCCGCCCCCAGCAGGGCGTTGTGCACGGTCACGTCCTCCACCCCGTTGGCGGCGTGGACCGCGCGGATATAGGGGATCATCGCCGGGTTGGCCTCGAAGGCATGGACATGTCTCACGCCCAGCTTCCTGGCCATCAGGGTGGACATGTAGCCCATGCCCGCGCCCAGTTCGAGCACCGTGTCCTGCGGCCTGATCTGACGCAGCACGGCCTCGGATTCCTTCTTTTCATAGGCGTCGTCATGCAGCAGCTTGCGCCGCTTGCGGTCGATCACGCGCGGATCGTAGGGGAATTTCAGCCCGCGGGAGCGGATGAATTTCGGCGTGTTATCCGTGCCTTGCGGGGTATTCATCGCTCAGTTCTCCATGTCCAGCGCCAGCGCGTAGGCCACCCGTTCCGTGCTGGTCAGCCGGGCTGCCAGCGCCTGTTCGTAGAGATCGCGGAATTCGGGATTGGCGCGCAGGCTGGCGGCCTTGTCGCGGTGCCAGCACAGCGCGCCTTCGTGCAGCGCGCGCAGCCTGTCGTCGGCCAGCAGCCGCGTCATCCCGGCGCGCGTGCGCGGCACGTTGCGCTGGATCGTGATGTCCCTGTGGTCGCCCCAATCCATGCGGATCCAGTAATTCAGCCCGATCGAGCGGTCGACATGCAGCGCCCGCCCGCGCTGGCGCTTGATGAGAAAGCTCTCGGCCGAGCGCAGCGCGTAATGGTTGAGCTGGATCAGGTCGTAGCCGATCGAGCGCTGCGAGTTGCGCCAGCCGTTTTCCTTCACCTCCTCGCCCATCGGTTGTCCCGAGCCGTTCACCCACTGCACCCGGTCGCGCAGGGCCTCGTCCAGCTTGTTCGGCCGGTGGCAACTCATCTTGCCGTAGGCCCCGATGTTGCGGAACATGGTCTTGAAGCCCCAGACGGTGTGCGGCTTGGGGCAGAATTTCGGGGCGCAGCTGTCGAACTGTTCGATCACCAGATCGTCGCTGATCTCGCGCACGCCGTTATGGCCGAACAGCCGCCAGGTCATCGCCACGTTGGTGGCCTGCGGCACCCGGTCGAAGAAATCGTAAAGCGTGCCGTTGCCGCAGCGCACATTGATGAACTCGTCCACGTCGATATGGGCGATCCATTCGGCGTTGCGGATCACGTCCTCCTTCAGCGCGCGGTTCAGCGCGTGTTGCTGGGGCGAGTTGCCCTTCCAGTCGTCGTTGTTGCGGTGCTGGAGGACGCCCATCTCCTGCAGCCGGTCGAGGAGCTCGGCCGTGCCGTCCTCGCAGCCATTGGTGTAGATCAGGAAATTGTCGATGCCCACGGCGCGGTGATAGGCGACCCATTCGAGGATATAGGGGCCCTCGTTCTTCATGCAGCCGACGATGACGTTGCCGCTGCTGCCGGCGGGCAGGGCGCGGGCGGGCGCGTGGGTGTAGGGCGGGGCGGGGGTCTCCTCGTCCGCCGCGCCGAGGCGGTTATGCGGCGCGAAGGGGCTGCTGCGCAGCCGGGCGAAATTGGCCTTGGCCAGCGGCGGCAGCAGGTTCTCGGCAACCGGCGAGAGGCCCGCGGAGGTGTCGGCCGCGGGCGCATCGGCCCGGCCCGCCTCCTGCGCCTCGCGCGTGGCCCGCTCGATCCGGGGCAGGAAGGCGGCGAGGTATTGCGACGCGCGGAAGCCGAATTTTGGGTCGGCCTCGGCCCAGTCGTCTTGCGGCGCGTCGGGGGCGAGGGCCCGCGCGCTCAGCGCCGGGTGGGCCTTGATCAGGCGCGCGTTCCCGGCTGCGAAACGCTCCGAGATGGCGTGGAGGCGACCCGGTTCCAGCGGCGGGCCGTCCACGGCCACATCCGCGATCAGCTGCCGCCACAGCTTGCGCGGGATGACGCGCCCGGTGTCCAGAAGCTTGACCAGATCCGCGTTCAGCAGCCGCCCGCGGGTCAGCCAGGCGGCCGGCATGGGGCGGGTTTTCCGCGCCGCCGCCGCCTTGCCGATATTGCGCGGCAGGCCGAAGGCGTCGGAGAGTTCCGCGGTCAGCGCCTCGCTGTCGAACAGCGCCTTGTCATAGGGGCGGAAGGTGAGGCTGCCCGCGCCGAACACCCCCTCCCAATGCCGTTGCAGCGCCGCGTAGTCCAGCCAGAAGGGGGGCGCCTGAACCTCGGGCATCCGGTTGCGCGCGGGGTCGATTTCGTCCCATTCCTCCAGCGCGCTGCCCCACCAGTCCTCTTCCTCCGCCAGCGCCAGCTCATGTTCCAGCGAGCGGCCGCGCCCGGACCAGACCTGCTCGGTGTAATGGGCGGCCAGCATCCGGGCCTGCTCGTCGATATGGGCGAGGAGGGTGATCTTGCCGGCCAGCGGGTCGAGCATCGCCTTCAGCCGCTCCAGCTCGGAGCTGCGGTGCAGGCCGGTGGCGAGCTGATGGGCCGACAGGAGGATCTTTTCCGGCTGCGCGCCGTCGATCTCGCGCCGCAGATCGCGGATCAGGTCCTCGCGCAGGCGGGCCTGATCCGCGGGATCGCCAAAGCCGCGGTTCAGCCGCAGCGGATCGACGTGATCGGGGTCGGTCGCGGCCATGTAGAGGCGGGTGTGGTTCCGGCGCCCCGGCGCGCGGGGATAGAGCACGCCCTTGCCCGCCAGCTGGTCACGCTTGTCGTCCAGCACCTGTTGGAGGCGTTCCGCGCCGCAATAGGGCAGGCCGATATGCACGATCAGTTCCATCAGCAATCGCCCCCTTCGGCCGGGCGGTTGGCGTTGGCATTGGCCACGCCCCACCACGGCAGGGCGATCCCGAGGAAATCGCCGATGCGCGCCGGCGCCTCCGCGTCCGCGACATCGTATTCGAGGAAATCCGCGGCCCCCTCGAACACCCTGCGGCAGAAGGCGTAATGCCCCTCGATCCAGCGGATGCGCTCGGCATCGGTCGCGCCATAGCCTTGCGGCAGGCCGGGGATGGCGTTGCCGGGCAGGCGCGTCTTGCCGAGGTTGGACCAACGCCCCATGCTGTCGCTCAGCTTCGCCGGGTCGCGGTGGGTGAGGATGAAGCGCGCCCCGGGGTGATGCGCGCGGATCGCTGCGATCAGCCCCCAGTCGGTCTGCGGCCAGAGGTTGAGGCCCTGGCGGACGATGTCGATCTCGGTGAAGGCGTCGAATTCGGGCATCAGGGACAGCGGATCGCCGGTTTCGAAATAGCCCTGATACATCAGCTTGCCCACGAAGGCGCGGTTGAGGCGGTTATCCGCGCTCTGGCCCGCCCGGATGCGCCAGTCGGCCACGCGCAGGCCGGCGCGGCGCAGCGCCTCGCCCAGGGTCGTGGTGCCCGATTTCGGCAGGCCTAGATTGACGACCTTCAGTTCAGCCATGCGCGCCCCCGATCATCTCCAGCAGCTTCAGTTCCTGCGGGGGCAGCGTCGGCGCGGCGCGCAGCCGGTCGCGCAGGGCGCGGTAGTCGGGGTCCTGCATCAACCGCGCCAGGGTGGCGCGGTGGGCAGCGACGCTGGCCGCGTGCAGCGCCGCGATCTCGGGGTCGGATTTCAGCGCGGCCAGCGCCGCCTCCAGCCCCGGCAGGTGGCGCTGGATCGAGAGGTCCTCCCACGCGCCGTCATTGCGCTCGCGCCAATAGCTGTCGTCGAAACTGCGGTTCTCGCGGTTCACGTCGCCGCGGTCGTTCTTGACGAGATAGCTGTCGAGCGAGCGCAGCGCGTAGTGGTTCAGCGTCGCGAACCGGCGCGCCCCGGCGGCCGGGAACTTGCGCAGGCGGCGCTTGTTGGCGGCGGTCCTGAACTTCGGCGGAACCTCGCGGCCCGACCCGTCGGTCCAGGCCGGTTGCCGCTCGGGCGGCAGGCTCTCGCGGAAGAAGGGGCGGTGCGCGCCGTAATAGTGCAGCGGGAAATCGCGGCGGGTCAGGGTCTTGACCTCCTGCGCGGTCTGGTCGGTCCACAGGTCGGGATTGTGGCTGCGGGTGAACTGTCCGATCACCGGGCGGTCGGCGTAGTCCTCGACCCCGCCATTGGCGAAGAACTGGAAGGTCACGGAAATCGCCTGCGGGTTGCCGCAGGCCGCGATAAGCTCGGGGATGGTGCCCTGTCCCACACGGATGTTCAGGAACTCGTCCACATCGGCGATCCAGACCCAGTCGGACTCGCGCACCAGCGGCTGGCGGCCGGCGTCCTTCAGCGCCTCCATCTGGTAGTTGCGCCCCTGCGCCGGGTTGGGCAGATGCGTGACCAGCCCGCGCGCGGCCAGCGCATCCAGCAACGCGTCGGTGCCGTCCGTGCAGTCGTTGGAATAGAACAGGTGATCGCTCACCCCGATCATGCGGTTGAAGGCGATCCATTCCAGCAGGAAGGGGCCCTCGTTCTTCACACAGGTCACGGCGGTTATGCGCATCGCACCGCCCCTGGCCGGCAAGGCCCGCTGGAACTCATCTCACTGCTCGCCCGTTTCTTGGGTTGGCCCCCGATTGGCGCGGAATTCTTGGCGGTATTTGTGCCAGCTTGGGGCGGAACCGTCAAACGAAACGGGCCACCGCCAAGGTGGCCCGCCCGGCTCCGGCCCGGGGCCGGATCAGAAGAACGCCTGCAGGCCGGTCTGGGCTCGGCCGAGGATGAGGGCGTGCACGTCGTGGGTGCCCTCGTAGGTGTTCACGGTCTCCAGGTTCAGCATGTGGCGGATGACCTGGAACTCCTCGGAGATCCCGTTGCCGCCGTGCATGTCGCGCGCC
>NZ_JAGSOU010000013.1 GCF_018139985.1 Actibacterium sp. MT2.3-13A | reverse complement strand
CTCCGCTCCCGGCGCGCTTGCCCAAACCGACCAACCCAACTACCAATCCCAAACCCGCAGACTCTCGTTATGAACGAGGGACCACCGGGGGGCAGGTCAGCCGAAATCGACATTACCATCGGAGCGCATGGCTTCGCGGATGCGGTGAGACATGAACCAGGCGCTTTTGTGGGTGATTTCCAGAACGCGGTGAAGCTGGTGGCTGCTGATGCCCTTCTTGCTGGATACCATCAGGTGAATGGCTTGGATCCACTTATACATTTCAATGTGGCTGTCTTCGAAGATGGTGCCCTTACGGACGGTGAACTGTTTGCGGCACTCACGGCACTTCCACAGGCCGTGGCGCACCTTGCCCTCGGGATGCTTCCTGCTCGGCTTCGTGCGGACGCCTTCAAGGCGGTAGGCACGATCCACCACGCCGCAATGCGGGCAAACCGGACCATTCGGCCAGATGATGCTTTCGACGTGCTTAAACGCCTCGGCCTCATCGTGCATATACGGTTTGGACAGAACGGACATGACATTTCCCTCAACTCTCTGACTCCAATATAGGAATCTCAGTTGGGTTTGTCAAATATACAATCGCCTTTTCTTTGCGCTTGGGCGCGGATGATCCGGCCGGCCCGGGCCGCTGCGCAAACCGCTGCCGCCGGGCACCGAGGGCAGAGCCCCGCCCTGTTGATCCGGCCCCGCCTTCCCCGGACCGTTGCGCCGGTTCCGCTGCGTCCCTGACCCCTGCGAATCAATCCCGGCACGGGCACCGATCCCGTTTGTGATCACACCTGAAAATCATGTGATCACAAATCGGACTTATTGCCCCCAATTCCCCCCGCCGATGGCGAAAACCATTGGGCCCCCCGCGCGCCCGTGATTAAAGGGCCGCGACGATAGCAGCATGGGACAGTTTCATGAACATTCATGAATACCAGGCGAAGGCTCTCCTTCGTGACTACGGCGCCCCGGTTTCCGACGGCCATGTCGTGACCCGCGCCGAAGAGGCCAAGACCATCGCCGGCGAGCTCGACGGCCCGCTTTGGGTGGTGAAGGCGCAGATCCACGCCGGCGGCCGCGGCAAGGGCTCCTTCAAGGAGGCCGAAGCGGGCGAAAAGGGTGGCGTGCGCCTGGCCAAGTCGGTCGAAGAGGCCGCCGAGGAAGCCCGCAAGATGCTCGGCCGCACGCTGGTCACGCACCAGACCGGCCCCGCCGGCAAGCAGGTCAACCGCGTCTATATCGAGGACGGCTCGGAGATCGAGCGCGAGCTTTACCTCGCGCTGCTGGTCGATCGCCAGTCCTCGCGCATCTCGGTCGTCTGCTCGACCGAGGGCGGCATGGACATCGAGGAGGTCGCCGCCTCCACCCCCGAAAAGATCCTGACCTTCGCCATCGACCCGGCCACCGGCTACCAGGGCTTCCACGGCCGCCGCGTCGCCTTCGCGCTCGGGCTCGAAGGGCAGCAGGTCAAGCAATGCGTCAGGCTGCTGGGCCAGCTCTACCAGCTCTTCACCGACAAGGATGTCGAGCTGCTGGAGATCAACCCGCTGATCGTCACCGACGCGGGCGACCTGAAATGCCTCGACTGCAAGATGGGCTTCGACGGCAACGCGCTCTACCGCCACGAGGATGTCTTCGCGCTGCGCGACGAGACGGAGGAGGATCCCAAGGAACTCGCCGCCTCGAAATACGATCTCAACTACATCGCGCTCGATGGCGAGATCGGCTGCATGGTGAACGGCGCGGGCCTCGCCATGGCGACGATGGACATCATCAAGCTCTACGGCGCTGAGCCCGCCAACTTCCTCGACGTGGGCGGCGGCGCGACCAAGGAGAAGGTCACCGAGGCGTTCAAAATCATCACCTCCGACCCCAACGTCAAAGGCATCCTCGTCAACATCTTCGGCGGCATCATGCGCTGCGACGTGATCGCCGAGGGCGTGGTCGCCGCAGTCAAGGAGGTCGGCCTCGAGGTTCCGCTGGTCGTCCGCCTGGAGGGCACCAATGTCGAGAAGGGCAAGGAGATCATCAACACCTCCGGCCTGAACGTGATTGCAGCCGACAACCTGTCCGACGCGGCAGAAAAAGTCGTCAAAGCGGTGAAGGGGTAAGTCGAATGGCTGTTCTTGTTGACGAAAACACCAAGGTCATCTGCCAGGGCTTCACCGGAAGCCAGGGCACCTTCCACTCCGAACAGGCGATCGCCTATGGCACCAGGATGGTCGGCGGCGTGACGCCGGGCAAGGGCGGGCAGAGCCACCTGGGCCTGCCGGTCTTCAACTCGGTGCACGAGGCCAAATCCGTGACCGGGGCCAACGCCTCGGTCATCTATGTGCCGCCGCCCTTCGCCGCCGACTCGATCCTCGAGGCGATCGACGCCGGGATGGAGCTGGTCGTCTGCATCACCGAGGGTATCCCGGTGCTGGACATGATGACCGTCAAGCGCGCGCTCGAAGGCTCGAAAACCACGCTGATCGGCCCCAACTGCCCGGGCGTCATCACCCCCGACGCCTGCAAGATCGGCATCATGCCCGGCCACATCCACAAGCGCGGCTCGGTCGGCGTGGTGTCGCGCTCGGGCACGCTGACCTATGAGGCGGTCAAGCAGACCTCCGATTCCGGCCTCGGCCAGTCCACCGCGGTGGGCATCGGCGGCGACCCGATCAAGGGCACCGAGCATATCGACGTGCTGGAGATGTTCCTGGCCGACCCGGAAACCCAGTCGATCATCATGATCGGCGAGATCGGCGGCTCGGCCGAGGAAGAGGCCGCGCAGTTCCTCAAGGACGAGGCCAAGCGCGGCCGCTCCAAGCCCTGCGCGGGCTTCATCGCCGGGCGCACCGCGCCTCCGGGCCGCCGCATGGGCCACGCGGGCGCCATCGTCGCCGGCGGCAAGGGCGGCGCCGAGGACAAGATCGAGGCCATGAAATCGGCCGGCATCGTGGTCGCCGACAGCCCCGCGGGGCTGGGCGAGGCCGTGCTCAAGGCGATCGGCTGACACAAGCGAACCTTCCGCGCCCCCGCGGGGGCGCGGCCCATACCCAGTCAGGTGCATCCAATGACGGACCAAAGCCCCAACGACCAGTTCCACGCCTCTTCGTTCATGCAGGGGCAGAACGCCGAATATCTCGAACAGCTCTATGCCCGATACGCCAACGACCCCAAGGCCGTCGATGAGGGCTGGCAGGAGTTCTTCCGCGCGCTCGGCGACACAGAGGTGGATGTGAAGAAAGAGGCCTCCGGCCCCTCCTGGGCGCGCACCGACTGGCCGCCGCAGCCCGCCGATGACCTGACCGCCGCCCTGACCGGCGAATGGCCCGCCGCCGCCCCGGCCGAGGCCAAGGGCGCCGCCAAGAAGATCAGGGAGAAGGCCGCCGAGAAGGGCGTCCCGGTCTCCGAGGAGCAGGTCAAGCGCGCCGTGCTGGATTCGATCCGCGCGCTGATGCTGATCCGCGCCTACCGCATCCGCGGCCACCTGGTGGCCGATCTCGACCCGCTGGGCCTGAGCAACGAGACCCTGCACCCCGAGCTCGACGCGCGCTCCTACGGCTTCACCGAGGCCGACATGGACCGGCCGATCTTCATCGACAACGTGCTCGGCCTGCAATTCGCCTCGATGCGCGAGATCCTCGACATTGTGAAGCGCACCTATTGCGGCACCTTCGCGCTGCAATACATGCACATCTCCGACCCCGAGCAATCCGCCTGGCTGAAGGAGCGGATCGAGGGCTTCGGCAAGGAAATCACCTTCACCCGCGAAGGCCGCCGCGCAATCCTCAACAAGCTGGTCGAAGCCGAGGGCTTCGAGAAATTCCTGCACGTCAAATACATGGGCACCAAGCGCTTCGGCCTCGACGGCGGCGAGGCGCTGATCCCCGCGATGGAGCAGATCATCAAGCGCGGCGGCGCGCTGGGGGTCAAGGAGATCGTCATCGGCATGCCCCACCGCGGCCGCCTCAGCGTGCTGGCCAACGTGATGGGCAAGCCCTACCGCGCGATCTTCAACGAATTCCAGGGCGGCAGCTTCAAGCCCGAGGACGTGGACGGATCGGGCGACGTGAAATACCACCTCGGCGCCTCCTCGGACCGTGAATTCGACGGCAACAAGGTGCACCTCAGCCTGACCGCCAACCCCAGCCACCTCGAGGCGGTGAACCCGGTGGTGCTGGGCAAGGCGCGGGCCAAGCAGTCCCAGGACAACGATCCCACCCGCCACAGCGTGATCCCCGTGCTGCTGCACGGCGACGCGGCCTTCGCGGGCCAGGGCGTGGTGGCCGAATGTTTCGGCATGTCGGGGCTGGTGGGCCACCGCACCGGCGGCACCATCCACATCGTGGTGAACAACCAGATCGGCTTCACCACCGCGCCGCATTTCTCGCGTTCCTCGCCCTATCCGACGGACATCGCGCTGATGGTCGAGGCGCCGATCTTCCACGTCAACGGCGACGACCCCGAGGCCGTGGTCCACGCCGCCAAGGTGGCCACCGAGTTCCGGCAGAAGTTCCACAAGGACGTGGTCATCGACATCTTCTGCTATCGCCGGTTCGGTCACAACGAGGGCGACGAGCCCATGTTCACCAACCCGCTGATGTACAAGCGGATCAAGAAGCACAAGACCACGCTCCAGCTCTACACCGACCGGCTGGTGGCCGACGGGCTGATCCCCGAGGGCGAGATCGAGGATATGAAGGCCGCCTTCCAGGCCCATCTGAACGAGGAGTTCGAGGCCGGCAAGGACTTCAAGCCCAACAAGGCCGACTGGCTGGACGGGCGCTGGTCGCATCTCAACCGCGAGGGCGAGGAATACCAGCGCGGCGAAACCGCCATCAAGCCCGAGACCCTGGCCGAGGTCGGCGCCGCGCTGACCCGCGCCCCCGAGGGCTTCCCGATCCACAAGACCGTGGCGCGCCTGCTGGAAACCAAGCAGCAGATGTTCGAGACCGGCAAGGGCTTCGACTGGGCGACGGCCGAGGCGCTGGCCTTCGGCTCGCTGCTGACCGAGGGCTACCCGGTGCGGCTGTCCGGACAGGACAGCACCCGCGGGACCTTCTCGCAGCGACACTCGGCGCTGATCAACCAGGACACCGAAGAGCGCTACTACCCGCTAAACCACATCCGCGACGGGCAGGCCCGCTACGAGGTCATCGACTCGATGCTCTCGGAATACGCGGTGCTGGGGTTCGAGTATGGCTATTCGCTGGCCGAGCCCAACGCCCTGGTGATGTGGGAGGCCCAGTTCGGCGATTTCGCCAACGGCGCGCAGATCATGTTCGACCAGTTCATCTCCTCGGGCGAGCGCAAGTGGCTGCGCATGTCCGGCCTCGTCATGCTGCTGCCGCATGGCTTCGAGGGCCAGGGCCCCGAGCACAGCTCGGCCCGGCTGGAGCGCTTCCTGCAGCTCTGCGCCGAGGACAACTGGATCGTCGCCAACTGCTCGACGCCGGCGAACTATTTCCACATCCTGCGCCGCCAGCTGCACCGCAGCTTCCGCAAGCCGCTGGTCCTGATGACGCCGAAATCGCTGCTGCGCCACAAGCTCTGCATCTCGGACGCGCAGGACTTCACCACCGGCTCCTCCTTCCACCGGGTGCTGTGGGACGATGCCGAATATGGCCATTCCGACACCAAGCTGGCCGCCGACGAAAAGATCCGGCGCGTGGTGATCTGCTCGGGCAAGGTCTATTACGACCTGCTCGAGGAGCGCGACGCCCGCGGCATCGACGACGTCTACCTGCTGCGGCTCGAACAGTTCTACCCCTTCCCGGCCATGTCGCTGGTGAAGGAGCTTGAGCGCTTCAAGGGCGCGGAAATGGTCTGGTGCCAGGAAGAGCCCAAGAACCAGGGCGCCTGGAGCTTCATCGAGCCCAACCTCGAATGGGCGCTCACCCGCATCGGCGCCAAGCACCAGCGCCCGCGCTACGTCGGCCGCGCCGCATCGGCCTCGCCCGCCACGGGTCTGGCCAGCAACCACAAGGCACAGCAAGAGGCGCTCGTGAACGAAGCGCTGACCATCGAAGGGAAGTAAGCCCATGTCTACCGAAGTCCGCGTGCCCACCCTGGGCGAAAGCGTCACCGAAGCCACGGTCGCGACCTGGTTCAAGAAGCCCGGCGATGCCGTCGCCGTCGACGAGATGCTGTGCGAGCTGGAAACCGACAAGGTGACGGTCGAGGTGCCCTCGCCCGCCGCCGGGACCTTGGGCGAAATCGTCGCCGCCGAGGGCGAGACCGTCGGCGTCGATGCGCTGCTGGCCACCATCGCCGAAGGCGCCGCCGCCCCCGCGACCAAGCCCGCCGTCGCCCCGTCCGCGGCTGCGGTCGACGTGATGGTGCCCACCCTCGGCGAAAGCGTGACCGAGGCCACGGTCTCGACCTGGTTCAAGAAGGTCGGTGACACCGTCGCCCAGGACGAGATGCTCTGCGAACTTGAGACCGACAAGGTCTCGGTCGAGGTCCCGGCCCCCGCCGCGGGCGTGCTGACCGAGATCCTCGCCCCCGAGGGCGCCACCGTCGCCGCCGGCGGCAGGCTCGGCGTCCTGAGCGCCGGCACAGGCGCCGCCGTTGCCCCGGCCCCGGCCGCCGCTACCCCCGCCCCGGCGCCCGCCGCCGCCGCGGATGTCGAGAACGCCCCCTCGGCCACCAAGCTGATGGCCGAAAAGGGCCTCTCGCCCGATCAGGTGCAGGGCAGCGGCCGCGACGGCCGCATCATGAAGGAAGACGTGCTCAGGGCCGCCGTGGCCGCCACCGCGCCGGCCGCGGCCCCGGCCCCCGCCGCCGCGCCGCGCGCGCCCGTCGCCGCCGTGGACGCCGCGCGCGAGGAGCGGGTCAAGATGACCCGCCTGCGCCAGACCATCGCCCGCCGGCTCAAGGACGCACAGAACACCGCCGCCATCCTGACCACCTACAACGAGGTGGACATGACCGCGGTCATGGAACTGCGCAATGAATACAAGGACATCTTCGAGAAGAAGCACGGCGCGCGCCTCGGCTTCATGTCCTTCTTCACCAAGGCCTGCTGCCACGCGCTGAAGGAAGTGCCGGAGGTCAACGCCGAGATCGACGGCACCGACATCGTCTACAAGAACTACGTCCACATGGGCATCGCCGCCGGCACACCGCAGGGCCTCGTGGTGCCGGTGATCCGCGATGCCGACCGCATGTCCTTCGCCGAAATCGAGAAGGCCATCGCCGAAAAGGGCCGCCGCGCCCGCGACGGCAAGCTCTCGATGGCCGAGATGCAGGGCGGCACCTTCACCATCTCCAACGGCGGCGTCTACGGCTCGCTGATGTCCTCGCCGATCCTGAACCCGCCGCAATCGGGCATCCTCGGCATGCACAAGATCCAGGACCGCCCCGTGGCCATCAACGGCCAGGTGGTGATCCGCCCGATGATGTATCTGGCGCTTAGCTACGACCACCGCATCGTCGACGGCAAGGGCGCCGTGACCTTCCTCGTCCGCGTCAAGGACGCGCTCGAGGATCCGCGCCGCCTGCTGATGGATCTGTGATCGCGCCCCCCCCCGGGGAGCGGCCCTTCTTCTGGCCCGAAATATCCTCGGGGGTGAATTGCCCCGGCCCGCCGGGGCAAGAGGGGGCAGACAGCCCCCTCCCCATCGGCCATAAAACTCATATGCAGGTCATATGAGCATCATATGGAATTCAGACCGCCCGAACCGGGCAAAGGGAGACACCCCATGGCAGACTATGATGTGATCGTGATCGGCGGCGGCCCCGGCGGCTATGTCTGCGCCATCCGCTGCGCCCAGCTGGGCCTGAAAACCGCCTGCGTCGAGGGCCGCGACAGCCTCGGCGGCACCTGCCTCAACGTCGGCTGCATCCCGTCCAAGGCGCTGCTGCACGCCACCCATTCCCTGCACGAGGCCGAGCACAACTTCGCCGCCATGGGCCTCACCGGCGCCGCCCCCAAGGTCGACTGGAAACAGATGCTCGCCTACAAGGACGACGTTATCGGCCAGAACACCAAGGGCATCGAATTCCTGTTCAAGAAGAACAAGGTGGACTGGCTCAAGGGCTGGGGCTCCATCCCCGCCGCGGGCCAGGTCAAGGTCGGCGACACGGTGCACAACGCCAGGAACATCGTCATCGCCACCGGCTCCGCGCCCTCCTCCCTGCCAGGCGTCGAGATCGACGAGAAGGTCGTCGTCACCTCCACCGGCGCGCTGTCGCTGCCGAAGATCCCCAGGAAGCTGGTGGTCATCGGCGCCGGCGTCATCGGGCTGGAGATGGGCTCGGTCTATGCCCGCCTCGGCGCCGAGGTCACGGTGGTCGAATACCTCGACTCCATCACCCCCGGCATGGATGCCGAGGTCCAGCGCACCTTCCAGAGAATCCTGAAAAAACAGGGCCTTGACTTCATCATGGGCGCGGCCGTGCAGGGCGTCGAAACCCTGAAGACCAAGGCCAAGGTCAGCTACAAGCTCCGCAAGGACGACAGCGCGCATCAGATCGATGCCGACGTGGTGCTGGTCGCCACGGGCCGCAAGCCCTACACCGACGGGCTCGGCCTCGAAGGCCTGGGCCTCGAGACCCTGCCCCGCGGCCAGATCAAGACCGACGCGCACTGGGCGACCTCCGTCAAGGGCATCTACGCCATCGGCGACGCGATCGAGGGCCCCATGCTCGCCCACAAGGCCGAGGACGAGGGCATGGCCGTGGCCGAAGTGATCGCAGGCAAGCACGGGCATGTGAACTACGGCGTCATCCCCGGCGTGATCTACACCACCCCCGAGGTCGCCTCGGTGGGCGTTACCGAGCAGCAGCTCAAGGAAGAGGGCCGCGCCTACAAGACAGGCAAGTTCTCCTTCATGGGCAACGGCCGCGCCAAGGCCGTGTTCCAGGGCGAGGGCTTCGTCAAGATCCTCGCCGACAAGCAGACCGACCGCATCCTCGGCGCCCATATCATCGGCCCCTCGGCGGGCGAACTGATCCACGAGATCTGCGTGGCGATGGAATTCGGCGCCTCGGCCCAGGACCTGGCGCTGACCTGCCACGCCCACCCCACCTATTCCGAAGCGGTGCGCGAGGCGGCGCTCGCCTGCGGCGACGGCGCCATCCACGCCTGACCCGCCTTCTTCTGGCGACAAATATCCTCGGGGGGTGAATTGCCCCGCGAGGGGCAAGAGGGGGGCGGAAAGCCCCCTTCACGGGCCGAAAGGCCCCTTTCTCATGCCGCCAGCATCCGCAGCCCCTGCGTCACGTCGGTGCGCACCGACAGGCGCAGCGCTGGCTCGTCGCCGGCCTTCAGCGCGGCCAGGATCATGCGGTGATGCTGCGGCGGCTCGGTGCGGCCCAGCCGGCCGTAAAGCGCGCGCATGGTCGGGCCCAGCTGCAACCAGACGGTCTCCACCATGGCCAGCATCGCCGGCGCCTGGGCGCGCAGATAGAGCGCGCGGTGAAACTCCAGGTTGGTCCGGATATAGCCCACGGCGTCCTTGCGGCTGACCACCTCGGCGATATTGGCGTTGATGGTCTGCAGCCGCTCGATCAGCGCGATATGGGCGCGCGGCAGGGCGCGGGACGCAAGCTCCGGCTCCAGCAGCGCGCGCAGGGCAGCCAGTTCCTCGATCCGCTCGTTCGACAGCTCGGGCGTGCTGACCCGGCCCGAGGACGAAAGCGTCAGCGCGCCCTCGGCCACCAGCCGGCGCACCGCCTCGCGCGCCGGCGTCATCGACACGCCGAATTGCGCGCCGATCCCGCGCAGGGTCAGCGCCGCGCCCGGGGTCAGCTCGCCATGCATGATCTGGCTGCGCAGCGTGCGGTAAAGTTGCTCATGCGCCGAGGCGCCGGGGTCGAGGGGACGGGGATTCTGAAGCATGTCGAGACTGTGATCACAAAACCGCGCGCGCCGTCAATCGCCAAAACGCACCCGGTGCAGCAGCGCGCCATGCGCCCGCAGCCAGGCCCGCGGCGCCCGGTGCCCGGGGCAGAGCCGCTCGACCAGCGCCCAGAAGGCGGGGGAATGGTTCATCTCGGCCAGATGCGCCACCTCGTGCGCGACGACGTAATCCAGCACCTCGGGCGGGGCCATGACCAGCCGCCAGGAATACATCAGATCCCCGCGCGACGAGCACGACCCCCAGCGCGACCGCGTGTCGCGCAGGGTGAGCCGCCCATAATCCCGGCCCAGCGCCGCCGCGTGGCGGTCGGAGGCCGCGGCCAGCCGCCCGCGCGCCTGCTCCTTCAGGAAGACCTGCACCCGCGGCCCCACGCGCCCCGGATCGTCCGGCACCTCCAGCTGCCCGCCGATCAGTGCCACGCCGCGCCGCCGCGCCGCCACGATCGGCAGCGTCGCCCCTTCGAAGGGCACCGCGCCGCCGATTTCCACCGGCGCGACAGCGGGCTGCGCGGCCAGCTGGGCGCGGATCCAGCCCGCCTTTTCGCGGGCGAAGGCCATACCCTCATCCAGCGGTGCGCCGCGCGGCAGGGTCAGCGTCACCCGACCGTCGAGCTGCGATACCCGCAGCGAATAGCGCCGCGCGCGGGCCGAGCGGCGCAGGGTGATCTCGACCGGCGGCGCGCCGGGAAGCTGGGCAGTTGGCATGCCTTGTCCTTTTCCCACGCCCCGGCCCCCTGCCGCCGACGGCCCGCGGCCTTTTCAAAAAGGGCTTTGACACCTTGGGGCTGTTGTGGCAGTTGGCTGCGACTGAGTTCTCATGACGACGATGTAAGGGGATATTCATGCCCAAGGAAGAATGGGGTGTAAAGCGCGTCTGCCCGAAATGTTCGGTGCGTTTTTATGACCTTCAGCGCGACCCGATGACCTGCCCGTCCTGCGCCCACAGCTTCACGCTGGAAAGCCTGAACTCGGGCATCAGCCGCACGCTGGTTGCCGACAAATCCGCAGCCAAGGCCAAGGCCGCCCCGGCCGAGGAACTGGAAGACGAAGCGGTTCTCGACGACGGCGACGTGGACCTGGACGATGACGTTCTGGACGACGAGGATGACGACAATGTCTCGCTCGATGACATTGCCGACGTGTCCTCGGACGACGAAGAAAACTGACCTGGCGCGCGGGGGCATTTTTTCGCTTGCATCCCCCCGCGCGCTTCCCTAGATACACGCGGGCAAGGCAGACAGCCTGCACCACGATGGGGCCTTAGCTCAGTTGGGAGAGCGCTTGCATGGCATGCAAGAGGTCAGGGGTTCGACCCCCCTAGGCTCCACCAAATTCCCAAACCATCCGACGAACCGAGACGCGGCCGGCTGATGCCGCGCGGCGCATCCGCGCATCGACACGCCCCGGGTTGCCGCGGCGGCGCGCTTGCCAAGCCCTGCCGCGCGTGCCAGTTTTTACCGGCATCGGATGGGAGGCCCGGCCCGTGCAGAGCGATCCGCAGACCCTCGACCACAGCCCCGCAGCCGCGGCCCTGCCCCAGCTCGGCCATGCCCGCAACCCGGGCATGGCGCTGGACATGGACTGGGTGCGCGCCCAGCAGGCCAACACCTCCGCGATCGAGCGGCGCACCGCCGCGCTGCCGGCACGCCGGTCGGTCAAGAAGGACCACCAGGCGGCCTGGCTGCTGAAGGCGATCACCCTCATCGACCTGACCACGCTCTCGGGCGACGACACCGCCGAGCGCGTCCGCCGCCTCTGCGCCAAGGCCCGCCAGCCGGTGCGCGCCGATCTGCTGGCCGCGCTGGGCATGGGGCCGATTCATGTGGGCGCGGTCTGCGTCTATCACGAGATGGTGGAACCGGCGGTGGCGGCGCTGGAGGGCACGGCGATTCCCGTCGCGGCCGTCTCCACCGGCTTTCCCGCGGGCCTCTCGCCCTATCCGCTGCGGGTGCAGGAGATCCGCGAAAGCGTGAAGGCCGGCGCCTCCGAGATCGACATCGTGATCTCGCGCCGGCATGTGCTGTCGGGCGACTGGCAGGCGCTCTATGACGAGATGCGCGAGTTCCGCGCGGCCTGCGGCGCGGCCCATGTAAAGGCGATTCTCGCCACCGGCGAGCTGGGCACGCTGCGCAATGTCGCCCGCGCCTCGCTGGTGTGCATGATGGCCGGCGCCGATTTCATCAAGACCTCCACCGGCAAGGAAACGGTGAACGCCACGCTGCCCGTCTCCCTGGTGATGATGCGGGCGATCCGCGACTACTGGGAGCGCACCGGCCACCGGGTCGGATACAAGCCCGCGGGAGGGATTTCCAAGGCCAAGGATGCGCTGGTGTATCTGGCGCTGCTGAAGGAGGAGCTGGGCGACCGCTGGATGCAGCCCGACCTGTTCCGATTCGGCGCCTCGTCGCTGCTGGGCGATATCGAGCGCCAGCTCGAACACCATGTCACCGGCCAGTATTCGGCCGCCTACCGCCACCCGATGGGCTGAGCGCCCGTGGGGCAGGAGGGATTTTGAGTATTTTTGCCAAGAAGAAGCCATGACCGTGAAAGAGCTGTTCGAGACGATGGAATACGGGCCCGCGCCGGAGAGCGCGGCCGAGGCGCTGGCCTGGCTGGTGGATGGCGGTGATCGCTTCGGCCATTTCATCGATGGTCGGTTCACCGCCCCCACCGACGGGTTCGAATCGCGCAACCCGGCCACCGGCGAGGTTCTGGCGACGCTGAGCCAGGCGACGCGGGAGGATGTGGACGCCGCGGTGGCGGCGGCGCGCAGGGCGCAGGCGAAATGGGCGCGTCTCGGCGGGCATGGGCGGGCGAAATACCTCTATGCGCTGGCGCGGCTGATCCAGAAACACGCGCGCCTCTTCGCGGTTCTGGAGACGCTGGACAACGGCAAGCCGATCCGCGAAAGCCGCGACATCGACATTCCGCTGGTGCACCGGCATTTCTATTACCACGCGGGGCTGGCGCAGCTGATGGAGAGCGAGCTGCCAGGCCATGTGCCGCATGGGGTCTGCGGCCAGATCATCCCCTGGAACTTCCCGCTGCTGATGCTGGCGTGGAAGGTGGCGCCGGCACTGGCGGCGGGCAACACGGTGGTGCTGAAGCCGGCCGAATACACCTCGCTGAGCGCGCTGCTGTTCGCCGATATCTGCCGCGAGGCGGGGCTGCCCAGGGGCGTGGTCAACATTGTCACCGGCGAAGGCGCGGTGGGCGAGATGATCGTGAACCATCCCGGCATCGACAAGATCGCCTTCACCGGCTCGACCGAGGTGGGGCGAAAGATCCGCGCGGCCACCGCCGGATCGGGCAAGGCGCTGACGCTCGAACTGGGGGGTAAGTCCCCCTACATCGTCTTCGAGGACGCCGATATCGATTCGGCGGTCGAGGGGCTGGTCGATGCGATCTGGTTCAACCAGGGGCAGGTCTGCTGCGCCGGCTCGCGCCTGTTGGTGCAGGAGGGCATCGCGCCGCGTTTCTACGACAAGCTCAGGGCGCGGATGGACAAGCTGCGCATCGGCGACCCGCTGGACAAATGCATCGACGTGGGCGCGGTGGTGGACCCGGTGCAGTTGCAGACCATCACGAGAATGGTCGAGGAGGGCGGGGCCGAGGGCGAGATCTATCGCTCCGCCGCGCCGCTGCCCGAGGGTTGCTATTACCCGCCGACGCTGATCACCGGCCTGTCGCCGGCCTCGACCCTGATGCAGGAGGAGATCTTCGGCCCCGTTCTCGTCGGCACCACCTTCCGCACGCCCGCGGAGGCGGTGCAGCTGGCCAACAACACCCGCTACGGGCTGGCCGCCAGCGTCTGGACCGAGAACGTGAACCTCGCGCTCGACATCGCGCCGAAGCTGGTCGCGGGCGTGGTCTGGGTGAACGCCACCAACCTGTTCGACGCGGCCGCGGGCTTTGGCGGCATGCGCGAGAGCGGTTTCGGCCGGGAGGGCGGCTGGGAGGGGCTGCATGCCTATCTCAGGGCCGGCGGCGCGACAAAGCCGCTGAAACAGATCCCGCCCGAGGGCAAGCCCGAGGAGCCCGAGGTCGCCGACCCGCTGGACCGCACAGCCAAGCTCTATGTCGGAGGCAAGCAGGCGCGCCCCGACGGCGGCTATTCGCGCAGCGTTTACAGCCCGCGCGGGCGGCTTCTGGGCCATGTGGGCCTGGGCAACCGCAAGGACATCCGCAACGCGGTGGAGGCGGCGCAAGGCGCGAAGGGCTGGGCGAAGACCACCGGCCATCTGCGCGCGCAGATCCTCTATTACATCGCCGAGAACCTCTCGGCACGGACGGCCGAATTCACCGAGCGGCTGCGCGGGCTGACCGGCCAGCAGGAAAAATCCGCCCGCGCCGAGGTGGAGGCCGCCATCGCGCGGCTTTTCACCTATGCCGCCTGGGCCGACAAATACGACGGCGCAGCGCATTCGGTGCCGATCCGCGGCGTGGCGCTGGCGATGAACGCGCCGGTGGGTGTGGTCGGCGCGCTCTGCCCCGATGAGATGCCGCTGCTGGGGCTCGTCTCGCTGATGGCGCCGGCGATCGCCATGGGCAATACCTGCGTGCTGGTGCCCTCGGAGCCCTATCCGCTGGCCGCGACCGATTTCTACCAGGTGCTCGATACCTCGGACCTGCCGGCGGGGGTGGTGAACATCGTCACCGGATCGCATTCCGAGCTGGCTCCGGCGCTGGCGGGGCACATGGATGTGGATGCCTGCTGGTGCTTCTCCTCCACCGAACTGTCAGCGGTGGTCGAGAGGGCCTCGATCCACAACCTGAAACGGACATGGGTGAATTACGGCCGCGCGCGCGACTGGATGGGCGCGCAGGGCGAGGGGCGCGAGTTCCTGCGCGCGGCGACCGAGGTCAAGAACATCTGGGTGCCCTACGGCGAGTAGGGGTGGCACCTCTCTGCAATGATGGCGGCGCGCCCCCCTCGGGCCGGCCGCCGCCCTTATCGCCAAGATGCCAACACCGGACTGCCGGAGCCTATTTCCGCCCCAGCCGGTCCATGAGCCGCCGCCACAGCCCCCGCGCGCGGTCCCGCGCGGCGTCGGCGCGTTCGTCCACGGCGTCCCAGGTCTCCTCGGCCTCGGCGAACAGCGGATCGATGGTGCGTTCCCGGAACTGCGCCCAGACCCGCCACAGGAACAGCGCGGCCAGCCCGACCAGCGACAGGATCACGATGTTCAGCCAGGGGAAGAGCCGCACATCCGGCCCGTCCACCGGCCGCACGCCGACCGCATTGGGATAGATCGACAGGAACTCGTTGCGCCAGCCGTAGTGGCGCACCGCCACCCATTGCGGGTTGTCCTTGGTCGATTTCAGGTCCGACGCCTCGGCCTGCAGGTTCGAGGTGTCGAGCTTGAAATAGGGTGGCCAGCCCCAGCCGGTGTCCTCGTTGCGATAGACGATGGGGCGGCCATTGGGCCGGATCGCCTGGATGAAGAACACGTCGCGGTTCGCGGTCTGGGCCGCCCCCACCGGCGGGTCGGCCCAGAAAAGCGCATTGCCGCCCGGATCGATCCGCTTCTCATAGGTGTCCGCAATGCGCACGATATCGCGCTGCGGCAGCGTGTAGTGGAAAAAGGCAAAGACCAAGAGCGCCAGCAGCGTCAGGAAGGTCCATTTGACGTAAACCATGCGACCTCACATGAAATTCGTGACGTAAACCAGAAGGATCACCGCGATGATCGGCACCACATAGACCCCGAGGATCAGCTTTCTGCGTAGCGAGTGCTCATAGTCGCGCATCCCCTCTTCGATAAAGGCATCGCGGTCGCTTTCCTCAAGGCGGCCCTCGGAGATCTGTTCATCGGCCCAGCCCTCCAGCTTCTCCCGCCGCACCGAGCGCGAGTAGAGCGAGACCATGACATAGATCGCCGTCAGAACGACCAGCCCGACGACGGCAAGGCGGATCAGTGCGACCATCCCCCGGCCCTCCCCTGTAGTGCACCAGTCATAGCCCGGCCGGGCGGGCTTCACCATGACAGATTTCCGTGCCGCGGCCGCGCAATCGCGGATTGTGGGACAGGCCGCGCGCGGCTAGGCTGCCGGCATGTCGGAGGATCTGGACAAGAGGCTCAGCGCCGAAGTCGAGGCGCGGCGCGACAATCTGGTCGCGCTCTGCGCCGATCTGATCCGCATTCCCACGCTCAACCCGCCCGGGCTGAACTACCGCGAGATCTGCGATTTCCTCGCCGCGCGGCTGGAGCGCGCGGGCTTCGCCGTCGATCTGATCCGCGCGGCCGCCGCGCCGGCCGACAGCGACCGGCACCCGCGCTGGAACCTCGTCGCCCGGCACGGCGGCGCGGGCCCCGGTGACTGCGTGCATTTCAACGCGCATCACGACGTGGTCGAGGTCGGGCATGGCTGGAGCGTCGATCCCTTCGGCGGCGTGGTCAAGGACGGGCGCGTCTACGGCCGCGGCGCCTGCGACATGAAGGGCGGCCTGGCCGCCGCCGTCATCGCCGCCGAGGCCTTCATCACCGCCTGCCCCGGCTATCGCGGCGCGATCGAGATCAGCGCCACGGCCGACGAGGAATCGGGCGGCTACGGCGGCGTGGCCTACCTGGCCGAACAGGGCTGGTTCGCGCCCGAGCGCGTGCAGCACGTCATCATCCCGGAGCCGCTGAACAAGGACCGCATCTGCCTCGGCCACCGCGGCGTCTGGTGGGCCGAGGTGGAGACCAAGGGGCGCATCGCGCATGGCTCGATGCCCTTCCTGGGCGATTCGGCCATCCGCCACATGGGCGCGGTGCTGGAGGAGATGGAGGCGACCCTCTACCCCCTGCTTGCCAGCAAACATACCGCGATGCCCGTGGTCCCCGAGGGCGCCCGGCAATCGACGCTGAACATCAACGCCATCCACGGCGGCGAGCCCGAGCAGGAGCCGGGCTATACCGGCCTGCCCGCGCCCTGCGTCGCCGACCGCTGCCGCATCGTGCTCGACCGCCGCTTCCTGATCGAGGAGGACATCGCGGAGGTGAAGGCCGAGGTCACGGCGATGATGGAACGCGTCAAGGCGCGCCGCCCCGCCTTCGACTACGAGATCCGCGACCTGTTCGAGGTGCAGCCCACCATGACCGAGCGCGACGCGCCGGTGGTCCGCACCGTGGCCCGGGCCATCGAAAAGGTGCTGGCCAAGGCGCCCGAGTTCGTGGTCTCGCCCGGCACCTATGACCAAAAGCACATCGACCGGATTGGCAAGCTGCACAATTGCATCGCCTACGGCCCCGGCATTCTCGACCTCGCCCACCAGCCGGACGAATGGGTGGGCATCGACGACATGGTGGACAGCGCCAAGGTCATGGCACTGACGCTGGCCGAGCTTCTGGCGCGCTGACGCCCGCTTCTTCTTGGCCCAAATACTCCTGCCGGAGGGCAATGCCTGCCTATCAGCGCTGCCCCGATTTTCATCCCAGGAGGGGCCCTGCACGTCCTCGGTCCGGCGCGGGCCATCGCCGTGCCCGCGGCCCCTGTCCGTGCCGGTCTGTCGGGATCGCCGTTCGGGCCGATGGCACTGCGCGATGGCATGGCGGATCGCGACCTCTAATGCATGGCGCAGGGGTTTCGACCGCGCTTGCGGACATGGCTGGCGCGACACCGCTTGCGCCAGCGGCAACAGGACGGCTCGGTCGTGCGAACCTCGCGGTTTGCATCCGCGCGCGCCATGCCCTGGCCGCAAAGAGCCTTGATCCGCCGCCGCTTCGTGACGGTTTCCTCGGGGGCGTGACGATTGCCGGCCATCCTGATGCCACCGGTTTCTCGAACAAGATGGTGGGCCAACGCGTGGCGAGCATCAGCGCGACGTGGACGCGGCCTGACCGAATGGCTTGGATTTGCGCCGGCGAGCCAATAACATCCCGGCGAACCCCTCTGCGGGGACGGATCCTTCCGTCGGTTCCCAGGCGTCAGGACGGGCCTTCTTCTTCTGCATTGCCGGCCCAAAGAGATCGAGATTTCGTGGCAGAAAACAGGAACATCCCTTCCATTTCCGTCAGGAGTGGCCCCGAGCCTTCAAAGGCCGGCCAACAGGAAGACACCTTGCTGGCGGTTTTCAAGCTCTGCTGGATCATCGTTCTTTTCTGCTTTCTGGTCTCTTTCTTCCTGTATGCCATTAATCGCAGCGCCTCGTCCGGCGAGGTATTCCTGCAAATTTCCTATTACAGCATCGCGACCCAGGATTTCGCCTGGCTGGCAACGGCGTTGGCGCTGCTTCCTGCTCTTTGGACGCTTTCCAGCCGCAGCGATTGGCCGGCACAGATCCAGTCAGGCGCCGGTGCTGTTCTCCGGTCGAAGTTTGGCCGGTTCCTGGCGGGGTCGCGGCCGCGGGCGCTCATCTCGGCCTGTGTCCTCTGCCTTGCCGTGACCGGGGCTGGCACCTTTCTCGTCTATCACGATTTCGCCCTGTCCATGGACGAGTTCATGTTCCGCTTCCAGACCGAGATCCTGAAGCAGGGCCACCTCGTCGCACCCGTCCCCGAAGACTGGTTTCCCCTGTCGCACGCTCTCCGCCCCGGCTTCCTCATCGTCAACCAGGAGTATCATTTCTGGGCCCCCGGATATCGGCCGGGGGCCGCCCTGATCTACGCAGTCTTCGACATGGTCGGGCTTGGAACACTCATGAACCCGCTCCTGAGCGCGGGCTGTGTCTGGCTCGTGGCCGCACTCGCGGCGCGCGAATGGCCAAATCAGCCGCAGGCCGCCTTTTGGGCGGTCGGCCTGCTGGCGGTTTCCCCGCAATTCCTCATCACGGGAATGACCCCCTACACCATGACCGCGCATCTGTTCGCGTCCTTGTTGTGGCTCTACTTTTTCACCTCGGGGCGCCTTGCGGGGCATCTGGCCGCGATCGGCGTGGGTTGCATTGCGCTCGTCCTCCATCACATCCATGTCCATCTCTTTTTCGCGCTCCCCTTCCTGCTCAGGCTGCTTTTCATCGAGCGCCGGTTCGTCCTCTCCCTGGCCTATGCGTTCGCATACGGGCTCTCGTGCCTGGCTGCGGTCTTTTGGATGGATATCGCGGTCTGGCTTCAGGGCCTGGAGCCCGTCGCGGCTGGTGGAGCCGCCGCGGAGATCGACGGCGGCGTTGGCTTCATCCGCCAGGCCCTCAGATCGGGATGGGAAATGCACGGATGGGAGGATCTGCTTTTTTGGGCGGTGAATATCTCGCGTTTCGTGGCCTGGCAGAACTTGGCTGTCCTGCCTCTCGCCGTGATCGCGTTGAGGCGGTGGAGGCACATGCCGCCCAATATCCGCTTGCTGGCATGGTCGATCGCGACCTCTCTCATCCCGTATATCCTGCTGATGCCGACACAGGGACATGGCTGGGGATACCGTTATCTCCATCCCGTCCTGGGGAATGTCGCGCTGATCGCAGCTTTCGGATGGCTGTCCGCCCGGACCTCTCTGCCACTTGAGGGCTGGCAGAGGCTGCGCCGTTTTACCGGCGCGCTCGCCCTTGTCACGCTTTGCGCGGGGCTTCCCCTGCGCGCCATTCAGGTCGAGGCGTTTGTCCGGCCATTCCATACCGCAGCCAAGTATCTGGCGTCGCGCGCCGAAGAACTGGTGTTTCTGGACGCGGCGGGCATCTGGTACGGCCACGATCTTGTGCGCAACGATCCCCTGATGCGCAACCGGCCGAAAATCCTCGCCCTGGATATGATCGACGAGGCCAAGCTGGCGCGCCTGTGCGCCGAGCATTCATACGTCACCGTCTACGCCGAGACGTTGCGCCAATTCGGGATAAAGCGCCTTGCCGGCGACGAGACGGAGCGCCAGACCAGACGCCGTGACCTGAAGCGCAAACTGGCGAACGCGGGTTGCGAAGACTGAAGCGGTCGGTCACAGCCCCGCGATGGCCTCGATGAGTTGGCGGGAGAAGGTCTCCTGACCGCTTTCCTCATCGACCCGTGCGCGGGCATTCGCCTGGACGCGCGCCCAGAGATCGCTGTCGTGATACAACCGGAGGACGGCCTGGGCGAAGTCCTCCGCGTGCTCTGCCGCAAGCAGGTCGCGGTCAGGATTCCAGTTCAGTTGCCTGGCGAGCAGCGGCGTCGCGACGGTGGGCAGTCCGTTCGCGGCGGCCTCATGCACCTTGTGCGGGATACCGGCTGCAAAGCGTGTCGGCGCCACGAAAACCCGGTGGCAATCATAAAGCGCGCGCAGATCCGGCACCTGCCCCAGGATATGGATGTCGTCGCTGGCCCGGGCCAGCACGCTGGGGGCCAATGTGCGCCCCGCAAGCGTGAGGGCGATCGGCTCGGCTCCTTGCCGGCGCAAGCGCGGCATCACATTGTCGATGAACCAGATGATTGAGTCCGCATTGGGGGAGTGGTCGCTCTCCAGATTTCCGACGAACAGGAGGTTCTTCCGCTCAGCGTAATCCGGCACGTCCGATCGCACCGCGAGCGCAAGCCCGACAACGCGGACATCATGGCAACCGCCCGAGCGGAAACTTTCCGCGTCCCTTTCACTGACGGCGATGACCCGGTCCGCCTTGGCGGCAAGAGCGAGTTCGCGACCGCGCGCCGCCATCGCAAGGGACTTTGCCTTGCTGTCACCCGCAACTTCGGCGCGCCGGAAGAGGCGATCGAAAAACAGTGCCTCCGCGTCGTAGATGACAGGCGTGCGGCCGGTGAGCGCCGGCTGCCTCGCCACGATGCGGCTGAAAAACTCCATGTCGTGCGGACGGCTGACGATGATCTTGTCGTAGAAGCCGGCCCTTTGCGCCAGGAAGGCCGCCAATCCGAGCCGCCCCCATCCAAGCGCCACCTCGATCTCGGGCGCGACCTCTCGGCGAACCTCCTGCCAGTCTGCCCTCGGTTCCCGCAGCGGATAATGGGTTATGAAACAGCCGTTCTCGAACAGGGTGTGGATCATGCTGTTTGCCCGTGGATACCCCGCGCCATACCCCCGGACGGGAAGCCGATCATCGATGAAGAGCACCTTTTCGCGGTAGGTCGATCGGGAGCGCGCGTTCAGGACATTCGCCGGACCTGGCGGGTAGTGCGATCGCAGTGCGCTGGAATGGTTGCGGACGAATTTTTCCCGATTTCGGGCTTGCATCGCGATGGCGCGCGAACGGTTTCTCGAACTTCCGAATTCGTAATGGTCGATGACGACGCCGGGCTCGAAAAGGATGGAAAGCCCCTGCCCTGTCAGGCGCATGCAAAGGTCCGTCTCTTCGTAATAGGCAGGCGCGTAATCCGTGGAAAAGCCGCCCATTTCCGAGAACGTCGCAGTGCGAACCAGCAAGAAGGCCCCGGAACAAAAGTCCACCGCCCTGCGGAACATCGCCTCTCCGGCATCGGGCCGCGCGCCGCGTGCATAGCCAAGGCAAGTGCCGTCCCGCCAGATGATGCTGCCCGCCTCTTGAAGTCTTCCATTCGGCAGGATGATCCGGCCGCCGACCGCGCCGACGTCCCCGCGGCGCATGCACGCGAGGGCCGCGGTGAGCGCCCCCGGACGGATCGCGGCATCGTTGTTGAGCAAAAGCAGAAATTCGCCCCGCGCCTTGCTCGCCCCCTTGTTGACGGCATGCAAGTAGCCCTCGTTCTCCTCGTTGCGCATGAGCGTTATGCCCTCGGTGCGGGAAAACAACTCAGAGGAGCGATCGCTGGAACCATTGTCGACGACGATCACTTCAATCCCGCAATCGGTTTGCCGCTCAAGGGACAGGAAGCACTGGCAGGTCAGTTCCGCCTGGTTCCACGTCACGATCACAATCGAGATGTCGGGCGCGGGGCCGCGAGGGATCCTGATCTTTTCCCCCGACGCCAGGAAGTTCCGAAAGCCGATCCGTAGCTTTCTTCTGAGACGCCTCTTCATGACGGCATTGGAGAGTTCGGCAAGCCTGCCCGATAGCCAGGCATACTTCCGGAACATGAATATCTGGGTCTTTGGAAAGGCGGTCGTCTGGACCACGAGATAATCCTGGAACGCCCGGATCAGCAGAACGGCATCGGCCTTCATGATCCGAATGTCCCGTGTTCGCAGGTGGAAGATGACCCTTCTCATGTAGGAGCGCAGAACCGCGGTGACCCTGGACAGTGCATCTGTTGCCCGCATCCGAATGTCGCTCCTATCCGCCGCGCGATCCGGTCCGGACCGGGGGCGTCCTTTTGATCATGCGCCCCTTACGCGGGCCAGATGATTGTGAATGAGTTCCGTGTCGTAGTCTGCGTGCCCCTTCACGAACGCGGCCCAGTCCCCGATCTCCAGGGCGCAATCCGGCTGCTCACGGACAATATCGACTTTTAGAAAGGGACAACCGTAATCGCGGATCAGCAGCTTCCACAGAACGCGGCTCACGTTCACTCGCCCGCCAAATGCCTTGGCCTCCTCGGCCTTGAGGATGTCGCCATGTCGTTTCCTCAAGTCATCGTAGCCGCAGAGTGCGCCCATTCTGAAACCGGCGCGGACAAGTCGTTGGGATAGGCCGATCTCGCCGTTCCAAATCACGGACCATTTGAAGCGATACAGGGGAAGACCCGCCCAGAAAGCCCTGAATGCCTGGCTGGTCACAACCCGGTTTTCGAAAAAGAGAAAATAGCTCTGGACGTGATGAGTGACCTCGTAGGAGTCCGTGATCCCCCAGAAATCCAGACCGCGCTGACGCATGTGCGTGATCTTTTCTCCGAGATCCCCGATTGGCCCGTACACGCTGTCGTTGGCAAGGATCACGGTGTCATAGAAATCCAGGTTCCGCGATTGCTGAATGCCTGCCTTCCATGAGCCGAAATCATACCCCTTGTTCTCACGGATGATGATCGCGCTGCAAAAGGGCCTTACCCTTTCGATGCAAGGATCGCTCAAGTCCGCGGAGTTGGTGACAAAAATGACCTCCCGGCCGGCGCGGCGCAGATGGTGCAGGTAGTGGAGCACATGGTCGTCGACCCGGCCCTGGCGGTCGAAATGGGCAAAGATGCAGAGGTCGCGAAAGGCGCCCGCCGGCACATCGCCATCGATCACCCGAATTGTGGCCGATTGTTTTTCGGTCCCCGCGCTGAGAAAACCATCCAGGATCGCATAGGCCACGCCATAGACACGCAGGAACTGCCTCTGCGACCATTTCTGGATCGGGCGTCGCCTGCCAACTGTGTCCCGCGAAGGCAATCTCGTCCTCCTGTGTGGCGCCCGGTCCCTCGACCGGCACGCAGCACTTTCCCTGCTTTACTTACCGATTTACCCGAATCGTGCCAAGGGCATGGTTCCCCGGACACCGTCACACCCGTTGATCCGGCGGCCCGGATCGCTCAATGCGACGCGGGACACAAGGCAACGAACCCCGCCACGCGCAATGCTGTCGGGAAAGCCCGGATCGGCGCAGGACGGCCCAGCGCGAGACATGGAACCCGCCGCTGAGGATTCCTGTGATTTTTCACGTTCTTTGACCTTAGCGCACATTGCGTTAGCCTGCTAACATTGAAACAGCTCCGTTACATGCAGGTGCATCATGGGCCCGGACCATCCGTTTGCTCGTCGACCCCCAAGCCCGGGCCGGGGCGCCGGTTGCCCGGCCAATTCGACACAGGCCGCGCGCGGGCCCGTTGGCTGAGGCGCGAGACCCTTGAGCATCAACCGCGCCGCCCTTATCGGTCTGAGCTGGTCCGCCCTGTCCGAGGTTGTTCTGACAATACTTCAGATCGCGCAGATAATTGTTCTGGCGCGAATTCTGGCGCCCGAGGAATTCGGTCTTTTTGCCATCACGATGGCGGTTCTGGGCGTCATCGGCATCTACGCGGATTTGGGCGTGAATAACGCCTTGGTTCAGCGCCAGGGCGTAACGCCCGAACAACTTTCCTCTCTCTATTGGCTCAACATCTTCCTGGGCGCTGTATTGTTTGCCGGGGTCGTGCTGGTGTCCCAGCCACTTGCCGTCGCATTCGGGGAGGAACGCCTCGATGAAGTGTTGATTTTCGCCTCGGTTACCTTGGTCATTTCACCCTTTGGGCACCAGTATGGGATCCTTCTGCAAAAGGAACTCAACTTCAAGATCCTTTCATTTGTTGAGACTTTCAGCGCCGTGACCTCGACGATCGTCTGCATTGTCGCCGCATTGGCTGGACAAGGAGTCTTTTCTTTCGTCTGGGGCCATTTGGCCGGGGATTTCGTTACGGTACTGATCCTTGTGGGAAGAGGCTGGAGAAGTTGGCGCCCGTCCCTGCATTTCCGAACACGGGACCTGCGAGGCTATGTCGGGTTTGGCCTGTTCGAGCTTGGCCAAAACACCATTCACGCGCTGAGCGCCGAACTCGACAAGGTCTTGATTGGCGCCATTCTTGGCACGCAAGCACTTGGATATTACTATATTGCACTTCGGATAGCGACGATGCCTTTGACGCGGATGAACGCACTGTTTACGCGCGTGATGTTTCCCGTATTCGCCAATAGGCAAACCGACTCCAAAGCGCTCAAATATGGCTATCTCGCGTCAGTGCGCGCCCTGTCTTCCATTGGGTATCCGATGTTTCTCGGAACGGCGCTGATCGCCGCCTGGCTTATCACGACCATTTTTGGCGATAAGTGGGAAAATTCGATCATCCCCCTTCAAATCATATCAGTTTCCAATGTTTTTTCCGTGGTGGTTATTCCGGCACAGGCGCTCGCCCTTGCTCAAGGTCAGGCAAAGTTGCGGTTCATTTGGTCCATGATCTGGGCCGTCGTTCGCACACCGACAATTCTGGCCGGCGCCCTGCTCGGCGGCATAACGGGATTGGCAGTTTCAATTTTCATATTTTCAACTGTCATGGTTTATCCGTTCTTCAGAATGTTCATAGAACCCACAATAACTTCGCGCTTCGGCCAAGTGTTCAAACAGCTGATGCCGTCCTTGCTGATATCTTCGGTGATGTGCGTGTTGCTGTACGGTGCCATGCAGTTTTTCCTTGAACCGTCCATGCTGGCCGTCTTTTCCATCATCTTGCTCGGAGCTTTGATATACATAACCATGCACCTTCTCTTTCAAAGAAGGCACATCGATGAATTGAAAAGGGTCATTTCAGGCGGATAGGCCCGGACCAGTCACCGAATTCTCATCCCGCAGGGACCGACGCCCGACCGATGGCGACGCGTCATGGCGCGAGTGGAGCAAATGACCGCTTCGCCGGGCACACGGATACTGCGGCCCGTTTCGTCGTCAGAGCAGCAGATCAGCGGCCGCTCGTTCTGAGCGCTATCCGATCGGGGGCGCGACAGCGCCAGCCGGCGAGCCTGCAGCCTATTGGACACAGGGCTTCTTCTGACGGCACGCACGCCGGAGGCGCCCCTGCCGGGCCGCGCGCGGGCGGCGCGGTTCGCGCCATGAGTATTTTTCCCAAGAAGAAGATCAGGCGGGTTGGATCTGGATGTTGTCGATCAGCCGGATTCCGTCGAGCCACGCCGCCGCCAGCAGTCGTGCGGGGCGGTCGGGCGCGGCAAGCGGGGCGAGCCCGTCCTCGGCGCGCAGTTCGAGGTATTCGACCTCCGCATAGCCGCCCTCGAGGATCGCGGCACGGGCCTCGGCAAGGGCGGTTTCGGGGTCGGCGCCCGATCCGAGCCGCTCGGCGGCGCGGGTCATCGCGGCGTGGAGCGCGGGGGCCTTCGCCCGCGCCTCCGGCGACAGGCGGACGTTGCGCGAGGACAGCGCCAGACCGTCGGCCTCGCGCACGGTGGGGCAGCCGACAACCTCCACCGCAATGTCGAGGTCGCGTGCCAGCCGCTTGACCACCTGCAACTGCTGGAAGTCCTTCTCGCCGAAATAGGCGCGATCGGCGCTGGTCTGCAGGAAGAGCTTGGTCACCACGGTGGCAACGCCGTCGAAATGGCCCGGCCGGTGCGCGCCGCACAGCCCCTCGGACACGCCCGAGACCGACACGTTGGTGGCAAAGCCCTCGGGATAGATCTGGTCCGGCGTCGGGGCATAGACCGCATCCACCGCGAAGGGGGCCAGCTTGCGCGCGTCCTGCTCTTCGGTGCGGGGGTAGTTGGCCAGGTCCTCGGCGCTGTTGAACTGCTTGGGGTTGACGAAGATGGTCACGATCACCCGGTCGGCGCCGGATTTGGCCGCGCGCACGAGGCTGAGGTGCCCTTCGTGCAGCGCGCCCATGGTGGGGACGACGGCGACCGTCTCGCCACCCTTGCGCCACTGCGCGGTCAGGGCGCGCAGCGCGTCGAGGCGGCGCAGGATGGGGGTGCTCATTTCTTCGGCTCCGGCGCGGCGTCGCCGAAGACATGCTCGGGCGCGGGGAAGGCGCGGGCGCGCACCTCTGCGGCATAGGCGGCGATGGCGGCATCGGCGCTCTTGCCCAGTTCGGCGTAGCGCTTGGCGAATTTCGGCTTGAAGGCGGTGAAGAGACCCAGCATGTCGTCGACCACCAGGATCTGGCCGTCGCAGCCCGCGGAGGCCCCGATGCCGATGGTGGGAATGTCGATGGCCGCCGTGATCTCGTCGCCCAGCGCGGCCGGCACCTTTTCCAGCACAACAGAGAAGGCGCCGGCCTCGGCCACGGCCTTGGCATCGGCCAGCACGCGCGCGGCGTCCTCGCCCCGGCCCTGCACCTTGTAGCCGCCCAGCGTGTTGATCGCCTGCGGGGTCAGCCCGATATGGGCCATCACCGGAATCGACCGGGCGGTGAGGAAGCGGATGGTCTCGGCCATCTCGACGCCGCCTTCCAGCTTGACCGCGGCGCAGCCGGTCTCGCGCATCAGCCGCGCGGCGTTGCCGAACGCCTGCTCAGGGCTTTCCTCGTAGGAGGCGAAGGGCATGTCCACGACCATCATCGCCTGCTTCAGCCCGCGGGCGACGGCGGCGCCATGCAGGGACATCATCTCCATCGTGACGCCCAGCGTCGAGGGCAGCCCGTGCAGCACCATGCCCAGGCTGTCGCCCACCAGCACGATATCGCAATGCGGATCGACGAGCTGGGCGATGGGCGTGGTGTAGGCGGTCAGGCAGACCAGAGGCGTGCCGCCCTTGCGGGCGCGGATTTCCGACGGGGTCGGGGCGGTGATGCGTGCGGTGGCGCTCATGGTTACTCCTCCCAAGGCTCCTCAACGTCGGGCGGGTTATAGCGCTGCGGCGCAGAAAATAAAGCCTTCTGTTGTCAGCGACGCTTGCCATGCGGCCCCGCGCCGCGTTTCATGGGGGCGCGCCGCCGGCTTGCGCGGCCCGAAGGGAGTGAAATCATGCGCCTTTTCCAAATCGCCGCCACCGCGATGCTGCTCGGCGGCGGCGCGGCCTGGGCCGCGCAGGACAGCCTGACCATCGGCATGGTGCTGGAGCCGCCGAACCTCGACCCCACCGCCGGCGCCGCCGCCGCGATCGACGAGGTCGTCTATGCGAACATCTTCGAGGGTCTGACGCGCTTCGGCCCGGACGGCGCGATCCTGCCGGGGCTGGCCGAAAGCTGGCAGGTCTCAGACGACGGCACGGTCTACACCTTCTCGCTGCGCGGGGGCGTGACCTTCCACGACGGCACCACGATGGATTCAGAGGATGTGAAATTCAGCCTCGACCGCGCCCGCGCCGAGGACAGCACCAACGCGCAGAAGGCGCTGTTCGCGGGGATCGCGGAGGTCGAGGCGCTGGACAAGACCACCGTGCGCGTCACGCTGAAGGCGCCGGACGGGAATTTCCCGTTCAAGATGGCCTGGGGCGACGCCGTGATCGTGGCGCCCGAAAGCATCGACACGGCCGCCACCGCGCCGGTGGGCACCGGGCCGTTCACCTTCACCCGCTGGCTGCAGGGCGACCGGGTGGAGATCGCGCGCAACCCCGATTACTGGGGCAAGGCGCCGGCGCTGGCCAAGGCCACGTTCAAGTTCATCTCGGACCCCAACGCCGCCTTCGCGGCGTTGATGGCCGGCGATGTCGATGCTTTCCCCAACTTCCCCGCGCCCGAGACGCTGGCGCAGTTCGAGGCCGACCCTCGGTTTTCGGTCATCGTCGGCTCGACCGAGGGCGAGACCATCCTGTCGATGAACCACAAATCCGCGCCGCTGGGCGATGTGCGGGTGCGCAAGGCGATCGCCCACGCGATCAACCGCCAGGACATCATCGACGGGGCGATGTTCGGCTTCGGCACACCGATCGGCACGCATTTCGCGCCGCACAACCCCGATTACGTCGATCTGACGGGCATCTCGGCATATGACCCGGAACTGTCCAAGCGGCTGCTGGCCGAGGCTGGGCAGACCGATCTGAAACTGCGCCTGGCGCTGCCCCCGCCCAGCTATGCCCGCCGCGGCGGCGAGATCATCGCGGCCCATCTGCGCGCGGTCGGGATCGAGATCGAGATCACCAACCTGGAATGGGCGCAATGGCTGGAACAGGTGTTCCGCGGCAAGGATTTCGACCTGACCGTCGTCAGCCATACCGAACCCGCCGACATCAATATCTACGCCCGGCCCGATTACTATTTCCAATATGACGATCCGGGCTTCCGGGCGCTGATGGACGCGCTGGAGGGCACCACCGACCCGGCGGCGCGCTCGGACCTGCTGAAGGCGGCGCAGGGCAAGATCGCCGCCGACTATGTGAACGGCTTCCTCTTCCAGCTGGCCAAGACCGGCGTCGCCAACGCGAAGATCGAGGGGTTGTGGGAAAACGCGCCGACGCAGGCGAACGACCTGACCGGCGTGCGCTGGACCGACTGATCCGTCCCGCGCTGCAAAGGAAAAGGGCGCCTTCGGGCGCCCTTTGCCGTTCCGCCTGTGCGGGCGCGCTCAATAGCCGTCGGGCCAGATCACCGGCGGCTCCAGCTGCACCAGCGTGCCGTCGGGCTGTTCTTCCATCACGCCCTCGTAGAGGCGCGATTCGGCCTTCGTGCGGACCTTGACCGGCGTGCCCAGCGGCGCGCGCTCGTAGAGGTCGAGGATGTCGTGGTTGAACAGCCGGATGCAGCCCGCCGAGGTGGCGTGCCCGATCGAGCGCACGTCGTTGGTGCCGTGAATGCGGTAATAGGTATCCTTGCCCCCGCGATAGAGATAGAGCGCCCGCGCGCCCAGCGGGTTCTGCGGCCCGCCGGGCAGGCCCGCGGCGTATTCGGCATACATCTCCGGCTGGGTCCGGATCATGTTCCGGGTGGGCGCCCAGGAGGGCCATTCCTGCTTGCGCCTGACCACGGCATTGCCGGCAAAGCCGCGCCCCGCGCGCCCGACGGCGACGCCGTAACGGTAGGCGCGCTGCGGCCCGGTGACGAGATAGAGGAAGCGCGCGTAGGGATCGACCACGATCGTGCCCGCCGCCTCGGGCCCGGTATAGGCCACCACCACGCGGTAGGTGCGGATGTTCAGCAGCGACGGCGGCACCGCCCCGATGTGGAAGCCGCCATCCTCGAACGCGCCGTAGCGCGCCACTACATGCGGCGGTGCCGTTCTCACCGGGGCGGTGCCGTCGATCTCCATGCAGCCCGCCAGGCCGAGCGTGGCCGCCGCCCCGATCAAGACCTGCCGGCGGTGCAGTCGGCGGGGGGGCGGAAGCATGTCTGTAACCATACGGGCGCGGCCTCATTCAATTGGCCCCCGCGCGGCGCAAGGGCGGAAAAACCAAAGGATTTCGGCCAAGCGACACCAAAGCCGCGCCCGCGTCAAGGCGAATGGTTAATCCACCCCTAGCCGACCACGTTGAGCCCCGGCCCGTAGGGATACCCGGTGATGTTCTCGGGGCCGCCCTCGGTGATGATCAGGATGTCATGCTCGCGGTATCCGCCGGCGCCGGGCCGGCCCTGGGGAATGGTCAGCATCGGCTCCATGCTGATCACCATGCCGGGTTCCAGCACCGTGTCGATATCCTCGCGCAGTTCCAGCCCAGCCTCGCGGCCGTAGTAATGGCTGAGCACGCCGAAGGAATGGCCATAGCCGAAGCTGCGGAATTGCAGCAGGTCGCACCCGGCGAGGAAATCGTTGATGGCATGGGTCACACCGGCACAGCTGGCGCCCGGCTTCAGCAGGGACATGCCCAGTTCATGCGCGGCGACATTGGCCTCCCAGATCGCCAGCGAGGCGTCGTCCACCTCTTGCACGAACAGGGTGCGCTCCAGCGCCGTGTAATAGCCCGAGATCATGGGAAAGGTGTTGAGCGAGAGGATATCGCCGCGTTCCAGCCTGCGCGAGGTGACCGGATTGTGCGCGCCGTCGGTATTGATCCCCGACTGGAACCATACCCAGGTGTCGCGGTATTCGGCATCGGGAAAGCGGCGGGCGATCTCTAGTTCCATCGCGTCTCGGCCCGCCATCGCCACGTCGATCTCGCGCGCGCCCGGCCGCACCGCGTCGCGGATGGCGTAGCCGCCGACATCGGCCACCGCCGCGCCGGCGCGGATCAGGTCGATCTCGGCGGGCGATTTGCGCATCCTCTGCTGCATCGTGGCGGGCGCGATATCGACCATCCGCGCGGGCGACAGGAAGGTTTTCAGACGCTCCGCCTGCGCCAGCGTCAGGTGGTCGCCCTCGTAGCCCACCGCGCGCGCCTGTCCGGTGACCGAGGCCACCGCGCGCCAGAAATTGTCGCGCGCCCAGTCGGTATAGGTGATGGCGTCGCCGTGGCAGCGCCGCCAGGGCTGGCCCGCGTCGATGCCGGCGCTGATGGTCACCGCGTCCGACGCCGTCACCACCAGCGCATAGGGCCGGCCGAAGCTGCAATAGAGAAAGCCCGAGTAATAGGCCACGTTCTGCATCGAGGTCAGAACCACCACCTCGGCGCCGGTGGCATCCATCGCGCTGCGCAGCCCCATCAGGCGGGTATCGTATTCCCCGGGCGAAAAGGGCAGAGGTGCCTTTTCGCCATTTTGGAACGGGTAGAATGCGGGACGTTCGGTTTTCGTCATCTCGACCTCCTGGGATGAGGCCCGCGCGGGGCCCCCGAAAGGTCCCGGCGTTCAGGACGTCAGGCGGGCGGCGCCGCCGGGCGCGGGGCGCGCGGCCCCTGTGGCGACGCCATCGCCACGGCCCGCGCAAAGCCTTGCCCAAAGGCCCCGCCAAGGCAAGCCCGAAAGCTCTGGCCAGCCCGCGGAGCCAGGGCTAACGTCGCCCCATGCTACGCTACGCCGCCGCACGCCTTGTTTCGCTGTGCCTCAGCCTGATCGCCGCGAGCCTCGTGATCTTCGCGGTGATCGAGGTCATTCCCGGCGACCCGGCGGCCTTCATGCTGGGGCTGAACGCCGAGCCCGACACCGTGGCGGCGCTGCGCGAGGAACTGGGGCTGAACGGCTCCCTTCCCGCGCGCTACCTCGGCTGGGTGGGGGGCATGGTCCGGGGCGACTTCGGGCTGTCCTACACCTACCGCGTGCCGGTGGCTGAACTGGTGGCGCAGCGGCTGTGGGTGTCGCTGCCGCTGGCGGCGCTCGCGCTGGCGCTTTCCACCCTGATCGCCGTCCCGGTGGGGGTGATCGCGGCCGCGCGGCGCGGGCGGGCGGCGGATTACGGCATCATGGGGGTGGCGCAACTGGGCATCGCGGTGCCCAATTTCTGGTTCGCCATGCTGCTGGTGCTGGTCTTCGCGGTAAAGCTGCACTGGTTCTCGGCGGGCGGCTTCCCGGGCTGGGAGGCGGGCGTCATTCCGGCGCTCAAGGCGCTGAGCCTGCCGGCGGTGGCGCTGGCGCTGCCGCAGGCGGCGATCCTGGCGCGCGTCACGCGGTCCGCCCTGATCGAGACGCTGGGGCAGGACTACATCCGCACCGCCCGCGCCAAGGGGCTGAGCGCGCGCCAGGCGATCCGCCGGCACGCGCTGCGCAACGCGCTGATCCCGGTGCTGACCATCATCGGGCTGCAATTCTCGTTCCTGCTGGCCGGCGCGATCATCATCGAGAACGTGTTCTACCTGCCCGGACTGGGGCGACTGATCTTTCAGGGCATCACCCAGCGCGACCTGGTGGTGGTCGAAAGCGTGGTGATGCTGCTGGTCTTCGCCGTGATCGTCGTCACCTTCCTGGTGGACATCGCCTATGCCGCCGCCGACCCGCGCCTGAGGCACCGGCGATGAGGTGGCCCGCGCAGATGATCCTCGGCGCGGCGCTGACCGCGCTGTTCCTGGCGGTGGCGCTGCTCTCGCTGCTGTGGGTGCCGCAGGACGTGGCCGCGCTGAACATCGCGGCCAAGCTGCAACCGCCCTCGCCCGCGCATCCGCTCGGCACGGACCATTTCGGGCGCGACATGCTTTCCATGCTGATGGTGGGCGCGCGCAGTTCGATCGCGGTTGCGCTGGTGGCGGTCGGCATCGGGCTGGCCGCGGGCGTGCCGCTGGGCCTGCTGGCCGCGGCACGCCACGGCGGATGGATCGACGAGCTGGTGATGCGCGGCAACGACCTGATCTTCGCCTTCCCGGCGCTGGTCATCGCCATCCTGATCACCGCCGTCCTCGGCCCTTCGGCGCTGAACGCGATCCTGGCCATCGGGATCTTCAACATCCCCGTTTTCGCCCGCGTCACCCGCGGCGCCGCGCTGAGCCTGTGGACGCTGGACTACATCCTCGCCGCGCGCGTGGCGGGCAAGGGCGCGCTGCGGATCAGCGTCGAGCATATCGCGCCCAATATCCTGAACCTGCTGATCGTGCAGGGCACGATCCAGTTCTCGCTCGGCATCCTGGCCGAGGCGGGCCTGTCCTATGTCGGCCTCGGCGCGCAGCCGCCGACGCCCAGCTGGGGAAGGATGCTGGCCGAGGCGCAGACCATGATCTACACCGCCCCGCGGCTGGCGCTGCTGCCGGGACTGGCCATCGTCGCACTGGTGCTGGGGCTGAACCTGCTGGGCGACGGGCTGCGCGACCTGCTGGACCCGCGGCTGCGGAGGCGCTCGGCATGATCGCGGTCGAGAACCTGTCGCTGGAGATCCACGGCCAGCCCATCCTGCGTGACGTCTCCTTCGATCTGCGCGCGGGCGAGGTGTTCGGTCTGGTGGGCGAAAGCGGCTCGGGCAAATCCATGACCGCACTGGCGCTGATGCGGCTGCTGCCGCATGGCAGCCGCCTGACGGGGCGCGCGACCATCGACGGCGCGGACCTGACCGCGCTGTCCGAGCCCGAGATGTGCGCGTTGCGCGGCAATCGCATCGGCATGATCTTTCAGGAGCCGATGACCGCGCTGAACCCGGTGCAGACCATCGGCGCGCAGGTGGCCGAGACCCTTCGCCTGCATTGCGGCACCCCGCGCGCCAAGGCCCGCGCCCGCGCCGCCGAGGTGCTGGCGCGCGTGGGCCTGCCGGCAGAGCGGTTCGGGCTGGACCGTTATCCGCACCAGCTCTCGGGCGGGCAGCGGCAGAGGGTCTGCATCGCCATGGCCATCGCCCTGCGCCCGGCCCTGCTGATCGCCGACGAGCCCACCACCGCGCTGGACGTGACCACGCAGGCGCAGATCCTCGACCTGCTCAAACGCCTGGTGGCCGAGGACAGCATGGCGTTGATGCTGATCACCCATGACCTGGCGGTGGTGGCCGGGATGGCCGACCGGCTGGCGGTGATGCAGAAGGGGGAAATCGTCGAAACCGGGCCCACCGGCGCGGTGCTGGCCGAGATGCGCCACCCCTATACGCGCGACCTGTTCGAGGCCTCGGGCCACCGCCCGGACCCCGGCCCTGCGCCGCAGGAGGCGCCCCTGCTAGAGCTTCAGGGCGTGACCCGCGACTATCCCGACGCGCGGCACGGCCTCTTCCGCCGCTCCGCCCCTTTCCGGGCGGTCAGCGAGGTGAGCTTCACGCTCCGCCGCGGCGAAAGCCTCGGGCTGGTGGGCGAGTCGGGCTGCGGCAAGTCCACTCTCACCCGCGCCATCCTCGGGCTGGAGGAGGTTCAGGGCGGCGAGATCCGCCTCGATGGCGAGAGGGTCGCGGCCGGCCAGCACATGCCAGCCCATATGCGGCGCAAGATGCAGGTGGTGTTCCAGGACCCTTACGGCAGCTTCAACCCGCGCTGGCGGGTCGGGCGGCTGGTGGCCGAGCCCTTTCACCTGACCGGGCGGCCCGCGAATGCCGAGGCCCGCGTGACCGAGGCCCTGGAGGCGGTGGGGCTGCGCGCGCGCGACGCGCAGAAATACATCCACGAATTCTCGGGCGGGCAGCGCCAGCGCATCGCCATCGCCCGCGCGCTGATCACGCGGCCCGAGCTGATCGTGCTGGACGAGGCGGTGTCGGCGCTGGACGTGCGGGTGCGGGCGCAGATCCTCGACCTGCTGGCCGAGCTCAGGGCGCGTCTCGGCCTGTCCTATCTCTTCATCAGCCACGACCTCGGCGTGGTGCGCGCGATCACCGACCGGGTGCTGGTGATGCGGGCCGGGCGGATCGTGGAACGCGGCGCGACCGAGGCGGTCTTCGCCCACCCCCAGCACCCCTACACGCAGGAACTGATTGCCGCGGCGCCGGTTCTTCCGGCAGACTGGCCGCAAGGGAGGACAGGCGATGCAGGAGCTCTGGTTTGACAGCCGCGAGGTGCTGATCGGCGGGCGCTGGCAGGCGGCGGCGGGGGGCGAAACGCTGCCGGTGGAGGACCCATCGACCGGGCAGGAAACCGGCGCCATCGCGCGCGGCGGCGCGGCGGATATCGACGCCGCCGTCGCCGCGGCGCAGGCCGCACTGGCGGGCGACTGGGGCCGGATGACCGCGACCGAGCGCGGCCGGGTGCTGACCCGGCTGGGCCGGCTGGTCGAGGAACGCGCCGAGGCGTTGGCCCGGATCGAGGCACAGGATGTCGGCAAGCCTCTGACGCAGGCCCTTGCCGATGCCCGCGCGTTGGCCCGCTACATGGAGTTCTACGGCGGAGCGGCCGACAAGGTGATGGGTGAGACCATCCCCTATCAGAGCGGCTACACCGTCTACACCCTGCGCGAGCCGCATGGTGTGACCGGCCATATCGTGCCCTGGAACTACCCGATGCAGATCATCGGCCGCTCGGTGGGCGCGGCGCTGGCCATGGGCAACGCCTGCGTGCTGAAACCGGCCGAGGAGGCCTGCCTGACGGCGCTGGCCTTCGCCCGGCTGGCCGGAGAGGCGGGGCTGCCGCCCGGCACGCTGAACGTGGTGCCGGGCCTGGGCGAGGAGGCCGGCGCGGCGCTGGCCGCCCATCCCGGCGTGCGGCACCTGTCCTTCACCGGCTCGGTCGGCGTGGGCGCGGCCGTGCAGGCGGCGGCGGCGCGCAACATCGTGCCGGTGACGCTGGAACTGGGCGGGAAATCGCCGCAGATCGTCTTTGCCGATGCCGATCTCGACGACGCCCTGCCCTTCCTGGTGAACGCGGGCGTGCAGAACGCGGGTCAGACCTGTTCGGCCGCCTCGCGCATCCTCGTGCAGCGGGAGGTCCATGACGAGGTTCTTGCGCGAATGGCGGCGGCCTACGAGAGCCTGCGGGTGGGGCCCGCGCTGGCGGATCTGGAGGTCGGGCCGCTGATCTCGGCCCGGCAAAAGGAGATCGTCGAGGGCTTCGTGGCGCTGGCCGATCCCGCGCACATCGTGGCCCGGGGGGCCATTGCCGAGGGTGCGCCCGGGGGCGGGCATTACGTCGCGCCCGCACTGCTGGCGGGCCTTTCCCCCGATCACCGGCTGGCCCGCGACGAGATCTTCGGGCCGGTGCAGGCGCTGATCCCCTTCGAGGACGAGGAGGAGGCCGTGGCCATCGCCAACGGCACCGATTACGGGCTGGTCGCCGCCATCTGGTCGCGCGACGGGGCGCGGCAGATGCGGCTGGCCAGGCGGCTGCGCGCGGGCCAGGTGTTCGTCAACAACTATGGCGCAGGCGGCGGGGTCGAGTTGCCCTTCGGAGGCGTCGGGAAATCGGGCCACGGGCGCGAGAAGGGGTTCGAGGCGCTCTATGGGTTTTCGGTGCTCAAGACGGTCGCCGCCCGGCATGGGTGAGGCGATTTTCCGGAAAATGACGAAAGGGAGGTGGAGATGAGGCTTGCAGGCAAGACCGCGATCGTGACCGGCGCGGGGTCGGGCTTCGGCGCGGGGATCGCGCGGAAATTCGCAGCCGAAGGCGCGCGGGTTATGGTGGCCGACATCAACGCCGCCGCCGCCGAGGCGGTGGCGCATGAGATCGGCGGCACCGCGCAGGTGGTGGACGTGTCGCGCGGCGGCTCGGTCCTGGAGATGGCCGAGGCGGGTTTCGCCCTGTTCGGGCGGCTCGACATCCTTGTGAACAATGCCGGCATCACCCATCTGCCCAAGCCCCTGGAAGAGGTCACGGAAGAGGAATTCGACCGGGTCTTCGCGGTGAACGCGAAGTCGGTCTACCTGACCGCGCGCCATATCGTGCCGCATATGAAGGCGCACGGCGGCGGCACGATCCTCAACATCGCCTCGACCGCCGGCGTGTCGCCCCGACCGCGACTGAACTGGTATAATGCCTCGAAAGGCTGGATGATCACCGCGACCAGGGCGATGGCGGTGGAACTGGCCCCCGATGCGATCCGCGTGAACGCGCTGAACCCGGTGGCCGGCGAGACGCCGCTCTTGGCCAGTTTCATGGGCGAGGACACGCCCGAGATGCGGGCGAAGTTTCTGTCCACCATTCCGCTGGGGCGGTTCTCCACCCCCGAGGACATGGGCAACGCCGCCTGTTTCCTGTGCTCGGACGAGGCCAGCATGATCACGGGCGTCGCGCTGGAGGTGGACGGCGGGCGCTGCATCTGAGCGGCCGGGGGGCTGCCCGTCGCCATTGACGCTCGGACCAATGCTGCGCCAATGCCCCCCTCCAGGAGTATTTTCACCAAGAAGAAGGATAGTTCGATGAAGCCGGGCGCGCGCAACCTGATCACCGACGTGGCAGGGCTGAAGGTGGGCAATGCCGAGGATGCCGGGATCAAGACCGGCGTCAGCGTGTTGGTGGGTGAGGCGCCTTTCGTGGCCGGGGTGCATGTGATGGGCGGCGCACCGGGCACGCGGGAGACCGACCTGCTGGCGCCGGACAAGCTGGTGCAGGAGGTGGATGCGCTGGTGCTGTCGGGGGGCTCGGCCTTCGGTCTCGACGCGGCCTCGGGGGTGGCAGACGGGCTGCGCGCGCAGGGGCGCGGCTTCGCCGTGGGCGACCAGCGCGTGCCGATCGTGCCCGGCGCGATCCTGTTCGACCTGCTCAACGGCGGCGACAAGGACTGGGCCGAGAACCCCTACAAGGCTTTGGGCGCGGAGGCGCTGGACCAGGCCAGCGAGGTCTTCGCGCTGGGCTCCAAGGGCGCGGGGATGGGGGCGACCACGGCCGGGCTGAAGGGCGGCCTTGGATCAGCCTCGGTGCTGCTGGAGAGCGGGATCACGGTGGGGGCGCTGGTGGCGGTCAACGCGCTCGGTTCGGTCGTCATGGGCAAGGGGCCGGAATTCTGGGCCGCGCCCTACGAGATGGGGGGCGAGTTCGGCGGGTTGGGCCCGGGGCGGCACGATGCGACGCAGGAGCCGCGCCTCAAGCTGCACCAGGGCGCGGCCACGACCATCGCCATCGTGGCCACCGACGCGCAGCTGACCCAGGCGCAGGCGACGCGGCTGGCGGTGGCGGCGCATGACGGCATGGCGCGGGCGATCCTGCCCAGCCACACCCCCTTTGACGGCGATCTAGTCTTCGCCGCGGCGACCGGCGCCCGGGCGCTGCCTGACGATCTCGAGGCGCTGCGGCTGGGCCATGCGGCGGCCTGTTGCCTGGCCCGCGCCATCGCGCGCGGGGTCTATCATGCGCGCCCCGCGCCGGGCGACCGCCTGCCCTGCTGGCAGGAGAGGTTCGACCCGCCGGAGAATTGAGCCGCGCCGCCGCCGCTGCTACTGTGGCATTGCATCCAAGCGGAGCCTTTTCATGAAACGCATTTTCCTTTCCGCGGCGCTCACCGCGCTGCCCCTGTCGGCCCAGGCCGACGATGTCACCGACACGCTGAAAAGCGCCATCGAGGCTTACGAGGCGGGCGACGTGCAATATGCGCTGGAGGAGATCGCCTTCGCCCGGCAGCTGTTGCAGGCGATGAAGACCGAGGGGCTGGCGGGTTTCCTGCCGCCCCCGCCCGAGGGCTGGAGCCGCGAAGTGAACACCGAGATGAGCGCCGGCATGGCGATGTTCGGCGGCGGCACCGGGGCGGAGGCGGAATATACCGGCGCCGAAGCCCGCTTCACCGTCACGTTGATGGCGGACACCCCGATGGTCGCGGCCATGGCGGGGATGTTCGCCAATCCGATGATCATGGCCGCCTCGGGTCGGATCATCCGCGTCGGGCGGCAAAAATTCCTCGATCAGGACGGCGAGCTGACCGGGCTGATCAACGGGCGCGTGCTGGTGCAGGCCAGCGGCGCGGATGTGGCGGTGATGCTGCCGGTGCTGGAAGCGATCGACTTCGAGGGCTTGGGCGCCTTCGGCCTATAGCCCGTCGAGCAGGTCCCGCGTCAGCAGGCTGTCGGCTGCGGTCAGCCCTTCGATCACGGTGAAATGGTTCAGGCCGGGGGCGATGTGCAGCCCGGCACCCGGCCAGGCATCGGCCAGCCAGCGCGCCTGATCGAGGAAGACCGGGCGTTCGGCGCCGCCGACCCAGACCGTAACCGGCACCGGGCGCGGCGCGGGGCAGAGCGCGGGGCTCTCGGCCGCGGCGGCGGCATCGTCCAACCTGAAATCGTCGTTCATCGCCGTCTTCAGCAGCGGGCGCAGGTCGGTGACAGGCGAAATCGGCAGGGCGCGGACCAGCCGCGCGGCGACGGCCTCGGGCAGCGCCACATCCGGGCAGAGCATCCGCGCGGTCAGGTGGCCGCCGGCGGAATGGCCCGTGACCGCGATCGGCCCGGCCACCCGCCCGGCGATGGCGACGAGGGCGTCACGCACATCCTGCGTGATGTCGGCAATCCTCACCTCCGGTGCAAGCCGGTAGGAGGGCATGGCCACCGCCCAGCCGCGCGCCAGCGCGCCCGCCGCCAGATGCGACCAGAGAGATTTGTCGAATTTCAGCCAGTAGCCGCCGTGGATGAACACCACGAGCCCGCGCGCCTCGCCCTCGGGGTGGAACAGGTCGAAGCGCTGGCGCGGGTGATCGCCATAGGGCAGGTCCAACTCGGCCCGGGCCTGTGCCCGGAACACCGCCGCCGCCTCGGCCCAGCGCGCCGGGTAGGATTGGCCGTCGGGGATGTAGGGCATGTTCGCATAGGCATCATCCCAATCGATCTGTTCCGACATGCTGGACATCCCTCCCGCCGCATGATTTCCCTATGCCAAAACTTATGGGAGGAAAGCCCGATGCCTGCAACCGATCTCCGCGCCCGCCTGAAAGATCCCGACCTCTTGGCCACCAGGGCCTATGTCGCCGGGGAATGGGTGGACGCCGACGACGGCGCCACGTTTGACGTCACCAACCCCGCGCGCGGCGACGTGATCTGCTCGATCCCCGACCTGAGCCGGGCCGAGACCGCCCGCGCCATCGCCGCCGCGCAGGTCGCGCAGAAGGAATGGGCCGCCCGCGCCGCCAAGGAGCGCGCCAATATCCTGCGCCGCTGGTACGAGCTGATGATGGCGCACCAGGACGACCTGGCCACCATCCTGACCGCCGAGATGGGCAAGCCGCTGGCCGAGGCGAAGGGCGAGATCGCCTATGGCGCGTCGTTCATCGAGTGGTTCGCCGAAGAGGCCAAGCGCGTCTATGGCGAGACCATCCCCGGCCATGCCCCGGACAAGCGCATCACCGTGATCCGCCAGCCGATCGGGGTCGCCGCCTCGATCACGCCGTGGAACTTCCCCAACGCGATGATCACCCGCAAGGCGGGCCCGGCGCTGGCCGCCGGCTGCGCCTTCGTCGCCCGCCCCGCCGCCGAGACGCCGCTGTCGGCGCTGGCGCTGGGGGTGCTGGCCGACCGCGCAGGCCTGCCCAAGGGCGTGCTGTCGATCATCCCCTCGACCCGTTCCTCGGACATCGGCAAGGAATTCTGCGAGAACCCGATCATCCGCAAGCTGACCTTCACCGGCTCGACCGAGGTCGGGCGCATCCTGCTGCGCCAGGCCGCCGACCAGGTCAAGAAATGCTCGATGGAGCTGGGCGGCAACGCGCCCTTCATCGTGTTCGACGACGCCGATCTCGACGAGGCGGTGAAGGGCGCGATCATCTGCAAGTTCCGCAACAACGGCCAGACCTGCGTCTGCGCCAACCGCATCTATGTGCAGGAAGGGGTCTATGACGCCTTCGCCGAGAAACTGTCGGCCGCGGTGGCAAAGCTGCGCGTGGGCGACGGGCTGGAAGAGGGCACCGACCTCGGCCCGCTGATCACCGACAGCGCGGTCGCCAAGGTCGAGGAGCATATCGCCGACGCGACGGCCAAGGGCGCCAAGGTCGTGCTGGGCGGCAAGCGCATGGGCAACGACGGCACGTTCTTCGAGCCGACCATCGTCACCGGCGCGACCCGCGATATGGCGTTCTCGCAGGACGAGACCTTCGGTCCGCTGGCGCCGCTGTTCAAGTTCAAGGACGAGGACGAGGTGATCGAGCTGGCCAACGACACGATCTTCGGCCTCGCCTCCTATTTCTACGCCAAGGACATCAGCCGCGTGACCAAGGTCGCCGAGGCTCTGGAATACGGTATGGTCGGCGTCAACACCGGCCTGATCTCGACCGAGGTCGCCCCCTTCGGCGGCGTCAAGCAGTCGGGCCTGGGGCGCGAGGGCTCCAGCCACGGGATCGAGGAATACATGGAGATGAAATACATCTGCCTCAGCGTCTGAAGCGTCTGATCCGCCCAACCGCATCTTCTGCGAAACGCATCCCGAACGCTCGGCCGCGAAACCTCGGCCGGGCGTTCGTCCCTTGGGCGCGCGGGGCTGACAACAGGTCGCCCGGCAGGACACGGAAAAGGCGCGGGGCCGAGGCCGCCGCGCCTTCGTCATTTCGGCCGCTGGGGGCTTATGCCTCCTCAGACGGGGCCTCCACCGCCTTGGCCTCGACCGCGGCGCCGCGGGCGATCTCGATCCGGCGCGGCTTCAGCGCCTCGGGCACCTCGCGCACCAGGTCGATATGCAGCATGCCGTCGGCATGGGTGGCGCCGGTCACCCTCAGGTGATCAGCCAGGTGGAAGCGGCGCTCGAACGCGCGGGTGGCGATGCCGCGATGCAGATAGGAGCGCTCCTCTTCCTCGCGCGCCTTGCGGGCGGCGATGATCAGGGCGTTTTCCCGGACCTCGACCGACAGTTCGTCGCCGGTGAAACCGGCGACCGCGATCGAGATGCGATAGCCGTTCTCGGAGGTCTTTTCGATATTGTAGGGCGGGTAGCTCGGCTGCGGCAGGTCCTGGGTCAGGACGCGGTCCATCAGGTCTGCCACGCGGTCGAAGCCGACAGTGGCGCGGTAAAGCGGGGAAAGGTCGAAATTACGCATGATTCATCCTCCATCGAGCGATGTCTCCGGGCCCTCCCGAAGGGACGGGCGTTGACGTCAAAACGGACCCTGTTGCAGGCATCCGCATCTGGCGATGTGGGAAGACAAAACCCGGCTTTCAAGACCTTCAGGGGCGGATGAACTTGGCCCCGCCGGCCTCTGCGCCGCCCTGCCCGAAGCGGCGGATCGTGCTCGGCGCGCCGCGCCCGATCACGCCCTCGCCCTCGGCCAGCCGCGATTGCAGCAGATCCAGGGACTTGCCCAACGAGGTGCCCAGAGCGACCTTGCCGCTCTCGATCTCGGCCTTGGCGGTGACCACGGACACGATCTGCGCCACGCCCCCCGCAAAGCTGAACACCGGCGCCCCGGAAGAGCCGAAATCGACATCGCAGGACAGCATAAGGATGCCGGCGCGCCCAGCCAGCACCCGGCAACTCTCCTGCAGCGAAGGCGCCTCGGAGCGGTCCTGCGCGTAGGAGACCACGCCGACCCGGTCGCCCATGCGCGGCCGTCCGGCGGTGGCGAAGGGCTGAATGCCTGGCAGGCGGATCGGGCGGTCGAGTTCCAGCAGCGCCAGGTCGTGGGCGACGCGGGCCACGTCGTCGCCCTGCCCGAACACATAGCGCGGATGCACCACCGCGTGGCGCACCCCGCGATAGGCCTGGGCCCGGCCATTGCGCCAGCCGGCCAGGAACTCGATCTGGTCCAGCGGCAGAATGGTGCCGCTGGCCTTGTCATAGAGGCAATGCGCCGCGGTCAGCACCCGGTCGGTGGCGATCAGCGCCCCGGTGCAGAAGCCGGTGCGCCCGAGGTTCAGCCGCCCCACGGCCTCCCATCCCCGGCCATCGTCGCCGGTGACCAGCGCGCGCAGATCCGAGGGGCCGGCATCGCTGCCCTTGGCCCAGATCGCCAGCAACACCAATCCGATCAGCAATTTCCGCAGCATGGCAGCTCCCTCTCTCCGGGACATGCCTAGCCGCGGGGTGGGGCAGGATTATGGCTGATCTTCGGCCATTGCGCGGGGTTTCGGCCCGCCGGTGGCCCAATCCAGCAGTTCCACCGTATGCACGATGGGCACCTCCGTGCCCGAGCCGATCTGCATCATGCAGCCGATGTTGCCGGCGGCGATCACGTCGGGGGCTTTGGCCTCCAGCGTGCGCACCTTGCGCTCTTTCAGCTGCTTCGAGATCTCAGGCTGCATCAGGTTGTAGGTCCCGGCCGAGCCGCAGCACAGGTGGCTGTCGGCGGGCTCAACCACGGTGTAGCCCGCGCGTTTCAGCAGGTCCTTGGGATAGGTCTTGATCTGCTGGCCGTGCTGCAGCGAGCAGGCGGCATGATAGGCCACCTTCAGGCCCTGATTCGCGCCCTGCGGCAGGTCGAGCTTCATCAGAAGTTCGGAGATGTCCATGGCGATCCCGGACACGGCGGCGGCCTCCTTGGCCAGCGGCTCGTTGCGGAACATGTGGCCGTAATCCTTGACCGTGGTGCCGCAGCCGGAGGTGTTGATCACCACCGCGTCCAGCCCCTCGCCCGCCATCTCGGCGGCCCAGGCGCGGATGTTCTTCGCCGCCGTGGCGTGGGATTCGCCGGTCTTGCCCATGTGATGGGTCAGCGCCCCGCAGCAGCCCATGCCCTTGGCGATCACCACGTCGCAGCCAAGGCGACGCAAGAGCCGGATGGTGGCGTCGTTGATGTCGGTGTTCAGCGCCCGCTGCGCGCAGCCCGTCATCAGCGCGACGCGCATCTTGCGCTCTCCGATGGCGGGGAAGACCTGGGCGTCGTCGTTGCGGCTGACCGGCGGGATGCGCTTGGGCGCCATCTCCAGCATCGCCTTGAGCCGCGCGTCGGGCATCAGGAAGGCGAAGGGCCGGCCGATCTTGGCGCCCAGCAGCGCCAGCCGGAACCGGCTGGGATAGGGCAGGATGCGCGCCAGCAGCCAGCGCAGCGCGCGGTCGCGGAAGGGGCGCTTGTAGGTCTTCTCGATATATTCCCGCGCGTGATCGACAAGGTGCATGTAATGCACGCCCGAGGGGCAGGTCGTCATGCAGGCCAGGCAGGACAGGCAGCGGTCGACATGCTTGACCGTCTTGGCATCGGCCGGCCGGCCGCTCTCCAGCATGTCCTTGATCAGGTAGATGCGGCCGCGGGGGCTGTCCAGCTCGTCGCCCAGCACCTGGTAGGTGGGGCAGGTCGCGGTGCAGAAGCCGCAATGCACGCAGGCGCGCAGGATCTCGTTCGAGCGCTCGATGCCCGGAATCTTCAGCTGTTCGGCGGTGAAATTCGTCTGCATGTGGTCAGCCCATCAGTCCGGGGTTGAGGATGCCGCGCGGGTCGAACTGCGCCCGCAGCCCGGCGGAAATGGCGGCCAGCGGCGCCGGCTCCGGCTGGAACACCGGCAGCGCGGCGCGGGTCTCTTCGCTGGCGCGGATCAGCGTGGCATGGCCGCCCACGCCCGCCAGCGCCGGGCGGATATCCCGCCCCGCGCCCACGCGTGCCCAGATCAGCCCGCCGCCCCAGTCATAGAGCAGCCCCTGCGCCTGCAGCGCGGCGCCCACGCGCGGCCCGTCCGAGGGCTTGACCGAGATCCGCCACACATCGCCGGTCTGGCCGGCGAAGCCCTCCACGTCGCGCACCCAGCGCCAGTCCGCGACCACCTTCGCCGCGTCATTCTCCACCGCGGCCGCGCCGAACGGCGCCAGCAGCGCCTTCAGCGCCTCGGCGCGATAGGCGACCGAGGCCGCGAAGCCCTCGATGCGGATCATCGTGACCGGCGTCCCGTCCGCGCCCGCCGGCGCATGCGCCGCCCCCGACACCTCGAAGGGCGAGGCCAGCGCCATCGACAGCGCGCGCACGGCCGCCTCGTCGCTCAGCCCCTCGATCCGCAGCCCCGCCACCGCCTCGGGCACCGGCAGCACCTTGAAGGACAGCTCGCTCAGCACGCCAAGCGTGCCGTAGGAACCCGCCATCAGCTTCACCAGGTCATAGCCGGTGACGTTCTTCATCACCCGCCCGCCATTCTTGATCACCTCGCCGCGGCCATCGACGAACCGAACGCCGATCAGGCTGTCGCGGCAGGCGCCGGCCTGGATCCGCCGCGGCCCCGAGACATTCGCAGCCACCACGCCCCCGATCGTGGGCTCGCCCGCGGTGCCCAGCAGCGGCCGATGGTCCATCGGCTCGAACGGCAGGCGCTGGCCTTCGGCGGCCAGCGCCGCCTCGACCTCGGCCAGCGGCGTGCCGGCCTTGACCACGATGGTCAGCGCGCCGGGCTCGTAAAGCTCGACGCCGCGCAGCCCCGCCACCGACAGCAGCTCGCCGGCCACCGGCTTGCCGATGGGGCGCGTGCCGCCCCCCATGATCCGCAAGGGGCCGGACGCGCCGACCACCGCCTCGGCCAGCTCGGCCTCTGTAACGGGGTTCATCATTCTTCTGGCTCCAAATATCCTCGGGGGGCGCGGGGGGCAGACAGCCCCCCGCCCATGCGCGTGCCCCATGTCACGCCGCGCGGCGGCTCTCGGTCACGTCCAGCGGGAACACCTTGGCCGGGTTCAGCAGCCAGTTCGGGTCGAACACGTCCTTCACGCGCAGCTGCGCCTCCATGTCCGCGCGGCTGAACTGCGCATGCATCAGGTCGCGCTTCTCGATGCCCACGCCATGCTCGCCGGTCAGACAGCCGCCGACCTCGACGCAGAGCTTCAGGATGTCCGCGCCGAAACGCTCGCACAGCTCCAAGTCGCCGGGCTTGTTGGCATCGAACAGGATCAGCGGGTGCATGTTGCCGTCCCCGGCATGGAACACGTTGCCCACGTCCAGCCCGTATTCCTTCGACATCTCGCCGATGCGCTTCAGAACGTAAGGCAGCGAGGTGACCGGGATCGTGCCGTCGAGGCACATGTAGTCGTTGATCTGCCCCATCGCGCCGAAGGCCGATTTCCGCCCCAGCCAGATATTCGCGCTCTCCTCGGCGGATTTGCTCTCGCGCAGCTCCACCGGGTTGTGCCGACGCGCGATCTGGGTGATCAGGCCCAGCTGCTCGTCGATCTCGGCGTCCGAGCCCTCGACCTCGACGATCAGAAGCGCCTCGCAATCGGGATAGCCGGCATGGGCGAAGGCCTCGGTCGCACGGATTACGGGCCGGTCCATGAACTCGATCGCCACCGGCAGAACGCCCGCCTTGATGATGTCGGACACGCATTCGCCCGCCACCTCGTTGCTGTCGAAGCCCATCAGCACGGGGCGCGCGCCCTCGGGCTTGCGCAGGATGCGCAGCGTCGCCTCGGTGACGACGCCCAGCTGCCCTTCCGAGCCGCAGATCACCCCCAGCAGGTCGAGCCCGCCGGCATCGAGATGCGCGCCGCCGACCTCGACCACCGTGCCGTCCATCAGCACCATGGTCACGCCCAGCAGGTTGTTGGTGGTCACGCCGTATTTCAGGCAATGCGCCCCGCCCGAGTTCATGCCGATATTGCCGGCGATCGCACAGGCCAGCTGGCTCGACGGGTCGGGGGCGTAGAAGAAATCCTCCTCTTCCACCGCGCCGGTGACGCTGAGATTGGTGCGCCCGGTCTGCACCCGGATGAAACGGTTCTCGTAATCGGTCTCCAGCACCTCGCGCAGCCGCGCGACACCCAGGATCACGCTGTCGGCGGTGGGCAGCGCGCCGCCCGCCAGCGACGTGCCCGAGCCGCGCGGCACCACCGGAACGCCCTCCTCGTGGCAGATCCGCAGCACCTCCGAAACCTCCCCGGTCGAGGCCGGCAGCACGGCACAGAGCGGCGGGCACTTGTAGGCCGTCAGCGCGTCGCATTCATAGGCGCGCGTCTCATGGACGTCGTCGATCACCGCATCGCGCGGCAGAACCTCCAGCAGGCGTTCGACAATCCGGGCCTTGCGCGCCAGAATGTCGGGATTGGGTGTCGGCATTTCCATGGGATCTCCTCCCCAGTAGCGGGCATTGGTAAGAAAATATAACCAATATTGGCTGGTGACAAGGGGATTCCGCCGGCGATACGCTCCCGCCATGGAAATCGTGAACCGCATCACCCTGTTCGACCCTCTCGACGCCCTGGGCGTGAGCGTCTGGCTCATCACCTGGCTGGCCATCGGCCTGGCGATCGAGCGGCCGCCACGCGGCCACCCCTCGGTCTCCACCCTGATGGCCAGCTACCGGCGCGACTGGATGGATGTCATGGTCACCCGCCAGCCCCGCATCCTCGACGGCGCGATCCTGTCGATCCTGCGCCAGGGCACCACCTTCTTCGCCTCGGCCTCGATGCTGGCGATCGGCGGCGGGCTGGCGCTGATCGGCAATACCGAACGGCTTCTGGGTCTGGCCCGCGACCTCAAGCTGGACACCGCCCCGGCCGTGGTCTGGGAGGTCAAGATCCTCGCCGTGCTGCTCTTCGTCACCAACGCCTTTCTCAAGTTCGTCTGGTCGCACCGCCTGTTCGGCTATTGCGCCGTCATCATGGCCGCAGTGCCCAACGACCCCGAGGATCCCGCCGCCACCCACCGCGCCAGCCAGGCCGCCGAGATCAACATCACCGCCGCGCGCAGCTTCAACCGCGGCATGCGCTCGCTCTATTTCGCGCTGGCGGGGCTGCCGTGGCTGCTCGGCGCCGGGCCGCTGATCCTGGCCAGCGTGATCACGCTCTTCGTGCTCTGGCGGCGCGAGTTCATGTCGCAGTCGCGCACGGCGCTGCTGATGCGCGACCCCGACTGAGGATCCCTTCTTCTGGCCCTGAATATCCTCGGGGGGTGAATTGCCCGGAACGGGCAAGAGGGGGGCAGAAAGCCCCCCTGGCCCGCCCGACTAGCGGCGCCCCTCGCGCAGCCACCCGCCCAGGCTCAGCCCGGCCGCCAGCAGCAGGAACAGCCAGGCCGGGGCCAACGGCGTGATCGTGATGTCGGCGGTCACATAGGCGCCGCGCGGGGTGAGGCCGATCCAGCCGCGCCCGGCCGCGACCCGGCCCTCGCGGACCTGCCGCAGCCGCACAGCCCCGTCCTCCAGCGCCAGCACGCCGCCCCGTGTCGCCGCCACCACCGGCGCCAGCGCCGCGCCGCTGGCGATCGTCTCCTCGAATTCGCGCGGGGCCGAGGGGCCCAGCGCCACCACCGCCTCGCGTTCCCCCTCGCGCAGCCGGTAGAGGCCGATTTCGCCGCCCTCGTGCCGGCCCACGAACCGTCCCGGCGAGACCTCCTCCAGCGGCAGCACGCTCACACTGCCGTCGGGCGCGGTGATCTCCACCTCGCGGGGCGCATCCTCCAACGAGCGGCGGGTCACGGTGATGGTCTGCCCCTCGGCCTCGGCACGCAGCGCCTCCTCCTCCAGTTCGGGCTCCTTCATCATCCAATGCGCCAGCCGCCGCAGCAGTTCCAGTTGCGGCCCGCCGCCCTCGAAGCCGCGGTCCCACAGCCAGGCATGGTCGGAGGCGAGCAGCGCCACGCGCCCCTCGCCCACCCGGTCGAGCACCAGCAACGGCCGATCGCCCGGCCCCTGCATCACCACCTGCCCGCCCTGCGCCTCCAACTCGACCAGCCGGAACCAGCGGCCCCAGTCGCCGCCCGCCTCTTCGCGCAGCCCCTCGGTGACGGGGTGCCGCTGTCCGAGGTCGGTGATCTCGGGGCGGAAGCCCTCCTCCAGCACCCGCGCGGTGGGCTCGGCGGGCAGGATCTCGGACAGCGGCGAGCGGTAGAGACTGTCGGCGGAGGCGAAATCCGGCCCCGCCGCGATCAGCATCGCGCCGCCGTTCTCGACATAGGACCGCACGTTGTCGAGATAGAGCATCGGCAGGATGCCACGCCGCTTGTAGCGATCGAAGACGATCAGGTCGAATTCCTCGATCTTCTCCAGGAACAGCTCGCGCGTGGGAAAGGCAATCAGCGACAGCTCGGTCACGGGCACGCCGTCCTGCTTCTCCGGCGGGCGCAGGATGGTGAAATGCACCAGATCCACCGCGCTGTCGGATTTCAGCAGGTTGCGCCAGGTGCGCTCACCCGGATGCGGCTCGCCCGAGACCAGCAGCACCCGAAGCCGGTCGCGCACACCGTTGATCTGGACGACGGCCGCGTTGTTGCGGTCGGTCAGTTCGCCCTCCGCCGCGGCCAGTTCGAACTGGATCACGTTCATGCCCCCGTGGCTCAGCGTGACCGGCAACTCCAGGTCCACGTCCACCGGCACCTCGAAGACCCGCGGCGCGCCGCCATCGACGGTGATGGTCAGTTCGGTCTCGCCGCCCAGCCCCGGGGGCACCGCGCCCTGGTCCTCGATCCGCAGCGTCAGCACCAGCTCTTCGCCGAGGATGCCGAAGGCCGGCGCGTTCTTGACGATCAGCCGGCGATCCCAGTCGCGGTCATGGCCGGTCAGCAGAGCATGGAGCGGCGCAGGCACGTCCGGCGCGCGCTCGATGTCGTGCAGCTGGCCGTCGGTCAGCAGGATCGCGCCCGCGAGCCGCGCGCGCGGCTGCTCGGCCAAGGCCTGGGCCAGCGCGGTCATCAGTTCGGTCCCGGCATTGTCCGCGCCGTCGCCCAGGCGCACCACGCGCAGTTCGGTATTGGGCAGCGCCGCCACCTGCGCCTCGATCCGCGCCAGCGCCGCCGCGGTCTGATCGGCGCGGTCCGACAGGCGCTGGCTGGCGCTTTCGTCCACCACCACCACCACGATGTCGGAGAGCGGCGTGCGCTGCTCGCTTTGCAGCGCGGGGTTGGCGAGCGCGGCCAGCAGAACCGCTGCGGCCAGCCCGCGCAGCGCCCAGCCCGACAGCCCGCGCCACAGCGCCAGCCCGGTGACCCCCACGGCCAGCGCCGCCACGCCCCAGAGCACCGGCCAGGGCAGAAGCGGGTCGAAGATCACCGCGCCGCTCATTGGCCCAGCCTGTCCAGTAGCGCGGGCACATGCACCTGGTCGGATTTGTAGTTGCCGGTCAGCACATGCATCACCAGGTTTATCCCGAAGCGGAAGGCGATCTCGCGCTGGCGCTCGCCGGCATAGCCGCGCCCGACCGGGAACACCGGCGCGCCGCTGTCGTCCAGCGCCCAGGCCGCGGCCCAGTCATTGCCGCCGATCACCACCGGCGTCACGCCGTCGTTGAGATTGCGGAAGGGCATGCCCTCGACCTGCTCGGCGTCGGGCGGGGCGGCCTCGACCCAGACATCGCGGCTGGCGTGGCGGCCGGGAAAATCCTGCAACAGGTAGAAGGTGCGGGTCAGGACGTGGTCCGAGGGGATCGTCTCCAGCGGCGGAATGTCCAGGGGCCGCGCGATCTGCTGCAACCGTCGCCCCTCGGGCGAGCCGCCGCCGAAGCCCGCCACATCAGCATCGCGCGTGTCGAACAGGATCATCCCGCCGCCACGCAGGTAGCGGTTGAGCCGGCCATAGGCGGAATCCGAGGGCAGCGGCTGATCCGCCGTCACCGGCCAGTAGAGGAACGGGAAAAAGGCCAGCTCGTCGGTTTCAAGGTTCACCGCGATCGGCGCGCCCGGCTCGACCGAGGTGCGCTGGTAGAGCCTTTTCGAAAGGCCGCGCAAGCCCGCGGCGGCGATCCCGTCGATGCGCGCGTCGCCGGTCAGCACATGCGCCAGCACCACCTCCGAGGTCGCGGCCAGCGCGCGGGCGTCGTCCTGCGCCTGGACCTCGTGCGGCAGCAGCAGCCCCAGCGCCAGCAGCACCACCGCTCCGCCGCGCGCCCCCCTCAGCCGGCCCGACAGCCACAGCGAGGCCAGAACGTCCAGCGCGAGCAGGCCCAGCGCCGCCAGCAGAAGCGCGCCCTTCAGCGCGGTCTCGCGGGTGACGCTCAACCCCTCGACCGGGACGCGCGCGGGCCAGGCGGTGGCCCGCAACTCCCGCTCGGGCGTGATGACGTTGAGCGCGATGCGCCGGTCCGCGCCGGCATAGAGACCCGGCGGCAGGTCGGGGCCGGGCCGCGCGGCGGCCAGCGCCTCGCCCATCACGCCGGGCAGATTGCCCGCCTCCGCGACCTCGCCGAAGGCGCTGAGCACCTGTTCGGGCACCCAGGTGGTGCCCGCCAGCGCCGCCGCCTCGGGCCGGCCCGGGCGGGTGGAGACCGCCAGCCGCTCCAGCATCTGCACGAAGAGGCCGGACAACGGCAGGGTGGACCATTCGGCATTGGCGGTGACGTGGAACAGCACCACCTGCCCCTGCCCCACCCGCTTGCGCGTGACCAGGGGCGTGCCGTCGCTCAGCGCGGCGATGGTGCGCGCGGCCAGTTCGGGGCCGGGCTGGGCCATGACCTGTGCGCTGACGCGCACCTCGTCGGGCACGGGCAGGCCGTAAAAGGGCGAGGTCTCGTCAAAGGCGCGCAGCGATTTCGGCTCGCCCCAGCTCATGGTGCCGCCCACGCTGCGCCCGCCGGCGCGCAGGCGCACGGGCATCAACGGCTCCTCCTCGGCGCGGGCGACGTCGCTGGCGGCCAGCCGCGGCCCGGCGAAACGCAGCAGCAGCCCGCCCTGCGCCAGCCAGTCCAGAACGCCCGCCTCCTCGTCCGGGGTCAGCTTGGCCACGTCGGCCAGCACGATCACGTCGGGGTTGGCCAGCAAGATGTCCGAAAGCGTGCCGTCGATCAGGTCCGCGGTGGGCGCCAGCGCCCGGTGCAGGTAATGCAGCGGCGACAGCAGCTCCAGCCCCTCGCGGCCTTCGCGGCCGGCAATCAAGGCAACCTCCCGGCGCTTCAGGCTGTCGTCGGTCAGGCTCACCGCCGCGGCAGAGCGCGCACCCGCGACCGAGAAGCGGGTGATGCGGTTGCGCAGTTCGGGCGGCAGGGCCAGCTCGACCTCGGCCCGCCCCGCGCCGGTGGCGAATGCGGCAGTGGCGCGGGCCAGCTCGCGCTCCACCCCGTTGGGGTCGAGGCCGGTGGCCGAAAGCGTGACCTCCGCCGCCGCGCCGCGGTCCGCGCGCAGGGCGGTGAGCCGGATGCGCCCGTCCTCGAACGCCGCGGGGCGCAGGGCATGGACGGGGCGCGGACTTTCGAACACGGTCACCGCGCCGCGCGCCTCCAGCGCGGCCAGCACCGCGTCGCGCCCGTCGCGCGCCACGCCGTCGGACATCCAGAACGTGTCGAACCGGCCCTCAAGCCCCTGCGCCCAGGCGGCAAGCGCGGCCGGGTCCGGCTCCCACGGCCGGGGCGTCAGGCCGGGCAGGCGCGCCGCCCAGGCGTCGGCGGCCTGAAAGGGCAGCCCGGCGCCCGGCAGGTCGGTCGATAGCACCAAGGCCGCGGGGCGCGAGGCCCGCCCGGCCTCCTCCAGCAGCGCCCCGACGCGGTCGATCCGGCGCGGCCAGTCGCGCGCATCGGCCCATGTGCCGTCGATCAGCACCAACAGCGGACCGCTGCCCGCGCGCTGCGCCTGCGGGTTCAGCACCGGGCCGGCGAAGCCCACGATCGCCGCCGCCAGCGCCAGCATCCGCAGCAGCAGCAGCCACCACGGCGTCCTGTCGGTCTGGGTCTCGTCGTCGCTGAGCCCCAGCAGCAGCGCCACGCCCGGAAAGCGGCGCCGGATCGGCGCGGGCGGCACCGCGCGCAGCAGCAGCCACAGGATGGGCAGCGCCGCCAGCCCCAGCAGCAGCCAGGGCGCGGCAAATCCTATGGGGCCGAGCGTCAACATCAGCGCAGGGGCTCCAGCGCCCGGAACAGCCACAGCAGCGCCGCCTGCGCGCTGTCGCCGGTGTGGTGGCACTGGTAATGCCAGCCCGCCATACGGGAAAGATCGGCCAGCCGCGCCTTGCGCTCCGCCAGCCGCGCGCGGTAGCGCTCGCGCAGATCGCCGGCCTTCAGCGTCTCGTGGCGCAGGCTGCCGCCCATGCTCTCAAAAATCGTTCGCCCGTCGAAGGGGAAGAGTTCCTCCACCGGGTCGAGCACCTGCACCAGCACCCCCTTCACCCCACGGTCGGCGGCCTTGGCCAGCGCCGCCTCGACCGGGGCCGGATCACCCAGGAAATCTGACAGGAACAGGGCGCGGGAATGGGGCAGCATGCCGCGCGCCTCGGGCGCACCGTAATCGGCAGCCGCGCCGTCCGCCGTCAGCGCCTCGGCCAGCCGCAGCAGCTGCAGCGCGCCGGTGCGCGGCGGCAGGGTCAGCCCGGCCAGCCCCACCCGTTCGCCCGCGCGCATCAGCAGCACCGCCACGGCCAGCGCCAACAGCCGGGCGCGGTGCAGCTTGGTCTCGTGTTTCGCGTCCCCCGCGAACCGCATCGACTGCGCGTCATCGACCCAGAGCGTCACGCTCTGCGCTGCCTGCCATTCCTTTTCGCGAACGAAATGCGCGTCCGACCGGCCCGAGCGCCGCCAGTCGATCATCCGCGCCTCGTCACCCGGCACGGCGGGGCGGTATTGCCAGAACTCGTCGCCCATGCCCGCGCGCCTGCGCCCATGCTCGCCCAGCAGGACCGTCGCCGCCAGATGCTCGGCCTCGGCCAGCAGCGGCGGCAGCGGCGCGGCCAGAGCCTCGGCCGCCGAACGGAGGGCGGCGGGATGGGTCACGCCGCGGCCTCGACCCGCGTGACGTCCTGCGCAACGCCGGCGATGAGGCTGTCGAGATCCTCGCCCCGCGCCCGCGCGGCGAAGCTCAGCGCCATGCGGTGCTTCAGCACCGGGCCAGCCATCGCCATCACGTCCTCGGACGAGGGCGCCAGACGGCCCTGCAGCAGCGCCTGCGCGCGCACGGTCAGCATCAAGGCCTGCGCCGCGCGCGGCCCCGGCCCCCAAGCCACGTTGTCATGAACCACCTGCGGCGCGCCGGGCTCGCCGGGACGGCAGGCGCGCACCAGATCGAGGATCAGCTCGACCACCGCCTCGCCCACCGGCATCCGGCGCACCAGCCGCTGCGCCGCGATCAGTTCGGCGGCGGTGAAGACGGCCGTCGATTGTTCCTCGGAGACACCGGTGGTGGCCAGCAGGATGTCATGTTCGGTTTTGCGGTCGGGATAAGGCACGTCGATCTGCACCAGGAACCGGTCGAGTTGCGCCTCGGGCAGCGGATAGGTCCCTTCCTGCTCGATCGGGTTCTGCGTGGCCAGAACGTGGAAGGGCTGCTCCAGCGGGTGCTCCTGACCGGCGATGGTGACGGACTTCTCCTGCATCGCCTGCAACAGCGCCGATTGCGTGCGGGGGCTGGCGCGGTTGATCTCGTCGGCCATCAGCAGCTGGCAGAAAACCGGCCCCTCGATGAAGCGGAAGGCGCGCGAGCCGTCCGCGGCGGTCTCCAGCACCTCGGAGCCGAGGATGTCGGCCGGCATCAGGTCGGGCGTGAACTGGATGCGCGCGCCCTTCAGCCCCATCACGGTCGAAAGCGTGTCCACCAGCCGGGTCTTGCCCAGCCCCGGCAGGCCGATCAGCAGCCCGTGCCCGCCGCACAGCAGCGCCGAAAGCGTCAGCTCGACCACCCGGTCCTGACCGATGAAACGCCTGCCGATGCTGGCCTTCGCCTCGGCCAGCCGGGCGCCCAGCGCCTCGATCTCCGCCACGAGTTCCGGCCCCTCGGTCATGACAATGCTCCCTGACATCCTTTATGATCATTAAAGGCAGATATCGCGCCGGGCACAAATGGCAAAACGCGGGGTGGGACAAATGATCGTGAAACCGACGGTGGAGAACCTGGCCCAGGCGGCGCGCGCCGCCGGCAAGAAGGGCCCCCCGCCGGTGGAGAAATGGGACCCGCCCTTTTGCGGCGATCTCGACATGCGGATCGCGCGCGACGGCACCTGGTTCTACCTCGGCACGCCGATCGGGCGGCCGGGGCTGGTGAAGCTGTTCTCCTCGATCATCCGCAAGGACGGCGACGACTATTTCCTGGTCACGCCGGTGGAAAAGGTCGGCATCACCGTCGAGGACGCCCCCTTCGTCGCCCTCGATTTCGAGACCGAGGGCGAGGGGCGCGACCAGAAGATCACCTTCTTCACCCATGTCGAGGACGCCGTGACCGCCGGCCCCGACCACCCGATCCGCGTCGCCCGCGACCCCGAAACGGGCGAGCCCGCGCCCTATGTCAACGTCCGCAGAAACCTGGAAGCGCTGATCGACCGCAAGAGCTTCTACCGGTTGATCGAGCTGGGCCGACACGAGCAGCACGAGGGGCAAAGCTGGTTCGGCCTGTGGTCGGGCGGGAAGTTCTTCCCGATCATCCCGTCGGGGGAACTGGCCTAGGCCTGATCGGCACAGCCCGAGGCGTTGGTTTCCAACTCCAACGTGGCGTGGCGGATGCCGAATTCCCTGGCGAGCAACTCCTTGACCCGGGCATTCACGGCCGCGAAATCCGCCACCGCGCCGTCGCCGATCACCAGATGCGCCTCGAGCGAGGTCTTGTGCTCGTCGATCTGCCACAGGTGCAGGTGATGCAGGCTCTCCACCCCCTCGACCGTGAGCACCCGGTCGCGGATCACGTCGAGGTCCAGCGCGGGCGGCGCGCCCAGCATCAGCAGGCGGATCACCGGGCGGATCTCGCTGAGGGCGCTCCACAGGATGAAGCCGGCGATGCCGAGGGTGGCCAGCGGATCGACCAGCCGCCAGTCGTAGAGCAGGATCAGGCTGCCTGCCACGATCACCGCGACGGAGCTGGCCGCATCGGCCAGGTTGTGCAGGAAGGCGGCGCGGATGTTCATGCTGTGCTTCGACAGGCGGAAGGTCAGCGCCGCCGTGACCAGATCGACGACCAGCGCCACGCCGGCCACGACCACCACGATCCAGCCCTGAACGCCCGGCGGGTCGATCAGGCGCAGGACCGCCTCGTAGACCAGGTAGGCGCCGATCACGATCAGCGTGGTGTAATTGACCAGCGCCGCTACCGCCTCGGCCCGTCCATAGCCGAAGGTCATGTTCGCATCATGCGGGCGGCGGGCGATGCGGCGCGCGCCATAGGCGATGATCAGCGACACCGCGTCCGAGAAATTATGCACCGCATCGGCGATCAGCGCGACCGAACCCGACAGCAGCCCGCCGACGATCTGCACCAGGGTCAGCAGCATGTTGACCGCCACCGCCAGGGCCACCTGCCGGTCGCCGGCCGCCGGGTCGATGTGATGACGGTGATGGTCGTGCGGCATGCGCGCCCCCTTGCGGAACTCCGGGCCCAGCTAAGCGCCCGGCCGCGCGGGGTGCAAGACGTGTTTCGGGGTCAGGCGTTCCCGCCCATGACCACCACGACCTTGCCCAGCGCCCGCCCCTCGGCCACGCGGGCCAGCGCCTGCGCGGTCTCCTCCAGCGGATAGGTCCGGTCGACCGCCGCCCGCACGCGGCCGGCCGCCACCAGCGCGGCGATCTCCGCCAGATCGTCGCGGCTCTGCCGCGCGGCCAGCAGGCGCAGCTTGCGCGGACCGAAGGACATCAGCGTGCCCAGGGTCAAGACCGACAGCAGCGCCCGCATCCGCCCGCCCACCAGCAGGTAGCGCCCGCCGGGGGCCAGCGCCCCGCGGATCGCGCCCATGCCGCGGGTGGCGAAGAGGTCCAGCACCAGGTCCCAGCGCTCGCCCAGCGCGGTGAAATCCTGCGCCGCGCAGTCGATCACCCGGTCGGCGCCCAGCGCGCGCAGGAAACCGGCCTTAGCGGCTCTGTCCACGGCGGTGACATGGGCGCCGCGCGCCTTGGCGATCTGCAGCGCGAAACTGCCCATGCCGCCGCCCGCGCCGTTGATCAGAACCCGCACGCCCGCGCCCAGGTCGCGCAGCGCCTGCAGCGCGATAACCCCTGCCTGTGGCAGCGCCGCGGCGGTGGCGAAATCGAGCGCGTCCGGCTTGGCGATCAGCCGGTCCTCGGGCACGGCGGCATAGTCGGCGAACCCGCCGAAGCTTTCGAAGACATCGCCGAACACCGCGTCGCCCACCGCGAAACGGCTTGCCCCCGGCCCCGCCGCCTCGACCACGCCGGCGACGTCGGAGCCCAGCACATGAAAGCGCGGCCGGGTCAGGCCGAAGAGCCGGGCATAGGCGGGGCGCCCGGTGACGAGTTCCACGTCCGAGGCATTGACCGAGCAGGCGCGCATCCGCAGCAGCACCTGCCCCTCGCCCGGCTCGGGCATGGGCAGATCGCGGATTTCAACCGTCTCGGGCGGGCCGTAGCGTTCGATCCATGCCGCCCGCATCGCGCCCGCTCCCTAGTGGGCCTCGGCCCAGTTGGCGCCCTGCCCTGCATCCACGATCAGCGGCACGTCCAGCCTGACCACCGGCAAGGCGGCCCCCTCCATCACGTCGCGGATCACCGGGATGGCGTCGTCCACCGCCGCCTTGTCGACCTCGAAGATCAGTTCGTCATGCACCTGCAGCAGCATCCGCGCGGGCAGCCCCGCGATCGCCTGCGGCATCCGCACCATGGCGCGGCGGATGATGTCGGCTGCGGTGCCCTGGATCGGCGCGTTGATCGCGGCGCGCCTGGCGAAGCCCGCCTGCGGGCCCTTGGCGTTGATCTCGGGCGTATGGATGCGCCGGCCGAACAGCGTCTGGACGAAGCCGTTCTCCTTGGCGAAGCCCACGGTGTCGTCCATGTAGGCGCGGATGCCGGGGAAGCGTTCGAAATAGCGGTCGATGAAGCCCTGCGCCTCGGCCCGCGGGATGCGCAGGTTGCGCGCGAGGCCAAAGCCGGAGATGCCGTAGATCACCCCGAAATTGATCGCCTTGGCGCGGCGGCGGATCTCGGGCGTCATCTCGTCCAGCGGCACGTCGAACATTTCCGAGGCGGTCATGGCGTGGATGTCATGACCGTCGCGGAACGCCTGTTTCAGCGCCTCGATCCCGGCGACATGGGCGAGGATGCGCAGCTCGATCTGGGAATAGTCGAGGCTGAGCAGCACTTTGCCCGTCTCGGCGACGAAAGCCTCGCGGATGCGGCGCCCCTCTTCTGAGCGCACCGGAATGTTCTGCAGGTTCGGATCGGTCGAGGCCAGCCGCCCGGTGTTCGCCCCCGCGATCACATAGGAGGTGTGCACCCGCCCGGTCTCGGGGTTGATGTGATCCTGCAGCGCATCGGTGTAGGTCGATTTCAGCTTGCTCAACTGCCGCCAGTCCAGCACGCGGGCGGGCAGGTCGTGACCCTCGGCGGCCAGATCCTCCAGCACGTCGGCGCCGGTGGCATAGGCCCCTGTCTTGCCTTTCTTGCCGCCGTCGAGCCCCATCTTGTCGAACAGGATCTCGCCCAGTTGCTTGGGGCTGCCCACGTTGAATTTCTCGCCCGCGAGCTGGTGAATCTCGTCCTCCAGCGCCGCCATCTTCTGGGCGAAGGCGTTGGACATGCGGCTCAGCGTGTCGCGGTCCACCTTGATGCCGGCCATCTCCATCTCGGCCAGCACGGGGACCAGCGGGCGCTCCATCGTCTCGTAGACGGTGGTCACGCGGCGCTGATGGAGCTGCGGCTTGAACAGCTGCGCGAGGCGCAGGGTGATGTCGGCATCCTCGGCGGCGTATTTCACCGCCTCGGCGATCGGCACGCGGTCGAAGGTAATCGCGGATTTTCCCGCGCCCAGCAGCGACTTGATCGGGATCGGCTCATGTTCGAGATAGCGCTCGGACAGCGTGTCCATGGAATGGCCGTGCAGCCCCGCGTTCAGCGCATAGGACATCAGCATGGTGTCGTCGATCGGCGCGATCTGCACGCCGTGGCGGACTAAGATCTTGGCGTCGTATTTCATGTTCTGGCCGATCTTCATCACCGCCGGATCCTCTAGCAGCGGCTTCAGCATCTTGAGCGCCACGTCGAGCGGGATCTGCCCCTCGGCCAGATTGGCCGAACCGAAGAGGTCATCCGCCCCCTCCTTGTGGCCCAGCGGGATATAGCACGCCCGCCCCGGCTCGACCGCCAGCGAAATGCCCACCAGATCGGCCCGCATCTCGTCTAGGCTGGTGGTCTCGGTGTCCACCGCCACCCAGCCGCGGGCATGGGCCTGCGCGATCCAGCGTTCCAGCGCCTGCGCGTCGCGGACGCATTCGTAGGTCTCGGGCGCGAAGGGCAGGTTCGCGGGCGCGTCGGGCTCCGCGCTCGGGCTGGCGCCCGCGGGGGTGGTGTCGGGGATCGCCGGAGCCTCGACACCGAGGGTCCCGGCCACGCGCTTGGAAAGGGTGCGGAACTCCATCTCCGCGAGGAAGCCAAGCAGCGTCTCGGGCTCGGGCTCGCGCAGTTCCAGATCGTCGAGGCCGAAATCGAGCGGCGTCTCGGCATCAAGCGTGACCAGCTTCTTCGACAGCTCGATCTGGTCGCGCTTCTCGATCAGGGTCTGACGACGCTTGGGCTGCTTGATCTCCTCCGCCCGGTCCAGCAGCGTTTCCAGATCGCCGAACTCGTTGATCAGCAGCGCCGCGGTCTTGACCCCGATGCCGGGCGCGCCGGGCACGTTGTCCACGCTGTCGCCGGCCAGCGCCTGCACATCGACCACGCGCGCGGGCGGGACACCGAACTTCTCCTCGACCTCTTCAACGCCGATGCGCTTGTTCTTCATGGCGTCGAACATCTCGACCCCGCCGCCCACCAGCTGCATCAGGTCCTTGTCCGAGCTGATGATGGTCACGCGCCCGCCTGCCTCGCGCGCCTCGCGCGCCAGGGTGGCGATGATGTCGTCGGCCTCGTAGCCTTCCTTCTCGATGCAGGCGATGTTGAAGGCGCGGGTCGCCTCGCGGGTCAGCGGCATCTGCGGGCGCAGATCCTCGGGCATTTCCTCGCGGTTGGCCTTGTAGAGCTCGTAGAGGTCGTTGCGGAACGTGTGGCTGCCCTTGTCGAAGATCACCGCCACATGGGTCGGCGCGTCGGGACCCTTGTTGTCCTCGACCATCTTGAAGATCATGTTGCAGAAGCCCGCCACGGCTCCGATCGGCAACCCGTCGGATTTGCGGGTGAGCGGCGGCAGCGCGTGGAAGGCGCGAAAGATGAAGGCCGAGCCGTCGATCAGGTGCAGATGACAGCCTTTTCCAAAGGACATGGGTGTGCTCCGTTCTGACGGCTGCGGCCGCGCGGGGGGCGCGGCCGGGGCATTCGGACAGGGGGCGCGCGGCGACGGCGCGCCGGCTTACTGCACCTTTTCGGCGCAGCTTTCATGGACGAATTTCTTGTCGCAATAGCCGCATTCGACATAGCCCTTGTCCTGCGGGATCGTCAGCCAGACCCGCGGATGGCCCAGCGCCCCCTCACCGCCGTCGCAGGCGACGCGCCAGGTGGTGACCACTTCGGTTTCGGGGGCTTCGATGCTCATGTCGCGGGGCTCCGTCTCTTGGCGGCCGAGGATGTGGCCTTATGTCGGCGGGCATGATAGCGGATGGGCGCGCACGGGCAAGCGGGAAGGAGTGGCCATGAGCGGAAACGCGATCGAGATCGAAGGGCTGAGAAAGACCTACGCCGCCAGCGGCAACCAGCCCCCGAAAGAGGCGCTGAAGGGGGTGGATCTGGAGATTCCCGCCGGTTCGATCTTCGGCCTGCTGGGGCCGAACGGTGCGGGCAAGTCGACGCTGATCAACATCCTTGCCGGGCTGGTGCTCAAGACCTCTGGAAAGGTCCGCATCTGGGGCTTCGACCAGGACGTGAACCCGCGCCAGAGCCGCGCCGCGATCGGCGTCATGCCGCAGGAGTTGAACATGGACCCGTTCTTCACCCCGCGCGCCGCGCTGGAGGTGCAGGCGGGCCTCTACGGCGTGCCGCGGCGCAACCGCCGGACCGAGGAAATCCTGCAAATGATCGGGCTGGAGGACAAGGCCGAGGCCTATGCCCGTTCGCTATCGGGGGGCATGCGGCGACGGCTGCTGCTGGGCAAGGCGCTGGTCCATTCGCCGCAGATCCTGGTCCTCGACGAGCCCACGGCGGGCGTCGACATCGAGCTGCGCCAGATGCTGTGGACCAACGTGCGCCGCCTGAACGAGGAAGAGGGGATGACCATCATCCTCACCACCCACTACCTCGAAGAGGCAGAGGAGATGTGCGACGAGATCGCCATCATCAACCACGGCGAGGTGATCGCGCGCGACACCACCGAGGCGCTGATCGGCCGGATGGACGCCAAGACCCTGGTCATCCACCCCGAGGGCGAGGTGCCCGAGGACTTCGCCCCGCCCCCAGGGGTGGAGATGGAGCGCCGCCGCGGCGGCGCGCTGGCCTTCACCTATCGCCGCAGCGAGATCGCCACCGGCGCGGTGCTGGAAGAGGTCCGCCATGCCGGGCTGAGGATGCGCGACGTGGCCACCGAGGAACCCGATCTCGAGGATGTCTTCGTCGAGCTGACCTCGAAAAAGGGCGCCGCCGCCTGAGCGGCGTCCCTGAATTCTCGGAGAAAATTCGATTTCGGGGCGACCCGCTTTTTCTGCGGAAAATCGCGCCCGGGCGTCAACCCTTTTGCAGCATCCGGCCGAGGGGCCGGCCCGCCAGGATGTGGACGTGCAGATGCGGCACCTCCTGCACCCCGTCGAGGCCCGCGTTCGAGATCATGCGGAAGCCGTTGCCGCCCTCGCCCGGCTGGAGCCCCAGCATCCGGCACACCTCGCCGATGGTGCGGGTGAAATCGACGATCTCGGCCTCGCTGGCCTCAAGCGCGAAATGGTCATAGCAGACATAGGCGCCCCTGGGGATCACCAGCACATGGTCGGGCGCCTGCGGGGCGATATCGCGGAAGGCGAGGCTGTGCTCGGTCTCCAGCACGGTGTTGTTGGGGATCTCGCCGCGCAGGATCTTCGCGAAGACGTTCTGCGGATCGTAGGTATAGGCCATGTCTGTCCTCAGTCGGCATATAGGTAAGGGGTCGCGGCAATCTCATGCGCGCGGTCCGGCGGGATATCAAGGAATTCGGCCAGCGGGCCGGCATTTTCCTCGGGCGTGGCGGTTTCGCGGATGCGGTGGAAATCCGGGAAGTTGGCGTCGCGCAGCCGGTCGCCTTCGAACACCACGTCGTAGCGGATGGTGGGCAGCAGCGCCTCCAGCGTCTCCGGCGGCGTATTGTCCCCGGCCAGCCCGACGCGCCGGGCGTGGCCGAGCAGGTAGTCGTCGGAGAAAACGCACTGGATCTCCAGTAGCCGGGTCTTGGCCCGGTCGGCGTAGAAATCCTGCATCAGGTCGATATTGCTGGGGTCGATGCAGATGATCAGCCGGTCGGTCTCGAAATAGTCGTAGAGCATCCGCAGCAGCGCGCGGCGGTGGCGGGTCCGCTTTTCCAGCGTCGTCTGGATGCCGCCGAGATCGGGCAGCTCGGTGCCTTCCTCGTTGAACAGGTAATCGACCGCGGGCAGGTTCGTGACCTGCCGCGCGCGCTCGACCAGGCGCTTGGCCACATGCCATTTCTTGCAGGTCACGATCATCAGCTCGCGCTCGTGCCCGAGGCTCGCCTCTCGCTCCCAGAACCGCGGCGCGAAGCGGCGGCCGATCCGGCCGCGCCCGGCGAGGAACTGGTAGAGGCTGCGCCCCTCGTTGGAGATCGCGAAATCCATCTTGCCGCTGGTATAGAGCCGCCCCAGCCGGCGCTTCAGCTCCTTCGCCTCGGCCGATATCTTGCGCGCGAAGAGGAAATCCTGGCTCAGCAGCAGGTCGTACTGGTCGTTGTAGAAACTGACCGGCATGCCGTAATCCGAGAACATCAGGAAGGTCAGCGTGCGGGACTCGATCTCCTCCTCGGGCACCAGGTGGCGCACCAGGGTCTGGAAGAAGGTCTCGTCCGGAATCCAGGTGGTGCGGAAGAAGCGCAACACGTCGCGGCGGGCGCGGATGAAATCCAGCACCGCCTCGACGGTGCGCCGTCGCAGGCACCACCACTGGCTGCCGATCATGATCTGCAGGTCCTGCGGGATCCGGCGGCTCAGGCCGAGATGCCTCTGCAGGTCGAGCGAGAGGTAGAACAGCCGCTTGTGCGCGCGCTCGTTCAGGAAATGGCGGTAGATCAGCCGGTCCTCCTTCATCCCGGTCTTGATCCAGTCGGAGGCGAAGAAATCGAAGCTTTCGATGTAGTCCACGTCGCGGCCGTCGAGAAAGGCATGCGCGTATTCGGCCGATTTGATCGGCATGCAGTCGCCCGACAGCATGTAGAAATGCGTGGCCCGCGGAAACGCCGCCTCCGCCGCCTCCAGCGCCAGCAGCGTGGCCTGCACCAGCGACCACTCGCCCCAGCCGCATTTGATCCGCTTGCGGGCGAAGACGACGCTCTCGTTGCCCTTCAGCGCATCGCGGATCCGGTCGAAATCCTCGGCGGGCGCGCGGGCGTCGAAATGGATCGCGATGACATCGCCCGCCGCAGTCAGCCGCTCGGCCTGCTGGATGATGGCATCCGGGTCCTTGTGACAGAGCAGAATATAAGCGATCCTGGCCATGAGCCCTTCCGGCACGCGCGCGTTGCGAAGTTCCTAAGTAGATACATTGAAGACTCGTTGAATAAACAGGGTTTCTTTGCTTTTTTGTGCGGTGACGAAGCCGGCGATCACGGCACGGCAGCCATTGGAGGCGAGAGCGGATGGGTTTTCCCGGCACCTGGATGACCGAGAGCGAGAGTATGGTCTATCGGGTGGTCCCGAAATGCGCCTGCTCCACGATCGGTCAGATCATGTATTTCTCGGATCACGGGGAATTCTTCGACGGCGACATCCACGACGCCCAGGAGGGACTGCACAAATGGGCGCAGGAGCACAGCCAGAAGAGGATCGAGGAGACGGTCAAGGCGCATCGCGCCTATGCCTTCACCTGCGTGCGCAACCCCTATAGCCGCATCCTCAGTTCCTTCTTCGACAAGATCTGCGGCATCCAGCGCAACGGCAAGCGCTACCGCGGCAACCTGGTGCCGCTGCTGGTCCAGAAATACGGGATCGAGGTCGGCGGCGGGGACGGCAAGCAGGAGTTCGACCAGATCCGGAGCTTCCGCCGGTTCCTGCTGTTCGCCCGCGACACCATCCGCTGGCGCCGCCCGATGGAGCCGGACATCCACTGGTCGGCGATGTCCGGGCATATCTCGACCTTCATCGTCAACGGCGGGCGCTACGACAACATCTTCTTCACCGAGAAGTTCAACGAAGGCATGCAGTCGGTTCTGGACGCGGTGGAGACGCCGCATGAGGTGGACCTGGCGCGGATCCCGCGCTTCAACGAATCCGAGGGCCACGGGCCGAAGCGCGCGCATCCGGTCGAGGAGTATTTCGACGACCTGTCGATGCATCTCGTCTACGAGATCTACAAACGCGATTTCCAGCTGTTCAGATATGATTTCGAGAACCCGGCGAACAAGTTTCCGACCGGCGAGATCGACCTCGACGAGGTGCACGCCAAGCTGGGCGACTGAACCGCCGGGCGGAGGGTGCAGCGGCGCCACCGGGCCGGGCCCGGTGGCGCGTTGAGTATTTTCGCCAAGAAGAAGGGGCGGTCAGACCAGCCCGCGGGCGGCGAAGAGCTGCCTGAGATCGGCCTCGGGGCGCGCGCCGATATGGCTGATGATCTCGGAGGCCGCGGCGCAGCCCATGCGCCCGCAGCTGGGCAGGTCATACCCCTCGCACAGCGCCCAGAGGAAGGCGCCGGCAAACAGGTCGCCCGCGCCGGTGGCATCGACTACCCTGGTGGGCAGCGCGGGCGCGTGCCAGCGCTGGCCCTGGCTCAGGACATGGGCGCCGTGTTCGCTTTCGGTGCAGGCCACGATTTCGATTTCGGCGGCGGCGCGCGACAGCGCCTCGCCGAAATCCTGCGTCTCATACATCGACAGGATCTCGGCGCGGTTGGCAAAGAGCAGATCCACGTCCTCGCGGATCATGCGGCGGAAGGCGTCGCGGTGGCGTTCGACGCAGAAGGGGTCGGAAAGCGTCAGCGCCACCTTGCCGCCCGCGGCCTTGGCGGCCGAAATGGCCTTGGCGAAGGCCTCGTGGCTTTCCTCGCCGTCGAAGCGGTATCCCTCGAGGTAGATCCATTCTGCCTGCGCCATCAGTGCCTCGTCGATGTCCGAGGGGCGCAGGAACTCGGTCACGCCGAGATAGGTGTTCATCGAGCGTTCGCCGTCGGGCGTGACCAGCACGAAGCAGCGGCCGGTCTCCTCCTGCATCCCGGCGGGCGCGCGGGGCGTGTCGTACTGCGCCCCCTGGGCGCGCAGGTCATGGGCGAAGATCGCGCCGAGCTGGTCGTCCTTGACCTTGCCCACATAGGCGGTGCGCCCACCCAGATGCGCGATGCCCGCGATGGTGTTTGCCGCCGAGCCGCCCGAGATCTCCTGCGCCGGGCCGATCCGGTCGTAGAGATGGCGGGCGTGGTCCATGTCGATGAGCTGCATGATGCCCTTTTCGATGCCGTGCTCGGCCAGGAAGGTCTCGTCACAATGGGACAGAACGTCGACCATGGCGTTGCCGATGCCGACGACCTGGAAAGTCTTGCTCATAGGGATTTCTCCTCGAAGGGGCACAGATCGCGGATCAGGCAGGTGCCGCACAGCGGCTTGCGCGCCTTGCAGGTGTAGCGGCCGTGCAGGATCAGCCAGTGATGGGCGTGGCGCTGGAACGCCACGGGGATGTTGTCCTCGATGGCGCGCTCGACGGCGAGCACGTCCTTGCCGGGGCAGATGCCGGTGCGGTTGCCGACGCGGAAGATATGGGTGTCCACCGCCTGCGCCGGGTAGCCCCACCACATGTTCAGCACCACGTTGGCGGTCTTGCGCCCGACGCCGGGCAGGCTTTGCAGCGCGGCGCGGGAGCTGGGCACCTCGCCGCCATACTCCTCGACCAGGATGCGCGACAGCTTGATGACGTTCTTCGCCTTGTTGCGGTAGAGGCCGATGGTCTTGATATGCTCGATCAGCCCCTCCTCGCCCAGGCTCAGCATCTTTTGCGGCGTGTCGGCGATCTGGAACAGCTTGCGCGTGGCCTTGTTCACGCCCACATCCGTGGCCTGCGCCGACAGCGCCACCGCCACCAGCAGGGTGTAGGCATTGACATGCTCCAGCTCGCCCTTGGGCTCGGGCTCCTGCGCGTGGAAGCGGGTGAAGATCGCGTGGATCGCGTGATAATCGAGCTGCTGTGCCATATGGGCGGTATGCCCTGCGGGCGCGGGCGGGGCAAGCCCGCGCGCGGGGCCGATTTGGCGCAAGTTCCGGGTCGCGCGCAGGCGCGTCCGGGCCTATCTTGCGGGGCAAGATGACGGAGACAGAGATGCACGACACCGCCCCCGAGACCGCCTATCACTACGGAGTCATCCGCCGCGCGCTGGATCTGATCGACGCGGAAGGCGGCGGCGTGCGGCCGCTCGACGATCTGGCGCGCGAGATGGGCATGAGCCCGGCGCATTTCCAGCGCCTGTTCAGCCGCTGGGTGGGGGTCTCGCCCAAGCGCTACCAGCAATACCTGGCGCTGGACCACGCCAAGGGGCTGTTGCGCGATCATTTCACCACGCTGGCGGCGGCGGATGCGGTGGGGCTGTCGGGCTCGGGGCGGCTGCACGACCTGTTCCTGCGCTGGGAGGCGATGAGCCCCGGCGAATTCGCCCGCAGGGGCGCGGGGCTGACCATCTCCTACGGCTGGTTCGACAGCCCCTTCGGCGAGGCGCTGGCGATGGGCACGGACCGCGGCCTCTGCGGGCTGGCCTTCGCGGCCGAAACCGGGCGCGCGGCGGCCTTCGCCGACATGGCCGGGCGCTGGCCCGAGGCCGTGTATGTCGAGGATCCGGCCACGCTGGAGCGCGACGTGGCGGCGGCCTTCGCGCAGCGGGGCCAGGCGCGGCTGCATCTGATCGGCGCCCCCTTCCAGATCAAGGTCTGGGAGGCGCTGCTGCGGATCCCCTCGGGCCATGTCACCACCTATTCCGAGATCGCCGACGCCGTCGGCAGCCCCCGCGCGGTGCGCGCGGTGGGCACCGCCGTGGGGCGCAACCCGGTGAGCTGGCTGATCCCCTGCCACCGCGCGCTGCGCAAGTCGGGGGGCTTGGGCGGTTATCACTGGGGGCTGCCCGTGAAACGCGCCATGCTGGCCTGGGAGGCCGCCCGCGCCGAGGCCGAACCGCTGGCGAAATGACGCCGATGTGAGCGAAACGCGATACAATCCGCGTGTCTTTGCACATAGGATTGCCTGTATGATCCCGCTGTCCGCAGTAGCGGACCCAACGAAGAGGCACCCATGACCCGAGCACGCATTCCGCTCCTACTGGCCAGCGCCGGCCTGCTGGCCCTGACCGCCTGCACCGATCCCGCGGTGCAGACCGCAGACCCGAAACAACGCACCAAGGAGGGCCTGGCCGTCGGTGCCGGCATCGGCGCGCTGACCGGCATCCTGCTGGGCGACAACGCCAAGGAACGCCGCCGCGGCGCCGTCATCGGGGCCGCCGTGGGCGCGGCCGCCGGCAGCATGATCGGCGCACAGATGGACAAGCAGGCCGCCCAGCTGCGCCGCGATTTCGGCAATGACGAGATCACCGTCGTGCGCCAGGGCGACCACCTGGTGGTGACCATGCCGCAGGACATCCTGTTCGCCACCGACAGCGATTACGTCAACGCCGGCCTGCAATCGGACCTGCGCGTCCTGGCGCGCAGCCTGAACGATTATCCCAACACAACCGTGGACGTGATCGGCCACACCGACAACGTGGGCGAGGCCGCCTACAACCAGCAGCTCTCGAACCGCCGGGCGCGCGCGGTGGCCAATGTGCTGTATGATTCCGGCGTCGCCACGAACCGGATCCGCGCCTACGGGATGGGCGAGGACCAGCCGGTTGCCTCGAACCTGACGCCCGAGGGCCGGGCGCGGAACCGCCGGGTCGAGATCGTCATCCGGCCGATGACCTGAGCGCAGCACAGTTCGAATCGGGGGCCGGCCGCAGGGTCGGCCCTTTTTTGTTGCCCGAACCCTGGGGCGGTCATATGTTTTGACCAATTATTGAGGTAGATCCCATGCCATTCGAGAAGGTTCAGCCCGAAAAGCTGTCGCATTCGGTCATCCGCCAGATCGAGCTTCTGATCCTGCGCGGCATCCTGTGCCCGGGGGAGCGCCTGCCCTCGGAGCGCGAACTGGCCGAGCGGATGGGCGTGTCGCGCCCGTCGCTGCGCGAGGCGGTGGCCGAGCTTCAGAACCGCGGGCTGCTCACCAGCCGGGCGGGCGCGGGCATCTTCGTGTCGGAAACGCTGGGCGGCGCCTTTCCGGCCGCGCTGGTGCGCCTCTTCGCCTCGCACGACGAGGCGGTGTTCGACTACATCGCCTTCCGCCGCGACATCGAGGGGCTGGCCGCCGAGCGCGCGGCGCGGCTGGGTTCGGACGCTGATCTGGAGGTGATCGGGACCATCCTGAAAAAGATGGAAGCCGCCCACGCCAAGCGCAACCCGGCCGACGAGGCGCGGCTCGACGCCGAGTTCCACATGGCCATCATCGAGGCCAGCCACAACGTGATCATGCTGCACATGATGCGCGCCATGTTCGACATGCTGCGCGAGGGCGTGTTCTACAACCGCCAGGTGATGTTCAAGCAGCGCACCACGCGGGACATGCTGCTCGACCAGCACCGCGCGATCAACGACGCGCTGCAGGTGCGCGACCCCGCCGGCGCCCGCGCCGCGGTGGAGGCGCATCTCGACTATGTGCAGAACGCGCTGTCGGACCAGCAGATCGCCGACCGGCACGAGGCCATCGCGCGGCTGCGGCTGGTGCATGAACGGGAACGGGGCTGAACGGCGGTCGCGCCGGATCGGAATGCCGGCCAGGCGCAGGCCGGCCGCCGGCCGTCGCCGCGGGCAAAAGAAAACCCGGCCGCAGCGGGCCGGGTTCTCAGATCACGTTCCGGCCAGGCCGGGTCAGTGCAGCTTGTCGCCGATCTGGCCGATCGCGTCGTCGATCAGCGCGTTGCCCTTGGCGGCGGTCATCTGCTTGGCGATGACCTCACCGGCAGCGGCCACGGCCACGGCAACGGCGGTGTCGCGGACATCCTTGATCGCGTTGGCTTCGGCCGAGGCGATCTGCTCCTCGGCGGCGGCCAGACGGCGCGCGATCGAGGCTTCCAGTTCCTTGCGGGCCTGGGCCGCCGCAATCTCGGCCTCTTCCTTGGCGTGGGCGATGATCCGCTCCGACTGCTCGGCCACCTCCTGCTGCTTGCGCTCGTAGGAGGCCAGGATGGTCTGGGCTTCCTCACGCAGGGCCTTGGCCTGGTCCAGTTCGGACTTGATGCTCTCGGCGCGCTTGTCCAGCATCCCGAACAGCAGGCCGGGAACCTTGAAATGGACCAGCACGGCGATGAACAGCAGGAACGCCAGCGTCACGACGAAATTGGTGTTGCTGAGCGAGAAGAACGGGCCGGACGCGGCCAGCGCGGGGCTGGCGGCGAGGGCGAAAAGAACCGTCAGTTTCTTCATCTGCCTTACCCCTTCAGCCGGTTGGCGACCGCATCGGCCAGCGCCTTGGCGTCGGCCTGCTGGCCCAGCGCCGCGACGATTTCCTGCGCGGTGTCGGTGGCAACCTCGGTCACGCTTTCCATCGCGCCGGCACGGATCTCGGCGATCCGCTTTTCCGACTCGGCGGATTTGGCGGCGATCTCCGCATCGGCCTTTTCGATGGCCATGTCGAGATCGGCCTGAATGTCGGCCTTCGCCTCGGCGATGATCTTGTGCGCCTCGGCACGGGCGTCGGCGAGCGCCTTGTTATAGGCCTCTTCCGCCTCCAGCGCCTTGAGCTTCAGCTCTTCGGCGGCGGCCAGATCGTTGGTGATCGTCCCGTGACGCTCGGCCAGAACCGAGGCGATGCGCGGCAGTGCGACGCGCGTCAGGACGAAATAGATCACGACAAGCGTGACCAGCAGCCAGAAGATCTGGTTCGGAAAGGTCGAGAACTCCAGCTGCGGCATGCCGGCAGCTTCGGTCGCGTGACCTGCGGCGGCATGGCCCGCGGCGTCCGCCGCCTGGCCTGCGGCTTCGTGCGTTGTGTTTGCCATGTCGTCCTCCAGGAACCTCGGTTTACATCGGGCGGGCCTGCATCAGGCCCACCCGAGCGTAAGGATCGGTTCGAAGGATCAGACGGCGAACATCAGCAGAAGCGCGACGAGGAACGAGAAGATCCCCAGGGCTTCTGCAAACGCGATACCGATGAAGAGCGTTGCGGTCTGGTCACCGGCAGCCGACGGGTTGCGCAGGGCACCCGACAGGAAGTTGCCAGCCACATGACCCACACCGATTGCGGCTGCGCCGGAACCGATGGCGGCCAGACCGGCGCCGATGAATTGACCCATTTGTGCGATATCGCCTTCCATGTCCGTTTCTCCTTACGTTGGAATTGGCTAGTGATTGGTTCGGGCTGACCTCAGTGGCTGGGATGCAGCGCGTCCTTCAGATAGACGCAGGTCAGGATCGTGAAGACATAGGCCTGGATGAAGGCGACCAGCACCTCCAGCGCATAGACCGCGGTGATGGCGAACACCGGCAGGAACGAGAACATCCCCAGCGCGGCGGCGAAGCCTGCGAACACCTTGAGCACGGCGTGGCCCGCCATGATGTTGCCGCCAAGTCGGATCGAGTGGCTGACCGGGCGCACGAAATACGAGATCAGCTCGATCACCGCCAGCACCGGGCGCAGCGGCAGCGGCGCCGACTTGACCCAGAACAGCCCCAGGAACTTGGCGCCGTTCTTGACGAAGCCGACCACGGTGACGGTGATGAAGACCAGCGCGGCCATGACAGCGGTTACGGCGATGTGCGAGGTGGTGGCGAAGCTCATCGGCAGCAGACCGAGGAAGTTGGCCAGAACGATGAACATGAACAGCGTCATGATGTAGGGGAAGAACTTGACCGCGTCCTTGCCGGCCACGTCCTCGACCATCTTGTAGACGAAGCCATAGGCCAGTTCCGCCACCGACTGGATGCGCGATGGGATGATGGCGCGGCCGCGGGTGCCGACGACCAGCAGGCCGAACACGCTCAGCACGGCCAGCGCCATCCACAGCGTCGCGTTGGTGGGCGTGTACCAGTGGATCGCCTCGCCGCCGAACAGCGGCTTCACGACGAACTGGTCCATCGGGTGGATGGCCAGGTGCGCTTCCTCCGGCGCGAACAGCGCGCCCGACACGATCACCAGAGCCAGAACGACCCAAAAGAATAGCTTGCCCATCCGTCTGCCTTTCCTTCACCAAGCGCGGTTACGCCTGATCCCCATCATCTCCGGCCTTGTCGGCCGACTGTTTCCTCCGGACCTCTTCGGCAGTGCGCAGCATCGTCTTGATGCCGGCCGCGAAGCCCAGAAATACGAACAGCACCAAGAACAGCGGCATGGTCCCGAAGAGCGAGTCCAGCCCGTATCCGATGCCGAAGCCGATCCCCAGACCGGCCACAAGCTCCGTCACCATCCGCCAGGCGATATTGGCCTGGGAATAGTGTTCGTCCTGGTGGCGCTTCTCGGGCTGCTGCGCCCGTTTCAGCTCGGCGATCCGTGCGTCGAGCTGCCTGAGCCGCTCCTTATCTACCGGATCCACCACGCCAGAAGGCCCCCTCGGACAGTCGCGGCGAACCTAGAAAGCAGGCGGGTCCGAGTCAAGCTGCAAACGGTGGCGTGATCCAATGTCTAATTTATTGTTTTCGCGTCATTTTTTTACATAAACCCAAAGCCACCCCCGACACGGCGGCGGTGAGTCCGGGGTTTTCGCCGTTTTTGGCATATTCAACCAAATGGTTGACGATCCTCACCGGCCGGGCCTAGCTGCGGGGATGGAAAACCCGCTCGACTCCGTGTTCGCGGCCCTGGCCGACCCCACCCGCCGCGCCATCCTGGCGATGCTGCTTGAGGATGACATGGCCGTGACCGACGTGGCCGAGCCGTTCGAGATGTCGCTGGCGGCAATCTCGAAGCACCTGGCGATCCTCACCCGCGCCGGGCTGATCAGCCAGGAGAAGCGCGGCCGTGTGAAATGGTGCAAGCTGGAACCCGACGCGCTGCGGGAGGCTTCGGTCTGGATGCAGAGCTTCGGCCAGTTCGAGCCGGTGAACCTCGATGCCTTCGAACGTTTCCTTGAGGCGGAACTCAAGGATTGATCCGGCGGCGATGGTCCTGCCGCCCCTACCCCTCGTCCTTCAGCAGCAGCACCAGCGCCACCACGGTCAGCGCGACCCCCACCAGCACCAGCCCGCGCGGCGCGCCGTTGCCCAGCGCGACCTCCCAGCCGATCACGAAGCTCGGCGTCAGATAGGTATAGGCCATCACCTTGGCCGCGGGCAGGCGCATCGCCGCGTATTGCAGCAACACGAAGGTCATTGAACTGGCGCAGAAGGCCAGATAGGCCAGCACCAGCCAGACCTGCAGGGGCAGCGCGGCCCAGTCGGTCGCGGCGATCGCCGGCGCGCCGTAAACCCCCAGCACCAGCAACGCGGCGAGGATCATGCCGAAGGTGAAGACCAGCGTCGGCTCGCCCCGGCTCAGCTTGCGCACCAGCGGCGTGTAGGCGGCATGCGCCACCACCCCCACGAAAAAGATCGCCTCGCCCCGCCCGATGTCGAAGGCCAGCAGCGCGCCCAGATCAGCGCGAAAGATCACCCACAGCGCCCCCGCGCCACCGCAGGCCAACGCCAGCGCCATGCGCGGCGTGGTCACCTGCCGCAGCAGCAGCCAGCCGAACAGCCCCGACAGGATGGGCGTCAACGTGAACACCGCCGCGCTGGAGACCGGCGGCGCGGTCTTCAGCCCCTCGAACATCAGCACGAAATAGACGGCGAAGGCACCGCCCAGCAGAAGATAGCGCCACGGCGCGCGGAAATAGGCGGGCCGCAGCCCCGGCCCCAAGGCCACCGCCACCCCGATCACCGCCCCCGCCAGCAGGAAACGGGCCGCGGTCAGCGCCACCGGGTCGATCTGGTTGGCGATCCGGCTGCCGAAGCTGAACGAGCCCGCCACGAGCCCGGAAAAGGCCAGCATCGCCAGATGTCCGCGCGCGCCCTGCGACAGGGTGGCGACGCTCAGCCCCATGATCTGGCCGCCTCTTTCAGCGCCGCGGTGAAGCCCTGGACCTTGGCGGTGCGGTGCAGATCGACATGGGTGACCAGCCAGGCATCGACCACCCATTCCGGGCGAGGCGGGCAGACCTGGACGAGATCGGGCAGATGATCTGCCCACCAAGTCGGCAGGAATCCCATCCCGGCCCCGGCAATCACCGCATCGCCCACCGTGCGCAGGTCGCTGGCGCGGAAGGTGATGCGCTCGGCCGGGATGGTGTCGCGCAGCCAGCGGTTGAAGGCGGCACGGTGGTTTTCGTCGGCCGGACCGATGAAGCGGTGGCCGGCGCAGTCGGCCTCGCCCCTCATCACGCCATGCGCCGCGACATAGCTGCGATGGGCGTAAAGCCCGCTTTGCTGCGCGAACAGCTTCTGCACGATGTTGTCCGGTTCGTCCGGCCGGGTGCCCGCCCGCAGCGCCACATGCGCCTCGCCATATTCGAGGCGGAACAGGCGCGGATCGCTCAGCAGACGCACCTGCAACTCGGGATTGGCGCGCTGGAAATCGGTCAGCACCGGCACCAGCAGCGCCGCGAAACTGTCCACCGTGGTCACCACCAGATCGCCCGTCATCGCCGCGCCGCGTCCGCGCAGCCGACCGTAGAGCTGCTCGAACTGATCCGCGGTGACCTGCCCCACCTGCAGCAGGTCCAGCCCCGCCTCGGTCGGGGTGTAGCCGCGCGCATGGCGCTGGAACAGCTTGACGCCCAGCCGCTCCTCCAGCGCGTCGATGTGGCGGATCACCGTGGCGTGGTGAACGCCCAGAACCTCGGCCGCGCCGCTGACCGTACCCAGCCGGGCCACATGGTAGGCCGTGCGGATCTCGTCCCAGTTATCCGGTCTCATATGTGCACCAAATCACATCTCATGTTTATTTTGTTCAATTGTGTTCATAATCGCAAGGGATAAATCAGCGGGGAACCCAGACACAACCGGAGTTTCCCAAATGACCACCATCCTTCGTCTCGACAGCTCGATCAAGGGCGACGCCTCGATCTCGCGCAAGCTGCTGGACCGCGCGCAGGAGCGCCTCGCCGCGGCCCATCCCGACGCCGAGATCGTCACCCGCGACCTGTCGCGAGGCGTGCCCCAGATCGACGCCGCCTGGATCGGGGCCATCTTCACCCCCGCCGGACAGCGCAGCGCCGAGCAGGCCGAAATCGCCGCCTATTCCGACGCCCTGCTGGCCGAGGTCCGCGCCGCCGACATCCTGCTGATGGGCCTGCCGGTCTACAATTTCGGGGTGCCCGCCCAACTGAAAAGCTGGTTCGACCACCTCGCGCGCAAGGACGAGACCTTCACCTACACCGAGGCCGGACCCGAGGGCCTGCTGAAAGGCAAGCGCGCCATCGTGGCGCTGTCCTCGGACGGCACGAAACTGGGCTCCGAGATCGACTTCGCCTCGGGCTATGTGCGCCACATGCTGGGCTTCTTCGGCATCGCCGACGTGCAGTTCGTCGCCGCCGACGCCCTGGTGTTCGCCCCGGAGGCGACGTTGAAGGCCGCCGAGGATCAGATCGACACCCTCGCCGCATGACACCCGCCCCGCGCGCGGGCGGCGCTTGACTCTGCCCTGCCCGCGCGCTAACGCTCGACCCCAATTCCGGAACGGCTTGCCCTTTCCGGTCCTGCATAGCCACAGGATCGCCCCCCGTCAGCGAGGTTTCGCCCACGGGGGACATTGGCGTTTGGAGCGTCCGGTCATATCTACCGGGCAAGTGTTAACGGTCGCAGGAGGGCCAGGGCATGTTTGAAAATCTATCCGAACGCCTGTCCGGCGTCTTCGACCGGCTGACCAAGCAGGGCGCGCTGTCCGAGGACGACGTCAAGACCGCCCTGCGCGAGGTGCGCGTCGCGCTGCTGGAGGCCGACGTCTCGCTGTCCGTGGCGCGCGACTTCGTCAAGGCCGTGCAGGAAAAGGCCACCGGCCAGGCGGTGACGAAATCGGTCACTCCCGGTCAGCAGGTCGTCAAGATCGTCCATGACGAACTGGTCCATGTCCTGACCGGCGAGGGCGAACCGGGCGAGTTGAAGGTCGACAACCCGCCCGCGCCGATCCTGATGGTCGGCCTGCAGGGCTCGGGCAAGACCACCACCACCGCCAAGCTCGCCAAGCGGCTGAAGGAAAAGAACGGCAAGCGGGTGCTGATGGCCTCGCTCGACGTGAACCGCCCCGCCGCGATGGAGCAGCTGGCCATTCTCGGCCAGCAGATCGGCGTTGACACCCTGCCCATCGTCAAGGGCCAGTCCCCCGTGGACATCGCCAGGCGCGCCAAGCAGCAGGCGACCATGGGCGGCTATGACGTCTACATGCTGGATACCGCCGGCCGGCTGCATATCGACGACGTGCTGATGGACGAGGTCCAGGCCGTCCGCGACATCGCCAACCCGCGCGAGACCCTGCTGGTGGTCGACGGCCTGACCGGCCAGGACGCGGTGAACGTGGCCGAGGAATTCGACGGCAAGGTCGGCATCTCCGGCGTCATCCTGACCCGGATGGACGGCGACGGCCGCGGCGGCGCGGCCCTGTCGATGCGCGCGGTCACCGGCAAGCCGATCAAATATGTCGGCCTCGGCGAGAAGATGGACGCGATCGAGGAGTTCCACCCGGAACGGATCGCGGGCCGCATCCTCGGCATGGGCGACATCGTCAGCCTCGTCGAGAAGGCGCAGGAAACGATCGAGGCCGAGCAGGCCGAGCGCATGATGAAGCGCTTCCAGAAGGGTCAGTTCAACATGAACGACCTGAAGATGCAGCTTGAGCAGATGCTCAAGATGGGCGGTATGGAAGGCATCATGGGCATGATGCCCGGCATGGGCAAGATGGCCAAGCAGGTGCAGCAGGCGGGCCTCGACGACAAGATCCTCAAGCGCCAGATCGCGCTGATCCAGTCGATGACCAAGAAGGAGCGCGCCAATCCGCAGCTCCTTCAGGCCAGCCGGAAAAAGCGCATCGCCGCCGGCGCGGGCCTCGAAGTGTCCGAACTGAACAAGCTTCTCAAGATGCAGCGCCAGATGGCGGACATGATGAAGAAGATGGGCAAAGGCGGCATGCTGAAACAGGCCATGAAGGGCATGTTCGGCAAGGGCGGGATGCCGGCGGGCATGGACCCCTCGCAGATGGACCCCAAGGCGCTGGAAGCGGCAGCCAAGGCGATGGGCGGCAAGATGCCCGGCGGCATGCCCGGCGGGCTTCCGGGGCTCGGCGGCGGCGCCCTTCCCCCCGGCCTCAGCGGTTTCGGCAAGAAGAAGTAAGCCATGGCCGCCACCACCATCACCATCCCCCGGCTGGAAACCGAACGCCTGATACTGCGCGCGCCCGCGCTGCAGGATTTCGAGGCGTTCGCGGATTTCTACGCCTCGGAGCGGGCGCATTTCGTCGGCGGCCCGCTGAACCGCGAGGAATCGTGGCGGATGCTTGCGATGGAGATCGGCCACTGGCAGCTGGCGGGCTTCGGCCGCTGGATCGTGGAGACCAGGGACGGCGGCGCCGTCGCGGGTCTCGTGGGCCTGTTCTGCCCCGAGGGCTGGCCCGAGCCGGAGATCGGCTGGGACCTGTTCGAGGGGCACGAGGGCAAGGGCTACGCCACCGAGGCCGGCGCGGCCGCGCGTGCCTATGCCTATGACAGCCTCGGCTGGGACACCGCCGTCAGCCTGGTCAAGCCGGCCAACGTGGCCTCGGCGCGGGTGGCCGAACGGCTCGGCGCGCGCCTCGAGGGCATGTTCACCCACCAGCGCCACGGCGCGATGCAGGTCTGGCGCCACCCCGCGCCCGCGGCGCTGTCCGACGGCGGAATGGAGGCCTACGCATGAGCCTCTCCGTCAACACCCCGGTGATCGAGACCGAGCGCCTCGTCCTGCGCGCCCCGAAACTGTCGGATTTCGAGCCCTTCCTCGCCTTTATGCAGAGCGACCGCGCGCGCTTCGTCCGCCGGGCCGAGATCGACCGCGACACCGGCTGGCGCGCCTTCGCGCATGTGGCCGGGATGTGGATGCTGCGCGGCTACGGCAGCTTCATCTTCAGCGCCCGTGACGACGACCACCCGCTCGGCATGGCCGGGCCGTGGCACCCCATCACCTGGCCCGAGCGCGAGATCGGCTGGGCCCTCTGGGCGCCCGAGGCCGAGGGCAACGGCCTGGCCTTCGAGGCCGCCCGGGCCGCGCGCGACTTCGCCCGGGAGACTCTGGGATGGGACGCCGCCGTCAGCTATATCGACCCGCAGAACGCGCGCTCGATCGCGCTGGCCGAACGGCTGGGCGCAGTTCTGGACCCGGCGGCGCAAACGCCCGGCGGGGAGCCCTGCCTGACCTACCGCCACCCCATGACGGAGGCGCGCGACTGATGGCCTGCCGCGACATCCCCGTGCTGGAAACCCGGCGCCTGGTCCTGCGCGGACCGGAGCCCGAGGACTACCCGGATTTCAAGGCCACCTTCGCCTCCTACCGCTCGCGCTTCATGGGCGGGCCGCTGAACAAATACGAGGCCTGGATGCTCTATGCCGCCGAGATCGGCCACTGGCAGATCCGCGGCTACGGCATGTGGATGATCCACGACAAGGCGACGGACGAGACCTACGGCATGGCCGGCGGCTGGATGCCCGCAGGCTGGCCCGAGCGCGAGATCGCCTGGATCATCTGGCCCGACAAGGCAGGCAAGGGCTACGCGCTGGAGGCCACCCATGCCGCGCGGCGCCATTTCTACGAGCAGCAGGGCTGGGAGACGGCGGTCAGCTACATCGACCCCAAGAACCTCGACTCGATCCGCCTGGCCGAGCGGCTGGGCGCGGTCAAGGACAGGGACGCGGCCACCATCGACGGCAACGATGCCGTCTACCGCCACCCCTCGCCCGCGAAACTGCGCTCCAGCCAGATCGCCGACGGCATCGCGCTGGAGATCAGCCATTACTGCGATCCGCTGTTCAAACCGAAAGGCTGGGCCATTGACTGAAGACATCGTCTCCCGCGCGGCGGCGCTTCTGAAGGAGCACCGCGAAAGCATCGACCGGCTCGATGCGATCCTCGTCTACACGCTGGGCGAGCGGTTCAAGCACACCCAGGCCGTGGGCCGACTGAAGGCTGAGCACGACCTGCCGCCCTCCGACCCCGCGCGCGAGGCCACGCAGATCGCCCGCCTCGAGGCGCTCGCCCAGGAGGCCGATCTCGACCCCGAATTCGCCAAGAAATTCCTGAACTTCATCATTCAGGAAGTCATCAAGCATCACGAGCAACACAAATCGTAAGGCGGGGGAGACCCCGCCGAACACCAGCCATCCAAGGAGAAACACAATGGCTATCAAACTTCGTCTCGCCCGTGGCGGCTCCAAGAAGCGCCCGTTCTACCGCATCGTCGCCGCCGACTCGCGCATGCCGCGCGACGGCCGCTACATCGAAAAGCTGGGCACCTATAACCCGCTGCTGCCGAAAGACAGCGAAGAGCGCGTGAAGATGGACCTGGAGCGCGTGCAGCACTGGCTCGGCCAGGGCGCCCAGCCCACCGACCGCATCGCGCGCTTGCTGGAAGCCGCCGGCGTCGTTGCCAAGAAAGAGCGCAGCAACCCCAAGAAGGGCGAGCCCGGCGCCAAGGCCAAGGAGCGCGCCGAGGAGAAGGCCGCCAAGGCCGCCGAGGCTGCGGAAGCCGCCGCTGCACCGGCCGAAGAGGCCGCCGGCGAATAATCCCCAGACCGGGGCGGCCCCGCGCCGCCCCGATCCTTTTGACAGGAGCACAGCATGAGCACGGATCGGGTCTGTGTCGGGGCCATCGCGGGCGCCTTCGGGGTGCGCGGCGAGGTGCGGCTGAAAAGCTTCTGCGCCGAACCCGAGGCGATCGGCGACTACGCGCCCCTGCACACCGAGGACGGCACGCGCAGTTTCTCGGTCGAGATCACCCGCGCAGTCAAGGACGGCTTTGCCGCCCGCTTGTCGGGCGTGACCTCCAAGGAAGAGGCCGACGCCCTGCGCGGCACGAGACTGTTTGCCGACCGCGACCGGCTGCCCAAGCTGCCGGATGACGAATTCTACCAGGCCGACCTGATCGGGCTGGAGGTGCTCAACACCGGCGGCAAGACCCTGGGCAAGGTGCGCTCGGTGCAGAACTACGGCGCCGGCGACCTGCTTGAAATCCAGGGGCCGGGGCTGAAGGACACCGTCCTGCTGCCCTTCACCAACGAGGCCGTGCCCACCGTCGATCTGGCCGCGGGCCGCATCATCGCCGACCCACCCGAGGGGCTGTTCCCCGATGAGTGACGCGCCAAAATCGCACGGCCGGCTGTCGATTTCCGCCAGCCTCCAGCCGCGCGACCTGATGACCGACCGCCCGCGCCTCAGGGGCGCCTGGACGGCCAAGGTCATCACGCTGTTTCCGGAGGCCTTTCCCGGCGTGCTGGGTCAGTCGCTGACCGGCCGGGCGCTCGACCAGGGCCTCTGGGCGCTGGAGACGATCGACCTGCGCCCGTTCGGCGTCGGCAGGCACAAGAATGTCGACGACACCCCCGCGGGCGGCGGCGCGGGCATGGTGCTGCGCCCCGACGTTGTGGACGCCGCGCTGAAACAGGCCGCCATCGGCACGCCGCCGTCGCGCGAGGACTGGCCGGTGATCTACCTGTCGCCGCGCGGCAGGCCCTTCGACCAGGCCACGGCCCAGCGGTTTTCGCGGGCGCAGGGCCTGACCTTGCTCTGTGGCCGGTTCGAGGGCGTCGACCAGCGCGTGCTGGACCATCACCGGGTCGAGGAGGTCAGCCTGGGCGATTTCATCCTCACCGGGGGCGAGATTGCCGCTCAGGCCTTGATTGACGCCACAGTGCGGCTTATACCCCGCGTACTTGGGAATCAGGCGTCAACCGAGGAGGAATCCTTCTCGGATTTTTTGCTTGAGCACCCACAGTATACTCGGCCCGCCGTCTGGGAAGGTCGCGAGATACCGGAGATTCTTCTGTCCGGCCATCACGCGAAGATAACCGCCTGGCGCAGGGCCATGGCCGAAAGGCTGACCAAGGAACGACGACCTGACCTCTGGCGGGCTTACTGTGAAGCGCATGGTAGGGACCCGGAAGAAGACCGAGAGCTCTGAGGGCGCGCCAACTTCGCGGGCAAACCGTGAGCATATAGGAGAGATGCGATGGACCTGATCGCACAGCTGGAAGCCGAGCAGATCGCTCAGCTCGACAAGACCATTCCGGATTTCAAGGCCGGTGACACCATCCGCGTCGGTTACAAGGTGACCGAAGGCACCCGCAGCCGAGTGCAGAACTACGAAGGCGTCTGCATCAGCCGCAAGAACGGCAAGGGCATCGCTGGCTCGTTCACCGTTCGCAAGATCTCGTTCGGCGAAGGCGTGGAGCGCGTGTTCCCGCTCTACTCGACCAATATCGACAGCATCGAGGTGGTGCGCCGCGGCCGTGTCCGCCGCGCCAAGCTCTACTACCTGCGCTCGCGCCGCGGCAAATCGGCCCGTATCGCGGAAGTTTCCAACTACAAGCCCCAAGCCGGCACCGAAGCGTAAGGAGACGGGTCATGAAAAAAGACATCCACCCCGATTACCACTTCATCGACGTCAAGATGACCGACGGCACCGTGTTCAAGATCCGCTCGACCTGGGGCAGCGAAGGCGACACCCTGTCGCTGGACATCGACCCCTCGGTGCACCCCGCCTGGACCGGCGGCTCGTCGCGCCTGATGGACACCGGCGGCCGCGTGACGAAGTTCAAGAAGAAATACGAGGGCCTCGGCTTCTGAGCCAGGTATCTTCGAGCCAAGGAAAACCGGCGCCCTCGGCGCCGGTTTTTTTCGTTGTGGCGGAACCGGATGGACCGGCGGCGGGCCGCACCGGGGAGATCCTCGCGCTGTTTCCCAAACCGGAAGGCGGCACCGCCCCCCAGCCGGCCGCGCGCGCCGTTCAGCGGTGCAGCGAGGCGCGGTGGCTGCGGGCCCGAGGCGCCGTGATCTTTTCGCCGCGCCGCGAAGATTCCGCGCATGCCCTTCAATCAGCGTCTTTTCGCCGACCGCCCCCCAACATATAGTGCCGGGCAATCGTGAAATGGCGACTTACAAGACCATAGGGGTGCGGCGTGGCGCATATCATCGTTGTCGGAAATGAAAAGGGCGGCGCGGGCAAATCGACCATGTCGATGCATATCGCCACGGCACTGGCCCGCATGGGCCACAAGGTCGGCGCGCTGGATCTCGACCTGCGTCAGCGCAGCTTCGGCCGCTACATGGAAAACCGCCGCGCCTATTGTGCGCGCGAGGGGCTGGACCTGCCCACCCCCGACTACCGCGAATTGCCCGAGATCGACCGCGACCAGCTGGCGCCGGGCGAGAACATCTTCGACCGCCGCCTCTCGGCCGCCATTTCGGGGCTGGAAACCGAGGCCGATTTCATCCTGATCGACTGCCCCGGCTCGCACACCCGCCTCAGCCAGGTGGCGCATACGCTGGCCGACACGCTGGTCACGCCGCTCAACGACAGTTTCGTCGATTTCGACCTTCTGGCCCGGATCGACCCGTCGAGCGGCAAGATCCTCGGTCCCTCGATCTATTCCGAGATGGTCTGGAACGCCCGCCAGATGCGTGCCCAGGCCGGGCTGCCGCCGATCGACTGGGTGGTGCTGCGCAACCGCATGGGCGCCCAGCAGATGCACAACAAGAAGAAGATGGGCAGCGCGCTGACCAATCTCAGCCGCCGCATCGGCTTCCGCGTGGCGCCCGGCTTCAAGGAGCGGGTCATCTTCCGCGAGCTGTTCCCGAACGGGCTGACGCTGCTTGATCTCAAGGATATCGGCGTTGCCGGGCTGAACCTGTCGAACATCGCCGCCCGGCAGGAACTGCGCGACCTGATGAGCGAACTGCGCCTGCCCGGCGTGCGCGCCGACTTCTAGACCCGCCCCAAGGCACCTCTTCGCGCCGCGCGGGCGGAGATTGGCGGCCCAATGGGGGGCGGCGGCGCGATCCGTCCTGAAACGGCTTCGTTTCCGGTGGCTTTGGCTGACGGCGACGCGGTCGACCGCCACGGTTTCCCGCACTCGGCGTTCGGGGCACACCGCGAGGCGGGGGCCTCGGGACAGCTGTGGGGGTCACGGAACGGGGGCGTTCAGACACGGCCGGGGCCCCGCCGGCCTCCCGGCCTGCTCAAGCCGGTTCCCACTGACATTTCCATTTGGTATACCAAATCCATGATGGCGTTAATGTCTTCCGCGAATCTGGATTTTCCGTTCACCGACCGGCTCATGGCCGGTCGCGTCCCTGCGACGGCACGCGCCGGATCCGGCCCGGCTGCGCGCCATTTTCCCTATGACCTGCCCACAGCGCCCGACGATGTTGCCGCCGCCGAATCCGGGCTGCGCGCGCTTTCGGGGCGCGCAGCCATTGCCCGGCCGGTCGCCTGCGGCGCAGGCGTCGGGGCGGCGCAGGGCATGCCGTTCCCGATCGGGCTGGGCAATCACCGCGCGATCGGCTTTGCCGGCCCGGTCGACACCAAATGCAAACCACGCGGGGCCGCTGCCCGGGAAAACCCGGTCTGGCCTGCCGCATTCAACGACAAGTAGACCCCATGACCGCAGATCTGCAATTCGCCGACAGCATCTCCCGCCTGGGCACCGAATCCGCCTTCGAGGTTCTGGCCCGCGCCAACAGGCTGTCCGCCGAAGGCCGGGACATCATCAATCTCGGCATCGGCCAGCCGGACTTCCGCACGCCGGATCACATCGTCGAGGCCGGGATCAAGGCGCTGCGCGACGGCCATCACGGCTATACCCCGGCCAACGGCATCCCCGCCCTGCGCGAAGCCGTCGCCGCCGATCTGCACCGCCGCCACGGCGCCGAGGTCAACCCCGACAACGTGATCGTGGTGCCCGGCGGCAAGCCGACGATGTTCTTCGCCGTGCTGATGTTCGGTCAGCCGGGGGTGGAGATCATGTATCCCAACCCCGGCTTCCCGATCTACGAGTCGGTCATCCGCTATTCCGGCGCCACCCCGGTGCCGATCGCGCTGGAGGAGAAGAACGGCTTCGCCTTCTCGGCCGAGGCGGTTCTGGGCCAGATCACCGACAGGACCCGGCTGATCATCATCAACAGCCCTGCCAACCCCACCGGCGGCGTCACGCCGCGCGAAGAGATCGACAAGCTGGTCGCCGGGCTGCTGGACCATCCCCATGTCGCGCTGATGTCGGACGAGATCTATTCGCAGATGCTCTATGGCGGGCGCGAGCATGTGTCACTTCTGACCTACCCCGAGATCCGCGACCGGCTGATCATGCTGGACGGTTGGTCGAAGACCTACGCCATGACCGGCTGGCGGCTGGGCTATGCGGTCTGGCCCGACAGCATGGTCGATCCGGTGACGCGGCTCTGCATCAACGACCATTCCTGCGTCAACGCCGCCACCCAGTATGCCGGCATCGCCGCGCTGACCGGGCCGCAGGACGCGGTTCGCGACATGGTCGACCAGTTCGACCGGCGCCGCGAGGTGATCGTGCGGGAACTCAACAGCCTGCCGGGCGTGCGCTGCGCCGATGCGGCGGGGGCCTTCTACGCCTTCCCCAACATCGAGGGCACCGGCATGACCTCGAAACAGGCGCAGGACCGGTTCCTCTCGGAGGCCGGCGTGGCCACCGTGGCGGGCACCTCGTTCGGCGCCTGGGGCGAGGGATACCTGCGCTTCTCCTACGCCAACAGCACCGAAAACATCCTGGAAGCGATCCGCCGCATCCGCAACCTCCTCTGACCCGAAAGGCATTTCCCATGACGACAGTTCTGGCCATCGGCACTTATTCGGACACCGACCGCGCGGCGCTGGAGAACGAGCTGGCCCCGGTCTTCGCCAACGGGCCGGGCGATATCGCCGCCTTGCCCGAGGATCAGCGCCGGCAGATCAGGGCGCTGACCTTCATGGGGCATCACCCGCTGGGCGGCGCCGAGATGGACCTGCTGCCCAATCTCGGCCTGATCGCCAATTTCGGCGTGGGCTACGACGCCATAGACGTGGCCGCCGCCACCGCGCGCGGCATCAAGGTGACCAACACGCCAGACGTTCTGAACGACGACGTTGCCGATCTGGCGGTCGCGCTGCTGATCGCGCAGGGCCGGCAGATGCTCCCGGCGGCCGATTGGGTGAGCTCGGGAAACTGGGCGGCGAGGGGCAATTTCGGGCTGGCGCGCAAGGTCAGCGGCGGCCGCGCCGGGATCGTGGGCCTGGGCCGGATCGGGCGCGCCATCGCCAACCGACTGGCCGCCTTTGACATGGAAATCCACTATACCTCGCGCCGCGAGAAGGAGACGCCCGGCTGGACCTATCACGCCGACCCGGTTTCTCTGGCCGAGGCGGTGGATTACCTGATCGTCGCGCTGGTCGGCGGCCCCGAGACCGAGAACCACGTCTCGAAAGAGGTCATCGCCGCGTTGGGCCCGCGCGGCATCATCGTGAACATCTCGCGCGGCTCGACCATCGACGAGGCGGCGCTGCTGGACGCGCTGGAAAGCGGCGCGATCGCCGGCGCCGGGCTGGACGTGTTCCTGAACGAGCCAGACATCGACCCGCGCTTCCTCAAGCTCGACAACGTTGTCCTGCAACCGCACCAGGGCTCGGCCACGGTCGAGACCCGCGCCGCGATGGGCCAGCTGCAACGCGACAATGCCCGCGCCTTCCTGAACGGCGACGCGCTTCTGACCCCGGTGAACTGAACAGGGCGCCCGCGCCCGGAAAGGCATGTGATGGATCTCCCCAAGAACAGCTTCAAGGCCGCGATTGCCGAGGGCCGGCCGCAACTGGGCCTGTGGAGCGCGATCCGCGACCCTGCCGTCAGCGAAATGCTGGCCGGCTGTGGCTATGACTGGATCGTGCTGGATTGCGAACATTCCCCGCGCGACGTGCCCGAGGTTCTGGCCGGTCTGCAGGCCATGGCACCCTACCCGGTGCAACCGGTCGTGCGGGTGCGCAGCCTGGACGTGGCCGAAATCAAGAAGATGCTGGATGTCGGCGCGCAGACGATCCTCGTTCCTTACGTCCAGAACGGCGCAGAGGCCCGGCTGGCCGCGGCCGCCGTCGCCTATCCGCCCGAGGGGCTGCGCGGCGTGGCCGGCGCCGTGCGCGCCAACCGCTTCGGGGCGATCCCCGGATATTTCACCCGCGCCCGCGAAGAGATCTGCCTGATCGTCCAGATCGAGACCCGCGAGGCGCTGGACGATCTCGAAGACATCGCCGCGACCCCGGGGGTCGATGGCATTTTCATCGGCCCCGCGGATCTGGCGGCCAGCCTCGGCCATCCGGGCGATCTGAAGCACCCCGAGGTGAAGGCCGCGATCATCGACGCGATCCGGCGTGTCCGGGCCGCCGGAAAGCCGGCCGGTTTCCTGTCGCCCGACGACGACCTTCTGGAGGCGGTTCTGGACGCGGGCTGCGTCTTTGCCGCGATCGACATCGACATCGTGGCGCTTCGGCGCGTCGCCTCGGGCCGTGTGGCCGCGTATCGGCAGCGGGTCTCGGCGCCGCCGCAGGAGTGACTCCGCCCGCAAACGGCACCGGCAGGAAAGGAGCCCAGGCAAGGAAATGGCAGAGCAGATCCTGGCAGAGCAGATCGCAACCCAGCTTCGCAGGGACATCCTGCGCGGCAAGTTCCCGCCCGGAGCCACCATAAAGGAGCGCGACAGCGCCGCCGAAATGGGGGTCAGCCGCACCCCGATGCGCGAGGCCATCCGGATCCTGGCCAAGGAGGGCCTGCTGGTGCTGCGCCCGGCCCACAGCCCGACCGTGGCAAAGCCGACCTTCAGGGAAATCTCGGATGCGATCGAAGTGTTGCTGGCGATCGAATATCTCGCGGCAGAACTGGCGTGCCGCAATGCCACCGACGAGGACATTGCCGAAATCCGTGCCATCCACGAGGAGGTGGTCGCAAAATACGACCTGGTCGGAGCGCTGGACCTGTTCGAGATCGACATGGCGTTCCACCACGCAATCGCCAAGGCCACGCACAACGCCGCGCTGCTGGACACCTACCGATCCTACCTCGAACGGCTTTGGCGGGCCCGTTTCCTGTCTGCCCGGCAGAAACGCACCCGCGAGCGCGTGGTGAACCACCACGCGGCCATTCTCGACGCGCTGGAGGCCCGCGATATCCAGGCCGCCAAGGCGGCGATCGAGATGCACCTGGGCGGTCTGGCCGAGAATATCCGCCCGGTGATTGCACTTGAGCAAGGCGCCGGCCCCAGGCAGGCCGAGGGTTGAGCGCGGCGTCACATTGCCAGCCGTCGGCATTTGGTATACCATTTTGTCTGCGCGTCGGCCCCACCGGCGCGCGTCTTTGTCTGGCATCTGCTGCATGAGGTCCGCGCATGAAGATCACAAGGGTCACCAGCCATGTGCTGCAATACGACCTCCCCGAACTGCTGGGGTATTCGCAGCAGTTCTACGCCAAGCGCAGCGCGCATCTGGTCGAGGTCGAGACCGATGAGGGCATCACCGGCTGGGGCGAGTGTTTCGGGCCCGGCAACGTGGCCCTGGCCAACAAGACCATCGTCGAAAAGGTGATCCAGCCGCTGATCCTTGGCGACGACCCGCTGGACCGCGACGTGATCTGGCACAAGGTCTACAACCTCACCCGCGACCACGGGCAGAAGGGGATGCCGCTGCAGGCGCTGTCCGGCGTGGACATCGCCTTGTGGGATATCGCCGGCAAGGTGGCGGGCCTGCCCATCCACAAGCTGATCGGCGGCGCGCATCGCACCGAGGTCGGCGTCTATGGCTACGGCATGATGCTGAGACCCGAAGATACCGCCTCGCTGGCCGCCCGGTTTGAGGACGAGGCCGCCGCGATCCGCGACATGGGGTTCGCGGCAACCAAGATGAAGGTCGGACTCGGCCCCAGGGACGACGTGAAACTGGCGCAGGCCGTGCGGCGGGGCGTCGGGCCCGACTTTCCGTTCATGGTGGATGCCAACCATTGCTACACCACCTCCGACGCCTTCTATGTCGGCCGGGCGCTGGAAGAGCTCGACGCCTACTGGTTCGAGGAGCCGGTGGCGCCCGAGGATCTGGACGGCTACCGCGAGTTGCGCGCCGGGCTGAAGGTGAACATCGCCGGCGGCGAGGCCGAATTCAATCGCTGGGGCTGGCGCGCGCTGCTTGAGAACCGCGGGCTCGACATCGCCCAGCCCGAGGTCTGCGCGCTGGGCGGGATCTCGGAATACCTGCGCGTGCTGGCGCTGGCGCATGCGCATTTCACGCCCGTCGCGAACCATGTCTGGGGTTCGGCCATTGCAGTGGCCACCAACCTGCAGTTGCTGGCGGTCATGCCGCCGCTGCCCGGCGGCATGCACCAGTGGCAACCGTGGCTCGAATTCGACACGACCGACAACAAGTTCCGCGATCAGCTACTGCGCGAGCCGCTGGATATCCAGGGCCAGATCAAACGCTCGGGCGGCAAGGTGGCCATCCCCACCGGCCCCGGCCTGGGCGTCGAGCCCGACCGCGATTTCATCGCCGCCTACAGGGTCGACGCCTGAGGCCGGCACCGGGGAGAAAGAGACGGGGAGGAGCCTTGGGATTTCTGGATGAAAACAGGCTGCTGCCGGCTGAACCGGCGCAACGCGCCGTCGCCCGCGAGCTATACGAGGCGGTCCGGGCGCTGCCGCTGGTCTGCCCGCACGGCCATACCGACCCGCAGTGGTTTGCCACCGACGCGCCCTTCGCCGACCCCGCGCAGTTGTTCGTGACCCCGGACCATTATGTGTTTCGTATGCTGTGCTCGGCCGGGGTCGATCTGGCCGGGCTTGGCGTTCCGCGGCGCGACGGCGGCTGGTTCGAGACCGACAGCCGCAAGATCTGGCGCCTGTTCGCCGCGCATTATCACCTGTTCCGGGGGACCCCCAGCCGGCTGTGGCTCGATCACGCTTTTCAGGACGTCTTCGGCGCCGAATCGCGGTTGAGCGCGGAGAACGCCGACGACTATTTCGACCGGATCAGCGCGTGCCTGGCCCGGCCGGAGTTCCGCCCCCGCGCACTCTACGACCGGTTCGGAATCGAGGTGATTGCGACCACGGACAGCCCGCTCGACGATCTGCGCTGGCACAAGAAAATTCGCGACGACGGCTGGCACGGGCGGGTTGTCCCGACCTATCGCCCCGATCCGGTGATCGACCCCGAATTCGAGGGCTTCGTCGCGAATGTCGAACGCTTCGCCGACATCACGGGCGCGGACACCACCACCTGGCAAGGCTATCTCGAGGCCCACCGCATCCGGCGCGCGGCGTTTCGGGGCATGGGCGCGACCGCCACCGATCATGGCCACCCTTCGGCCCGCACCGCCGATCTGCCGAAACCGGAGGCGACGGCGCTGTTCGACCGGGTGCTGTCCGGCGCGGCCTCGCCCGGTGAGGCGGAGCTGTTCCGGGCGCAGATGCTGACCGAAATGGCGCGGATGAGCATCGAGGACGGGCTCGTCATGCAGCTTCACCCCGGATCGCGCCGCAACCATTCGTCGCGGATCATGGCCCGGCATGGCCGCGACAAGGGGTTCGACATCCCCGGCCCCACCGATTTCGTCACCGCGCTGAAGCCGCTGCTGAACGCGGTCGGCCTGTCGCCCGACCTGACCCTGATCCTGTTCACGCTGGACGAAACCGCCTATGGGCGCGAACTGGCGCCGCTGGCAGGGGCCTATCCGGCGCTCAGGCTGGGGCCGGCCTGGTGGTTCTTCGACAGCTACGAGGGCATGATGCGCTATCGCGAGATGACCACGGAAACCGCCGGGTTCTACAACAGCGTGGGCTTCAACGACGATACCCGCGCCTTCTGTTCGATCCCCGCCCGCCACGACGTCGCCCGCCGCGTCGACTGCGCCTTTCTCGCGCGGCTGGTGGCCAGCGGGCGGCTGGATCTGGACGAGGCGCATGAACTTGCCCCCGACCTGGCCTGCGGCCTCGCACGGAGGGCCTACAAGCTGTGACCGATCCGATCCGCCTGTCCGCCCGCGACCTGCCCGCCGGGTCACGGCGCCCGAAGCCCGGGATCGTCCACCTTGGCCTGGGGGCGTTCTTCCGCGCGCATGTCGCCACCTATCTGGCCGATGCAATGGCGCAAAGCGGCGGTGACTGGGGGGTGATCGGCGCCAGCCTGCAAAGCCCGGCGATGCGCGACAGGCTCGCCCCGCAGGATCATGTCTACACCGCCGTGGAACTGGGACCCGACGGGCGCAGCTATCGGCTGATGGACGTCGTCACCGACGTTCTGGTCGCCCCGGAGGATCCCGCATGCCTGCTGGATGTCATGGCGGCACCCGGGATCAGGTTGGTGAGCCTGACGATCACCGAGAAGGGCTATTGCCATGTGCCCTCGACCGGGCGGTTGCAGGCCGACCATCCCGACATCAGTCATGACCTGGCTCATCCCCAGAACCCGCGCACGGCGCTGGGGTTTCTGGTGGGTGCGCTGGAGCGCAGGCGTCGCGCCGGACAGCGCCCCTTCACCGTGCTCAGCTGCGACAACCTTCCGGAAAACGGCCAAGTCCTGCGCCGTCTGGTTCTGGAGTTCGCCGCCGCGCGGGACAAGGCGCTGGCGGACTGGATCGAGGCCGAGGCCCGCTTTCCCAGCTGCATGGTGGACCGGATCGTCCCGGCGACGACAAAAGAGGACATCGAGGCGGTTTGCGCCGCGACCGGCCGGCGCGACCTCGCCCCGGTGATGCACGAACCCTTCCGCCAATGGGTGGTGGAGGACGATTTCGTGGACGGCGCCCGGCCCGATCTTGCCGCCGCCGGCGCCGAGATGGTCGCTGACGTCACCCCGTTCGAGAAGATGAAGCTGCGCTGCCTGAACGGCACTCATTCGGCGCTGGCCTATCTCGGCTATCTCGCCGGCCACGCAACCATCTGCGATGCCGTCTCCGACCCTCTGTTTGCAGGGCTGTGCGACACGCTCTGGCGGGACGAGATCATCCCGACCCTCACGCCGCCGCAGGGCGCCGACCTCGCGGCCTATGCCCGCGCCCTGCTGGCGCGCTACCGCAACCCCGCGATCCGCCACGCCATGTGGCAGATCGCCATGGACGGGTCGCGGAAACTGCCGCAACGGATCCTCGACACGATTGCCGACAATCTGCAGGCCGGCCGCCCCTGCCCCGGCCTGACGCTGGCCGTGGCGGCATGGATGAAATACGTTTCGGGCCGGGACGAGGCCGGCGCCGCCATCGATGTGCGCGATCCGCTGGCCGATCCCCTGCGCGGCCTGTGGCAGAACAGCCCGGAGACCGGCGCGCGGGTCGACGCCTATCTGGCCCATCGCGCTGTGTTCGGCGCGCTGTCCGATCACGCCGGGTTCCGCGCCGCCCTGATCCGCGCCTGCGACGATCTTGAAACCCTCGGCGCCCGCGGCGCCGTCGAAAGGATCACCAGATGAGGGAAAGCTGGCGCTGGTATGGCGGGCTGGACAGGATCGCCCTGACCGAGATTGTCCAGACCGGGGCGCGGGGCATCGTGACCGCCCTGCACGAAATCCCCTATGGCGCGGTCTGGCCGACCGACGCCATCCGCGCGCGGCAGGCCCAGATCGCCGCCGATCCCGCCCTCGGCCTGGAATGGAACGTGGTCGAGAGCCTGCCGGTGCACGAGGCGATCAAGCGCGGCGAGGGCGACCTCGCCCCGCTTTTCGCCAATTACCGGCAGTCGATGGCCAATCTCGCCGCCTGCGGCGTGCGGGTGATCTGCTACAACTTCATGCCTCTGCTGGACTGGACGCGCACCGATCTCGACGCGCCGGTACGCGGCGGCGGCACGGCACTGCGGTTTTCCCAACTGCACATGGCCGCGTTCGAGGTTCACATGCTGCGCCGCCCAGGCGCCGAGGCGGACTATTCCGATGCCGTCCTGTCGGCGGCGGCGCATTGGCACAAGACCGCCACCGAGGCCGACCGCGACCGGCTGCTGGCCAGCATCATGGCCGGCCTGCCCGGCGCCTTCGACCGCTATGACATCGAAGGGTTGCGCGCCGCGCTCGGGGGCTATCGCGGCCTCGACCGGGCCGCGCTCCGGGCCAACTACGCCCGCTTCCTGGCCGAGGTCATTCCGGCAGCCGCCGATCTGGGCGTGCGGATGTGCGTGCATCCCGACGACCCGCCGCGCGACCTGTTGGGCCTGCCCCGGATCGTGTCGGATGCCGACGACATCGCCTGGGTCCTGGGTCAGCAGCACACGGTCGAGAACGGGCTGACGCTGTGCTCGGGGTCGCTTGGCGCCAACCCGGCCAACGACGTGCCGGCCATCGCGCGCCGCTTTGCGCCGCGCATCCATTTCGCCCATCTGCGCAACGTGGCGAAAGAAGATGACGGCTCGTTCCAGGAGGCCGCGCATCTGGAAGGCGACACCGACATGGCCGCGCTGATCGAGGTTCTGCTCGACGAGGAGACCCGGCGGCAGGAAGCAGGACGCGCGGACTGGGAGATCCCGTTCCGGCCCGACCACGGCCACGAACTGCTGTCCGATCTCGGGCGCGGCACGCATCCGGGCTATCCGCTGATCGGGCGGATGCGGGGCCTGGCGGAGCTGCGCGGCGTGATCGCGGGGCTGAGCTATTCGAAGGCGCGCAATCGCGATGCATGAGGAAACGGCATCGGGTGCCCGCCAGCCCGGCAAAGGGCGGCGCAGACATAACGTGGACGGTATGAAACGCCAGAGGAGGAGAGAATGCTGAACAACACAGTGATGCCAGCGGCCCCTGGCTGCCCCGGCATGAGCGGGGGCGCCAATGGCTGAACTGATCGTCATCGGCTTCGCGATCGGCGCGACGGCGACGCTGGCCATGGATCTCTGGGCGCTGATCCTGAACCGCGCTGCGGGGCAGCCGCTGCCCAACTGGGGCAATGTCGGGCGCTGGTTCTGGCATCTGGCCAAGGGACGGGTGTTTCACGAGGACATCGCCGCTGCCACTCCGCACCCGCGCGAGGTCGCCCTGGGCTGGTTCGCGCATTATGTCACCGGCATCGTCTATGGTGCCCTGTTCCTCGTCATCGTCGGGCCCGACTGGCTTGCCGCGCCGCGCTTCCTGCCGGCCTGGATCTTCAGCCTGGCCACCATCGCGGCCGGCTGGTTCCTGCTGCAGCCCGGCATGGGGCTGGGCTGGGCCGCCTCGGCCACGCCGAACCCGTGGAAGGTGCGCGCGATGAACGTGGCCGCGCACACCGCCTTTGCGCTCGGCCTGTGGGGTGGCGCGGTTCTGCTGCCCTAACGAGGCCCGACCAGCGCGCCGGGCGGCGGCGCAGGACGCAGCCGCAGCCGCGTCCGGGCGGGAAGGCGGTTCATCCCGCCGCCTCGGCGGGGAGAACCGGCGTCGCGCCCGGAAAGGCCGGGCGCGCCGGGGTGGATGTCCCCGGCACACCCGGCAGGATCACTGGATGAACTTCGGCATGACCCACCGCGGCAGCGCCAATATCAGGTCCGGCAGCGCGATCACGATCATCAGAACGACCACCATCGGCAACAGGATGATCGCCACGTCCCGAAGCGCGTCGATCAGCCGGATCCTGCCGATCGACGCGGCAATCAGAAGGCACAGGCCATAGGGCGGCGTGACCAGGCCGAACGCCAGGCTGACCACCCCGATGATCGCGAAATGGATCGGGTGCATGCCGACATGTTGCGTCACCGGGAACAGGACGGTCCCGACGATGATGATCGCGGGGATGGCATCGATGAACATCCCGAACAGAAGGAACGCCGCCGCCGCCATGATGCCCGTCCCGAACACCCCCAGGCCCATTTGCTCGATCATGCCGACCAGCGCGGCCGGGATCTTGAAATAGGCCAGGCACCAGCCGAACGCGCTTGCCGTGCCGATGCAGAACAGCGTGATCGCAGCGAATCTCGCACTGTCGTAGAGAACCTTGGGAAGCTCCGGCAGGGTCACGGAACGGTAGACGAACAGCCCGAGGATCAGGGAGTAGAAAACCGCGATCACCGAGGCCTCCGTCGGCGTGAAGAAGCCCCACACGATGCCGCCCACGATGATCAGCGGCGTCATCAGGGCCAGAAACGCCCCGGCCACGGCCCTGACGAGTTCCCGCAAGGTCGATCGGTCATGCACCGGATAGCCGCGACGTTTCGCATAGACGTAGACGGTCAACATCTGCGATCCGGCGATCAGAATGCCGGGAATGACGCCGGCCAGAAACAGGCCGCCGATCGAGACCGACATCAACCCGCCCCAGACGACCATCAGGATGGACGGCGGGATGATCACCCCCATTACCGACGAACACGCAGTGATCGCGACGGTGAAGGAACTGTCATACCCTTCCTTCTTCATCTGCGGGATCAGCAGGGACCCGATCCCGGCCGCATCCGCCGTGGAACTGCCCGAGATACCGGCGAACAGCATCGACACGACCACGTTCACATGGCCAAGCCCGCCGGGCAGGTGCCCGACCATTGCGCGGGCCACCCGGATGAGCCGGTCGGTGATCCCGGAGGAATTCATGAGATTGGCCGCCAGCAGGAAGAAGGGCACCGCCAGCAGCACGAAGGCGTTGTAACTCTTGAACATCTCTCGCATCAGCAGGACCGGCGTCAGCCGTTCCTCGATGAAAAACACGGGAACAACGGCAAGGCCAAGGGCAAACGCCACCGGGACCCGCAGGAAGACCAGAACGGCAAAGGTTCCGAAAAGTATCGCAGCGACTTCACCCGGCCCCATGCTCTTCCCCATTTCGCAGAATTTGGATTTCGTCCCAGATTTTTTCCAAGGTGAACAACGTCCATGTTGCGCCGGCGATCGGCCAGCCGGCGTAGATTGTGATCATGGGGAGCCCGGAGATCTCGGAGCGTTGCCGCGACCCCAGGATGCCGAAATCGTAGCCCCACCACAGGAAGGACAGCGCGAGGCAGAGGATCGCGATGTGAACGAACATCTTCGACGCGAATTCCACATAGGCGCTCGTGCTGTGCGGCAGGACATCCACATCGAAATGGGTGCCGTCCCGGACGGCGATCATGGCTCCGATCAGAATGATCCAGACAAAGCAGAAACGGGCGATTTCCTCGGTCCAGATGTAGCGTGGGATCATGCCCGTGTATCTGCTCAGGATTTGCATGGCGACCGGGATGATCAGCAAACCCATGAGCGCCGTCAGCAATATCCGGAGAAACCGGTAGTATTGGTCAACAAGAAAACGCACGGTTGCCTCTTGCATTGTGATGTTGGTGAGAGGGTCGATGCGGATGGAAGTCCTCCATCCGCATGACGTGAAGCGCGTTACTGCACCGCTTCGATTGCTTCGAGCACGTCCAGCGCGCCCAGTTCTTCGGCATAGGCCCGCTTGACCGGAGCCGCCAGTTCCAGAAGCTTGTCGCGCTCCGTGAACTCATGCGTGGTCAGCCAGCCGGCCTTTTCCATGGCCTGCAACTTTTCGCTGTCCTGGCTGCTTTCGATCTGACGGCCAAGCGCACCGCCGATCCGGCCGGCTTCCAGAACGCATGCCTGCTCTTCGGCGGTCAGGCGTTCGAAGGTGGCGTTCGAAAAGCCGATCGGGCGAACCGTGATCGCATGCGCCGTCAGCGCGATATGCGGCCCGACTTCGTAGAACTTCATCTGCTCGATGCCGGCGGCTTCGTTTTCGGCCGCGTCGATCACGCCGGTCTGGATGGCGTTGTAGACCTCCGAATAGGCGATGACGGAGGGCGCGGCCTTGATCGCCTCGAAGATGCGGGTCTGGATCGGGGCCCCCATCACGCGCATCGGCAGGCCTTCGAGTTCGGCCATGTTCGTGATCGGGCGGTTGACGATCAGTTGGCGGGTGCCGCCACCGGCGTAGCCGATCAGGCGAACGTTCGCCTTTTCCAGCACGTCCTGCGCCAACGGGGCCAGCGCATCCTGCTCCATGACGGCGTTCCAGTGATCAAGGTCACGGAACAGGAACGGCATGTCCATCAGCGGCGCCTTTTGCGAGAAGGTCGACATGTGCGACGGGCTCACGATCGCATAATCGACGGCAATCCCCTGGCTCATGTTCTCGAAGTAGTCCTTTTCCAGGCCAAGCTCCGAGTTCAAGTGGAGATCGAAGGTCAGAGACCCGCCAGAGCACTCGCCGGCGACGCGCTCGAATTCGCGCAACGCCTTGGTGAATGCGTGGTTCTCATCGAACTGCACCGCACCGACAAGTTCTGTCGAATAGGCTGCGGTCGCGGTCATCGCCAGCATGCTGCAGCCAACGGCGGCTCTTGCGAAAATGTTCATGTACTCCTCCCAGTTGTACGTCACGCAACGATGACTTCGCTGCATAAATGGTAGTATGGTAGTATCTTGAAAGTTTTTTCAACTCCTGCTTTCCTAGGACAGACCAAACGGCGATCGGCCTTGGTTTTGCAGAATTTTCAGGCCCGCACCCTTGGAGATTCGGTGGCCGCACAGGGTGAGATGAGTGATTGAGATGGCGGACAGATTCGGATTGGCGATCGTTGGGGCGGGCCTGGCGGCAACGCCCCACGCGCAGGCGCTCGCAGCCCTGAAAGCGAAGATCGACGTCCGCGGCGTGTTCACCAGATCGCCGAAGAATCGCTCCGCGATCTGTGCGGAATATGGCTTCCCGCAGGCCGACGACCTCGACACGCTCCTGAACGATCCGAAGGTCGCCGCGGTTCTGGTCCTCACGCCGCCGGATGCGCGGCAGGAGATCACCGAAAGGGCGGCCGCGGCCGGCAAGCATCTTCTGGTCGAAAAGCCGCTGGAACGGACGCTGGCGGCGGCGCGCGGGCTGGTGGGCATTTGCGACAGGGCCGGCATCACGCTGGGCGTCGTCTTTCAGCACCGGTTCCGCCCCGCCTCGATCGCGCTGAGGGATATTCTTCAGGGCGGCACGCTGGGCAGGATATGCTCGCTCAGCCTGGCCGTCCCGTGGTGGCGCGACCAGGGCTATTACGACGAGCCGGGTCGCGGCACCTATGCGCGCGACGGGGGCGGCGTCTTGATGACGCAAGCGATCCACGCCCTTGACCTGATGCTGTCCTGCACCGGCCCGGCGTCGGAGGTTCAAGCGATCTGCGCGACCACCATGCACCGGATGGAGGCCGAGGATTTCGCGGCGGCGGCGGTGCGGTTCGAGAACGGCGCGACCGGCGCGATCATGGCCACGGTCACCTGTTATCCCGGAACCGAGGCGCGCCTGACCCTGAACTGCGAGAACGCGACCGCCATCCTGGAAGGCGGACGCCTGGATATCTTTCACCACGATGGGGAACATCGGGCATTCGCCGAGCCGGAAAGCGACGGCTCGGGCGGGAGCCTGATGGATTTTCCCTGCGACTGGCACAAATCGCTGATCGAAGACTTCGTCGGGGCCATTCGCGCCGGGCGCCCCCCGGCCTCGAACGGCCACAGCGCGCTGAACGCGCATGCGCTGATCGACGCCATGACCCGCTCATCCGCCTCGGCCAAACGCGAGCGCATCACATAACCCGACATCCGCCTCAACCAACAGGAGCAACCTAATGTCATTTTCCGATATCTCGCTGCCGGAGTTCGCGGGCAAAGGCGTCTTGATCACTGGCGCATCGACCGGGATCGGCGCGGAGCTGGCGCGCGCGTTCGCGGCGCAGGGCGCCAAGATCGGCCTGCACTACTTTGCCTCCAAGGACGCCGCCGAGGCGCTTGCCGAAGAGATCCGCGGCAACGGCGGAACGGTGGAACTTGTCCGGGCGGACGCAAGCAACTCCCAAGAGCTGGCCGCGGCGACGCAGGAGGTCGCAGAGCGTCTGGGCGGCCTGTCCGGGCTGATCAACAATGCCGGGGGCATGGTGCGCCGCGTGCCCTACGCGGAGGTGACCGACAAGGATTACGACGAGATCATGGACCTGAATGCGCGATCCATCCTCGTCGCCTCCAAGGCCGCCCTGCCCTATCTCAGAAAGGATGGCGGGTTTGTCATCAACACGACATCCATCGCGGCGCGCAACGGCGCCAGCGGCGGCGCCGGTCTTTACGGCTCGTCCAAGTCCTTCGTCTCGAACGTGACGCGCGGAATGGCAAAGGAATGGATTCAATACGGGATCCGCGTCAATGCGGTTGCCCCCGGCGTCATAACCACCCGGTTCCACGAGCGTTACTCGACGCAGGCCCAGCTCGACGCGATGCTCGCCACGGTTCCGCAGGGGCGGCTGGGCGTGGCCAGCGATTGCGTGGGGGCCTACCTGTTCCTCGCGTCCGACGCCCTGGCCGGCTACATCATCGGGCAAACCATCGAGGTCAATGGCGGCCAGTTGATGCCGTGAGGCTCCGGCCCGGCTCAGATCCTGCAACCGAAATGGCGAATTCCGCGAAAGGAAGGCAATGAAAACAGAGGAAATCTCGCGCCCACGCGCCACGCCGGAACGGCTTGCGGCCTTCTGCACCGAAGCCCTGACGGCCATCGGCGTCGAGGCGGCATCCGCGGAGGCCGCGAGCCGGGCGATGATGCACGGGTCCCTTCATGGCGTCGACAGCCACGGCGTGCGGCTGCTCGGACATTACTTCCGCATGTTCGAGGGCGGCCGCCTGAACAAGTCGCCGAAACTGAAGCCGAACCGCGTCCGAAGCGGCACGGCGCTGCTCGACGCGGATCATGCCCACGGCGCCTATGCGACCTATTCGGCGACCGATCTCGCCTGCGACATGGCCGCCGAGACGGGGATCGCCGCCGTGGGCATACGAAACAGTTCGCATTTCGGACCGGCCGGCGCCTACACGATGCATGCCGCCCGCCGGGGCATGCTGGCGATGTCGTTCTGCAACTCGGACAGCTTCGTGCGGCTGCATGACGGCGCGGAGCGGTTCCACGGGACCAATCCGATTTCCATGGCCGTGCCCACCGGCGGCGAGCATCCCTGGCTGCTGGACATGGCGACCAGCGCCGTGCCGTTCAACCGGGTGCTGCTCTATCGGTCGCTCGGCGTCGAACTGCCGCCGGGGGTGGCCTCCGACGATGACGGCCTCGACACCACGGACCCGAACGCCGCGGCGATGCTCGCCCCCGTGGGCCACGCCTTCGGCTTCAAGGGCGCGGCCCTGGGCGGGATCTCGGAGATCTTTTCCGCCGTCCTCACCGGCATGCGGCTCAGCCCCGAGATCCTGCCGATGAACGGCGAGGATATCGAGACCCCGCGCGAGCTTGGCGCCTTCGTGATCGTCATGGACCCCGAAGGCTTCATCGGCGGCGAAATCGTCAGGGCCGGGATGGAGCGATACCTGACCCTGCTGCGCAACTCCAAGCCGCAGACCGGGAAAAAGGTGCTGGCGCCGGGCGACCGGGAATGGGCGGAAGCGGACCGGCGCCGCGTCGAGGGAATTCCTCTTGACCCGGCGACCCAGGAAGACTTCTTGCAGCTTGCCGCGCAAACTGGTTTGTCCGCACCGTTCGACTGAAGACCGGAGACCGCGTTCTACGCCGGTGCAGCGGTCTTCCGTTCGGCGATCAAAGCGGAACGGCAGTCTCCAGACCGGGCGCCGCCCCGTGAGAAAGGCCATGTAAAGGAACTGGGATGGAAGCGCTGCTCAAACCCCTCACGGAATTCACGCTTTCGCCGGAAGCGCCGGTTTCCACACAGGTTCTGTCAGCCCTCAGATCGACAATCCTTTTTGGCGAATTCAAACCGGGGCGGCGCCTGTCGGAACAGGAAACCGCCAAGCTGATGCAGGTGTCGCGCCAGCCGGTCCGCGAGGCATTCATCCGGCTCGCGGCCGAAGGGCTGGTTGAAATCCGGCCGCAGCGCGGAACCTTCGTTTCCAAGATCTCGATACGCGAAGTCTACGATTCGCGCTTCGTCCGTGAATCGGTCGAGGCGGATCTGGTTCGCCTGGCCGCACGGAACATCACGCCCGAAATGAGCGAGGCCCTGGAGGAGATCCTGACCCAGCAACGAAGCGACGCCGCAAGGGATCCGCTGCACTTCATGGGGCTGGATGAAGCCCTGCACCGGACCCTGGCGGAGGCCGCCGGCAAACCGCAGATCTGGACATACCTGCAAAAGCTCAAGTCACAACTGGACAGGGTGCGTTTCCTCGTGGCCGTGGATTTGCCGATCGAAGAGCTCATCGCCCAACACGAGGATATCGTCCGCGCCGTCGCGCAGCGCAACGAAGAAGAGGCCGAAAGGGCGATGCGCCTCCATTTGCGCCAAATCCTCAAGGATCTGCCGAAGATCGCCGAAACCTACCCAGACTATTTCTCGCCCGAAGACTGAGCCGGAGAGCTCGGGCCGATGGCGTCCGGCAGCCAGGGACAGGTCCACCCGACCGGGTTCAGCCGGGTGTCCGCCTGTCGGCCTTCGGCACGAGAAAATCGAAATCGCAGCCCTCGTCGGCCTGAAGGACGGAACGCAGAAAGAGGGCTCCGTAGCCACGTTCGGGGATCGTCACCGACGGTCCGGTGACGGCATGCCGTCGCCGGTCAAGCTCCGCCTCCGCGACATGCAGTTGAAGTCGCCGCCGTTCCACGTCGAGTTCGATTTCGTCCCCGTCGCGCACCAGCGCCAAGGGGCCGCCTTCGGCGCTTTCGGGCGTGACGTGCAGAACGATCGTGCCGCTCGCGGTGCCGCTCATGCGGGCGTCGGAGATGCGGACCATATCCTTCACGCCGGCCTGCGCCAGCTTGCGCGGGATCGGCATGTAGCCCGCCTCGGGCATCCCCGGCGCGCCCTTTGGCCCCGCGTTCTGCAGCACCAGCACATCGTCGGCACGAACGTCGAGATCCGGGTCGTCGATGCGCCGCGCGAGATCCTCCAGCGAGGTGAAGACCACCGCGCGGCCGCGGTGGCGGACAAGGCCGGGGCTGGCCGCGGACTGCTTGATGATCGCCCCACGGGGCGCGAGGTTGCCGCGCAGCGCCGCCATCCCGCCCTGGGGGTGAAGCGGCTCGGCGCGCGGGGACATGATCGACTGCGCCCACCCCTGCGGTGCGGCGTCGAGTTCCTCGCCCAGCGTCCGGCCGGTCACCGTCAGGCAATCGAGGTGCAGCAGGTCGCGCAGCTCGCGCAGGATGCGCGCGAGCCCCCCGCGTCGTGCAGGTCCGCCATGTAGTGCTGGCCCGAAGGCTTGAGGTCGACCAGCACGGGCACGTTCCGGCTGATCCGGTCGAAGGCGTCGAGGTCGAGCGCGATGCCCAGCCGCCCGGCCATCGCGGTCAGGTGCACGATGGCGTTGGTCGAGCCTCCCACGGCGAGCAGCACCGTCAGCGCGTTCTCGAAGGCGGCGGCGGTCATGATGTCGCGCGGCGTGCGCTTCGCGGCGGCGAGATCGACGGCCACGCGGCCGGTCTCCTCCGCCACGCGGCGGCGGTCGGCGGACACGGCGGGCGCGGTCGCGCCCCCGGGCAGCATCATGCCGAGCGCCTCGGTCACCAGCGCCATCGTGCTGGCCGTGCCCATCACCCCGCAGGTGCCCGCGCCGGGCACCAGAGCCGAATTCACCTCGGCAATTTCCTGATCGTCGATCTCGTCCGCCCTGTAGCGCGTCCAGAAGCGGCGGCAATCGGTGCAGGCGCCCACGCGTTCGCCGCGATGGTTGCCGGTCAGCATCGGCCCGGTGACAAGCTGGATCGCCGCAACCCCGGCGCTGGCCGCGCCCATCAGCTGCGCGGGAACGGTCTTGTCGCAGCCGCCGATCAGCACGACCGCGTCCATCGGCTGCGCGCGCACCAGTTCTTCGGTGTCAATCGACATCAGGTTGCGCAGGAACATGCTGGTCGGGTGCGCGAAGGATTCGTGGATCGAAATCGTCGGGAAAGGAACCGGAAGCGCCCCGCCAGGTCGGGGCGCTGACGGACCATGCGACGCGGAAGGTGGCCGGGAACGACACCCGCCCAAGCTACCGGATGCGGGTCGTGGTGAACGTGAACCGGGAACGGAACGGCGCAAACCCGTCGGCGCGAAACGCAAACCGTCGCGAACAGCGACGCGTTTTCAGTTGGACATGTGGGAGATGGCGCGCTGGGGAGGATTCGAACCCCCGACCCCTTGATTCGTAGTCAAGTACTCTATCCAACTGAGCTACCAGCGCGTGGAGGCTTCATGTATCCGGGGGCGCGGGGGTTTGCAAGGGGCCTGAGAGAGGTTTTTTCAAAATTCCTGCACCACCCCGCCCCCTATGGCGCCGTCGTCTCGAAGGCATCCACCGCCTTGGGCAGCACGATGCGGAAGCTGGTGCCGCTCGGCCCGGTCTCCAGCAGCTCCAGCCGCCCGCCGTGGCCGCGGATCAGCTCGGCCGAGATCGCCAGCCCCAGCCCGGTGCCCCCCTTGCGCGTGCCGCCCTGGAAGGGCTGGAACAGGTGCTCGCGCGCCTTGGGCGGCAGCCCCGGCCCGGTGTCGGTGATTCGGATCACCCAGGCGGCGTCGTCCTCCTCGGCGCTGACGCCGATCTCGCCGGGCTTGCCGCTGGCCACGATCGCCTGCCGGGCGTTTCGGATCAGGTTCGACAGCACCCTGTAAAGCTGCTCGGGGTCGGCGCGCAAAGTCAGGCCCGCCGGCACGTCCTCGGCGAAGCTGATATCGTGCTCGCCCGCCGCCAGCCGCTCGCTGTCCACCACGTCGTTCACGATCTGGGCGAGATAGACCCGGCCCAGCATCGGCGGCGGCTCCTCGGCGCGGCCGAAGGCCAGCGTGGTCTCGCACAGGTTCACCGCCCGGCTGATCGCACCCACGATCTTGGGCGCGGTGCGTTTCACGCCCGGGTCCTCGCTTGCCTCCATCCGGTCGGCGAACAGCTGCGCCGTGGTCAGGATGTTACGCAAATCGTGGCTGATCTTGGCCACCGCGCCGCCCAGCTGCGCCAGCCGCTCCTTCTGGCGCAGCGCGCCGGTCAGCTGGGTCTGCAGCGACCGCAGCGCGGCCTCCGCCTCGCGCAACTCGGCCACGCCGGCGGTGGGCTCGATGATGCGGCGCGCGTCCTCGGGCGCCTCGGCGTAGCTCTGCATGGCGGCCACCACGCGCTTGATCGGCGTGACCAGCAGCCGGCGCACCGCCAGGAACAGCAGGAAGGCGGTGATGACCGAGATCACCGCCGAAAGCGCCAGGATGCGCAAGCCGTAATCGATCATCGCCGCGCGCAGCGGCGCGGTCTCCATCGTGACCTCGATGGCCAGCCCGGCGCCGCGCACCGGGTGGCCCAGCACCCGGATGATGCGGTTCTCGGGGTCGAGCAGCCGGATCATCGCGTCGCGCATCAGTTCGGCCGCGCCCGCGTCGCGCAGGTCGTAGGCCGCGTGCACCTCGCCCGGCACCGGCGAGGACAGCACCAGCTGGCTCATCTCATTGCGTCGGAGCACGACGTTGAACACGCCCGCGTTCTCCAGCAGCTCTCGCTCCAGCGCGTCGTCGATCATGTCTTCTGTGGCCAGCGTTGCCAGCGAGGCGATCTGCGCCCGCTCCAGGCGGCTGAGCAGATAGTCCTCGCGGAACCGCGCCACCGAGGGCACGAAGATGAACACCTCGGCCAGCATGACGAAGGCGATCGTCAAGAGCAGGAAGCGGCCGGAAAGCGTGTTCAGGACCATGCGGGCCTCGTTTGCGGGCTCAGGGGATCGCGCGCTGCACCAGCCGGACGACCCGTTTCACCCAAGGGTTATCAAAAAGCCTGGGCGAGAAATAGTTACCCGCGGCCCGCTTGTTAACCTCGCCCAGCGTCGGGTAGGGCGCGACCATGTTCGCCACCGCGCCCATCTTCAGGCCGTTGGCGATCGCCAGCGCCCAGATCCCGATCAACTCCCCCGCCTCCGGGCCCACGATGGAGGCGCCGACAGGCCGCCCCCTGACCACCATCACCTTGATCAGCCCCTCCGCCTGGCCCGTCGCGATGGCCCGGTCGTTGCCCGCAAAATCGAAGCGCGTGACGGTCAGCTTGGCGCCATGCACCTCGCGCGCCTCCTGCTCGGTCGGGCCGACCTGCGCCAGCTCCGGGTCGGTATAGGTGACGCGGGGGATATGCCCCCCGCGCGCCTTCGCCGGCAGGCCCAGCAGGATGGAGCGGATCACCACCCCTGCGTGATAACCCGCCACATGGGTGAACTGCGCGCCCCCCGCCACGTCGCCGATGGCATAGATACGCCGGTTGGAACTGCGCAGGGCGGCATCCACCTTGATGCCCGCGCGCGTGACCTCCACCCCCGCGGCGTCGAGGTTCAGCCGGTCGAGATTGGGCCTGCGCCCCACCGCGACCAGCAGATGCGTCCCGTCGTGGCGGCCCTCAGAGGTCTCCACCGTGATCGCGCCCGCCTGCCCCGAGACCCGCGTCACCGCCTGCCCCTCCACGATCTCCACGCCCTCGGCGCGCAGGCGCGCCAGCACCACGGCCGCCAGTTCCGGATCCTCCCGGCCCAGCGCGCGGGCGGCCTCGATCACCGTCACCCGGGCGCCCAGACGCACATGCGCCTGCGCCATCTCCAGCCCGACCGGGCCACCGCCAATGATCAGCAGGTGGCCGGGCCGCGTGCGCAGGTCGAACAGGGTCTCGTTGGTCAGGTAGGCCACGCCCTCCAGCCCCGGGACCGGCGGCACCAGGGGCGACGATCCGGTGGCCACCACGAAGCGGCGCGCCGCGATCACCGCGTCGCCCGCCTCCAGCTCGGCCTCCGAGACGAAGCGCCCCCAGGCCTGAATGACCCGCACGCCCAGCGCCTCGAACCGCTCCACGCTGTCATGCGGGGCGATGGCGGCGATGGCGCGGGCCACATGCGCCTGCGCGGCGGCGTAATCTACCTCCGGCTCAACCGGGGCCACGCCGAAGGGCCCGCCCGAACGCATCGCCTGCGCGGATTTGCCGGCGGCCAGCAGCGCCTTCGATGGCACGCAGCCGTAGTTCAGGCAGTCGCCGCCCATCCTGTGGCCCTCGACCAGCACCACCCGCGCGCCCATCTGCACCGCGCCGGCGGCAAGCGACAGCCCACCCGAGCCCGCCCCGATGATGCACAGATCCGTCTCGATCCGCTCCATGCCGGTCACCTCCGCAACGCCTTGATCGCCACCGGCAGCGCCGCCAGCGCCGCCAGCCCCAGCATCGGCGCCAGCACCGGGGGGGTGAAGAGAATACCGAGATCGGGCGTCTCGCCGCGGGCGAAGACCTCGCCCAGCCCCGCGCCGACGGAGGTATAGACCAGCCCGCCGGGAATGATGCCGAGGAAGGTGGAGATCATGAAGCGGTGCAGCGGCACCTCCAGGAAGGCCGGCACCAGGTTGGCCAGAAAGAACGGCACCGCCGGCACCAGCCGGATCACGAACAGCATCGACCACTGGTTCTCGTCGATGCCGTCCTTGATGCGCTTGACCATGCCCTCGGACCCCTCCAGCCGCGCCCCAAGCCGGTCACCGCCCCCGATCCGGGCAGCGAGGAATATGCCGGTCGCCCCGATCGTGGCCGCAGTGACGTTGAACAACACGCCGGGAAAAACCCCGAACAGGAACCCGCCGGTGAGCGTGGCGATGGTCGCGCCGGGCAGCGAGAGCGCCACCATCGCCGCGTAACCGGCGACAAAGCCCAGCGCGCTGAGCGCGTAATGGGCGTCGCGGAAGGCGATCAGCGCCTCGCGATTCTCGGCCAGCATCTCGAAGGACAGGGAATCGCGCAGGGTGAAGGCCCCCAGAACGGCCACCGCCGCGATCACGATCAGCGGCAGCCGGCGCATCAGGCCGGGCCTCGGGGGGGTGGTGATCTGGCTCATCGGGCGTTGTTCCATCTGCTGTCCTGTCCGCCCCAACATGCGGCTCCGCGCGCGCAAGAAACAGGGGCTTCACGCCGCCTTGATCACAGGTGACCCGCCGGGGCCAGCAAAACCGGGACCAGTTGCGGCCTCTGTAACACGCGGGTCGCGCAATGCCCGCCATTTGTTGCAGAAAACCCACCGTCAGCGAATTGACACCGGGGGACAATACGCCTAAAGACCGGGCTTCGAACATCACCGGCCCTCGAATCCACCCGGGGTTCGGGCCAGACTGATTTGACGGAGCCTGAGCGATGAAACGCACCTACCAACCCTCGAACCTGGTTCGCAAGCGCCGCCACGGCTTCCGCGCGCGCATGGCCACCAAGGCCGGCCGCAAGATCCTGAACGCACGCCGCGCACGGGGCCGGAAGTCGCTGAGCGCCTAAGCGCCGCGCCGAAAGGCAAACGGATATGACACCGCCGGAGGCAGACGTGGCAGGCGCAACGCCGGACGCCACCGAAACGCCCCCGGCGGTTTCCGTTTGTCTGCAGACCCTCGCCAAACGCGCCGATTTCCTGCGCGCCGCCCGGGCGCGGCGGCAGGCGGTGAAGGGATTCATCCTTCAGGCCCGCCGGCGCGGCGCGGAGGAGCCCGACGGCGCACTCATCCGCGTGGGCTTCACCTGCTCAAAAAAGGTCGGAAATGCGGTCGCCCGCAACCGTGCCAAGCGGCGCCTGCGCGCGCTGGCGCGCGAGCATCTCGCGACGATGGGCCGTCCCGGATGGGACTATGTGCTGATCGGCCGCGCCGGCGCCACGGCCGAGCGTCCCTATATGGATCTGGTGGGCGATCTGAAATACGCCCTGAAAAAGATCCATGGAGAGGCCCAGTGACCCCCCTCGCCCATCTCGCCGCCCTGCCCGTGCGCGCCTACCGGCTGATCTTCAGCCCCTGGGTGGGCTTCAACTGCCGCTATCAGCCGACCTGCAGCGCCTACGCGCTGGAGGCGCTGGAAAAGCACGGCGCGATCCGCGGCGGCTGGCTGGCGCTGCGGCGGATCGGCCGCTGCCACCCGCTGGGCGACACCGGCTATGACCCGGTGCCGGATCCGGAGCAGAAAACAAAGCCAGACCAATAGCCCCGATCAGCAGGCCGCGCCGCCCTGGAGGGACATTTGGAATCGCTCGGATCCCTCTCAGCGCTCCGGCGGCTCCGTCAGCAGGTTCACCAGCGTCGCGCCGATGATCCAAACGCCGAAGGTGACGACGATCGTCGTGGTCACCGACATCCAGCCCCCCACGAACCCGGCCAGCGCCACGACGACCCCAAGCCCGCCAACGACCCCATGCAACTCGCGCCTCTTGTGTTTCAGACCCATTTCGCTCCTCCTGCCATGCAGCCTAGCACCGGGCCCCGCTCCGATCCACGCCGCGGGACCGCCGGGATGTTAGCCCCGCGGCCTCTTCGAATTGCCCATATGAAAGTCATGTGCGACTCATATCGAATTCCTATCGCCCCCGGCCGCCCGTGGCCCTCGGCGCCCCCACCGCGCGCGCCACAGGTCCCAGCCAACCGCACGCCCCTTGCCCGCAGCCCGCAACTCTTCTAAAGCCGCCCCATGCTCGACGATCTCGACGATATCCACCCGCTGTTCCACGGCGCGCCCTCCTCGACGGAGTTCCGGAAACTCCGCAAACGCATCGTGCGCCATGCCCGCGAGGCGATCGAGCAATACGGCATGATCGAGCGCGGCGCGCGCTGGCTGGTGTGCCTGTCGGGCGGCAAGGACAGCTACACCCTTCTGGCGGTGCTCTACGAGCTGAAATGGCGCGGGCTGCTGCCGGTTGACCTGCTCGCCTGCAACCTCGACCAGGGCCAGCCCGGCTTTCCGGCCACGGTGCTGCCGAAGTTCCTGGAAAAGATGCAGGTGCCGCACCGGATCGAATATCAGGACACCTATTCCGTGGTGAAGGAGAAGGTGCCGGCGGGGCGCACCTACTGCGCGCTGTGCTCGCGGCTGAGGCGCGGAAATCTCTACCGGATCGCGCGCGAGGAGGGCTGCTCGGCGGTGGTGCTGGGCCATCACCGCGACGACATCCTGGAAACCTTCTTCATGAACCTCTTCCACGGCGGGCGGCTGGCCACCATGCCGCCCAAGCTGGTCAACGAAGAGGGCGACCTTTTCGTCTACCGCCCGCTGGCCCATGTGGCCGAGGAGGATTGCGAGAAATTCGCCCGCGCCATGAACTACCCGATCATCCCCTGCGACCTGTGCGGCAGCCAGGACGGCCTGCAGCGCCAGCAGGTCAAGCAGATCCTCGACCAATGGGAAAGGAACGCGCCGGGCCGCCGCCAGGTGATGTTCCGCGCGCTGATGAACATCCGTCCGTCGCATATGCTGGACCCGAAGCTGTTCGATTTCGCGGGCCTCACCCGTGACCCGCATGCATTTGACGAAAATGCCCCGGAGCTTCCCCGGCTGCGTTAACCCCAAACTGACGACTCTCCCCTAGCGTCCCCCTGCCCCCAGGAAAGGACGCCAATGCCCGCCTTCCCCCCGCCAATCGTCAGCCGGCTGCCTCCGGCCCTGCGCGCGGCGCTGTCTGGCCCGCGGACCCTCGCGGTGCTGCCGGCGCTGACGCTGGGGGCGTTCTGGCTGGGGGGCGAGCCGGGGCTGGTGGCGGCGGCGCTGCTGCTGCCGGCGCTGGTCGGGGTGGCGGCGGCGGCCGGCCCGTCCGGGGCCGCCGCGTCTC
>NZ_JAGSOU010000012.1 GCF_018139985.1 Actibacterium sp. MT2.3-13A | reverse complement strand
CTGTCAGCCAGAAATGCCCGCTCATGATGCCCCCTCTGTTTGGGAGCTTGAATCACGCAGACCGGGCAGCCTCAAGCAGGTTTATGGGTCCTGACCCTAGACCAGCCCGCGCCAGACCAGAACCGCAACCACCAGCGCACCCACCGCCAGCAGGTTGAACGACAGGCTGCCGAGCAGCCCCAGAACCGCGCCCTTGCGCCGGTCGGCCCGGTCGTAGCCCCGCAGATACGCCGCCACGCGCCGCTCGGCCACCTCCAGCCGGGCGAGGTCGATCTGCCGGGCGAGTTTCGGGCTCCGGGCCAGGTGCAGCGCCTCGGCGATCATCCCGGCGTCGCGCCGCACATGTCGCGGCAAGCGCCGGCCGGCACGCCGCAGCTTGGCCGGCAGGCCGCGGCCGCCCACGCCCATGCGTTTTTCCATCAGCGCCTCCACCGAGGCCGCCAGCTGCTCAACCGAAACCTGCGCCATGGGTCCTCCGCCCTCGGGCACAATTCTAGCGCGAGTGGCGGGGGCGCTTCAACATCTCTGGCCCCGTCCGGCGCGAAGCGCTATGAGTGCGGCATGCTGAACACGATCCTGCACGGTGATCCCACCGACCAGCCGCCGCTCCTGATCGCCCACGGCCTCTACGGCTCGGGGCGCAACTGGGGCGTGCTGGCCAAGCGCCTGTCCGACGAACGCCAGGTGATCGCGGTGGACATGCGCAACCACGGCGACAGCCCCTGGTTCGACAGCCACACCTACCCCGAAATGGCCGCCGACCTCGCCGAGGTGATCGAGGCGCATGGCGGGCGCGCCGATGTGCTGGGCCACTCGATGGGCGGCAAGACCTCGATGGTGCTGGCACTGACCAGGCCCGAACTGGTCAACCGCCTGATCGTGGCCGACATCGCGCCGGTCGCCTATGGCCACACCCAGATCCGCTATATCCACGCCATGCGCGCGGTGGACCTGTCCTCGGTGGCCAAGCGCAGCGACGCCGCCGCGCAGCTCGCCCCCCATGTCGAGGATCCGGCGCTGCGCGCCTTCCTGCTGCAATCGCTCGACGTGAAGGGGAAACGCTGGCGGCTGAACCTCGACGCGCTGGAGGCCGCGATGCCCGGCATCGTCGGCTGGCCCGACCCGCAGGGCCGCTTCGACGGCCCCACCCTGTTCCTGACCGGGGCCGCCTCGGATTATGTGCGCGCCGAACACCGCCCCGCGATCCGGGCGCTCTTTCCCAAGGCGCGCTTCGCCAAGATCCCCGGCGCGGGCCACTGGCTGCATGCCGACAAGCCCCGCGAGTTCGAGGCCGCGGTGCGCGCCTGGCTGGCCGCGACCGCCTGATCCCGGCTCAGCCCCGGCCGCAGAGCGCCCGCGCCACGCCCCAGGTCACGGGCACGGCCAGCACCGCCCCCAGGGCGGCGGCCAGGATCGGCGCCAGGGTGTCGAACCCGGCCACCCGCACGGCCACGATGGCCGAGCCCGCAAGCGTGGCCGAGATCAGCGAATAGAGCAGCATGGCAAGGCGGAGCATTCGGGCCTTCCTTTCCGGCCTGATCGGGGCGGATTCAAAAGAAGCACGCACAATGTGCCTGTGATCTGGCGCAAAACCGCCGCCCCGCGCGGGCCCTTGATCCGTGTCAACGGGGGGCGGGGGCGTCCGTGCTAGGCTGGCGCAAACCGCCACCCGCAACCCGGACGGAGCCTGCCATGATCACCCTCGACGACATCGAAGACATGACCAGCCTGACCCGCGAGGAGATCGCGGCCATCGCCGAGCATGAGGGCCTGCCCGAGCTGAACGCCTCGGCGCTGGGCGATTACCTGATGCACCTGCCGCGCGGCCCGCAGCATGTGCAGCAGATGATCTGCGAGGACATCCGCGCGGCCCTGCATGCCGACAACCTGCCCCATGCGCGGGAGCTGTTCTCGGTGCTCAGCCAGTTCATGGCCGACCACCCCGAGGCCGCCCACGGCGCGGAGGGCTGAGCGCCCCGCCACCGCCCCGGCGATCATGCGCGGGAACCCGCTGGCCCGTCCCCTTGCCGCCCTGCGCTAAGGCGCCTAAATATGGCCTCCGCACCGTGAAGGAGACCGCGAATGCCCCTGCGCCTGATGATTTCGATGCTGACCCTTCTGGCCCTGACCGCCTGCGCCACGGTCGAGGGCGCCGGCCAGGACCTGTCGGCCGCCGGCAACGCCGTGGCCAACTCGGCCCGCAAGGTCAAATCCTCGCTCTGACGGCGGCGCCGGCCCGGGCGCGGCTCAGGTCAGGATCGCGTAAAGCTCGGCCAGCCCGACCAGCCCCAGCAGCACCGCCGAGATCATCTTGAGCGCGGGCAGGTTGCGGGCCTTGAGCCCCCGGCCATAGGCCGTCTGGGCGACGGCGTCGTCCAGATCCTCGCGCAGGTTTATGAGGTCATCGAGCGCGGCGCCGCCGGCGAGGATGCCATAGGCGGCGGTGGCCACCACCAGCACCGTCAGCGGAACCGAATAGCCGGCAGGACCGAATTCGATGATGGCGGCAAGGGCCGCATAGGTGAAAATCGTGGTGCGCATGATCTCGGTGTAATGCGTCACGCGCCCCAGCAGGATCGAGCTGCGAAGTTCCGGTGTCATGATCTGTCCCTCCCTGTGCCGGGGGATCCGGCGGGGACAGGATAGCATATTTTGCGGCGCCCCTACGGTGGACGCGCCCGGCGAAGCCAGACCCACAGCCGATCAGGTCCAAACAGAGGGCAGCGCCCGGCCCGACGGGGTGGGCGAGAAGCGCCCGCCCCGTGGGGGCGGGTCGGGCGCTGCCCGGGACGATCAGAAAGAGCCTTTTAGAAACCGAAATCGCCTAACATGGCGGCTATTACACAGCGCAAGAAATATCACTCACCGTCAGAGTCCGTTTTTCGGTTATTGAGACCGAGCCTGTGAATTTTTCCGATCACTGCATTTCGAGTGATACCCCCTAGCGCCTCCGCGATCTGCGTCGCACTTGCGCCATCGCCCCACATCGATTTCAAAAGCTCCAAGCGCTCTTCGGTCCAACCTGTTTTTTCCGACCCCAATGCTGTTCCAACCGCGAAGTCAAGAATCCCTCGACCAAACGCTTGAGACTGCAATTTCATAGCCGTCGCCACCTCGGAACGTATCTTGGTCATTTCGACCTCAATACGGCCCAAGGCAGTCTGAACCGGATCCTCGCTGCTACTCAGCGCTTTCAAATCAAGCGCAACTGAAACGGGGCTTTCAACCTTACAGGAATGATCCCGAAAAGCTTGGGCCTGCTTAGCAAGCTCATGTTTTGCCCGCTTCGCTCCAGCCAAATCAGTAGAGTAAATAATCGTCCTGGACGCAGCCACATCAAATGGAATTTTGTCGTCTTCGGATATCATGTGGATAAATGGCTTCCCGGTAATATGCCGTATCGCCAATTCATAGAAGACGTTCGCATTGTGATGGGTTAGATCCGCCACCACGAGGTCACTGGAGACAATCCGTTCGATAATTTGCGTTGTGATTAGACCACTTTCGGCAATCATGTCGGCGCGCTCGACGGTAAATCCAAGAGGCACCAAGGCCTCTTGGATAATAAATTCAAAAACATCGTCAGAGGCCTTGCGAGTGTCAGATCCTTCTTCGCCAATCGGGGAAATCACAAAACACTGCATCTTCAATCATCCATCTTCAACGCATTGATAAACGCCTGCTGCGGGATCTCCACCTTGCCGAACTGGCGCATCTTCTTCTTGCCCGCCTTCTGCTTCTCCAGCAGCTTCTTCTTCCGGGTCACGTCGCCGCCATAGCATTTCGCCGTCACGTCCTTGCGCATGGCGGAAATGGTCTCGCGCGCCACCACCCGGCCGCCGATCGCGGCCTGGATCGGGATCTTGAACATGTGGCGCGGGATCAGCTCTTTCAGCTTCTCGCACATCGCCCGCCCGCGCTGCTCGGCGCGGTCGCGGTGGACCATCACCGACAGCGCGTCCACCGGCTCATCGTTCACCAGGATCTGCATCTTGACCAGGGTGTCCTGGCGGTAGCCGATCATCTGGTAGTCGAAGCTGGCGTAGCCCTTGGTCACCGATTTCAGGCGGTCGTAGAAATCGAACACCACCTCGTTCAGCGGCAGGTCGTAGACCACCATCGCGCGGCTGCCGGCATAGGTCAGGTCCATCTGGATGCCGCGCCGGTCCTGGCACAGCTTCAGCACGTCGCCGAGATATTCGTCTGGCACCAGGATCGTGGCCTTGATGCGCGGCTCCTCGATATGATCGACATGGGTCAGGTCGGGCATGTCGGCGGGGTTGTGAAGCTCGCGTACGGTGCCGTCTCGCATGTGCAGCTGGTAGATCACCGAGGGCGCGGTGGTGATCAGGTCGATGTCGTATTCGCGCTCGATCCGGTCGCGGATCACCTCCAGGTGCAACAGCCCGAGGAAGCCGCAGCGGAAGCCGAAGCCGAGCGCGGCCGAGGTCTCCATCTCGTAGGAGAAGGAGGCGTCGTTCAGCGCCAGTTTCTCGATCGAATCGCGCAGGTCCTCGAACTCGGCCGAATCCACCGGGAACAGGCCGCAGAACACCACCGGCTGCGCCGGCTTGAAGCCCGGCAGCGCCTGGGCGCAGGGTTTCTTTTCATGGGTGATGGTATCGCCCACGCGGGTGTCGCGCACCTGCTTGATCGAGGCGGTGAGAAAGCCGATCTCGCCCGGGCCCAGTTCCTTGATGTCTTCCATCTGCGGGCGGAACACGCCAAGGCGGTCCACCGGGTAGGCGCCGCCCGTCTTCATCATCTTGATGCGGTCGCCCTTCTTGATCACCCCGTCGATCACGCGGATGATCACGACCACGCCGAGATAGGAGTCGTAATAGCTGTCCACCAGCATCGCCTTCAGCGGCGCGTCGCGCTGGCCCTTGGGGGCGGGCAGGCGCTGGACGATGGCCTCCAGAACGTCGGGAATACCCAAGCCCGTCTTGGCCGAGATCCGGACGGCGTCGCTGGCGTCGATGCCGATCACGTCCTCGATCTGCTCGGCCACGCGCTCGCAATCCGCCGCCGGCAGGTCGATCTTGTTCAGAACCGGCACGATCTCGTGGTCGGCATCGATGGCGGCGTAGACATTGGCCAGCGTCTGCGCCTCGACCCCTTGCGTGGCGTCCACGACCAGCAGCGAGCCCTCGACCGCCTGCATCGAGCGGCTGACCTCGTAGGCGAAGTCGACATGGCCGGGCGTGTCGATCAGGTTCAGCACATAGGTCTCGCCGTCCTTGGCCGGATACTCGATCCGCACGGTGTTGGCCTTGATGGTGATGCCGCGCTCGCGCTCGATGTCCATCGCGTCGAGGAGCTGCTCCTTCATGTCGCGTTCGGCCACCGTCCCGGTGAGTTGGATCAGCCGGTCGGCGAGCGTGGATTTTCCGTGGTCGATATGGGCCACGATCGAGAAATTGCGGATATGTGCGAGATCGGTCATGAGTCACGCATATGCTGTGGAAACAGGGCTTGGTCAATGGCCCTCGCGCGACTGGCCCTCCGGCGCTGCGCCCGCTCCGCTGCGGCGCCACGCCCGATTGAAAGAGGCGCCCGGATTGGGCATACTCCGGCCACTATCCGAACCAAACGGGACGGCGGGCCAAACCGCCGCCCTGCTCCACCGGGGCGAGGCAGAGACATGAGATACCTGACATTCGGGGCCGTGGCCGTCGTGATGGCCGCCAGCACCGCCCAGGCCGGCGTGATCGAGAACGCCTGCCTGACGTCCAACCGCGACGCCGCCAACCGCAACCTCTGCGGCTGCATCCAGGAGGCGGCGAACCTGACACTGACCAAGGGCGACCAGAAACTCGCCGCCAGCTTCTTCCGCGATCCGCACAAGGCGCAGGTTGTGCGCCAGTCCGCCAATCGCGGTCACGCGGCGTTCTGGGAACGCTACCAGAATTTCGGCGCCACCGCGCAGGCCTTCTGCAAGTGACAGGGAGGCAGCGGCAGGGGCGCTGAACGGCGCCCTTTGCCGGCCGACTCAGCGCAGCCGGGCGAGCAGCCCGTGGCTCGCCGTCTCGATCAGGTCCAGCACCAGGTCGAAGCCGCCCTCGTAATAGGGGTCGGGCACCTCCAGCCGCTCGGTCCCGGCGAAGGAGAGGAACAGCTCGACCGGGGTTTCGCTGTCGATCGGGCGCATCCGCTCCAGCGCGGCCACGTTGGAGCGGTCCATGGCGACGATCAGGTCGAAGCGGTGGAAATCCTCGGCCCGCACCTGCTGCGCGCGCAGGTGGCTCAGGTCATAGCCCCGGCGCGCCGCCTCGGCCGCCGCGCGCGCGTCGGGCGGATCGCCCACATGCCAGCCCCCGGTGCCGGCGCTTTCCACATGGACGGGCACGCCGGCCTCGCGGGCCAGGTGCTCGAACACGCCATGCGCGGTGGGCGAGCGGCAGATGTTGCCGAGGCAGACGAAGAGGATGCGGGTGGTCATGACGGCCTCCTTTTGCCACCCTCAATAGCGCAAGGAGGCGGCGATGACCAAGATCGTGATTCTGACCGGAGCCGGGGTGTCGGCCGAAAGCGGGCTGGGCACCTTCCGCGACAAGGGCGGGCTATGGAGCCGCTACGACCTGAACGAGGTCGCCACGCCCGAGGGCTTCGCCCGCAATCCCGCCCTTGTGCATGAATTCTACAACGCGCGGCGCCGCAACTGCCTCGAATCCGCGCCCAACGCCGCGCATCACGCGCTGGCGAGGTTGGAAAAGGACTATCCGGGCGAGGTTCTGATCGTCACCCAGAACGTCGACGACCTGCATGAACGCGCCGGGTCGCGGGCGGTCTGGCACATGCACGGAGCGCTGTCGGGGGCGCTCTGTGCGGCCTGCGGGCACCGCTGGGCAGCCCCCGTCGAGATGCAGGCCGCCGCCCCCTGCCCCGCCTGCGCCGCGCCCGCCACCCGGCCCGATATCGTCTGGTTCGGCGAGATGCCCTACCACATGGAGGCGATCTGGGACGCCCTGCGCGCCGCCGACCTGTTCGTGGCCATCGGCACATCGGGCAACGTCTACCCGGCGGCCGCCTTCGCGCAGGACGCCGCCCGCGCCGGGGCCGAGACGCTGGAACTGAACCTGGAGCCCTCCGATACGGTGTCGGATTTCGACGCGGCCCGGCACGGCCCGGCCTCGCGGATCGTGCCGGAATGGGTGGCAGAGATGCTGGCCCGCCCCTAGCGGAATGCGGGGCCGTGCGCCCAGATGGTCAGCGAATGGCGCGTGCCGCGCGTCACCGGCGTCACCCGGTGGAGCACGAAACTGGGGAACAGCGTGGCGCTGCCCTGCGCGGCATTGGCGGCCCGGATATTGCTGTCGGGCATAAGTTCCAGCACCCCGCCCTCATAGGCCGCCGGGTCCGAGAGCTGCACCACCAGCGTCAGCTTGCGCCGCCGCGCCAGCGGGCCGTCGCCGATATCGGAATGCCATCCGAAATGACCCGACCGCTCGGCGCCATAGCGCGCCACCTGCGCGCTTTCGGAAAAATCCCGCAGTTCGAAATCGAACACCGCGCGGTTCGCCTCGCGCACCAGTTCGAAGATGCGGTCGGTCACCCATTCCGCGCCCTCGATCTCGTCCAGCCAGGCGATGTCGGCGCGGCGCAGGCTGTGGTTGGCCACGCCGCCGACCAGCCCGGCATCGGCCAGCCGGCCGGTCTCGGCCAGGGCCGCGATTCGCTCGCATTCGGCGGCGGTGAAAGCGTCGGGAATGGTATGGACGGTCTGCATGGAGGGCCCTGCTCAGGTTGCGTGAACAGGGCCTCCTGCCACGGGTCGCGTGGCCCGTCTGATCCGCCCGCGACATGGGTGTCGCTTTTGCGCGGGGCGGGCGGATGGAGAGGCGGGGCCGGCCCGACAGGACCGCCCCCGCGCCGGGCTCAGTTGCCCATCTTCATCCCGCCCATGCCGTTCACCGCCTGCGCGGGCTGGCGCTCCAGGTCCACCGGCACCTCGACGGTGATGTCGCCGGCCTGCTCGAAGCTCAGGGTGAGGGTCACCACGTCGCCCTGCGCCAGCGGCCGGTTCAGGCCCATGAACATGACATGGTCGCCGCCGCGCTGGAGCGCATGTGCGCCGCCGGCGGGAATGGCGAAGCCTTCCTCGATTTCCATCATCTTCATCACGCCGTTGGCGTCCGAGACATGGGTGTGCAGCTCGACCCGCTGCGCCACGTCCGAGGTGGCGGCGATGAGGCGATCGTCCTGATCGGTCATGTTCCTGATGACCATGAAGGCCGCGCCGGATTTCGACATCGCGGTCGAGGCGCGGGCATAGGCGTCCTCGATCATGATCTCCCCGGCAAGTGCGGGCAGGGCAAGGGAAACGGCGGCGACGGCCGCGAAAACGGTCTTGGTGAGGGACATCTCGTCCTCCTGTCTTTCGGTGATTTTGCTGTGTCGGTGGGGGTGGGGTGCGGGGCTCAGGCCGGCGGGCCGCGGGCCTGCTCGGCCACCGGCGCGGCGCCGGCCACCGGGGCCATCCGCGCGATCGTCAGCCGCTCGCCATCGGCCAGCGGCCGCAGCGGCATCGCCGGGGCGGCGATGTCGATATTGACCAGCGCCGCCACCCCGTCGGGGCAGACATGCGCCGGGCCGGTCGGCTTGCCCTCGGCATCGACTGGCACCGCCGCCATTCCCGCCCCCGAGCACAGCTCGATCACGCCCGCAACCGGCGCCTGGCCACGCGCGACCGCCAGCGTGAGCGAGGTCACGGCCAGCATCAGCGACAGGGCAAGGGCGAGGGTCGGGCGTATCCGGGTCATCGGCGCGACTATAGGCAGGGCGCGCGGCCCCGGAAAGGGGGCAAAACGAAGCGGCCCCGCCGGGCTGGCGGGGCCGCATTCACTGCATCGGGGAAGGCGATCAGGCCGCGGCGGCCTGGGCCTTCTCGATGTCCTTCTTGATCTTCAGCGCCTTCTCGGACAGCTCGGCATCCTTCGCCTTGGCGAGGAAGGCGTCGAGCCCACCGCGATGGTCAACAGTGCGCAGCGCCGAGGCCGACACGCGCAGCTTGAACGAGCGGCCCAGCACGTCGGAGATCAGCGTCACGTCGTTGAGATTCGGCAGGAAGCGGCGCTTGGTCTTGTTGTTGGCATGGCTGACATTGTTGCCAGTCATCGGGCCTTTTCCGGTCAGTTCGCACACGCGCGACATGGCTTGTTTCCTTGTCTCTAAATGAGAGCGGGCGCCGCTAAGGCAGCGCCGCGAATTCCGTCCGCGCGGTTTAAGGGCATTTGCGCGATGGCGTCAAGTGATTCATCCCGCCGCCGGAAAAAAAAGGGCAAAAACCGCAAAGAGGCCATTTCCTTTCCCCCACCGAGGCGCTTAGCTTGGCGCATCCAATTTCATTCCGATACTCTTGTCCTGACATGAAACCCAAGATCCTGACTACCCTGCGCGGCTACACCGCCGCCGGGTTCGCCGCCGATCTCGTCGCCGGCGTCACTGTCGCCATGGTCGCCCTGCCGCTGAGCCTGGCCATCGCAATCGCCTCGGGCGCGGGGCCCGAAAAGGGACTGGTCACCGCCATCGTGGCGGGCTTCCTGATTTCCGCGCTCGGCGGTAGCCGGGTGCAGATCGGCGGCCCCACCGGGGCCTTCATCGTGGTCGTGGCCAGCGTCATCGCCGAGCACGGCTACGACGGGCTGGTGGTGGCCACCTTCATGGCCGGTCTGATCCTGATCGCCGCGGGCTACCTGCGCGTGGGCGCGCTGATCTCCTATGTCCCCGAGGCGGTGGTGAACGGCTTCACCATCGGCATCGCGGTGATCATCGCCGCCAGCCAGCTGAAGGATTTCCTCGGCCTGCAGATCGCCGAGGTGCCGGCCGATTTCCTGCCCAAGCTGGCCGCGCTGTGGCAGGCGCGCGCGGGGCTCTCCCCCGCCGCGCTGGGCATCGGCCTGGGCACGATGGTGCTGATCATGGCGCTGCGCCGCGCCGCGCCGCGCTTTCCCGGCCTGATCGTGGCCATCGCCGCGGGCTCGGCGCTGGCGGCATGGCTCGCGCTGCCGGTGGACACCATCGCCAGCCGCTTCGGTGCGCTGCCCGATCACCTGCCCACCCCCGCCCTGCCCGACATCTCGCCCGCGCGGCTGGTCGAGTTGCTGCCCTCGGCGCTGATCATTGCCTTCCTGGCCGGGGTCGAATCGCTGCTTTCGGCGCTGGTGGCCGACCGCATGATCGACGGCAGCCACCGCCCGAACGCCGAGATCATGGCCCAGGGCTGGGCCAATGTCGGCTCTTCGCTGTTCGGCGGCATGCCGGCGACCGGCGCGATCGCCCGCACCGCGACCAATGTGCGCGCCGGCGGGCGCACACCGGTGGCCGGGCTGGTGCATGCACTGGCGATCCTGGCCGCGATGATGCTGGCCGCGCCGCTGGCGGGATACCTGGCGATGCCGGCGCTGGCGGCGCTGCTGATGCTGACCGCGTGGAACATGAGCGAGCCGCAGCACTGGCGCGGCTACATGACCACCGGCCCGGTGTCGGACCGGATCCTGCTGGTGCTGACGCTGGTGCTGACGGTGCTGACCGACCTGACGGTGGCCATCGGCGTCGGCGTGGCCATCGGCCTGGCCCTGCGGCTGCGGCGGCGGCACGTCCCGCCGGCAGAGTGGCATACGCCGGAGCGTTGAGGCTGGAGACGATTTTTCTGCGAAAAATCGGGCCTCCGGCGGGAGTATTTCCGCCAAGAAGAAGGCGGCGGCGCTAGGTCTGCAGCGCCGCCAGCATCTGTTGCGCGGCGCCCGCGATGCTGGCCTCGCCCGACGCGACCCTTTGGCCGAGTTCCGCCAGGCGGGCGCGCATCGCGGGATCGCTCTCCAGCCGTGCGAGCAGGCCGAGGCGGACCTCCTCCTCGAACCAGTGGCGCGCCTGCGCGGCGCGGCGCGCGGCGAAATGGCCGGTCTCGCGCCGCCAGTCGGCCAGCGCCTGCATCTCCTCCCAGGCGGCCCTCAACCCCTCCTCCTGCAGCGCGGAGACGGTCATCGCCTTGGGGAATCCCACCGGATCCTGCGGGCGTTTGCGCAGCAGGCGCAGCGCACCCGCGTAATCGGCGCAGGTGCGCGTGGCGGCCGGCTTCAGGTCGCCGTCGGCCTTGTTGACGAGGATGATGTCGGCCATCTCCATGATGCCGCGCTTGACGCCCTGCAACTCGTCGCCGCCGGCGGGCGCCAGCAGCAGGACGAACAGGTCCGACATCTCGGCCACAACGGTTTCCGACTGGCCCACGCCCACGGTCTCGATCAGCACCACGTCGAAACCCGCGGCCTCGCACAGGCTGACCGCGTCGCGGGTGCGGCGCGCCACGCCGCCAAGCTCGGATTGCGAGGGCGAGGGGCGGATGAAGGCGTTCGGGTCGCGGCTGAGCCGTTCCATCCGGGTCTTGTCGCCGAGGATCGAGCCGCCCGAGCGCGCGCTCGACGGGTCCACCGCCAGCACGGCCACCCTCAGCCCCTGCCCGGTCAGCATCATGCCGAAGCTTTCGATGAAGGTGGATTTGCCCACTCCCGGCGTGCCCGACAGCCCGATCCGCAGCGCCTGCCGGCCGGATTTCGCCAGTTCCTCCAGCAGCGCGACGGCCTGGGCGCGGTGATCGGCCCGCCCGCTTTCGACCAGCGTGATGGCGCGCGCCAGCGCCCGGCGCTCGCCGTTGCGGATCCGTGTGGCCAGGTCGGTGATGTCCATCGCGCGCGTCCCTGCTGCTGTGTCCGGGGGTCCATTTGCCCCGCCCGGGGCGGCGCTGTCCAGAGGGCGGCGGGGGAAAGCGGGGCTCTGGCCCCGGCAGCGCAAATCGCGGATAAGGGCGTCATGTCCGCCTTTTGCCTGCCCATCGACGATGTCCTGCCCGAGCTGACCGGGGCGCTGCGCGCCGCGGGCCGCGCCGTGCTGCAGGCGCCCCCGGGCGCGGGCAAGACCACCCGGGTGCCGCTGGCGATGCTGGAGGCGGGGCTGACCCGGGGCCGTATCGTGATGCTGGAGCCGCGCCGCCTGGCCGCCCGCGCCGCGGCCGAACGCATGGCCGAGACGCTGGGCGAGAGCGTGGGCCAGACCGTGGGCTACCGCATCCGCGGCGAGGCGAAGGTGTGCAAGGCCACGCGAATCGAGGTCGTCACCGAGGGCATCCTTACCCGCATGCTCCAGTCCGACCCGGAGCTTTCCGGCATCGGCGCGGTGATCTTCGACGAATTCCACGAACGATCGCTCAACGCCGATCTCGGCCTGGCGCTGGCCTGGGAGGTGCGCGGCGCGCTGCGCGAGGACCTGATCCTTCTGGTGATGTCCGCCACGCTCGACGCCGCGCCGGTGGCCGCGATGCTGGGAGATGCCCCCATCATCACCTCCGAAGGCCGCGCCTATCCGGTGGAGACCCGCTGGCTCGACCGCCCCCTGGCCAGGGCGCAGCGCTACGAACTGGCCGTCGCCGCGCTGGTGGAGCAGGCCGTGGCCGAGACGCAGGGCGGCGTGCTGGTCTTCCTGCCCGGCGAGGGCGAGATCCGGCGCGTCGAAAGCCTGCTGTCGGGCCGTCTGCCCGGCGATTGCGCGCTGCGCCCCCTTTACGGCGCCATGCCCTTCGCCGCCCAGCGTGCGGCGATCCGGCCGGCCGAGACAGGGCGCAAGGTGGTGCTGGCGACCTCCATCGCCGAAACCTCGCTGACCATCCAGGACATCCGCGTGGTGGTCGATGGCGGGCGCGCGCGGCGGGCCCGGTTCGACCCCAATTCCGGCATGTCCCGGCTGGTGACCGAGCGCGTGACAAAGGCCGAGGCCGAGCAGCGCCGCGGCCGCGCGGGGCGCGTCGCCGAGGGCAGCTGCTACCGCCTCTGGACCAGGGGCGAGGAAGGCGGGCTGCTGCCCTTCCCGCCCGCCGAGATCGAGGCCGCCGACCTCACCGGGCTGGTGCTCGAACTGGCGCTCTGGGGCGCGGGTCCGGGCGATCTGGCCTTTCTCACGCCGCCGCCGCCCGGCAGCTATGCCGAGGCGCAGGCGCTGCTGACCCAGCTCGGCGCGCTGAAGGACGGGCGCATCACCGATCACGGCCGCCAACTCGCAGCCCTGCCCCTGCACCCGCGGCTGGGCCACATGCTGGCCGTGGCGGGCAAACGGGCCGCCCCGCTGGCCGCCCTGCTGGCCGAACGCGACCCGCTGCGCGGCGCCGGCAGCGACCTCGCGCTCAGGCTCGACGCCATCGCCGATCCCGGGCGCTTCGCCGCCACGCATCCCTTCGCCCCCGACCGCGGCACGGTCGAGCGCATCCGCACCGAGGCCAGGCGTCTGCGCGCGGGCGCCGCCGACAAGCCGCCCCTGAGCCCCGCCGAAATGGCCGCGTTGGCCTACCCCGACCGGATCGGGCTGCGCCGAAAGGGCGACGCCCCGCGCTGGGTGCTCTCGGGCGGCAAGGGCGCGGCGATGGAGGAGAGCGACCCGCTGGCCGGCAGCCGGCTGATCGTGGCGCTCGACCTCGACGGCGACGCGCGCGAGGCGAAGGTCCGCCTCGCCGCCCCGATCACCGAGTCCGAGCTGCGCGGCCTCTACGCCGAGCAGATCGCCTGGCACGACATCTGCGAATGGTCGCGGCGCGAGCGCCGGGTGATCACGCGCCGCCGCGAGATGTTCGGCGCGCTGATCCTCGACGACCGGATCTGGAAGGACGCCCCGCCCGAGGCGGTGGCGCGCGCCATGCTCGATGGCGTGCGCGAACTGGGACTGCCCTGGTCCGACGCCGCGCGCCGGCTTCAGGCGCGGGTGGAGCTGCTGCGCGCCGAAGGCTCCGACCTGCCCGATTTCAGCGACGGCGGCCTGATGGCGCGGCTGGAGGACTGGCTGCTGCCGCATCTGAGCGGCGTCAAGACCGCCGAGGCCCTGAAACGGCTGGACCTTACGGACGCGCTGCGCGCCGCGCTGAGCTGGGAGGAGCAACAACTCCTCGATCGCCTCGCGCCCGCGCATTTCACAACGCCCATGGGCCGCAAGGTGCCCATCGACTATTCCGGCGAGGCGCCGGGGATCACCGTGCGCCTGCAGGAGATGTTCGGCGTCACCGAACACCCGGCGATCGGCCCGCGCCGCCTGCCGCTGCGCATCACCCTGCTTTCACCCGCCCAGCGCCCGGTGCAGACCACGATGGACCTGCCCGGCTTCTGGGCCAGCTCCTATGCGGATGTGCGCAAGGACATGCGCGGGCGCTACCCGCGACACCCCTGGCCCGAGGATCCGACCGTCGCCGAACCCACGCTCAGGGCCAAGCGGCGGGGCTGATCCGCCCCGTTCTTCTGGCCCCAAATATCCCCGCCGGAGGCATGAAAGTCCCGGCGCGACCGCGCCACGGGGTCAGACGCCGAGGCACCAGCGCATCACCGCCTTCTGCGCGTGCAGACGATTCTCGGCCTCGTCGAAGACCACCGAATGCGGCCCGTCCATCACCGCGCTGGTCGCCTCGTCGTCGCGATGCGCGGGCAGGCAATGCATGAACAGCGCGTCGGGCCTGGCCATGGCCATCAGGTTCTCGTTCACCTGATAGGGGCGCAGCTGGTTGTGCCGCCGCTCGCGCGCCGACTGCGGATCATGCATGGAGACCCAGGTGTCGGTGACCACGAGGTCGGCGCCCTCGACCGCCTTGAACGGGTCGCGCTCGATGGTGATCTCTGCGCCCACAGCGCGGGCCTCGTCCAGCACGCGCGCGCTCGGGTCCAGGGTCGGCGGCCCGGTGAAGGTCAGGTTGAAGCCGAACTGCCCCGCGGCATGGGCGAAGCTGGCGAAGACGTTGTTGCCGTCGCCCGACCAGACCACCTTCTTGCCCTTGATGGGGCCGCGATGCTCCTCGAAGGTCAGGATATCGGCCATGATCTGGCAGGGATGGGTGCGGTCGGTCAGACCGTTGATGACCGGAACCGAGGCATATTCCGCCATCTCCATCAGGGTCTGCTCCTCGAAGGTGCGGATCATGATCATGTCGACATAGCGGCTGAGCACGCGGGCGGTGTCGGCGATGGTCTCGCCATGGCCGAGCTGCATGTCGGCACCCGACAGAACCATGGTCTGCCCGCCCATCTGGCGCACCCCCACGTCGAAGCTGACGCGCGTCCGGGTCGAGGGTTTCTCGAAGATCAGCGCGACCATGTGGTTGGCCAGCGGCTGCTCGGCGTCCGGCGTGCCCTTGGGCAGCCCGTCGCGCGCGGCCTTCATCTCGGCGGCCTTGTCGATCATGGCCCGCAGGTCGGAGGGCGCGGTGGTATGGATGTCGAGGAAATGGTTCATGTCATCTCTTTTCGTTTCTGTGGGAGTGGGTGGGGGCCAGCCCCCACACCCCCGGAGTATTTCTCCCAAGAAGAAGGTCAGGCCGCAGTGCCGTCCAGCGCGGCGGCGGCGCGGTCGAGCCGCTCCAGCGCCTCGGCGATGTCCTCGTCGGTCAGGTTCAGCGGGGGCAGCAGGCGCACCACGTTGTCGGCCGCCGGCACGGTGAGGACCTGCTGGTCATAGCCCGCCTGCACCAGATCGGTGTTCGTCGCCTTGCATTTCAGCCCCAGCATCAGGCCCGCGCCGCGCACGCCCTCGAACACCTCGGGGTGGGCGGCGACCAGGCCCTCCAGCTTCTGCCGCAAGAGGCCCGCCTTGCGGTTGACCTCGGCCAGGAAGGCCGCGTCGCCGACGATCTCCAACACCTTCAGCCCCACCGCGCAGGCCAGCGGGTTGCCGCCATAGGTCGAGCCGTGGGTGCCCGCGGTCATGCCGCTGGCCGCCTCCTCGGTGGCCAGCACCGCGCCCAGCGGGAAGCCGCCGCCGATGCCCTTGGCCACCATCATGATGTCGGGCGTGATGCCCGCCCATTCATGTGCGAAGAGCTTGCCGGTGCGGCCCATGCCACATTGCACCTCGTCGAGGATCATCAGCACGCCGGTGTCGTCGCACAGATCGCGCAGCCCCTTCAGGCACTGGTCGGGCACGGGGCGGATGCCGCCCTCGCCCTGCACCGGCTCGAGCAGCACGGCGCCGACCTCCGGGTCGCGCATCGCCGCCCGCAGCGCGTCGTGGTCGCCGAATTCGAGATGCACGAAGCCGGGCAGCAGCGGGCCGAAGCCCTTGGTCATCTTGTCCGTCCCGGCGGCGGCGATGCCGGCCGACGAGCGGCCGTGGAAGGCGCCCGAGAAGGTGATGATCTTCACCCGTTCGGGCTGGCCCTTCTCATACCAGTACTTGCGCGCCATCTTGACCGCCAACTCGCAGGCCTCGGTGCCGGAATTGGTGAAGAAGGCCGTGTCGGCGAAGGTGTTTTCGACCAGCGCATCGGCCAGCGCCTGCTGCTGCGGGATCTGGTAGAGGTTCGACAGGTGCCAGATCTTGCCCGCCTGCTCGGTCAGCGCCGCGACCAGTTCGGGGTTGGCGTGGCCCAGCGCGTTCACCGCGATGCCCGCGCCGAGATCGAGAAATCGGCGCCCGTCCACGGACTGCAGCCAGGCGCCTTCGCCCCGCTCGAAACTCAGCGGAGCACGGTTGTAGGTGGGCAGAATGGACGGGATCATGGGGTCAGAGTCCTTGCAGATGAGAGCCCGATTGGTGCCTCAGGCACCGGGGCAAGTCAACGATTTGAGGAAGGTTTGCGCAAACGCGCGGGATCAGGCGCCGGGACGGCTCAGCGTCGGCGTCGCGAAGGGGCGATATGGGCGCACATGATCATGGCAGCGCGCTTAGCGCGGAAATCCCGGCCTGTCCAGCGCCGGCGCGCGCGCGGGCCAGATTGTTGCCGGAAAGCCGCGCACCCGGATCACGCCTTCATCCGGTAGCCGCGCCGGAACCAGAGCCAGCACAGCGCGGTGACCGCCGCCGTCACCCCCGAACAGACCGCGAGCCCCAGCCAGGGCGAGCTGTCGGATTGCCCGATCACGCCGTAGCGCACCCCGTCGATCAGGTAGAAGACCGGGTTGAAATGGGTGATCCGCTGCATCGCCTCCGGCAGCCGCTCGATCGAATAGAAGGTGCCCGAGAGGAAGCTCAGCGGCGTGATGACGAAATTGGTGATCGCGGCCATCTGGTCGAACTTGTTGGCGAAGATCGCGGCCACGACGCCGACCACGCTCAGCAGCGCCGCGCCGAGCAGCACGAAGACCAGCGCCCAGAGCGGATGCGCCACCCCCATGTCCAGCGCCGCGACCATCACCGCACCGATCGCCAACGCCACCAGAAGCCCGCGCGCCACGCCGCCCGCCATGTAGCCCAGCACCAGTTCCAGCGGCGACAGCGGCGGCATCAGCGTGTCCACGATATTGCCCTGCACCTTGGAGATCACGATCGAGGACGAGGTGTTGGCGAAGGCGTTCTGGATCACCGTCATCATCAGGATGCCGGGGGCGAGGAAATGGATGAAAGGCACGCCCATCACCTCGCCCCGCCCCTCGCCCAGCGCCAGGGAAAACACCCCGAGGAACAGCCCCGCGGTGACCAGCGGCGCGGCCAGCGTCTGCGTCCAGACCGCGAGGAAGCGGCGGATCTCGCGCCCGGCGAGCGTATAGAGGCCAAGCCAGTTCACCCGCCCGAAGCGGCGCACGCCCATGTCGGTTGAATTCGCCATTCCGATCCCCATCTAAGTGCTTCCCGTGCCCTTCCGGTATCGCGCTTGTATCCCGATGCGCAGCCCGATTAGAATAGGGCACCCGAGATTTTTGGCAGGCCGCCGCGGATTTCCGCATCCGCCAGAGCGCCCGCCCAACCAAGGAAGACAGATGTCCTGGACCGAAGAACGCGTTGAGACGCTGAAGAAGATGTGGGCCGAGGGCCAGTCGGCCAGCCAGATCGCCAAGGAACTGGGCGGGGTCACCCGCAACGCGGTGATCGGCAAGGTGCACCGGCTGGGCCTGTCCAACCGGGCCGGGGGCGGCGCGAAGCCTGCCAAGGACAAGCCGGCGGCCAAGCCCGAGGCCGCCGCGACCAAACCCGCCGCCAAGGCCGAGCCCAAACCCGAGCCGGCGCCCCAGCCCGCGCCTGAGCCGGCGCCCGCCGCGGCCGCGCCGGCGCCCGCGCGCAAGCAGATCATTCCCGCCGGCCAGCCGCTGCCGCCGCAGCCCTCGGCCAACGAGATCAGCCCCGAGGCCATGGCCTCGGTCCGCGAGGTCGAGAAGAAGGCGCGCAAGATCTCCCTGATGGAGCTGACCGAGCGCACCTGCAAATGGCCGATCGGCGACCCCGCGACCGACGATTTCTGGTTCTGCGGCCTCTCGGTGCAGCCGGGCAAGCCCTATTGCGAGGCGCATGTGGGCGTGGCCTTCCAGCCGATGAGCTCGCGCCGCGACCGCCGGCGCTGAGCCACCTCCACACCACCAAATTCGACGCCCCGCAGACCTGGTCTGGCGGGGCGTTTTTTTGCCGCGCGCGGCTTGAGGGTTCGGGAGTGAGGGCAGCACCCGCCCCGCGGGGGCGGGCCGGGCGGGCTTCCGATCAGCCGGGCACCGGGCCTTGCGGCGACTATTGCCCGGTTTCGGCCCGCTCCGCCGCATGGCCGTGCAGCGCCCGGCGCAGCGGCATCAGCCCGGCGAGCGCCAGCACCGCCAGCCCCCCGCCGGCGAGGAAGGTGCCCTGCGGCCCCACGCTGTCCCACAGCAACCCCGCGATAACGCTGGCCAGCAGGATCATCCCCCCGGTCATCAGGTTCAGCATGCCGAAGCCGGTGCCGCGCAGCGCGGGCGGGGCGGTGTCGGCCACGAGGCTGGCAAAGATGCCCTGCGTGAACCCCATGTGCAGGCCCCACAGCACCAGTCCCGCCAGCACCCCGCCCAGCCCCGGCAGCAGCGCGAACGCCAGATCCGCGCCGATCAGCAACCCCATCCCCAACGCAAGCACCCGCAGCCTTGAGCCGTTGTCCGACAGCACACCGGCGGGGAAGGCCGAGAGCGCATAGCTGACATTCATGATCACCAGCACGACGGGGACCAGCCCGGCCGGCACCCCCTCGGCATGGGCCTTGAGGATCAGGAACGCCTCGCTGAACCGCGCCAGCGTGAAGACCGATGCGACCGCGACCACCCACCAGAACGCCCCGCCCATGCGCCGCAGCTCGCGCGGGCTGAGCGGGGACTTGACTGGGCGCGCCTCCGCCGGCCGCGCGGGCTCGGGCACCAGCGTCACCAGCAGCAGCACCGAGACCGCGGCGGGAGCCACCGCGGCCCAGAACACCAGCGGGATGTTCCCCGCCGTCAGCCACATCAGCGCGACCGCCGCCAGCGGCCCCAGGAACGCCCCCACTGTATCGAGCGACTGGCGCAGACCGTAGCTCGCCCCGCGCATCCCGGCCGGCGAGAGATCCGCCACCAGCGCGTCGCGCGGCGCGCCGCGGATGCCCTTGCCCACCCGGTCGATGAACCGCGCCCCCACCAGCCAGCCGATGGTCGGCGCCAGCGGAAAGATGGGCTTGGTCAGCGCCGCAAGCCCGTATCCGACAACGGCCAGCACCTTGCGCTTTCCCAGCCAGTCGCTCAGCGCGCCGGAGAACACCTTGGTGATCGCCGCCGCGGCCTCCGCAATCCCCTCGATGAACCCGACCGTCACCATCGAGGCCCCCATGGCCGAGACCAGGTAGACCGGCAGCAACGCGTGGATCATCTCGGACGAGACATCCATCCACAGCGACACCAGCCCCAGCGCCCAGATGCCGCGCGGCAACCGGCGCAGCGTCGCCAGGTCGAGCTTGGGTCGGTCGGGTTTGGTCATGGGGCACCTGTCGGGGCGGAACGGGGGACGCCCCGCTTAAACCAGCCCGGCCCCGCCCTGCGCAAGCGGCACGCGGCCGCGCCGTCGCTTTCCCCGCTTCCCCAGACCCCGCGCAGCCCCTATATGAGCGCGCATGAGCCAGAACCCGCCCAACCTCCGCCCCGACCTCGCCCCGGCCCCTCGCATCAATGAGTCGCGCCGCCCCGGCCAGCCGACCATCGGCATGGTTTCCCTCGGCTGCCCCAAGGCGCTGGTCGACAGCGAGCGCATCCTCACCCGCCTCCGGGCCGAGGGCTACGCCATCTCGCCCGATTACCAGGGCGCCGACGCGGTGATCGTGAACACCTGCGGCTTTCTCGATTCCGCCAAGGCCGAAAGCCTGGAGGCGATCGGCGAGGCGCTGGCCGAGAACGGCAAGGTCATCGTCACCGGCTGCCTCGGCGCCGAGCCGGAATACATCACCGGAGCGCACCCCTCGGTCCTGGCCGTCACCGGCCCGCATCAATACGAGCAGGTGCTCGACGCCGTGCATGCCGCCGTGCCGCCCTCGCCCGACCCGTTCGTGGACCTGCTGCCGCCCGCGGGCGTCAAGCTCACCCCGCGCCATTACAGCTATCTCAAGATTTCCGAGGGCTGTAACCACAAGTGCAAATTCTGCATCATCCCCGACATGCGCGGCCGCCTCACCTCGCGCCCGGCCAAGGCCGTGCTGCGCGAGGCCGAGAAACTGGTCGAGGCCGGGGTCAAGGAACTGCTGGTCATCAGCCAGGACACCTCGGCCTACGGCACCGACTGGCCCGACCGGGACGAGAAATTCCCCATCCTGCCGCTGGCGCGCGACCTCGGCTCGCTCGGCGCCTGGGTGCGGCTGCACTACGTCTACCCCTACCCGCATGTGCGCGAGCTGATCCCGATGATGGCCGAGGGGCTGATCCTGCCCTATCTCGACATCCCGTTCCAGCACGCCCACCCCGACACCTTGAGGCGCATGGCCCGCCCCGCGGCCGCCGCGAAGACGCTCGATGAGATCGCCGCCTGGCGCGGGATCTGCCCCGAGATCACCCTGCGCTCGACCTTCATCGTGGGCTATCCGGGCGAGACGGAGGAGGAATTCCAGACGCTTCTCGACTGGCTCGACGAGGCGCAGCTCGACCGCGTGGGCTGCTTCCAGTACGAGGATGTCGCGGGCGCGCGCTCCAACGCGCTGCACCACCATGTGCCCGCGGAAGTGAAGCAGGAACGCTGGGAACGCTTCATGGAAAAGGCGCAGGGAATTTCCGAGGCCAGGCTGGCGGCCAAGGTCGGCCAGCGGCTGGAGGTGATCGTCGACGAGGTCGACGCCGAGGCCGCCACCTGCCGGACCAAGGCGGATGCGCCTGAGATCGACGGGAACCTGTTCATCGACGAGGGGTTCGAGGGGCTGAAGCCCGGCGATATCGTGACCGTCGAGGTGGACGAAGCCGGGGAGTATGATTTGTGGGGGACGTTGGCCCAGGATTGAGCATCGCTGGAGACCAGCGCCTGTTTCCCTGATGGGTCAGAGATATTGAACAACAGAGACCTTCAACTGGAACACGCGGCACAAAAACAACCCAAGCGAAAAAAGTGCCCGGGAAATTGTGGAGATATGAAAAGCGTAACCGCCTTTCATCCATCGGCGTCCTGCTCGATCTAACTCCACATAGGGATGGTTCATGGTGAGTTTCGCTGAATTTCCCACCGCCAAGCAGCAGTAGTCTGTAAGATATGTGGGAACGCTGCCGCGCCCGCTCCCGACGCAAGCTTTCTGAACGGTCGCACGCGGGCCTTGCCCTCTGGACGCGGCGCCGGTTTCCCCCGACAATGCGGTCACGACGCCCCCGACCACGGAGACGCCCGCATGATCCGCCTCACCACGGCCTGCCCCGATCTCGACACCGCCCGTGACCTCGCGCACAAGGTGCTGACCCAACGGCTCGCTGCCTGCGCCACCCTCGAGTCCGACATGATCACCATGTTTCAGTGGGAAGGCATGCTGGAAGAGCATGTCCTGGTCCAGCTGACCTTCAGGACGATCGAGGCCCGTCGCCCCGCGCTCGTCGCGATGATCGAGGCCAACCATCCCTTCGACCTGCCGCTCATCACATGGGAGGACGTCAACACGACGGCGGCCTTCGACGTCTGGCTCCATCTGGAGCTCGGCGAATAGGCCGCGGGCGAAAATCCCTGCAGGGCTCATGGATCTCACCTCGCGCTCACAGCGTGTCGAGGTAGACCCGAACCGCCTCGGCCACATGGCGGAATCGGTCGCCGCCCAGATGCTTGCCGCCATACCAGCGCGTGACCACGACGACGTGGTTCTTCAGCCCGGCGTCCTCCAGCATCCGCAGGATGATGGCGCCCGCGCCAGTCTCTCCGTCATCGGATTTGGCGGGCCCCTCGGGCAGCAGCGCGGCCCAGCTGTTATGTGTGGCCCGCGCGTATTTCTTCTTGCGTTTCAGATCCTTGAGGAACGCCTCCACCGCCTCGCGCGAGTCGGCCGACCCGCCCGACACCGCGTATTTCGAGCCGCGGTCGGAGATCACGTTCTCGATCTGGCGCAAGCTCACTCGGCCAGTTGCGAGAATAGGTCGCGGTTGCGGCAATAGGGCGGCGCGACATCGGCCCGCTCATTGTCCTCCTGCCATTCCACGCAGGCCTCGACGCCATCGCAATGGGTGCAGCGCAGCAGCGCGTTGCGGTAATCCTGCGCCTTGATGGACCGCTCCGAAACCTCTTCGCCGAGGTCGACGCCCAGTCGCTGCGCCATGCCGCCCATCAGATCCGAATGGCGGTCGATCTTCTTGAAAAACTCGAACATCTCATCCTCCGATCAAGTCGGGAACACCCTGCGCCGCGACGGCAAGCGGCACCATGATCCAGATCAAATCGTTGCATGTGCAACCGATAACGTCACCCCTCCGCCTTCAGCCGGTCCAGTAGCGGACCGATGGCGCAGAAAGACGGCTGCCGCTCGGCGCCCGCGCCGTTGACCGCCAACCAGGCGAGACAGCGATCGTGGTGCGCGCAGTGGCAGCATTCGGCGATGGCCTGAGCATAGTCGGCCCGGCTGATCCGACCGCTCTGCAACGCGGCGTTCAGATTCACCCCCACCGCGCGCGCCATTCCCTGGGTCAGCCAGAAATGGCGCGAAAGTTTGCCAGTCTCTTCCATCCTGTCCTCCATCGGCGGTCAGCCCCCGCACATGGTCTCCAGCCGCCCGCGGGTCCGGCCACAGGGCGGCCGCGCCTGGGCGATCAGCCCGGGCGGCGCTGTGTGACGGTCAAAGCTGTCGGGACCGGACATGCGTGTGCTCCTTTGCCTGCGGCCTCGCGCGTGGCGTCATGAACAGGAAAACAGGAATCCTGCGCGCCTGCCTTGACACGCATCAAACCGCGCCGCGCGCCTTTGCAGTTCACAGCGCGCGCTGCAGGCGCTAGCCTGTTTCCATGTTTACCATCGAGCATGAATTCGACTCGACCGTGGTCACCCTCGTGGACGAGGGCCAAGGCTACCTGCAGGAGGATGTCACCATCCACGCCTTCGAGGATTGCGTGACCATCGAGCAACTCGACCCGCGCACCGATGCGGTGCAGCGGATCACGCTCTCGCAGGTGCAGCTGAAGGAACTCGCCGCCGCGCTGGACCTGCCCGAGGGCATCTACCGGCTGTCGCGCCCCGAAAACGACACCTAGCCCAGAACGCGGAAGATCTTGTCCCGCCCGGTCTGGCCGCGCAGCAGCTCCAGCCGCGATTTCGGCACGCCCAGCGCCTTGGCCAGCAGCTTCACCACCGCCGCGTTCGCCTTGCCCGCCTCGGGAACGGTGGTGACATAGACCCGGATCTCACCCCCCTCGCGCGTGATCGCGTTGCGCGATGCCTTGGGAGTCACGCGCAGGGCGATCTCGGTGCCGGGGGCGGCGAGGTCGGACAGGTCGGACAGGTCGGGCAGGCGCAAGGGGTCGCTCCGTCATCAGGCCCCCTTGGCCTAGCCCGGCCACCGGCCGCCACGCAACCCCGCCGCCTTTCTTCTGGCCCCAAATATCCCCGCCGGAGGCGCGAAAACCCTTTCCCGCCGCCTCTGCCCTTGAACACCGGCGCGGTTTATCCGACATCTTCCCCCGCAACAGGAGAAGACTATGCCCGACATCAACCGCCCGGTGATGGAGTTCCTCCTCACCCGCCGTTCCCGCCCGTCCAAGACCCTGACCGCGCCCGCGCCGACGCGCGCGGAGCTGCTACCGCTGCTGACTGCGGCCGCCCGCAGCCCCGATCACGGCGCGCTCGCGCCCTGGCGCTTCATCGTGCTGCAGCCCGCGGCGCTGGCCCGCCTGGCCGATCTCGCCGCCACCCGCGCCGAGGCGCTGGGCATCGCGCCCGAGCAGCTCGCCAAGACCCAGGCGAGCTTGCGCGGCGCGCCGCTGGCCGTCGCGGTGATCGCCGCGCCGAAACCCTCGGAGAAGATCCCCGCGATCGAGCAGCTCTATTCCGCGGGCGCGGTGTGCCTGGCACTGCTGAATGCGGCGCATGCCTCGGGCTGGGGCGCGAACTGGCTGTCGGGCTGGATCGCCCATGACCGCGCCTTCGTCGAGGAGGGGCTGGGTCTCAGCGCCGCCGAAAACCTCGCGGGTCTCATCCATATCGGCACCGAGACCACACAGCCGCCCGAGCGCCCCCGCCCCGATCTCGACGCCATCACCGAATGGGTCGAGGCATGATCGTTACCGATTTTCTCAAGGCGCTGGCGCAGCTCAGCGATCGGCGCTTCCGCCGCGTGCTGTGGCTGGGGCTGGGGCTGACGGTGGCCCTGCTCTTCGGCATGACCGTGGTCTTTGCGGGACTGGTCGGCTGGCTCGCGCCCGACACGCTGGCGCTGCCGGGCCTCGGCGACATCACCTGGGTGGGCGACGTGTTTTCCGTCGCGGTGATCGCGGCGATGCTGGTCCTGTCGGTCTTCTTGATGGTGCCGGTGGCCTCGGCCTTCACCGGGCTTTTCCTCGAGGACGTGGCCCAGGCGGTCGAGGACCGGCATTACCCCGGCCTGCCTCCCGCTCCGCGCATCGGCCTTTACGAGACGCTGAAGGACAGCGTGAATTTCTTCGGCGTGCTGGTGGCGGTGAACGCGCTGGCGCTGCTGCTGTATTTCCCGCTGGGACCGCTGGCGCCGGTGATGTTCTGGGCGGTGAACGGCTACCTGCTGGGGCGCGAATATTTCCAGATGGTGGCCATGCGCCGGCTGGGACGCAAGGGCGCCGCCGATCTGCGCCGCCGCCACTGGGGCCGGGTGTGGCTGGCGGGCACGCTGATGGCGGTGCCGCTGTCGGTGCCGCTGGTGAACCTGCTGATCCCGATCCTGGGCGCGGCCACCTTCACCCACCAGTTCCACCGGCTGAACGCAAAGGCGCCCTCGGCTTGGCCGGCGCCCGGCCGCAGGGCGTAAACAAAGCTTGGCCGGGATCGCCGCCTGCGCCCCTTACTTGCCCGCGTCCTGCGAGGTCGCCGGCCCCATCCGGTGGAACCAGTCGAAATCGCGCACCTTGATCGCGCCCGAGGTGATCACCCCGGCCAGCACCGCCCAGATCACGACCGTGATCGCGGTGACCAGCTTGGCCTTGCGCTTGAAGCTGAAATCGGCGGGCGCGCCGGCATGGGTGCCGGGCTCCACCTCGCCGCGGTCTCCTTGCGTCTCCAGCCGGATCGGCAGGGTGATGAACAGCACCAGGAACCAGATGACCGAGAACAGGACGATGGCGGATGTGATGCCCATCAGACTTGCTCCAGTTCGATCAGGCAGCCGTTGAAATCCTTGGGGTGCAGGAACAGCACCGGCTTGCCATGCGCGCCGATCCTGGGCTCGCCCGAGCCCAGCACGCGGGCGCCGCTTTCCTTGAGCCTGTCGCGCGCGGCGAGGATGTCCTCCACCTCGTAGCAGATGTGGTGGATGCCGCCCGCGGGGTTCTTTTCCAGGAAACCGGCGATGGGGGAATTCTCGCCCAGAGGATAGAGCAGTTCGATCTTGGTGTTGGGCAGCTCGATGAAGACCACGGTCACGCCATGCTCGGGCTCGTCCTGCGGCGCGCCCACATCGGCGCCCAGCGTGTTGCGGTATTGCGCGGCCGCGGCCTCGAGGTCGGGCACGGCGATGGCGACATGGTTCAGACGGCCGATCATCGGCTGGGCTCCTTTATCCTGCGCTGAACCGGTTATGGGACGCCCGCGCGCCGCCCGCAAGCCCGGCCGGAGGCGATTAACGGAAGTTTAGCGAACGCCCGTCTCTACTGGCGGGAAAGGAGACCGGGATGAGCGACGACCGATCCCCGCCCGGCGTGCGCCCCGACGCCGGACGGCCGCTTCTGGGGTTGACGGTGCTGGCCGTGGAGGACAGCCGCTTCGCCTGCGAGGCGCTGCGCCTGCTGTGCCTGCGCTCGGGCGCGCGGCTGCGGCGGGCCGACAGCCTGCGCGCGGCACGCCAGCATCTGCGCGCCTACCGGCCCGGCGCGGCGATCGTCGATCTCGGCCTGCCCGACGGGCGCGGCGAGGCGCTGATCGCGGAGTTGCGCCTGCGCGGGCCGCGGGTGCCGGTGGTGCTGGGGTGCAGCGGCGACGACGGGGCGCGGGCCCGCGCGATGCGCGCCGGGGCAGACGGCTTCCTGGACAAACCCGTCACGTCGCTGGCCAGCTTCCAGCGGGCGATCCTGTCGGGGCTGGACGCCTCCGGTCGCGCGACGCAGGCGGCAGCGCACGACGACATCGTGCGGCCCGACCGGCTGGCGCTGCGCGACGACCTGGTGCGGGCCGCCCTGATGCTGAGCAGCCGCCCCGACGCCGCGGCGCTGGACTATGCCGCGCAGTTCCTGCGCGGTCTCGGGCGGGACAGCCGCGACCCCAGGCTGGAGGAGGCCGCGGGCTGGATCGCGGCGCGCGACGCCCGCGCGCTCAGCCGGGCCAGCCGCCTGGTGCAGGCGCGCATCCGCGCGGTCGACCGCGTCTAGGGCGCGGGATCCTCGGCCACCCGCTCCAGCCGGGTCGGGCCCGACAGCCGCTCCGGCCGGGTGAAACGGCCCTCCATCACCTCGGGCCCCGAGGGCGAGGGCGTTGCGATCTGGCTTGGGCGCGCTCATCACCGTGCTCCGCGCCCCTTGCATGCGCGAACCCGGCGCGCGCCGAAGCCCCGCGCGCGCATAGCCGGCTCAGCGGATGAGCCCGCCGACCCCACCCATGTCCAGCCCCGGGAAGACCGCGCTTTCCAGAACGTCACGGTCGAGCCCGAACACCCCCTGCATTGCGGCCGCCGCATAGGCGCGCACATCGGCCGTCGGCATCAGGTCGCGCCCCTGATAGAGATCCCCCGGGCCCAGCCCCGGCCAGTCGGCCCAGACCCGCCCGCCCTTCAGCGCGCCGCCGGCCAGCAGCATCGCGCCGCCGGTGCCGTGATCGGTGCCAGCGGTGCCGTTCTCGTGCGCGGTGCGGCCGAACTCGGTCATCGCGACAACCGCGGTGCGTCCCCAGTCGGGGCCGAGCCCCGCGCGCAGCGTCAGGATGGTTTCCGAAAGCTGCGCCAGCGGCCCCTTCAGCGCGGCTTTCTGGTTGCCGTGGGTGTCCCAGCCGGTGATCGAAAAGGCGGCGATGCGGGTGTCGCGGCGCAGGCGGTCGGCGGCGAACTCGGCCACCTTTACATGGGCCTTGCCGGGCTTGGCCTGCATCGTCGGGGCCATGCCCTCCATCCCCTCCTCCGCCTCGGCGCCCGACGCCTCCAGGTCCAGGGTTTCCGAGATCTCCGCCGCCTGGCCCACCGCGGCGCGGAACAGCGGGTCCTGCGCGCTGACCATCTCCAGCAACTGGCGGGTCTGCGGCGTCAGCTCGAACCGCACGTCGGGCCACCAGCTCGACACCGGCGCCGGCCCCTCCAGCACGCGCATGGTTTCGCGCCCGATGGCGAAGGCGGTCTCGGCCTCGATGCCGGGGACGGCCTGCAGCAGCCGGTTCAGCCAGCCCACATGCGAGATGGGCTGCCCGGGCGTGAAACCGGTCCCCGCCTCGAGCAGGTCCTGCCCGTCGAAATGGCTGCGCTTGTCGCGATAGGGCGTGGAGACGGCATGGGCGAAGCCCAGTTCGCCCGCACGCCACAGCGGCATCAGGTCACCGAGCCCGGGGTGCAGCGCGAAAAATCCGTCGAGGTCATGTGCGCCCGCGGCCTCGCCCACCGGCAGCTTCTGGCGCAACTCCGCCAATACAGGATCGCCATATGGCTGGACCACGTCCAGACCGTCCATGGCGCCGCGCAGGATGATCACGACCAGACGGTTATCCCAGGGCGCCGAGGCCAGCGTCACCGGCGTCAGCAAGGGGCTGGCCGCAGCCGAGCATCCCAGCGCGAAGCTGCGGCCGAGAAACCCGCGGCGGGAAAGATCGGATGCCATGGTCATCTCCGTTGGAACTCGGGCGAGGCCAGCACCAGGCCGATGCCCTCGGCACGGGTGGCGGCCGCGCCGGCGGCGAAGGTCAGATCGGCGCTGGCGGTGCCGCCGAGCGCTGTCTCGACGAAGACGCGCGGATCGGGCAGCTTGCCGGTCAGCGCCTGCGGCGCGCGCATCGCCCACTGGATGCGCGCGGCCATGCCCTGCGGCGTGACCCAGGCGGCAGCCTCCTCGGGCAGGCCATCGGGGCCACCCGGCCGCTCCCAGGACTGACCCATCAGGGCCACGGGGCCCAGCAGCTGGCCATGGGTCTTGCCGCGCGGCAGGGCCACCAGATCCGAACCCGACGCGTCCAGCGCCCTGAGCGCGGCGGCCATGAAATCGAAGGGCTGGCGCACCTTGCGGCGCTCCGGCGCCCAGGCCGAGGGATGCTCCAGCAGCGCGGCATATGTGGCGGTCAGGTCGCCGCCGCTGGCGGCATAGGCCGCGGCAACGTGATCGACCAGCGCCGGGTCGGGTGTATCATCGACGAAATGCACCGCCAGCTTGCGCGCGAGGTGGCGCGCGGTGGCGGGGTGACGCGCCAGATCGTCGAGCGCGGCGTGGATATCCGCGAGCCCGCCCTCATAGCTGCGGCCCAGCACGGTCTCCTCCCCCGGCTCGACAAAGGGCCGGCGGAAGCGGAACCCCTCTCCCGGCTCGAAACTCATGCCGGTGAACAATTCGGCCAGCTGGCGCACATCGCTCTGGCTGTAGTCGGCCTCGACCCCCAGCGTGTGCAGCTCAAGCACCTCGCGGGCGAGGTTCTCGTTCAACCCGCGGTCGGGCCGTTTCGTGGCATAGAGCGAGTTCGGCCCCGCCGAACTGGCCTGCTGAAGATAGAGCAGCATGGCCACATGGGTCACCGCCGCCTTCAGCAGGGTTGCGAAATCGCCGGCAAGGTTGGGCCGGATCGCCTCGTCGACATAGCTGGAGATCGCATCGCTCAGGATCGCGGCCCGCCGCCCGACGGTGAAGTGATCGGCCCAGAACCGGGTCAGCCTTTCGCGAAAGCCGAATTCGGCCTGCATCGCGCGGGCGATGTTGCGGCGCAGCCCATCCAGATACTGCTCATGCGACTCGCCGCTCAGCGCTTTCCGCTCGGCGTCCAGTGCCTTGCGCCGGACCGGATCCTCGGCCTTGCGCCACTCTTTGGTCGCGTCGACGAAACGCTTGTGACGGGCGATGGCCTCGCCGTAGGCGGACACCGGGAAGGCGGCGGCCATGCGATCCGGGCCCGCGAGTTCGTCAAGAAGTGCCGCGGCGCTGGCCGGGCGGGCGTGGCGCGGTCCCAACCCGCTGCCGAAGCGGATCGCCGCAAGTGTAGGATCAAAGCGCGTCAATCTGCCGTCCATCCGTGCCGAAGGGGCCCGCCGAGCGGACCCCGTTGCGACGCAGCATAGCAGCTTGCCGCCGGCATTTCACCGGATTCGGGCGCGCCCGCCCGCCTTCGGCCTATTCCTGCTCGACCACCCGCAGCGACAGTTCGCGCAGCTGTTCGTTGGTGGGCAGGCTGGGGGCGCCCATCATCAGATCCTCGGCGCGCTGGTTCATCGGGAACATGATGACCTCGCGGATATTGGCCTTGTCGGCCAGCAGCATGACGATCCGGTCGATGCCGGCCGCGCAGCCGCCGTGCGGAGGCGCGCCGAACTTGAAGGCGTTGACCATGCCGCCGAAGCGCTTGGTCACCTCTTCCGGCGGATAGCCGGCCAGCTCGAACGCCTTGAACATGATGTCCGGGCGGTGGTTCCGGATCGCGCCCGAGATCAGCTCGTAGCCGTTGCACGCGAGGTCATACTGGTAGCCCAGGACCTCCAGCGGATCGCCCGCCAGCGCCTCGATCCCGCCCTGCGGCATCGAGAACGGGTTGTGGCTGAAGTCGATCGCGCCGGTCTCGTCGTCCTTCTCGTACATCGGGAAATCGACCACCCAGCAAAAGGCGAAGCGGTTCTTCTCGGTCAGGTTCAGCTCTTCGCCGATCACGTTGCGCGCGCGGCCCGCGACGGCCTCGAATGCCTGCGGCTTGCCGCCCAGGAAGAAGGCCGCATCGCCCTTGCCGAGGCCCAGCTGCTGGCGGATCGCCTCGGTGCGCTCGGGGCCGATGTTCTTGGCCAGCGGGCCCGCGGCCTCCATGCCGTCCTCGCCGTCGCGCCAGAAGATGTAGCCCATGCCGGGCAGGCCCTGCTCCTGCGCGAACTTGTTCATCCGGTCGCAGAACTTGCGCGAGCCGCCGCCGGGCGCGGGGATGGCGCGCACCTCGGTGCCCTCCTGCTCCAGCAGCTTGGCGAAGATCGCGAAGCCCGAGCCGCGGAAATGCTGGGAAACATCCTGCATCTTGATCGGGTTGCGCAGGTCGGGCTTGTCGGTGCCATACCATTTCGCCGCGTCCCGGTAGGAGATCTGCGGCCAGTGCCTGTCGACCTTGTGGCCGCCGCCGAATTCCTCGAACACGCCCTCGATCACCGGCTGGATGGTGTCGAACACGTCCTGCTGCTCGACGAAGGACATCTCCATGTCGAGCTGGTAGAAATCGGTCGGCGAGCGGTCGGCGCGGGGGTCCTCGTCGCGGAAGCAGGGCGCGATCTGGAAATACTTGTCGAAGCCCGACACCATGATCAGCTGCTTGAACTGCTGCGGCGCCTGCGGCAACGCGTAGAACTTGCCCGGATGCAGGCGCGAGGGCACGAGGAAGTCGCGCGCGCCCTCGGGGCTCGACGCGGTGATGATCGGCGTCTGGTATTCGCGGAAGCCGATGTCCCACATCCGCCGCCGGATCGAGGCCACCACGTCCGAGCGCAGCTTCATGTTGGTCTGCATCGCCTCGCGACGCAGGTCGAGGTAGCGGTAGCGCAGGCGGGTTTCCTCGGGGTATTCCTGATCGCCGAAGACCATCAGCGGCAGTTCCTCCGCCGCGCCGAGAACCTCCAGCTCACGGACATAGACCTCGATCTCGCCGGTGGGCAGCTTGGGGTTGATCAGGTCGGGGTGGCGTGCCTTCACCTCGCCGTCGATGCGGATGCACCATTCGCTGCGCACCTTTTCCAGCTCGGAGAAGGCCGCGGAATCGCTGTCGCACAGGACCTGGGTGACGCCGTAATGGTCGCGCAGGTCGATGAACAGGACACCGCCGTGGTCGCGCACCCGGTGCACCCAGCCCGAAAGGCGGACGGTGTCGCCGACATTGGTTTTGGTCAACTCGGCGCAGGTATGGCTGCGGAAAGCGTGCATCTGGGGCCTCTCTGGCGCTGAAAACAAAGGTCCGCGCCGATACACATGGTCCACGCCGGGAAGTCAAGGGACGCGTTGCCGGAAGGCTGGACACATCGCCCCGCCGGCGGCAGACTGCCGGAAAAAAGCGCCCAGTGAGAACAACAAGTTGCGGGCGCGCAGACAGGGAGAAGGCCGATGTGGGACCGGCTGCTTGACCAGATGTTGCAGAGCCTCATCCGGAAGGGGCGGCTGCGGCTGGCCTGGCCCGACGGTTCGGTGCGCAGCTATGGCGCGGGCGGAGGGGAGATCGCGGTTCAAATGCACGATGCCGCCCTGCCCCGGCGCATCGTGCTGAGCCCCGACCTGGCGGTGGGCGAGGCCTATATGGACGGCACGCTCACCATCGGGGGGGACGACCTGCACGGTTTTCTCGGGCTGATCCTTGGCAACCGCGCCAATGGCGCCACCGGTCTGCCCATCAAGGTCAACCATGCCCTGCGCAAGGCCCTGCGAAAGCTCCAGCAATACAACCCCGTCGGCAAGGCGCGCGAGAATGTCGCGCACCACTATGACCTGTCGGGCGCGCTCTACGAGCTGTTCCTCGACGAGGACCGGCAATATTCCTGCGCCTATTTCCGCAACCCGCACGACACGCTGGAACAGGCGCAGGCGCAGAAGAAGGCGCATATCGCGCGCAAGCTGCTGATCGAGCCGGGGATGCGGGTGCTGGATATCGGTTGCGGCTGGGGCGGCATGGGGCTGACGCTGGCGCGCGACCACGGCGCCGAGGTGCTGGGCGTGACCCTGTCCGAGGAGCAGCACAGGATCGCGCAGGCCCGCGCCGAGGCCGAAGGGCTGTCGGACCGGGTCGAATTCCGCCTGACCGATTACCGAGAGGTCACCGGGCAGTTCGACCGCATCGTCTCGGTCGGCATGTTCGAACATGTGGGCGTGCCGCATTACCCCGAGTATTTCGGCCATATCCGCGACAAGCTGACCGAGGACGGCGTGGCGCTGATCCACACCATCGGGCGGATGGACCCGCCCGGATCGACCAGCCCGTGGATCCTGAAATACATCTTCCCCGGCGGCTATGTGCCGGCGATGTCCGAGGTTCTGACCGAAATCGAGAAAGAGCCGCTCTGGATCACCGACATCGAGGTCTGGCGCCTGCATTACGCGGAGACCCTGCGCCACTGGCACGACCGCTTCAAGGCGCGCGAGGAGACGGCCCGCGCGCTATATGATGAGCGGTTCTGCCGGATGTGGCGCTATTACCTCGTGGCCTCGGAGATGTCCTTCCGCGCCAACAAGCAGACAGTGTTCCAGTTTCAGCTGGCGCGCCGCCAGGACGCGGTGCCGCTGACGCGCGATTATCTCTATTCCTAGAACGGGCGCTGCACGTTGCCGGAATAGAAATGGACGCCCAGCCCGAGGGTGAAGATGATCCAGCCCGCGACCGCATGCAGCACGACCGCCTGCGGAAAGTTGCGCCGCGCCTCGTAGGACCAGCCGAAGGCCAGCCCGCCGAAAAAGCTCATCACCGCGGCGACCCAGTTCCAGTACATCAGATGCGCCAGCGAAAACAGCGCCGCGTTGAGCAGCAGCGCCGGCTTCAGCCCCGGCAGCAGCGCGCCGTAGCGGCGGAAGAAGAGCGGCCGGTAGACCAACTCCTGCGGCAACGCCGAGACCACGGGGTAGAGCGCGATGATGACCGGCAGCAGCAGCGGCCGTTCCCGGAGCATGAAAAACAACACCCCGGGCTCGTTCGACAGGATCACGCCCAGGCACACCGCCAGCGTGACCGCCGCGAACGCCCCCACCGCGCGCCAGTCGATCGCGTCGATCCCCTGGCGCAGTTCCGCCCAGCGGAAGCCCTCGGTCACGTTCAGCAGCGCCAGCCCGAGGCCGGTCATCGCGAACAGCATGGGGAACATCAGCGCCGGCGGCAGCAGCAGCGCCATGCCCAGCGGCGCCAGGATGTAGAAGGCGGCGAACTCGGCCCAGAGCCGGGCGCGGCCGGGGCGTGGGGTGAGGGGGTCGGACATCTTGCGCTCCGGCAGAGGTGAAAATCCACGACATGCGCCATAATGCGCCGGCGACCGCGTGCCAACAGGACTTGCACCCCCGCCGCGCATAGTTATAAACCGCATCAATTTGCCAGTCCGGGGGTCGCGACATGCCGAAAAGAACCGATATCAAATCCATCATGATCATCGGCGCAGGGCCCATTGTCATCGGGCAAGCCTGCGAGTTTGACTATTCCGGGGCACAGGCCTGCAAGGCGCTGCGCGAGGAAGGCTACAGGGTGATCCTGGTCAACTCGAACCCGGCGACGATCATGACCGATCCGGGCCTGGCCGACGCCACCTATATCGAGCCGATCACCCCCGAGGTCGTCGCCCGCATCATCGAGAAGGAGCGCCCCGACGCGCTGCTGCCCACCATGGGCGGGCAGACCGGGCTGAACACCTCGCTCGCGCTCGAAGAGATGGGCGTTCTGGAGAAATTCGGGGTCGAGATGATCGGCGCCAAGCGCGAGGCCATCGAGATGGCCGAAGACCGCAAGCTGTTCCGCGAGGCGATGGACCGGATCGGGCTGGAAAACCCCCGCGCCACCATCATCACCGCCCCCAAGGGCGAGAACGGCAAGACCGACCTGAACGCGGGCGTGCGCCTGGCCTTGGAGGCGCTGGAGGACATCGGCCTGCCCGCCATCATCCGCCCCGCCTTCACCCTGGGCGGCACCGGCGGCGGCGTGGCCTACAACCGCGAGGATTACGAGCACTTCTGCCGCACCGGCATGGATGCCTCGCCGGTCAACCAGATCCTGGTGGATGAAAGCCTGCTGGGCTGGAAGGAATACGAGATGGAGGTCGTCCGCGACAAGGCGGACAACGCGATCATCGTCTGCTCGATCGAGAACATCGATCCGATGGGCGTGCACACCGGCGACTCGATCACCGTGGCGCCCGCGCTGACGCTGACCGACAAGGAATACCAGATGATGCGCAACGGCTCGATCGCCGTTCTGCGCGAGATCGGGGTCGAGACCGGCGGCTCCAACGTGCAATGGGCGGTCAACCCCAAGGACGGCCGGATGGTGGTGATCGAGATGAACCCGCGGGTGTCGCGGTCCTCGGCGCTGGCGTCCAAGGCCACCGGCTTCCCGATCGCCAAGATCGCGGCCAAGCTGGCCGTGGGCTACACGCTGGACGAACTCGACAACGACATCACCAAGGTCACGCCGGCCAGCTTCGAGCCCACGATCGACTATGTGGTGACCAAGATCCCGCGCTTCGCCTTCGAGAAATTCCCCGGCTCCCAGCCGCTGCTGACCACCGCGATGAAATCGGTGGGCGAGGCGATGGCGATCGGCCGCACCATCCACGAATCGCTGCAAAAGGCACTGGCCTCGATGGAGACCGGCCTGACCGGCTTCGACGAGGTGGAGATCGAGGGCGCCCCCGACAAGGCCGCCGTGATCAAGGCGATCAGCCGGCAGACGCCGGACCGGCTGCGCACCATCGCCCAGGCCATGCGCCACGGCCTCAGCGATGACGAGATCAACGCCGTCACCAGCTTCGACCCGTGGTTCCTGGCCCGCATCCGCGAGATCGTCGAGGCCGAGGCGAAGATCCGCAAGAACGGCCTGCCGATGACCGAGGAAGGGCTGCGGGCGCTCAAGATGATGGGCTTCACCGACGCCCGGCTGGCCAAGCTGACCGGCCGCGACGAGGCGCAGGTCCGCCGCGCCCGCCAGAACCTTGGCGTGACCGCCGTGTTCAAGCGCATCGACACCTGCGCCGCCGAATTCGAGGCGCAGACGCCCTACATGTATTCCACCTACGAATCCCCCGTGATGGGCGAGGTCGAATGCGAGGCACGGCCGTCCGAGGCGAAGAAGGTCGTCATCCTCGGCGGCGGCCCGAACCGGATCGGCCAGGGCATCGAGTTCGACTACTGCTGCTGCCACGCCTGTTTCGCGCTCAGCGAGCAGGGCTACGAAACCATCATGATCAACTGCAACCCCGAGACCGTGTCGACCGACTACGACACCTCGGACCGGCTCTATTTCGAGCCGCTGACCTTCGAGCATGTGATGGAAATCCTGCGCGCCGAGCAGGAGAAGGGCACGCTGCACGGGGTGATCGTGCAGTTCGGCGGCCAGACGCCGCTGAAACTGGCCGATGCGCTGGAAGAGGCCGGCATCCCGATCCTCGGCACCACGCCCGACGCGATCGACCTCGCCGAGGACCGCGAGCGCTTCCAGGCGCTGGTCAACCGGCTGGGCCTGAAACAGCCCAAGAACGCCATCGCCTCGACCGACGCGCAGGCGCTGAAGGCGGCCGAGGAGATCGGCTTCCCGCTGGTGATCCGCCCCTCCTATGTGCTGGGCGGCCGCGCGATGGAGATCGTGCGCGACATGGCGCATCTGGAGCGCTACATCTCCGAGGCCGTGGTGGTCTCGGGCGACAGCCCGGTGCTGCTCGACAGCTACCTCTCGGGCGCGGTGGAATGCGATGTCGATGCGCTCTGCGACGGCGAGAACGTCCATGTCGCCGGCATCATGCAGCATATCGAGGAGGCCGGCGTGCACTCGGGCGACAGCGCCTGTTCGCTGCCGCCCTATTCGCTGGACGACGCCATCGTCGAAGAGCTGAAGAGCCAGACCGTGGCTCTGGCCCGGGCGCTGCACGTGGTCGGCCTGATGAACGTGCAGTTCGCGGTCAAGGACGGCGAGATCTACCTCATCGAGGTCAACCCGCGCGCCTCGCGCACCGTGCCCTTCGTCGCCAAGGCCACCGATTCGGCCATCGCCTCGATCGCGGCGCGGCTGATGGCGGGCGAGAAGCTCTCGGCCTTCCCGATGCGCGCGCCCTATCCCGAAGGCGCGACCGAGGTGCCGATGGCCGACCCGATGACGCTGGCCGATCCCAAGACCCCGTGGTTCTCGGTCAAGGAGGCGGTGCTGCCCTTCGCCCGCTTCCCCGGCGTGGACACCATCCTCGGCCCCGAGATGCGCTCCACCGGCGAGGTCATGGGCTGGGACCGCTCCTTCCCGCGCGCCTTCCTCAAGGCGCAACTGGGCGCGGGCACCCACCTGCCCGAGGGCGGCCGGGTGTTCATCTCGATCAAGGAGGCCGACAAGGGCCCGCTGATGATCGAGGCCGCGCAGGTGCTGGCCGAGCTCGGCTTCGAGATCGTCGCCACCCGCGGCACCGCGGCCTTCCTGAAAGCCGCGGGCGTGGCCTGCGCGGTGGTCAACAAGGTCTACGAGGGCCGGCCGAACATCGTGGACATGCTCAAGGACGGCGAGATCGCGCTGGTCTTCAACACCACCGAGGGCGCGCAGGCGGTCGAGGACAGCCGCGAAATCCGCGCCGTGGCGCTCTATGACAAGATCCCCTATTTCACCACCGCCGCAGCCAGCCACTCTGCCGCACTGGCGATCCGCGCGCGCGAAGAGGGCGAAATCGGGGTGCGCAGCCTGCAGGCCTGAAGAGGCCCGCCCTTGAGCGCGGCGGTTGTCGCGCGGTCCAGATGACAGCTGTGCCCGGGGCGCCTGAGCCCCGGGCCGCCCCCTCCCCGGCACGCCGCCCGGGGCAGGCCCATCCCGGCCAGACCCTGCGCCGCCCCGGAAAACCGGCCCGTCTGCAGCCGGAGTTCTCCGCCAAGCTTCGCTGACCGGGAGAGGCGCGCAATCCCATCAGGTCATCGACATTCATGGGCACGCGGAAGGCACGCCGGCCGATTGGCGCGTGCATGCCCGGCCGCGCCGGGGGATGGGGAAAAACAGCAGGACGTTCCGGCGGATTTGCCGTGAGTCGGCCCACCCGCCGAGGCACGGGCACCCGGAGTGGCCGGCGAGGGCCGATCCGACCGGCCCCGGCGAGGCGTTCAGCCGCGACGCCGCGCGGGCCGGGCGCGCTTGCGCCGGGGATCCCCTGAACGGGGCCTTCGAAATGGACCGTCGATCGCGACCGCGTCGCGCAGGCCGGAGCGTCGGCTCCCGGCCCCGAACGTGGCCGTCAGCCGTCGACCCCCAGCCGCGCGGCCAGCGCCTGGAACCGCTCGCGGTTGCCACCCTCCCAGTCGGCACGGCGGGATTTGAACAGCGTCGCCTGGCTCTTGTGCACCAGCCCGTCGGACAGGATCTTGAGATGGTTGGCGCGCAGCGTCTCGCCGGTCGAGGTGATGTCGGCCACGGCCTCGGCGGTGAGGTTCTTGACCGTGCCCTCGGTTGCGCCCTGGCTGTCCACCAGCTGGTAATCCGCCACCCCCGCGCCGCGCAGGAACTCGCGCACCAGGCGGTGGTATTTCGTGGCGATCCGCAGGCGGAAGCCGTGATCGCGGCGGAAGGCGGCGGCGGCGGCGTCGAGATCGTCGAGCGTATCCACGTCGGCCCAGGCCTTCGGCACCGCGATGATCAGGTCGGCATGGCCGAAGCCCATCGGCGCCAGCGCCCGGATCTTGCCCTCCCAGTCGGCGATCTTCTCATGCACCAGGTCCGAGCCGGTCACGCCGAGGTGGATGCGGCCCGCGGCCAGTTCGCGCGGGATCTCGCCGGCCGAGAGCAGCACCAGCTCGATCCCGTCCACGCCCTCGACCGCGCCGGCATATTCGCGGTCCGAGCCTGTGCGCTTCAGCACCACGCCGTGGCCCGCGAACCATTCGAAGGTCTTTTCCATCAGCCGGCCCTTGGACGGAACGCCCAGTTTCAGCGTCATTGCCCGGCCTCCTCGGTCAGGGTGAGCACCAGCTCTGGGCGCACCACGCCGCCCACCGCCGGCAGGCAGCGCCCCTGCCCCAGCACCCGTGTCAGCGCGTCATAGCGCCCGCCGGTGGCCACCGGCGGCAGGTCCAGCCGCGCCTCGGCGTAGAAGCCGAAGACGAAGCCGTCGTAGTATTCCATCGTGGTCCGGCCGTAGCTGGCCTCGAAATCCAGCGCGTAGACGTCGATGCCCTGACCCGACAGCGCCTCCAGCCGGCGGTCCATGCGGGTGACGGCGGGGGCGATGTTGGGCAGGTCCACGGCGATGTCGCGCAGCTGCTCCAGCGCGTTCACCGAGGTCTCGCGCAAGCTCAGGATGTGGTCGAGGATCGCCACCTCGTTCCCCGAGATCGGCGGCTCGGCGGCATCGGCCAGCAGCGCCTCGATCCGCGCCGTCACCTCCGCGCGCGAGCGCAGGCCGATCGCGGGTCCGGCGGCATCGGCCACTGCGGCGGCACCCTGTTTGCGGGCCTTCTCCAGCAGGCGGGTGCGGGTCTCGGGCACCGGGCTGCGGCCGCCGTAGCGGTCGAGCAGCGCGCGAAAGCGGCGCGGCCGCCACAGGTGGCGCTTCAGCGCCGCCTTGCGCCGATCCGAGGTCGACAACCCCTCGACCGCCGCCATCAGGATGCCGATATCGCCGGTCGCGGCGCGCAGCGACAGCGGCGAGAGCACCTCGTCGAACAGCGCGAAGACCTTGGCCTCGGCGGCCTCTTCGTCGGCGTCGCCGAAGGTTTCGTAGCCGACCTGGATATACTCGCTGGCGCGCGCGCCCTCGTGCTCCTGCTTGCGGAAGACCTCGCCCATATAGGTGACGGCCCCCGTGGCGGTGCCCTCGGCCATCTGTTGCTGCACCACCGGCACGGTGAAATCCGGGCGCAGCATCATCTCGCCGCGCAGCGGGTCGGAGGTGACATAGGCGCGCGCGCGGATGTCCTCGCCGTAGAGGTCGAGCAGGGTCTCGGCGGGCTGCAGGATGTCGGCCTCCACCACCCGCGCGCCTGCGCCGGTGAAGAACGCCTGGAGCCGCTCGGCCTGGGCGCGGACCTTGGCCTTGTCGGTCATCAGCTCTCTCCGGCCAGGATGCGGCGGACCTCGGCGACCAGCTGGCCGCGCGGCACCTCGAATTGCGAGGGGCGCTCCTTCCACTCCTCCAGCGTGGCGCTTTCGGCGATCTTGGCGCCCAGCACCAGGTCCTTGATCTGGACGACGCCGCGTTCCTTTTCGTCGCCGCCCTCGATCACGGCGACGGGCGAGCGGCGCTTGTCGGCGTATTTGAGCTGGTTGCCGAAATTCTTGGGGTTGCCCAGGTAGACCTCGGCGCGAATGCCGGACGCGCGCAGCTCTCCCACCATGGCCTGGTAATCGGCCATGCGGTCGCGGTCCATCACGGTGACCACCACCGGCCCCTGCATGTTGCCGTGGATGCGGCCCTTGGCGCGCAGCGCGGCCAGCAGGCGGTCCACCCCGATCGACACGCCGGTCGCGGGCACGGCCTGGCCGGTGAAGCGTTTCACCAGGTCGTCGTAGCGCCCGCCGCCGGCGACCGAGCCGAACTGGCGCGGGCGGCCCTTTTCGTCGGTGATCTCGAAGGTCAGTTCGGCCTCGAAGACCGGGCCGGTGTAATAGCCCAGGCCGCGCACCACCGAGGGGTCGATCAAAATCCGATCTGATGAGTAACCCTGCGCCTCAAGAAGCTCCTCAATTTCGCGAAGTTCCTGGACCCCAGAGAACCCGATATTTGAGTTCCCAATGATCTCTTGGAGATAATCAAGCATGCGCGCATTCCAAATTGCCCTCTGGCTGTGGAAATACTGCCGCTCATCGTTGAAAGTTGGAGAGACTGAATATCGCGCTCTGTCCAATTCTCTCGCATATTCTGGAGCGAGTTCTAGCGCTCGGCTTCCCTCCTGTGCGAGTCGGCTATCGACAACATTGTAGGCATCCACGAAGCGCATAATCACTTCAACCTGTAAATTGCTAAGGCGTGCACCTTCTGTGAAATCGCCTGATGGATCCTTGCGCCCTTCCCCGAGCAGGGCCCGCACTCCGTCGCGGCCCAGCCGGTCGAGCTTGTCGATGGCGCGCAGGACGATGCCGCGCTCGTGCTCGAATTTCGACGGGTCCGAGGGGTCGAGCACGCCGGCCACCTCCATCACGCCGTTCAGGACCTTGCGGTTGTTGACGCGCACGATGTAGTCGCCGCGCGGGATGCCCACGGCCTCCAGCGTGTCGGACAGCATGGCGCAGATCTCGGCGTCCGCGGCGACCGTGGCCGCGCCCACCGTGTCGGCGTCGCATTGGTAGAACTGGCGGAACCGGCCCGGGCCCGGCTTTTCGTTGCGCCACACCGGCCCCATCGCGTAGCGGCGGTAGGGGCTGGGCAGGTCGTTGCGGAACTGCGCGGCGACGCGGGCCAGCGGCGCGGTCAGGTCGTAGCGCAGCGCCAGCCAGTCGCCCTCGTCCTCCTGCCAGGCGAAGACCCCGGCATGGGGGCGGTCGACATCGGGCAGGTATTTGCCCAACGCCTCCAGCGTCTCCACGGCCGAGCTTTCCAGCGGATCGAAGCCGTAGCGATGATAGACCTCGGCGATCTGGTCGAGCATCTGCTTGCGCTCGGTCACCTCCGCGCCGAAATAGTCACGGAAGCCCTTGGGCGCCTCTGCCCGGGGGCGCCGGGGTTTCTTGTCCTTGGCCATCGCTTGTCGTCCCTTGGTGTGGGTTCGCGCGGGGCATAGCGGATGGGCGCCAAAGGAGCAAGGTGGCGCGGCCACGCGCAGCAACGAAGAGGAAACGGAAATGAGCGACACGACCCTGTTGGAAGAGCGCATCGCACATCTGATCGCGGCGGTGGACGACCTGTCGGACGTGGTCGCCCGCCAGCAGCGCGAGATCGACGTGCTGACCCGGCGCGTGGCCATGCTGATGCAGCGCGAGGCCGAGCGCGAGGTCGATCTGGGCGGCACCATCCCGCTGGCCGACCAGAAGCCGCCGCATTGGTAAGCCCTTGCCGGCCGGCCCCGATGCGGCCTAGGCTGAAAGCGGACGCAAGCAGAACGGAGCCGGCGCCATGATCACCCTCCTGAGACTTGTCCATATCCTAGCGATGGCCGTCGGCGTGGGCGGCGGCGTGGCGAACCTGATCGCCCTGCGCCGGATGCAGGCGGCCGAGGGGCCGGCGAAGGCGGCACTGGCAGGTGCGATGCGGCAGGTGGGCATGGCTGCGGCGCTGGCGCTGGCGCTGCTGTGGGTGTCGGGCCTGGCGCTGGTCTATGCGCGCTATGACGGCTGGGCCGCGCTGCCGCTGTTCTTCTGGGCCAAGATCGCGGCGGTGGTGGCGCTGACGGCGGTCTCCGGCGCGGCGCAGGTGCTGACCTTCTGGGGCATGGCGCGCAAATCGCCCCCCGATCCGGCGCTGATGGCGCGGCTGGGCAAGACCGGGGCGGCGCTGGCCCTGACCGCGACCGCGCTGGCGGTCCTGAGCTTTACGGACTAACGGCGCGGCCGGGCGCGGAAATGCGCCCAGACGCGTTTCGCCCGCGCCACGCGCGGCGACATTCTGCGCCCGCGGGACTGGCCGGTGACGCCCCAATCCTCGGCCCGCAGGTCGTATTGCGGCAGTTTCGCGATCAGATCCTCGATCCGGTCATGGTCGATGTCGAACTCGATCAGCTGGCCCGGCCTGTCGGACATGAAGTCGCGAACGCCGGCGACATGCTCGTCCCACATCCTGCGCCAATGCTCCTGCACCTCTTCGAAGGAGCGCAGGCCCAGCGCCTTGCCGTAGCGGTCGGCGAATTCGCCGTGGCCGTGTTTCATGCGCGAGCGGATCCATTCCTCGCGGTCGCGCAGGTTCAGGATCAGGATCGTGTCGGGATAGTCGCGCAGGATCTCGCGATAGGCCGAGTTGCCCTCGAAGGCCACCTTGTCGGTGACATAGACGAGATCGGAGTAGAAGGTGAACTCCTCGATCCCGTGGAACGCCTTGCGGCCGGCGGCGAGGTTGTCGCGCATGATCCGGGCCACGGTGCGCGAGCGGCGCAGCGGCCGGCGCAGCTTGTGGTGCAGCGATGGGTGGCCTGCGCCCTCGAACAGGCGGGCGAAGCTGCGCGTGGCGCATTTGTTGAAGCCGACAAGAACGACGCGGGGCAATTGGCGGGAGGTCATCGGGGCTCCTCGGACGGCGGGACGGGGCCATTTAGCAGCGCCGGGCGGGCGCGCGCAATGGCGGGGCGGCGGGCGCTCAGACCTCTTCCACCGCCATCACGCCGGGCAGCGACTTGATCGCGCCCTTGATCTGCGGGTTCACCGGGAATTCGCCCAACGCCATCTCGACCTCGCCGGGCAGGGCCGGATCCATCAGGCAGAACTGGATCGGGCCGCGCCCCCTCAGCCCGGTTTCGCCCCTGGCGCGGACCAGCAGACCCGCCACTGCCTGCACCGCGCCCGCGTCATCGACAAAGACCTTCAGCCCCATGCCACCCGCATCCGCCACCACGATGTCGATCGGCTGCACCGCGCGCGCCAGCAGCTTCAGCTGGTCGCCTTCCAGCGTCGCCTCGACCGTGAGAACCACGTTGGAGCCGGTCTCCAGATGATCGCGCGACGCCTCCAGCACGTCGGAGAACAGCGTGACCTCGTAAAGCCCGGTCGGGTCCGACAGTTGGGCGAAGGCGAAGCGGTTGCCCTTGGCCGACTTGCGCTCCTGCCGTCCGGCGACCGATCCGGCGAGTTTCGCCACCGTGGGGCCGGACTGCGCCGCCGCCTGCAATTCCTGCAGGGTCATCACCTTCTTGCGCTTCAGCGGACCCATGTAGTCGTCGAGCGGGTGGCCGGAGAGGTAGAAGCCGATCGCCTTGTGCTCCTCGGCCAGTTTCTCGTTGGGCAGCCAGTCGGCCACCGGCGAGAGCCGCGGCTCGGGCAGGTCGTCGCCGGCCTCGCCGAACAGCGACACCTGCGCCGAGTTGCGCTGCTCGTGGATCGCGGCGGAATAACCGATCAGCGCCTCGATGCTGTCGAAGACGCGGCGGCGGTTGGGATCGATCTGGTCGAAGGCGCCGGCGCGGGCCAGCATCTCCATCGGGCGCTTGCCGATGCGTTTGAGGTCCACCCGGCGGGCGAAATCGTAGAGCGTGGCGAAGGGCTTGCCCTCGCGGCCCTCGACGATCAGCTTCATCGCCTCGACGCCCACGTTCTTAAGCGCACCGAGGCCGTAGACCAGTTTCTGCTCGGCCACCTTGAACACCGCGTCCGAACGGTTCACGCAGGGCGGGATGATCTCGATCTCCAGCCCCCGGCGCACCTCCTCGGCATAGACCGACAGCTTGTCGGTGAGGTGGATATCGCAGTTCATGACGCCCGCCATGAACTCCACCGGGTGGTTCGCCTTCAGCCAGCCGGTCTGGTAGCTGACCACCGCGTAGGCGGCGGCGTGGGATTTGTTGAAGCCGTAGTTGGCGAATTTCTCCAGCAGGGCAAAGACCTCTTCGGCCTTCTTCTGGTCCACCCCGTTCTTCTTGGCGCCGCCGACGAATTTCGGGCGCTCGGCGTCCATCGCCTCCTTGATCTTCTTGCCCATGGCGCGGCGCAGCAGGTCGGCGCCGCCAAGACTGTAGCCCGCCATCACCTGGGCGATCTGCATCACCTGCTCCTGGTAGACGATGATGCCCTGGGTCTCCTCAAGGATGTGGTCGATCAGCGGGTGGACGGATTCGCGCTCTTTCTGGCCGTTCTTCACCTGGCAATAGGTGGGGATGTTCTCCATCGGGCCGGGGCGGTAGAGCGCCACGAGGGCCACGATATCCTCGATGCAGGTGGGCCGCATCTGGCGCAGCGCATCCATCATGCCCGAGCTTTCCACCTGGAACACCGCCACGGTCTTGGCGTTGGCATAGAGGCGATAGGTCTTTTCGTCGTCGAGCGGGATATGCCCGATGTCGTTCTCCGCCCCCTCGGCGGGCTCGTAAAGCTGCGTGCCGTCGGCGGCGATGTGCAGCGGACGGCCCTGCGCGTGGATCTGGTTGATCGCGCCCTGGATGACGGTCAGCGTCTTGAGGCCGAGGAAGTCGAACTTCACCAGGCCCGCCTGCTCCACCCATTTCATGTTGAACTGGGTCGCCGGCATGTCCGAGCGCGGGTCCTGGTAAAGCGGCACCAGCTCGTCGAGCGGCCGGTCGCCGATCACCACGCCCGCCGCGTGGGTCGAGGCGTTTCGCAGCAGCCCCTCGACCTGTTGGCCATAGGTCAGCAGCCGGTCCACGACCTCTTCGTTGCGGGCCTCCTCGCGCAGGCGCGGCTCGTCGATCAGGGCCTGCTTGATGGAGACGGGCTTCACCCCCTCCACCGGGATCAACTTGGACAGCCGGTCCACCTGGCCATAGGGCATCTGCAGCACGCGCCCCACGTCGCGCACCGCCGCCTTCGACAGCAGCGCGCCGAAGGTGATGATCTGGGCCACCTTGTCGCGACCGTATTTCTCCTGGACGTAATGGATCACCTCCTCGCGGCGATCCATGCAGAAGTCGATGTCGAAGTCGGGCATCGAGACCCGCTCCGGGTTGAGGAAGCGTTCGAACAGCAGGCTGTAGCGCAGCGGGTCCAGGTCGGTGATGGTCAGCGCATAGGCGACCAGGCTGCCCGCGCCCGAGCCCCGCCCCGGCCCCACCGGGATGTCATGCTCCTTGGCCCATTTGATGAAGTCGGAGACGATCAGGAAATAGCCGGGGAAGCCCATGCCCTCGATGATGTCGAGCTCGAAATCGAGCCGCTTGCGATACTCCTCCACCGGCACGGCATGGGGGATCACAGCCAGCCTCTTTTGCAGGCCCTCGTTGGCCTGGCGGCGCAGCTCCTCGACCTCGTCATCGGCGAATTTCGGCAGGATCGGCGCGCGCTTCTCCGCCTTGTAGGCGCAACGCCGGGCGATCTCGACGGTGTTCGCGACGGCCTCGGGCAGGTCCGCGAACAGCGCGGCCATCTCCTCGGGCGACTTGAAATAATGCTGCGGCGTGAGGCGGCGGCGCGGATCGGCCTGATCGACATAGGCGCCCTCGGCGATGCAGATCAGCGCGTCATGCGCCTCGTACATGTCGGAGGCGGGAAAATAGACGTCGTTGGTCGCGACCAGCGGCAGGCCCATCTCATAGGCCATCTCGACATGGCCGCGCTCGGTCAGGCGCTCGGCCTCGGTCAGCTGGCCGCCCTCGCCGGGGTGGCGCTGCAACTCGACGTAGAGGCGGTCGGGAAAGGCCGCCGCAAGGCGTTGCAGCAGCGCCTCGGCCTTGGCCCTCTGGCCGGCCTGCAATTGCACTCCGACCGGCCCCTCGGGCCCGCCGGACAGGCAGATCACGCCGTCGGAATGCCGCTCCAGCTCCTCCAGCGTCACATGCGGCTCCTGCCCGTCGCCGCGCAGGTAAAGGCAGGAATTGAGCTTCATGAGGTTCATGTAGCCCGTCTCGTCCTGCGCCAGCAGCACCAGCGCCGCGGGCGCGCGGGGCCGCTCGCCGGGTGCGGCCGCCTCATAGGCCAGATCGACCTGGCAGCCGATGATCGGCTGCACCCCCGCGCCGCTCGCCATCACGGAAAATTCCAGCGCCGCGAACATGTTGTTGGTGTCGGTCACCGCCACCGCGGGCATCCCCGCGGCCTCGCACAGGCCGGGCAGCTTCTTGACCCGGACCGCCCCTTCGAGGAGCGAATATTCCGTATGCAGGCGGAGATGGATGAATCGGGGGCTGCTCATGGCGGCACAGTAGCCAAGCCGCGATGCCGGGGAAAGCCATTCCGATTTTCAGGAAATACCTGAAGGTCTTTCGCCCGCGACCGCCGGAACGCGGCACTTGCCAAACCGCCCGGCACCGGCTTTGCTGGTGGCGATCCGACAGGGAGAGCCCGGCCTTACGCCGCATCGGGCCGGGGAAAACGCGGGAAAACCGCCGAACAGACAGCGGCCCTGGATTCCAGATGCCCGAGATCGCGTTTCTTCTGAACGGAGAGACCGTCCGCCTCGCGGACCCCGCCCCCACCCGCAGCCTGCTCGACTGGCTGCGCGAGAGCCGCCGCCTGACCGGCACCAAGGAGGGCTGCAACGAGGGCGACTGCGGCGCCTGCACGGTGATGGTCACCGACGTCAGGGGCAGCCGCGCCCTGAACGCCTGCCTCCTGTTCCTGCCGCAACTCGACGGCAAGGCGCTGCGCACCGTCGAGGGGCTCTCCGGCCCAGATGGCGAACCCCACCCCGTCCAGCAGGCGATGATCGACCATCACGGCTCGCAATGCGGCTTCTGCACGCCAGGGATCGTCATGTCGCTGGCGGCGGCCCATCTGAACGGCGAAAGCGATTACGACGCCGCGCTCGCCGGCAACCTCTGCCGGTGCACCGGCTACGCCCCGATCCTGCGCGCGGCCCATGCCGCCGCCGATCACCCCGTCCCCAACTGGATGCAGGCCGACCTTGCGGCCGTCTCCGACCCCTCCTTCTTCTGGCCCGAAATATCCTCGGGGGGGCTCGCCGCAGGCGAGCGGGGGGCAGACAGCCCCCCTGCCTCCGGCGCCTTCCGCCCCGCGACATCCGACGAACTGGCAGGGTGGTATCAGGCCCACCCCGAGGCCACGCTGATCGCCGGCGCCACCGATGTCGGGCTGTGGGTGACGAAACAGCTGCGCGACCTCGCGCCGGTGGCTTTCCTGAACGGCTGCGCCGATCTCCGGGAGGTCGAGGTATCCGAGACCGAAATTCGCCTCGGCGCCGGTGTCACCATCGCCGAACTGGGCGCGGTCATGGCCGAATTCCACCCCTCCTTCGCCGCCATGATCGGCCGCTTCGCCTCGGCCCAGGTGCGCGCCGTGGCCACGGTCGGGGGCAACATCGCCAACGGCTCGCCCATCGGCGACACGCCGCCCGCGCTGATCGCGCTGGGCGCGCGGCTGCATCTGCGCCGGGGCGAGGCGCGCCGCGAGATCGCGCTCGAGGATTTCTTCCTTGATTACGGCCGGCAGGACCGCGCGCCGGGCGAGTTCGTGGAGGCCGTCACCCTTCCCCGCCAGCCCGACCGACTGCGGGTCTACAAGCTGTCGAAACGCTTCGACCAGGACATCTCGGCGGTCTGCGGCGCCTTCAACCTGACCATCTGCAACGGCCGGGTGGAGGCCGCGCGCATCGCCTTCGGCGGCATGGCCGGCGTGCCCAAACGCGCCCGGGCCGTCGAGGCGGCGATCACCGGGAAACCCTGGCACGAGGAGACGCTGGCCGCGGCCAACGGCGCCTGGGCGCGGGATTTCGCGCCACTGTCGGACATGCGCGCCTCGGCCGGCTACCGGCTGGCGGCCGCGCGCAACATGCTCTCGCGTTGTTTCCTCGAGGATCTGGGCGCGGCCATCAACGTGCTGGAGGTGCGGGCATGAGCGTGACCCGGCCCCTGCCCCATGACGCCGCGCGCCTGCATGTGACCGGTGAAGCGCGCTATGTCGACGACATCCCCGTGCCGGGCGATGGATTGCACCTGGCTTTCGGCCTGAGCACGATTGCTCGGGGCGGAATCGTGGAGATGGACCTTTCGGCGGTGCGCGCCGCGCCGGGCGTGGTCGCGGTTCTGACGGCCGAAGACCTGCCCTTCGCCAATGACGTCTCGGCAGCGGCCCATGACGAGCCGCTGCTGGCGCAGGGCGAGGTGTTCTATTGCGGCCAGCCGCTTTTCCTGGTGGCGGCCGAGAGCCACATCGCGGCGCGCAAGGCCGCGCGGCTGGGCAAGCTCCGCTATCGCGAGAAACCGGCGATCCTGACCATCGATGAGGCGCTGGCGGCCAATTCGCGGTTCGAGGGCGGGCCCCTGATCTGGTCGCGCGGCGATGCGGCGGCGGCAATCGCGGGGGCGGCGCATGCGATCGAGGGCGTGATCGAGACCGGCGGGCAGGAGCATTTCTACCTTGAAGGCCAGGTCGCGCTCGCCCTGCCGCAGGAAGGCGGCGACATGATGGTCCATGCCTCGACCCAGCACCCGACCGAGATCCAGCACAAGGTGGCCGAGGCGCTGGGCGTTCCCATGCATGCCGTCCGGGTGGAGACCCGCCGCATGGGCGGGGCTTTCGGCGGCAAGGAAAGCCAGGGCAACGCGCTGGCCGTGGCGGCGGCGGTGGCAGCAGCCCTGACCGGCCGGCCCTGCAAGATGCGCTATGACCGCGACGACGACATGGTGATCACCGGCAAGCGGCACGATTTCCGTATTGCCTACCGCGCCGGCTTCGACGGCGCGGGGCGGCTGGCGGGGGTCGAGTTCGTGCATTACGCGCGCTGCGGCTGGGCGCAGGATCTGAGCCTGCCGGTGGCCGACCGCGCCATGCTGCATGCCGACAACGCCTATCTGCTGCCCGCGGTACGGATCGAGAGCCACCGGCTGAAGACCCACACCCAGTCGGCCACCGCCTTCCGCGGCTTCGGCGGGCCGCAGGGGATGGTGGGGATCGAGCGGGTGATGGATCATGTGGCGCATCGCCTCGGTCTCGACCCGCTGGAGGTGCGGCGGCGGAATTTCTACCCCGGGGCGGGAGGGGGGCTGTCTGCCCCCCGCTCGCCTGCGGCGAGCCCCCCCGAGGATATTTCCGGCCAGAAGAAAGAGCCGGGCGTGACGCCCTACGGGCAGGTGGTCGAGGATTTCGTCCTGCACGAGATGGTGACGGCGCTGGAGGAGAGCAGCGAATACGCCGCGCGGCGGGCGGCGGTGGCCGAGTGGAACGCGGCGCACCCGGTGCTGAAGCGCGGGATCGCGCTGACGCCGGTGAAATTCGGGATTTCCTTCACGCTGACGCATCTGAACCAGGCGGGCGCGCTGGTGCATGTCTACCAGGACGGCTCGATCCATCTGAACCATGGCGGGACCGAGATGGGCCAGGGCCTGTTCCAGAAGGTGGCGCAGGTGGCGGCCAGCGCCTTTGGCGTGGGGATGGAGGCGGTGAAGATCACCGCGACCGACACCGCGAAGGTGCCCAACACCTCGGCCACGGCGGCCTCCTCGGGGTCGGACCTGAACGGATTGGCGGTGAAGGCGGCCTGCGACGAGATCCGCGACCGGGTCGCGGCGCATCTGGCCGGGCGCTTCCAGACCGAGCCGCGCAAGGTGCATTTCGAGGCCGGAAAGGTGTTCGTCGGTGGTGAGGAGATGCGCTTCGCCGAGGCCGTGAGGAGTGCTTACGAGGCGCGGGTGAGCCTGAGCGCCACCGGCTTCTACAAGACGCCGAAACTGGCCTGGGACAGGGTGCGGGGCGTGGGGCGGCCGTTTTTCTATTTTGCCTATGGCGCGGCGGTGTCGGAGGTGGTGATCGACACGCTGACCGGCGAGCACCGCATCCTGCGCGCCGATATCCTGCATGACGCCGGGGCGTCTTTGAACCCCGCGCTGGATATCGGCCAGGTCGAGGGCGGCTATGTGCAGGGCGCGGGCTGGCTGACCACCGAGGAGCTGGTCTGGGACGGCAAGGGGCGGCTGATGACCCACGCGCCCTCGACCTACAAGATCCCGGCCTGTTCCGACCGGCCCGACATCTTCAACGTGGCGCTGTGGCAGAACGAGAACCGGGAGGAGACGATCTATCGCTCCAAGGCCGTGGGCGAGCCGCCCTTCATGCTGGGGATCTCGGTGCTGATGGCGCTGTCGGATGCCGTGGCGGCCTGCGGGCCGGGCTACCCGGCGCTCGACGCGCCGGCGACGCCGGAACGGGTGCTGGCGGCGGTGAACCGGGTGGCGCGGGGATGAGCTTCGACGCCGCATCCCTGGGCCGCGCACTGGCCGCACACCCCCGAGTGGCGCGGGTGGTGGTGGCAGGCGTGGAAGGCTCGGCCCCGCGCGAGGTGGGGGCGGCGATGCTGGTCTGGCCCGGCGGGCAGACGGGCACGATCGGCGGCGGAGCGCTGGAATACGAGGCCGCGCGGGCGGCGCGGGCGATGCTGGCGGGCGGGCCTGCGCGACGGCTGGAGCGGCGCGCGCTGGGGCCGGCGCTGGGGCAATGCTGCGGCGGCGCGGTGCGGCTGCTGACCGAGGTATTCGAGGCGGTGCCTGAGGGGACGGTCTTCGCCCGCCCGGTGGCGGGGCCGGCGGAACCGCCGCTGGCGGTGCGGCGTGTGCTGGCGCAGGCGCGCGGCGGCGGGCAGGCGCCGCGGCCGCAGCTCACGCAGGGCTGGATGATCGAGCCGATCTCGCCCCCTGCCCGGCCGCTCTGGATCCACGGCGCGGGCCATGTCGGGCGGGCGCTGGTCCGCACGTTGGCGCCCCTGCCGGATGTCGCGATCACCTGGGTGGACAGTTCCTCTGGCCGCTTCCCCGAGGAAATCCCCGAAGGGGTGACGCAGCTGATCGCCGCCAACCCCGCCGATCTGGTGCCCCATGCGCCGCGCGGCGCCGAGCACCTGATCCTGACCTATTCCCACGCGCTGGACCTGGAGTTGTGCCACCGGTTGCTGGGCCACGGCTTTGCCCGCGCCGGGCTGATCGGATCGGCCACCAAATGGGCACGGTTTCGCAAGCGGCTGCGGCAGTTCGGCCATTCGGACGCCCAAATCTCCCGCATCCGCTGTCCGATCGGGCAGCCGACGCTAGGTAAGCATCCCCAGGCCATTGCCGTGGGCGTGGCCGCCGAGCTACTAAACCCTTCGACTGCCACCCAAGCCGCAAAGGATGCCGCAAGGTGACACCGCTTCTGACCGTCGAGGGGCTGACCAAGGCCTATCCGGGCGTCGTGGCCAACGATCATGTCTCCTTCGACGTCATGCCGGGCGAGGTCCATGCGCTGCTGGGCGAGAACGGTGCCGGGAAATCGACGCTGGTCAAGATGATCTACGGGCTGGTGAAGCCCGATTCCGGCCGCATGACCCTGCGCGGCGCGCCCTTTGAGCCGGCCGAGCCGCGTGCCGCGCGCGCGGAAGGAGTGGCGATGGTGTTTCAGCATTTCTCGCTGTTCGAGGCGCTGAACGTGGCCGAGAACGTGGCGCTCGGCATGGAGGCCCCGCCGCCCCAGCACCAGCTCGCCGCGCGCATCCGCGAGGTGTCCGAGACCTACGGCCTGCCGCTCGATCCCGGGCGGATCGTGGGCGACCTGTCGGCGGGCGAACGGCAGAGGGTGGAGATCATCCGCTGCCTGCTGCAGGACCCGAAGCTGCTGATCATGGACGAGCCGACCTCGGTGCTGACGCCGCAGGAGGTCGGGATCCTGTTCGAGACCCTGCGCAAGCTCGCGGCCGAGGGCACGGCGATCCTCTATATCTCGCACAAGCTTGAGGAGATCCGCGCACTCTGCGACGCGGCCACCATCCTGCGGCTGGGCAAGGTCGTGGACAGCTGCGACCCGCGTGAGAAATCCGCGGCCGAACTGGCCGAGATGATGGTGGGCGCCAAGCTGCGCCGCCCCGAACGCGCCAAACGCGCGCTGGGCGAGGTGGTGGTGGAACTCGACGGCCTGTCGCTCCCCCCCGCCTCGCCCTTCGGCACGCCGCTGCGGGACATCTCCTTTCGCGTGCGCGCGGGCGAGGTGCTGGGCATCGGCGGCGTCGCCGGAAACGGGCAGGACGAGCTGTTGGCGGCGCTGTCGGGCGAGGCGCAGACCCGGCCCGAGGCAATCCGCCTTCACGGGGCGCCAATCGGCCATCTCGACCCCAACCCGCGCCGCCGTATCGCGGTGTTGGCCGCCCCGGAGGAGCGCCTCGGCCACGCCGCCGCCCCCGACATGAGCCTGACCGAGAACGCCCTGCTGACCGCGGCCATCCGGCAAGGCCTCGCGGTCAACGGTTTCCTGAAATGGCCCGCCGCGCGCGCCTTCGCCGAAAAGATCATCGAGACCTTCGACGTCCGCACGCCGGGGGCCGGCAACGCGGCGCGGGCGCTGTCGGGCGGGAACCTGCAGAAATTCGTGATCGGACGCGAGGTGCTGCAGCGCCCCGAACTGCTGGTGGTGAACCAGCCGACCTGGGGCGTCGATGCCGCCGCCGCCGCCGCGATCCGGCAGGCGCTGCTGGACCTCGCGGCCAGCGGCGCGGCCGTGATCGTGATCAGCCAGGACCTGGACGAACTGTTGGAAATCTCCGACCGCTTCGCGGCGCTGAACGAGGGACGGCTTACCGCGCCGCGCCCCGCCGACGGCCTCACCCTCGAGGAGATCGGCCTGATGATGGGTGGCGCCCATGACATGGAGGTCGCGCATGTGGACGGGTGAGAAGAACTTTCATGCCTCCGGCGGGAGTATTTCCCGTCAAGAAGAAGGGGGCTTCTTCTTGGTCAAAATACTCATGGCGCTGCGCTCCCGGCCCGCCCCCGCGGGAGAGGTTGCATGATCCGGCTGGAGAAGCGCCCCGCGCCCTCGCGGTTCTGGGCGGGGCTCACACCCGTTCTCGCAGTGCTGGCCACGATGGCGGCGGGCGCGGTCCTGTTCGCGGCGCTGGGCAAGGACCCGGTCGAGGCGATCCGGACGATTTTCTGGGACCCGCTGTTCCATGAAAGCTTCGCCGCCTATTCGCGGCCGCAGCTTATGGTCAAGGCGGGGCCGCTGATCCTGATCGCGATCGGCCTGAGCCTCGGTTTCCGGGCCGGGATCTGGAACATCGGGGCCGAGGGGCAATACATCATGGGGGCGATCTGCGGGGCGGGCGCGGGTCTGGCCCTCTACCCGTCGGAGAGTTTCCTGCTCTTCCCGCTGATGGTGGCGGCAGGCGCGCTTGGCGGCTGGGGATGGGCGATGATCCCGGCGGTGCTGAAGACGCGCTTCGGCACCAACGAGATCCTGGTCTCGCTGATGCTGGTGTATGTGGCCGAGAACATCCTGGCCTCGGTGTCGTCGGGGCTGCTGCGCAATCCCGAGGGGATGGGCTTTCCCGGGTCGCGCAACCTGCAGCAATGGGCGGCCGCGGCCAACCCCGAGCTGATCGCCAACACCGGCATGCATTGGGGTGTGGTCACGGCTTTCGTCGCGGTGATCTTCGCCTATGTGCTGCTGAACCGGCACATGCTGGGCTTCCAGATCCGGCTGACGGGGCAGAGCCCGCGGGCGGCGCGCTTCGCCGGGGTGGACCCCGCGCGGCTGATCCTGATCTGCCTGGGGCTGTCGGGCGCTCTGGCCGGGGCGGCGGGGCTGTTCGAGGTCGCGGGGCCCGCGGGCCAGATCAGCATCGATTTCGGCTCGGGCTACGGGTTCACCGCGATCATCGTGGCCTTCCTCGGGCGGCTGCACCCGGTGGGCATCCTGCTGGCGGGGCTCTTGATGGCGCTGACCTATATCGGCGGCGAACTGGCGCAGCTGATGCTGGGCCTGCCCTCGGCCGCGATCCAGCTGTTCCAGGGGATGCTGCTGTTCTTCCTGCTGGCGATGGACATGTCCGCCAACTACCGCGTCCGCATCGGCAAGCCTGAGGTGGCGTGATGGACCTGTCGGCAATCAACCCCGTCCTTCTGGTCGCCTCTCTGATGGTTGCGGCGACGCCGATCCTGCTGGCCGCGATCGGCGAGCTGGTCGTGGAGAAATCGGGCGTTCTGAACCTCGGGGTCGAGGGGATGATGATCACCGGCGCAGTCTGCGGCTTCGTCGTCGCGGTCGAGACCGGAAGCCCGGCGCTGGGCTTCGTCTGCGCCGCGCTGGGCGGGGCGGCGCTGGCGCTGCTGTTCGGGCTGCTGACGCAATACCTGATGTCGAACCAGGTGGCGACCGGCCTGGGGCTGACCCTGTTCGGGCTGGGGCTGTCGGCGCTGATCGGGCAAAGCTATGTGGGCATCAAGGCCCCCGCCACGCCGCGGCTGGAAATCCCCCTTCTGTCGGACCTGCCGGTGCTGGGGCGGATCGTGTTCTCGCATGACCTGATGGTCTACCTGTCGCTGGCGCTGGTGGCCGGGGTCTGGATGCTGCTGAAATACAGCCGCGCCGGGTTGATCCTGCGCGCGGTGGGCGAGAACCACGAGGCGGCGCATGCGCTGGGCTACAAGGTGATCCGCATCCGGCTGACGGCGATCGCCTTCGGCGGGGCCTGCGCGGGGCTGGGCGGCGCCTATCTGAGCCTCGTGCGCGTGCCGCAATGGACCGAGGGCATGACCGCAGGCGCGGGCTGGATCGCGCTGGCGATCGTGGTCTTCGCCTCGTGGCGGGCCTGGCGGGTGCTGCTGGGCGCCTATCTGTTCGGCGGGATCACCGTGCTGCAACTGAACCTCCAGGCCGCCGGCGCGGCGATCCCGGTCGAGGTCCTGTCGATGAGTCCCTATCTGATCACCATCCTCGTGCTGGTGGTCATGTCCGCCGGACGCGCGCGCGCGGCGCTGAACGCGCCGGCCTCTCTGGGCCGCGTCTTTCACGCCTCGAACTAGGGGCAGCTGCCAACCGCGGGCGGTTGCGCCCGCATTCAACCTGGGAGACATTTTCATGAACCTCACCACCCTTCTTGCCGGCGCGGCGCTGGCGCTGGGCCTTGCCGGGGCGGCCGCGGCCGAGCCCACCAAGGTCGGCTTCGTCTACGTCGGGCCGATCGGCGACGGCGGCTGGAGCTATGAGCACAACCAGGGCCGCCTGGCCGTGGAGGAGCATTTCGGCGACGCGGTCGAGACCATCTACCAGGAAAACGTGCCCGAAGGGGCGGACGCCGAGCGCGTGCTGACCCAGATGGCGCTGTCCGGCGCCGACCTGATCTTCACCACCTCCTTCGGCTACATGGACCCCACCATCAACGTGGCCAAGAAATTCCCGAACGTGAAATTCGAACATGCCACCGGCTACAAGCGCGCCGAGAACGTCTCGACCTATTCGGCCCGCTTCTACGAAGGTCGCGCCGTCCAGGGCACCATCGCGGGCCGCATGACGAAATCGAACATCGTCGGCTATATCGCCTCCTTCCCGATCCCCGAGGTCGTCCGCGGCATCAATTCGGCCTATATCCACGCCCGCAAGGTGAACCCGGACGTGCAGTTCAAGGTGATCTGGGCCTATACCTGGTTCGACCCGGCGAAAGAGGCCGACGCCGCGCAGGCGCTGATCGAACAGGGCGCCGACGTGATCCTGCAGCACACCGATTCCTCCGCGCCGCAAGCCGCAGCCGAGAAGGCGGGCGGCGTGATCACCTTCGGCCAGGCCTCGGACATGGCCGAATACGCACCGCTGCCGCGGGTCAGCTCGATCATCGACAACTGGGCGCCCTATTACATCGCCCGGACCCAGGCGGTGATCGACGGCACCTGGGCGTCGGTCGACACCTGGGACGGCATCGGCCCGGGCATGGTCAAGATCGGCGAGATTTCCTCCGCCGTTCCCGAAGAGGTGAAGGCCGAAGCGCTGGCGCTGAAAGACGCAATCGCGTCGGGCGCATATCACCCCTTCACCGGCCCGCTGAACAAGCAGGACGGCACGCCCTGGCTGGCCGAGGGCGAAGTGGCCGATGACGGCACCCTGGCGGGGATGAATTTTTACGTCGAGGGGCTGACCGGCGATATCCCGCAATAATCGGCGCGCCCCAAAAGGACAGGAAGGCCCGGGAGGTATCTCCCGGGCCTTTTCCTTGGGCATGGCCGCGGCCCCGGCGCCCCTTCTGCCCGGACCGGCGGGCCAGGCGCCCGGCGATATGCCGGGACGCGCGGCCCACTTTGCTTGCCCGAAGCTGCGCCGCCCGTTAGGTCTTGGGGAAAAGGAGACCCGCATGACCCAGCCCCCCGTCCTCATCAGCCGCAACGGCACCCCGGCCAGCCGCTATTCCTTCGGCACGATGCAGTTCGGCGGGCGCGCCGACGCCGCGCAGTCACGCGCCATGTACGACGCCTGCCGGAGCGCCGGCATCACCTTCTTCGACACCGCGCACGTCTACAACGCGGGCGCCTCCGAGACCCTGCTGGGCGAATTCGCAGGACCTGAGCGCGACAGCCTGGTCATCGCCACCAAATGCGGGATGGAGGGCGGCTGCGGCGCCGAAAACATCGCCCGCCAGTTCGACGAAAGCCGCCAGAGGCTGGGCATGGATCACGTCGATATCCTCTACCTGCACCGCTGGGACGGCGAGGCGACGCTGGAGGAAAGCTTCGGCGCGCTGGCCGAGCTGAAGCAGGCGGGAAAGATCTCCCATGTGGGCGTCTCCAACTACGCCGCCTGGCAAATCATGAAGGCCGCCTGCGTGGCCGCGCGCTTCGATCTGGCCATCACCATCCTGCAGCCGATGTACAACCTCGTGAAGCGCCAGGCCGAGGTGGAGATCCTGCCCATGGCCGCCTCCGAAGGCTTCCACGTCACGCCCTATTCGCCGTTGGGCGGCGGGTTGCTGACCGGGAAATACGCCGCCGGCCAGGGCGGCCGGCTGCTGGAGGACGACAATTACCGGGCGCGCTACGGGCTGGGCTGGATGCACGAGGCCGCCGCCGCGCTGGCCGGCATCGGGCAGGAGCTGGGCGTCAGCCCGGCCACGCTGGCCGTGGCCTGGGCCGCGCGCCACCCGGCGGTGACCGGGCCGATCCTATCGGCGCGCAACCTGGAGCAGCTTCAGCCCTCGCTCGCCGCGATCGGCTTCGAGATGCCGGACGAACTCTACGCCCGCATCACAGCGCTCAGCCCCACCCCCGCCCCGGCGACAGACCGGCTGGAGGAGGCATGACCGGCGACATTATCGTCATCGGAGGCGGCATCGCAGGACTGTCGGCGGCCGCCCGCATGTCGGCGCTGGGCAAGGTGACGGTGCTGGAGGCCGAACCGGCCACCGGCTACCACGCCTCCGGCCGCTCGGCCGCGCTGTTCGAGATCACCTATGGCCACCCGATCGGCGTGATGCTGAACGAGGCGAGCCAAGACTACCACATGACCGCCCACGGCGGCGTGCTCAGCCCGCGCGGGCTGATGATCGTGGCACGCGCCGAGGACGACGCCGATTTCGAAAAAGATCTGGTCGAGATGCGCATGACCGAGATCGGCATCGACGAGGCGCGCGCGCTGATCCCGATCTTCAACCCCGAAACGGTGGCGCGCGCCGGCCATCACGACGCGGCATGGGATATCGACACCGACCTGCTGATGCAGAACTTCATCCGCGATCTGCGCGGCAACGGCGGCCAGGTGCTGACCCGCCAGCGCGTCACCGCCATCCGCCGCATGGGCGCGCTCTGGCAGGTGGAGACCGCGGCCGGAGAGACATTCGAGGCCGCGATCCTCGTCAACGCCGCCGGCGCCTGGGTCGACGAGATCGCGAAACTGGCCGGCGTCACGCCGCTGGGCTTCACCCCCCTGCGCCGCTCGATGGCGCGCCTGCCCGCGCCGGGCGGCCACGACGTCAGCAGCTGGCCGATGGTCTTTGCCTGCGGCGAGCGCTGGTATGCCCGGCCTGACGCCGGCAAGCTGCTGGTCTCCCCCTCGGAGGAGGACCCGGCCGAGCCGCATGACGCCTGGGCCGACGACATGGTGCTGGCGGAGGGGCTCGCGCGCTATGAGGAAATGGTGACCGAGCCGGTGACCCGGCTGGAGACCTCCTGGGCGGGGCTGCGCACCTTCGCCCCCGACCGCGCGCTGGTGATCGGCCCCGACCCGGAACAGCCCGCCTTCTTCTGGCATGCGGGCCAGGGCGGCACCGGGTTCCAGACCTCGCCCGCCGCCAGCCAACTCGCCGCAGACGTGCTGGCCGGGCGCGCGCCTGACCTTGGGACGGAAATCGCGCGCCGGCTCAACCCCGCGCGGTTCCGCTGACCGATGCCCCCACGCAAGCTGCACCTGCCCGACACCGTGGCCCTGGGCGACAGCACCGCCGACGGGCGCCGCTTCGCCCCCTCGGCCGGGCGCAACGCCGCGCCGATCCTTGAGCTGCTGACGCGCGAGGCCCCGTCGCGGGGACGTGCGCTGGAACTCGCCAGCGGCACCGGCCAGCATGTGCGCGCCTTCGCCGAGGCGCTGCCGGGGCTCGACTGGCAACCCAGTGACCTGGCCCCCCAGAACCTGAACTCGATCCGCGCCTGGGCCACCGCCGAGGGCGCGCCGGACAATCTGGCCGGGCCGATCCTGCTCGACGCCGCGCAGCCCGGCTGGGCCGCCGATCTGGGCCCGTTCGACCTGATCGTCACCGTGAATCTGCTGCACCTGATCAGCGCGGCCGAGGCCGAGACCCTCCTCTCCGAGGCCGCCCGCGCCCTCGCCCCCGGCGGGCTGCTGTTCCTCTACGGCCCGTTCCGCCGCAAGGGAGGCTTTGCCAGCGCAAGCGACGCCGCCTTCCACGCGCGGCTCACCGAACAGGATCCCGGGATCGGCTACAAATCCGTGGATCAGATCGCGGCCTGGCTGCATGCAGCGAGGCTGACCGAGGTGCGCACGGTCGGGATGCCGGCCAACAACCTGACCTTCCTCGCCCGGAAAACCTGACTTTTCGCCGCCGGTTTGACCCGGATCAAGGCCCCGCCGGCGCGGGGCTGGTTTCTCTCTCACGGAAAACCACAGGAGACCGCCATGAGATGGATCGAAAAACGCGAAACGACAAAGGACCAACTGCGCTGCCTGAACAAGGCGATCCCCGAGGCCGCCCGCGGCTTCGCCACGCTGTCCCGCGCGGTCAAGGAAAGCGGCCCGCTGGAGTTCAAGACCAAGGAATTCGTCGCCCTGGGCATCGCCGTCGGACTGCGCTGCGAGGCCTGCATCGTGCTGCACATGGAGGCGCTGATCCGCGCCGGCGCTACCCGCGAAGAGGTCGGCGACGTGCTGGCCATGTCGATCCAGATGGGCGGCGGCCCGGCCATGATGTATGCCGCCAAGGCGATGGAATGTTTTGACGAACTGATGGCGGAAAAGGGCGCCTGAGCCCCTGTTTCGGCCGCTGCGCGGCCGAAGCCTCCGGCGGGGATATTTCAGGCCAGAAGAAAGGGATTGTTCACCTTTTCCGGCCACGCTCGGCCTCGCGGTACAGGCGGGGACGCCGATGACCGCGCCAGGAGAAAACCCCTTGCAGCCCAGACAGCTGCGAGGGGCCGCTTTGTTCTTCTGGCCTCAAATATCCCCGCCGGAGGCACCCGGCCACGCGCACGCGGGGCCGGGGGAATGTCTTGCACCGCAGGCGCAGCTTTGGGCCCCGCTCAGCCGTCCTTGCGGACCGCCTCGTTCTTCGGGTCATAGGGACTGTCCTCGACCACCTCGGCCGGCCAGAGCCGGTCGAACATCCTGACCTTCAGCTTCGTGCCGGGCACGGCCCGTTCGGGCGTCACATAGCCCATGCCGATCGACCTGCCGAAGGCCACCGAATAGCCGCCCGAGGTCAGGCGCCCCACGCGGGTCTCGCCGTCATAGAGCGCCTCGCGCCCCCAGGGATCGGCGTCCTCCGGCCCGTCGATCAGCAGGGTGCAGCATTTGGCGCGGATGCCGGTGTCCTGCATCGCGCGCTTGCCGTGGAACTCTTTGGAGAGGTCCACGAAGCGCGGCAGGTCGGCCTCCAGCGGTGTGGCGTCGCGGCCGAGTTCATTGCCGAAGGCGCGGTAGCTCTTCTCCTGCCGCAGCCAGTTCTGCGCGCGGGCGCCCACCAGCTTCAGCCCGTGCTTTTCGCCTGCCCGTTCCAGCAGATCGAAGAGGTAGTTCTGCATCTCGACCGGGTGATGCAGCTCCCAGCCCAGTTCGCCGGTATAGGCGACGCGGAGGGCGCGCACCGGGCACATGCCCAACTCGATCTCGCGGGCCGAGAGCCAGGGGAAGCGCGCGTTGGACAGCGCGCTGTCCGGCGCGGCATCCTTGATCACCTCTTTCAGCACGTCGCGCGTTTTCGGCCCGGCGATGGCGAAAACGCCCCACTGGGCGGTGACGTCCTGGATCTCGACATAGCCGAACTCGCCCGCCTTGTCGGCGGCAGCCTTGCGCAGGCAATCGGCGTCATAGGCGGTCCACGCCCCGGCCGAGACCATGTAATATTCATCCTGGTCCAGCCGCACGATGGTGTATTCGCTACGCACCGTTCCCGCGGCGGTCAACGCGTAGGTGAGGTTGATGCGGCCGACCTTGGGCAGCCTGTTGCAGGTGAACCAGTCGAGGAAGGCGGTCGCGCCCGGCCCCTTGACCACATGCTTGGCGAAGGCGGTGGCGTCGATCAGGCCGACGCCTTCGCGGATCGCCCTGGCCTCCTCCGCCGCGTATTGCCACCAGCCGCCACGGCGGAAGCTGCGCGCGGCGTGGTCGTCGAAGCCTTCGGGCGCATAGTAATTCGGCCGCTCCCAGCCGTTCACCTGCCCGAACTGCGCGCCGCGCGCCTTTTGCCGGTCATAGGCGGGCGCGGTGCGCAGCGGGCGGCAGGCCGGGCGCTCCTCGTCGGGGTGGTGGAGGATGTAGACATGCTCATACGCCTCCTCGTTCTTGCGGGCGGCGTATTCGGTGGTCATCCAGGACCCGTAGCGTCTGGGATCGAGGCTGGCCATGTCGATCCCGGCCTCGCCCTCGACCATCAGCTGCGCCAGGTAATGGCCCGAGCCGCCGGCGGCGGTGATGCCGAAGCTGAACCCCTCGGCCAGCCACATGTTGCGCAGCCCCGGCGCGGGGCCGAGCAGCGGGTTGCCGTCGGGGGTGTAGCAGATCGGACCGTTGAAATCGTCCTTCAGCCCCACCGTTTCCGAGCTGGGGATGCGGTGGATCATGGACATGTATTCCTCCTCGATCCGCTCCAGGTCGAGGGGGAAGAGGTCGGCGCGGAAGCTGTCGGGCACGCCGTATTCGAACCGCGCCGGCGCGCCGCGCTCGTAGGGCCCGAGGATCCAGCCGCCGCGCTCCTCGCGCACATACCACTTGGCGTCGGCATCGCGCAGCACCGGGTGCTCGGGGTTGCCGGCCTTGCGGTATTCAACCAGCGCCGGGTCGGGCTCGGTCACGATGAACTGGTGTTCGACCGGGATCGCGGGGATCTTGATCCCCAGCAGGCGCGCGGTGCGCTGGGCGTGGTTGCCGGTGGCGGTGACGACATGTTCGGCGGTGATGACGGCGCGTTCCCCGGTGGGCACGAGGTTGCCGCCCTTCTCGGCCATCCGGGTGCAGGTGACCCTCCACTCGGAGCCGGTCCATTCATAGCCGTCAACCTGCCACTTGCGCTCGATCGTCACGCCGCGCTGGCGGGCGCCCTTGGCCATGGCCATGGTCACGTCGGCGGGGTTTATGTAGCCGTCGGTCGGGTGATAGAGGGCACCCTTCAGATCCTCGGTGCGCAGCAGCGGCCAGCGGGCCTTTATCTGGTCCGGCGTCATCCATTCATAGGGCACGCCGCAGGTCTCGGCCGTGGAGGCGTAGAGCATGTATTCGTCCATGCGCGCCCGGCTTTGGGCCATCCGCAGGTTGCCCACCACGGCAAAACCGGCGTTGAGGCCGGTCTCTTCCTCCAACGTCTTGTAAAACCGGATCGAGTAGTCGTGGATATGGGTCGTCGCGTAGGACATGTTGAAATAGGGCAACAGCCCCGCCGCGTGCCAGGTGGAGCCCGAGGTCAGTTCGTCACGCTCCAACAGCATCACATCCGGCCAGCCCGCGCGGGCCAGGTGATAGGCGATCGAGGTGCCGACGGCGCCGCCGCCGACGACCAGGGCTTTGACATGGGTTTTCATGGCCGCGACTCTCTGCTGTGACTGGGCGTTGGGCCCAGTTACGCAAAATCCGCGCGCTCAGGCACGTTTCATCCGACCCAACATGGCGCGAAACCGACGCGCGGCTCAGCGCATATCGTACCCGAAGGCCTCGAAATCGCGGGCGAAGAGGCGGTTGACGATCTCGGTCTCCTGCGGGCCGTAGGCCGCGCCCACCTTGTCGCGCGCGCCGGTGGTCTTGCCCGCCTGCACCATGCCCTGAGAGGCGTCCGCCCCCCAGATCGTGGCGACGACATGGGCGAGATCGGCGTCGAGGGTCTCCACTCGGCCGATGAAATCGAACATCTCCAGCGGCAGCAGCATGATGTCGATCTGCGGCGCCCAGTGCATGTCGACGTAAAGGTTGCCGTCGTCGAGATAGCGACAGAAATCGGCGAAACTCGGCGTGGCGTCCGAGCCGAACCAGTCGCGGAAGGCGCGTTCCTGCGGCTTGTGGCCGAGGATCTTGTCCTGGAAGGCCGACAGCGTGCGCGCGTAGGGGTCGCGCACCACGGTGAACTTGAACGCCTCCTCCACCAGCCGCTCCACGTCGCGGGCATTCAGATAGGAGGGGCGCAGGAAATGGTCCTTGGGGTCGCTGTCCTTGGCGAAGGGGCGGCGATAGGTGGAATGCTGGCGCAGGGTGTGGGTGATGGTGGAATTCGCGGCCTTGGGCACGCGGTTGTAGAAGAACGGCTCGACCGGCGAATAGGCGCCGCGCGGGTCCACCTTGAAGAACCCCATCGGCCCCTCATAGGGGAAGCGGCGGTAGAAGGGACGCAGCCGCGCCGCCCAGCGGCTGGCCGCGTGGTTCACTTTCAGCTTGAGATCGTCCCGGCCCATCGCCCGCCTCCGAATTCGCCTGTCCCGGCTTTAGCCCAGCGCCATGCCCGCGGCAACGCGGGGGTCACAGCATCGAGGGCACCACCAGGTCCGGCGGACGGTGGCCGTCCGCGAAGGTCTTGATGTTGATGATCACTTTCTCGCCCATCTCGATCCGGCCCTCGACGGTCGCCGAGCCCATATGCGGCAGCAGCACCACGTTGGGCAGTTCGCGCAGGCGCGGGTTGATCTGGTGGCCATGCTCGAACACGTCGAGGCCGGCGCCCGCGATCTCGCCCGCGCGCAGCATCCGGGTCAGGGCGTTCTCGTCGATCACCTCGCCGCGCGAGGTGTTCACGACCACCGCGCCGGGCTTCATCAGCTTCAGCCGCCGCGCGTTCAGAAGGTGGAAGGTGGACGGCGTGTGCGGGCAGTTGACCGAGATCACGTCCATCCGGCTGACCATCTGGTCGAGGCTCTCCCAATAGGTCGCCTCCAGCTCCTCCTCGATCTGCGGATGCACGCGCTTGCGGTTGTGGTAATGCACCTGCATGCCGAAGGCCCGGGCCCGGCGCGCCACCGCCTGCCCGATCCGCCCCATGCCGAGGATACCCAGCCGCCGCCCCGCGATGCGCCCGCCGAGGAAGGCGGTGGGCGCCCAGCCCTCCCACTCGCCGGACTGCATCATCGCCAGCCCCTCAGGGATGCGCCGCACCACCGCGAGCATCAGCGCGATGGTCATGTCGGCGGTGTCCTCGGTCGCCACGCCGGGGGTGTTCGACACCAGGATGCCGCGCTGGCGGGCGGTGTGGACGTCGATATGATCGACGCCCGCGCCGTAATTGGCGATCAGCTTCAGCCGGTCGCCGGCGCGCGCCAGCATCGCCTGGTCGATCTGGTCGGTGACGCAGGGGACCAGCACATCGGCGCGCTCCATCGCCGCGACCAGCTCCTCGCGGGTCATCTTGGCGTCGGTTTCCGAAAGCTCGACATCGAAGAGTTCCTTGAGCCGGGTCTCGACCGGTTCGGGCAACCGTCGCGTCACGACAACACTCAGGCGTTGAGTGGGCATGCGGAACCTCCCTGTGCTTTCCTTGCGCCTTGCATATTGGCAAACTGTCCGAGAACGGGGCAAGGCACAAGACCCCGTCGGGCAAGCGACAAGAAGACTTCGCTACAGAGGCATCGAGGCGGGCATGCGCATTTTTCTCACCGTGCTTGGGACGGTTCTTTTGCTGGTCTCGGCGGCCGCCGCGGCCGAGCGCGGGCCGGTCACCAACCTGCCCGTGCCGCGCTTCGTGTCGCTGAAGGCGGCCGAGGGCAACGTGCGCCGCGGGCCCAGCCTGACGCACCGCATCGACTGGGTCTACAAGCGCCGCAACATGCCGCTGGAGATCACCGCCGAATACGGCCACTGGCGTCGCGTGCGCGACCGCGACGGGCTGGGCGGCTGGATGCATTATTCGCTGCTGTCGGGCGTGCGCACGGTGATCGTGGAGACCGACATGCTGCCGCTGCGCCGCCGCCCCGCCGCAGACGCCCCCGTCGCCGCCCATGCCGAGCTGGGCGTGGTGGCGCGGCTGGGCGCGTGCAATCAAGACTGGTGCGAGATCAGCGCCGAGGGCGCGTCAGGCTGGGTGCCCAAGACGGGCCTGTGGGGCGTGCAACCCGATGAGGTCCGCGACTGACCTCTTGCGCGCCGCGCGCGGGCCGCGCTAGTCAGGCCATGCCTGCCTGCAAGGAGTCACCTCATGTCCAGAGACACCCACCTGAACCTTTCCGCGGGGCTGGCCTCGGTCCTCGTGGCGCTGACGCTGGTCGCGTTGAAGCTGTGGGCGCTGGGGGCCACGGGGGCGCTGTCGATCGCCGCGTCGCTGGCGGATTCGGCGCTGGACCTGATGATCTCGCTCGGGGGGCTGGCCGCGATCTTCTACGCCGCGAAACCCCCGGATGACGACCACGCCTTCGGCCACAGCTCGGCCGAGGACCTGGCCGCGCTGGGCCAGGCGGTGTTCATCCTCGCCTCCAGCGGGCTGATCGCCTGGGCCGCGGTCGCGCGGCTGCAGTCCGAGGCGCCACCGCCGCTGGCAAGCGAGGGGCGCGGGGTGCTGGTCATGGCGGCCTCGATCGCGCTGACGCTGGGGCTGGTGCTGTGGCAGCGCCGCGTGGCGCGGCGCACGGGCAGCAAGGTGGTGCGCGCGGACTCGCTGCATTACATCGGCGACCTCGTCCCCAACCTGGGCGCGATCGCCGCGCTCTGGACCTCGGCCCAGTTCGGGCTGACCCAGGTGGACAGCGTGGTGGCGATCGGCGCCGCGGCGATGCTGGCGGTGGGGGCGCTGGGCATCGGCAAGGGCGCCTGGGACGCGCTGATGGACCGCGCCGCCGATCCCGAGGTTGTGGCCGGCATCGAGGCGATCGTGAAGGGCTGGCCGGGGCTGCACGGCTATCACGACTTCCGCACGCGCTCCTCCGGGTCCACTGTCTTCGTGAACCTGCATATCGAGCTGGACGGCGAGTTGACGCTGACCGAGGCGCATGACATCGGCGCGGGGCTGAAGCGCGCGATCCTGACGGCCTATCCCGGGACCGATGTGATCATCCACAAGGACCCGGTGCGCTGAGCGGCCCGGGCCGGGGCGCCCGGCCCGGCCCTTCGGAACGCCGCCACGGCGGACCGCACCCGCGGCATGGGCCGCGGGGCGGGCTTCACCTCACCTTGCCGCGCGCGGCGACCGGGACACTCTCCAGCCGGCCGTCGGGATGGCGCAGGATGACCGCGTCGAACAGGTTCGAGACCACGCAGACATGGTTGGGGATGATCGTGATCTCGTCGCCCACCTGCGGATCCCAGCCCGAGCCGGTCAGGTCGATATGGCCGTGCTCCTCCGACAGGCCTACGATCCGCGCCTCGGGCGCCTCGACGATCAGGCCGTAATCCGGCAGCCCCAGCAGATCGGATGTCAGCGCCTTGGAGCCGGCGTCGATGATCGCGCGGTCCGCGGCCGGGCGCGAGATGACGGTGGCGTGCAGCCTGGCCGCGCAATCCTCGGCGCCGCAGGCACCCATCGCGATCAGCGAGCGGTCGTTGTAGATATAGGTGCCGGCACGGTGCTCCGTCGCCGAGCGGAACTCGGCCAGGTCGCCGAGATTGGGCGTGCCGCCGTTGCTGATCACCGGGCAGGGCAGCCCCTCGGCCTTCAGCAGGTCGCGGGCGCGGGCCAGCCATTGGTCGACCTCGTGGCTGCCGCGCATCGGCGGATAGGTCATCAGCCCGTCGAGCCTCAGCCCCGGCAGCGCATGGATGCGGCGGGCCAGCGCCAGCGCCTCCTCGGGCGACTGCACGCCGCAGCGCGCCGCGCCGGTGTCGCATTCGATCAGCACCGGCAGCGGCTCGGCCTCATTGGCAAAGCGGTCCGACAGGCCCTGCGCCACCGTCTCGTTGTCGCAGGTCACGCTGAGCCGGCAGCGCCGCGCCAGCGCGGCCAGCCGGTCGAGCTTGTCCAGCCCGAGGATGTTGTAGGTGATCAGGATGTCCTCGATCCCCGCATCGGCCATCACCTCGGCCTCGCCGACCTTCTGGCAGGTGATCCCGATCGCCCCCGCCTCGATTTGCCGGCGCGCCATGAGGGGCAGCTTGTGGGTCTTGATATGGGGCCGCGTCTTCAGTCCGGCAGCCTCCGCAAGCTGCTGAAATCGGGCGATATTCCGGTCAACTGTCGAAAGGTCGACGACAAGGCAGGGCGTGTCCATTCCGTGGCATCTTTCCTGGCTGAGGCGCCCCGATGGGGCAGGGTGATTGCGGAAATCATATTGACACGTCGCGCCGGGGCTGGCTAGCGTAAATCCACAAAGCCGGAATGCAATCCGGTATAACGGAATTCTAATTTCCGACCGATCACCCGCAGAAATGCCCCAACAGTGGAGACACCCATGACCCCTCTCAAGACCCTCTTCGCCGGTCTGGCGATGACCGCGCTCGGCGCCGGCGCCGTGCAGGCGCAGGACGGCAGCAAGCTTCAGGAGGTGCTCGACCGCGGCCACCTGATCCTCGGCACCGGCTCGACCAACCCGCCCTGGCATTTCATCGACCAGGAGAACAAGCTGACCGGCTTCGACGTCGACATGGGCCGGCTGGTCGCGAAGGCGCTGTTCGGCGACCCCGACAAGATCGAGTATGTCCAGCAGTCCAGCGACGCGCGCATCCCGAACCTCGTCACCGACAAGGTCGACCTGACCTGCCAGTTCATGACCGTCACCGCCGAGCGCGCCCAGCAGGTCGAGTTCACCATCCCCTACTACCGCGAAGGCGTCGGCCTGCTGCTGATGGCCAACGGCGATTACGCCGATTACGACGCGCTGAAGGCCGCCGGGTCGGATGTCACCGTGGCCGTTCTGCAGAACGTCTATGCCGAGGAAATGGTGCACGCCGCACTGCCGCAGGCCACGGTGGATCAGTATGACAGCGTCGACCTGATGTACCAGGCGCTCAACTCGGGCCGGGCCGAGGCTGCGGCCACCGACCAGTCCGCCCTGCGCTGGTTCATGGTCCAGAACCCCGGCCGCTATACCGACGCCGGCTATGGCTGGAACCCGCAGAGCTATTCCTGCGCGATCAAGCCGGGCGACCAGCGCTGGCTGAACTTCGTCAACACCGTGCTGCACGAGGCCATGACCGGGGTCGAATTCCCGTTCTACTCGGACAGCTTCGCCAAGTGGTTCGGCACCGAGCTGGAGAATCCGCAGATCGGCTTCCCGGTCGAATACAAGTAAGCGCGGACACCGGCATCCCGGAGGACGGAACTTGGACTACGATTTCAACTTCGCCGTCATATGGCGCAACTGGGACCTGCTGGCCTCGGGGCTGGGTCTCGGCCTGTTCCTGGCCGTGGTCTCCATCGCCATCGGCTGCGTGATCGGTCTGGTTGCCGCCTTCGGGATGCTCTCCAAACACCGCGTGTTGCGGTGGCTCTCGCTGAGCTATGTCTCGGCGATCCGCAACACGCCCATCCTGGTGCTGATCCTGTTCACCTATTTCGCCCTGCCGCAGCTGGGCGTGGCGCTGGAAAAGATCCCCTCCTTCATCCTGACGCTGTCGCTCTATGCCGGGGCCTACCTCTCCGAGGTCTTTCGCGCCGGTCTCGTCGCCCAGCCCAAGGGCCTGCGCGAAGCTGGGCTCGCCATCGGCCTGACGGAGCTGAAGATCAGGGCCTACATCATCGTCCCGGTGATGCTGCGAAATGTGCTGCCGTCGCTGTCGAACAACTTCATCTCGCTGTTCAAGGACACCTCGCTCGCCGCCGCCATCGCCGTGCCCGATCTGACCTTCTACGCGCGCAAGATCAACGTCGAAAGCTTCCGCGTGATCGAGACATGGATGGTCGCCTCGCTGATCTATGTCGCCACCTGCTACGCGATCGCGGCCGTGCTGCGCCGGCTCGAGCGCCGGCTGGCCATTCCGCGCTGAGGAGACCGAGATGGATCTTTCCCTTTTTCTCGACAACCTGTGGAATGCCCGGATGAGCCTGCTTGCGGGCTTTGGCAACACGCTGCTGATCTCGCTGGTCGCGGTGATCCTGGGATCGGGCCTGGGCGTGCTGGTGGGGCTCGCGCTCAGCTACGGCAACCTCGCCACCCGCTTCGTCCTGCGCGTCTATACCGATTTCCTGCGCGGCACGCCGGTCTTCGTGCTGATCCTCGCCTGTTTCTATGTGCTGTCGGTCGTGGGCGTCGACCTGTCGGCGTTCCAGGCGGGCGTTCTGGCCCTGACGCTGTTCTGCTCGTCGCATGTGGGCGAGATCATCCGCGGCGCGCTGGCCGCCATCCCGAAGGGCCAGACCGAGGCCGCGAAATCCATCGGGCTGACCTTCGGGCAGACCTTCGCCTCTGTCCTGCTGCCGCAGGCGCTGCGCCAGATCCTGCCCACCTGGGTCAACACCGCGACCGAGATCGTCAAGGCATCGACCCTGCTGTCCATCATCGGCGTGGTTGAACTGCTGCTGGCCACGCAGCAGGTGATCTCGCGCACCTATCTCAGCCTCGAATTCTACTTCTTCGCGGGCTTCGTCTACTGGCTCCTGAACTTTTTGATCGAGCAGGCCGGCCGCGCCGTGGAGCGCCGCGTCTCGATCCCGCAATAAGGCATGACCATGACCCCCGTCCTGAAAATCACCGACCTGCACAAGAGCTTCGGCGATGTGAAAGTGCTCACGGGCATCGACCTGACGGTGCAGAAGGGCGATGTCGTCTCGCTGATCGGCTCGTCCGGCTCGGGCAAGACGACGCTGCTGCGCTGCGTCAACCTGCTGGAGGAGTTCGAGCGCGGCACGATCGAGATCGCGGGCGAGGCCATCGGCTACCGCGAGGAGGGCGGCCGGCGGCGGCGCCTGCCCGAACGCCAGATCGCGCGGCAGCGCGCGATGACCGGCATGGCCTTCCAGCAGTTCAACCTCTTTCCCCACATGACGGCGCTGAAGAACGTCATGCTGGGGCTGGTCAAGACCAAGAAGCTCGGCCAGGACGAGGCCCGCGCCATTGCCGAGAAATGGCTCGACCGGGTCGGCATGATCGAGCGCAAGGATCATTTTCCGGGCCAGCTGTCGGGCGGCCAGCAGCAGCGCGTGGCCATCGCCCGCGCCATCGCCATGAACCCGCAGCTGATGCTGTTCGACGAGGTCACCTCCTCGCTCGACCCCGAACTGGTGCAGGAGGTTCTGGCCGTGGTGCGCGACCTCGCCGCCGACGGCATGACCATGCTGATCGTCACCCATGAAATGCGCTTCGCCCGGGACGTGTCGACCAAGGTGGTCTTTATGGATCAGGGCCGCATCGCCGAGGAGGGCCCGCCCGAAGCGGTCTTCGGCGCGCCGAAATCCGAACGACTGGCGGGCTTCCTCGCCAATTCCGAAATCTGACAAAGGAGAACCCACATGACCATCAAGCGATACGGTGTCGGCGAAGGAAAAGGCAGCGGGCAGCGGGCGCTGCCCTTCGCCAAGGCGACGCAGGCCGACGGCTGGCTCTATGTTTCCGGCCAGACCCCCATGCGCGACGGCGAGATCGCCGGGCATGGCATCGTCGAACAGTCGAAGATCGCCATTGAGAACATGCTGCAGATCGTCAAGGACGCGGGCTACGGCGTCGAGGACATCATGCGGGTCGGCGTCTGGCTCGACGATCCGCGCGATTTCTGGAGCTTCAACGGCGTGTTCGAGCAGTATTTCGGCGACCATCCCCCGGCGCGGGCTTGCGTCCAGTCCGCCATGGTGGTGGACTGCAAGGTCGAGGTCGATTGCATCGCCTATCGCAAACCGTGATCTGTCGCCGGCTCCCCTTTCCGGCCGCCGGAAGGAGTGAGCCATGAAGGATCTGAACGCGCGAAAGCGGGCGCGCGGCATCGACCGCGCGTTCGACATTCTCGACCACCTGCGCGCGGTCAAGCACCCGCAGCGCCCAGGCGAGATCGCGCAGGCGCTGGGCGCGCCGAAATCCACCGTCTACGACCTGGTGGCGACGCTGGTCGAACACGGCATGCTGGAAACCGTCGACAGCCAGGGCAATGTCTTTCTCGGCCGGCGGCTCTATTTCCTCGGGCTCGCCTATCAGGAGCATTTCGACCTGGCGCGCGAAGCCGGCGTCCTGCTCAAGGAGATCACGGCGCAAACCTCCGAGACCTCGCAGTTCTGCATGCTCGACGGCGAGAAATACACCGTGGCGATGATGTGCGAGGGCAGCCGCCCGTTCCGCATCAGCGCCGATGTCGGGGAACGGACGCCGATCCCCTGGACGGCCTCCGGCCGGCTGCTGCTCGGCGGCATGGCCGACGAGGAGATCCTGACCCTGATCCCGCCCGAGGATTTCACCCTGCCAAGCGGCGAGCGGATGAATCGGGACGCCTTCCTCGCCGAAGTCCGCGCGGCAAGCAGGCAGGGCTTCTTCTCCTTCGACAGCATCGTCGATTCCTTCACGCATTGCTTTGCCGCGCCGGTCTATGACGAGGCGGGCAAATGCGTGGCGACCCTCTGCATCGTCGCGCCGAAGGAAGACGCGCGCGCCAATTACGACACCTACAAACAGATCCTGATCGACGCGGGGCGCAGCCTGAGCGATCTGCTGCGGGGCTGAGCGGCCGTCGCCTTACGCAGGCAGCAGGCCGCGCCCCTTCAGCAGCGCCTCGACCCCCGGCAGGCGGCCGCGGAAGGCGGTGTAAAGCTCCTCTGCCTCGCGCGCGCCGCCCCGCGAAAGGATGAACCGCTCCAGCCGCTCGGCGACCTCCGGGTCGAAGGCGCCCTCGGCCTCCTCGAAGGCCTCGAAGGCGTCGGCATCCATCACCTCGGACCACATGTAGCTGTAATAGCCGCTGGAATAGCCGTCCCCGGCAAAGACATGGGCGAAATGCGGCGTGGCGTGGCGCATGGCGATGGCCTGCGGCATGCCGATTTCCGCCAGGACCTCGGCCTCTCGCTCCATCGGGTCGGCCGGCGCCGCGCCCTCGTGAAAGGCCAGGTCGACCAGAGCCGAGGCGATGTATTCCACCGTCTGGAACCCCATGTCATGGCTGGCCGCCGCCAGCAGCCGGTCGAGCAGATCCTTGGGCATGGGCGCGCCCGTCTCGGCATGGGTGGCGAACTCGGCCAGCACCTCGGGCACTTCCAGCCAATGTTCGAACAACTGGCTGGGCAGTTCCACGAAATCGCGCGCCACCGAGGTGCCGGAGATCGACTCGTAGGTCACGTCCGACAGCATCTGGTGCAGCGCGTGGCCGAATTCGTGGAACAGCGTCCGCGCGTCGTCATAGGACAGCAGCGCCGGCTCCCCCGCCGCGGGCTTGGCGAAGTTGCACACGTTGTGCACGACGGGCCGCACCGCCCCGCCCAGCTTCTTCTGCGACCGACTGGCCGAACACCACGCGCCCGAGCGTTTCGAGCCGCGCGCGAAATAATCGCCGATGAAGACCGCCAGATGCGCCCCGTCCCGCGTCACCTCCCACGCCCGCGCGTCGGGGTGGTATAGCGCCACGTCGAGCGGCGCGAATTCCAGCCCGAACAGGCGGTTGGCGCAGGCGAACGCCGCCTCGATCATCCGGTCGAGCTGCAGGTAGGGCTTCAGTTCCGCCTCGTCGAGGTCATGGCGGATCTTGCGCTGCCGTTCCGTGTAATAGCGCCAGTCCCAGGGCTCCAGCCGGCCGTTGACGCCGTCCTCGTGCATCATCCGCTCCAGATCCTCCGCGTCGGCCTCGGCCGCGGCGCGGGCGGGTCGCCAGACCTGCATCAGCAATTCGCGCACGCGGGCGGGCGTCTTGGCCATCTCGGTCTCCAGCTTGAAACTGGCGAAATCGGGATAGCCCAGCAGATGCGCGCGCTCCTCGCGCAGCTTCAGGATCTCGGCGGTGATGGCTCGGTTGTCGGTCTCGCCATCGTTGGCCCCGCGCGCGCCCCAGGCGCGGAAGGCCTTCTCACGCAGTTCGCGACGGGGCGAGAATTGCAGGAAGGGCACGATCAGCGACCGCGACAGCGTGACAACCGGCTCCTCCGCGCCTTTCTCCGCCCCCGCGGCGCGGGCGGCGGCCACCACGAAACCGGGCAGCCCCTCGAGATCGGCCTCGGAAAGTTCCATGAACCATTCGCGCTCATCAGCCAGCAGGTTCTGCGTGAACTGCGTGCCCAGCACCGACAGCCGCGCCATGATCCCGCGCAGCCGGTCGCGCGCCGCGCCCTCCAGCCGCGCGCCCGCCCGCACGAAGCCGCGCCGCGTCAGCATCAGCACCCGCGCCTGTTCCTCGTCCAGACCCAGCGCCGCGCGCCCCGCCCACAGCGCCTCGACCCGCGCGAACAGCGCCGCGTTCAGCGTCACGTCCGAGGAATAGGCCGCCAGTTTCGGCGCGAACTCCCGCTGCAACGCCTCGCGCGCAGGGTTGCTGTCGGCGCCCGCAACCGAATAGAACACGCCCAGAACGCGCCCCAGCGCCGCGTCGGCCAGTTCCAGCGCCTCGATGGTATTGGCGAAGCTGGGCGCCTCGGGGTTCTCCGCGATCGCGGCCACATTGGCCCGCGCCTCTGCCAGCGCCGCCTCCAGCGCGGGCCCGAAATCCGCGTCCGAGATCTCGGCATAGGGCGGAATTTCAAACGGCGTGGTCCACGGGGCGAGCAGCGGGTTGGTCATCGGAATCTCCTTTGCCCCAACAGCTAGGCCCGGCCGGAAGAAAGGTCCAGCCCCCCTTCTTCTTGGCGCAAATACTCCCGCCGGAGGCTCCCGTCCTCAGCCGCCCGCGCCGCAGATCGGGCAATCGTCGCGCCGTTTCAGCCGCACCTGCCGGTTCTCGCCGTAAAGCGCGTCGTAGAACAGCATCCGCCCGCGCAGGCTCTCGCCCGCGCCCGTGATCTCCTTGATCGCCTCGACCGCCATCATCGACCCGACCACCCCGGGCAGCGCGCCGATCACGCCGGCCTCGGCGCAGCTGGGCGCCAGCCCCGGGGCGGGCGCCTGCGGAAAGATGCACTGGTAACAGGGTGCGCCGCCGGAGGGATCGTAGAGGCTGATCTGCCCCTCCCACTGGGTGATCGCGGCGGCGATCAGCGGCTTTCCGGCCGCCACCGCCGCGCGGTTGACCATGAAGCGGGTGTCGAAATTGTCGGTGCCGTCGAGGATCAGGTCATATTCGGCGAAAAGGCTTGCCGCCTCGTCCCAGGTCAGGCGGCGGTCATAGGGGCGGATCTCGACGAAGGGGTTCAGCGCGCGCATCTGCTCGGCGGCGGAAAACACCTTGGGCATGCCCAGCCGGTCGTCGGTATGGATCACCTGCCGCTGCAGGTTCGATGCGTCCACCCTGTCGTCGTCGACCACGCCGATGGTGCCCACCCCCGCCGCCGCGAGATAGAGCAGCGCCGGCGAGCCGAGGCCGCCGGCCCCGATCACCAGAACCTTGGCGTTCTTCAGCTTCATCTGCCCCGGCCCGCCGATCTCGCGCAGGATGATGTGGCGGGCGTAACGCTCCAGCTCGGCCGCGCGGAAGGGGCCCTCCTCGGCCGGTTCGGGCGCGGCCGGCTGGGCGCGGCGGCGCAGCAGCCGCAGGATCGCCACATAGCCCGCCACCAGCGCCGCGATCACGCCCAGCGCCAGCCAGCTCTGGGCGTTGCCGCCCGTCGCCTGCCGCAGCGCATGGCCCTCGGGCAGCGCCAGCTGCGCCACGAGCACGCCGAGATAGAGCAGCCCGATCATGATCAGCCGCGCCCGCACGGGCGCCCTGAGCAGCACGCCCAGCCCCCACAGCCCCGCGGCCAGCGCCAGAACCAGCGCCATCACCGCCGCCCCGTCGAGCCGAAGCCGCCCTGCCCGCGCGCGGTCTCGCTAAGGTCGTCGGCCAGTTCGAACCGCGCCTGCACCACCGGGGCCACGATCATCTGGGCGATCCGGTCGCCGTGATGCACCGTGTAGGGCGCGGCGCCGAGGTTGATCAGCAGCACCCCCAGCGGGCCGCGGTAATCGCTGTCGATGGTGCCGGGCGTGTTGGGCAGGGAAATCCCGTGTTTCAGCGCGAGGCCCGAGCGCGGGCGGATCTGCATCTCGAAGCCGGCCGGGATCTCCACGCGCAGGCCCGTGGGCACGAGAGCGCGTTCCATCGGCTGCAGGGTAAGCCCCTCCTCCCGGATCTCGGGCGGCAGGTTGGCGCGGATATCGGCCCCCGCGGCACCCGCGGTCTCGTAAGAGGGCAGCGGGACCTCAAGATCGGCCCAACCCTCGTGCAGGATGCGGATCACCGGGGCGGTCATGCCAACGCCTCCGCGATCCTGGCGGCCAGCCGCTGCGCCACCTGGTCCTTGCCCATACGCGGCCAGTCCTCGGCGCCTTGGGCGGTGATCAGGGTCACCGCGTTCTCGGCCCCGCCCATGATGCCGGTCCCGGGCGAGACGTCATTGGCCACGATCCAGTCGCAGCCCTTGCGTTCGCGCTTGGCCTTCGCATGGGCGATCACGTCGTCGGTCTCGGCGGCGAAGCCCACCACGAGGGACGGACGCCCCGCGCCCATCGCACTGACCGTGGCCAGGATGTCGGGGTTCTCGGCGAATTCCAGCGCGGGCAGCCCGCCCTTGGTCTTCTTCATCTTGCTGTCGGTGGCGTTGGCGACGCGCCAGTCCGCAACGGCGGCGGCAAAGACGGCGGCGTCGGCGGGCAGTGCCCCCTCGACGGCCGCCAGCATCTGACGCGCGGTCTCCACCCGGACCACGCGCACACCCTGCGGCGGGGGCACGCTGGCCGGGCCGGTGACGAAGGTGACATCGGCCCCCAGCGCCGCCAGCGCCCGCGCGATCGCCGTGCCCTGCGCGCCCGACGAGCGGTTGGCGATATAGCGCACCGGGTCGATCGGCTCATGCGTGGGGCCCGAGGTGACGATCACACGCCTGCCGCTGAGCGGCCCATCGGACAGCGCCCCCTCGATCGCCTCGACGATCTGCTGCACCTCGGCCATGCGGCCGGGGCCGACCTCACCGCAGGCCATGGCGCCCTCTTCGGGGCCGACGACCAGAATGCCGTCGCCCTGCAAAGTGGCAAGGTTGCGCCGGGTCGCGGGATGCTCCCACATCCGCACGTTCATGGCGGGCGCGATCAGCACCCGCTTGTCGGTGGCCATCAGCAGGGTCGAGGCCAGATCACCAGCATGCCCGCCCGCCATCTTGGCCATCAGGTCGGCCGTCGCGGGGGCCACCACCACCAGGTCGGCGGCGCGGGAGAGCTCGACATGGCCCATCTCGGCCTCGTCGGTCAGGTCGAACAGGTCGCGATAGACCTTTTCGGCCGCCAAGGCCGAGGCCGACAGCGGCGTGACGAATTCCTCGCCCGCGCGAGTCAGAACCGGCGTGACGGATGCGCCGCGCTCGCGCAGGCGGCGGATCAGGTCGAGCGATTTGAACGCCGCGATCCCGCCGCCGATGATCAACAGAATGCGTTTGCCTGCCAGCATGGGGGCCCCTTTCGCAACTCCTGCCCAATGTCTAGGGCGCGGCGCGGGGCGGGGCAAGCTCAGTCGGACTTGAACCCGGCACAGGGGTCGTCGCGTTCCGCAGGCTGTGTCACCAGCCAGAAATCATAGGGCGCGCCGGCCTCGGGCGCCTGCTCCAGCTGGCCGACGGAGATCACGGTCAGATCCGACGCCGCCCTGGCCAGCGCGGCCGGCAGGCCCCAGTCGCGCCGCGCATGGCCGTTGCCGGTAATCACGGCGACCGGGCCGCCGGTCTCTGCCAGCGCCTGCACCACCGCGCGGGCCAGCGCCGCGTCGCGCAGGCGCTGCGCCTCGACCATGCCGGGCAACAGCGGTTCCGGCAGGGCGTTGCAATGCGCCTCGCGCTGCAAATCCTCACGCGCACGCTGCTGCGCCAGGGGCAGCGGATCGGACAGGCCATAGGCCGCGGCCTGCGCCCCGAACACCTCCGCGGCGCCCCGCTCCACCGCCCGGCGCGCCGACGCGCGCGGGAGCGCCGCGCCGTAAATCGCGGCGTCCGTGGCGATGAAGATCGGGTGGTAGAGCGCGAAATCGGGCCAGCCGGTGCCGTCCCAGCCCAGCGCGGCGCCCAGCGCCGCCCGGTCGGCGCGCAGCCCGGGCGTGACCCGCGCCGCCTGCTCCGGCGTCAGCATCTCGAAGACCAGCGCCGAGGGGGCGAGGGCGGCCACAGCCCGCGCCTGGTTCGCGTGATGGATGGGGTTGTCATGCACCTCGCCCAGCACGACCACGTCGGCGGCGGGCAGGTCGCCCAGCGCCGGCGCGTCGATCTGGCCGGCCCCGGCGGGCGCGGCGGCCAGCGCCGCCGCGAATACAAGCGCGTTCCTCATGCGAAGAACTGATGCACCTCGGGGCTGATCGCTTCAAGCCTCTTGCGCATCTTGACGAAGGCCGCGGCCTCCAGCTGGCGGACGCGCTCCTTTGACAGGCCCAGCTCCTGGCCGAGGCTTTCCAGTGTCCGCGGCTCCTCGCGCAGCTTGCGCTCGGTCACGATGAACCGCTCGCGCGCGTTCAGCGCCGACATCGCCGAGACCAGCCAGCCGCGCAGCCGGTCGAGGTCATGCGCCGCCTCCACCTGCTCGGCGGCCTGAACGCCGTCGTCCTCCAGCGTGTCGATCCACTCTCGCCCCTCGTCGTCGCTGGCCTGCGCCGCGTTCAGCGAGAAGTCCGTGCCCGACAGCCGCCCCTCCATCATCTCGACATCGGCCAGCGAGACGCCGACCTCGGTCGCGATCAACTGGCGCAGCTGGTGGCGATCCAGCTCCTCGCCGCGGGCGCTCGCCTCGCGCTCCAGCCGCGCCTGCACCCGGCGCAAGTTGAAGAACAGCGATTTCTGGCTGGACGTGGAGCCGGTCCGCACCAGCGACCAGTTGCGCATCACATGGTCCTGGATCGAGGCCTTGATCCACCACACCGCATAGGTCGAAAAACGCACCCCGCGATCGGGGTCGAACTTGTCCGCGGCCTTCATCAGGCCCAGCCCCGCCTCCTGGATCAGGTCGTTCATCGGCGCGCCGTAGCGGCGAAACTTTGCCGCCATCGAGATCGCCAGCCGCATGTAGGCCGTGACCAGCCGGTGCAGCGCGGCCTCGTCGCGGTGGTCGCGCCAGGCATAGGCGAGTTGCAGCTCGGTCTCCGCATCCAGCAGCTCGGCCTTCATCGCTGTGCGGGACAGGGACGTCTCGGATTGCATATCCAGCGGCATCGGCTTCCCCCCTGTGGTTTCGCTCTGTGGGGATACGGGCCCAGGATCCTTTCGGATCAATTGAATCATCATCCATGCGGGGCACGCGCACAAATCATCGATTTGTGATCGCGCCGCCCCGGGCGCATGGCGTGGCCCTCCGACGGCGCCAAGGCGCGCGATAGCGCCGGCCTGCCCCGCGCCGACCTGGCACGGCGATGCCGCGCCCTGAAATGCCCGCCCGGAAATTTACCATTCCTAAACCTGTTCCGCCGTAGCCGTTAACCAAGGCAACGACGGAGGGGCGGATGGTTGCGCGGGCCTATACAGTGGCCTTCGAAGGGGTCGAGGCGCGGCTGGTCGAGGTGCAATGCGCCGTGACCGCCGGGCTGCCCGCCTTTTCCATCGTCGGCCTGCCCGACAAGGCGGTGAGCGAGGCGCGCGACCGGGTGCGCGCGGCGCTGACGGCGATGTCCATCGCGCTGCCCTCGAAACGGATCACCGTCAACCTCTCGCCCGCCGACCTGCCCAAGGAGGGCTCGCATTTCGACCTGCCGATCGCGCTGGCGCTGCTGGCCGCGCTCGACGTCGTGCCCCGCGACGAAGTGGAGCGCACCGTGGCCCTGGGCGAGATGTCGCTCGACGGTTCGCTGGTGCCGGTGCTGGGGGCGCTGCCCGCCGCGATGGCCGCGGCCGAGGCCGACCGGGCGCTGCTCTGCCCGCGCGCCTGCGGGGCCGAGGCCGCCTGGGTCGGCGCCACGCAGGTGCTGGCCGCCGGATCGCTGGGCGAGGTGGTGCGCCACTTTGCCGGCCAGTCGCCGCTGGCGCCGGCCGAGGCGGGCGAGGTGATGGCGCCCACGGCCGGGCGCGACCTTCGCGACGTGAAGGGCCAGGAACGGGCCAAGCGCGCGCTGGAGATCGCCGCGGCGGGGCGGCACCACATGCTGATGGTCGGCGCGCCGGGCTCGGGCAAATCCATGCTGGCCGCGCGGATGCCCGGCATCCTGCCACCGCTGACGCCGGCCGAGGCGCTGGAAACCTCGATGATCCACTCGCTCTCGGGCCTGCTGGAGGAGGGCGGCATCTCCCGCGTGCGCCCCTTCCGCGAGCCGCATCACACCGCCTCCATGGCCGCCATCGTCGGCGGCGGGCGCGGCGCGAAACCGGGCGAAATCTCCATGGCCCATAACGGCGTGCTGTTCATGGACGAATTCCCCGAATTCCCCCGCGCCGTGCTGGAAACCCTGCGCCAGCCGATCGAGACCGGAGAGGTCGTGGTCTCTCGCGCCAACGCGCATATGCGCTATCCCTGCCGTTTCCTGCTTGTAGCGGCGGCGAACCCGTGCCGCTGCGGCCACATGGCCGATGCCGCGCGCGCCTGCGCCCGCGTGCCGCAATGCGGCGAGGATTACCTCGGTCGCATCTCTGGCCCGCTGATGGACCGCTTCGACCTGCGGGTGGAGGTGCCGCCGGTGGCCTACACCGATCTCGACCTGCCCGAATCGGGCGACAGCTCGGCCGAGGTGGCCGCGCGCGTGGCCGCCGCCCGCGCCGTGCAGGCGACGCGCTTCGCGGGCGCCGGGGCCGCGCGGGTGAACGCCGATGCCGAGGGCCGCCTGCTGGAAGAGATCGCCACCCCCGATGCCGAGGGGCGCGCGCTGCTGGCCCGCGTGGCCGAACGCTTCGGCCTGTCGGCACGGGGCTATCACCGGGTGCTGCGGGTGGCGCGCACAATCGCCGATCTCGACGGGTCGGAGGCGGTGCGCAAACCGCATGTGGCCGAGGCGGTCAGCTTCCGCCTCGCGGTGGGCGGTTAGGCGCGCCTGGCCTCGATCGCCTGCCAGACCTTCTCGGCGATGTTCACGCCGTCGAAACGCTCCAGTTCCTGGATGCCGGTGGGCGAGGTCACGTTGATCTCGGTCAGGCAGCTGCCGATCACGTCGATGCCCACGAAGATCTGGCCATGCTCGCGCAGCGTCGGCCCGATGGCCGCGCAGATCTCCAGGTCACGCTCGGTCAGACCGGTCTTTTCCGGCCGGCCGCCCACATGCATGTTCGACCGCGTCTCGCCGCGCGCCGGCACCCGGTTGATCGCCCCCACCGGCGCGCCATCCACCAGGATGATGCGCTTGTCGCCGTTCGAGACATCGGGCAGGAATTTCTGCGCGATCAGCGGCTCGCGGCTGAGGCTGGAGAAGAGCTCGTGCAGCGACGAGAGGTTGCGGTCGCTCGGATCGAGGCGGAACACCCCCGCGCCGCCGTTGCCGTAGAGCGGTTTGAGGATGATGTCGCCGTGCAGTTCCTTGAACTGACGGATGGTCAGCAGGTCCCGCGCGATCAGGGTCGGCGGAATCAGCTCGGGGAATTGCAGCACCAGCAGCTTCTCGGGGAAGTTGCGCACCCAGAACGGGTCGTTGACCACCAGGGTCTCGGGATGCACCCGCTCCAGCAGATGCGTGGTGGTGATATAGCCCATGTCGAAGGGCGGATCCTGGCGCAGCCACACCACGTCGAAACCGGCCAGATCGACATCGGCCTCCGCGCCCAGCGTGAAATGCGCCCCCGCCACGCGCTGCACCGTCAGCGGCCAGCCCCGCGCCATGACCCGCCCGTCGTTCCAGTAGAGATTGTCCGGCAGGTAATAGAACAGCTCATGCCCGCGCGCCTGCGCCTCTTCGGCCAGACGGAACGTGCTGTCGGCGTTGATGTCGATGCCCTCGATGGGGTCCATCTGGATGGCGACTTTCAGCTTCATGCAAAGCCCTCCTCGGTTCAGGCTTTACATGGCCGACCCGGCGCCGGGTTGCAATCTCCGAGTTGCCGTCAGGCCACCAGCGCGTTTTCCAGAATCTCCACCTGCCCCATGCCGTCGACCAACGCCACGTCGAACCGCGCCTCGGTCAACTGCCCCTTCGGCTCGCCGGCAAGGAACTCGGACGCTGCGGAGAAGAGCCGGGCAATCTGGCGCTGGCCAAGCCGTTCGGCGGCCCGCGCATGGCTTCGGCTTTTCTTGACCTCGATGAAGATCACCGCATCGCCGTCCCGCGCGATCAGGTCGATCTCGCCCCCGGCGCCGCGCCACCGCCGACCCGCGATCACCAGCCCCTGCCGCCTGTAGCGTTCGGCGACCGTGTCCTCGGCCACCCGCCCAGCGTGATAGGAGGTCGTGCCCCTCATGCCTCGCCCGCTCGTCATTGCGTATCCTCCCGCCTTTCCGAATCTCCGCCACGTCAGGGCCTGGCCCTCACGCGTCGCCAGCCAGCTTCAGCGCCTCCTGGTAGACCTGCCGGCGCGGCAGGTTCAGTTCCGCGGCGACCTCGGCCGCGGCGTCCTTGACCGATTTGCCCGGCAGGGCCGCGCGCAGCGCTTCCTCCAGCGATCGCGCGTCCGCCACCGGCGCCGGCGCCCGGTCCACCAGCACCACGATCTCGCCTTTCACCGCCCGATCCGCGAAAGCCTCCTCCAGCTCGGCCAGCGTGCCGCGCGTCACCTCTTCGAACCGTTTGGTCAGCTCCCGGCAGACCACCGCCTGCCGCTCCGTTCCGAAATGTTCGCCCAATTCCCCTAACAATCGGTGAACGCGTTTCGGCGATTCGTAGAGCACCAGCGTCGCCGGGATCGACGCCAGTTCCGCCAGGGCCCGGGCCCGCTGCCCTTTCGCCGCCGGCGGGAAGCCGGCGAACAGGAAGCGGTCGCTGGGCAGGCCGGAGACCGTCAGCGCCGCCAGCACCGCCGAGGGGCCCGGTGCGGTGGTCACCGGCAGGCCCGCCGCGATCACCGCGCGTCCCAACTGGAAACCCGGATCGGCCACCAGCGGCGTGCCAGCCTCGCTGGCATAGGCCACCGATTTGCCCTCGGCGATCATCGCCACGATCCGGTCACGCAGGCCGGCCGCGCTGTGGTCGTGATAGGCGATCACCGGCCGGTCGCCCAAGGTGACGCCGTGGATCTGCATCAGGTGCTTTGCAGTGCGCGTGTCCTCGGCGGCGATCACGTCCGCGCTGGCCAGGATATCCAGCGCGCGCAGGGTGATGTCGCGGGCCGACCCGATCGGGGTGGCCACGAAATAGAGCCCGGGGGCAAGCGGCTTGGTCTGGATTTCCACGCGGAGGGCTCCGTTGTCTGACGTTTACTTGGAGGGGCGAAATGCTTACTGTCCCGGTGACCAGACAGCCCATGCCCCGGGGGAGTGAGGATGACCACCATGTTTGCCGTTTTGCGTTCCGCCCGCAAGTCGCTGGCGCGTCTCGCCCTTGTCGCCGGGGCACTGGCCCTGGCCGCCTGCCAGCCCGGACCGATCGGCGGCGGCACCGGCCCCAGCATCGACACCCGCGCCCCGGTTCCGGTGGCGCTGCTGGTGCCCGGCGGCTCGGACCAGCCGGGCGACGCGCTGCTGGCCAAGAGCCTGGAGAACGCGGCGCGGCTGGCGATCTCGGATCTGGACGGGGTCGCAATCGACCTGCGCGTCTACAACACCGCGGGCGACGCCGGGCGGGCGGGCCAGGTGGCGCGCGAGGCGGTGTCGGACGGCGCCAAGATCATCCTCGGCCCGGTCTATGCCCAGGCCGCCAATGCAGCGGGCCTCGCCGCGGCCAGCCGCAACGTCAACGTGCTGAGCTTTTCCAACAACACCGGGATCGCGGGCGGCAATGTCTTCGTGCTGGGGCGCACCTTCGACAACACCGCCGAGCGGCTGGTGCGCTACGCGCAGGCGGAGGGCCGCAGCCGGATCATGATCGTGCACGACCAGACCGTCGCCGGCGAGACCGGGCGCGAGGCCATCCAGCGCGCGATCTACAATGCCGGCGCAATCCGCGCCGGCACCGCCTCCTACGAATTCTCGCAGAACGGCGTGGTGCAGGCGATCCCCGCCATCACCGAGGCGGTGGACGCAAACCAGCCCGACGCGCTGTTTCTGACCGCCGACACCTCGGGCGCGCTGCCGCTGCTGGCGCAGCTGCTGCCCGAGAACGGCGTGAAGACCGACACCACCAAGTTCATCGGCCTGACCCGCTGGGACATCCCGGCCAGCACCCTGGCGTTGCCCGGCGTGCAGGGCGGCTGGTTCGCGCTGCCCGACCCGGCGCTGAACGACCGCTTCCGCGCCCGCTACGAGACCGCCTTCGGCGAGGGTGCGCATCCGATCGCCGGGCTGGCCTATGACGGCATCGCCGCCATCGGCGCGCTGGTCCGGCAGGGCAACCGCGACGCCCTGACCGCCGCCGCGCTGACCCAGCCCTCGGGCTTCGTCGGTGTTGACGGCATCTTCCGGTTGCGTCAGGACGGCACCAACGAGCGCGGCCTCGCGGTCGCCGAAATCCGCGACAACCAGGTGTTTGTGATTGATCCTGCCCCAAGAAGCTTCGGCGGCGCCGGGTTCTGAGCCCGCCACCCGGCCGCTCTCCCCCGCGCTCGCGCCCGAAAAACTGATCTGCCCGCCGGACGAGATCTTCGACCGCGCGGGGTTCGAGGCCGCGCTGGTGCAGGAGGCCGGCCCCGAGGCCGACAACCGCGCGGTGCGCGACGCCGCCGTCCGGCTGCTCCGGCAGGCGCGCAAATCCGGCACCGCCGCCATCGCCGCCGCCTTCGCCGAGCAGCCCTTCGCCGCGCGCCCGACGGTGCGCGCCTACGCCTATCTCACCGACTGCCTGGTGGGCGCGGTTCTGGACCTCGCCACGCAGCGGCTGCACCCGCTGCCCACCCCCACCGAGGGCGAGCGCATCGCGGTGCTGGCGGTGGGCGGCTACGGCCGGGCCGAGATGGCGCCCTTCTCGGACGTGGACCTGCTGTTCCTGACCCCCTACAAGGTCACCCCCTGGGCCGAGAGCGTGGTGGAAACCATGCTCTACATCCTGTGGGACCTGCGGCTGAAGGTCGGCCATTCCACGCGCACCGTGCAGGACTGCCTGCGGCTGGGGCGCGAGGATTACACCATCCGCACCGCCCTGCTGGAGCACCGTTTCCTTGGCGGGCACCAGCCGCTGGCCGAGGCGCTGAAGGAGACGCTGTGGCGCGACCTCTTCAGCACCACCGCCGCCGATTTCGTCGAGGCCAAGCTGGCCGAGCGGGCCGATCGGCACAAGAAACAGGGCGGCCAGCGCTATGTGCTGGAACCCAATGTCAAGGAAGGCAAGGGCGGGCTGCGCGACCTGCAATCACTGTTCTGGATCGCGAAATACGTCCACCAGGTAGAGCACACCCGCGATCTGGTCGAACTGGGCGTGTTCACCCAGGAGGAGCTGGACCAGTTCCGCCGGGCCGAGAACTTCCTCTGGGCGGTGCGCTGCCATCTGCACCTGGTCAACGGCCGGGCGATGGACCAGCTGACCTTCGACCTGCAGATCGAGGTGGCCGAGCGCATGGGCTACGAGGACAAGGGCGGGCGCCGCGCGGTCGAGCATTTCATGCAGGACTATTTTCGCCATGCCACCCATGTCGGCGACCTCACCCGCATCTTCCTGACCGCGCTTGAGGCCAGCCATGTCAAGCGCGAGCCAAAACTCCTGGGCCTGTTCCGCCGCCGCCGCCGCGCCAAGCAAGGCTATGTGATCGTCCAGAACCGGCTGAGCATCGAGGACGAGGAAAGTTTCTTCGACGACCGGCTGAACATCCTGCGCCTGTTCGAGGAGGCGCTGAGGACCGGCACCCTGATCCATCCCGACGCGATGCGGGCGATCTCGGCGCATCTGCACCTGATCGATGACGAGCTGCGCGCCGACAAGGAGGCGCAGCGCATCTTCCTCGATCTGCTGCTGAAACACGGCAATCCCGAACGCTCGCTGCGGCGGATGAACGAGCTGGGCGTGCTCGCCGCCTTCATCCCCGAGTTCGAGCCGATCGTGGCGATGATGCAGTTCAACGTCTACCACCACTACACGGTGGACGAGCACACCATCCAGTGCATCTCGCATCTCTCCAAGATCGAGCGCGGCGAACTGGTCGAGGAGCTGCCGATCGCCAGCCAGATCCTCAAGGAGGGCGTCAATCGCAAGGTGCTCTATGTCGCGCTGCTGCTGCATGACATCGGCAAGGGCCGGCCGGAGGACCATTCCGTCCTCGGCGCCCAGATCGCGCGCAAGGTGGCGCCGCGGCTGGGGCTGAAACCGCGCGAATGCGACACCGTGGAATGGCTGGTGCGCTATCACCTGCTGATGTCGGACATGGCGCAGAAACGCGACATCTCCGACCCGCGCACGGTGCGCGACTTCGCCAAGCTGGTGAAGACCAAGCAGCGGCTGAACCTGCTGTCCGTGCTGACGGTCTGCGACATCAACGGCGTCGGCCCCGGCACCTGGAACAACTGGAAGGCGCAGCTTCTGCGGACGCTCTACGAGCAGACGGCGGACGCCCTGGACAAGGGGCTGGAGGCGCTCAACGTCGAAAAGCGCGAGGCCGAGGCCAAGCGCGCCCTGCGCGACGCGCTCTCCGACTGGGACAAGAAGGAACTGCGCGCCGAGATCGCCCGCCATTACGGCCCCTACTGGCAGGGCCTGCAGACCGAAAGCCAGGCGGTCTTCGCCAGGCTGCTGCGTGGCATCGCCGATGACGAGATCCGCATCGACCTGACCCAGGACGAGGACCGCGACGCCACCCGGGTCTGCTTCGCGCTGTCCGACCATCCCGGCATCTTCTCGCGGCTCGCGGGCGCGCTGGCGCTGGTCGGCGCCAATGTCGTGGACGCGCGCACCTACACCTCCAAGGACGGCTATGCCACCGCCGCCTTCTGGATCCAGGACGGCGAGGGCGCCCCCTACGAGGCCAGCCGCCTGCCCCGCCTGCGGCAGATGATCGACAAGACCCTGAAGGGCGAGATCGTCCCGCGCGAGAAACTGGCCGACCGCGACAAGCTGAAAAAGCGCGAGCGCAGCTTCCAGTTCCCGACCTCGATCAGCTTCGACAACGAGGGCTCAGAGATCTACACCATCATCGAGGTCGATACCCGCGACCGCCCCGGCCTGCTGTTCGACCTGACCCGGGCGCTGGCGCATAACAACATCTACATCGCCTCCGCCGTGATCGCGACCTTCGGCGCGCAGGTGGTCGATACCTTCTACGTCAAGGACATGTTCGGGCTGAAACTGCACTCCAAGGCCAAGCAGGCCGCGCTGGCCGAGAAACTGCGCCAGGCGATCCAGCGCGGCGCCGAGCGGGCCGAACGCTGATGCAGCCGATCCGCCTGATCAAGGGGTTCCTGACCGTGGGAGGCTGGACGCTGGCCAGCCGCATCCTCGGCTTCGTGCGCGACATCCTGATCGCGGCCTGGCTGGGCACGGGCCCGGCGCACCAGGCCTTCGTCATCGCCTTTTCGCTGCCCAACCTGTTCCGGCGCTTCTTCGCCGAGGGCGCGTTCAACATGGCCTTCATCCCGATGTTCTCCAAGCGGCTGGAATCGGGCGACGATCCGCAGGGCTTCGCCCGCGACGCGCTGTCGGCTCTGGCGGCTCTGCTGATCGTGCTGACGCTGGCGGCGCAGCTGGCGATGCCCTGGCTGGTGCTGGCGATGGCCAGCGGCTTCCGCGACAGCGCGACCTTCGACCTGACGGTGCTCTACGGGCGCATCGCCTTTCCCTACATCCTGTTCATCTCGATGGGGGCGCTGTTCTCGGGGGTGCTGAACGCGACCGGGCGCTTCGCCGCCGCCGCTGCCGCGCCGGTGCTGCTGAACGTGATCTTCATCGCGGCCATCGTGGCCGCGGCCAGAATGGGCGCCGACGTCGCGCTGGCGCTGATCTGGGCGGTGCCCGTGGCGGGGGTCGCGCAAATGGCGCTGGTGTGGTGGGCGGCGCGGGCGGCGGGGTTCCGGCTGCTGCCGCACCGACCGCGTGTGACGCCCGAACTGAAGCGCCTGGCCCGGATCGCCGCGCCCGCCGCGCTTGCCGGAGGGGTGGTGCAGCTGAACCTGCTGATCGGGCGGCAGGTGGCCTCCTATTTCGACTCCGCCGTGTCCTGGCTCTACAACGCCGACCGGCTGTATCAGCTGCCGCTGGGGGTGGTGGCGATCGCCATCGGCGTCGTGCTGCTGCCGGATCTCTCACGCCGGCTGAAGGCCGGGGACGAGGCCGGCGGGCGCCATTCCTTCAGCCGCGCGACCGAGTTCTCGCTGGCGCTGACCGTGCCGGCGGCGGTGGCGCTGGTGACGATCCCGGTGCCGCTGATCTCGGTGCTGTTCGAGCGCGGGGCCTTCACCGCCGCCGACACCGCGCCCACCGCGCTGGCCGTCGCCGTCTACGGCGCGGGCCTGCCCGCCTTCGTTCTGCAAAAGGTGCTCCAGCCGCTTTATTTCGCGCGCGAGGACACGCGGCGGCCCTTCTATTACGCTCTGATCGCGATGGCGGTGAACGCGGCGCTGGCGCTGGGGCTGGCGCCGGTGATCGGCTTCATCGCCGCGGCGCTGGGCACGACGCTGGCGGCCTGGGCGATGGTGGTGCAGCTGTGGCTCGGCTCGCGCGCGATGGGGGCGGCGGCGACGCTGGACGCGCGCCTGACCCGCCGCGCGCCGCGCATCGTGATCGCCTCGCTGCTCATGGGGGCCTGCCTGCTGGCGGGGCAGGCGGCGCTGGCGCCGCTGTTCGCGCCGGGCGCGCAGCGCTACCTCGCGCTGCTCCTCCTGGTCGGGCTGGGGATGGTCAGCTATTTCGGCCTCGGCCACCTGATCGGCGCCTTCCGCCTGTCGGATTTCCGCCAGGCCTTCCGCCGGGGTTAGCGGCTCGTTTGCATCGGACAGGCGGCGCCGCTTCCGTTCGAAGGGCGGCGCCCTCCCGCGGGGCGGGTCGGGTGCGGCCCGGACTGACCTCCCGGGCGCAAGGGCAGAACCGGCTGCGCCAAATCGCCGGGCGGCGGAACGCGCGGCCGGCGGCTTGTCCCAGCAGAGGCGTTGCGCGCCGCCCTTCGCCCCTAGCGCCGGCGCAGCCGCGCCACCAACAACCCCCAGCCCCCCGGGCTGACCACAAAGGACAGTACGAAGCCGGTGGCAAAGCCCGCGATATCGGCCACCCAGTCGTTGCTGCCACCGAAGAGCAGGCGGAACAGCAGCTGGATACCCAGCAGGAAGCCAATCAGGCTGAAGGCTCGGTACTGGTTTGCCCCCACCGCCCCGAGGTTCACCCACAGCAGGAAGGTGAACGCCCCGATCAGCCCGTAGACGCCCGGATACCCGCCCACCAGCGGCACCGGATCGTCGAGCAACAGCCCGTAGGCCGCCGCCCCCACGATGGCCGAGGCGAAGAACACCGCCAGCACCGCCCAGGCGCGGAACACCTCGCCCACCATCTTGCCCAGCGCCAGGATGAAGACCACGACGAACAGCGCATGGGTGAAATTGGCGTGCACGAAAGGATAGGCGACGAAGCGCAGCAGATGCTCGGGCGGAAAGCGCCCGGTGGCCAGCATCCAGTCGAGGATCTCGCCCGAAAAGGCGTAATCCTGCATCGCCGACAGACGCCAGCCCACCGCGCCTGCCCCGCCGACCAGCCGGTGCGCCCCGGCGTAGAACATCAACTCCACCGCCGCGATCGGCAGCGCCAGCAGCCACACCACGGGCGGCAGCGGGTTGAGGGGCGGGGCGTCGGGATCATGCTGCATCTGGGGGCCTTCGGTTGACGGGCTTGCCCTGCATGGGTAAGCGAGCCTTGCATGAAATTCCAGACGGAGAACGCAGACATGACAGAGGTGGTCCACACTCCTCGCGTCTTTTCGGGCATCCAGCCCTCGGGCGGCCTGACCCTCGGCAATTATCTCGGCGCGCTGAAACGCTTTGCCGAGATGCAGGACACGGGCGGCATGCAGACGATCTATTGCATGGTCGACCTGCACGCGATCACCGTCTGGCAGGACCCCGACAAGCTGGCCCATGCCACGCGCGAGCTCTGCGCGGGTTTCCTCGCCTCTGGCGTCGAGCCCGAGAAGTCCATCCTCTTCAACCAGTCCCAGGTGGCCGAGCACGCCCAGCTCGCCTGGATATTCAACTGCGTGGCCCGCATGGGCTGGATGAAGCGCATGACCCAGTTCAAGGACAAGACCGGCAAGAACGCCGAGAACGCCTCGCTGGGGCTCTTCGCCTATCCCGCGCTGATGGCCGCCGACATCCTGATCTACCACGCCACCCACGTTCCCGTGGGCGAGGACCAGAAACAGCATGTCGAGCTGACCCGCGACATCGCCATCAAGTTCAACAACGATTACGGCGTCGATTTCTTCCCCGTGACCGAGCCGGTGATCGAGGGCGCTGCGACGCGGGTGATGTCCTTGCGCGACGGCTCCAAGAAGATGTCGAAATCCGACCCCTCGGACATGAGCCGGATCAACCTGACCGACGACGCCGACGCGATCTCCAAGAAGATCCGCAAGGCCAAGACCGACCCCGACCCGCTGCCCGACAGCATCGAGGGGCTGGAAGGCCGCCCCGAGGCGCGCAACCTGGTCAACATCTACGCCGCCCTCGCCGATCTGACCCCCGAGCAGGTGATCGCCGAACATGCCGGCCAGCAATTCGGCACCTTCAAGCCCTCGCTGGCCGATCTCGCCGTGGCCAAGCTGGAGCCGATCTCGACCGAGATGTCGCGGCTGATGCAGGACCCGGCCGAGATCGACATGATCCTGCGCCGCGGCGCCATGCGCGCCCGCGAGATCGCCGCGCCGATCCTCGAAAGGACCTACGAGATCGTGGGCATGGTGCGCTGAGGCAGGCACCTAGACAGTGACAGAGGGCCGCGCCCGCTCCGGGGTTGGGGTGGGCGCGGCCCGGGCTGACGCCCGGGCGACGGATGACCACTTGCCCGCGCGCCCCGTCATACCCCGCAATCCCCGAGCAGCCGGTCCAGCAGCCCGAGATACCCCGCCCCGAACAGCCGCACATGCACGATCGCGGGCCAGAGCTGATAGATCGGGCGGCGCTCCGCCACACCCGGATCCGCCGCGCCATAGCCCGCCGCAAACCCCGTGCCGGGGCTGCCGAAAAGATGCAGCATCGCCAGATCCACCTCGCCATGCCCGTAAGAACTGGCCGGATCGATCAGACCGCTCAGCCCCCCGCCGGGCGCGGCCAGCACGTTCCCCGCCCACAGATCGCCATGCAGCAGCGCGGGCGCAGGCCGCGCCGGCAGGCGTTCGGGCAACGCCCGCGCCAGCCGCTCCAGCCTCCGCGAAAACTCCGGCGGAAGCGCCCCCGCCTCCGTCAGCAGCCGCCGCTCGGCCCAGAACCCGGGCCAGTCGTCGCAGGGCGCGTTGCGGATTGCCACCGCGCCGAAGGCGTAATCCTCCGGCCAGCCATAGCCCGCCCCGGTCGCGCCGTGCAGACGCCGGACAGCAGCGCCCAGCGCCTCCCAGCCCGCCCCGCGCAGGCCGCCCGCATCCGCCAGCGCCTCCAGCGCCAGCACCCGCGCCGAGGCGCCCAGCACCTCCGGCGCCGGCACGCCTGCCGCGCGGATCGCGCGCAGCATTTCCGCCTCGACCCGAGGCGCGGGGCCGGTCTTGAAGATCGCCTCGCGCCCCGAGGACAGCCGCGCCCTCACCACCCGGCTCAGGTCGCCGCCCGCCAGCGCGCGCCAACCCGCCAGCCCCTCGCCCAATAGCCGCGCGCCCTCTTCGGCAATCCGCCCCGCCGTCATCGTTCTGCGCCTCCCGCCCCCGCGCCGCCTGCGTCCGCGTCCCGGACGCGTCAAAGGTTAACGCATCGCCGCGCCGTGCGTCCAAGCCGGGTTTCATAGGAAGGCCCTATGCCCCGTGCATGCGCCCCCGCGCGCCACGCCCCCTCCCTTTTGCATATTCGCACAAAACCTCCGCGCATTCCGGTGTTTTTGATCGTTTCCGCAGGGCGTATCTTGTTCCCGAACCAGTCAAGGAGGGTCCCATGACCACCCCCGTCCACCCCGCCACCCGGATCGGGCATGTGCATCTGAAGGTTGCCGATCTCGACCGCGCGATCGGCTTCTATTCCGGTGTGCTCGGTTTCGAGGTGCAGCAATATTACGGCGATCAGGCCGCCTTTCTGTCGGCCGGCGGCTATCACCACCATATCGGCCTGAACACCTGGGAAAGCCGCGGCGCCACGCCGCCGCCGCCGGGCCATACCGGCCTCTATCACACCGCCTTTCTCTACGCCGACCGCCCGGCGCTGGCCGATGCGCTGGCCCGCGTGGTCGCTGCCGGCATCCCGCTGGACGGCGCCGCCGACCACGGCGTGAGCGAGGCGATCTACCTGCGCGACCCGGACGGCAACGGGGTCGAGCTCTACCGCGACCGCCCCGAGGCCGAATGGCCCCGCGACGCCGAGGGAAAGCTGGCGATGGTCAACCGCCCGCTCGACCTGCGCGCGCTGCTGTCCGAGGCGCCCGGCGGTCACGAAACCGTTTCAAAAGCATTGCCGTAACGTTTCAAACGCCGCCTATCGTGCCGCTGGCCGCACCCGCCGGAACCGAGGCGCTCTCCCCAGCCTGCACCCGACCCGGTCCCATTCCCCGCCGGCCACTCCCCCCATGCCCCCCCGGCCCGCCCCACAGGGCCGGGGGCCCGCGTTTAAGGTCTGGACGCCTGACCTATCCCTCCGCTAGGCTCGCGCCAACCTGGAGGGGAAGACATGGCAACCGGCATCAATATCCGCACCTATTTTGACGGCAGCTGGCACGAGGGCGACCTGCCCGTGATCCGCGCGGCCGACCACGCCAGTTGGCTCGGCACCACGGTGTTCGACGGCGCACGCTATTTCGAGGGCATCGCCCCCGACCTCGCCGCGCATTGCGCCCGCATCAACCGCTCGGCCGAGGCGCTGATGATCACGCCCACCGTCACCGCCGAGGCGATGCAGGAGATCGTCTGGGAAGGGCTGAAAGCCTATCCCGAGACCTCCGCCGTCTACATCCGCCCGATGTACTGGGCGCTGGACGGCGATTTCCTGGGGATCGTGCCGAAACCCGACGCCACCGGCTTCGCCGTCTGCCTCGAGGAAATCCCGATGGCGCCGCCGGGCACCACCACCACGCTGACCACGACCCGCTTCCGCCGCCCGGTGCTGGAAGACGCGGTGGTGAACGCCAAGGCAGGCTGCCTCTACCCCAACAACGCCCGGATGCTGGCCGAGGCGCGGGCCAAGGGCTTTGGCAACGCGCTGGTCGCGGACGCGCTGGGCAACGTGGCCGAAACCGCCACGGCCAACGTGTTCATGGTCAGGGACGGCGAGGTGTTCACGCCGGTGCCCAACGGCACCTTCCTCGCCGGCATCACCCGCGCGCGCCATATCGACAACCTGGCCGCGGACGGCGTGCGGGTGCATGAAACCGTGCTGACCTTCGACGATTTCCGCAAGGCCGACGAGGTGTTCCTGACCGGCAACATGATGAAGGTCACGCCGGTCACCGCCTTCGACGACACCAGCTACGAGGTTGGCCCGATGACCCGCCGGGTGCGCGACCTCTACTGGGACTGGGCGCATTCGACCACCTGAGCGCGCTTGCATCAACCGCCCGCCCCGGCCATCATCGCGCCCGGAGGGTCCGCCCATGCGCAAGTTCCTTGTCGTGCTCGACGACAGCCGCGAATGCCTGAACGCGATGCGCTTCGCCGCGATGCGCGCCGCGCATACGGGTGCCGGGGTGCAGATCCTGTCGATCATCCCGCCGGAGGAATTCAACCACTGGATCGGCGTCAGCGACATCATGCGCGAAGAGGCCCGCGAGCGCATCGTCGCGCATTTCGAGGTCTTCGCCAAATGGATGCGCGACCGGCAGAAGGTGGATCCCGAATTGGTGATCCGCGAGGGCGAGCCGGTGGACGAGATCCTCGCCCAGGTGCGCGAGGATCCCGCGATCGGCGTGCTGGTGCTGGGCGCGGGCAGCGGCAAGAAGGGGCCGGGGCCGCTGGTCACGCAGCTGACGCGCAATTCCGGCAGCCTGCCGGTGCCGATGACCATCGTCCCGGGCGAGATGTCGAAGGAACGGCTGGAGGCTGTGACCTGAGGGCGCCGCGTCTCTGTCAACCATAGCGGGCGCCTCGCCCACAAGCCCCTTGTGCCCGCCCGAAACCGGCGGGCGCCAAACCACCGCCAAGTCAACGAAGCGGTCAAATTGGCTCCGGACATGACCCGGCATGGGAATACCGCGCCAGACGACGGCGGGCCGGCGACAGTTTAGAACCATTCCAAATATTGACATACGGCCCCCGCGCGCGCATATCCGTAGGGCAGAGAAAGGGCGCCGAACATGTTTATCCAGACCGAGTCCACCCCGAACCCCGCCACGCTGAAATTCCTGCCCGGCCAGGCCGTGCTGGATGCGGGCACCGCAGATTTCCTCAGCGCGGAGGCCGCCGAAGCCTCGCCGCTGGCGCAGCGCATCTTCGCCGTGCAGGGCGTGACCGGCGTGTTCTTCGGCACCGATTTCGTGACCGTCACCAAGGACGAAGCCGTGGCCTGGGAACATATCAAGCCCGCGATCCTCGGCGCGATCATGGAGCATTACCAGTCGGGCCTGCCGGTGATGCAGGGCGAAGCGCAGGCCACCGGCCATGCCGACCACGAGGGCCCCGACGCCGAGATCGTGAAACAGATCAAGGAGCTGCTGGACACCCGCGTGCGCCCTGCCGTGGCGCAGGACGGCGGCGACATCACCTTCCACGGCTTCGACCGCGGCATCGTCTATCTGCACATGCAGGGCGCCTGCGCGGGCTGCCCCTCCTCGACGCTGACGCTGAAGATGGGGATCGAGAATCTGCTGCGCCACTACATCCCCGAGGTGATCGAGGTGCGCCCCGTTGCCGCGTGATCCTCTGGTTCTGGGCTTTGACACATCGGCCGCGCATTGCGCGGCCGCTTTGCTATGCGGCGAGCGGGTTCTGGCCCGCGCCGAAGAGGACATGGGCCGCGGCCAGGCCGAGCGGCTGATGCCCATGCTCGAGGAACTGCTATCGGAGGCCGGTGTCACCTGGAGCGATCTCGGCGCGATCGGCGTGGGCGTGGGCCCCGGCAATTTTACCGGCATCCGTATCGCGGTCTCCGCCGCGCGCGGGCTGGCGATGTCGCTGGGGATCCCGGCGGTGGGGGTCAGCAGCTTCGAGGCACTGGCCGAAGGCCGCGACGGACCGGTTCTGGCCATCGTCGCCGCCCCGCGCGGCATGAGCTACATGCAGTTGCTCGGCGATCACGCCACCGGCCCCGATCTGGTCGAGGGGCTGGCCGTGCCCGCTCAGATGCGCGCGCCCGGCCTGACGTGCATCGGCGCTCAGGCGGAGGAGGCCGCGCAAAACCTCGGCGCCAGCGCCGCCGCGCCCGCCCATCCGCTGGCCGTGGCCATCGCCCGCGTGGCGCTGGCACGCCGCAACGACCGGCCCGCTCGCCCCGCACCGCTTTACCTGCGCGCCGCCGACGCCGCGCCCGCGGCCGATCAGCCGCCGGTCATCCTCGATGACGCCTGAGGCGCTGGCCGCGCTGCACGCGGGCGCCTTCACCACCCCCCGCCCCTGGCGCGCGGGCGAATTCGAGACCCTGCTGGCCAGCCCGGGCGTCTTCGTCCTGGGCGACGCGGCGGGCTTTGTCCTGGGCCGGGTGATCGCGGACGAGGCCGAGTTGTTGACCATCGCCGTGGCGCCCGAGGCCCGGCGGCAGGGCAAAGGCCGCGCGCTCGTCGCCCGCTTCGAGACCGAGGCGCGCGCCCGCGGGGCCGAGGACGCCTTCCTCGAGGTCGCCGCCGACAACGCCCCCGCCCGCGCGCTCTACCATGCGGCGGGATATGCCCTCGCCGGGCGGCGCAAGGGCTACTACCACGCCCCGGACGGCGCCCGCATCGACGCGCTGGTCCTGCGCAAGGCGCTGTAAGGGCCACGCCCGCCTTGTGAAAACCGCATGAAGTTTTCTCGCCCCGCAGCGCGACGGCTTGCGCGGTTGCGCGCGGTGGGCTTAGCTGGGCGCATGCAAGTCTACCTGCCCATCGCCGAGGTCTCGGTCAACGCGTTCCTGCTGCTTGGCCTCGGCGGGCTCGTGGGCATCCTGTCGGGCATGTTCGGGGTGGGCGGCGGGTTCCTGATCACGCCGCTGCTGTTCTTCATGGGCATCCCGCCGGCGGTCGCGGTGGCCACTGGCGCGAACCAGATCGTGGCCTCGTCGATCTCGGGGCTGATGGCGCATCTGCGGCGCAAGACGGTCGATCTGCGGATGGGCGCGGTGCTGCTGGCCGGCGGCCTTGTCGGCGCGGCGCTGGGGGTCGCGGCGTTCAATTTCCTCAAGCAGCTGGGGCAGGTGGATCTGCTGGTGCAGCTCTGCTATGTGCTGTTTCTCGGCGTGATCGGCTGGCTGATGCTGGTGGAAAGCGTGATCGCGCTGCGCCGCGCCCGACGCCAGGGCGTGGTGCCGAAACGGCGCCAGCGCGGCTGGGTGCACGCGCTGCCGCTGAAGGTGAAATTCCGCAGCTCCGGCCTCTACATCTCGGTCATCCCGCCGCTGCTGGTGGGGGCCGCGGTCGGGGTGCTGGCGGCGGTAATGGGGGTCGGCGGCGGCTTCATCATGGTGCCGGCGATGATCTACCTGCTGGGGATGCCCACCAAGGTGGTGGTCGGCACCTCGCTGTTCCAGATCATCTTCGTCACCGGCTTCACCACGCTGCTACACGCCACCACCAACTACTCGGTGGACATGGTGCTGGCGGTGCTGCTGATCGTGGGCGGCGTCGTGGGCGCGCAGATTGGCACCCGCATCGGGGTCAAGCTGAAGGCCGAACAGCTGCGGATCCTGCTGGCGGCGCTGGTGCTGGCGGTCTGCGGTAAACTGGCGCTCGACCTGCTGCTGCAACCCGCCGAGCTCTATTCGCTGGCCGCGCCGGCGGGGGGGCACTGATGGCCTGGCGGTGGCTGCTCCTGTGCCTGCTCATCGCCACGCCGCTGCGCGCAGGCGAGGAGGTGGTGGCCGGCCTCAGCCAGGCCCGCGTCTCCATCACCACCGATTTCAAAGGGTCCGAGATCCTGGTCTTCGGCGCGGTCAAGCGCAGCGCGCCCGCGCCCGCCGACCCGCCGCTGCATGTCATCGTCACCGTGGCCGGCCCCACCCTGCCCGTGACCGTGCGCAAGAAGGACCTCCGCTTCGGCATCTGGGTCAACGCCGAGGCGGTCGAGGTCGACGCCGCGCCCAGCTTCTACGCCATCTCCACCACCGCGCCGCTCGACGAGATCCTGTCGCAGACCGAGGACCTCCGCCACCACATCTCCATCGGCAAGGCGATCCGCGCCGTCGATACCGGCGCCGGGGCCGACGGCGCCGCCCCCTTCACCGAGGCGCTGATACGCATCCGCACGGCGGATGGCCTCTACCAGATCCGCGAGAGCACGGTCACGCTGTCCGAGGACACGCTGTTCCGCACGGGTATCGCCCTGCCCGCCAACCTGACCGAGGGCGACTATACCACCCGCATCTTTCTCACCCGCGGGCGCGCGGTGATCGACGCCTACGAGACCCGGATCGGGGTGCAGAAGGTCGGGCTGGAACGCTGGATCTACAATCTCGCCCAGGTCAGGCCGCTGATCTATGGCCTGCTGTCGCTGGCCATCGCCATCGCCGCGGGCTGGGGCGCCTCGACCGTTTTCCGCTACATCCGCGGCTGAGTGCGCTCCCCCCCCTTCTTCTTGGCCCAAATACTCAATTCCGCGGCCGCTCAGCCGCGCCCGATATAGGGCATCTTGGTCGCCACCACCGTCATGAACTGGACATTCGCCTCCGGCGGCAGGCTGGCCATGTGCAGCACCGAGCGCGCGGCATGCTCCACCTCCATTACCGGCTGCTCGGACAGGCCGGCGGCGCGGTTGGCGGCGTTGATGCCCTCCAGCAGATCGGTGCGGGCGTTGCCGATGTCGATCTGCCCGCAGGCGATGTCATGGGCCCGGCCATCGAGGCTCAGCGTGCGCGTCAGCCCGGTGATGGCGTGCTTGGTGGTGGTGTAGCAGGCCGATCCGGGCCGCGGCACATGCGCCGAGATCGAGCCGTTGTTGATGATCCGCCCGCCCCGCGGATCCTGCGCGCGCATCCGGGCGAAGGCCGCGCGGGCGCAAAGGAACATGCCGGTGACATTGACGTTGAGCACCGCCAGCCAGTCCGCGACCGGCACCTCGTCGATGGGCGCGGTCGGACCGAACATACCGGCGTTGTTGAACAGCACGTCGAGCCGGCCGGTCGCGCCCATGAACCGGTCGAAGGCCGCCTCGACCCCGGCCGGGTCGGTCACGTCGGCGCCCAACACATGGGCGCGCGGCTGGCCCCGCGCCATCTCCTCCAGCAGGTCCTCGCGGCGTGCCAGCAGGCCCACCTGCCAGCCCTCGGCCAGGAACAGCTCGGCCGTGGCCCGGCCGATGCCGCTGCTCGCGCCGGTGATCAGGATCGTTTTCTCAGCCATCGGGCTCCTCCGCTGTCAGTTCCAGGGCCACGGGGGCGGCACGCAGATCATCGGTCGAAAGCGGCGCCGTGGGCCGCGCCAGCCGGTTGCGGACCACCCAGAACAGCCGCTTTTCCGCCCGGGTGATCGCCACATAGGCCAGACGTTTCCACAGCGGCTGGCCGGCCTCGACCCGCCCCATCCGCGCCGCCGCCCAGAGGTCGGGGGCGAAGACCTGCACGTTCTCCCACTGCGACCCTTGCGCCTTGTGGATGGTCACCGCCGCGCCGTGCAGGAAAGCCGCCCCCATGGTGGCGGCGAAGGGGATGAAGGGTTCTTCCTCGTCGGGCAGCTCGATCTTGACGATGGAGGCGGCCGAGACCTGCGGATCCTCCGCCCCCAGCACATGCAGCCGCGAGAATCCGGCCCTCCGGCCGGGGCCGAGATAGATCACCTGCGCGCCCTTGATCAGGCCGCGCGCCTCCAGGTCCAGCCGCTTCTTGCGGTGCTTGAGCGGCAGTTCGATCCCGTCGCAGATCAGCGGCTCGCCGGGCAGCAGCGCGTCGGGCGGCGCACCGAAGGCGGCGCGGAAGGCGTGGATCAGCCGGATCCGCGTGGCGTTGCGCCACACCAGAACCGGCGAGCGCGCCATCAGGTCGCTTTCCACCCGGCCCGCCCAGACCACGCGGTCGTCGCGGCGAGCGGTCTCCTCGACCATCTTCTCGAAATCCTCGAAGCCCAGATCGGGGTCGGCCAGAGCATGGGCGAGGTCGAGGATGGGGTTGTCCTGGGCCTGCCGGTGGATGCGGTGCAGCACCAGCTTGCGCTTCTCGTCCAGCCGCTCGAACACCATCTGCCCGGACTGGTTCACCGGCGCCAGCTGCGCCGGGTCGCCGAACAGGACCAGGGTCGGGAAGATCTCCTTGAGGTCGTCGAACTGGCGCTCGTCCAGCATCGAGGCCTCGTCGACGAAGCCGATATCCAGCGGGTCCTCGCGCCGCTTCCAGCCGAGGATGAAATCCGAACCGCGCAGCCCCGCCGCGGCCAGCGCGCCGGGGATCGATTTGTTGCTCTGGTAGAAGGCATAGGCGCGGTCGAGCGCGGCATCGGTCAGCCCCTCGACCTCGGGGCGGTCGCCGTTGCCGGCCAGCCAGTCGGCGATCTTTTCGTATTCGGGGTCGTAGACGGGCGTGTAGAGGATGCGGTGGATGGTGGTCGCGGGCACGCCCCGCGACCGCAGCACCGAGGCCGCCTTGTTGGTGGGCGCCAGGATCGCCAGCGTGCGCCGGTCCTTGCGGCGCTTGCCCTCGTAATCGCCCGAGACGGTCTCGACGCCCGCCTCCTCCAGCGCCTCGTAGAGCTTGGCCAGCAGCATCGTCTTGCCCGAGCCCGCCTTGCCGATCACCGCCAGCACCCGGCCGGCCTGCCCTTCGGCGCGCGGGCTCAGATGGCCGGCGTCGATATCCACGCCGACGCCGCGCAGCATCTCGGCGACGCGGTCATGGGCTTCGGCCTGGTCATCGGAGAATTGCAGCGCGGGCACGGACATGCGCGGACCCTAGCGCCGGGCTGCGCGCATGGCCAGCGCGATTACGGCCCGCGGCGCAGGGGCAGCAGCGCGGGGCGCGGAGCGGTCCCCAGCTCGGTCCGGGCGACGGTGATCGCCCGCTCCATCTCGGCTTCGATCGCGGACAGGCCATTCAGCCTGGCAAAGGCGCGCAGGTCTTCGAGGACATCGAGGATCCAGTCATCGGGCATGGCAATCTCGCATCGGCTGAGGGCGGGTCGACCACACAACCCTAGCACGAAGACCCCTCCCGGAAAGAGATTTCTGCCCCGTCCCCGGGGACCCGGCCCCTCCCGGCGCGGGCCGGAAGGGGCGTATTGGGCCGCTCTCCCCGGGCGTCAGCGGCCCTTGCTGGCCTCCAGCGCATCAGCGAAGGTGCGCAGGCCGGTCCTTGGCGCCTGCACCAGCACCGCCATGTTGCCCGGCTTGTGCTGGTTGCGCAGCATCTTCGTATGCGCCGCCGGGATCTCCTCCCAGGGGAAGACCTCGGACATGCAGGGGTCGATGCGGCGCTCGACCATCAGGCGGTTGGCGGCGGCGGCCTGCTTGAGATGGGCGAAATGGCTGCCCTGCAGGCGCTTCTGGTGCATCCAGATGTAGCGCACGTCGAAGGTGCAGTTGAAGCCGGAGGTCCCGGCGCAGATCACCACCATGCCGCCCTTCTTGCAGACGAAGGACGAGACCGGGAAGGTCGCCTCGCCGGGGTGTTCGAACACGATATCGACATTGTTGCCCTTGCCGGTGATATCCCAGATCGCCTTGCCGAAACGCCGCGCCTCGTTGAACCAGGCCTTGTATTCGGGGGTGTTCACCTTGGGCAGTTGGCCCCAGCAGTTGAACTCCTTGCGGTTGATCACGCCCTTGGCGCCCAGCCCCATCACGAAATCGCGCTTGTCCTCGTCCGAGATCACGCCGATCGCGTTCGCCCCGGCCGCATTGGCCAGCTGGATGGCGAAGGACCCCAGTCCGCCGGAGGCGCCCCAGACCAGCACGTTCTGGCCCGGCTTCAGCTCATGCGGGTGATGGCCGAAAAGCATCCGGTAGGCGGTGGCCAGCGTCAGCGTGTAGCAGGCCGATTCCTCCCAGCTCAGGTGCCGGGGCCGCGGCAGCAACTGCTGCGCCTGCACCCGGGTGAACTGCGCGAAGGAGCCGTCGGGGGTCTCGTAGCCCCAGATCCGCTGGCTGGGCGAGAACATCGGGTCGCCGCCGTTGCATTCCTCGTCGTCGCCGTCGTCCTGGTTGCAGTGGATCACGACCTCGTCGCCAACTTTCCAGCTTTTGACCTTGTCGCCGACCTTCCAGACGATGCCCGCCGCGTCCGATCCGGCGATGTGATAGGGCTGCTTGTGGCCGTCGAAGGGCGAGACCGGCACGCCGAGGCCGGCCCAGACGCCGTTGTAGTTGACCCCCGCGGCCATCACCAGGACCAGCACCTCGTGGCTGTCGATCTTCCAGGTATCGACAACCTCGACCTGGAAGGAGGCGTCCGGCTCGCCGTGGCGCTCCCGACGGATGGCCCAGGCATACATCTTCTTCGGCACATAACCGAGCGGCGGCATTTCGCCCACCTCGTAGAGATCCTTTTCGGGCGCGTCGTAGGACACGAAGTTCGGTTCGCTGTCGAGAGCCATGTCAGAGCCTCCTGTGCATCCATCCGTCTGCCGCAACGCAGAATCGCGGCGATGTTCCAAGGTGGAATACGATTCATCGCGCAACTTTGCAATCCATTGCGTGTTCTTTTTGTAATTTTATGTCCTTCTTAATTTCCTATTATCATGCCCAGGTGCGGGGAAAGGCCCGCTCCCCCCTTGTTTTGCGCAGTTTCCGCTGCGTCCCCGACCGCGCCGCGCCGCGGGTCGCGGCACGCCGCATTGCAGCGAATTGACAGCGCCATAAAATTCCAAGTATCACGCCAATAGCGAAATAAAGTTGCTATTCGTTGATTCACGAGGCCCGCCATGACCGAGACGCAAAAAGACCGCCCCTGGCTGTTCCGCACCTATGCGGGTCATTCCACGGCCAGCGCCTCCAACGCGCTCTATCGCGGCAACCTCGCCAAGGGGCAGACCGGGCTGTCGGTGGCCTTCGATCTGCCCACCCAGACCGGATATGACAGCGATCACGAACTGGCGCGCGGCGAGGTCGGCAAGGTCGGCGTGCCGGTCTGCCATCTGGGCGACATGCGGATGCTGTTCGACCGCATCCCGCTGGAGCAGATGAACACCTCGATGACGATCAACGCGACCGCGCCATGGCTGTTGTCGCTCTATATCGCCGCAGCCGAGGAACAGGGCGCCGACATCAGCAAGCTGCAAGGCACCGTCCAGAACGACATCATCAAGGAGTATCTCTCGCGCGGGACATATATCTGCCCGCCCAAGCCCAGCCTGAGGATGATCACCGATGTCGCGGCTTACACGCGCGAGCACCTGCCGAAATGGAACCCGATGAACGTCTGCTCCTACCACCTGCAGGAGGCCGGCGCGACGCCCGAGCAGGAGCTCGCCTACGCGCTGACCACGGCGACGGCAGTTCTGGACGACCTGAAGGGCAAGGTCAGCGACGCCGATTTCCCGGGCATGGTCGGGCGCATCTCCTTCTTTGTGAACGCGGGCATCCGGTTCGTGACCGAAATGTGCAAGATGCGCGCCTTCGCCGAACTGTGGGACGAGATCTGCCGCGACCGCTACGGCGTAGAGGACCCGAAATTCCGCCGCTTCCGCTATGGCGTGCAGGTCAACTCGCTCGGCCTGACCGAGCAGCAGCCGGAGAACAACGTCTACCGCATCCTCATCGAGATGCTGGCGGTGACGCTGAGCAAGAACGCCCGCGCCCGCGCGGTGCAGCTGCCCGCCTGGAACGAGGCGCTGGGCCTGCCCCGGCCCTGGGACCAGCAATGGTCGCTGCGGATGCAGCAGATCCTGGCCTACGAGACCGACCTTCTGGAATATGGCGACCTTTTCGACGGCAACCCGGCCGTGACCGCCAAGGTCGAGGCGCTGAAGGACGGCGCGCGGGCCGAACTGGCGCTGATCGACGGCATGGGCGGGGCGGTCGCCGCCATCGACTACATGAAATCCCGCCTGGTCGAGGCCAACGCCGAGCGCATCGCCCGGATCGAGGGCGGCGAGACCGTGGTGGTCGGCGTGAACAGATGGACCGAGGGCGAGGACAGCCCGCTGACCGCGGGCGAAGAGGCGATCATGTCCGCCGACCCCGAGGCCGAGGCCGACCAGATCGCCCGGTTGCGCGCCTGGCGCGCAGCGCGCGACGAGGCCGCGGTTCAGGCGGCGCTGGCCCGCCTGCGCGAGGCGGCGGCAAGCGGTGCGAACATCATGCCCCCCTCCATCACGGCGGCCAAGGCGGGCGCCACGACCGGCGAATGGGGCGACGTGCTGCGCGCGGCCTTCGGCCAGTATCGCGGCCCCACCGGCGTGTCGCGCAGCCCCTCCAACCGCACCGAGGGGCTGGAGGAGATCCGCGCGCGCGTCGATGCGGTTTCCGACAAGCTGGGCCGGCGGCTGAAATTCCTGGTGGGCAAGCCCGGTCTCGACGGCCATTCCAACGGCGCCGAGCAGATCGCCGCCCGCGCCCGCGACTGCGGCATGGATTTCTCCTATGCCGGTATCCGCCTGACGCCCGCCGAAATCGTCACCGCCGCGCAGCAGGAACAGGCGCATATCGTCGGCCTCTCCATCCTGTCGGGCAGCCATATCCCGCTGATCGAGGACCTGATGGCCAGGATGCGCGCCGCGGGGCTTGCCCATGTGCCGGTGGTGGTGGGCGGCATCATCCCCGAGGAAGACGCCGAACGCCTGCGCGCCCTGGGCGTGGCCAAGGTCTACACGCCGAAAGATTTCGAGTTGAACCGGATCATGTTCGACATCGTGGCGCTGGCCGATCCCGCGCCGGTGGCCGCCGAATAGCTGGCAGCGGCGAAGGCGGAACCTTTGCGCGGATAGGACAGCAGGGGGCGGGTCGGACGCCCGGCACAGGGCGGGCGGGCTGGACCGGACGCCACTCAACCTCTGCGCGCACGGCACCCGCACAACCCTAAAAACATTGCATAATCGCTGTTTTTCCTGTCTTGATGCGGGAAAACAGGAGTATCTCATGACGATTGATCTGAGCACCATGTCCCGCCCCGAGTTGGAGCAGCTGCGCCGCAAGATCGACCAGGCTCTCGACCGCCTCGCCAGGAAGGAACGGAAACTGGCGCTGGAGGCCGCCGAGCAGGCCGCGCGTGCCCACGGCTACAGCCTGTCCGAACTGACCGGGGCCGAGCCCCGCGCCGCGGCGAAGCCCAAAGCCCCCGCCCGCTACCGCAACCCCGCCAACCCCGCGCAGAGCTGGAGCGGCCGCGGACGCCAGCCGGGCTGGATCAAGGACGCGCTGGCGCAGGGCAAGAGCCTCGACGATTTCGAGATCTGAGACGGCCCCATGACCATCCATATCGGCGCCAAGCCCGGCGAGATCGCCGAGACCGTCCTCATGCCCGGCGACCCGCTGCGCGCGAAATGGGCGGCCGAGCGGTTTCTGGACGACCCGGTCTGCGTGAACGAGGTGCGCGGCATGCTGGGCTTCACCGGCACATGGCGGGGCCACCGGGTCACGATCCACGGCTCGGGCATGGGGATGCCGTCGCTGTCGATCTACGCCAATGAACTGATCCGCGACTACGGCGCCAGGACGCTGATCCGCATAGGCTCCTGCGGGGCGATGCAGGAGAAGGTGGCGCTGCGCGACGTGATCCTGGCGATGACCGCCTCGACCCTCTCCACCCCCTCCAGCGGCATCTTCCGCGAGTTGAACTTCGCCCCCTGCGCCGACTGGGGCCTGCTCAGCGCCGCCGCCCGCGCCGCCGAGGCCAAGGGCGCCACCGCCCATGTCGGCGGCATCTATTCCTCGGACGTGTTCTATGACGAACGCCCCGATTTGAACGAACAGATGACCCGCCACGGCATCCTCGCCGTGGAGATGGAGGCCGCCGAGCTTTACACCGTCGCCGCCCGTCATGGATGCCGGGCGCTTGCAGTGCTGACGGTCAGCGATCACCTGATCAGCGGCGGCCATCTGGACAGCGCAGAACGCGAAGGCGGCTTTGCCGAGATGGTCGAAATCGCGCTCGAATCCGCCTTCACCTAAAGGACCCTACATTTATGCAAAAACGGAAACTGGGCCGGAACGGCCCCGAAGTCAGCGCCATTGGCCTGGGCTGCATGAGCTTTGGCGGCTTTTTCGGCAGCACCGACGAGGACACCAGCCTGGCCTGCCTTGAGGCCGCCGAACAGGCCGGGATCACTCTCTGGGACACCGCGAATATCTACGGCATGGGCATCTCGGAGCGGGTGGTCGGCAAATACATCGCCGCCCGCAAGCCCGACATCGTGCTGGCCACCAAGGCGGGCATCATTCCGGGAACGCCGCGCCGCTTCGACAATTCCGCCGACTACATCCGGGCCGAGCTTGAAAGCTCGCTGCAAAAGCTCAACCGCGACAAGGTGGAACTCTATTACATCCACCGCCGCGAGGCCGAGCGCCCGGTCGAGGAGGTGGTCGAGACGATGGCCCGCCTGGTCGAGGAAGGGCTGATCGGCGGCTATGGCCTGTCCGAGATCGCCCCCTCAACCCTGCGCCGGGCGCATGCGGTGCATCCCTGCACCGCGGTGCAGAACGAATACTCGCTCTGGACCCGCCAGCCCGAGTTGGGGCTGATCCAAGCCTGTGACGAGCTCGGCGTCGCCTTCATCCCCTTCTCGCCGCTGGCGCGCGGCATGTTCGGGGAAACCCCGGTCAACCCCGCGACCATGGGCGAGAAGGATTTCCGTCGCACCAACCCGCGTTTCATCGAGCCGAACTTCGGCCACAACGACGCGGCGATCGACGGTTTCCGGCAGTTCTGCCGCGCCCGCGGCTGGGCGGTTTCGGCGGCGGCACTGGCCTGGGTGCTGGAGCGTGGCGACCACCTGATCCCCATCCCCGGCACCCGCACCGCGGACCACCTGCGCGAATGGCTGGGGGCGTTCGACATCGCCTTCACCGATGACGACCGGGCCGAGATCGCGCGACTGCTGCCCGTGGGCTTCGCCCATGGCGACCGCTACAGCGACGCCCAGACCCTGGGGGTCGAGCGTTACTGCTAGCCCGCCCCGTGGCTGCGGTCATAGCCGTTGGGGGGCGGCGAACGCCAGTCCTCCAACGCGCCCGCGCGGGGCTGGAACACCTCGACCAGCAGCGGGTAGCAGGCGGCGGCGTCCGAGGAATGCTCGGACGAGCAATCGCCGCCCGGGCAGGCGCTGAGCGCGCCGAGCAGGTCGATCTCGGCAAAGAATTCCAGGTAATCGCCGGGGCACACGGGGCTGGCCTTCATGAAATACTGGCCGGTGTCGCGGGTGAAGCCGGTGCACATGAAAACGTTGAGGACGTCGTGCACATGGGCCTCGGCCCGATCCAGCGACAGGCCGGTCTCGGCCGCCAGCGCCCGGGTCAGGTTGGAATGGCAGCAATGGTGATACTGCCCGCCGGTCAGCAGATTATGCGTGTAGGGGTCGCAGCGCGTGCCGATCACGTCATGCACCGCGCCGCCATGTGGGTCGATGCCATACCAGCCCAGCGTGTCCTCGGTGATGGTCGCCATCGGGCGCAGCGTGGGAAAGGACGACCACATCCTGTCGCCCGTGCTCAGATGTGTGCCGTGCAGGGCGCGGGTCTTGCCGGAATAGAAGCGTTCGGACAGGGCGTTCGAGTTCCACAGGTTCAGGTCGCCCACCTGCGGCCCCTCGACGGAGCGGATGCGGAAAAACTGCCCGGCGCGGACCCGGAAACAGGCGGCCTCGCGCGGGGGAACGGTGGTCTCGCTCAGCTTCTCCATCCCCTCCCGGGCGGCGCGGTAGAGCGCCAAGTCCGGCTGCGGAAGGGTCTGGGTCGGGTAGCAGATCACCGGCGCCACGGCGCGGCGGGCATCGGCGTCTTCGGGGGCTTGGGTCATCGCGGCCGCCTCTCCTGTTGCTCGGGCGCAAGGAGGCCTTACCGCCGCCCGGAGATCAACCCCTAGCGCCCGGTGCCCTCGCGCAGGCAATGGCGCGGCGGGCCGTCGCTTTCGGTCTCGGCCCCGCAGAAGGCGCAGCGCCAGTGCCCGGATGTGCGGTCGGCCCGCCAGCGGCAATCGCGCATCAGCGTGGTGGAGGCCCGGCGCCAGCCCAGATAGGCCAGCACCCCGATCAGTAGCACGAGCAGCAGGACGGGCATGGGCGGGGTCTCCTTTCGCGGGGCGGCCACCGCCTCAATGCCGCAGGGCCGGGCCCCGACGCAACCCCTTGCGGCGCGCCGGGAAGCCGCGATCAGGCCGCGTCGTAATAGGCAAAAAGCTGCGGCTCGGGCCGGTCGGCGCCCTTGGCAGCGACATAGGGCGCGGGGGTGTAGTAGGCCCAGGCCTCTTCGAGGATCTTCAGCGCATCCTGCGCCGGTTGGTTGGGGAATTGCGCGATCTTTTCCATGGTTGGCTCCAAGCGTTCCGAACTCCTCCGCTGCCCGGAACATAGGCCGCGCGCGGCGGCCAGACATCCGCCATTCCCGCATCCTCGCCATGCGCTCGCTGCATTGCAGCAAGAGGCCACCACGGACGGTCGCCGCCCCTCCACGCAAAGGCCAGGCCCACAGCCGAAAAGGAAACGGCCCGGCCAAAAGGCCGGGCCGCTGCTGCAATCCCCGGGGTCGCCGCTCAGACCATGCGCTCGACCATCATCTTCTTGATCGAAGCGATCGCCTTGGCCGGGTTCAGGCCCTTGGGGCAGGTCTTGGCGCAGTTCATGATGGTGTGGCAGCGATAGAGCTTGAAGGGGTCCTCCAGCTCATCCAGCCGCTCTCCGGTGGCCTCGTCGCGGCTGTCGATCAGCCAGCGATAGGCATGCAGCAGGGCGGCCGGGCCGAGATAGCGGTCGCCATTCCACCAGTAGCTCGGGCAGGAGGTGGAGCAGGACGCGCACATCACGCATTCATAGAGACCGTCGAGCTTCTTGCGGTCCTCGATCGACTGGCGCCATTCCTTGGCGGGCCGGTTGGTCTTGGTCTCCAGCCAGGGCATGATCGAGGCATGCTGGGCATAGAAATGCGTCAGGTCCGGCACCAGGTCCTTGACGACCGGCATATGCGGCAGCGGGTAGATCTTCACGTCGCCCTTGATCTCGTCCATGCCGTAGATGCAGGCCAGCGTGTTGATCCCGTCGATATTCATCGCGCAGGAGCCGCAGATCCCCTCGCGGCAGGAGCGGCGGAAGGTCAGCGTCGGGTCGATCTCGTTCTTGATCTTGATCAGCGCGTCCAGGACCATCGGGCCGCAGCTGTCCATGTCCACGAAATAGGTGTCGACCCGCGGGTTCTTCCCGTCGTCCGGGTTCCAGCGGTAGATCTGGAACTTGCGGATATTGGTCGCGCCCTCGGGCTTCGGCCAGGTCTTGCCCGTGGTGATCTTCGAGTTCTTCGGAAGCGTGAATTGAACCATGTCCCCGTCTCCTCAGTAGACCCGCGCCTTGGGCGCGATTTTCTTCAGATCGATGCCACCCTCTTCCGACTTGGTCAGAGGCTCCAGATGCACCGGGCGGTAGGACAGGCTGACCTCGGCTCCGTCGACATGGGCCAGCGAGTGCTTTCGCCAGTTCGCGTCGTCGCGGTCCGGGTAGTCCTCATGCGCATGCGCGCCGCGGCTTTCCTTGCGGGCCTCGGCGGCCACGATCGTGGCCATGGCGTTGGGCATCAGGTTCGTCAGCTCCAGCGTTTCCATCAGGTCGCTGTTCCAGATCAGCGAGCTGTCGGAGACCTTCAGATCGTCGAGCTTGCCGGCCACGGCCTGCATCTTCTCCACGCCCTCGGCCAGCGTCTTGTCGGTGCGGAAGACCGCCGCGTCGGACTGCATGGTGCGCTGCATCTCCAGCCGCAGTTCGGCGGTGGGGATGGTGCCCTTGGCGTGGCGCAGCCCGTCGAAACGGTCGAGCGCCGCGTCAATCGAGGCCTTGTTCAGCTCGCGGTTCGGCGCGTGCGGGTCGAGGATCTCGCCAGCACGGATCGCGGCGGCACGCCCGAAGACCACGAGGTCGATCAGCGAGTTGGAGCCGAGGCGGTTGGCGCCGTGCACCGAAGCGCAACCCGCCTCGCCCACCGCCATCAGCCCCGGCTGGATCGCGTCCGGGCTGTCGCTGGTGGGGTTCAGGACCTCGCCCCAGTAGTTGGTGGGGATGCCACCCATGTTGTAATGCACCGTGGGGATAACCGGGATCGGCTCCTTGGTGACATCGACGCCGGCGAAGATGCGCGCCGATTCCGAAATCCCCGGCAGGCGTTCGGCCAGCGTCTCGGGCGGAAGATGGTCGAGGTGAAGGTGGATGTGGTCGCCACGGGGCCCGACGCCGCGGCCCTCGCGGATCTCGATGGTCATGCAGCGGCTGACCACGTCGCGCGAGGCGAGGTCCTTGTAGGTGGGCGCGTAACGCTCCATGAAGCGCTCGCCCTCGGAGTTGGTCACATAGCCACCCTCGCCGCGGGCGCCCTCGGTGATCAGGCAGCCCGAGCCGTAGATGCCGGTGGGGTGGAACTGGACGAATTCCATGTCCTGCAGCGGCAGGCCCGCGCGCGCCACCATGCCGCCGCCGTCGCCGGTGCAGGTATGCGCCGAGGTCGCGCTGAAATAGGCGCGCCCGTAACCGCCGGTGGCCAGCACCACCATCTTGGCGTTGAAGACGTGGATGGTGCCGTCGTCGAGCTTCCAGCAGACCACGCCCTGGCAGACGCCGTCCTCGGTCATGATCAGGTCGATCGCGAAATACTCGATGTAGAATTCCGCGTTGTTCTTCAGCGACTGGCCATAGAGCGTGTGCAGGATGGCGTGGCCGGTGCGGTCGGCCGCGGCGCAGGTGCGCTGCACCGGCGGGCCCTCGCCGAACTCGGTGGTGTGGCCGCCGAAGGGACGCTGGTAAATCTTGCCCTCCTCGGTGCGCGAGAAGGGCACGCCGTAATGCTCCAGCTCGTAGACAGCCTTGGGCGCCTCGCGGGCGAGGTATTCCATCGCGTCGGTGTCGCCGAGCCAGTCCGAGCCCTTCACCGTGTCATACATGTGCCACTGCCAGTGGTCGGGGCCCATGTTCGACAGCGACGCCGCGATGCCGCCCTGCGCGGCGACCGTGTGCGAACGCGTCGGGAAGACCTTGGTCACGCAGGCGGTCTTGAGGCCCTGCTCGGCCATGCCCAGCGTGGCGCGCAGGCCCGCGCCGCCGGCACCCACGACCACGACGTCATAGGTGTGCGTCTCGTATTCGTATGCAGCCATTGTGTTTTCAGCTCCTCAAAGCGCGACGCGGGCGATGGCGAACAGGCCGATGGCCGCCGCCGCATAGGACAGGCAGATCATGCAAATGATCAGCACCTTGCGGGTCAGGCCGCCGGTGTAATCCTCGATCAGAACCTGCACCCCGTGCCGGAAATGGATGAATCCCACCAGCAGCGTCAGCACCGCGACGATCGCCGGGAACGGCCGCTGGAAATAGGCGATGACCTCGTCATAGGGCCGGCCGATGGCGGCGCCGACGGTGAAGACGAACAGCGGCACCAGCCCGATCAGTGCGGATGACGAGACGATCATGTTCCAGTGATGCTCGGTGCCGCGATGGGCCGCGCCCAGCCCCTCGGCCCGTTTGCGGTCGGTCAGAATACGCATGCTCCGTCCTCCTTACAGCACGACAACGGTCAGCGCGGTCAGCGCGAACGAGCCGATGATGACGGCCCAGCCCAGCTTTTCGGCGGTGCCGATCTCCAGCCCGCGGCCGGTGTCCCAGATCAGGTGGCGGATGCCGGCCAGCGCGTGATACCACAGCGCCCAGACCGAGCCGAGCAGCACCAGATCGCCGAACCAGCTCGTGATCACGCCATTGGCCAGCGCGAAATACTCGGGCCCCTTGGCGGCGGCGATGAACCACCAGACCACCAGCAGCGCGCCGACGATCAGCGCGTTGCCCGTGATCCGGGTCAGGATGGAGGTGATGGCGGTCAGCTGCGGCCGGTAAATTTGCAGGTGGGGGGAAAGCGGCCGGTTCCCCCGGTTCACGTCAGCCATGATTATTCCTTCTCGCAATCGCGGTCATGTCTGGTCTTTGTCCTAGCGTGATACGCATTTTTATCCGCGAGTCACGGCTCGTTAGCGCCAAACCGGCGGATTTTTCGGTGAATGTTCGCAAAAAACGTGATTTGTGATCACGCCAAAGGGTCGCGTGATCACAAATCTCCATTCCGCGGGATCACTGCGGCATGAGCGCCCAGTAATCGAGGTCCAGCAGCACCTCGGGCCGGTATTTGCTGTCCTCGCCCTTCAACGCGAAGGGGGCCCTGCCCCGGGTCGCGACCAGCCGCAGCCGGATCGCGCCGACGCCCGGCGCCGGCGTGTCGGCCTTGTCCAGCACCTCGCTCCAGGCGGTCACGGTGTCGCCGGCGAAACAGGGGTTGGCATGCGCCCCCCCGTTGAGGCCGACAATCATCTGCGCATTGGCCAGGCCGTTGAAAGACAAGGCCCGCGCCATGCTGATGACATGCCCGCCATAGATCAGCCGCTTGCCGTCTTCGCGGAAGGTGGCGTCGAAATGCACCTTGGCTGTGTTCTGCCACAGGCGCGTCGCCAGCATGTGCTCGGCCTCCTCGACGGTCACGCCGTCGACGTGGTCGATGGTCTCGCCGACCTCGTAATCGCCCCAGCGATGCGGCTCGCCCGCCAGGGTGAAATCGTAGTTCGAGAAATCGAGCCCCTCGGGCACCGCCAGATCGGCAGGCGCCACCGCCCCGGCCAGCTCCGGGATCACCGTTTCGGGCGCGGGGGCGTCGAGGTCGCGCTTGCGCACCATCACCCAGCGCACATAATCCAGAACCGCCTCGCCGCGCTGGTTCAGGCCGCGGGTGCGCACCCAGACCACCCCCGACTTGCCGTTGGAGTTCTGCTTGAGCCCGATCACCTCGGATTCCGAACGCAGCGTGTCGCCCGGCCAGACCGGCCGCAGAAACCTCCCCTCGGCATAGCCCAGGTTCGCCACCGCGTTCAGCGACACGTCCGGCACGGTTTTGCCGAATACGGTGTGAAACGCGATCATGTCATCGAGCGGCGCGGCGGGCAGACCGCAGGCCCGCGCGAATTCGTCCGAGGAACAGAGCGCGTGCCGAGCGGGATAAAGCGCGTGGTAAAGCGCGCGCTCGCCGCCCGACAGCGTGCGCGGCACCGCGTGCGCAATCACCTGCCCGACGGCGTAATCCTCGAAGAACCGGCCCGGATTGGTCTTCGCCATCAGAGCTGTCCCAGCTTCATCCCGGGCGCATATTCGCCCTCTACCTCCTTCACCACGGCCTGCGCGCAGCGCATCTTGCCGGTCGCCGGATCATGGGCGTAGGCCGGGCCGCCATACAGCTCCCAGCCCTTCGACAGCGCCTCGGTCACCTTGTGGCAGAAGGCGGATGTGTCTTCTTCGGTCAGCAGACGATAGGCTTTCATGATGCTCCTCCGGGGAAAGGCCAGGGTCCGATCCAGGCATGGATGCCGGCAATGGCGGCGAAAACGGCCAGTGTGATCACGGCGAGACGGATGTCGCCTCCCGTGCTGCCGCCCTGCCAGGGCGTATAGCTCTTGTCGCGCGCGTTGAGGATCAGCATCTCGACCACGGACCACAGGCCAAGACCGCCGAACAGGATCAGCGAGGCCAGATCGCCGTTCACCAGCAGATGCGCGATCGCCCAGCACAGCATGCCCATCAGCATCGGGTGGCGCAGCCGCGCCCGCAGCCGACTTTTCGAATGGGCCACGCCGAACAGGCCCACCGCCAGCAGCATCAGCGTGTTGTTGACATGCACCGCCCAGACCGGCGGGAACCACAGGTTGCGGACCTCGGCCCCGCGGTAGCCCAGCACCATCATCACGACGCCGGCCACGACCAGCACCGCGACCACGCCCTTGCCCGCCTCGCCCATGCGGGCGCGCGCATCGGGCGCGAGGCGCTTGAACAGATGGGCCGCGCCCCACAGCGCGACGCCGAGAACCAGGAGTGTCATGGGTTATCCTTCCATTTCCGCAATCGCGGCCGCCTTGGCCAGTGTTTCCTTCGCCGTCACGATATGCAGATTTTCCACGATCTTTCCATCGACCACGGCCACGCCCTGCCCCTCGGCCCGGGCCGCCTCGTAGGCCGCGATCTGCCGGCGGGCGAGGTCGATCTCGGCCTCGGTGGGCGCGAAGGCGGCGTTGGCGATGGCCAGCTGCGCCGGGTGGATCAGGGTCTTGCCGTCAAAGCCCATGTCGCGCCCCTGCTCGCATTCGGCCCTGAGCCCCTCGTCGTCCCTGAAGGCGTTGTAGACGCCATCCACCACGACGATCCCTTCGGCCCGCGCCGCCATCAGGCACAGTGACAGACCGGTCAGCATCGGCAGCCGGTCGGGGCGGAAGCGGCATTTCATCTCCTTCGCCAGGTCGTTGGTGCCCATGACGAAGCCCTGCATCCGGGGATGCGCCGCGATCCCGGCCGCGTTCAGCATGCCGCGCGGCGTCTCCATCATCGCCCAGAGCGCGACGTCCGGAATCAGCTCGGCCACCGCCTGCACATCCGCCGCGCCGTTCACCTTGGGGATCAGGATGGCGTCGATATCCGCGCCCACAAAGGCGGCGATGTCGTCCCGGCCCCATTCCGTGTCCAGCCCGTTGATCCGCACGATTTTCGCGCGGCTGCCATATCCGCCCGATTTCAGCGTCTCGGCCAGCAGGGCGCGGGCCACGGGTTTTTCCTCGACCGCCACGGCATCCTCGAGGTCGAAAATGATGGCGTCGGCGGCCAGGCCCCGGGCCTTGTCCAGCGCCCGCTCCTTCGAGCCGGGAATATAGAGAACCGAGCGATAGGGCCGCGCGACAATGTCCATGATTCCTCACTCCGTAATTTTGTTGCGAAAAACATCACAATTCCGAACGATCGCGCAACCCCCGATTTGCCGCAACGCAGAAAATACGCCTCAGCCCAGCGCGTCCCAGATCAGCTTCGATCCGGTCAGCACCAGCAGCACATAGGTGATGGCGAAGAACAGGCGCTCGGGCACCAGCCAGTGCGCCCGCACCCCCAGCCAGGCCCCGATCAGCGCGAAGGGCGCCAGCATCAGGTCGGCCTTGGCCGTGTCCCAGGTGAAGATCCCCATCGCGGCGTAGGGCCCGAATTTCAGGATGTTGATCACCCAGAAGGTCAGCACCGTGGTCGCCTGGAACGCGGTCTTTCCCAGCCCCAGCGACAGCATGTAGACGGCCACCGGCGGCCCGCCGGCATGACTAACGAAACTGGTAAACCCGGCCGCGAGCCCGGCCAGCCCTCCGGCCGCGGGCGGGAAGGGGCGCGCCCGGAACCGCACCAGCCGCAGCCGCACCGACAGTTGCCAGGCGACGAAGGCGATCGCGATGCCGCCGATCAGCAGGCGAAACAGGTCGGGATCGGCCAGCCGGTACAACATCGCGCCCAGCGCCACGCCGGGCACCGAGCCCAGGATCAGCCGCCGCGCGGCGAGCCCGTCCCACTTCCGCCAATAGGGACCGAGCGTGGCCAGATCGACCAGCATCAGCAGCGGCAGCATCAGGCCCAGCGCCGTTGCGGGCTCCACCGCCAGCGCCAGAATCGGGGTCGCGGCAAAGGCCGCGCCCGAGCCGAAGCCCCCCTTGGAGATGCCTGCGAAAGTCACGGCCGGGATGGCCAGAGCGAAAAACACCGGATCGAAGCTCAGCATCCCGGCCCCTGAAATTGCGACATTTTATCCCGACTTAGACGAAAGCGGCGTGACGGGAAAGCCGCGACTTCGGGCACGCCGCGCTGCGGCAGTCTTGCACGCTGGCCCGCAAGGGACTAGGCATTCGCGCAATTTCAACCAGATCAGGGAAGAAAACTCATGGCCAGACCCAAGATCGCCCTCATCGGCGCCGGTCAGATCGGTGGCACGCTCGCCCATCTCGCCGCGCTCAAGGAACTTGGTGACGTCGTTCTGTTCGACATCGCGGATGGCATCCCCCAGGGCAAGGCGCTCGACATCGCCGAATCCGGCCCCTCCGAGGGCTTCGACGCGGCGCTGAAAGGCACCACCGACTATGCCGACATCGCAGGCGCCGACGTGGTCATCGTCACCGCCGGCGTGCCGCGCAAGCCGGGCATGAGCCGCGATGACCTGCTGGGCATCAACCTCAAGGTCATGAAATCGGTCGGCGAGGGCATCCGCGACAACGCCCCCGACGCTTTCGTGATCTGCATCACCAACCCGCTCGACGCCATGGTCTGGGCGCTGCGCGAATTCTCGGGCCTGCCGCACAACAAGGTGGTTGGCATGGCCGGCGTGCTCGACTCCGCGCGTTTCCGCCACTTCCTGGCCGTCGAGTTCGACGTGTCGATGAAGGACGTCACCGCCTTCGTGCTGGGCGGCCACGGCGACACCATGGTGCCGTCGGTCCGCTACTCGACCGTCGGCGGCATCCCGCTGCCCGACCTGGTGGAGATGGGCTGGACCACCCAGGAAAAGCTCGACGCCATTGTGCAGCGCACCCGTGACGGCGGCGCCGAGATCGTCGGCCTGCTGAAGACCGGCTCGGCCTACTATGCGCCCGCCACCTCGGCCATCGAAATGGCCGAGGCCTACCTCAAGGACCAGAAGCGCCTGCTGCCCTGCGCGGCCTATTGCGACGGCGAGTTCGGCCTGAACGGCATGTATGTGGGCGTGCCCACCATCATCGGCGCCGGCGGCATCGAGAAGATCGTGAACATCAAGCTCAGCAAGGACGAGCAGGCGATGTTCGACAAGTCGGTCGAGGCCGTGCGCGGCCTGGTCGATGCCTGCAAGGGCATCGACGCCTCCCTGGGCTGAGCGGCCGCGTAGCGCAGACCCCCAAGGGGCGCCGGGCAACCGGGCGCCCCTTTTTCTTTGGCGATTGTATATTTGACAAACCACACACTTGAGCGCAGCCTGTGAATCTACCGGAAGGAGATTCTGTCATGTCTGTTCTGTCAATCAACTATGACCTGAAAACGCCAGGGAAAGACTATGGAAAGCTGTATGATGAGATCAAGTCGTATACATGGTGCAAAATTCTGGAATCTAGCTGGTTAATCGACACATCAAAAACACCACAGGATGTGCGAGATCATCTGAACTCCCACGTTGATAGCAACGATGAAATATTCGTTGTGCGGCTGCACCAGCACTGGGGAACTAACTTTACAGACAGTTCGACTGAGTGGCTGAAGTCACCTTCAAGGACTTGGGATTAGCGCCATAAGGTAACCCGCCAACCTTGAACGTGATGCCCATCATTCTGGCGATGAGACTTAGGATTTTGAGTTTCATAGGTAATATGATACCACACATTGTGTGGTAATCAAATACCTCATTTTTCCTTGTCGTCGTCTTTCGGCCTCTGCTTCACAAGCTTTTTGAGCTTCTTCTCAAACCGCTCTTCATCGTCGTCCGTCCCCAGCTGACGGGCGGCTTCTTTGAACTTGTCGAGTTGACTCTGTTTCACGTCAGCCATGATATGCCCCTATGACCGTTCCTGATTATTACGCATTTATAGATGAATCTGGGTCCGAGGGCGACCCAGACAAGCCTGGCGGCTTTGAATTCCTCAGCCTTGTCGCTGTGGTCATTCGAACGAGAAATGTGCAGAGCCTATCAGAAGTATGGGATCGATGGAGAAGGATAGAGAAGAAGCCACCCAAACGTGGCTGGAGAGGCTTCAAAGACACCAATTCTGATAGCGCGAAATATCTCGCTGCACGCCTGCTATCTGAACAACCTATAAAGTTCGGTGCCGTGATAGGCCACAAGCCTGGGCTTACGAAGCTTGACCATGAGGCGGATCATGGAAGCCTATACTACTATTTGTCACAACTTCTTCTGGAGCGGATCTCTTGGATGGTTCGCGATGGCGACAAGGCAAACCCTGAACGCGACCCGAGGGTCAGGATCGTTTTTTCCGAAAGAAAGAACACAGCATACGACCAATTTCGGAAATATGTGAAATTCGTCAAGGACGGCAGAGGAGGTGTGGAATCAAAGGCTTCTTGGAAGCATATAGACGTAAATCAAATCGTAACTACCCCCCACCATACCTGCACCTACCTCCAAAGCGCAGACTTCATAGCTGGGGCCATTGCGTCTGCGATTGAGCTAAACAAGAAATACGGGACTACAGATGATAGATTCATGATACCACTAAGCCGACGCGTTTATTCCTCTTCAAAGAAGATTAATGGGAACGGGCTTAAAATCTATCCCTCAAGTTCAGAGAAAGTGCTTCTGTCGCAAGACAGATTCAGGTGGGCGACCACTCACTACACTCAAGTTTAGAACAAGGGGGGCCGGTTCCTTCTTCCCCGTGCCCTCAAGTCACGGTCCGCGACGGTGGGACAACCAAACAGGCACCCCCCTTACAATTCAATATAAGCGATTCCACGTTAAGAATCAATGACTTCTGTAAGATGTTGATTGTCAAAAGATATTAGCCCGCCGATAGGTAAGTCGCTTACCAACCACAGCGCGAAGTGCGATCTCGCCACGTTCCACATCTTCGACGCCGTTGGCCCTGCGATTGTTATAACGGAACTCAAACTCAGCCGCGTAGCGGTGCAGGTGCTTCTTCGCACAGTGCTGGTACACGCCTTTCATGCCGCGCTTGAAGATGCTGAAATAGCCCTCAATCGTGTTGGTGTGAACGTCGCCGCGCACATACTCACCGGCGCTGTGGCGGGTGAAGTCATGGCCCGCAAAGTCTGCGGACAGGTTGCGATATTGGCCCGCCTCGTCGGTGTAGATAACGGCCTCCTTGGCGATGTTCTCTTTCAGGATCGGCAGCAGCGTCGTGGTCTTGAGATCATCTACGACCATGCTCTTAGCGCGTCCAGTGTTGCGGTCCACCAGCGTCAGAACCTTGTGCTTGTGAGCATAGCCACGGCCCTTCTTGGAACCATGCGGCTTCACCGTGCGGTCATTGCCGATGAACGTTTCGTCAACTTCGACAGTTCCACCGCCAGCGCCGTGACCTGCCCCCCACGAAGTCCCGCACCATGATGTAGAGTCTGCTCAACCCTGAAGGAGCAGACGAATGCGAAAGAGCCGTTTCACCGAGGCGCAGATT
>NZ_JAGSOU010000011.1 GCF_018139985.1 Actibacterium sp. MT2.3-13A | reverse complement strand
CTCCGCTCCCGGCGCGCTTGCCCAAACCGACCAACCCAACTACCAATCCCAAACCCGCAGACTCTCGTTATGAACGAGGGACCACCGGGGGGCAGGTCAGTTCTTGTGGTTTCCTGAAAGGGCCGTTTCGGTTCTTGTTTAGCGGGTGAGCGGGGCACGCCGCCCGAAAACCCGCACCATTCCCATCGCGACCGCCGCGCCCAGGCAGTTGAACACCAGGTCGAGCGCGGTGTTGTAATAGCCGCCGACATTGGTCTCGGGCACCATCAGCACCGCCGAGAACTCGATCATCTCGTTCAGCGCCCCCAGCCCCATCGAGGCGAAAAGCGGGTAGAAAAGCGCGGTCGCCGACCCCCGTGTGGCCGGGAAATGCCGCGTCATCAGGTGCCACAGCAGCCAGGCGGTGACGCCGAAGCCATAGGCATGCACCAACTGGTCGTATTTCAGGATGAAATACTGGTCGGTCTCCACCACCGGGAAGAGGGGCATGGAATAGAGCACCGAGTTCCCCACCGGCACGCCGCCGCCTGCCATATGCGCCAGCCCCCAGAGGCTGAGCGCCCAGAGCATCCCCGCGGGGAACTCCGCCTTGCGCAGGTTCAGCCCCACCAGCGCGATCAGCACGGCCATGGTCAGGACGTAGACGATGAATTCGTAATTGCCGACGGCGAGGAACCAGACGGTGAAGGCCCCCACATAGCCGAGGGTGAACAGCGCCACCGCGATTTCCGCGCGGGTGGGGGAGGCGTTGGCGGGTCTGGCGTCGGTGTGGTCCATGATGGGGTGATCATGGCCGGGGAGGGGCGGGCTGGCAAGATGGGGCAGACGGGGGAGCCACGGAGGGCAGCGCCCGAGCCGGGGTGGGTGCGGGAAACTGCGTTTCACTTTGGGCGGGCGAGAACGCGTGCCACTTCGCTAACTTGGCTTGACCATGGTCCTACGGAGAAAATCGTCAAACATCGGAACGGTGAACGCGATGTCTCCATACTCGGGACTGTAGATCATCCCCTTGTTGATGATTTGGGCTCGTCTTGGCCCAAGTTTGCTCGGAGGTTCCCCCAAGTGATCTGCGACATCGGAGGAACGGTATGGCCCCGTACCGAGTTCTGCCATCGCTATCACATATTCACGTTCTTTCGGGGTCAGCCGATCGAAGCGCACTTTGAAAAAACCATCATCCAATCGTTTCAGAGCTGTCTCTGAGGCCCGTTCGACATCGTGACGAGAAATCGGTGATTGGTCCGCAGTGTTCCACGCTTGGTATCCCCACTCCTGTAGGAAGTATGGGTAGCCTTCTGTTCGTTCGACGATCAGATCCAAGGCATCGCTTTCGATATGCTCGCCCTCCTCTGATATAGGCTCTTTGATGGCCGATACAGCGGCTTCTTGGTCCAACGCGCCGACAGGAGGGTACTTGAACAAGCGCTCCGCGTAGGACTTCGCGTCGCCTGACAGAGCGGCGATTTGTGGTAGCCCTGCACCGAACATTATTACTGGAAGCTGTTTTTGGTTGACGCGGTGTATGGCAACGATGAGGGCGGCAAGTTCTTTCTCATTCAGATACTGCATTTCATCAATCAGAAGTGCCCATCCTTTATCGGCCGATTTGGCTGCTTCGCCAACGCGAACGAAAAGGTCGCTTAGATCGAACTCCAGGTTCCCGCTATCCGCCGTGCCTGCTTCTGGATCTACCGACAGAGAAAAATCGCCGACCTCGATCTTGAACACGCTCGCAAACCCACGCAAGGCCCGCATGGCAGAGTAAGCTTTTTCCTTTGCGTTCTCCACTATCGAGAGTTTTCTTAGGACTTGGTGGATTCTTGGGTAGAGAAGCTCCGCCAGTGACTTGTCTTCAGGGGCCTCAATGAATGAGGTCAAGTAGCCTGCTTCTTCCGCAAGCCTTTCAATCTTGTTCAAGAGGACCGTTTTTCCGGTTCCTCTCAAGCCTAGCAGTATTTGGGACCTGTCATGCCGGCCTTGGAGAATTCTCTTCAATGCGATTTCGGCTTCCCGGATGATTTCATCGCGGCCCGCCAGTTCTGGCGGCTGAGAACCTGCGCCGGGAGCGAAGGGATTTCTAATGGGGTCCATGTTGCATCCTAGCAAGATTTACCCACTTATATCTCATTCGCATTATAACTGGCAATATCTCCGTATAGTCCAGCGGTGCCCCTCTTAAACCACCACCTCCCTCGCCACCTGTTCCCCAACCCCGAACACCCGCTTGTAGCGTTCCACCTCCGCGGCCGGGCCGATCGCCTTGTTGGGGTTGTCCGACAGCTTCACCGTGGGCCGGCCGTTGGCCGAGACCGCCTTGCAGACCAGCGAGAACGGCGCCAGCGCGTCGTCCGGGGTCAGCCCGCGGAAGTCGTTGGTCAAGAGCGTGCCCCAGCCGAAGCTCACCTTCACCCGGCCGGCGAATTGCCGGTGCAACTCCACGATCTTTTCGGCGTCGAGACTGTCGGAGAAGATCACCAGCTTCTCGCGCGGGTCCTCGCCGCGCTCCTGCCACCAGCGGATGGCCATCTCCGCCCCCTCGGCCGGGTCGCCGGAATCGATGCGGATGCCGGTCCAGCCCGCCAGCCAGTCCGGGGCGTTCTTCAGGAAGCCCTCGGCGCCGTAGGTGTCGGGCAGGATGATGCGCAGGTTGCCCGAATGCTCCTCCTGCCAGTCGGCAAGCACCTCGTAGGGCGCCTGGGCGAGTTCCTCGTCGCTGTCGGCCAGCGCCGCGTGGATCATGGGAAGTTCATGCGCGTTGGTGCCGATCGCCTCGACCTCGCGGCGCATGGCGATCAGGCAGTTGGAGGTGCCGGCGAACTTGTCACCCAGCCCCTCGATCATCGCCTGCACGCACCAGTCCTGCCAGAGGAAGGAATGGCGGCGGCGGGTGCCGAAATCGGCGAGGCGGAGGTTTTCCAGCGGGCGCAGGCGCTCGATCTTTTCCCACAGCTTGGTCATGGCGCGGGCGTAGAGGACCTGCAGTTCGAACTTGCCCATGTGCTGGAGCACGGCGCGGCCGCGCAATTCCATCAGCACCGAAAGCGCGGGGATTTCCCACAGCATGACTTCGGGCCATTTGCCCTCGAAGGTCAGCTCGTACTGGCCGTCGCGTTTTTCCAGGTGGTAGGGCGGCAGTTGCAGGTTCTCGAACCATTCCACGAAATCGGGGCGGAACATCTGGCGCTGGCCGTAGAACATGTTGCCCCGCAGCCAGGTGCTTTCGCCGCGTGACAGGCGCAGGCTGCGGATATGGTCGAGCTGTTCGCGCAGCTCGCCCTCGTCGATGAGATCGGCGAGGCGGATCGCCCTGGTGCGGTTGATCAGCGAGAAGGTGACATCGGTGTCGGGCCGGTTGCGGAACACCGACTGGCACATCAGCAGCTTGTAGAAATCAGTGTCGATCAGCGACCGGACGATCGGGTCGATCTTCCAGTGGTGATTGTAGACGCGGGTGGCGATGTCGGCCATGGCGGGCTCCGGGGTTGCGCCTGTCGGTTAGAGCAAAGGAGGGCGGGGGTGGGCAAGGGGGGAGGGGCCTTGATCATCGGTTCCGCCCCGCCGGCGCCCCTCGGGTCGGGCGCTGCCCTCAGTGCATTCTGCTGCCGGTCTGCGCGGGAGGCCCGCGGGCGCGCCCTTACCGCTCCAGCACCACGCCGGCGTCGAGCATCGACAGCCGCGCATCCTCGAGCGAGCCGTCGAGGTCGATGCCGCGGCACGCATGTTCGAGCACCGTCACCTTGTAGCCCAGGTGCACGGCATCGAGGGCGGTGTATTGCACGCAGAAATCGGTGGCGAGCCCGACGATGGTGACCGCGGTGATGCCGCGCTCGCGCAGGTAGTCGTCCAGTCCGGTCTCGGTCTCGCGGTCGTTCTCGAAAAAGGCGGAGTAGCTGTCGATCCCGGGGCGGAAGCCCTTGCGCAGCACATGATCGGCCTTTGAGGTGTCGAGATCGGGGTGGAACGCGGCCCCCCTCGTGTCCTGCACGCAATGGTCGGGCCAGAGCACCTGGCCGCCATAGGGCATTTCGATCACCTCGAACGGCTTGTGGCCGGGGTGGTTCGAGGCGAAGGAGGAGTGATCGGCCGGGTGCCAGTCCTGGGTGAAGACGCGCAGGGCGAAGTCGTCGAGCAGCGCGTTGATCTCGGGCACGACCTCGTCGCCGCCGGGCACGGCCAGCGCCCCGCCCGGGCAGAAGTCGTTTTGCACGTCGACGACGATCAGGGCTTCGGTCTCGGGTCGCATCTCGGGTTCCTCCTGCGGTTCGGTCCTCGCCGGGCGGGGCACGGGGGCTGCGGCCTCACGCCTCTTGCAGCGCCGCCCCGCCACCCCTTATGTAGCGCGCCATGATCACCGTCATTGCTCTATATCATTTTACCCGATTTTCCGACCCCGCCGCGCTGCGCGGGCCGTTGCTGGAGCTGTGCGTCGCGCAGGGCATCCGCGGCTCTCTGCTGCTGGCGCGCGAGGGGATCAACGGCACCATCGCAGGCCCCCGCGCGGGGCTCGACGCGGTGCTGGCGCATATCCGCGCACTGCCCGGCTGTGACGGGCTGGAGTGGAAGGAGAGCACGGCCTCCGAGATGCCCTTTGCCCGGATGAAGGTGAAACTGAAGCGCGAGATCGTGACCATGGGCCAGCCCGATGTCGATCCGCTGGCACGGGTGGGACATTATGTCGAGCCCGCGGAGTGGAACGAGCTGATCTCGGCCGAGGACGTGGTGGTGATCGACACCCGCAACGACTACGAGATCGCGATCGGCACCTTTGAGGGCGCGATCGACCCGGAAACGCGCACATTCCGCGAGTTCCCCGCCTGGTGGGAGGAGAACAAGCACCGCTTCCACAACAAGCGGGTGGCGATGTTCTGCACCGGTGGAATCCGCTGCGAGAAATCGACCAACTACCTGCTGGGGCAGGGGGTGGAGGATGTTTTCCACCTCAAGGGCGGCATCCTGAAATATCTCGAAGAGGTGCCCGAGGGCGAAAGCCTGTGGCGCGGCGAATGCTTCGTCTTCGACGAGCGGGTCTCGGTCGGGCACGGGCTGGTCGAGGGGCCGCATGAGCTGTGCCGCGCCTGCCGCCGTCCGATCCGCCCCGAGGACAAGGCCCGCCCCGAGTTCGAGGACGGCGTGCGCTGCCACCAATGCGTGGAGGAATACAGCGAATCCGACCGCGCGCGGTTCCGCGAACGCCAGCGTCAGATCGAACTTTCCGAGGGGCGCGGCGCGCGGCACATGGCCGGCTGACGCCGGTCATCCAACTGTTTTCATGAGAAAAAAGCCGATTGTTATCGGATAGCCGCGGGTGCGGGACGGGCTGTCATCGCATAGCCCCGGGCCGCTATTGCCTGTCAGGTGCTGGGTGGGTCCTGCTGGGCTCATCGGCACCGCGCCGGGTGAGGGCGCGGCCGGTGCAACGCGAAACGCATACGCAACCGAGCACAGGAAAGAGACACGACCATGACCATCGCATTCCCCCTGAAGACCGCCGCCCTGTCCGCCCTGCTGGCCGCCGCCCTGGCCGCCGGCCCCGCCGCGGCCGAGAACAGCTTTCTCACCGTGACGCAGCTGGGTGCGCGCAACAGCATCGGCGTCGAGCAGGACGGCGCGAACCACCGCGCCACGGTCTACCAGCGCGGCGAAGACCACCTGGCGATGCTGACCCAGGATGGCAACCGCAACCGCGCGGTGGTGGGCCAGTCCGGCGAGCGTCACTCCGGCTTCACCCGTCAGAAGGGTTATGGCAACATCGCGGGCATCGCGCAGTTCGGCGAGGGCCAGTCGGCCCGGATCCGTCAGTCTGGCCGCAACAACGCCGCCGCGGTGATCCAGGCCGGGCAGGGCGACAGCACCACGATCACCCAGCGCGGCCGCGGCAACGTCATCGTCGTGATCCAGAACTGAGCCATCCCAAGCCGCGCGGCGGCGCCCGCCGCGCGGCCGAAGCCGACGGAAGGAGACCGGAGATGTCATGTCCATTCCCCCGCTCCGCATGGGGCCCGGCGCTCATCGCGCTGGCGCTGACCGGCGCGATGAGCCCGCCCGGCGCCGGCCGCGACGCGGCGCCGCTGAGTTGCAGGATCGCGACCGGGACCGGCGCGCAGGGCGTCACGCTGGAGGCGCGCGCCATGGCCGGGGCGCAGGGGGCGGAGGGGCTCTATAGCCTCGAAGTCACCCGGAACGGCGCCTCGGGCAGCACGGCGATCCGACAGGGCGGCGATTTCAGCCTGCGCGCGGGCGAAACGGCGGTGCTGGGCCAGGTCACGCTGGGCCCCGACCCGCGCGGCTACGCGGCGCGGCTGGTGCTGCGCTGGGACGGGAACGAGATCAGTTGCGCCGCGCCCGGCGGGCCGGGCGAGTGAACCCGCGGCGCGTGCCCGTCCGGGGCCGCGCCGCAACACTGCACCTCGATTGCAGCGCCCGCCTTGTTCCCGGGGGGGTGAGCCTCTAAATGCCATGGGATGAAACGCTGGATCCCCTTTCTGACGCCAGAGCCGCTGGTCGCCGTGCTGCGCCTGAACGGCATGATCGCGGCGGATGCGCGCGGCCGGGTGGTGCTGAACGACGCCGGCCTGGCCCCGCTGATCGAAAAGGCATTCAGCCGCGGAAAGCCCGCGGCGGTGGCGCTGGCGCTGAATTCGCCCGGCGGTTCGCCGGCGCAATCCTCGATGATCTTCACCCGCATCCGGCGGCTGGCCGCGGAGAAGGGCGTTCCGGTATATGCCTTCGTCGAGGATGTGGCGGCCTCGGGCGGTTATTACATCGCCTGCGCGGCGGATGAGATCTGGGTCGATGACAATTCGATCGTCGGTTCGATCGGGGTGGTCTCGGCCGGGTTCGGCTTCCATGATTTCATCGCGCGCCACGGGGTGGAGCGCCGGCTCTACACCGCGGGGCGGTCGAAAAGCCTGCTCGACCCGTTCCAGCCGGAAAAGCCCGAGGACGTGGCCAGGCTGAAGAGCCTGCAGGAGGCGATCCACCAATCCTTCATCGACCGGGTGAAGGCCCGGCGCGCGGGCAAGCTGCACGGCGGGGCCGATCTGTTCGCCGGCGATGTCTGGGTCGGCGGTCAGGCGGTGGAGCTGGGCCTGGCCGACGGCGTCGGCCACCTGGTGCCGGTGATGAAGGAACGTTTCGGCGACAAGGTGAAATTCCGCGACTATGGCCCGCGCCGGTCGGTCTGGCAGCGTTTCGGCGCGCAGGTCCTGGGCGGGCTGGCCGGCGAACTGGAGGAGCGCGCCCTGTGGGCGCGGTTCGGGCTCTAGATGCTGTTCAAGATCATCACGCTGTTTCTGGTCGGCATGGGCGTGCTGGCGATGTTCGGCAAGCTGCGGCTGCCGGGCGGCCGGCGGCTGTCGCTGAACCGGCCCGCGAAATGCCCGCGCTGCGGGCGCTATCAACTCGGCAAGGGGCCCTGCCCCTGCGGCAAGGAAAAAGGGTAATTCCGCAAATGGCCTTGGACCTGCTCTTCGCCCTTCTGGGTCTGGCTATTCTGCTGCTGGCGGGGGATTCCCTGGTCAAGGGCGCGGTGAACCTCAGCCTGCGGCTGGGCGTGCCCGCGCTGATCGTCAGCCTGACCATCGTGGCCTTCGGCACCTCGGCGCCGGAGTTGCTGATCTCGATCCAGGCGACGCTGGAGAACGCGCCGGGCATCGCGCTGGGCAACGTGGTGGGCTCGAACATCGCCAACGTGCTGCTCGTGTTGGGCCTGCCCGCGATCATCTCGGGCCTGTCGACCGGGGAATGCGACACGCGGCGGACCTATCTGTTCATGCTCGCGGCCTCGGCGCTGTTCGCCGCGGTGGCCTTTCTCGGCCCGATCACCTGGGTGCACGGGCTGGTTTTGCTGGCGGCGCTGTCGCTGGTGCTGTGGGACATGTTTCACGCCGCGCGCAGCCACCGGCGCGAGACGCTGAGCGCGGCCGCCGTGGCCGATCCGGCAGAGGTGGAGGAAGAGGTGGAAGGCGCCGATCCCAACCTGCCGTGGTGGAAGATCACCCTGTTCCTGGCGCTGGGCCTCGCGGGCCTGCCGCTGGGCGCCGACCTGCTGATCGAGCATTCCGAGAACATCGCCCGCGAACTGGGCGTCAGCGACACCGTGATCGGGCTGACGCTGGTCGCGCTGGGCACCTCGCTGCCCGAGTTGGCGACGACGGTGATGGCGGCGCTGCGCCGGCAGGCCGATGTGGCGCTGGGCAACGTGATCGGGTCGAACATCTTCAACCTGCTGGCGATCATCGGCCTGGCCAGCCTGGTGGGCGACCTGGCGGTGCCGGTGGAGATGCTGCGCTTCGATCTGTGGGTGATGCTGGCCTCGGCGCTGATCCTGCTGCCCTTCGTGTTCCGCGGCTGGAACATGGCCAAGGGCTGGGGCATTGTCTTGACCGGGCTTTACGTCGCCTATGTTGTGGCCGTGTTGATCTGACGGAGGCGGGGGCATGCAGGGCAGGGCACTGGTGACCGGGGCGGGCAAGCGGCTGGGCCGTGCGATGGCGCTTCACCTGGCGCGGCGGGGCCTCGACGTGGCGGTGCATTACGCCAATTCGCAGGCGGACGCCCAGGCGGCGGTGGACGAGATCCACGCGCTGGGCCGGCGCGCCTGCGCGCTGCGGGCCGACCTGCTGAACGAGCACGAGACCGAGGCGCTGGTCGAGCGCGCCGCGGAGGAACTGGGCGGGCCGCTGACGGTGCTGGTCAACAACGCCTCGATCTTCGAATACGACAACATCCAGACCGCCAGCCGCGAAAGCTGGGACCGGCACATGGAATCGAACCTGCGCGCGCCTTTCGTGCTGACCCAGCGCTTTGCCGAGCAGGTGCCGCCGGAAACCGTGGACGCCCGCGGAGAGCCGCTGGCCAGCGCCCTGGTAATCAACATGATTGACCAGCGCGTGCGCAAGCTGACGCCCGAGTTCATGACCTACACCATCTCCAAGATGGGGCTGTGGGCCCTGACCAAGACCGCGGCGCAGGCGCTGGCGCCGCAGGTGCGGGTGAATGCGATCGGCCCCGGCCCGACCCTGCGCGGCGAGCGCCAGTCGGAAGAACATTTCACCCGCCAGCGACAGGCGACGATCCTGACCCGCGGCGCCGACGAGCGCGACATCTGCGGCGCGCTGGACTATTTCCTGAACGCGGTTGCGGTGACCGGCCAGCTGCTCTGCGTGGATGGCGGCCAGCATCTCGCGTGGGAAACGCCGGACGTTCTGGGCGTGGAGTAAAAGGCCCGGATCGGGCCGCTTGCCGCTTGACTTTTCCACCTTTTGCGATCCCGTTACAAATCCGTCATCTTTTCCTGAGTGTTTTCAGTGTTTTGCACGTCTTGAGAAAAATATACAGCAAAATCAATAACTTGGAAAAGTGCCCAAAAAATGATCAATCCGGTGAAAGCGCCTTAAAACAAGGAAAATTCCCGGGTGCCCAATAGTTACCCGCAGGTTTATCCACAGAAGCCGTGGACATGTTTTTTCTTGTCCCTGACGGGATTACATTGCAGCGGATGACCGGAATCACCAGATCCTGCGGATGAATGACATGCCAAACGATGCGCGGCGCGCGGAGGCGCCCGTGACGGGCTATCGCCGCATCCATTCCTACCTTCGGACCCTCGACAATTCGCCGGGGGTCTATCGCATGCTGGATGCCGAAAGCCGGGTGCTCTACGTCGGCAAGGCGCGCAACCTGAAGAAGCGGGTGTCGAACTACGCCAAGCCCGCCGGGCATTCGCCGCGGATCGAGAGGATGATCCGCGAAACCGCCTCGATGATGTTCCTGACCACGCGCACCGAGACCGAGGCGCTGCTGCTGGAGCAGAACCTGATCAAGCAGCTCAAGCCGCGCTACAACGTGCTCCTGCGCGACGACAAGAGCTTTCCCAACATCCTGGTGACCAAGGACCACGCCTTTCCGCAGATCAAGAAGCACCGCGGCGCGAAGAAGGAGAAGGGCAGCTATTACGGCCCCTTCGCCAACGCCGGCGCGGTGAACCGGACGCTGAACCAGCTGCAGAAGGTATTCCTGCTGCGCAACTGCTCGGACGCGATGTTCGAGAGCCGGACGCGGCCCTGCCTGCTGTATCAGATCAAGCGCTGCAGCGCGCCTTGCGTGGGACGGATCAGCGAGGCGGATTACGGCGCTCTGGTGGCCGATGCGGAACGCTTCCTTCAGGGCAGATCGACCCGCGTGCAGGAGCAGCTTGCCGCGCAGATGGCCGAGGCCAGCGAGGGGCTGGAATTCGAGCGCGCGGCGGCGCTGCGCGACCGCATCCGGGCGCTGACCCAGGTGCAGCAGGCCCAGGGCATCAACCCGCGCGGCGTGGCCGAGGCCGACGTGGTGGCGCTGCACATGGAGGGCGGGCAGGCCTGCGTGCAGGTCTTCTTCATCCGCGCCAACCAGAACTGGGGCAACCGCGACTATTACCCGAGGATCGGCGCGGGGATGTCCGAGGCGGAGGTGCTGCAGGGCTTCCTCGGCCAGTTCTACGACAACAAGCAGCCGCCTCGGCTGCTGCTGCTGTCGCATGGCATCGAGGACCCCGACCTGATGGCCGAGGCGCTTTCGGAAAAGGCCGGCCGCAAGGTCGAGATCGCCGTGCCCCTGCGCGGCGAAAAGGCCGAGCTGGTGGCGAATGCGGCGCGCAACGCCCGCGAAAGCCTCGCCCGGCGGATGTCGGAAAGCGCGGCGCAGGGCAAGCTGCTGGCCGGTCTGGCCGATGCCTTTGGCCTCGACGCGCCGCCGAAGCGGATCGAGGTCTACGACAACTCCCACATCCAGGGCACCAACGCCGTGGGCGGCATGATCGTGGCCGGCCCCGAGGGTTTCGTGAAAAGCCAGTACCGCAAGTTCAACATCCGGGGCGAGGACCTGACCCCAGGCGACGATTTCGGCATGATGAAGGAGGTGCTGACCCGCCGCTTCCAGCGTCTGCTGAAGGAGGATCCTGAGCGTCAGGGCGAGACCTGGCCCGACCTGCTGCTGATCGACGGCGGCGCGGGGCAGGTGAGCGCGGTGGCCGAGATCATGCGCGAGCTGGGGGTCGACGACATCCCGATGGTGGGCGTGGCCAAGGGCATCGACCGCGACGCCGGCAAGGAGGAGTTCCACCGCCCCGGCGAGAACGCCTTCGCGCTGCGCCACAACGACCCCGTGCTTTATTTCGTCCAGCGCCTGCGCGACGAGGCGCACCGCTTCGCCATCGGTGCGCACAGGCAAAAGCGGGCCAAGGCGGTGGGGGCGACGCCGCTGGACGAGGTGCCGGGCGTGGGCGCCACGCGCAAGCGCGCGCTGCTGGCGCATTTCGGCAGCGCCAAGGCGGTCAGCCGGGCGGGGCTGGCGGACCTGAAGGCGGTGGAGGGGATTTCCGACGCGCTGGCCGAAACCATCTATGGCTTCTTCCATGAGAAGGGCTGAGCCTGTAAGGCTATCGCCATGACCTGGACAGTTCCGAATATCCTGACCGTGATCCGCCTGCTGGCCGCGCCCGCCGTGGCGCTGGTGTTCCTGGCGCTGCCCCGACCCTCGGCCGACTGGCTGGCGCTGGTGCTGTTCGTTGGGGCCTCGGTCACCGACTGGGTCGACGGCTACCTGGCGCGCAAGTGGAACCAGATGAGCCTGTTCGGCGCGATGCTCGACCCGATCGCGGACAAGGCGATGGTGGTCATCGCGCTGTTCGTGATCAGCAACCTCTTCGGGATGACCCCCTGGGTGCTGATCCCGGCGACCGCAATCCTGTTTCGCGAGGTTTTCGTCTCCGGCCTGCGCGAGTTCCTGGGCGACACGGCGGGGCTTCTGAAGGTCACGAAGCTGGCCAAGTGGAAGACCACCGTGCAGATGCTGGCGCTTGCCGTGCTCTTCGCCCATGGGCTGTTCGCGCAGCATGCCGGGGCGGCGGCGGACTGGAAAACCGGCGCGGCGGGGATTAGTTTCTATGGCGGGCTGGGCCTGCTGTGGCTGGCGGCCGCGCTGACCCTGATCACCGGCTGGGACTATTTCTCAAAGGCGCTTCCCTATCTGCGCGACGAGGCGGACACATGATCGACGTTCTATATTTTGCCTGGGTGCGAGAGCGCATCGGCCTGCCCAAGGAGCAGGTGGAAACCAGCGCCGCAACCGTGGCCGATCTGATCGAGGAGCTGAAGGCGCGCGAGGAGCGCTATGCCGCGGCTTTCGCCGATCTCTCGGCGCTGCGGGTGGCGCTGGACCAGGACCTGGCCGAGTTCGACGCGCCGCTCGCCGGCGTGCGCGAGGTGGCCTTCTTCCCGCCGATGACGGGGGGCTGAGCATGGCCGTGCGCGTGCAGCAGGAGCCCTTCGCGCTGGGCGCCGAGGTCGAGGCCTTCGCCGCCGGGCGCCAGGATGCTGGCGCGGTGGTCACCTTCACCGGGATCGTGCGCGATCTCGTCTCCGGCGATCTGAGCCGGATGGTGATCGAGCATTACCCGGGCATGACCGAAGCCGCGCTGGACAAGATCGAGGCGCAGGCGCGCGCGCGCTGGGACCTGAAGGACTGCCTGATCATCCACCGCTACGGCGAGATGGCCGCGGGGGACATGATCATGATGGTCGCGACCGCCTCGCCGCACCGGGCCGACGCCTTCGATGCGGCCGAGTTCCTGATGGATTACCTGAAATCCCGCGCCCCCTTCTGGAAGAAGGAAATCACCGCGCAGGGCGAGACCTGGGTCGAGAGCAAGGCGCAGGACGAGGACGCGCTGGCGCGCTGGTGAGACCGGCGCGCGCGGCGGACGGGATCGCATCTTTGGCCGAAATCCGGCGTCCGCGATTCGCCTACAGGTTCTTGCGCTCGATATAGGCGCGCAGTTCCTCCGCTTCCTGACGCGCCTCGCGCAGCCCGTCCATCGCGGCCTTCAGCTCTGCCTCGGTCTGGGTCACGCGGTTGGTCAGCTCCGCCTCGCGGTGCTGCATGTAGTCGATCGCCTGTTCGCGGGCCTCTTCGGCCTCGTGCAGGGACTGCGCCATCTGGTCCAGCTCGCCCATTTCCGACTGGGTCACGCGGGCGACGCGGTGGATCAGCCATGAGGCGAACCAGCCCAGCATGAAGGCCACGAACAGCACGATGGCCGTGACGATAATGAATTCAGTTCTGTTCATCGGCGGTCCCTGCCTCGGATTGGCTGTCGGTTTCGGTGGCGATCGGGGGGGCGGCCGCGGCATCGGGCGCGGGTTCTTCGGTCTCGGCGGCCGCATCGGTCGTCCCGGATGCCGGCGTTTCGGCCTCTTCGGCGGGCGCGCCGTCGGCCGGCGTCCCGGCGGTGTCGTCCTGCGCCGCAGCGGCGCCGTCGCTCGGCGCCTCCCCGGGGGCGTCTTCGGCCGCGGTCCCGGCCTCTTGCGCTGCTTCCGCCGCGGCGGCCTCGGGCAGCAGCAGGCGGAACTCGATCCGGCGGTTGGCCTCGCGCCCCTCTTCGGTGCCGTTATCGGCGATCGGCTGGCTTTCGCCATAGCCCCGCGCGGTCAGGTTGCTGGTCAGGATGCGCCGCGCCAGAAGGGCCGAAAGCACGCCCTCGGCGCGGCTTTGGCTGAGCTGGAGGTTCATCTCTTCGCGGCCCTGGGAATCGGTGTGCCCGCCGATCTCCATCTGGGCGTCGGGACATTCGCGCAGCACCTCGGCGATGCGGTCCACGACCTTCAGCGACTCGCCCTCGACGGTGACCGAGCCGGGCGCGAAGGTGATCTTCTGCTCTTCGAGGATGGCGTTGACGCGGGCCACGCAGTCCTCGGGCGCGGGCTGCGTGTTTTCCGGCTCCGGAGGGGCGACATAGGCCACCTCGATCTTGAAGTTCTGCGCCTCGCCCAGCTTGTCGGCGAACAGGCGCGCGATGCGGGCATTGGCCTCTTCGTCGCTGGTGGTGCCGCGCAGCTCGACGAACCCGGGCTGCATGACGACCGAGCCGTTTTCCAGGTCGGAGAGCGCCTCGAGGCTGGTCAGCACCCGCAGCGGCCAGCCCTCGGGCAGGCCGGGATCAAGGCGCATCGCGGCATAGACATTCTCGAGCCCGAAGCGTGAGCGCGCGTAGCTTTCGGTGGCCGCGCGCACCAGCTCGTCGGGGACGCGGCCGCGCAGTTGCACCAGCCCCTCGGGGCTGAGGGTGGCGACGAATTCGGGCGGGCCGTCGCCTTCGCCGCTGCCGTCGATCTTGACCGGCTGGGGCTTGACCGCATGCAGCGAGAAGACCTCGGGCAGGGCGGTCTCGGTCTCGCCCACCACGCGATCGAAGAGCGCCTGATCGGTGCTGTCCAGCGCCACCAGCGCCACGTCGGCATCCGAGAAGGTCAGGGTGCCGCCGCCCAGCGCCGCCAGCCCCTCGATCCCGGCCTCGACCGCGCGGGCCCAGTTCGGCGAGGGCACGCCGAGCCCGATGGTGCAGTCGGCCTTGCCGGTCAGCCCGGCGTTGCGCGCGGCGGCGAGGATGCGGTCGCGCGCGGCTTCGGTATCGGCGGAGCAGGCGTCGAAGCGCGCGCCGCTCTCGTCGATGATGAAGCGCAGGGTGAAGGGGGCGATCACCGGCCGCGGGGCCGAGATGTCGAGAACCAGCGTCAGACCCTCGGGCGCGGCGGCGCGCAGTTCGGTTTCCAGCCGGCGCTTTTCCTTGCCGCTGTCGGCGATGGCGATGGCGCGCAGCTCGTCCGCCGCGATCGAGATCTTCGAGCGCGGCAGCTTGCCCAGCGCCTCCAGCCCGAAGCGAACCGCCGCCTCCCAGCCCTCGGGGGCGTCGAATCTGGCGGTGTCCAGCAGATCGGTCACCGGCGCCCCGCGCACCGCATCGCGCACATCCTTCAGCAGCCGGCCGCGATCGGTCGCCGCCGGGATCAGCCCGACCAGCGACACGCCACTGTCGTTGCGCAGCAACTCCATCGAGAAGCGCGGCGCGTTGATCGGCTGCGAGGGCGTCACCTCCATCGCGTCGATGACGCGTTCTGCATCGACGATGGAGCCGGTGATCGACAGCGCGCGAAAGCGGGTGGCCTCGCTGGGCGCAGTGCCGGAGAGCTGCACCAGCAGCCCGTCGGGCGCGACCTCGGCCCAGTCCAGCCCCTCGACGGCGAGAGCGTGGCGGATTTCGGTGGCGGCGCGTTCCTCGATCCGGGTCACGGCGAAGACGGCGCTGAAAACGCACAACAGCCCCGCGACGAGGACCGCCGCGAGTGCGATCAGGTTGGCAGACAGGCGCATGGGGGCGTGAGTTCTCCGGTTGACATGCCGTGGCGATTTTTAGAACCGCCGCGCGGGATTGGCAATCAGAGCAGGATCACGACGGCGAGAACCAGCGCAGGGATCAGCCCGGCATCGCGGTTGGCGCGGAACAGCATCAGGCAGTTGCTGCCGTCGTAGATCCGCAGCCGGGACAGCTGCCAGGACATGTGCCAGCCGAAGGCCCAGGCCGCGGCGATGCCGAGGAACAGCTTGACCACGCCGTCCTGCGACAGGAGCCCCATGACGATGGCCGCGGTCATCAGCACGACGCTGGTCATCATGAAGATGCGCAGCCAGGTCTTGGTGTCGTCGCCGAACAGCCGCGCGGTGGATTTCACGCCGATCAGCGCGTCATCCTCCTTGTCCTGGTGGGCGTAGATCGTGTCGTAGAAGATCGTCCAGGCGATGCCGGCGAGGTAGAGGAGAACTGCCGGCAGGCCGAGGCTGCCGGTATGCGCCGTCCAGGCCAGCAGCGCCCCCCAGTTGAAGGCGAGCCCGAGGAAGACCTGCGGCCACCAGGTAAAGCGCTTGGCGAAGGGATAGATCGCCACCAGCGCGAGGCTGGCCACCCCCAGCCCGATCGCGGCCCAGTTGAAGGTCAGCAGGATCAGGAAGGCCACGCCGGCCTGGATCGCCATCCAGGCGCTGGCCTGTTCCACCGTGACCTGTCCCGAGGGGATCGGGCGCGAGCGGGTGCGCGCCACCTGCGCGTCGATCTTGCGGTCGGTGATGTCGTTCCAGGTGCAGCCCGCCCCGCGCATCAGCCAGGCGCCGAGGCCGCAGCCGAGGATGATCCAGAGGTCGAACCAGCGCCAGCCCGTCGAGGCCGCGGCCAGCAGCACGCCCCACCAGCAGGGCAGCAGCAACAGCCATGTGCCGACGGGGCGGTCGGCGCGGCTGAGGCGCAGGTAGGGGCGCGTCCAGGCGGGGGCGTAGCTGTCGACCCAGTTGCCGCGCACGGCGTCGGAAACCTGGCCCTCGGGCTCTGGCGTTCGGGTGGTGTCGGACATATGGTCGCCCCCATGAATGAGAAAACATCGGCGAAAGTCAGGCTCTATGTAGAGCACCCGCTTGGGGCGGGGCAATCGGTTCCTCTGAGCCGGGACCAGGCGCATTACCTGTTCGGGGTCATGCGGCTGGGCGTGGGCGATGCCGTCCTGGTCTTCGACGGGGCGCATGGAGAGTGGCTGGCCGAGGTCGCGGAGGCGGGCAAGCGCGGCGGGGTTCTGGCCTGCCGCGAGCAAACCCGGCCGCAGCAGAGCCCGCCCGACCTGTGGCTGCTGTTCGCCCCCATCAAGAAGGCGCGCACCGATTTCATCGTGGAAAAGGCCGCCGAGATGGGCGCCGCCCGGATCTGTCCGGTGCAGACCGATTTCACCAATGCCGAGCGCATCCGCCGCGACCGGCTCCAGGCCCACGCGGTGGAGGCGGCCGAGCAATGCGGCGGCACCTATGTGCCGGAGGTGGCGGAGCTCGCGCGCCTCGACCGCGTTCTGGCCGACTGGCCCGCGGACCGGCAGTTGATGTTCTGCGATGAGGCGCTGGTGGGCGCGCGCGCCGCGCTTGCGGGCGCGCAGCGCGGCAAATGGGCGATCCTGATCGGCCCCGAGGGCGGCTTTTCGCAGGCGGAGCGCACGCGGCTGCGCGGGTTTCCCTTCGCCCATGCGGTCAGCCTCGGCCCGCGCATTCTGCGCGCCGACACGGCCGCCGTGGCGGCGCTGACGCTGTGGCAATCGACGCTCGGGGACTGGGGGTGAGCCTGATCCGGCCGGAGCTGCGCCGGGCCTTCTGGCGCTGGCGCGAGGTCCTGATCGGGCTGGGCGTGGCGCTGGCGGGGCTGTGGCTGTTCACCCGCGGCGGACTGTTCTTTCAGGGCATCGGGCTGATCGTGGGGGCCGCGGGCGCGGGGCTGGCGCTGGTGGCGTTGCGCCGGGTGCGGTTCCGCCGCCCGGCCTCGGCGCCCGGCTATGTCGAGGTGATGGAGGGGCAGATCTCCTATCTCGCGCCCGAGACCGGCGGCTTCGCCGCGCTCAGCGAACTGACCGAGGTGCGCCTGATCGACACGGCGCAGGGGCGCGCGTGGCGGCTGGCGCAGGCCGGGGCGCCGGCGCTGGCGATCCCGGTCGACGCGGCGCGGGCCGAGCTGCTCTTCGACGTTTTCGCGGCCCTGCCGGGGGCCGAGCCCGCACGCATCCTCGCCGCCCTCGACGCGCCGGTGCCGCCCGGCGGGATCACGGTGTGGCGCCGCGCCAACCGCATGGCCTTGACTTGACTGGCGTCAGGACGCAGGTCTTGGCCTGACCAAATCGCGAACACAAGATCGGAGCCTTCCTTCATGTCCATCCCTCAGTCCGGCGGCGGCCCGATCGAACACCATTCGCAGCTGGCCGAATACCTGGCCGATGGCTGCAAGCCGAAATCCGACTGGCGCATCGGCACCGAGCACGAGAAATTCGGCTACTGCAAGGACACGCTGCGCCCGATCCCCTATGCCGGCGAACGATCGGTGCTGGCGGTTCTGGAGGGGTTGCGCGACCGCTACGGCTGGTCGCCGATCCACGAGGGCGAATACCTGATCGGGCTGGAGAAGGACGGCGCCAATGTCAGCCTCGAGCCGGGCGGCCAGCTGGAGCTTTCGGGCGCGCCGCTGGAGACCATCCACCAGACCTGCGACGAGGTGAACGAGCACCTGCGCGAGGTGCGCAGCGTCGCCGACGAGATCGGCGTGGGCTTCATCGGGCTGGGCGCGGCGCCGATCTGGCGGCATGAGGACATGCCGCAGATGCCCAAGGGCCGCTACAAGCTGATGACCGATTACATGGATCGCGTCGGCACCATGGGCAAGACGATGATGTACCGCACCTGCACGGTGCAGGTGAACCTCGACTTCGCCTCCGAGGCCGACATGGTGCAGAAGCTGCGCGTGGCGCTGGCGTTGCAGCCGGTGGCGACCGCGCTGTTCGCCAACTCGCCCTTCTTCGAGGGCAAGGTGAACGGGCACAAGAGCTGGCGCTCGCGGGTGTGGCGCGACCTCGATCCGGCGCGGACCGGGATGCTGCCCTTCGTCTTCGACGAGGGCTTCGGCTTCGAGGCATGGGTGGAATACGCGCTCGATGTGCCGATGTATTTCGTCTACCGCGACGGCAAATACATCAACGCGCTGGGCCAGTCCTTCCGCGATTTCCTGCAAGGAAAGCTGCCGGCGCTGCCGGGCGAGACGCCGACGCTGTCCGACTGGGCCGATCACCTGACGACGATCTTCCCCGAGGCGCGGATCAAGAAATTCATCGAGATGCGCGGCGCCGATGGCGGTCCGTGGCGGCGGCTCTGCGCGCTGCCCGCGTTCTGGGTGGGGCTGACCTACGACCAGGGCGCGCTGGACGCGGCCTGGGATCTGGTGAAGGGCTGGGACGCCGAGACCCGCGAGGCCTGGCGCGTCGGCGCCTCCGAGCGCGGGCTGCAGGCCGAGGTCGGCGGCCGCAGCATGCAGGATCTCGCGCGCGAGGTGCTGGACATCGCGCGGTCGGGGCTAAAGGCGCGCGCCCGCCCGGGGCTGGGCGGCATGGTCGCCGACGAGCGCCACTTCCTGCACGCGCTGGAGGACAGCGTGGAAACCGGCAAGGTCCCCGCCGACGAGCTGCTGGAGCATTACAACGGCGACTGGGGCGGCGACCTGTCCCGGATCTACGGTGCGTTCAGCTACTGAGGCAGCAGGCCCGCGCCGCGCGCGGGTCTATTTCTTCTGGCCGATCTTCGGCTCGGTGCCCGCCCGCAGCCGTTTCAGGTTCTGCCAGTGGCGGGCGTAGATCAGCAGCGTCAGCACCGCGCCGAGCGCCAGCATCTCGCCACTGTGAAACACCGCCATCCACAGCGGCGCCAGCGCTGCGGCGACCAGCGCCGAGAGCGAGGAATAGCGCGTGAACAGCGCCACCGCCAGCCAGACGCCGCAGGCCGCCAGCCCCACCGGCCAGGCCAGCGCCAGCAGCGTGCCGAGGAAGGTGGCCACGCCCTTGCCGCCACGGAACCCCAGGTAGACCGGGAAGAGATGGCCGAGAAAGGCCGCGAGGCCCGCGATCTGCGCTGCATCCTCGCCGGCCGCGGCGCGGGCGATCAGAACGGCGAAGCCGCCCTTGCCCGCGTCCAGCACCAGCGTCAGCAGCGCCGCCAGCTTGTTGCCGGTGCGCAGCACGTTGGTGGCCCCGATATTGCCCGAGCCGATCTTGCGCAGATCGCCCAGCCCGAAGACCCGCGCCATGACCATGCCGAAGGGCACCGCCCCCAGCAGGTAGCCGAGGATCGCGGTGAGGGCCAGCAGCAGCGGCGGGGTGACGATCTCAGGCATGGGCGAAGACCTCCTGCCCGGCGACATAGGTGCGCAGCACCCGGCCCTGCAACCGCGCCTCGTCAAAGGGCGTGTTCTTGGATTTCGAGCGCAGCTTGGTCCGGTCCAGCACGAAGGGCGTGTCGGGGTCGAACAGCACCAGATCGGCCGGCGCGCCCGTGGCCAGCCGACCCGTGGCCAGCCCCAGCCGCCGCGACGGGTTCAGCGACAGCGCGCGGAACAGCGTCGGCAGGTCCAGCGCGCCCGCGTGGTACAGGCGCATGGCCGCGGGAAGCAGGGTCTCCAGCCCCACCGCGCCGGCGGCGGCCTCCTCGAAGGGCAGGCGTTTCGATTCCTCGTCCTGCGGGTCGTGCATCGAGCAGATGACGTCGATCAGCCCCTCGGCCACCGCCTGCACCAGCGCCAGCCGGTCGTCCTCGGACCTGAGCGGCGGGGTCAGCTTGAAGAAGGTGCGGTAATCGCCCACGTCGAGCTCGTTCAGCGTCAGGTGGTGGATCGAGATGCCGGCGGTCACGTCCAGCCCGTTGGCCTTGGCGCGTTCCAGCGCGGGCAGGGCGCGGGCGGTGGTGATCTGGTCGGCGTGATATTTCACGCCGGTCATCTCCACCAGCGCGAGATCACGGTCGAGCGCCATGCGCTCGGCCATGGCCGAGACCGCGGGCAGGCCCTTGAGCGAGGCGAACTTGCCGGAGGTCGCCGCGGCGCCCTTCGACAGGCCCGGCTCCTGCGGGTGGCCGATGACCAGCGCGCCGAGGGACCGGGCATAGGTCATGGCGCGGCTCAGCACCTTGGTGTTCTCCACCACCCGCGCGCAGTCGGTGAAGGCCACGGCGCCGGCGTCCATCAGGAAGCCCAACTCGACCATCTCGGCGCCCTCGCGGCCCTTGGTCAGCGCGGCCATGGGTTTGATGCGGACGGGGGCGGCCTCGCGCGCGCGGCGGGTGACGAATTCCAGCGTCTCGGGGGTGTCGATGGCGGGCGCGGTGTCGGGCCGGGTGACCAGGGTGGTCACGCCGCCCGCCGCCGCGGCCAGACCCGCGGATTTGAAGGATTCCTTGTGCCGCTCGCCCGGCTCGCAGACCTTGACGCCGATATCGACGATGCCGGGGGCCAGGCATTTGCCGCCGCAGTCGATCACATGGTCGGCCGCGGGCGGTGTGTCCGCGCCGGTGGCGGCGATGGTCTCGCCCTCGATCAGCAGCCAGCCGAGGCTGTCGGTTCCGGCCTCGGGGTCGATCAGGCGGGCGTTGGTCAGAATCGTTTTCATGCGGCTCTCCGGCTGAGGGCGGCCTCGATCGCGGCCTTGGCGGCGGCGGGTTCGGACTGGAACTTGATCAGGTGCTTGTGGCCGTCATGGGTGATGACCTGCGCGGCGCTGCCGATGATGCGGACCCTGGCGATGTCGGCAAGCGGTATGCGCCGCCCCTCGGGGCCTTCGAGACCTGTCGCGGTCAGGGTCCAGACATGGCCCATCTCCTCCGACATCAGGTAGGCGCCGCGCACGCCGATGCCGAGGGCCGCCGCCACGATGCCGACCCAGCCATGCGGATTGCCCATGGCATAGAGCACGCCCGTGGCCACGATGCCGCCCACCACCGCCAGCAGGACATGCGCGCGGATATAGGTGGCGCGGTCGGCGGTGAAGCGGCGCTCAGACATAGACGCCCTCGTCCTTGGCCGCCCGCAGGTTGCGCGCCAGGAGGTCCATCGCCGCCATGCGCACCGCGACCCCCATCTCCACCTGCTCCTGGATGACCGAGCGGTTGATGTCGTCGGCGATCTCGCCGTCGATCTCCACCCCTCGGTTCATCGGGCCGGGATGCATCACGATGGCGTCGGGCTTGGCATAGCTCAGCTTTTCGGCGTCCAGCCCGTAGCGGTGGTAATATTCGCGCTCCGAAGGGATGAAGCCGCCGTCCATCCGCTCCTTCTGGAGGCGCAGCATCATCACCACGTCCACGTCCCTGAGCCCCTCTTTCATGTCGTCATAGACTTCGACCCCGAACTCGCCGATGCCCGCGGGCATCAGGGTCGGCGGGCCGACGAGGCGCACGCGGTTCTCCATCTTGCCCAGGAGCAGGATGTTCGAGCGCGCCACGCGGCTGTGCGCGATGTCGCCGCAGATGGCGATGTTGAGACGGTGCAGCCGTCCCTTGGTCCGGCGGATGGTCAGCGCATCGAGCAGCGCCTGGGTGGGGTGCTCATGCCGGCCGTCGCCCGCGTTCAGCACCGCGCAGTTGACCTTCTGCGCCAGCAGGTCCACCGCGCCCGAATGCGGGTGGCGCACCACCAGCAGGTCGGGATGCATGGCGTTCAGCGTCAGCGCCGTGTCGATCAGCGTCTCGCCCTTTTTGATGGAACTGGCCTGCATCGCCATGTTCATCACGTCGGCGCCCAGCCGCTTGCCCGCCAGCTCGAAGCTGGCCTGGGTGCGGGTGGAGGCCTCGAAGAACATGTTGATCTGGGTGAGGCCGGCCAGCGCGTCGGAATGCTTCACGGCGCGGCGGTTGAGGTCGACATACTGGTCGGCCAGATCCAGCAATGTGCGGATTTCCTCGGGGTGGAGATGTTCGATCCCTAGCAGGTGTCGCGCGCGGAATGTCATGGGGGCCTCCATCCGGGTTGTGTCGCTTATAGAAAGCGCGGGCGCGGGCGGCAAGCGACGGGATGAGCCATTTACCTTCGCCCCGCGCGCGCCTAGCTTTGGCGCATGGAGATGGCCCTGGATTTTCACACCGCGAAGGCGCTGCTGGAATGGCAGATCGAACTGGGCGCGGACGAGGCGATCGGCGAGGCGCCGGTCGACCGCTACGCCGCGCCCAAGGTCGAGCCCGCTGTGGCCGCCGCGGCCGCCGCCCCGGCGCCGCAGCAGGCGGCGGCCGCGCCGGTCATGGCGGCCCCGCAGGGTCCCGACCCGGTGGCGCAGGCCCGGGCGCTGGCGCAGGCCGCGCGCACGCTGGACGAGCTGCGCGAGGCTCTGGCGGGGTTCGACCATTGCGATCTGAAGAAGGGCGCGCGCAACCTGGTCTTCGCCGATGGCAATCCGCGCGCCCGCGTCATGGTGATTGGCGAGGCGCCGGGCCGCGACGAGGACATGCAGGGCAAGCCCTTCGTCGGGAGGGCGGGGCAGCTTCTCGACCGGATGTTCGCCGCGATCGGGCTGGACCGCGCCTCGCCCGATACCGAGAGCGCGCTCTACATCACCAATGTCCTGCCCTGGCGCCCGCCGCAGAACCGCGACCCCAAGCCCGAGGAGGTGGCGATGATGCTGCCTTTCCTCGAACGCCATGTGGAACTCGCGGACCCGGATGTGCTGGTGCTGATGGGCAACCATTCCTGCCAGGCGTTGCTGGGGCGCAAGGGAATCACCCGGCTGCGCGGCCACTGGGCCGAGGCGCTGGGCAAGCCCGCGCTGCCGATGTTTCACCCGGCCTATCTGCTGCGCAACCCGCATGCCAAGCGCGAGGCCTGGCATGACCTGCTGATGCTGCAGGCCAGGCTGAGGGGCGCGGCATGAGGGTTCTCGCGTTTTCCGACCTGCACCATTCCTCCGGCCGGGCCGCGGCGCTGGTCGAGGCGGCGCGCGAGGCCGATCTGGTGATCGGCGCGGGGGATTTCTGCAACATGAGGCGCGACCTGCGGGCGGCGCTGGATCTGCTGTCCGGTATCGCCGCGCCGCTGGTGCTGGTGCCGGGCAACGCCGAATCCGGCGACGAACTGCGCGCGGCCGCTCCCGAGGGGGCGCATGTCTTGCACGGGCAGGGGTGTGAAATCGGCGGCTTGCGGATTTTCGGGCTGGGCTACGCGGTGCCAGTGACGCCCTTCGGCAGCTGGTCCTGCGACCTGTCGGAGCAGGGGGCGGGTGCGATGCTGGCGGCCTGCGAGGGCGCGGACATCCTGGTGACCCATTCGCCGCCCAAGGGCGTGGCGGACGTGACCTCGGGCGGGCTGTCGGTGGGATCGACCGCCATCCGCGCAGCGATCGAGCGGCTGCAGCCGGCGCTCGCCCTCTGCGGCCATGTCCATGACAGCTGGGGGCAGGAGGGGACGATCGGCGCGACCCGCGTCGTCAATCTCGGCCCCAGGCCCAACTGGTTCGAGGTTTCCGCATGAGCCTTGCCGTCGATCCGGTCACCCTGCTGGCCTTCGTTCCGGCCGCGCTGGCGCTGAACCTGACGCCGGGGGCCGACATGATGTTCTGTGTGGGCCAGGGACTGAAGAGCGGCCCGCGCGCGGCGCTGGCCGCCGATCTGGGCATCGCCCTTGGCGGGATGGTGCATGTGGCGCTGGCCGGGCTGGGGTTGGGGGCGCTGGTGGCCGCCAATCCGGGCCTCTTCGACCTGATCCGCTGGATCGGCGTGGCCTATCTGCTGTGGCTGGCGGTGCAGGCGCTGCGCGCCGGGGCGCGGCCCGCCTCCGCTCCGGTGGGCGGCTCGGCCCGTGCCTTCCGCGCCGCGCTGGTCGTGAATCTGACCAATCCCAAGGTCATCCTCTTCGTGCTGGCCTTCGTCCCCCAGTTCGTCGATCCCGCCCGGCCCGTCCTGCCGCAGTTCCTGATCTTCGGGCTGGTGCTGTCGCTGGGCGGGTTGCTGGTGAACGGGCTGGCGGGCGTGTTCGCTGGCAGAGTGGGTCGGCGGCTGCTTGGCTCGCCCCAGCTTGCGCGGGGGCTGGGATATGCCTCGGCCGGAATTTTCACCACGCTGGCCCTGCGGCTGGCCCTGATGGAGCGTTCGTGATGTCGCGTATAGACGAGAGCAAGGAATTCATCCCGGTGCGGATCGCCGTGTTGACGGTTTCGGACACCCGCGGGCTGGACGAGGACCGCTCGGGCCAGACCCTGGTCGAGCGGATCGAGGGCGCGGGCCACATCCTGGCCGACCGCAAGATCCTGCGCGACGAGCGCGCCGAGATCGCCGATCAGCTGCGCGCGTGGTGCGCCGCCCCCGAGGTCGATGTCATCATCTCGACCGGCGGCACCGGGCTGACCGGGCGCGATGTGACGGTCGAGGCGCATCGCGATGTCTACGAGAAGGAGATCGACGCCTTCGGCACCGTCTTCACCATGGTCTCTTTCCAGAAGATCGGCACCTCGGCGGTGCAGTCGCGCGCCACGGGGGGCGTGGCCAACGGCACCTACCTGTTCGCGCTGCCGGGCAGCACGGGCGCCTGCAAGGACGCCTGGGACGAGATCCTGCGCTGGCAGCTCGACTATCGCCATCGGCCGTGCAATTTCGTGGAAATCTTCCCCCGGCTGGACGAGCACAAGCGACGGAAATGATCCGCGCCCGCCGGTGATGCAAAAGCTTGGAGCGGCGCCGGCGCGGCGCTATCTGTTGTGGGTCTGATCGTTCGCATCCCCCGCCGGGAAGGATAACGCATATGCGATTCTTGCGCCGCAGCCTGATGGGGCTGTTCCTGCTCGCCGCGACCCTTGGCCTGCTCAGCTATGCCGGCCAGTCTGTCTATTCCGCGCTGCAGGTGCGCTGGGCGAAGGAAACCACCCCCCGCCCCGCGCGCGAGCGGGTCTTTGCCGTCAATGTCGTGCAGGTGCAGCCGCAGAGCGTGATCCCGGTGCTGACCGCCTTCGGCGAGCTGCGCAGCCGGCGCACGCTGGACCTGCGCGCCCGCGCGTCCGGCCCGGTGGTGGCGCTGCACCCGGATTTCGAGGAGGGCGGGCGCGTGCAGGCGGGCGAGTTGCTGTTCCGCGTCGATCCGCACGCGGCGCAATCGTCGCTGGATGTCGTGCGCACCGATCTGGCCGAGGCCGAGGCCGAGCTGCGCGATGCCAGCACCGCGCTGGGGCTGGGAGGCGACGAGCTGGCGGTCTCGCAGGACCAGGCGGCGCTGCGCGCGCAGGCGCTGGAGCGGCAGAAGAACCTGCTGGAGCGCGGCTTCGGCAGCGACGCGGCGGTGGAGACGGCGGCGCTGGCCGCGGCCGCAGCGCAGCAGGCGGTGGTGGCGCGCCGCCAGGCGCTGGCCGCAGCGCAGAGCCGCGTCGATCAGGCGCGGACCCGGCTGGAGCGGCAGAAGATCGCGCTGGCCGAGGCGGAACGCGACCTCGCCGACACCTCCGTCTACGCCGCCTTTTCCGGCACGCTCAGCGAGGTCGGCCTCGTCGAGGGTGGGCTGGTGACCAACAACGAACAGGTGGCGCAGCTGGTCGATCCCGACGATCTGGAGGTCTCCTTCCGCGTCTCGACAACGCAATATGCCCGGCTGCTGGACGATGCCGGCGCGCTGAGCGCGGCGCCGCTGACGGTCACGCTGGATGTGTTCGGCGCGGCGCTGACGGCGAAGGGCCGGCTGACGCGGGAAAGCGCCGCTGTGGGCGAGGGGCAGACCGGGCGGCTGCTGTTCGCGCGGCTGGAGGGCGCCAAGGGATTCCGCCCCGGCGATTTCGTGACCGTGGCCATCGACGAGCTGGAACTGCATGACGTCGCGGTTCTGCCGGCGGCGGCGGTGGATGCGGCGGGCACGGTTCTGGTGGTGGGCGCCGACGATCGGCTGGAGGTCGAGAAGGTCGAGCTGCTGCGCCGGCAGGGCGACAACGTGATCCTGCGCGCCCCGGCGATTTTCGGCCGGCTGGTGGTGGCCGAACGCTCGCCGGTGCTGGGCGCGGGCATCAAGGTCCGCCCGGTTCGCCCGCAGGCCGCGGCCGAGGAGCCGGAAGAGCCGGAAATGGTGGAGCTCTCCCCCGAGCGCCGCGCCGCGATGATCGCCTTCATCGAAGGCAACCAGTTCATGCCCGAAGAGGCCAAGAAGCGCGTGCTGGGCCAGCTGACGCAGGACAAGGTGCCCGCCCGGATCGTCGAGCGCATCGAAAGCCGGATGGGGGGCTGAGCGATGGGTCCGCGTATCCCCGGCGCGGCCGGCGGGCTGCTGTCCTATTTCACCCGGCACGGCACCGCGGCGAACCTGCTGCTGGTGGTGCTGATCGCGCTGGGCCTGGCCGCGATGCCGCGGATGCGGGCGCAGTTCTTTCCCGATGTGGTGGTCGAGAACGTCTCCGTCCTGGTGCGCTGGGCCGGCGCCGGGGCCGAGGACGTGGACGCCGGCATCGTGCAGGTGCTTGAGCCCGCGCTGCTGGCCGTCGAAGGGGTCGAGGAAACCTCGTCGCGCTCCACCGAGGGGCGGGCGAACATCACGCTGGATTTCGAGCCGGGCTGGGACATGGCGCGCGCCACCGACGACGTGCAGGCAGCGGTCGATGCCGTCACCACCCTGCCCGAGGAAGCCGATGAGCCGGAGGTGCGCCGCGGCGTCTGGCGCGACCGGGTGACCGACGTGGTGATCACCGGGCCGGTGGGCATCGACCAGCTGGGCCGCTTCGCCGACGAGTTCGTCACGCGCCTGTTCGCCGCCGGGGTGACCCGGACGACGATCCGCGGCCTCGCCGCGCCGCAGACCGTGGTCGAGGTGCCGGTCGCCGCCCTGATCCGCCACGACGTCAGCATGGCCCAGATCGCGGCCGCCATCGCCGCCGAGGCCGAGACTGCGCCGGCCGGCGACGTGGGCGGCTCCGGCGCCCGGGTTCGCACCGGTGTCGCCAAGCGCAGCGCCGACGAGATCGCGGGGATCGTGCTGCGCTCGGACCCCGACGGCGCGACCCTGACCATCGGCGATGTGGCGCAGGTGCGGGTGGAGGGCGCCGACCGCAAGCGCGCCTATTTCGTGGGGGCGCACCCGGCGATCTCGATCCGGGTCGATCGCTCGGACCAGGGCGATGCCATCGCCATCCAGGCCAAGGTGCAGGCGGTGGCCGACGAGCTGGCCCGGACCCTGCCGGCGGAGGTGGAGATCGACCTGATCCGCACCCGCGCCGAGGCGATCACGGGGCGGCTGAACATCCTTCTCGACAACGGCGCGATGGGGCTGGTGCTGGTGGTGGGGCTGCTGTTCCTCTTCCTCAACGCGCGCACCGCCTTCTGGGTGGCGGCGGGCATCCCGGTGGCGATGCTCAGCGCGATCGCCATGATGTATGTGGCGGGGCTGACGCTGAACATGATGTCGCTCTTCGCGTTGATCATCACGCTGGGCGTGGTGGTGGACGACGCGATCGTGGTCGGCGAGCACGCGGATTTCCGCGCCCGCAGGCTGGGCGAGGGGCCGGTGGAGGCCGCCGAGAACGCCGCCCGCCGCATGGCTGCGCCGGTGTTTTCGGCCACCATCACCACGGTCATCGCCTTTTTCGGACTGACCGCCATCGAGGGCCGGTTCGGCGACCTGATCGCGGACATCCCCTTCACGGTGATCGTGGTGCTGCTGGCCTCGCTGCTGGAATGTTTCCTGATCCTGCCCAATCACATGAGCCACGCGCTGGCCCATTCGCGGAAGGAGCATTGGTATGACCTGCCGTCGCGGCTGGTCAACCGCGGCTTCGGCTGGGTGCGCCGGGTGATCTTCCGCCGGCTGATGGCGGGGGTGATCTGGGCGCGCTATCCGGTGCTGGCGCTGGCCTGCGTGGTGCTGGCAAGCCAGGTGGTGCTGCTGGTGCGCGGCGACGTGCAGTGGCGCTTCTTCAACGCGCCGGAGCAGGCCTCGGTGTCGGGGAATTTCGCCATGGCACCGGGGGCCACGCGCGCCGACACCATAGCCATGATGCGCGAGATGCAGCGTGCGGCGGATGCCGTCGCGGCGCGCTATGAGGCGGAATACGGCACCAACCCGCTGGATTACGTTCTGGCCGAGGTCGGCGGCAATACTGGCCGCGGCCTGGCGGGGGTGGAGACCAAGGACACCGGCCTGCTGGGTTCGATCGCGATCGAGCTGATCGACGCCGACCTGCGGCCCTATTCCTCGTTCCAGTTCGTGGGGGAACTGCAGGACGAGGTGCGCCAGCACCCGCTGGCCGAGGTGGTCAGCTTCCGCGGCTGGCGCTCGGGCCCCGGGGGCGACGCGCTGGACGTGCAGTTCTACGGCGCCACCGCCGAGACGCTGAAGGCGGCGGCCGAGGCGCTGAAATCCACCTTGCTGCAATTCCCCGAGGTTTCGGCCGTGGAGGACAGCCTGGCCTATGACAAGGAAGAGCTGATCCTGGAGCTGACCCCGCAGGGCGCGGCGCTGGGCTTCACCATCGACGGGCTGGGCCGGGTGCTGCGCCACCGGCTGAACGGGATCGAGGCGGCGACCTACCCGGAGGGCCCGCGCTCGGCCACGATCCGGGTGGAGCTGCCCGGGGGCGAGCTGACCGCCGATTTCCTCGACCGCACGCTGCTGCGCTCGCCCTCGGGGCAATACCTGCCGCTGGCCGATATCGTGACCGTCGCGCGGCGCGCGGGCTTTTCCACCGTGCAGCGCGAGAACGGCCTGCGCGTGGTCTCGGTCACCGGCGACATTTCCGAGGACGACCCGGCACGGGCCGAGGAGATCATGCAGCGCCTGCAGGACGAGATCCTGCCGAAAATCGAAAGCGAGCAGGGAGTCGCCTGGCGCCTGTCGGGCCTGGCCGAGCAGGAGAACGAATTCCTGGGCGACGCGGCGCTGGGCTTCGCCCTGTGCCTGCTGGGCATCTACCTGACGCTGGCGTGGATCTTCTCCAGCTGGACGCGGCCGCTGGTGGTGATGGCGATCATCCCCTTCGGCCTTGTCGGCACGATCTACGGCCACGCGCTGTGGGAGGTGCCGCTGTCGATGTTCACGGTGGTCGGGCTGATCGGGATGACCGGGATCATCATCAACGATTCGATCGTTCTGGTCAGCACGGTGGACGAATACGCCGAGACCCGCGGGCTGGTGCCCGCGATTATCGACGCCGCCTCGGATCGGCTGCGCCCGGTGCTGCTGACCACGCTGACCACGGTGCTGGGCCTGTCGCCGCTGCTTTACGAAAGCTCGCAGCAGGCGCAGTTCCTGAAGCCCACGGTGATCACGCTGGTCTACGGGCTGGGCTTCGGGCTGGTGCTGGTGCTGCTGGTGGTGCCGGCGCTGCTGGGCATGCAGCAGGATATCCAGCGCCAGATGCAGTCGGCACGCCGCGCGCTGCGGGCCACGGGCCGGGCGCGCGGGCTGGCGGCGGCGACGGTGCTGGCGGGGCTGGGTGTTCTGGCGGTCTTTGCCGCCACGCTGGGCCACGCGATTTATGCGGGCGCCCTGCCGGCGATGCTGCTGGAGGCGCTGCCGGCGCTGGCCCGGCTGCCGGTAATGGCGGCGGCGCTGGCGCTGTTCCTGGCGGGCGCGGCCGCGGTGCTGCTGGCGGTCTATGCGCTGGCCGCGCTGGGCCTCGCGCTGGGGCGGCGGCGGCGGGCGGCCTAACGGCCCTCGCAGCCGCGGATGTCCACCGCCCTGGGGCCTGCCAGCAGCGTGATCCGCACCGACGAGCGGTCCAGCGCGAAGGGCGCGGCGGCCTCGGGAACCAGCTCGGCCACCGCGATCAGGCGGTTTCCCTGCCGGGTCAGCTGCGGCTCGGAGACCCAGATCGCTGGATCGCGCAGTTCGACCACCGCCACCTCCTCGCCGCCCATCGGGGCCACAGGGATCTCGGCGGTCAGCCGTAACCCGTCGGCGATGGGTTCGACCGTGCAGGTGACGCGGCCGACGCCGGCCTCGGTCGCGCTTTGCGGGCGGGCGGCCAGCGCGGCGCGGATCGGCGCGGGATTCGCCGTGGCGGGCAGGTCGGCGCGCAGCTCCAGCACCATGGGCATGCAGACGTCGTGGCAGACGCCCAGCTCCATTACCCCGCGCAGCAAGATCGGCGCTCCGGCGCGCTCCGGCGTCAGCTCCAGCGGCAGCACGACCTCCCGCACGTAACCGATCGCGCGCATGCCGTTGCGCTCGAACACTTCGGGCCGCGGCCAGTAGGTCGCCACCGCCTGCATGTTGGACGAGCCCGACCAGTCGAAGCGCGGCGGGATTCCGGCATCGCCCGGCGCGCGCCAATAGGTCTTCCACCCCGGGGCGAGGATCAGGCGCAGCCCGGCCATATGGGTGCCGCGCTCGGTCTCCCAGCCAGGCAGGATCTCAGCCTGGACGATGGATTCGGCGGGGGGCTGGGCCGCGGCCGGGCCAGTGCCCGAAAACAGCACGCCGGCCGCGATGAGGGAAAGGAGAACCTGTCTGATCATGCGGCGAACATAAGCATCGCCCGGGCGGTGAGAAATCACTTTTGGGAGATGCCCGCGCGAGCGTGGCGTTTCCGCCTCTTGCCGCGCCCGCCCGCCGGGCCCATTTTGAGGGTATGGAACCTGCAAGCGCCCCGATGGATCTCAGCGGCAAGCTGCTGATCGCGATGCCCGGAATGGGCGATCCCCGCTTCGAGAAAAGCGTGGTCTTCATGTGCGCCCATTCGCCCGAGGGCGCGATGGGGCTGATCGTCAACAAGCCCACCGCCGACCTGAGCTTCGACGAACTGCTCCAGCAGCTCGGCATTGAGCGCGCGCCCGGCGCGCGAGACATCCGCGTGCATTTCGGCGGGCCGGTCGAGCATGGGCGCGGCTTCGTGCTGCATTCGTCGGATTACATGTCCGCCGATACCACGGTGCGCGTCGACGACCGGATCGGGCTGACCGCGACGGTGGATATCCTCGAAAGCATCGCCAATGGCAGCGGCCCGCGCGATTCGCTGCTGGCGCTGGGCTATGCCGGCTGGGGGCCGGGGCAGCTGGAAGGCGAGATCGTGCAGAACGGCTGGCTGACCAGCGACGCCGACCCGGAGATCGTGTTCGCCGCCGATGACGGCGGGAAATGGGCGCGCGCGCTGAAGGCGCTGGGGGTCGATCCGCTGACGCTGTCCTCGGCCGCGGGGCGCGCCTAGGGGCGCGGCGCGGCGGCGCGGCGCAGCCGGTCGTTGATCGCCCGGCCCAGCCCGTGATCGGGCACCGGCGCCACCGCGATGGTCTGGCCCTCGACCGCCATCGCGTCCAGCGCGCGCAGGTGGTGGAACAGGTTCGCCGCCGCCTCGACCAGATCGCCGTTTTCCGACAGGTTCAGCGCCGCGCCGGCGCAGCCGGGGCCGAAGCCCAGCCATAGCTCGTCCGCCTCCGGCGCCGTCACCTCCAGCCGCACCCCCGCGCCGGGCGCGTAGTGGGAGCTGAGCTGTCCGGGCGCGTTCAGCGTCATGCCCTGATGCGCGGCGAGCGGCGCGCCGAGGCAGGCCTCGATCGCCTCCGCCGGCAGGCCGCCGGGACGCAGCAGGGTGGGCGCGCCGTCGAAGCCGACGATGGTCGACTCCACCCCCACCGGGCAGCGCCCGCCGTCGAGAACCGCCGCGATCCTGCCGCCCAATCCCTCCAGCACATGGCCCGCCTCGGTCGGGCTCACCTTGCCCGAGGGGTTGGCCGAGGGGCCGACGACTGGCCCGCCGAAGGCGCGCAGCAGGTCGCGCGCCAGGGGGTTTTCGGGCACGCGGATGGCCACGGTATCCAGCCCCGCCGTCGCCAGCGGCGAGATCCCGGCCCCGGCGCGCAGCGGCAGCACGAGCGTCAGCGGGCCAGGCCAGAAGGCATCGGCCAGACGCTCGGCCTCGGGCGGGAAATCGGCGATGGCGCGGGCGGCGTCGAGATCAGGCAGATGCACGATCAGCGGGTTGAAGCGCGGCCGCCCCTTGGCCTCGAAGATCCGGGCCACCGCGGCGTCGTTGCGCGCATCCGCCCCCAGACCGTAGACCGTCTCGGTCGGGAAGGCGACCAGCCCGCCCTGGGCCAGCAGTTCGGCGGCGCGGGCGACCCCCCGGGCATCGGGGGTGAGGGTTTCGGTGTGGCTCATCTCGTGACGCGGCGTTTCGGTTGATGGGACGGGGGGCTCGTTTACCCTTGACCCGAAGATTGACGAGACATACCGGCGCGCCGATGGTTTCTCAAGGCGCAAGCGAAGGGGGAGGCCGATGCCGTACCGCGCACCGACTGACGATTACAAGTTCATTTTCGACCATCTGGTGAACCTGTCCCGGCTCACGGCCACGGACCTCTATGCCGAGGCCACGCCGGATGTCGTCGACGCCATCCTGGGTGAGGCCGGCAAGCTCTGCGAAGAGGTGCTGGCGCCGCTGCAGCGCGCCGGCGACATGCAGGGCGCCGTGCTGGAGAACGGCACGGTCCGCACCACCCCCGGCTTTGGCGCGGCCTATGCCCGCATCGCCGAGGGCGGCTGGATCGGCATGTCGGCCGCGCCCGAGAACGGCGGCATGGGCCTGCCGATGGCCGTCACCACCGCGGTCAACGAGATGATGAGCGCGGCCTGCCTGTCGCTGCAGCTGAACCCGCTGATGAGCCAGGGCCAGATCGAGGCGCTGGAGCATCACGCCAGCGACGAGATCAAGGCGCTTTACCTGCCCAGGCTGATCTCGGGCGAATGGTGCGGCACCATGAACCTGACCGAGCCGCAGGCGGGCTCCGACGTCGGCGCGCTGAGCTCCAGGGCCGAGCCGAACGGTGACGGCACCTACGCGATCACCGGACAGAAGATCTTCATCAGTTGGGGCGACAACGATTTCACCGCAAATGTCTGCCACCTGGTGCTGGCGCGCCTGCCCGACGCGGCGCCGGGGACGCGGGGCATCAGCCTGTTCATGGTGCCGAAATACATCCCCGATGCCGAGGGCAACCCCGGCGTCGCCAACAGCCTGAAGGTGGTCAGCCTGGAGCACAAGATGGGCCTGCACGGCTCCCCCACCTGCGTGATGCAGTATGACCGCGCCACCGGCTGGCTGGTGGGCGAGCCGCACAAGGGCATGGCCGCGATGTTCACCATGATGAACAACGCCCGCCTCGGCGTGGGCGTGCAGGGCATCGGCGTGGCCGAGGGCGCCTATCAGCACGCGCTGGCCTATGCGCTGGAGCGCAGGCAGGGTCGCGCGCCGGTGCCGGGTGGCACCGGCACGATTCTCGACCATGCGGATGTGCGGCGGATGCTGACCACCATGAAGGCCGAAACCTTCGCGGCGCGTGCGATCGCGCTGGCCTGCGCGATGACCATCGACATCGCCCGCGCCACGGACGACGCCGACTGCGCCGCGCGCGCCGCGCTGCTGACCCCGATCGCCAAGGCCTATGGCACCGATACCGGGGTCGAGGTGGCCTCGATGGGGATGCAGGTGCATGGCGGCATGGGCTTCATAGAGGAATCGGGCGCGGCGCAATACCTGCGCGACGTGCGGGTGACGGCGATCTACGAGGGCACCAACGGCATTCAGGCGATGGATCTGGTGGGGCGCAAGATGATGGATGGCGGCGAGACCGCCTTCCGCCTGTGCGAGGAGATCGAAAAGGCCGCCAAGGCCGCCCGCGCCACGCTGCCCGATCTGGCCGAGGATGTCTGGACCGCGGCCGAGACCCTGCGCGAGGCGACCGAGCTGCTGGTGGCCCAGGACATGAATGACCGCTTTGCCGGTGCCGTGCCCTATCTGCGCGCCTTCGCCCGCGTGCTGGGCGGGCATTTCCACCTTCAGGCGGCGCTGGCCGAGGGTGGTGCGGGGCCGCGCAGCGCGCTGGCGCGGTTCTTCATCAAGCGGATGCTGCCGGAATACGCCGCGGCGCTCGCCCATGCCCGCGAGGGGGCCGAGGGGCTCTATGCCCTGTCGCCCGACGATCTGGCGGCATGATGGACGGGGCCGGCCACCTGATCCGCTACCCCTGGGCCGAGGGCCCGAAGGAGGGCGCCGCCATCGAGGTGGCCGAGGGCGTGCTGTGGCTGCGCCTGCCGCTGCCGATGCAGCTCGACCATGTCAACGTCTTCGCGCTGGATGACGGCGACGGCTGGACGGTGATCGACACCGGCTTCGATTCGCGGCGCGGCCGGGCGATCTGGCAAGAATGCCTCGACGGGCCGCTGGCGGGCAGGCCGGTGAACCGCGTGCTGGTCACCCATCACCACCCCGATCATGTCGGGCTTGCGGGCTGGTTCCAGGCCGAGCACGGGGCCGAGCTGGTGACCACCCGCACCGCCTGGCTGTTCGCGCGCATGCTGACGCTCGATGAGCAGGAGCGCCCGACGGCCGAAACGCTCGCGTTCTGGCGCGGCGCGGGCATGGCGCCCGAGATCCTCGACCAGCGGGCCAATGAACGCCCCTTCAACTTCGCCGATGTGGTGGCGCCGATGCCGCTGGGCTTCACCCGCGTCCGCGCCGGCGAGGTGCTGCGCATCGGCGGGCGCGACTGGGACGTGCGGCTGGGCGACGGCCACGCGCCCGACCACATCACGCTGTGGAGCCGCGACGACAACCTGGTGATCGGCGGCGACCAGCTGTTGCCCTCGATCTCGCCCAATCTCGGGGTCTACGCGACCGAGCCCGATGCCGATCCGGTCGCCGAATGGCTGGACAGCTGCGCCCGCCTCGCGCCGCATGCGCGCGACGACCAGTTGGTGCTGCCCGGTCACAAGCTGCCCTTCACCGGTCTGCCCGCGCGCCTGCACCAGCTGGCCGAGAATCACCACTCCGCGCTGGAGCGCCTGCTGGAACATCTGAAAGCCCCGCACACCGCCTGCGAATGTTTCGTGCCGCTGTTCAAGCGCGAGATCGGCGGCTCCCAATACGGTCACGCGCTGGTCGAGGCGGTGGCGCATCTCAACCACCTTCACCGCGCCGGCAAGATCACCCGCCGGCGGCGCGAGGACGGCGCCTGGCTGTGGGGCGCGCGATGACGGGCCGCGTCGACGATCGCGCCCCGCGCGCCCGCGCCGTGCATGCCGACCCGGCGGCGCCGGCAACGGCCGAGCAGAAACCCCTGCCCGAGGCGGTTGCGCGTCGGCCCGTGCAGCAGAAAAGCGCTGCGGAATGGGCCTATGAACGGCTGATTCTCTACATCCAGAACTTCGAGGAACATCTCGACGACGCGCATGAGGTGGCGATCGGGCTGACCTCCGGCAGCGCCGGCGTGCTGAAGATCCAGGGCGTGGGCTATTTCGAGCCGGACATCATCACATTCTACGGCACCGACGAGAGCGGCGCGCGCACCCAACTGGTGCAGCATGTCAGCCAGCTCAACGTCACGCTGCGCGCCCTGCCCAAGCCCGAGGGCGCGTCGGAGGCGACGCGCATCGGCTTCCGCCTGGCGGCCGATCTGGTGGGTGGCGCGGAGCCGTCACCAAGGCCGTGACAGCCGTTTTCAAATCGGTTATCCCAAGCGGGCACGCACAGGGAAGGGAGCCCACCGATGGCAGAGCACAAGCACGGAACCATGGATATCACGGATCAGGAAAAGACCTTCGCGGGTTTCGTCAAATTCGCGACCTGGGGCGCCGGGATCTCGATCGCGGTCCTGATCTTCATGGCGCTCGTCAACGCCTGATTCCGGGCGGGCCGCGGGCCCGCCTTTTTCTTGATGGGGACCGTGCGCGATGCGTCGCTGGATTGCCTGCCTGATCGTCCCGGCGCTGCTGGCCGGCTGCGGGGCCGAGCCCGTCTGGGCCCCGGACGAGGCGGTGACGCGCGCGGCCTATTACAACGATGAGGCGCCGCCCTCGATCACGCTGTTCACGGTGATCAACAACCGATCCGGCGAGGGGGCGCACAGCGCGCTGATGATCAACGCCAGCCAGCGGGTGATCTTCGACCCGGCCGGCACCTGGTGGCACCGCATGGCGCCCGAGCGCAATGACCTGCATTACGGCATCACGCCGACGATGCTGAAATTCTACATCGACTACCACGCGCGCGAGACCTATCACGTCGATATCCAGACGCTCGAGGTCTCGCCCGAGCAGGCCGAGGCCGCGCTGCAGCTCGCCGAGGAATACGGCGCCGTGCCCAAGGCGTTCTGCGGGCGCTCGACCAGCGACATCCTGCGCCGGTTGCCCGGCTTCGAGACGGTGCCGCGCAGCATCTTCCCCGGCTCGATCATGCGCGGCTTCGCCAAGCTCGAAGGGGTCGAGCGCCGGCAGGTCTACGACAGCGACTCCGACAACAACGGCGCCGTGCTGGACACCCAGCAGACCGTCGCGCGGGCTCAGCCCGCCAGGTAGATCCCGAGGTAAAGCGTTGCCGCGCCGCCGGCGATCGACAGGATCACGTTCTTGCTGAGCATGCCCAGCGCCAGGGTCACCGCGGCCGCCAAGATGCGCGGCAGGTCGGGCTGGCCGCCGGTGGCGGCGGGCCACAGCACCAGCGGCGCGATCAGCGCGGGCAGCACCGCCACCGGCGTATAGCGCAGGTGGCGCAGCACCCAGGGCGGCAGGCTGCGGTTGCCGATAAGACCCAGAAAGGAAAACCGGATCAGGAAGGTGCCGACGCCAAGCGCCGCGATGATGAACCAGATTTCGCCCGCGCTCTGCGTCATTTGACCCGCCTTTCCATCCAAAGCTCGACCTGCGCGCCGGTGATCATCGCGCCCAGCGCGGCGATCAGCAGGCCGCTGTTGTAGGGCAGCCCCGCCAGCGCCAGACCCAGCGCCACCGACACCCCCGCCGCCGCCACATGCGCGACCGTCCGCAGCGCCGGCGCGATCAGCGCGAGGAAGGTGATCGGCAGCGCGAAATCCAGTGCGAATTCGGGCGGGATGCTCTGCCCGACCAGGCCGCCGACCAGGGTGAAGGCGTACCACAGTGGAAAGACCGGGCTGACCACGCCGAAATAATAGGCCATCCGGGCGGAGAGGGGCATCTCGGGGTGTTTCTCGAAATAGGCGTGGCCCACGGCGTAGGACTGATCGACCAGCAGATAGGCGATCAGCGCGCGTTTCCACAGCGGCGCCGCACCCAGGTGCGGCACCAGCGAGGCCGAATACATCGCCATCCGCAGGTTCACCGCCAGCGCCGTGGCCAGAACGATCACAGTGGGGGCGTTTTCGGTCATCAGTTGCAGCGCGGCGAATTGCGAGGCGCCCGCGATCACCAGCACCGTGAAGCCCATGACCTCGGCCAGGTTCAGCCCCGCCTCGGTGCCCACCACGCCGAACAGCAGCGCGAAGGGCACGATCACCAGCACGAAGGGCGCGCCATGCCTGAGGCCCAGCCAATAGGCGGATCTTGTGCCGCTCGATGCCATCTGCCGCTCCCGGAAAACGCGTTCGCGTCAGCCATTAGGGGCTTGGCGGGCAAGATGCAATCGGTCGGAGGAACGGCGCGTGATCAGTCGAAGGCGCCGGTCACCCGGCCCAGCAGCATGAAGGCGCGCGCGGTGCGGGTCTCGGCCAGCTTGCTGAGTTCCTGGTCGCTGGCGGACGATTCGAATGCCACGAGGCTGCGGTCGAACTGGCGCAGGAAATGATGCGCGGCGTCGCGGAAGATCGGGTCCTGCCGCATGCGTCCGGCGGTCAGCGCCAGGCAGGAGCGGTCGCGCACCCCGCCCAGCGCGGCCACCGTCGGGCCGCGCTCTCCGGCGGCGAACTTGCGCCAGATCTCCGGGCGGGCGCGGTCGGGGCTCAGGTCGTCCATGTAGATGCCGTCCTGGCTGAGCAGGGTCAGCACGTCCTGCGCCGCGCGCACCAGCTTGGCCGCGCTGCGGTCCTCCAGCGCGCGGCGCAGGGCGCGGAAGCCCTCCCGGTCCTCGGCGGTCTCGGGAAAGTTCAGCGCGCGGATGAAATCGGCCGCCGAGATCGGCGGCGCGATCTCCTCGGCGGTGGTGCCCAGCGCCAGCGAGGGCTGGGCGTCGTCGGCCCCGGGCGCGGTCGGCCTGACGCGCGGCGGATGCTCGCGGTCGCGGCTGGTGGCGAAGGTGGCGATGGCGCTTTCGGCCTGTTTCTGGGCCGCGGCGATCTCGTCGAGCTTCCTTTCGACCGAGGGTTTCACCCCCGAGCCGGCGCCCTGCTGCTGCTGGATATAGGCATGGCGCATGGCGTCGATCGCGGCCTGCAGCCGCGCCGATTCCTCGCGCATGATGCGCGCGCTCTTGGCCGCCGAGGCGGCGACCCAGATCAGCGCCACGGGCATCGCCACCGCAAGCAGCGTCATGACGAAGCCCGTGGGATCGGCCCCGCCCTCGGCGCCGCCGGGCGCCAGAACGAGGAACAGCCCCGCCCCGCCCAGCCAGAGCACGCTCAGCACGATGGCGACGACCTCCGCCGCGCCCAGGCCGCGCGCGCCCTGGGTCTTGCCGAAGATCCCAAGGTCGATCGGCTGCTGTGGCTGCTTGTCACCCATCCGCCCCGGTCCCCGGTTGCGTTTCCCGGCTCAGACGTATTTCACGCTGAGCACTTCGTAGCTCTTGCCGCCGCCGGGCGTTGCCACCTCGACGCTGTCGCCTTCTTCCTTGCCGATCAGGGCGCGCGCCAGCGGCGACTTGATGTTCAGCAGGCCCTTTTCGATATCGGCCTCGGCCTCGCCCACGATCTGGTAGGTCTTTTCCTCGTCGGTGTCCTCGTCGACCAGTTCGACCGTGGCGCCGAACTTGATCGAGCCGGACAGTTTCGTCGGGTCGATCACCTCGGCCAGCGACAGCAGGCTCTCCAGTTCCTTGATCCGGCCCTCGATGAAGCTCTGCTTCTCGCGGGCGGCGTGGTATTCGGCGTTTTCCGACAGGTCGCCATGTTCGCGGGCCTCGGCGATGGCCCGGATGACGGCCGGTCGCTCGACGGATTTCAGCTGCTTCAACTCTGCATCAAGCGCGGCATGGCCCGCGCGGGTCATCGGTATCTTTTCCATCTCTCTCATCGGACGGTTGGGTGCGGCGCGCGCGAAAATCGGCGTGCCGCCGGTGAATGGATTGCCATACCTGAACCGAGGGGGCGGCCAATTGCAAGGGAAACAGCGCCAAATGCTGCAATGCGACATGATGGTGTTGGGTTACAATTGACGCGGCCAAGCCCTGTCAGATAACGCTTTTCGGGATGTTCAACGGAGGAAAGCGCCGCGGCGGCGCGAAGAGGGGATCGCAGATGGCCGAGATCGAACGGGAATCGATGGAATATGACGTGGTGATCGTGGGCGCGGGGCCCGCGGGGCTGTCGGCCGCGATCCGCCTGAAGCAGCTCGACCCCGATCTGGGCGTGGTGGTGCTGGAAAAAGGCTCCGAGGTGGGCGCGCATATCCTGTCGGGCGCGGTGCTGGACCCGATCGGTCTGAACGCGCTGATCCCCGACTGGAAGGAAAAGGGCGCGCCGCTGAACGCCCCGGTCAGGGAGGACAATTTCTACATCCTCGGCGAGGGCGGGCAGATGCGCATCCCGAACTGGCCGATGCCTCCCTTGATGAACAACCACGGCAACTACATCGTCTCGATGGGCAATGTCTGCCGCTGGATGGCCGAGCAGGCCGAGGGCCTGGGCGTCGAGATCTTCCCCGGCATGGCCTGTTCCGAGCTGGTCTATGGCGAGAATGGCGAGGTCAAGGGCGTGGTCGCGGGCGAGTTCGGCAAGAACCCCGACGGCACCCCCGGCCCGGCCTACGAGCCGGGGATGGAGCTGCACGGGAAATATGTGCTGCTGGGCGAGGGCGTGCGCGGCTCGTTGTCCAAGGAGGTGATGGCGAAATACGAGCTGTCCAAGGGCCATTGCCCGCAGAAATTCGGCCTCGGGATGAAAGAGATCTGGGAGATCGATCCGGAAAAGCACCGCGAGGGCAGCGTCACCCACACCATGGGCTGGCCGCTGGGCGGCAACGCCGGCGGCGGTTCGTTCATCTATCACCTGGAGAACAACCAGGTCTATGTGGGCTTCGTGGTGCACCTGAACTACGAGAACCCCTATCTCTTCCCCTACATGGAATTCCAGCGGTTCAAGCACCACCCGATGGTGGCCGAACTGCTGAAGGGCGGCAAGCGCGTGGCCTATGGCGCCCGCGCGATTTCCGAGGGCGGCTGGCAGTCGGTGCCGAAGATGGTGTTCCCTGGCGGCGCGCTGCTGGGCTGTTCCGCCGGACTGCTGAACGTGCCGCGCATCAAGGGCAATCACAACGCCATGCTCTCGGGCAAGGCTGCGGCCGAGGCGGCCCATGAAGCGCTCAAGTCCGGCCGCGCGGGCGACGAGCTGACGGCCTATGAGGATGCGGTCCGCAAGGGTGCGATCGGCAAGGACCTCAAGCGGGTCCGCAACGTCAAGCCGCTTTGGTCCAGGCTCGGCATGGCCGCCAGCCTGGCGCTGGGGGGCTTCGACATGTGGGTGGCCAATCTCACCGGCTGGAACCCTCTGGGCACGCTGCGCCACGGCAAATCGGATGCGGCGGCCACCGGCGAGGCGGCGAAGTTCCAGCCGATCGACTATCCCAAGCCCGACGGCAAGCTCAGCTTCGACCGGCTGACCAATGTCAGCTTCTCGATGACCAACCACGAGGAAAGTCAGCCCTGCCACCTGCAGCTCAAGGATCCCTCGGTCCCGATCAGGGTGAACCTGCCGAAATACGCCGAGCCCGCGCAGCGCTACTGCCCGGCCGGCGTCTACGAGGTGGTCGAGGAAGAGGGCAAGGAGCCGCGCTTCGTCATCAACTTCCAGAACTGCGTGCACTGCAAGACCTGCGACATCAAGGACCCCAGCCAGAACATCAACTGGGTTACGCCGCAGGGCGGAGACGGGCCGAATTATCCCAACATGTAACGGCTGCGTGCGGCGGGGCGGCGAATGCACCGCCCCGCATTGCCACCGGGCGCCGGCGGGGCTAGGTTTCGCCCAGGTCTAGTCGGAGAGTGCCCTTGTCCCTTTTCCCCATCCGCCTGACGGCTTTCGCCGCCTGTATCGCGGCCGCCGCCGGTTTCGCCGCGCCTGTGCAGGCCCAGAACGGCCTGGCCGGGGCCTATCTCGCCGCGCGTCACGCCAGCGAGGAGAACGACTACAAGGCCGCGGCGGCCTATTACAGCCAGGCACTGGCGCGCGATCCCTCCAATCCCGGACTGCTGGAAAACGCGGTTCTGGCCTTCATCGGGCTGGGGCAGGTCAACGGCGCGGTGCCGATCGCGCGGCGCCTGCAATCGGCTGGATTCGACAGCCAGGCCGCGAACCTGGTGCTGCTGGCCGACCAGTTCAAGCGCGGCGCCTATGAGCAGGCGCTCGAGGATATCGAGGCCGGGCGGTCCGTCGGGCCGCTGGTGGACGGGCTGGCGCGCGCCTGGAGCCATCTCGGCGCCGGTCGCATGGCGCAGGCGCTCGACGCCTTCGACGCCGCCGCCGAGGAGACCGGGCTGGCGGTGTTCGGCATGTATCACAAGGCGCTGGCGCTCTCCCTGGTCGGCGATTTCGAGGGGGCCGAGGCGCTGTTCGCCAGCGCGGAGGGGCAGACGCTGCACTCGACCCGGCGCGGCGTCCTCGCCCATGTTGAGATCCTCAGCCAGCTGGAGCGCAACGCCGAGGCCGTGGCGCTGCTGGACGAGGTGTTCGGGCCGGAGCCCGATCCCGGCGTTGCGCAGCTGCGCGCTGAACTGGAAAAGGGCGAGATGCTGCCCTTCAACATCGTCAATTCAGCGCAGGACGGCGCGGCGGAGGTGTTCTTCACCGTGGCCGGCGCGCTGGAGGGCGAGGCGGTCGACGCCTACACGCTGCTCTATTCCCGCACCGCCGAGTTTCTCCGCCCCGACCATGTTGATGCGATGCTGCTGACCGCCTCGCTGCTGGAGGCGCAGGGGCGCTACGACCTCGCCACCGAGGCCTATCTGCGCGTGCCCGCCGACGATCCGGCCTTCTACGCGGCCGAGCTGGGCCGCGCCGACACGCTGGAGCGCGACGGCCGGTCCGAGGCCGCGATCGAGGTTCTGACCCAGCTGTCCAAGAGCCACGCACGCGTGCCCGTTGTGCATGTCTCCATGGGCGACATGCTGCGCCGGCTGAAACGCTATGACGAGGCTCGGCAGGCCTATGACCGCGCCATCGCCCTGTTCGATGAGCCGCAGCGCCCGCAATGGATCGTCTATTACGCCCGTGGCATCGCCCATGAGCGGCTGGACATGTGGCCCGAGGCCGAGGCCGATTTCCGCAGGGCGCTTGAGCTGGAACCCGACCAGCCGCGCGTGCTGAACTACCTCGGTTATTCCTATGTCGAGAAGCAAACCAACCTCGACGAGGCGCTGGACATGATCGAGCGCGCGGTCGCCGCGCGCCCCGACGACGGCTACATCACCGACTCGCTGGGCTGGGTGCTGTTCCGCCTCGGCCGCTACGAGGAGGCCGTGCCCTACATGGAGCGCGCGACCGAGCTGATGCCGATCGACCCGGTGGTCAACGATCACCTCGGCGACGTGCTCTGGGCCGTGGGCCGCAGGCTGGAGGCCGAGTTCCAGTGGCGCCGCGCGCTGTCCTTCATCGACCCCGACGAGCCGAGCGAGGATGTCGATCCCGCCCGCATCCGGCGCAAGCTGGAACTGGGGCTCGACAAGGTGCTGGAGGAGGAGGGCGCCGCGCCGCTGAAGGTGGTCAATGGCAATTGAGGCCCGCGCGCCGGCCAAGGTCAACCTGACGCTGCATGTCACCGGCCAGCGGGTCGACGGCTATCACCTGCTCGACAGCCTCGTGCTGTTCGCCGACCTCGGCGACCGGCTGCGGGTGGAGCGGGGGCCGGGGCTGCGCCTGACGGTGGCGGGGCCGCTGGCCGCCGGGGTGCCAACGGACGACAGCAATTCGATCCTTCGCGCGGCCCGGCTTCTCGGCGCTGAGGACCTGCATTTCACGCTGACCAAGGTGCTGCCCACGGCCGCGGGCATCGGTGGGGGCACTTCGGACGCGGCTGCTGCCCTGCGCGCGGTGGCAGAGCTGAGCGGGCTGGACCTGCCCGAGGACGTCTCGCCGCTCGGCGCCGATGTTCCGGTCTGCCTGCTGGCCCGCGCCGCAAGGATGGAGGGGATCGGGGAAAAGGTGACCCCGGTCGGCGGCCTGCCCGCGCTTTTCGCCGTTCTGGCCAATCCGGGCGCGGCGGTCTCCACCCCCGCGGTGTTCAGGCGCCTTGCCAGCAAGACCAACCCGCCGATGCCCGAAACCCTGCCGGAGTTTGCCACCGCCCGCGATCTGGCCGCGTGGCTCGCCACCCAGCGCAACGACCTCCAGGCCCCGGCCATCGCCGAACAGCCCGTGATCGCCGAGGTGCTGAAGGATCTTTCCGCGTTGCCGGGCCAGTTGCTCTCCCGCATGTCGGGCTCTGGCGCCACCTGTTTCGCGCTGTTCGAGACCTGCGCCGCGGCCGAGGCCGCCGCGCAGGCGCTGCACCGGGATCGTCCGGGTTGGTGGGTGGTGCCCTGCGCGCTCAGTTGACGCGGGCGACCACGTAATCGGCCAGATCCAGCAGCATCTGGCGCACCGGCGCGTCGGGCAGGACCTCCAGCGCTCCCTTGGCCTTCTCCGCCCAGCCCAGAGCCTCGGCGCGGGTGTCCTCCAGCGCGTTGTGGCGGTCGAGCAGCGCCAGCGCGTGCTCCAGGTCGCCTTCTTCCTGCTTGCCCTTCTCGATGGTGCGCGTCCAGAAGGCGCGCTCCTCGCTGTCGGCCTTGGCCACCGCCTTGATCACCGGCAGGGTCAGCTTGCGCTCGCGGAAATCGTCGCCGACGTTCTTGCCGGTGGCCTTGGCGTCGCCGGCGTAATCCAGCAGGTCGTCCACGATCTGGAAGCTGATCCCCAGCGCGTCGCCATAGGTGTGAAGCGCCTTGACCTGCGCCTCCGGCGCGCCGGCGATCACGCCGCCGACCTCGGTCGCGGCCGAGAACAGCGCCGCCGTCTTGCCGCGCACGACCTTCAGGTAGATGCCCTCGTCGGTCCGCAGATCCTGCGCCGCGGTCAGCTGCAGAACCTCGCCCTCGGCGATGGTGGCCGAGGCATTGGCGAGGATGTCCAGCACCCGCAGGCTGCCGGTCTCCACCATCAGCTGGAAGGAGCGCGCGAACAGGTAGTCGCCCACCAGAACGCTCGACTTGTTGTCCCACAGAAGGTTCGCCGTGGGCCGGCCGCGGCGCTGGCCGCTTTCGTCCACCACGTCGTCATGCAGCAGCGTGGCGGTGTGGATGAACTCCACCGTCGCGGCCAGATGGATGTGATAGGGCCCCTCGTAGCCGCAGAGCCGCGCCGCCGCCAGCGTCAGCATCGGGCGCAGGCGCTTGCCGCCGGCCTCGATCAGATGCGCCGAAACCTCGGGGATGCGCGGCGCGTGCTCGCTGGCCATGCGCGCGCGGATCAGCGCGTTGACGGCCTCCATCTCGGGGGCGAGCAGGGTGCTCAGGCGCTCATGCGGTTTGGTTGCGGCGGTATCCAGGCTCATCACGCTCTCGTCACTCGGCTCGACAAGCGGGGCGGCTTGCCCTTATCTCACTGATCATGAAAGAGCTTATTCGCACCAACGATCCGACGCTTACGGCCTTCGTCTCGGCGCTCCTTCAGGGCGAGGAGATAGACTGCTTTGAAATGGATGTCTACATGAGCGTCCTCGAAGGCTCCATCGGGGTCCTGCCGCGCAGGATCATGGTGCGCGACACGGATCTGTTCCGCGCCCGCGCCATCCTGCGCGACAACGACATCTCCTTGCCGGAGCGCTGAGCGGTGGACGACTTGACACGCGATTTCTTTCTCGGCGGCGATCTGGCGCTGTGGCAGCCGCGGCAGGGCTTCCGCGCCGGGGTGGACGCGGTGTTCCTTGCCGCCGCCGTGCCCGCGCGCCCCGGCGACAGCGTGCTGGAACTGGGCTGCGGCGTCGGCACGGCCAGCCTGTGCCTCGGCAAGCGTGTGGAGGGGTTGAGCCTGACGGGCGTCGAGATCCAGCCCGCCTATGCCGCGCTCGCCCGCCGCAATGCTGCGGAAAACGGCGTGGCGCTCGAGGTGGTCGAGGGCGATCTCGCACAGCTTCCGCCCCAGGTGAAGCAGCGCCACTTCACCCATGTCATCGCCAACCCGCCCTATTTCCGCCGCGACCGCAGCCTCGCCGCGCAGGACACCGGCCGAGAGACCGCGCTCGGCGAGGCGACGCCGCTTTCGCGCTGGATCGACACCGCCGCGCGGCGGCTGGCGCATCGCGGGCGGCTGACCATGATTCAGCGCGCCGAGCGCGTGCCCGAGATGCTGTCCGCGCTCGACGGCCGGCTCGGCTCGGTCGAATTGCTGCCGCTCGCCCCCCGGGCCGGGCGCCGCGCCAAGCTGGTGCTGCTGCGCGCGGTCAAGGGCGGGCGCGCGCCCTTCGCGCTGCTGCCGCCCGTGGTGCTGCACGAGGGGGCGGAACACGGCTCCGACGCCGAGGATTACCGCCCCGACATCGCCGCCGTCCTGCGCGGGGGGGCGGGTTTTCCCTGGCCCGGAGCGTGAGGCGCCAGCGGCGGACCCTGCGGCGAAAATGCGCCGCATCCGTTCCTTCGATCGCGTGACACGACTCGCGTTCTGTGCTCGACTGTAACAGTTACATGTCACATCAGAGGAGGACGGCCATGACCATGAGTTCGCATATCCAGGAACTCCGCAGGAAACACCAAACCCTCTCGGAACGCGTGGAAGAGGCGCAGCGCGCCCCCGGAACCGATGATCTCGTGATTGCCGACCTCAAGAAACAGAAATTGCGCCTCAAGGAAGAGATCGAGCGTCTGTCTCAGTCCTGAGCCCGGCCTGCGCTGGCCCGGGCGGCCAGCGCAGCGCCCCCCGTGATCAGCGCCGCCGCCGCGCCCAGCGTGGCCGTCAGGGGTGCGATCCCCGCCAGCACCAGAACCAGCGTCGACAGCAGCGGCGCCGCGTAGGAGGCGACGCCGAGCAGTTGGATGTCGCCGCGCTTCACCCCGATATCCCACACATAGAAGGCCAGCCCAACCGGCCCCAGCCCCAGCGCCAGGCCGGACAGCCAGCCCAGCGCCGTGGCGGGCCAGACGGTTTCCTCCAGCGCCAGGTGCAGCGGCAGCGACAGCACCGCCGTGGCCAGGCAGAACACGGCCACGCTGGCCGTCGGCACCGCGCCCAGCCGGCGCGAGAGCACCGAATAGCCCGCCCAGGTCAGCGCGCAGAGAAAGGCCAGCCCGTAGCCCGGCAGGGCGCCGGGCTGGAAGCTGGCCCGCCCGTTCAGCACGATCAGCGCCGCGCCGGCAAACCCGATGAGCCCGCCGAGCACATGGCCCGGGCGCAGCCTCTCGCCCGGCAACAGCCCCGAGAGCAGCACGATCAGCAGCGGCCAGAGATAGGCGATCAGCCCCGCCTCGGCCGCCGGCGCCAGCCGCAGGGCGGAAAAATAGAGCGCGTGATAGCCGAACAGCCCCGCCGTGCCGAAGGCGTAGGTCTTCCAGCCGATGCCGAGCAGCGCGCGCGCCGCGCCCGTGCGCGCCGTCCAGACCAGCCCGATCGCGCCGCCGATGGCAAAGCAGATCGCGTTGAGCTGCAGGGGCGGCACCGGGGCCGTGCCCACGGTGAACAGCGCCAGCAGCGCCCAGAGCAGAACGGCGGAAAATCCGATGGCGGTGGCGCGGGTCTTGGTCATGGATGATCCATAGACGCCCCCGCGCGCCAAGGCCAGAACGCGGCGTTGGCCGATGCTGCGGGATTTGAGTATTTTTGCCAAGAAGAAGGGGAAGGACACCTGTCTTCTTCTGGGCGCAAATACTCCCCCGCCGGAGGCGGCCCGCGTCAGAGGGCAAGAAGAGGCCGGCCACGCGGGCCGGCCTGGGACGCGGGGCGCGGCCTCAGACGAAGAACTGCGCGCCGTTGGCCGTGATGGTCGAGCCGTTGATGAACTCGGCCTCGTCGGCGGCCAGGAAGACCACGCAGCGGGCGATTTCCTCGGGCTCGCCCAGGCGGCCGGCCGGGATCTGCGCGATGATGGAATCGCGCACCTTTTCCGGCACCGCCATCACCATCTCGGTGGCGATGTAGCCGGGGCAGATCGCGTTTGCGGTGATGCCGAAGCGGGCGCCTTCCTGCGCCAGAGACTTGGTGATGCCCAGGTCGCCGGCCTTGGACGCGGCATAGTTCACCTGGCCGAACTGGCCCTTCTGGCCGTTGATCGAGGAGATGGTGATCACCCGGCCGAACTTGCGCTCGCGCATGCCGGGCCAGATCGGGTGGGTCATGTTGAACACGCCGCTGAGATTGGTGCTGATGACCTCGTTCCACTGGTCGCGGGTCATCTTGTGGAACGGCGCGTCGCGGGTGATGCCCGCGTTGTTGACCAGAATGTCGATGGCGCCGAGATCAGCCTCGACCCGCGCCGCGCCGTCCTTGCAGGCGTCGTAATCGGCGACCGACCACTTGTAGGTGGGAATGCCGGTTTCCTCGGTGAATTTCGCAGCGGCCGCATCGTTGCCGGCATAGTTGGCGGCCACAGAGTAGCCGGCCTCTTTCAGGGCGATGCTGATGGCGGCGCCGATGCCGCGGGTTCCGCCGGTGACGAGTGCAACTCTTGCCATGATGATTCCTCCGAGGACAATGATCGTTCGGTAATGCTGTTACGAAATGCTGCACGGGCGCGCAACAATATTGCGCGCCCGATCTGAAATTAGGGGCGTTCCAGGCACATGGCGACGCCCATGCCGCCACCGATGCACAGCGTGGCGAGGCCCTTCCTGGCATCGCGGCGCTTCATCTCGAACAGCAGCGTGTTCAGGATGCGGCAGCCCGAGGCCCCGATCGGGTGGCCGATGGCGATGGCGCCGCCGTTGACGTTGACGATCGCCGGATCCCAGCCCATGTCCTTGTTCACCGCGCAGGCCTGGGCGGCGAAGGCCTCGTTGGCCTCGACCAGATCCAGATCCTCCGGCCGCCAGCCGGCCTTTTCCAGCGCCTTGCGCGAAGCCGGGATCGGGCCGGTGCCCATGACAGAGGGGTCCACGCCCGCCGTGGCGTAGGAGGCGATGCGCGCCAGCGGCTCAAGCCCGCGCTTCTCGGCCTCCTCGGCGGTCATCAGCAGGACGGCGGCGGCGCCGTCATTGATGCCGCTCGCGTTGGCCGCGGTCACCGAGCCGTCCCGGGTGAAGGCCGGACGCAGTTTCTGCATGGCCTCCAGAGTGGCGCCGTGGCGGATATATTCGTCCTGGTCGACCACGATGTCGCCCTTGCGGGTCTTGACGGTGAAGGCCACGATCTCGTCGGCGAATCTGCCGGCCTTCTGCGCGGCCTCGGCCTTGTTCTGGCTGGCCACGGCGAATTCGTCCTGCATCTCGCGGCTGATCTGCCATTTCTCGGCCACGTTCTCGGCGGTCTGGCCCATGTGGTAGCCGTTGAAGGCGTCCCACAGGCCGTCGCGGATCATCGAATCGATGAAAGTCATGTCGCCCATTTTTTGGCCTGCGCGCAGATGCGCCACATGGGGGCTGAGCGACATGTTCTCCTGCCCGCCGGCGGCCACGATGGCGGCGTCGCCCAGCTGGATGTGCTGCGCGGCCAGCGCGACGGAGCGCAGGCCGGAGCCGCAGACCTGGTTGATGCTCCAGGCCGCCGAATCGATCGGAAGGCCGGCGTTCACATGCGCCTGGCGGGCGGGGTTCTGGCCCTGGCCGGCGGTCAGCACCTGGCCCAGGATCGTTTCCGAAACCTCCGCCTTGTCGATGCCGGCGCGCGCCACCACGGCTTCCAGCACGGCCGCGCCCAGGTCATGGGCGGGGGTGTTGGCGAAGGCGCCGTTGAAGCTGCCGACGGGCGTGCGCGCCGCCGAAACGATCACTACATTGGTCATGGGTCAGTCCTTTCCCCTCAGAATGGCGGAGGCGCGCACAGGACAGCCGAAATCGGTCTCGACGCCCGACGCGCCCGGTATATCCGTCCAAAGTGGTAAGGGGTGAAATGCTGCACTGCAACAGTGCTCGCCGATGTTAGCGCAAATGCAGCGGCCCGGGCCGTCTTTTATTGCGGCGCCAGCGTGTCCCACGCCGGCGAGACGCTGGGCGCGCCGAAGAAATAGCCCTGCATGCAGTCGATTCCCGCGGCCTGCAGGAAATGCGCGTCCTCGGCGGTTTCCACGCTTTCGGCCACGGTGAACATGTCGAAATGCCGCCCGATCGAGATCAGCGCGCGGGTCAGCACCTGGTTGTCGGCATCGGCGTGGATGCCGCGGATGAACTGCCCGTCGATCTTGATGATGTCGAAAAAGAACTCCCTCAGGTAGCGGAAGGCGGTGTAGCCCGAGCCGAAATCGTCCAGCGCGAAGGCGATGCCGCGGCTCTGCAGGTCGGCCATGAACGCCGTCACCTGGTCAGGCATCAGCATGGCCGAGCTTTCGGTGATCTCCAGGATCAGCCGCTCAGCCACGGTCGGGTCGGCGGCCAGCCCGTCGTGCAGCGTCTTCCGCCAGGCCGGGTAGCCGATCGAACGCGCCGACATGTTGATCGCCAGCCGCAGCGCCGGTTGCCGGCTCAGCGCCTGCAGGCCCAGTTGCAGCGCGCGGCAGTCGATGATCCGGCCCGCCTCGGTGGTCTCCACCGCCGCCATGAAGTCGCGCGCGGGGATGAGGCGGCCGTCCTCGTCCTGGATGCGGACCAGCCCCTCGTAGAAGGCCGGCGCCCGGCCCGGCACGGCCAGCACCACCGGCTGATAGGCCAGTGCCACGTCGTTGCGTTTCAGCGCCGCGCAGACCCGTGCGAGCGTGCCGCCGTCCTGCGCCGCCACGGCGGTCGCGCGCGGGGCCGCCTGCTCCGCGCCTCCGTTGCCAAACATCCTGTCACCCTCCGTTTCAACCCGGGCCAGACTGCCGCCGCGGCGGTTAATGCGCGATGAATATTCGCATTTTGTTCTAATTGTGCTAAACCCGCGCCCTGACAGCCAAGACATTGACCGGAAAGACTAATGGAACAGCGTTGCGCCTGGTGCGGAGAGGATCCGCTCTACACCGCCTATCACGACAGCGAATGGGGCGTGCCCGAATACGACAGCCGCGCGCTGTGGGAGAAGCTGATTCTCGACGGCTTCCAAGCCGGGCTCAGCTGGATCACCATTCTGCGCAAGCGCGAGAATTTCCGTGCCGCCTTCGATGGGTTCGCGCCGCACCGCATCGCCCGCTGGGGCGAGGCCGAGATCGCCCGCTGCCTCGCCGACCCCGGCATCGTGCGCCACCGCGGCAAGATCGAGGCGGCGATCGGCAACGCCCGCGCCTGGATCGAGATCGAGGAGCGCCAGGGCTTCGACCGTTTCCTGTGGTCCCATGTCGGCGACAGGCCGGTGCAGAACAAATTCGCCACGCCTGGCGAGGTGCCCGCCCAGACCCCGCTCTCGGTGCGGATTTCGAAGGATCTGAAAGGTGCCGGCTTCCGCTTCTGCGGGCCCACCATCACCTATGCCTTCATGCAGGCGGTGGGCATGGTGAACGACCACCTCGTGACCTGTCCCGCCCATGCCCGGGTTGCCTCCATGGGCGCGGGTGCCCCCTGGCGCTGAGCCCTTCTTCTTGGCGAAAATACTCCCGCCGGAGGCGTCGCCGCGCGTCAGCGCGGCACCCGAGGGCGTCGCGCCGCAGGCGCGTCCTCAGCCGCTGACCAGCGCCCGCAGGATGGCCTTGGCGCTGTCGCTGTCCCATTGCGCGTCGCCGCGCAGCCGGGCGATCTCGTTGCCCTCGCGGTCAAGGATCACCGTGATGGGCAGGCCGAGGATCGCCATCTCGCGCGCCAGCGCCTGGTTCGGGTCGCGCAGCACCGGCAGCCGCGTGATGCCGGTCTCGTCAAAGAACTTTCGGATCGCGGTGACCGAGTTGCGCCCCGTGGCCACCGTCACCACCGCAAAATCATCGCCCCCCAGTTCCGCCTCCAGCCGGTCGAGCGAGGGCATCTCCTGCCGGCAGGGCGCGCACCAGGTCGCCCAGAAGTTCAGCACCACCACCTTGCCGCGGTATTCCGACAGGCTCCGCGCGCCGCCCTCGGCATCCACCAGCCCGATGTCGGGCAGCGGTTTGGCCGCCTCGTGGAGGACGAGTTTCTTCATGTCGCCGTCGCGCAGCGCCTCCAGCGCGGCCGTGTCCGCCATTGCGGCATTTGCACCAAGCGCAAGGGCCGTGTAGAGGACGGCAGACCTGAACCAGCTCATATGTTTCCCTCCAGGGATGATCCGATGACCAAAGACACCTCGAACGCCATGTGGGGCGGCCGCTTCGCCGCCGGCCCGGACGCGATCATGGAGGCAATTAATGCCTCGATCGGCTTTGACAAGCGGCTGGCCGCGCAAGACATCCAGGGCTCCCGCGCCCATGCCGCGATGCTGGCCAGCGCCGGTATCCTTACCGATAGCGATGCCGAGGCGATCAGGGAAGGCCTGCTCACGGTCTTGTCAGAGATCGAGGCGGGAACATTCCAGTTCTCCACCGCGCTCGAGGACATCCACATGAATGTGGAGTCGCGCCTGAAGGAGATCATCGGAGAGCCCGCCGGCCGCCTGCACACCGCACGCTCGCGCAACGACCAGGTGGCGACCGATTTCAAACTCTGGGTGCGCGATCAGATGGACGCCGCCATCGCCGGCATCGAGGCGCTGATCCGCGCGCTGCTGGTTCAGGCCGAGGCCGGCGCGGCCTGGGTGATGCCCGGCTTCACCCATCTGCAGACCGCTCAGCCCGTGACCTGGGGCCATCACATGATGGCCTATGTAGAGATGTTCGGCCGCGACATGAGCCGCTTCCGCGACGCCCGCGCGCGGATGAACGAATGCCCGCTGGGCGCCGCCGCGCTCGCCGGCACCTCCTTCCCCATCGACCGGCACATGACGGCCGAGGCGCTGGGCTTCGACCGGCCCTCCGCCAACTCGCTCGACGCCGTGTCCGACCGCGATTTCGCGCTGGAATTCCTCGCCGCCTCGACGATCTGCGCCATGCACCTGTCGCGCTTCGCCGAGGAGCTGGTGATCTGGTCCTCGGCCCAGTTCCGCTTCGTCGTGCTCTCCGACCGCTTCTCCACCGGCTCCTCGATCATGCCGCAGAAGAAGAACCCCGACGCGGCCGAGCTGATCCGCGCCAAGATCGGCCGGATCATGGGCGCGATGGTGGCGCTGTTCACGGTGATGAAGGGCCTGCCGCTGGCCTATTCCAAGGATATGCAGGAGGACAAGGAGCAGGTCTTCGACGCCGCCGACAGCCTGATGCTGGCGCTGGCCGCGATGGAGGGCATGGTCAAGGACATGACCGCCAACCGCGCCGCGCTCGAGGTTGCGGCGGCCTCCGGCTTCTCCACCGCCACCGATCTGGCCGACTGGCTGGTCCGCGCCCTCGACATGCCCTTCCGCGAGGCGCATCACGTCACCGGCAGCCTCGTGGCGCTGGCCGAGCAGAAGGGCTGCGACTTGCCCGAGCTCAGCCTGGATGACATGCAGTCGGTTTGCGCTAAGATCACCGATGAGGTGTTCGGCGTTCTCGGCGTGCACAACTCGGTCGCAAGCCGCACCAGCTATGGCGGCACGGCGCCCGAGCAGGTGCGCGCCCAGATCGCCCGGTGGAAAGAGGTGCTGGGATGAAACCGCTCGCCCTGATCGGGCTGCTGGCCCTGCTGGTCGCCTGCGGCGCCGACGGCGCGCCCGAGCGGCCCGGCACGGCGCCGGGCCTCACCGTGACCGGAGGTGCCGAGATCGGCATCACCGGGGGCAACGGCTGATGTCCGGCCTGCGGCTGGCCTATCTGGCGCTGGCCATATGGGGTGCGGTCCACCCGATGAGCTATTTCATCGCGTGGTTCTCGGAACATGGCTGGCAACTCGGCCCGATGATCGCGGCCTGGCATGCCAACGCCGCGACCTCCGGGCTGGTGTGGGACCTGACCATCGCCGCGCTGGCGCTGACGCTCTGGATCATCGCCGAGACCGCCGTGCGCCGGAACTGGGCCGCGCTCGTCGCCATCCCCGCCACCTTTCTCATCGGCGTGTCCTGCGGGCTGCCGCTCTATCTCTTCCTCCGTTCAAGGCCGATCGACTGATGGATCATTTCCTCTACCGCAATGGCGTTCTCCACGCCGAAGACGTGCCCGTCCCGCAAATCGCGGAGGCGGTGGGCACGCCGTTCTACTGTTATTCCACCGCCACGCTGACCCGCCATTACCGCCTGTTCGAGGAGGCGCTGGAGGGGCTCGACCATGTGGTTTGCTTCGCGATGAAGTCGAACTCCAACCAGGCGGTGATCAGGACGCTGGGCAACCTGGGCGCCGGCATGGACGTGGTCTCGGGCGGTGAATACCGCCGCGCCCGCGCCGCCGGCGTGCCTGGCGACAGGATCGTGTTCTCCGGCGTGGGCAAGACGCGCGAGGAGATGCGCGTGGCGCTTGAGGGCGGTATCCGCCAGTTCAACGTCGAAAGCGAGCCCGAGATGCAGGCGCTGTCCGAGGTCGCGGTCAGCCTGGGCGTGGCCGCCCCCATCGCCATCCGCATCAACCCCGACGTGGACGCCAGGACCCACGAGAAGATCGCCACCGGCAAGGCCGAGAACAAGTTCGGCATCCCCATCGCCCGCGCCCGCGAGGTCTATGCCGAGGCCGCGGCCCTGCCGGGGATCGAGGTCGTCGGCATCGACGTGCATATCGGCAGCCAGCTGACCCAGCTGGAGCCGTTCGAGGCCGCCTATCTGAAGGTGGCCGAACTGACCCGCGCGCTGCGCGCGGACGGTCACGAAATCCGCCGGCTCGACCTCGGCGGGGGCTTGGGCATTCCCTACACCCAGTCCAACGAGGTGCCGCCCCTGCCCATGCAATACGGCGAGCTGATCAAGCGCACCGTGGGCGATCTGGGCTGCGAGGTGGAGATCGAGCCGGGCCGGCTAATCTCGGGCAATGCCGGGATCCTGGTCAGCCAGGTGATCTACCTGAAATCGGGCGAAGGGCGCGATTTCCTGATCGTGGACGCGGCGATGAACGACCTGCTGCGGCCCTCGCTCTATGCCGCGCACCACGACATCGTGCCGGTGATCGAGCCCGCCCCGGGCGCCGAGCAGGCCCCCTATGACGTGGTGGGCCCGGTTTGCGAGACTGGCGACACCTTCGCCAAGCAGCGCAACCTGCCCCCCGTCGGCCCCGGCGACCTGATCGCCTTCCGCTCGGCCGGGGCCTATGGCGCGGTGATGGCGTCGGAATACAACACCCGGCCTTTGGTGCCCGAGGTGCTGGTGAACGGGGATCAATTCGCCGTCATCCGCGCCCGGCCAAGCTTTGACGAGATCATAAACCGCGATACCATTCCCGAATGGCTGTAAGGGGGGCTATCCCGCTCCCGGCCTGCCGGAACGGAGCATGACCGACCTGACCCACACCCCGGAGATGGCGCTGAAGCGGCTGAAATGGCCGCTGCGGTTGACCCTGTGGGGGATGCTGGCGGAGCGTGCAACCCGCGCCTTCTGGCCGCTCTGGTCCATCGTTTTCGCCGCTCTGGTGCCGCTTCTCTTCGGCTGGCACGACAGCGCCGGGCGCGGGGCGGTGATCGCCGCCGCGGCGGCGGTGGGGCTGGCCGCGCTCTGGGCGCTGATCGCGGGTCTGCGCGGCTTCCGTTTTCCCGCGCGGGCCGAGGCTCTGGCCCGGCTCGACGCCACCTTGCCCGGCCGCCCGATCACGGCGCTCAGCGACGCGCAGGCGATCGGGGCGGGGGATGCGGGCTCGGAATATGTCTGGCGCGCCCATGTCGCCCGCATGGCCGAGCGCGTGCAGATGGCCCGCGCCGTCAGCCCCGACCTGCGCCTGTCCGCGCGCGACCGTTACGGGCTGCGCTATGTGGCGGTGATCGGCCTGGCGGTGGCGCTGATCTTCGGCTCGCTCTGGCGCGTCGGCACGGTGGGCGACAGCCTTGGCGCGCCGGGCGCGGCGCTGGCCGGCGGCCCGGCCTGGGAGGGCTGGGTCGAGCCTCCGGCCTACACCGGAAAGCCCGGCCTCTATCTCAACGACATCGCCCAGGCGCGGCTGCGCGTGCCACAGGGCAGCCGCGTCACCCTGCGCCTTTACGGCCAGCCCGGCGCGCTGGAGATCCGCGAAACCGTCTCAGGCGCGCCGCTGCCGCCCGGCGAGGACGCGATGACCCGCCGCTTCGATGTGGCGCAAAGCGGCGCGCTTGAGATCGCCGGCCCCGGCGGGCAGGCCTGGGACGTGGTGATGGAGCCGGACCGCCCCCCCACCGTCACCATCGCCGCCCGGATGGAGCGCGGCCGCGGCGGCGAGATCCAGCAGAAATTCCTGGCCCGGGATGATCACGGCGTGGTCGCGGGCCGGGTGACGATCTCCCTCGATCTCGCCGCCGTCGATCGCCGCTACGGCCTCGCGGCCGTGCCCGAGCCGCGCGCGGCGATCGTGGTGGACCTGCCCATGCCGATCACCGGCGACCGCACCGGTTTCGAGGAGACGCTGGTCGAGAATTTCTCGCAGCACCCCTGGGCGCGGCTGCCCGTGGAGATGCTGTTCGAGGTCGAGGACGCGCTGGGCCAGACCGGGCAGAGCAGCCCGATCAAGTCCGATCTCGGCGGGCGGCGGTTTTTCGACCCGATGGCGGCGGCGCTGATCGAGATGCGGCGCGACCTGCTCTGGACCCGCGCCAACGCGCCGCGCGTGGTGCAGGTCCTGCGCGCGCTCACCCACCGCCCCGACGAGGTGTTCCGCAACGGCGCGGCCTACCTGCCGCTGCGCGTGGCGATGCGGCGGCTTGCGGTCGTTCAGGACGATCTCGACGCCGGGACACGGGACGAGATCGCGCAGGTGCTGTGGGACATCGCGGTGATGCTTGAGGATGGCGGCCTGTCGGATGCGCTGGCACGGCTGAACCGCGCGCAGGACCGCCTGTCCGAGGCCATGCGGCGCGGCGCCGACGAGGCCGAGATCGCCGAGCTGATGGAGGAACTGCAGCAGGCCATGCGCGACTACATCCGTCAGTTGGCCGAACAGTCGCAGCAGGAAGGCCAGCAGACCGACCAGGCCGAGAACCAGAACATGCAGGAGATTACCCCCGACCAGCTCCAGCAGATGCTCGACCGCATCCAGGAGCTGATGGAGCAGGGCCGCATGGCCGAGGCGCAGCAGCTTCTCGACCAGCTCCGCCAGATGATGGAGAACATGCAGGTCACCCAGGGCCAGGGGCAGGGCCAGCGGAGCCCGGGCCAGCAGGCCATGGAGGGACTGGCCGAGACCCTGCGCGACCAGCAGGGCCTGTCCGATGATGCCTTCCGCGAGTTGCAGGAACAGTTCAACCCCGGCGCCGATGCCGGCCAGAACGAGGGCCAGGACGGCCTCGGTCAGGCCCCCGGGGGGCAGGGCCAGGCCGAGGGGCAGCAGCGGCCGGGCGCGGGCGGCCAGCCGGGCGACCAGAGCCTCGCCGACCGCCAGCGCGCCCTGCGCCGCGAACTCGATCGCCAGCAGCGCCAGTTGCCCGGCCTCGGCGGCGAAGCGGGCCGCGCGGCGCGCGACGCGCTCGACCGCGCAGGCCGGGCGATGGACGGCGCCGAAGAGGCGCTGCGCGGCGACGACATTGCCGGCGCGCTGGACAACCAGGCCGAGGCGATGGAGGCGCTGCGCGAGGGCATGCGGAACCTCGGCGAGGCGCTGGCCGAGCAGCAGGGCCAGCCGGGCCAGCAGGGCCAGCAGGGCGATGCGACGGGCCAGGCCCGCTCGGACGCGCAGCGCGACCCGCTGGGCCGCGAGCGCGGCGCGCAGGGCCCGCTGGGCACCGATGAAAACCTGCTGCAGGGCGAGGATGTCTACGGCCGCGCGCGCGAACTGCTGGACGAGATCCGCCGCCGCTCCTCCGAGCAGGGCCGTCCCGAGATCGAGCTCGATTACCTGCGGCGGCTGCTGGATCGGTTCTGATCAGCCGGTAAGCGCGGCGATCTTCTCGATCAGCAGGTTCGTCACCACCTCCAGCCCGATCCGCATCCGGTCCACCGCCTCGGTATAGCCGTTCAGCACCGGTTTCAGCTGCGGCACCTGTTCGGCGATCTGCGGCGCCAGCACGTAGGCCGCCAGCGCCATCGCCGCCAGCACGACCACCAGGCTGAAGCCCCGGCCGAAGCCACCGCGGTCCGGCGCGGTCTCCTCCGCCTCGGCGCCTTCGGGGGCGCCGGCGCGCTTGCGCTCGGAGGTCGAGCGCAGCGTGTAGTTGATTTCCTCGATATCCGGCAGCAGGTCGCGGCGCGGCCCGGCCTCGGCGCGCTCCGGCTCGATGCCGCGCAGCCGCGCGACGTGCTCCTGCGGCTCGGGGCGCTGGCGGCCCGGGGCGGGCGTGGTCTCGTCGAGGCCGAGATCGGGCTGCTCTTCCCAGGTGCCGGCCTGCGCCTCGGTCTCGCGGGCGCGACGCTCGCGCTCGGCCTCCTCGCGCAGGATCTCGGCCAGCGATTCGTCCAGCACCTGCCGGCGCGGGCCCGGCGCCTCTTCGGGCGCGGGTTCGGCCTCAGGCTCCGGCGCGGCCTCGGCCTCTTCCTCGTAATCCGGCTCTTCGGCGATCCCCTCCGCCCAGGCCATCTCTTCGGCTTCGGGCTCAGGCTCTCCGGCGGCGCGCTGGAACCAGGTATGGCCGCAATTCGAACATTGCACATCCCGCCCGCCGGCCGGGATCAGTGCGTCATCCACCTCATACTGCGCGTCGCAATTCGGGCAAACCAGCCGCATCTCGTCCCTTTCGTCCGTGACCAGCCTTGGGCCTTCGGCTCTGTCTCTGTTTGGCTCATGTTGTATCAGAAAGGCGGGGGATTCAAAGGATTTGCGCGCGCGCGATTGAAACCGCGCCCCGGAACGGGCAAAACGGCTGCGAACGGGATCGGAGGCGCATGTGATCGAGCTGGAAAACGTCGCCCACAGCTATGGCGGGGGGGAGCTGCTGTCGGACGTCTCGCTCAAGCTGGTGCCGGGGTCCTTCCATTTCCTGACCGGGCCATCGGGGGCGGGCAAGACCACGTTGCTGAAGCTCTGCTACGGCGAGTTGCTGCCCACCTCCGGCCGGGTCGGCCTGTTCGGTCGCGACCTGCGCGGCATGAGCCGCGACGACATCGCCCGCACCCGGCAGCGCATCGGGGTGGTGCACCAGGATTGTGCCTTCCTCGACCATCTGCCGCTGGACGAGAACGTCGCCCTGCCGCTGACCGTCTCCGGCCGCGCCGGGCTGTCCGAGGAGGGCAACCTGCGCGAGCTGCTGGCCTGGGTTGGGCTGACCGCCCGCGCCAACGCCCTGCCGCCCGAGCTGTCGGGCGGCGAGCGTCAGCGCGCCGCGCTGGCCCGCGCCGTCATCATGGCCCCCGACGTGATCCTCGCCGACGAGCCCACCGGCAATGTCGACTGGGAGATGTCGCAGCGCCTGCTGACGCTGCTGGTGGAGCTCAACAAGATGGGCAAGGCGGTGCTGATCGCCACACACGACCTTGCACTGATCCGCGCCGCCAAGGCGCAGGTCGCGGCCCGCGTGCTGCGGATCAAGGACCGCCGCCTGCATCTCGCGGGGGCCGAGCTGTGAGCGCGGCGCAGCGCCTGCGCGTGCTGCTGGCCGGCGACCGGCAGGCCGACCGGGTGGTGCCGCCGACCGGCTTCACCGTCTGGCTGACCGTGTTCACCGCCGCCGCGATGGCGTTCCTCGCGGTTTTCGCGCTGGCGCTGTCGCTGGCCACGGGCCGGCTGGCCGACCGCTGGTCCGAGGCGCTGGCGCGCACCGCCACCGTGCGCATCTCGGCCCCCGAGGGGCAGATGCAGGCGCAGGTCGCCGCTGTGATGGAGATCCTGCGCACCACCCCCGGCATCGCCACCGCCCGCGTCCTGCCCGAGGCCGAACAGCGCGCGCTGCTCGAGCCATGGTTCGGCCCCGACCTGCCGGTCGCGCAGCTGCCCGTGCCGCAGCTGATCGAGGTCACGGAGGACGGCGCGGGCTACGACGCCGCCGGGCTGCGCCTGCGGCTGGCGGGCGAGGCGCCGGGCGCGGTGTTCGACGATCACACGCGCTGGCGCCGCCCGCTGGTGCGGGCCGCGGGCCGGCTGCGCGCGCTGGGCATGATCTCGCTGGGGCTGATCGCGCTGGCCACGGCGGCGATGATCACACTTTCGGCCAAGGCGGCGCTGGCCGCCAATGCCCGCGTGATCGCCGTGTTGCGGCTGGTCGGCGCGCGGGACGTCTATATCGCGCGCGCCTTCGTGCGCCGCTTCGCCGGCCGGGCGCTGCAGGGCGCGGGGGCGGGCACGGCGCTGGGCATGGTGGCCATCGCCTTCCTGCCCGAGGCCGACGCGGCGGGTGGCTTCCTCACCGGGCTCGGCTTTGCCGGGGCGGACTGGGCGCTGCCGCTGCTGATCCCGCCGGCGGCCGCTTTCGTCGCCTTCTGGGCCACCCGCGCCGCCGCGCTTCGCGTGCTAAGGGAGATCACCTGATGAAATACGCCGTGCAATGGCTGCGCTCGCTTTTGTTCGTGGGGCAGATGTATCTGATGATGGCGGTCTACGCCGTCGCCTTCACGCCCTTCGCGCTGGTCTCGCGGAAATGGGCCTTCCACGCGGCGCATGCCTATTGCCGCTGGGTGCGCTGGACGGCACGCTGGATGGTGGGGCTGCGTTCGGAGATCCGGGGCGAGGTGCCCTCTGGCGAGGTGCTGATCGCCTCCAAGCACCAGAGCTTCTTCGACATCATCCTGATCGTCAGCGTCACGCCCCGGCCCAAGTTCATCATGAAGAGTTCGCTCAAATGGGCGCCGTTCCTGGGCTGGTATGCCCTGCGCATCGGCTGCATTCCGGTCAACCGCGGCCGCCGGGCCGAGGCGATCCGCCAGATGATGCGCGGCGTGAAGGATGGCAAGCAGAAGCCCGGACAGCTGATCATCTATCCCCAAGGCACCCGCGTCGCCCCGGGCGTGGACAAGCCCTACAAGATCGGCGCCGGTGTTCTCTATGCCGAGATGGGACGGGATTGCGTGCCGGCGGCCACCAATGTGGGCGTGTTCTGGCCGCGCACCGGCATCTACCGCAAGCCGGGGCTGGCGGTGGTGGAATTCCTGCCGCGCATCCCCGCGGGGATGGATACCGGCGCCTTCATGGCGCGGCTTGAGGACGAGATCGAGACCGCCTCGGATCGGCTGATGGACGAGGCCGGTTTCCGGCAAATCGGCTGACAGGAATTCATCGAGGATGCCGTCACGCCGGAGGTGCTCCACGGGCGCCCCGGCCAACCTGCGCTGCACAAGGCGGCGCGGCGATGACCGTGCGGTAGTTCAGGAGACCCTCAGACCCTGCTGCTGCCCGACTGGCGCGACGACAACGCCGGCCAACCGGCGCCGGGCGAGATCGACGGGCGCGGCGACGACCGCGAATGGGCCGGGCGCGCCGAAGAGACCATGTGGAAAGCCGATCTTTCTGCGCAAGATCGCTTGAATTTCCGCGGAAAATTCGTGTCAGGTGCGGGCCGCTCAGGCCGCCAGCCCCTTGGCGCCCATCTTCAGGAATTTCTCGCGCCGGTCCTTGATCAGCGCCTTGCGATCCTTGCCGTCGAACTCGGCCAGCATCGCCTCCAGCGCCTTGCCGACGCTGGCGATCGCCGCCTTGCGGCCGCGCTGCGCGCCGCCCAGCGGCTCGTCGATGATCTGGTCGATCACGCCCAGCTTCTTTAGGTCCTGCGCGGTCAGGCGCAGCGCCTCGGCGGCCTCGCGCATCTTCTCGGCATCCTTCCACAGGATCGAGGCGCAGCCCTCCGGCGAGATCACCGAATAGACCGAATGCTCCAGCATCGCCACACGGTTCGCCGTGGCGAAGGCCACCGCGCCCCCCGAGCCGCCCTCGCCGATGATGACCGAGATCAGCGGCACGCCGATCTCAAGGCATTTCTGGGTCGAGCGCGCGATCGCCTCGGATTGCCCGCGCTCCTCGGCCCCCTTGCCGGGATAGGCGCCGGGAGTATCCACCAGGGTGATGACGGGCAGCTTGAACTTGTCGGCCAGTTCCATCAGCCGGATCGCCTTGCGGTAGCCTTCGGGGCGGGCCATGCCGAAATTACGCTCGATCCGGGTCTTGGTGTCGTGCCCTTTCTCGTGGCCGATCACCATGATCGGACGGTCCCCCAGCCGGGCGAGCCCGCCCATCACCGCGTGGTCGTCGGCGAAGTTCCGGTCGCCGGCGAGTGGCGTGTATTCGGTGAACAGCGCCTCGATGTAGTCGCGGCAATGCGGCCGGTCGGGGTGGCGTGCGACCTGGCATTTGCGCCAGGGCGAGAGGTTCTTGTAGAGGTCGCGCAGCAGGTCGGCGGCCTTCTTGTCCAACGCCGCCGCTTCCTGTTCGACATCCATCTCTTCATTCGCGCGCGCCAGGGCGCGCAGTTCCTCGGCCTTGCCCTCGATCTCGGCCAGGGGTTTTTCGAACTCGAGATAGTTCATCGCGGCGCTCCATCTGTGGTCGCAGGCTATATGACCTCGCAGGGGCGGATTTGCAATGTCGAGTGCGAGGGCCGGCCAAAGGGTCATGGCGCCCCCGTCCTGCGTGCCGCCGCGCCGCGTGGCGAATTCGCCCATGCCGTTCGTTTTGCGCGCCGCGCAGAAACCGGGCCCGCGCGGGCCCCGTTCCCGTGCATCAGAGGCATATGGACGTCATGCGCATCGCATGCGCCCTTTTCCCGGCTTCAGCCCGCGGCGATCATCTCGGCCTGGCGCACGATCACCTCGGCCTGCTTGATCGAGGCGATGTCGACCAGCCGGCCCTTGTAGACGGTCGCGCCCTCGCCCTTGGCCTTGGCGGCTTCCATCGCGGCCAGGATCTCGCGCGCCTCGGACACGGCCTCGTCCGAGGGGGTGAAGACCTGGTTCGCGAGCGCGATCTGCCGGGGGTGGATGGCCCATTTGCCGACCATGCCCAGCGTGGCCGAGCGGCGGGCCTGCGCGATGAAGCCCTCGTCGTCGCTGAAATCGCCGAAGGGCCCGTCCACCGGCAGCACGCCATGGGTGCGGCAGGCGGCCACGATCGCGGCCTGCGCCCAGTGCCACGGGTCGGACCAGTGTTTCCGGCCCTCGTGCAGCATGTAGTAATTCTCCTGCGTGCCGCCGATGCCGGTGGTCTGCATCCCCATCGAGGCCGCGAAATCGGCCGCCCCCAGGGACATGGCCTGCAGGCGCGGGCTGGCGGCGGCGATCTCCTCGACATGGGCGATGCCGGCGGCCGATTCGATGATCACCTCGAAGCCGATCTTCTTCTGCCGGCCCTTGGCGGCCTCGATCGCGGTGACAAGGGCGTCCACGGCATAGACATCCGCCGCGCAGCCCACCTTGGGGATCATGATCTGGTCCAACCGCTCGCTGGCCTGTTCCAGCAGGTCGACCACGTCGCGGTACCAGTAGGGCGTGTCCAGCCCGTTGATCCGCACCGACATGGTCTTGTTGCCCCAGTCGATGCTGTTCAGCGCCTCGATCACATTGGCGCGGGCCATGTCCTTGTCCGAAGGCGCAACCGAATCCTCAAGGTCGAGGTTGATGACGTCGGCGGCGCTGGCGGCCATCTTCGGAAACAGCTTGGTGTTCGAGCCGGGGCCGAACAGCTGGCAGCGGTTCGGGCGGGCAGGGGGCTGGGGCTGGATGCGGAAGCTCATGAGCGGCCTTTCCGGTAATGATGTTTCGCCTTGGATTGCGCGTTTGGTAGAATATTGCGCGCCTCGCTTCAAGCTGTGTTTTGCAGGCGCAGAATGGGCGAGGCCGGTGCGGAGAATTCCGCGACACTCTGGCCAGCGCACGCAAGAATAATCTATCAACCAGGAGATACGTCGAAGAATATTCGAATTCTGGTATCCTTCGCGCCAGACTTCAAAAAGACATTCCGGGCCTCTCCGTTAAGCTGGTGCAAACGCAACGCAATCGAGGGCCGCTGCCATGATCAAGACCCCCTACCTGCTTTTCCTGGGCGACGCGCCCGATGCGCTGGCCGCCAAGGTCGCCCAGGGCATCAAGGACTGGCGCCCCGAGAATGCCGTGGGCCAGTTCCGCATGGACGGCTGCAAGGCCGATCTCGGCCTGCCCGACATGACGCTGGCCGAGGCCCGCGCGGCCGGGGCGCAGACCCTGGTGGTGGGCGTGGCCAACCGCGGCGGGGTGATCTCGAAAGCGTGGAAAAAGGTGCTGGTGGCGGCGCTGGAGGAGGGCTTCGACCTGGCCTCCGGCCTGCACAACCTGCTGCGCGATGAGCCCGACCTGGTGGCCGTGGCCGCGGCCTGCGGGCGCGAATTGCACGACGTTCGGGTGCCCGAGGTGGACTATCCCATCGCGGGCGGCGTCAGGCGCAGCGGCAAGCGGGTGCTGGCGGTGGGCACCGATTGCTCGGTCGGCAAGATGTATACCGCGCTGGCGATGGACGCCGAGATGCGCGAACGGGGCATGAAATCGAGTTTCCGCGCCACCGGCCAGACCGGCATCCTGATCACCGGCGGCGGCGTGCCGCTGGATGCGGTGGTGGCGGATTTCATGGCCGGCTCCATCGAGTGGCTGACGCCCGACAACGACCCCGACCACTGGGATGTGATCGAGGGGCAGGGATCGCTTTTCCATGCCTCCTATTCGGGCGTGACCCTGGCGCTGATCCACGGTGGCCAGCCCGATGCGCTGATCCTCAGCCACGAGCCGACGCGCGCGCATATGCGCGGGCTGCCGGGCCATTCCCTGCCCAGCCTCGAGGCGCTGCGCGACGTGGCGCTGACCTTGGCGCGCGTGGTGAACCCGGCCTGCCAGGTGGTGGGGATCTCGGTCAACACCCAGCACATGTCGGAGGAGGAGGCGCTGGCCTATCTGGCCGAGACCGAGGCGCGCATGGGCCTGCCCGCGGTCGACCCGTTCCGGCAGGGCGCGGGGCGGCTGGTGGACGCGCTGGCGGCGATCTGATCATACTGCCCCCGGCGGCAGCGCGCGCGGCGCGGGCGGATGCCTCCGGCGGGGATATTTTTGGCCAGAAGAAGGGGAGTGGTGCGATGCGGATCAGCGTGACGCCGGAGGTGTTCCGACTGGCGCAGGTCTTCACCATCTCGCGCGGGTCGCGGACCGAGGCGAAGGTGTTGACGGTGCGGGTGAGCGACGGCGGTTTCGAGGGCTGGGGCGAATGCGTGCCCTATGCCCGCTATGGCGAGACGCTGGAGAGCGTGACCGCGCAGATCGAGGGGCTGGCGCTGCCGTCGGACCGCGCGGCGCTGCAGCAGGCGCTGCCGGCGGGGGCGGCGCGCAACGCGGTGGATTGCGCGCTGTGGGACCTGGAGGCCAAGCGCGCGGGCAAGCGGGTGTGGGAGCTGGCCGGCCTGCCCGCGCCGGGGCCGGAGATCACCGCCTACACCCTGTCGCTGGAGGCCCCCGAGAAGATGCGCGCGGCGGCGGCGCGGAACGCGCAGCGGCCGCTGTTGAAGGTCAAGCTGGGCGGCGAGGGCGATATGGCGCGGCTGGAGGCGGTGCGCGCGGGCGCGCCGAGATCGCGCATCATCGTCGATGCCAACGAGGGCTGGAGCGCCGATGTCTATGCCGAGCTGGCGCCGCATCTGGTGCGGCTGGGGGTGGCGCTGGTGGAGCAGCCCTTGCCGGCGGGGCAGGACGGCATGCTGGGCGAGATCGACCGCCCGCTGCCGGTCTGCGCCGACGAAAGCTGTCACGACCGCGCCTCGCTGCCCGGGCTGAAGGGCAAATACGACCTGATCAACATCAAGCTCGACAAGACGGGCGGGCTGACCGAGGCGCTGGCGCTGCGCACGGCGGCGCGGGCCGAGGGCTACGGCATCATGGTGGGCTGCATGTTGGGGTCGTCGCTGGCCATGGCGCCGGCGGTGCTGGTCGCGCAGGGCGCGGCGGTGACGGATCTTGACGGACCGCTACTTCTGGCCGAAGACCGGGCGGAGCCATTGCATTATGACGCGGCCGGGGTGCATCCATCGGAACCCGGCCTCTGGGGATAGGAGACGACCATGAGCCGCACCGTATATCTGAACGGGGACTACCTGCCGGAAGAGGAGGCGAAGGTCTCGATCTTCGACCGCGGCTTCCTGATGGCTGACGGGGTCTACGAGGTGACCTCGGTCCTCGACGGCAAGCTGGTGGACTTCGACGGCCACCTGGCGCGGCTGGAACGCTCGCTCAGCGAGCTGGACATCGAAAAGCCGGCCGCGTTCGACGACCTGCTGGAGATCCATCGCGAGCTGGTGGCGCGCAACAACGTGGTCGAAGGCGGGGTCTACCTGCAGGTGACGCGCGGCTCGGCCGGCGACCGGGATTTCGTGTTTCCCGACCCCGAGGTGGTCAAGCCCACGCTGGTGCTGTTCACCCAGTCCAAGCCGGGCCTCGCCGACAGCCCCGCCGCCAGGACCGGGATCAAGGTGATCTCGATCGACGATATCCGCTGGGGCCGGCGCGACATCAAGACGGTGCAGCTGCTCTACCCCTCGATGGGCAAGATGATGGCCAAGGCGGCGGGCGTCGACGACGCCTGGCTGGTCGAGGACGGCCATGTGACCGAGGGCACCAGCAACAACGCCTATATCGTCACGGGCGGCAAGATCGTCACCCGCGACCTTTCCCACGACATCCTGCACGGGATCACCCGCGCCGCCGTTCTGCGCTTCGCCCGCGAGGCGCAGATGGAGGTGGAGGAGCGCGCCTTCACCATCGCGGAGGCGCAGGGCGCCGACGAGGCCTTCATCACCTCGGCCTCGACCTTCGTGATGCCGGTGGTCGAGGTCGACGGGGTCAAGGTGGGCAGCGGTGCGCCGGGCCCGGTCGCGGTGCGGCTGCGCGAGATCTATATCGAGGAAAGCCGCAAGTCGGCGATCTGAGCCGCGCGCCTCAGGGCGTGTAGGTGAATTGCAGGCACCCGGTGGCGGGGTCGAGGTCGCGTTCGCGGGCCTCGGCCACCCAGCCGGTGTCCTCGAACCCGGCGCAGAGCCGGTAGGCGGTGTCCGAGACGCGTTGATAAAGGTAGGGTGCGCCGGTGAAGGGATCGGCCAGCCGCAGTTCGCGCTGGCAGGTCTCCACCGGGGCGAGGCCCGCTGGCAACGTCTTGTCCTGGGTGTTGGCCACGCAGCGGACGTATTGGCCGAGATCCTGCAAGTCCGACAGGCGCGTCGCGTCGCGCCTCTCCATCCGACCCTTGCCGGGGCCGCCCACGGTCAGCAGTCCGAACACCACCAGCGCCGCGACCAGCGCGGCCAGCGCGATCTGGGCCAGCCTGTCAGTGCGCATCGCGGGCCTCCCCCATCTCGCCGCGGAAATAGAGGAAGATAAGCCCTGCGGTCAGCGCCACCAGCGCCGCCTTGGCGAGGAAGCGCGCGGTCAGGTCGCCGCTGAGCAGCGCGTAGATCACCGCGATCAGGTCCCCCAGCAGCGCGATGGCGGCGAGAAACAGGGTGATGTAGCCGAACCATTTGCGCACGGCTGAGCGTCGCTGGCCGGGGTCGGCATGGGCGGCGCGCTGGGCGCGGGCGTTCATCACCAGGAACAGCGGGAAGAACACCACCAGCACCGAGATCGACCAGCGGACGGACTGGGCGTTGTAGCGGCTGAACCTGTCGGTCACGTCGGGCAGCCAGAGCTCGATCAGCTCGAAGCCCAGCGTGGTGATGTTCCAGGCGGTCATGGCCAGCGCCAGGAACATCAGCGCATAGAGGAACGCCTCGCGCGCCGAGACATAGGGGCGCGGGCGCGGCACCGGGGGCGAGAAGGCGCTCTCGGCCCAAGCATCCAATGCGCCGGCGACCTCCGTCCCGGTCCATCCGGCCTCATGCAGGGCGGCGGAGATTTCCGCGCGCGTGCGCCCCGCCTTCAGGGCCTCGGCCACGAAATGGGCCAACTGATCTGCCGGGCGCATGGTTCCTCCCCCGCCTGTCCTTGGGCAAGGATAGCATGGCAAGGGGCGCCCGCGTTGATCCAGGTCAGACGGGGCTCAGCCCTTGTCCTCGCCCACGTTCTCGCGGAAGGCGACCTCGAAGGCGGCCTGTTTCTCGGCGCTGGCCGCGGTCTGGTTTTTCTCTTTCCATTCCGAATAGGGCATGCCGTAGAACGCCTCGCGGCCTTCGTCCTTGGTCATCTCGATGCCGCGCTCGTTGGCGGCCTCCTGATACCAGCGGCTCAGGCAGTTGCGGCAAAAGCCGGCGAGGTTCATCAGGTCGATGTTCTGCACGTCGGGACGGTCTTCGAGCAGGTGTTTGCGGAGCCGACGGAAGGCGGCGGCCTCGATCTCGATGCGGGTCTGGTCGTCCATGAATGCCTCCGGTCAAAGGGCGCGCTTGGCGTAGCTTGCGCGCGCGATGTCGTGGATGTCCACGGTCAGCGATCCGACCGTGGGCAGATGCGTCTCCAGCGCCTTCAGCACGGCGTGGGTGACGGTGGATTTCTGCTCGGGGCTGCGGCCGTCCAGCAGGTGCACGTCGACATGGGCGAAGCTCTGCGGGTCGGCGCCCAGCAGGAAATAGGGGCAGGGGCGCGCACGCACCTTGATGGCGGAAGGGTCGGCGAAGACCCCCGTCGCCGCCGCGGCCTCGAAGGCCGAACGGCAGAGCGCGTGCAGGTCGTGGGTCTCGTCCAGACCCTCGGAATAGTCGATCACGATATGTGGCATGGATGCCTCCCTAAAACCCTGTGGTCTCCAGAACTTCGCGAAGGATCGGGGCCAGGCGCCCGGCCCAGGCGGCCTGGCCCTTCTCGTCCTCGATCAGGTCGTTGCGCAGCTCGATCAGCACATTGTGGCGCCCCGAGGCGATGGCGTGGCGATCGACCGAGTCGCCGGGCAGGTGGCCGCCGTAGGGCTCGTTCTCGCCGACGCAGAGATCGTGCTCCTCGCGCAGCCGGTAGATCAGCGGCCGCGCCAGCCGCTGGTCGGCGGCGTGCAGGATGCCGATATGCCAGGGCCGCGGCGGGCGGCCGCGCAGCTGTTTGGTGTAGGAGTGGATCGACAGCAGGATGCTGTCCCCGCGCCGCGACAGAAGCCTGTCCTGCGCCTCGTGATAGGGACGGTAACAGCGCGCGAGGCGCTTTTCGCGCTCACGCGCGTCGGCGTGGCGGTTGGCGGGGATGATGGTGCCGTCGTAGAGCCGCATCAAGAGCGTCGGGTCGTCCTCGCCCCGGTTGGGGTCGATCACCAGGCGCGAGAAATTGGACAGCAGGACCGGCGCGTCCAGCAGCGCGCCCAGCCGCGTCGCGACGCCCGCGGCGCCGACGTCATAGGCGATGTGGCGCTCCATATCCTCGTCATGGATGCCCAGAGAACCGCCGCCGACGAAATCGGGCACGGTGTTGGCGGCATGGTCGCAGGTGACCACCCAGCGCGCAGGGCGGTCCTCTCCGATGATGTGAAACGGTTGGTAGGTCATGGCGCTGTCATGTTCTTCGGTCAGATCCCGGTCTACGCCAAGCGCCGGGAAAGCGCCAGTTGTCACCTTGGCGGAATTCGTCCATTAAGAGGACGCTCCCGCCCGCCCATTTCCAGAACGAAAGAGACGCGAGAACATGAGACGGCTTCGCAACGTCAAGATCGTGGCCACGCTGGGGCCCGCTTCCAATGATTACAAGATGATACGCGCCCTGTTCGAGGCCGGGGCCGACGTGTTCCGCCTCAACATGAGCCACGGCTCGCATGACGAGATCCGCGCCCGCCACCAGATCATCCGCCAGATCGAGGAGGATCTTGAGCGCCCGATCGCCATCCTCGCCGACCTGCAGGGCCCCAAGCTGCGCTGCGGCGTGTTTTCGGGGGACAGCGAGGAGCTGGTCGAGGGCGAGAAATTCCGCTTCGACCTGGACGAGACCGAGGGCGACGCGGCCCGCGTGAACCTGCCCCACCCTGAGATCTTCGCCGCGCTAGAGCCCGGCGCGACCCTGCTGGTCAATGACGGCAAGATCCGCCTCACGGTCGATGAATGCGGCGCCGATTACGCCGAGTGCACCGTGGCGGTGGGCGGGACGATCTCCAACCGCAAGGGCGTGAACGTGCCAGACGTGGTGCTGCCGCTGGCGGCGCTGACCGAAAAGGACCGGCGCGACCTGGAATTCGTCTGCGAACTGGGTGTCGACTGGCTGGCGCTGTCCTTCGTGCAGCGGGCGCAGGACGTGGCCGAGGCGCGCGAGCTGGTCGCCGGCCGTGCCGCGGTGCTGGCCAAGATCGAGAAACCTGCCGCCGTTGCGGCCTTCGAGAGCATCCTCGAGGCCGCCGACGGGATCATGGTGGCGCGCGGCGATCTCGGCGTCGAACTGCCGGTGCAGAATCTGCCGCCGATCCAGAAGCGCCTGGTGCGCCGCTGCCGGGCCGCGGCCAAGCCGGTGATCGTGGCCACCCAGATGCTGGAAAGCATGATCGAAAGCCCGGTGCCCACCCGCGCCGAGGTCTCGGACGTGGCGACCGCGATCTACGAGGGCGCCGACGCGGTGATGCTCTCGGCGGAATCGGCCGCCGGCGATTACCCGGTCGAGGCGGTGACGACGATGAACAACGTCGCGATCGAAGTCGAAAGCGACCCGACCTACCGCCAGATCCTGGACGCCGCGCGCCCGGCCGCGCACGCGATGGTGGCCGACAGCATCGTCGCCGCCGCCCGCGAGATCGCCGAGACCGCCGACATCAAGGCGATCTGCTGCTTCACCCATTCCGGCACCACCGCCTCCAAGACCGCGCGCGAACGGCCGCGGGTGCCGATCCTGGCGCTGACGCCCTTTGCCAAGACGGCGCGCCGGCTGTGCCTGACCTGGGGGGTGAACTGCTATTTCTCGGGCGATGTGCAGCGCTTCAAGATGGCGGTGGTCGGCGCCGCGCGGGCGGCGCGGACGGGTGGCTTCGCCACCGAGCACGACCAGATCGTGGTGATGGCGGGCATCCCCTTCAACGTGCCCGGAACCACCAACATCCTGCGCGTGGCCCCTTGCGAGGAGCGGTTGATTTTCAGCACCGATCCTGAATAGGTGTTATCCAGTATCGGTTTGGCCGCGGAGGCCGGGATGCAGAGCGACTATTACCTCGTGGCGGGGATCGTCATCGGCGGTTTTGCCATCGCCAGCCTGGTGAGCGCCTGGACAGACGGGCGCGTGCCGCGGGGCGGGGTGCTGCTTGTTCTGGTCTCCGGCGGGCTGATCGCGCTGGCGATCATGTCCAGCCCGATGGGATACCGCCTGAACGACGTCCCCGGCGCCTTCATCCGGGTGGTGGGCGAGATCCTGAACTGATTTCCCTTGCCATCGGGCGGCACCGGGCTTATACGAGCGCCTCTCGAACCGCGCGACCGGCCGAGTGGCATGCCGAGTCGCGCATACAACCGTTCATCTTCAAGGAGACGGAAATGCCCAAGATGAAGACCAAGTCGAGCTGCAAGAAGCGGTTCAAGGTGACGGCCAACGGCCGGATCAAGACCGGCCAGGCGGGCAAGCGCCACGGCATGATCAAGCGCACCACCAAGTTCATCCGCAACGCACGCGGCACCACCACCCTGTCGGCTCCTGATGAGAAAATCATCAAGTCGATGATGCCCTACGCGCGCTAAGGAGGAACGGACATGTCTCGAGTTAAAGGCGGCACCACCACCCACGCCCGTCACAAGAAGGTCATCAAGGCCGCCAAAGGCTACTACGGCCGCCGCGGCAATGCCTTCCGCACCGCGACGCAGGCTGTCGACAAGGCCAACCAGTACGCGACCCGCGACCGCAAGCAGCGCAAGCGCAACTTCCGCGCGCTGTGGATCCAGCGGATCAACGCAGCCGTCCGCGCGCATGACGAGGCGCTGACCTATTCGCGCTTCATCAATGGCCTGAACACTGCCGGCATCGTCGTGGACCGCAAGGTTCTGGCCGATCTGGCCGTGAACGAGCCGGAGGCCTTCGGCGCGATCGTCGAAAAAGCCAAAGCCGCGCTGGCCTGAGCCTCTGACGGCTAAGAATTCGGAAAAGCCGCGGGCCCGGTCGGGCGCGCGGCTTTTTTCTTGGCCGGTTTTCAGGAGGAGAGCGCCCGCCGGCGCTCACGCTGACAAGTCCGGGCCGGAGCCCGGGCGGCGGGCGCCGGTTGCATTCGGCGGCGCTTGTGGATAGCAGGACGGGGAAGAATTTGGAGGGGCGCTGCAATGGATGATCTGCGGCAGAAATATCTGGACGCCATCGCGAACGCCGGCGACGAGACCGCGCTCGAGGATCTGCGCGTGCAGGCGATCGGCAAAAAGGGCGAGATCAGCCTGAAAATGCGCGAGCTGGGCAAGATGTCGCCCGAGGAGCGCAAGGCGGCCGGCCCCGCGCTGAATGCGCTGAAGGATGAGATCACCTCGGCGCTGGCCGCCAAGAAGGAGGCACTGGCCGACGCCGCGCTGGACCAGCGGCTGCGCGCCGAATGGCTGGACGTGACCCTGCCCGGCCGGCCGCGCCGCGCGGGCACCATCCACCCGGTCAGCCAGGTCACCGAAGAGGTGACGGCGATCTTCGCCGACATGGGCTTCGCCGTGGCCGAGGGGCCGCAGATCGAAAGCGACTGGTATAATTTCGACGCGCTGAACATCCCGCCCGAGCATCCCGCCCGGCAGGAGCACGACACCTTCTTCATGTCGCGCGCCGCGGGCGACGACCGCCCGCCGCATGTGCTGCGCACCCATACCTCGCCGGTGCAGATCCGCGCCATGCAGGCGCAGGGCGCGCCGATCCGGGTGATCGCGCCGGGCCGGGTCTATCGCTGCGACTACGACCAGACCCACACGCCGATGTTCCACCAGGTCGAGGGCCTCGCCATCGGCGAGGACATCTCCATGGCCAACCTGAAATGGGTGCTGGAGGAATTCTGCCGCGCCTTCTTCGAGGTGGACGAGGTCGAGTTGCGCTTCCGTGCCTCGCATTTCCCCTTCACCGAGCCCTCGGCCGAGGTCGATCTGCGCTGCTCTTGGGAGGGCGGCCAGCTGAAGGTGGGCGAGGGCGACGACTGGATGGAGATCCTCGGGAGTGGCATGGTGCATCCCAAGGTGCTTCAGGCCGGCGGGATCGACCCGGAGAAATTCCAGGGCTTCGCCTTCGGGCTGGGCATCGACCGGCTGGCGATGCTGAAATACGGCATCCCTGACCTGCGCGCCTTCTTCGATTCCGACCTGCGCTGGCTGCGGCATTACGGTTTTGCCGCGCTGGACGTGCCGACGCTGCATGGCGGGTTGTCGCGGTAATAGTGGGGTGGGTGCCACCCACCTTTCCGAATTCCGGTGGGTTTCACCCACCCTACGAGATGAGACAGTGATATGAAATTCACCCTCTCCTGGCTGAAGGATCACCTCGACACGCAGGCGAGCCTCGATGAGATCCTCTACGCCCTGACCGATCTCGGGCTGGAAGTGGAAGGCGTGGAGGACCCCGCCGCCAGGCTGGCCCCCTTCACCATCGCCAAGGTGAAATCGGCCGAGCAGCACCCCGATGCCGACCGGCTGCGCGTCTGCGTGGTGGAAACCGACGAGGGCGACAGGCAGATCGTCTGCGGCGCGCCCAACGCGCGCGCCGGCATCACCGTGGTTCTGGCCAAGCCCGGCGACTATGTGCCCGGCATCGACGTGACCCTGTCGGTGGGCACGATCCGCGGCGTGGAAAGCCACGGCATGATGGCCTCGGAACGCGAGCTGGAACTCAGCGACGAGCATTCCGGCATCATCGAGTTGCCGTCGGGCGAGGTAGGACAGAAATTCACCGACTGGCTGGCCGAGAACGATCCGGCCAAGGTCGACCCGGTGATCGAAATCGCCATCACCCCCAACCGCCCCGACGCGCTGGGCGTGCACGGCATCGCCCGCGACCTGGCGGCGCGCGGCCTGGGCACGCTGAAGACGCGCGAGGTGGCCGCGGTGCCGGGCACCTTCGCCTGCCCGATTCCGGTGACCATCGACGACGAGACGCAGGAGAAAGCCTGCCCCGTCTTCTACGGCCGCGTCATTCGCGGGGTGAAGAACGGGCCGTCGCCCGCCTGGTTGCAGGACCGGCTGCGCGCCATCGGGCTGCGCCCGATCTCGGCGCTGGTCGATATCACCAACTTCTTCACCTATGACATGAACCGCCCCCTGCACGTCTTCGACGCCGACAAGGTGTCGGGCGGGCTGCGCGTGCATGCCGCCGAGGGCGGCGAAAAGTTCCTCGCCCTCGACGAGAAGGAATATGTCATGCAGCCCGGCATGACGATCATCTCCGACGACCGGGGCGTGGAATCGCTGGCCGGCGTGATGGGCGGGGAGGAGACCGGCTGCACCGAGGAAACCGTGAATGTCTTCCTCGAGGCTGCCTATTTCGACCCGATCCGCACCGCGATGACCGGCCGCGCGCTGAAGATCAACTCCGACGCGCGCTATCGTTTCGAGCGCGGGATCGACCCGGCCTGGACGCCCACAGGCATCGAGGCGGCGACGCGGATGATCCTCGACCTGTGCGGCGGCGAGCCCTCCGAGGTCGTGGTCGCGGGCGAGATCCCCGACACAAGGCGCGCCTACAAGCTGGACACCGACCGGGTGCAGAGCCTTGTCGGCATGGACATCCCCGCCGAGGAGCAGCGCCGGACGCTGACCGCGCTGGGTTTCGCCCTGGAGGGCGACATGGCCATCCCGCCGAGCTGGCGCCCCGACGTCCTGGGCGAGGCCGACCTGGTGGAAGAGGTCGCCCGCATCGCCTCGCTGACCAAGCTGCAGGCGCTGCGCCTGCCGCGCGTCCATGTGGGCGTGCCCAAGGGCATCCTGACGCCCATGCAGAAGCGCGAGCAGATCGCCCGTCGCACCATCGCGGCGCTGGGCTACAACGAATGCGTGACCTACAGCTTCATCGACCAGGCCTCCGCGGCGCTGTTCGGCGGCGGCGGGGACGCGACCATGCTCGACAACCCGATCTCGTCGGAGATGAGCCACATGCGCCCGGCGCTGCTGCCGGGCCTGCTGCAGGCCGCCGCCCGCAACCAGGCGCGCGGCTTCATGGATCTGGCGTTGTTCGAGGTCGGTCCGGCCTTCCACGGCGCCGAGCCGGAGGAGCAGCACCTGCTGGCCACCGGCCTGCTGGTGGGCCACACCGGCGACAAGGACGTTCATGGCAGCCGCCGCGCCGTCGATGTCTATGATGCCAAGGCCGATGCCGAGGCGGCGCTGGCCGCGATCGGCGCGCCGGCCAAGGTGCAGATCCTGCGCGGCGCGCCCGACTACTGGCATCCGGGGCGGCACGGCAAGATCTGCCTCGGCCCGAAAAAGGTCATGGCCATCTTTGGCGAACTGCACCCCAAGGTGCTGGCGAAGATGGACGTGAAGGGCCCGGCGGTGGGCTTCGCGATCTACCTCGAAGAGCCGCCCTTCCCGCGCGCCAAGACCTCCACCCGGCCGGCGCTGGCGCTGCGCGACCTGCAGGCGGTGGAGCGTGACTTCGCCTTCGTCGTGGATGCGGATGTCGAGGCGCTGACGCTGGTCAACGCCGCCGCAGGCGCCGACAAGAGGCTGATCGAGGATGTGCGCGTCTTCGACGAGTTCATCGGCGGCAGCCTGGGCGAGGGCAAGAAATCGCTGGCGATCACCGTGCGCCTGCAGCCCACCGACAAGACCCTGACCGAGGAAGAGATCGAGGCCGTCGCGGCCTCGATCATCGAGAAGGTCGCCAAGGCCACCGGCGGTACGCTGCGCGGCTGATCCACTAGCCACGGGCCGGCCGTCCCGTCATACTGGGGCGGTCCGGTTCGCCAGCGAGGGAGGACGCCATGTTCCGTGACCGCGATCATGCCGCAATGCTTCTGGCCGATGCGGTGGAGGCCGCAGCCCCCGAGGCGCCCGTGGTTCTGGCTCTGCCGCGCGGCGGGGTCCCGGTGGCCGCGCCGGTGGCCGAACGGCTGGGCGCGCCCCTGGACCTGCTGATGGTGCGAAAGCTGGGCATGCCCGGCCAGCCCGAACTCGCCGGCGGCGCGGTGGTCGACGGCCCCGCACATGAGGTGGTGTTCAACAGCGGATTGCTGGCCTCCTTCGGCCTGACCGAGGAGGATTTCAAACCCGCGATCGAGGAGCAGCTTGCCGAGATCGAGCGCCGCCGCCGCGTCTATCTGGGCGATCACGCGCCGGTCGATGTGACCGGGCGCACCGCCATCGTGATCGATGACGGCATCGCCACCGGCGCCACGGTCAAGGCCGCGCTCAAGGCGCTGCGCAAGCGCGCGCCGGCCGCGATCTGGCTGGCGGTGCCCGTGGCGCCCGCCGATACGCTGCCCGAGTTCGAGGCGCTGGTCGACCGCCTGATCTGCCTCGAAACCCCCAGCCCCTTCTGGGCGGTGGGCGCACATTATTCCCGTTTCGACCAGGTCAGCGACGCGGCGGTCGCTGCCGCCATGCGCGCGGCCTGGGGCGAAGACACCGACAAAACAGAATGAGGCCAAGACCATGAGTTTGAACGTCTATCTCTCGGGCGAGATCCACACCGACTGGCGCGACCAGATCATCGAGGGGGCGTCGAAACTCCAGGTGAGTTTCACCGGCCCGGTCACCGACCACGACGCCAGCGACGATTGCGGCGTGGCGATCCTCGGCGAGGAGCCCAACAAGTTCTGGCACGACCACAAGGGCGCCAAGCTCAACGCCATCCGCACCCGCAAGGGGATCGAGGAGGCCGATATCGTCGTCGTGCGCTTCGGCGAGAAATACAAGCAGTGGAACGCGGCCTTCGACGCGGGCTATGCCGCGGCCCTGGGGAAATCTCTGATCGTGCTGCACGGCCCCGAGCATCAGCACGCCTTGAAAGAAGTGGACGCCGCCGCGCTCGCCGTCGCGGAGGAGCCGCGCCAGGTGGTGGAGATCCTGCGCTACGTCCTGACCGGCGAACTGCCGGGCTGACGCGAGGTTCCGCTTTGCCGCCACCTGCCCCGATGTAGGCTGGCGCGCATGGAGTTCGACTACGTCATCGTCGGGGGCGGCTCGGCCGGTTGCGCCCTGGCCGCGCGGCTGAGCGAGGATTCCGCCGCCTCCGTCTGCCTGATCGAGGCCGGCGGCGGCGGGGACGGCCTCTTCGTGCGCGCGCCGGCGCTGGTGGCGGCGATGGTCTCGGGCCGGCCGAGGATCAACAACTGGGCCTTGCGCACCGTGCCGCAGCCAGGGCTGAACGGGCGGCGCGGGTTCCAGCCGCGCGGGCGCTGCCTGGGCGGCTCGTCGGCGATCAACGCCATGCTCTATGTGCGCGGGCACCCGCGCGATTACGACGAATGGGCCGAACTGGGGGCCGAGGGCTGGGGCTGGGACGACGTGCTTCCCTATTTCCGCCGCGCCGAGGGCAACCAGCGCGGCGCGGACGGGCTGCACGGCGCCGATGGTCCCTTGCAGGTCCGCGACCAGAGCGCGCCGCGCCCCATCGCGCGTGCCTTCGTCGAAGCCTGCGCCGGCCTGCAAATTCCCCGCAACGGCGACTTCAACGGGCCACGGCAGGAGGGCGCGGGCCTCTACCAGGTCACGCAGCATTTTCAGGGCGCCCGGAAGGGCGAGCGTTGCTCGGCCGCTTCGGCCTATCTCTTTCCGGCGATGGGGCGGGCGAACCTGACGGTGCTGACCCGCAGCCTCGTGGAAAGGGTGATCGTCGAGGAGGGGCGGGCGACCGCGGTCCAGCTCGGCGGCCGGCGGATCGGGGCGCGACGCGAGGTGATCCTGTCGGGCGGCACCTTCAACTCGCCCCAGCTGTTGCTGTTGTCCGGGATCGGCCCGGTGGAGGAGTTGCGCGCGCATGGGATCGCGCCCGTGCACGAACTGCCCGGGGTGGGGCGGAACCTGCAGGATCACCTCGATTACACGGTCAGCTACCGCTCGCGGCGGCGCGACGTGGTGGGGCTGAACCCGCGCGGGCTGGGACGGATGGCGCGGGCGGCGCTGCGCTGGCGGAAGACCGGCGAGGGGCTGTTCGCCACGCCCTTCGCCGAGGGCGGGGCCTTTCTGCGCTCGGCCCCTGGGCGCGACCGGCCGGACCTCCAGGTGCATTTCGTCGTGGGCATCGTGGATGAGCATATGCGCAGGCTCCACCTCGCCGATGGCTATTCCGCTCATGTCTGCCTGCTGCGCCCGGAAAGCCGGGGGCATGTGGGGCTGGCCGATGCCAATCCCCGCTCCGTCCCGCGGATCGACCCGGGATTCCTTGGCGCCCGGTCCGACCTTGACGGCCTGATGCGCGGCGCGCGGCTGCTGGAGCGGATCCTGGAGGCCGACGCCTTCACGCCCTGGCGGGGCGCGCGGCTCTATCCCCATGACGGCTCAGACGCGGCGCTTGAGGCCGATATCCGTGCTCGCGCCGACACCATCTACCACCCCGTCGGCACCTGCCGGATGGGGGCCGATGACATGGCGGTGGTGGACCCGCGGTTGAAGGTGCGCGGGCTGGCGGGGCTGCGCGTCGTTGATGCCTCGGTCATGCCGCGGCTGATCGGGGGCAACACCAATGCCCCCACGATCATGATCGCCGAAAAGGCCGCGGAGATGATCCGCGCCGATCACGCGCGCGGCGGCTGAACCAGCCCGCGTTGCACGGCGTCGCGCGCGAGGAAACGGTCGAGATAGGCGGGCAGGTTGCGGAAGTCGCTCCAGCCCACCAGATCGCCCGCCTCGTAGCTGACCAGCACGGTCCGCAGCCAGGGCGCGATGGCGATGTCGGCGATGGAATAGTCGCCGCAGACCCAGTCGCGCCCTTCAAGCTGGTTGTCCAGCACGCGCATCAGGCGCCTGGATTCCCCGATATAGCGTTCGCGCGGGATCGGGTCGGCGACATCCTTGCCGCCGAATTTCACGAAGAAGCCCATCTGCCCGAACATCGGACCGACGCCGCCCATCTGGAACATCAGCCATTGCAGCACCTCGTAGCGCCGGGCGGGCTCCTGCGGCAGGAACCGGCCGGTCTTCTCGGCCAGGTAGATCAGGATCGCGCCGCTTTCGAACAGCGGCAGCGGCTGGCCGTCGGGGCCGTTGGGGTCGATGATCGCGGGGATCTTGTTGTTGGGATTCAGCGACAGGAATTCGGGCGTGTGCTGATCGTCGCGCTCGAACGAGACGGTATGGGTGTCGTAGGGAAGCCCGGTTTCCTCCAGCATGATCGAGGCCTTCACCCCGTTCGGCGTGGGCAGGGAATAGAGCTGGATGGCCTCCGGGTTGCGCGGCGGCCAGCGCTTGGTGATGCGGAAATCGGTCAGGTCGGTCATGGCGCTCCTCGCTGCGGCCGGGGAAGGGTCTCTCCCTCTCTTCCCCGAAAAAAGCCTGCACGTCCATGCCCAGAGCTGTGCGATACTGCGCCGAGGCGCAACGGCAAGGAGGGACAGACCGTGCTCAACGAATTCAAGGCTTTCATCGCCAAGGGCAATGTCATGGACATGGCGGTGGGCATCATCATCGGGGCGGCATTCACGGCGATCGTGAAATCCATGGTCGATGACCTGATCAACCCGATCCTGGGGCTGCTCCTCGGCGGGCTCGACTTCACCAATCTGTTCGTCGTGCTGGGCGAGGGCGAATTCGACACGCTCGAGGCGGCGCGTGGGGCGGGGGCGGCGGTGTTCGCCTATGGCGCCTTCCTGACGGCGGTGATCAACTTCCTGATCATCGCCTTCGTGGTGTTCCTGCTGGTGCGCTATGTCAACAAGGTCAAGGACATGGCCCTGAAGAAGGAAGAGCCAGCCCCGGCCGAGGCGGCCCCCGCCGGCCCGACCGAGCTGGACCTGCTGGCCGAGATCCGCGACGCGCTGGTGACGAAATAGTCACTAACCCGGCGGAAAACGCGCCGAACCGGTGCGGCGCCGTCCTTTCCGGCGGGCATTCGCCCGCGATCGGACGGCCCGCGCCCCGTCGGCCGAATTCCGCGCCGCGTTGGCGGGAAAACAGTCACTAACACTGCGGAAAACGCGCCGGGCGCGAACCCGGCGCCTCCCCTCTGCCCCCTCAGGACTTCAGCGCCAGGGTCGGCGCGATCACGTCGATCCCCAGCGCCTTGCCGACCTCGTACTGGGTCAGCTGGCCGGCATGGACGTTCAGCCCGTTCAGCAGATGCGGGTCGTCCTCGCAGGCCCTGCGCCAGCCCTTGTCGGCCAGCGCCAGCATGAAGGGCATGGTGGCATTGCCAAGCGCGATGGTCGCGGTGCGCGCCACCGCGCCGGGCATGTTGGCCACGCAGTAATGCATCACGCCGTCCACCTCGTAGATCGGATCCTCATGCGTGGTGGGGCGCGAGGTCTCGAAGCATCCGCCCTGGTCGATCGCCACGTCCACGATGGCCGCGCCGGGACGCATGGTGCTGAGCTGTGCGCGGGTGACCAGCTTGGGCGCGGCGGCGCCGGGGATCAGCACCGCGCCGATCACCAGGTCGGCATCGGCCACCAGGTCGGCCGTGGCGCCGGCGCTGGAATAGCGGGTGTAGAACAGCCCGCCGAACACGTCATCGAGATAGCGCAGCCGCGGCAGCGAGCGGTCGAGCACCGTCACGTCCGCGCCCATGCCGGCGGCGATCCGCGCCGCGTTGGTGCCCACCACGCCGCCGCCGATCACCACCACCTTGGCCGGGCCGACGCCGGGCACGCCGCCCAGCAGCACGCCGCGCCCGCCGTTGGCCTTCTGCAGGGTCCAGGCGCCGACCTGCGGCGCCAGCCGCCCCGCCACCTCGGACATCGGCGCCAGAAGCGGCAGCCCGCCCTGGGCGTCGGTCACCGTCTCGTAGGCGATGGCGGTGCAGCCGCTGGCCAGCAGGTCGCGGGTCTGCTCGGGGTCGGGGGCGAGGTGGAGATAGGTGAACAGGATCTGTCCCTCGCGCAGCATCCTGCGCTCGACCGCCTGGGGCTCCTTCACCTTCACGATCATGTCGGCCCAGGCGAAGATCTCCTTGGCGCCGTCCACGATGCGCGCGCCGGCCGCGGCGTAATCCTCGTCGGGGAAACCCGCGCCGAGGCCCGCGCCGGCCTCCAGCATCACCTCGTGACCGTGGACCACCGCCTCGTGCACCGCGTAGGGCGTCAGCCCGACGCGGAATTCCTGTGCCTTGATTTCCTTAGGACAACCGATCTTCATGCCGCTCCTCCCTGCATGCTTTCGCCGAGTGTGCCGGTTTTCGAGACGAATTTCCTTGGAAATTTGGCCTGTGGCATGCTGTGGTGGGAGAAGAATCGTGCGCGATCGGCGTTAATCTTCGAACAAACTGGCGCAAATATGGAACTGGACCGAATTGACCGTCGAATCCTGGAGGTTCTGCAAAAGACCGGCCGGATCTCGAATGCCGAGCTGTCGGAGAGCGTGAACCTCTCGCCCTCGGCCTGTCACCGCCGGGTGCACCGGCTGGAGGAGGAAGGCTATATCCGCGATTATGTGGCGCTGCTGGATCCGCGCAAGCTGGGCTGCCCGACCACCGTCTTCGTCGAGATCACGCTCTCGGGGCAGGCCGACGAGGTGCTCGACGCCTTCGAGCGCGAGGTGGCGCTGGTGCCCGACGTGCTGGAATGTCACCTGATGGCGGGCAAGTCGGACTACCTGCTGAAGGTGGTCGCCAGCGACAGCGAGGATTTCGCCCGCATCCACCGCCAATATCTGTCGCGCCTGCCGGGCGTGGTGCAGATGCAGTCATCATTCGCGCTGCGCACGGTGTTCAAGACGACCGCCCTGCCGGTGTGAGGATCGCGGTGACAAGAGACCGGGCGCGTTGATCGGAGATCCGCCCGACCCGACCGTTCCGTACCCACGCCGCTCTTGCCGACCCAAGGGAAAAATGCTGTTTCCCCGCCGTGCGATCTGCTGGTATTCCCGGCAGGACCGAATTGGGGGGGAGGCCAATGGACTGGGATTACATCATCGTCGGAGCGGGCAGCGCGGGCTGCGTGCTGGCCAAGCGGTTGAGCGAGGCGGGCAAGCGGGTTCTTCTGCTGGAGGCGGGCGGCAGGGATAATTACCACTGGGTGCATATCCCGATGGGATATCTGTATTGCATCGGCAACCCGCGCACCGACTGGATGTTCCGCACCATTGAGGAGCCGGGGCTCAACGGTCGCTCGCTGCTCTATCCGCGCGGCAAGGTGCTGGGCGGGTGTTCGTCGATCAACGGCATGCTCTATCTGCGGGGACAGGCGTCGGATTACGACGGCTGGCGGCAGATGGGGCTGACCGGCTGGGGCTGGGACGACGTGCTGCCGCTGTTCCTGAAATCCGAGGATTACGTCGAGGGGCCATCCGAGATGCACGGCGCGGGCGGCGAATGGCGGGTCGAGAACCAGCGCCTGCATTGGGATGTGCTGGACCACTGGGCCGAGGCCGCCGAGGCCTGGGGCCTGCCGCAGGTCAGCGATTTCAACACCGGCAACAACGAGGGCGTCAGCTATTTCCGCGTCAACCAGCGCAACGGCTGGCGGGTGAACACGGCCAAGGCCTTTCTGCGCACCGCCACCGGGCAGGGGCTGAAGGTGGAGACGCAGGCGCATACCCGCCGCGTGATCGTCGAGGACGGGCGCGCCGTGGGCGTGGAATACGACCAGCGCGGCACGGTGAAAACCGCGCGCGCGCGGGGCGAGGTGATCCTCGCGGCGGGCGCCATCGGCAGCCCGCAGATCCTGCAGCTGTCGGGCTTCGGCCCGGGGGAGCTGTTGCAGCGGCACGGCATCGCGGTGCAGCGCGACATGCCCGCCGTCGGCGGCAACCTGCAGGACCACCTGCAGCTGCGCTGCGCCTGGCGGCTGACCGGGGCGACGACGCTGAACACGCTGGCCAATTCGCTGGTGGGCAAGGCGCGGATCGGGCTGGAATACCTGCTCAGCCGCAGCGGGCCGATGTCGATGGCCCCCAGCCAGCTCGGCGCCTTTTCCAAGTCGCGCCCGGACCTTGAGACGCCGAACCTCGAATACCATGTGCAGCCGCTCTCGATCGAGGCATTCGGCCAGCCGCTGCACGACTTCCCGGCGATCACCGCCAGCGTCTGCAACCTGCGCCCGGAAAGCCGCGGATCGGTGCAGATCGCCTCGCCCGACCCGAAAGAGGCCCCGCGCATCGCGCCGAATTACCTCTCGACCGAGGGCGACCGACAGGTGGCGGTCGACGCGATCCGGCAGGCCCGGGCGATCATGGCCCAGGCGCCGATGCAGCGCTACCGCCCCGAGGAGATCAAGCCGGGCATCGCCTCGGACGACCCGGAGGATCTGGCGCGCGCCGCGGGCGACATCGGCACCACCATCTTCCACCCGGTCGGCACGGTGCGGATGGGCTCCGAGGAGGCCGCGCCGCTCGACGAACGGCTGCGCTTCCGCGGGGTCGCAGGGCTGCGCGTGGCCGATGCCAGCGTGATGCCCACCATAACCAGCGGCAACACCAACTCGCCCACCATCATGATCGCCGAGAAGGCCAGCGAGATGATCCTCGAGGACGCCCGCTGACGACCGCCGCCGGGCGTTCTGCACGTCCGCGCGCCGGGGCTGACCGGCGCGCGGCCTCTTCCCGGAATCTGTAGACGATCGGAAAAAAACAAACCCCCGAGGCCGGGCCGCGGGGGTCGTTCTTGGGCGAAACGCCCGTTCGCATGTCGATGATCTCAGAGGAGACCTTCGCGCTGGGCCTTCTTGCGCGCCAGCTTGCGGGCACGGCGGATGGCCTCGGCCTTCTCGCGGGCTTTCTTCTCGGACGGCTTCTCGAAATGTTGCTTGAGCTTCATCTCGCGAAAGACACCCTCACGCTGAAGCTTTTTCTTCAGAGCACGAAGAGCCTGATCGACGTTGTTGTCGCGAACGCTAACCTGCATGTGGTTTTCACCACCTTTCTAGTTTGGAGTTTCGGTCAAGTTGCAGGAGGTGGCCGTATAGCAAAGCCCGGTCAGCTTGTCTACTATCGCGGCAACCGGAAAGGAGGCCCGCCATGACCGATGCGGATCGCGACCCGAAAGAGGCGCTGCTGGAGGCAGCCCTGCCCCATGTGCCCTTCGACGGCTGGACGGATGCGACCTTCCGGGCCGCGATCACCGATTCGGGGGTGGCGCCGGCGCTGGCCCGCGTGCTCTGCCCGCGCGGCGCGGTGGATCTGGCGCTGGCCTTTCACAGGCGCGGTGATGCCGAGATGCTGAGGCGGCTGGCGACGGAGGATCTGTCGGGGATGCGGTTCCGCGACCGAATCGCGGCGGCGGTGCGCTTCCGCCTTGAGGCGGTGGAGGACCGCGAACTGGTGCGCCGCGGCACCACGCTGTTTTCGCTGCCGCAATATGCTGCCGACGGCGCCAAGGCGATCTGGGAGACCTGCGACGCGATCTGGACCGCGCTGGGCGACACCTCGGAGGACGTCAACTGGTACACCAAGCGCGCCACGCTGGCCGGCGTCTACAGCGCGACGGTTCTATACTGGCTGGGCGATGACAGCCCCGGCCATGAAAACACCTGGGCCTTTCTCGATCGCCGGATCGACAACGTGATGCAGATCGAGAAGGCCAAGGCGCAGATCCGCAAGAGCCCGCTGCTCAAGGGCCTGTTCGCCGGGCCGCTCTGGGCGTTGGGCCAGGTCAAGGCGCCGCGAAAACCGTTCCGAGACGACTTGCCCGGCTCGCTCACCCCCCATCATCAGGAGAAGCAATGACCCTTCCCAAGACCATGCGCGCCATCGAGATTTCCGAGCCCGGCGGACCCGAGGTCCTGCGCCCGTGCGAACGGCCCGTGCCGCAGCCGGGGCCGGGCGAGATCGTGATCCGGCTGGCCTATGCCGGCGTGAACCGCCCCGATGCCCTGCAGCGCGCGGGCTCCTACGCGCCGCCGCCCACCGCCAGCGACCTGCCCGGCCTGGAAGGCGCGGGCGAGGTGGTTGCCGCGGGGCCGGGCGCGGGCTGGAAGCTGGGCGATCGGGTCTGTGCCCTGCTGCCCGGCGGAGGCTATGCCGAATACGCGCTGACGCCCGGCGCCCATGCCCTGCCCGTGCCGGCCGGCATGGGGCTGAAACAGGCCGCCTGCCTGCCCGAGACCTTCTTCACGGTGTGGTCCAACGTCTTCATGCGCGGGCGCCTGAGGGCCGGCGAGCGGTTCCTGGTGCATGGCGGCTCCAGCGGGATCGGCACGACGGCGATCCAGCTGGCCGGTGCCTTCGGCGCGCGGGTCTTCGCCACCGCCGGCTCGAAGCAGAAATGCGCGGCCTGCGCCCGGCTCGGCGCCGAGCGCGCGATCAACTACCGCGACGAGGATTTCGTTGAGGTGCTGGCGGCCGAGGGCGGGGCCGACCTGATCCTCGACATGGTGGGGGGCGAGTATCTGCCGCGCAACGTGCGGGCGCTGGCCGACGATGGGCGGCTGGTTCAGATCGCCTTCCTGCAGGGGCCGAAGGTGGCGCTGAATTTCGCGCAGGTCATGGCGCGGCGGCTGACGATCACCGGCTCGACCCTGCGTCCGCAGTCGGACCTCGCCAAGGCGCGCATCGCGGAGGAGCTGCGCGCGCAGGTCTGGCCGCTGCTGGAGGCGGGCCGGGTGGCGCCGGTGATGGATTCGGAATTCGCGCTGGAAGAGGCGGCCGAGGCCCATGCCCGGCTCGAGGCCAGCGCGCATATCGGAAAAATCGTGTTGAAGGTCGCGTAAGGTGTCGGCCGGGCGCCTGTGGCGGGCGGCGCGCCTTGAGTATTTTTGCCAAGAAGAAGGCGGCGGGGCTATTTGATGTTCTCAAGCAGCGCGTCGTCGAGCGTGCAGTCGCGCGCCACGTCCGGCCCGCAGGGGCGGGGGCGCAGGTCGCGGGTCAGGCACAGGCGGGCCTCCTGGATGCGGCCGGATTTGCAGGTGACGGTCAGCATGTCGGGTTCCCAATCGGGATTGGCCTGCAGGAACGCCTCTTCCACCACCGCGGCGGGCAGCCTGACGGCACGGTCGAGCCGGCGGAAGACCTCGGGCCGGTTCACGGCCTCGAAGGCGCGGCGGGCGGCGTCGAAATAGTCCTCGGCCGGGAGGCCGGAGCAGCGGCCGTGCTTCTTCCACTGGTGCCAGGCCAGGCCGGACGAGCCCATGATGTCGGCCATGGCGCGGGTGGCGGCGCGCGAGGGGTCGCGCTGGGGCGAGCGGCAGAAGCTGGGCCAACCCTCGGCGTATTGCGGCCAGAGCCCGTGCAGTATCCAGCCGAAATCGGCGTCCTCGTCGCATTGCGGAGCGTTCCGCGCTGCGCCCTCCTGCACGCACCATGTCGGCGACCAGCTGAGCGACAGGATGTAGTAGTCGAAGTCGCCGGCCTCCTCGCCCTCGGCCCGGGCGAGGCTGACGCTCAGTAACAGAAGGGCAAGCCAGCGCATTTCCTCTTTTCTCCGGGGGCCGGGAACACTATATACGGATCGAACTCTCCCTGAAAACGAGGATCAGGTCCAGCGGACCCGCCGTTTTCCCGGCACGGGAGAGACGTATCTGAAGGAGTGCTTTGATGGCCAAACCGATTATGGCAAAGGCAACCGCCGTCTGGCTGGTGGACAACACGACGCTGAGCTTCAAGCAGATTGCCGATTTCTGCGGCCTGCACGAGCTTGAGATCCAGGGGATCGCCGACGGTGACGTGGCCGCGGGCGTGAAGGGCTTCGACCCGATCGCCAACAACCAGCTGACCGAGGCAGAGATCGAGAAGGGCGAGGCCGATCCGCTCCACAAGCTGAAGCTGAAGTTCAACCCCGCCGCCGTGGGCGAGGAAAAGCGCCGCGGCCCGCGCTACACGCCGCTGTCCAAGCGGCAGGACCGCCCGGCCGCGATCCTGTGGCTGGTCAAGTTCCATCCGGAGCTGACGGACGGCCAGATCTCGAAGCTGGTGGGCACCACCAAGCCGACGATCCAGTCGATCCGCGAGCGCACCCACTGGAACATCTCCAACATCCAGCCCATCGACCCGGTGGCGCTGGGCCTGTGCAAGCAGTCGGAGCTCGACTCCGCCGTGCAGAAGGCCGCCGCCAAGAAGGCCGCCGAGGGCGCGGTGATGACCGATGACGAACGGCGCAAGCTGGTCTCGACCGAGCAGTCGCTGGGCATGGAGACCGAGCCGCGGATCCCGACTGCGATCTCGGGGCTGGAGACCTTTACCCTGGGCGGCCGGGACGAGGACGAGAAGGAAGACAAACTGCCCGACGCGGACAGCTTCTTCAACCTGCCGAACGACAAGGACGAGGACGAAGACGAGGATTGATCGCGCCCCGCCTTTGCGCGTCTGCGAGAACCCGGGCCCCTGCGCCCGGGTTTTTTCATGGAGGCGGTGACGATGGTGGTCGCGCTGTCCGGGCGGGCCCGATCCCAAGGACGGCCCAGAGGCCGCGAGGACGCGGATCAGAAGCTTTTGCGCGCCTTCAGCGCGGCCGAGATGGTGCCGTCGTCGAGATAGTCGAGCTCGCCGCCGATGGGCACGCCCTGGGCGAGAGAGGTCACGCGCACGCCCGCCCCCTCCAGCTGGTCGGCGATGTAATGGGCGGTGGTCTGACCATCGACTGTGGCGTTGAGCGCCAGGATAACCTCGGTTATGCCCTCGTCCTTCACCCGTTGGACAAGCCGAGGGATGCGCAGCTCGTCCGGCCCGATGGCATCGAGCGCCGAGAGCGTGCCGCCGAGCACATGGTAGCGGCCCTTGAAGGCCTGCCCGCGCTCCATCGCCCAGAGATCGGCCACGTCCTCGACCACGCAGAGCTCGCCGGTGGCGCGGCGTTCGTCGCGGCAGATGTCGCAGATCTCGGTGGTGCCGATATTGCCGCAGCGCGCGCATTCGCGCGCCGTGGCCGCGACCACATGCATGGCGTCGGCCAGCGGCGTCAGCAGCAGTTCGCGCTTCTTGATCAGGTGCAGCACCGCGCGACGGGCCGAGCGGGGGCCGAGGCCGGGCAGCCTGGCCATCATCTCGATCAGGGTCTCGATGTCGCGGGTGGCGTCGGACATGGCGCTCAGAGGGGGATGTTCATGCCCGCGGGCAGGCCGAGGCCCTCGGTCAGTTTCTGCATCTCCTGCTGCGCGCGCTCATGCGCCTTGGCCTGGGCGTCCTTGATGGCGGCGAGGATCAGGTCCTCGGCCACTTCCTTGTCGTCGGGGTTGAAGATCGACGGGTCGATGTCGAGCCCGGTCAGATCGCCCTTGGCGGTTGCCGTGGCCTTGACCAGGCCGGCGCCGGCCTCGCCCACCACGGTCATGGTATGCAGCTGTTCCTGCAGTTCGGCCACCTTGCCCTGCATCTCCTTGGCGGCCTTCATCATCTTGGCCATGTCGCCCATGGCGCCCAAACCTTTGAACATGTCGTTCTCCTTAATCTTCCTCGAACGGGTCCCACTCATCCTCGACCTCGGGCAGGGCTTCGGCCTGCGCTTCGGCGGCGAGGGCTTCGGGGGTTCTGATATCGGTGATCTTCGCTTCGGGAAAGGCGGCAAGGACGGCCTGCACCAGCGGGTGTTCCTTGGCCTTTTCCTCCAGCACGAGGCGTTCGGCGTCGCGCTCCTCGGCGATGGTGGCGGCCCCGCCCGAGCCCACGACCGACACGCCCCAGCGCACGCCGGTCCAGGCCTGCAACCGGCTGCCCAGCCGGGCGGCGAGGTCGCGCGGCGCGTCCTCGGTCGGCTCGAACTCGATCCGGCCGGGGGAGTAGCTGACCAGCCGCAGGGTGGTTTCCACCTCGACCAGCAGTTTCACGTCGCGCTGGGCGCGGATCAGCTCGACCACCTGTTCGAAGCGCGCGTAGCGGGCGAGCGAGGTGTCGGGCGCCTGCGCCAGCGCGGCCACCGGGCCGCCGCCGGAGGAGACCGGCGCGCGCGACCTGGCCATGGCCGGACCGCCGCCCATGGCCGGGCCCGGGGCGGGCGCGCCGCCGCCGCCCGACGGCGGGGCCGGGGGCGGGGGTGTCGATTGCAGCTTGCGCACCAGTTCCTCGGGCGAGGGCAGGGTGGAGACATGGGTCAACCGGATGATCGCCATCTCGGCCGCCATCATGGCGTTGGGGGCCTGCGCGACCTCTTCCAGAGCCTTGAGAAGCATTTGCCAGGTCCGCGTCAGCGCCCGCATCGGCAGCGCCTGCGCCATGGCCTGCCCGCGCGCGCGTTCGTCGGGCGAGACGGTGGGGTCGTCGGCGGCCTCGGGCGTGATCTGGATGACGGAGATCCAGTGCGTGATCTCGGCCAGGTCGCGCAGGACCGCCATCGGGTCGGCGCCGTCGGCGTATTGCGCCGAAAGCTCGGACAGCGCGCCCGCCGCGTCGCCCTTCATGATCATGTCGAAGAGGTCCAGCACCCGGCCGCGGTCGGCGAGACCCAGCATGGCGCGCACCTGCTCGGCCGTGGTTTCGCCTGCGCCGTGGGCGATGGCCTGATCCAGAAGGCTCATCGCGTCGCGGACCGAGCCTTCGGCGGCGCGCGTGATCAGCGCCAGCGCGTCCTCGGCGATCTCGGCGCCCTCCAGCCCCGCGATCTTTTGCAGATGCGCGATCATCACCTCGGGCTCGATCCGGCGCAGATCGAAGCGCTGGCAGCGGCTGAGCACGGTCACCGGAACCTTGCGGATCTCGGTGGTGGCGAAGATGAACTTCACATGCGCGGGCGGCTCCTCCAGCGTCTTGAGCAGCGCGTTGAACGCGCTGGTCGAGAGCATGTGAACCTCGTCGATGATGTAGATCTTGTAGCGCGCCGAGGCCGCACGGTAATGCACGGAGTCGATGATCTCGCGGATGTCACCGACGCCGGTGCGCGAGGCCGCGTCCATCTCCATCACGTCCACATGGCGCCCTTCGGCGATGGCCACGCAATGCTCGCATACTCCGCAGGGCTCGGTCGTGGGGCCGCCGGTGCCATCCGGCCCGATGCAGTTCATCCCCTTGGAGATGATCCGCGCGGTGGTCGTCTTGCCGGTCCCGCGGATGCCCGTCAGGATGAAGGCCTGCGCGATGCGGTCGGCCTTGAAGGCGTTTTCCAGCGTGCGCACCATCGCCTCCTGCCCGATCAGGTCGGCGAAGGTGGCGGGGCGGTATTTGCGGGCGAGGACCTGATAGGCGGGGCTGTCGGACAAGAGGCTACCTGTGGGTCGGGGATTCTGTCCGGTGAATCTATTGGCTGGGCGGCGCGAGGTCCAGTGGCCCCCGCGCCCGGGGGCGGGCGCGGGGGAAAAGAGGCGGCGGGCGTCAGTGGCCCTTGCGCCCCTTGAGGTCGGATTTCACCCGGCGCAGCATCTTGCCGAAATCCTTGTCGCGGGCGCGGGCCTGCGCCAGGGTTTCGCTGTTGCGAGCGTTCTCCCTGTGCAGCTTGCGCCAGCGGTCCAGTCGCGCGGGGTCGAGATCGCCCGTGGCGATTGCCGCTTGCACGGCACAGCCCGGCTCCGTCTCATGGCTGCAATCGGAGAATCGGCAGCTTTGCGCCAGCGCCTCGATATCCCCGAAAACCGCGCCGATGCCCTTTTCGGCATCGGTCAGCCTAAGCGCCCGCATGCCGGGCGTATCGATCAGCCAGCCGCCATTGGACATCCGCCGCAGCGCCCGGGCGGTGGTGGTGTGCCGGCCCTTGGCGTCATCCTCGCGGATGCCCTGGGTCGGCGCTTCCACCCCGGTGAGCCCGGTGAGCAGGGTGGATTTTCCCACCCCGGAGGATCCCAGCAGTGCCGCCGTCTGTCCCGGCCGCACCCAAGCAGCGACCTGCGCCAGATCGGCCGGGTTGCGCGCGTCGATGGTCAGCACCGGCAACATCGGGTCCAGCCGCCCGCCCCTTTGGGTGTAGTCGCGGGCGTCCTCGCTCAGATCGGCCTTGGTCAGCAACAGCACCGGAAAGGCGCCAGCGTTGCGGGCCAGCGCCAGATAGCGTTCCAACCGCGCCGGGTTGAAGTCGGCGTTGCAGGAAGAGGTGAGGAACAGCACGTCCACATTGGCCGCGATCAGCTGCGCCTGGGCGTCGGTGCCGGCGGCGCGGCGCTTGATCTCGGTCCGCCGGTCGAGCAGGCGGGTGATCCGCCCGGCCGCGTCGGCGAGAACCCAGTCGCCCACGGCGATGTCGCCGGTGCTGAGCCCGGCGCCGCAGATGAGCGTCGCCTCGCCCTCGGGCGAGAGGCCGGTCAGCCGGTCGCGGTGAACCTCGGCGATGCGAAAGGGGCGGCCGGTGGCATCCGCGCACTGGCCGGCGAAAAAGGAGGACCATCCCAGGTCCGGAAGAGAAAGTGACATCGGTCAGTCTGCCTTGTCCGAAAACAGCACGAACCATCGCGCCGCGCTCGCGGGCGAAACGGTCGGTGGGTCAGGCAGAGGGGGGCGTCGGAGACGCTCAGAAACGCTCTGCCCGGCGGGACACGGAAACAGTCATCAATAGTCCTCCTTGGGCAGATTGGGCGCCGACGGCGCGGTTGCGTGAGGTGAGAGGCTGGACATCGACCCAAGCGGGACTCGTTACGGCTGCTTCCTTCCGGACCTGACCGGGTTGGCGAGGCGCTCGCCCGCGCCAACCTCTCAAGCCGCTACATAGGGCGCGCGGCCCGGATTCGCAAGGGCGGCTCAGCACGGGAAAGGGCGCCAGTTGCGGCGCCCTTTATTGGGTTTCGTGGTCCGGCTCACAGCCGGATGCGGAAGCGGGCGAATCCGTCGGGGCCCTCTCCCGCAGGTTCGATCGACACGCCCGGCACCTTGTCGGCGTATTGCGCCGCCTTGGGGCCGGTATCGAACAGCACCGTGGTGTCCGGCAGCGGCTTGAACCGCCAGTTGCCGTCCGCTGTCGGGTTGATGGTGCCCTGTTCCACGATATAGCGCACGATCACGTCGCGGTTGGTGTCCGGCGCCTCGAAGATCACGGTCGAGCCGTCGGCGCCCGGGAAATGCCCGCCCCCGCCGGAGCGGTAGTTGTTGGTGGCGATGACGAATTCGGCCTCCGGGTCGACCGGCTGGCCCTGATAGGTCAGGTTCACGATGCGGTTGGCGTCGGGGTTCACCACCTCGCCGGTCTTTGCTTCGTATTTCGAGGGCTGGCTGAGGTCGATCTCGTAATTCACGCCGTCGATCACGTCGAAATTGTAGCTGGGGAAGTCGGGGTTCAGCAGCACCTGGTCGGGCTGGCCCGGCGTGACCTGGTTGAACATTCCGGCCGAGCGCTCCAGCCATTCCTTGACCTGCGCGCCGGTCACGCGCACGGCGCGCACGGTGTTGGGGTAGAGATAGAGGTCGGCCACGTTCTTGATCGCCACGTCGCCCGCGGGCACGTCGGTGTAATATTCCGGCCCGCCGCGACCCCCGGCCTTGAAGGGTGCCGCCGCCGACAGGATCGGCAGCCTCTCATGTTCGGAGCCCTTGAGCATCTGTCCGATATACCATTGCTGCGCGATGGAGACGATCTGCACCGACGGGTCGTCGGCCACCAGGGCGAAATAGCTGTGCAGCGGCGCCGCGGTCTTGCCCACCGCGCGGCGAACGTAGGCAAGCGTCTGGTCATGCTCCGCGGCGACCGAGGCCAGCACCTCTGGCGCGCTGTCTACCAGCGCGGTGATCGAGCGGTCCTCGTTGCGCTTGAAAATCGGGCGCAGTTCCGAGCTGTGCGCGGCGATGCGCCATGCGTTGCCCTCGCGCTCCAGCAGAAGGTCGATCAGCCCCATGTGGGAGCCCCAGAACCCGGCCATCACCGCCGGCTTGCCGTGGATGGTGCCGTTCTCAGGGTCGACGCCGGGGAAATCCTTGAACCGCGGGCCGGGGAATTCGAGGTGGCTGTGGCCGGTCAGGATCGCGTCGATGCCGTCCACCGCGGCCAGCGGGACGGAGGCGTTCTCCATCCCCTCGACGTGGTCGGCCGCGCCGATGCCGGAGTGGCTGAGCGCGACGATGATGTCGGCGCCTTCCTCCTTCATCTGGGGGACGTAGGCGCGGGCGGTCGCGACGATGTCGCGGGTCTGCACCTTGCCTTCCAGGTGGCGGCGGTCCCAGTTCATGATCTGCGGCGGGACGAAGCCGATCAGGCCCACCTTGATCGGATGGGTGTTGCCCGCGCCGTCGGTGAGTTGGCGCTCCAGGATCATGTAGGGCTTGATCAGCGTCGTGTCGGCGGTGGGCGCCGCGCCCATCTCCTTGACCACGTTGGCGCTGAGGAAGGGGAAATCGGCGCCCGCCAGAGACTTCATCAGGAAGTCGAGCCCATAGTTGAACTCGTGGTTGCCGAGGGTCGAGGCGTCGAAGCCCAGGGTGTTCATCGCGGTGATCACCGGGTGCAGGTCGCCCTCCTTCATGCCGCGCTCATAGGCGATGTAATCGCCCATCGGGTTGCCCTGGAGGAAGTCGCCGTTGTCCAGCAGCAGCGCATTGGTCGCCTCGGCGCGCACGGCGTTGATATGCGCGGCGGTGCGGGCGAGCCCCACCGTGTCCACCGGACGGTCCGAGTAGTAGTCGTAGGGGTAGACATGGACATGCAGGTCGGTGGTTTCCATCAGGCGCAGATGCGCCTGATTGGCGGCCGCATGGGCCGAAAAAGGATGCAGCGCGATCAACGATGCCCCCGCTGTCGTGCCGGCAAGGAATGTCCGGCGGTTCATGTTGAAATATCTGTTATGGGCCATTGGAGCCTCCCACGGTAAATCCTTTGAGCCTCTCGCTAGGCATTGGCCGTGACGCGGGTATGACAGTAAACCCGTCAAGGGCGAATCGCGAAACGAAATTCCATCTCCGGGGTGGGCGCCGCGCGCGCCCGGCAGGTGGCCGGGCGGCGGGAAAGCCGCGGACGAACAGGAGGGGCAGGGACCATGCGGCATGCGGAAACCGTGACTTTCGGAGGCTCAGGGCTGGACCGGGCGGCGCATCTGCGCGGCGATGCGGCGGCCCTCGGGCGGCTGTGGGCGGGGACCGGCGCGCGGGTGCTGCCGCTGTGGCGCGGCAAGCCGCTGGTCGCCGGCGAGGCGCGCGACCGGCTGGGCTGGATCGCGCCCGATCACGTCGTGGCCCGCGGGCAGGAGGGGGAGGCGCTGTTCCTCGGCCTCGACGCCGGGGGCGCCCGTTTCGCCATCGACCTGTCGTCCTGGGAGCCGGCGGAACTGCCCGAGACGCTGCACCAGTTCTTCGACCCCAGCGAACAGCGCCACCCCGAACTGCCGGACGACACGGCCTTCGCCGAGCTGCGCGGGGTGATGACCCGGCTGTCGCAGCGCGAGGCTGAGTTGGCGGCGATGGCGCGCGCGCTGTTCGGCTGGCAGATCAGTCACCGCTTCTGCGCCAGATGCGGGGCCGAGAGCGGCATCGCCATGGCCGGCTGGCAGCGCGACTGCCCGGCCTGCGGCGCCCAGCATTTCCCGCGCACCGACCCGGTGGTGATCATGCTGATCACGCATGGCAATTCGGTGCTTCTGGGGCGCTCTCACGGCTGGCCGGAGGGGATGTTTTCGCTGCTGGCGGGCTATGTGGAGCCGGGCGAGACGCTGGAGGCCGCGGTGCGCCGCGAGGTCTTCGAGGAATCCGGCATCCGGGTCGGCGCGGTGCGCTACCTGGCGTCCCAGCCCTGGCCCTTCCCGGCCTCGCTGATGGTCGGCTGCCGCGGCGTGGCGCTGAACCGCGAGATCACCATCGACCCCGCCGAGATCGAGGATGCGCGCTGGGCCAGCCGCGAGGAAATCCTGGCCGCCCTCGCCGGCGAAAACACCGCGCTTCTGCCCGCGCGCAGGGGGGCGATCGCGCATTTCCTGCTCAGAAACTGGCTTGCGGACCGGCTGGATTGACGCGACAAAGCGCAGGGCGGCCCGGAGAATGCGGCCGCGAAGGGTGACGGCGGCAAGGCAGATGCAGTTCACGGCGAAGGAAGATATCGCGGCCCCGATCGAAGCGGTCTTCGCGGCGGCGACGGATTTCGAGACCTTCGAGCGCGGCCTGCTGCGCCGCGGGGTCGAAGTGATGCGCACCGACAGCCTGTCCCGGCCCGGCCCCGGCATGGGCTGGGAGGCCCGTTTCGAATTCCGCGGCAGGCCGCGCGAGGTGACCGTGGACCTGCTGCGCGCCGATCCCCCCGAAGGTCTGGAGCTGGCGGCCGAAAGCGCCGGCGTCCGGGGCCAGATGACCGTGGACCTGGTGGCGCTGTCGCCCCGCCAGACCCGGATGCAGGTGACGCTGGTCCTGAAGCCGCGCACCCTGCCGGGGCGGATGCTGGTGCAGTCGATGAGACTGGCCAAGGGCTCGCTGCTGAAACGCTACCGCAAGGGCGTGCGCAAATTCGCCCGCGAGATCGAGGCGCGGCTTGCCGGCGGCGCGGCGCGCGGGGGCTGAGCCTCAGCGCCGGCGCGGATCGGCTGGGAAGACGCCCAGAAGCGTCATATGCGTGGTGAAGTAATCCAGTTCCTCCAGCGCCAGCTGGACGTTGCGGTCGTCGGGGTGGCCCTCGATGTCGGCATAGAACTGGGTGGCCTGGAAGGAACCCTCCACCATGTAGCTTTCCAGCTTGGTCATGTTCACGCCGTTGGTGGCGAAGCCGCCCATCGCCTTGTAGAGCGCGGCCGGGATGTTGCGCACGCGGAACACGAAGCTGGTCATCATGCCGGCGCTGCCGCGGCGCTTGAGGTCCATCTCGCGCGACATGATCAGGAAGCGCGTGGTGTTGTTCGAATGGTCCTCGATATGGCGGGCCAGCACGTTCAGCCCGTAGATCTCGCCGGCCAGTTCCGAGGCCAGCGCCGCTTGCGCGGGATCGCCCAGCTCGGCGATATGCTGGGCCGAGCCGGCGGTGTCGGCGCCGGTGACGGCGGCGATTCCATGCTCGCGCAGGAACCCGCGGCACTGCCCCAGCAACACGGTGTGGCTTTGCGCCGTCTTCACGTCCTCCAGCCGCGCGCCCTTCACCCCCAGCAGGTTGATATGCACCCGCACGAAAGCCTCGTCGACGATGTGCAGCCCGGATTCGGGCAGCAGGCGGTGGATGTCGGCCACCCGGCCGTAGGTCGAGTTCTCGACCGGCAGCATCGCCAGTTCGGCATCGCCCTTGCGCACGGCCTCGATCGCGTCCTCGAAGGTCCGGCAGGGCATGGCCTCCATGTCCGGGCGGGCCTCGCGGCAGGCTTGGTGGGAGTAGGCGCCGGGTTCGCCTTGGAAGGCAATACGTGCTGTCATGGTCATCTTTGCGTTACTTCTGGGCCACGCGGGCGGGTGGTAGGGCCAACTATACCTTGCCACGGCACTATGGAAGCGCATAGATACCGCCCAAATCGGGAGAAAACGGGACCGCGACATGTTCGACACAATGACCTTCACCAAGACGCTGGGCGCGCTCTGCGGCTCACTGCTGATTTTCCTGTTGGCCGGCTGGGCGGCGGAGTCGCTGTACAGCATCGGGGGCGGGCATGGTGAGCACGCTGAACAGGCCTATGTCATCGACACCGGCGAAGCAGAAGGCGCCGGGGAAGAAGTTGCAGAAGTGGCCTTTGCCGATGTCCTCGCTGCGGCCGACCCGGAAAAGGGCGCCAAGGTGTTCGGCAAGTGCAAGGCCTGCCACAAGCTGGAAGACGGCGCCAACAGCACCGGCCCCTTCCTTTACGGCGTGGTCGGCCGCGAGGTCGAGAGCGCCGCGGGCTTTGGATATTCCGGCAAACTGAAAGCGGCGGCCGATGTCTGGACCCCGGAAAATCTGAACCACTTCCTCGAGAACCCCAAGGGCTTCGCGCCGGGCACCGCGATGTCCTTCGCCGGCCTGAAGAAGATCGAGGACCGCGCCGACGTGATCGCCTATCTCGACTCGCTCGACAACTGATCCGGCGGGACACGGGCATTGCGGGGCCGTCCCTTTGGGGCGGCCCTTTTTCTGTGCCCTCGCCGCGCGTTCACGCATTCTCAACTTGAATAGCCCGCGGCGCGGGCCGTAGCCTGTTGCGGACAACAGGGCAGGTCCTGCCTGAAAGCTGGAGGAAACCGATGCCGAAGAGCCGCCCCGCGCGTGCCGTCGCCGTGACCGCAACCCCCGCCCTGGCCGACAGGCTGCGCACGGGCCTCGGGGTGATGGCGCTGGCGCTGATCTTCCTGCTGGCGGCGCTGCAGGCGCGGGCCGAGGAGAAGGTGATCGTCGCGCACGGCATCTCCACCTTCGGGGAGCTGAAATATCCCGCCGGTTTCCCGCACCTCGACTACGTCAACCCGGACGCGCCCAAGGGCGGCGAGATGTCTGTCTGGGCCTTCGGGGCGTTCGATTCGATGAACCCCTACACCACCAAGGGCCGGTCCGGGGCGCTGTCCACGGTGATGTACGAATCGCTGCTGACTGGCACCGCCGACGAGATCGGCGCGGCCTACGGCCTGCTGGCCGAAAGCCTGGAATATCCCGAGGACCGGTCCTGGGTGATCTTCAACCTGCGCCCCGAGGCGCGGTTTTCCGACGGCACGCCGCTGACTGCCGAGGACGTGGTGTTCTCCTACGAGCTGTTCCTGGAAAAGGGCCTGCCGGAATTCCGCTATGTCCTGGCCCAGCAGGTCGAAAGCGCCGAGATCCTCGGGCCGCACCGGGTGAAATTCACTTTCAGGGCGGATTTCCCGAAACGCGACCTGCCACAGCGCGTCGGCGGCCTGCCGGTGTTTTCCAAGGCACATTACGAGGCCAATAACCGCGATCTCGAGGACAGCTCGCTTGAGCCCTTCCTCGGCTCCGGCCCCTACGTTCTGGCGGAAATGGAGATCGGCCAGACCCTGATCTACCAACGCGACCCCGATTACTGGGGCGCCGATCTGCCGATCAACAGGGGGCGCAACAATTTCGACCGGCTGCGGGTGGAATACTACGCCGATTACAACGCCGCCTTCGAGGGCTTCAAGGCGGGCAGCTACACCTTCCGCAACGAGGCCTCGTCGAAGATCTGGGCCACCAGCTACGATTTCCCCGCGATCGAGAAAGGCTGGGCGGTCAAGACCGAACTGCCCTCGGGCGACATGGCGACCGGCCAGTCCTTCGTCTTCAACCTGCGCCGGCCGCAGTTCAAGGATCCGCGGGTGCGCGAGGCGATCGGGCTGATGTTCAATTTCGAATGGTCCAACGAGACGCTGTTCTACGGCATCTACGACCGCATCCATTCGTTCTGGGAAAACAGCGATCTGGCCGCCGAGGGCCTGCCCTCGGAGGCGGAGCTGGCGCTGCTCACGCCGCTGGCAGGGAAACTGCCTGCGGGGGTCCTGGACGGCGAGGCGGTGATGGCGCCCGCCTCGGGCAAGCGTCAGCTCGACCGGGGCAACCTGCGCCGCGCCTCGGCCCTGCTGGACGAGGCCGGCTGGCGGGTGGGCGACGACGGCATCCGCCGCAACGCCGCCGGCGAGACGCTGAAGGTCGAGTTCCTGAACGACAGCCAGACCTTCGACCGGGTGATCAACCCCTATGTCGAGAACCTGCGCCGGCTGGGCGTGGACGCGGTGCATTCGCGGGTGGACAACGCCCAGGCCACCAACCGCGAGCGCACCTACGATTTCGACATGGTGACGGCGCAGTTCCCGATGGATTTCATCCCCGATGCGGGTCTGAGGCAGTTCTTCGGCTCGGAGACCGCGCAGACCTCGACCCGCAACCTGATGGGGCTGGAAAGCCCGGCGGTGGATGCGCTGATTAACCATGTGCTGGAGGCCCGGACCCGCGAGGAGCTGTCGGTCGCGGTCAAGGCGCTGGACCGGGTGCTGCGGGCCGAACGCTTCTGGGTGCCGCAATGGTACAAGGACACGCACACGGTGGCCTATTACGACATGTACGAGCATCCGGATCCGATCCCGCCCTTTGCGTTGGGCAATCTGGATTTCTGGTGGTACAACGCTGAAAAAGCAGAAAAGCTGAAGGCCGCAGGGGCCTTCTGAACCGACAGGCAGAGCAGGGCACATGGGCGCCTATATCCTACGGCGGCTGTTGCTGATCATCCCCACGCTGCTGGGGATCATGATCATCAATTTCGCGCTTATCCAGCTGGTCCCCGGCGGGCCGATCGAACAGATCATCTCGCGGATCGAAGGCGAGGGCGATGTCTTCCAGGGCATCGCCGGCGGCGGCGACGTGGGCGAGGGCATGGGGGCCGAGGATCGCTATGTCGGCGCGCGCGGCCTGCCGCAGGAATTCCTCGACGAGCTCGAGGTGCAGATGGGCTTCTCCCGCATCGTCTGCGCCGAGGGCTTCGCCGGAGAGCCCTCCTTCGACGCGCCCGAATGCGAGGTTCAGAAGATCCCCGCGATGGAGCGCTTCGTGATCCTGATGGGCAACTACCTGACCTTCGACTTCGGCGAGAGCTATTTCCGCTCCATCGACGTGGTGGACCTGGTGATCGAGAAGATGCCGGTCTCGATCACGCTGGGCCTGTGGTCGACGCTGATCGCCTATCTGATCTCAATCCCGCTGGGCATCCGCAAGGCGGTGAAGGACGGCTCGCCCTTCGACACCTGGACGTCGGGCGCCATCATCCTGGGCTATGCCATCCCCGGCTTCCTGTTCGCGGTGCTGCTGCTGGTGCTGCTCGCGGGCGGGTCCTACGTCAAATGGTTCCCGCTGCGCGGGCTGACCTCGGACAACTGGGACGAGCTGTCGATGCTGGGCAAGGTGGCCGACTATTTCTGGCACATCACCCTGCCGGTGCTGGCCTCGACCATCTCCAGCTTCGCCACGCTGACGCTCCTGACCAAGAATTCCTTCCTCGACGAGATCAAGAAGCAATATGTGATCACCGCCAAGGCCAAGGGGCTGAGCGAGGGCGGGGTGCTTTACGGCCATGTCTTCCGCAACGCGATGCTGATCATCATCGCCGGCTTCCCGGGGCTGTTCATCAGCGTGTTCTTCGGGGCCTCGATCATCATCGAGACGATCTTCTCGCTCGACGGGCTGGGGCGGCTGGGCTTCGAGGCGGCGGTGGCGCGGGATTATCCGGTGATCTTCGCCACGCTCTATGTCTTCGGCCTGATCGGCCTGCTGGTCGGGCTGCTGTCGGACCTGATGTATGTGCTGGTCGATCCCAGGATCGACTTCGAAAGCCGGGAGACCTGAGATGTTCACGCTCTCTCCGCTCAACCAGCGCCGCTGGCGCAACTTCAAGCGCAACCGCCGCGCCTTCTGGTCGTTGATCGTCTTTGCCGTGCTCTTCGGCCTGTCGCTGTTCGCCGAGGTGCTGGCCAACGACAAGCCGATCTATGTGCAATACCGTGGCGAAAGCTTCTTCCCGATCTACCGCTTCTATCCCGAGACCGCCTTTGGCGGCGACCTGCGGACCGAGGCCGTCTATCGCGACATCGAGATCGAGTGCCTGATCATCACCGGCGGGCTGGAGGCCTGCTGGGATGACCCCGAGGGCATGATCGAGGATGCCGCCGACGGCATGATCGAGGGCGAGCGGATCGAGAAGGGCCGGGTGATCTGGCCGCCGATCCCCTACAGCTATTCCACGATCAGCGATATCGGCGGCACCGCGCCCTCGGCCCCCGATGCGCAGCACCTTCTGGGCACCGACGACACCGCGCGCGACGTGGTGGCGCGGGTGATCTACGGCTTCAGGCTGTCGATCTTCTTCACCCTGATCGTGACGGCGGTGGCCTCGGTCATCGGGATCACCGCCGGCGCGGTGCAGGGCTTCTTCGGCGGCTGGCTGGACCTCGTGTTCCAGCGGGTGATCGAGATCTGGACCTCCACCCCGCAGCTTTACATCATCATCATCGTCTTCGCGATCTTCGGGCGAAGTTTCTGGCTGCTGGTATTCCTGACGGCTCTGTTCGGCTGGCCCGCGCTGGTCGGCGTGGTGCGGGCCGAGTTCCTGCGCGCGCGCAATTTCGAATATGTCCGCGCCGCCCGGGCGCTGGGGGTCAGCAACTGGACGATCATGTTCCGCCACATGCTGCCCAACGCGATGGTGGCCACGCTGACGCTGCTGCCCTTCATCATCACCGGCACCATTGGCACGCTGGCCAGCCTCGATTTCCTCGGCTTCGGCCTGCCCTCATCGGCGCCGTCGCTGGGGGAATTGACCCTGCAGGCCAAGCAGAATCTGCAGGCTCCCTGGCTGGCCTTCACCGCGTTTTTCACCTTCGCCATCATGCTGTCGCTTCTGGTCTTCATCTTCGAAGGCGTGCGCGACGCGTTCGACCCGAGGAAGACCTTCCAATGAGCGGTGTTCTCGAGGTCCAGAACCTGTCCGTCAGCTTCCGCCAGGATGGCAGGGATCATCCGGCGGTGAAGAATGTGTCGTTCCGCGTGGACCGGGGCGAGACCGTGGCGCTGGTGGGCGAAAGCGGCTCCGGCAAGTCGGTGACGGCGCTGTCCACCGTGGCGCTGCTGCCCGAAAGTGCGACGGTCACAGGCTCGATCACCTATAACGGCCAGCAGATGGTGGGCGCCCCCGAGGCGCGGCTGCGCGCGGTGCGTGGCAATGACATCAGCTTCATCTTCCAGGAGCCGATGACCTCGCTCAACCCGCTGCACACGCTGGAAAAGCAGCTTTCAGAAAGCATCCGCCTGCATCAGGGACTGTCGGGCGAGGCGGTGCGCGCGCGCATCCTGGAACTGCTGCACAAGGTCGGCATCCGCGACCCCGAAAGCCGGCTGGGCGCCTATCCGCATCAGCTGTCGGGCGGGCAGCGGCAGCGGGTGATGATCGCGATGGCGCTGGCCAACGGCCCGGACCTGCTGATCGCGGACGAGCCCACCACCGCGCTCGACGTGACCATCCAGGCGCAGATCCTGCAACTGCTGGTCGACCTCAAGCGCGACGAGGACATGAGCCTGCTGTTCATCACCCATGACCTCGGCATCGTGCGCCGCTTCGCCGACCGGGTTTGCGTGATGAAGGACGGCGAGATCGTCGAATCCGGCCCCACGACCGAGATCTTCGCCAGCCCCCAGCACCCCTACACCCAGATGCTGTTGGCCGCCGAGGCCGCCGGCCACCCCGCCCCGGTGCCGCAGGACGCGCCCGAGGTCGTCCGCACCGAGGCGCTGCGCGTCTGGTTCCCGATCCAGCGCGGGCTGATGAAGCGGACGGTGGGGTATGTGAAGGCGGTGAACGACGCCTCGATCTCCGTCCGTGCGGGCGAGACGCTGGGCATCGTCGGGGAATCCGGCTCGGGCAAGACCACGCTGGCGCTGGCGATCATGCGGCTGATCTCGTCGCAGGGCGCGATCCGCTACGAGGGGCAGGACATCCAGGGCTGGAAATCGCGCCAGCTGCGGCCGCTGCGCCGGGACATGCAGATCGTGTTCCAGGATCCGTTCGGGTCGCTCAGCCCGCGCATGACGATCGAGCAGATCGTGGCCGAGGGGCTGGGCGTGCATGGCGTGGCGCCGGGGCAGGACAAGCGGCAGATGGTGGCCGACATCCTGACCGAGGTCGGGCTGGAGCCGGCGATGATGCACCGCTACCCGCATGAATTCTCGGGCGGGCAGCGCCAGCGCATCGCCATCGCGCGGGCCATGATCCTGCGCCCGAAGCTCCTGGTGCTGGACGAGCCCACATCGGCGCTGGACATGACCGTGCAGGTGCAGATCGTCGAACTGCTGCGCGACCTGCAGCGACGGCACAACCTGGCCTATCTGTTCATCAGCCACGACCTGAAGGTGGTGCGCGCGCTCAGCCACAAGCTGATCGTGATGAAACAGGGCGATATCGTTGAGGCCGGCCCAGCCGAGCAGGTCTTCGCCGCGCCGTCGCATGGCTATACCCGCACCCTGATGGAGGCGGCCTTCGACCTGAAGGCAAAGGCCGGCTGACGATGCGGATCCTGTTCGTGCACCAGAACTATCCGGGGCAATTCCTGCACCTCGCCCCGGCGCTGGAGGCGCGCGGCCACCAGGTTCTGGCCATCACCAGCGAGGACAACAAGCGCGGCTTCAGGCTGCCGCATATGCGCTACCGCTTCCAGGAGCCCGAGATGAAGGGGCTGGGCGCGGCCTATTCGATCGCGGCGCGGCGCGGCGCGGCGGCGGCGATGACCGCCGGGAAGCTGCGGGAAAAGCACGGCTTCGTGCCCGACGTGATCTTCGGCCATCCGGGCTGGGGCGAGACGCTGTTCCTGAAAGAGGTCTTTCCCGAGGCCCGCCTGCTGACCTATGCGGAATTCTACTATTCCGCGACCGGGCTTGACTGCGGCTTCGACCCCGAACTGGGCGCGCTGGACCTGCCCCGGCGCATCATGACCGCTTCGCGCCGGGCGCATCTGCTGCAGGCGCTGGCGGACTCGGACGCGGCGCTGGCGCCGACCGAATGGCAGGCGAGCACCTTTCCCGCTGATCTGCGCGGCAAGATCCGCGTGATCCATGACGGCATCGACACCGGCAAGGTGCGCCCCGATCCGGGCGCGCGCTTCGCGGTGCCGGGCGGCCCGGAGCTGAAGGCCGGCGACGAGGTGCTGACCTTCGTCAACCGCAACCTCGAACCCTATCGCGGCTACCACGTCTTCCTGCGCGCGCTGCCCGAGGTGCTGAAGGCCCGCCCCGAGGCGCAGGTGGTGATCGTGGGGGGCGACGGCTGCAGCTACAGCCCGCTGCCCGGCGCCGGCCGGAACTGGAAGGAGATATTCCTCTCCGAGGTCGCCGACCGGCTGGACCTGTCGCGGGTGCATTTCGTGGGCAACCTGCCCTATGGCGATTACCTGTCGGTGCTGCAGATCAGCCGGGTGCACGCCTATCTGACCTATCCCTTCGTGTTGTCCTGGTCGCTGCTGGAGGCGATGAGCGCGGGGTGCAACATCCTGGGCTCGGCCACCCCGCCGGTGCAGGAGGTCGTCGCCGACGGCGCGACCGGACGGCTGGTCGATTTCTTCGATGTCGCGGGCTGGGCGGCGGCTATGACCAAGGAACTGGCCGACCCGGAGGCGGCCGCGCCGCGCCGGCAGGCGGCGCGGGCGCATGTGGTGCGGCATTACGATCTGGAGACCGTCTGCCTGCCGCGGCTGGTGGATTTCGTCGAAGGCGCGGCGCGCCCGGCCTAGATGGCCGAGCTGTGGCCCGCCTTCGACAGGTCGTAGGCATCGAAGCTGCGCGCGATCATCCGGGTCAGCGGGCGGCCGTGCGGCGGGATCGACAGGCCCTCGGGCCCAAGCTCCACCATGCCGGGGAAGGCGTCGGCGACCTCTCCGAACATCGCCTGCAGCCTGTCCTGCGAGACGCCGAAGCGGCCGGTGATCTCGGCGGCGTCGATGCGGAAATCGCACATCAATGCTTCGATCATGCGGCCGCGCAGCTTGTCCTCGTCGCTGAAGACATGGCCGCGCGCGGTGGCGAAGCGGCCGTCGCGGATGCTCTGGGTGTAGACCGACGTGGAGGAGGCGTTCTGCGCGTAGCCTTGCGGGAAGCGCGAGATCGACGAGGCCCCAAGCCCCACCAGCACCTCGGCGGTGTCGTCGGTGTAGCCCTGGAAATTGCGGCGCAGCCTGCCCGTGCGCTGGGCGACCTCCAAGCCGTCGCCCTTGCGGGCGAAATGGTCGATCCCGATCTCGGCATAGCCGTCCCAAAGGAACAGCTCGCGGGCGGTCTCGAACAGGGCCAGCCGCTCCTGCGGGGTGGGCAGTGCGTCCGACGGGATCATCTGCTGGCGCTTGGCCATCCAGGGCACATGCGCGTAGCCGTAGAGCGCCACCCGGTCGGGCGACAGCGACAGCAGCTTCTGCACGCTTTCGGCGATGCGCTCCTTCGACTGATGCGGCAGGCCGAACAGGATGTCGGCATTCAGGCTGGTCACGCCGTGGGCGCGGATCAGGTCCACCGCGTCGCGGGTGATGTCGTAGCTCTGGATGCGCCCGATCACCGTCTGGATCTCGGGGTCGAAATCCTGCACCCCGATCGAGGCGCGGTTCAACCCGGCCTCGGCCAGCGCGACGATGCGTTCCTCGTCGATCTCGTTGGGGTCGATCTCGACCGAGAACTCGCCACCCTCGCCGAGCGGGGCGACCGCGTGGATCGCCTCGGCGAGTTCGCGCATCATGTCGGCCGACAGCAGCGTCGGCGTGCCCCCGCCCCAATGCAGCCGCGACAGCGTGACACCCTCGGGCAGCAGCCGGGCGAATATCGCGAGCTCGGCCTTCAGCGTTTCGAGATAGGCGCGCAGGGGCGCGTCCGTCTTGGTGCCCTGCGTGCGGCAGGCGCAGAACCAGCACAGCCGTCGGCAGAACGGCACGTGGATATAAAGGGAAATCCGGGCTCCGGGCGGGATCTTCTGGATCCACCCGGAGAATTCGGCCTCGCCTACAGACGCAGAAAAATGTGGCGCCGTGGGATAACTCGTATACCGTGGCACTCGCGCGTCAAATAGACCGAGGCGCGTCAGTTGCGATTCGGTTCTCATTCGCCTACCTTTAGTTACGGGTTATTTGAACGACCTTGATCGAAATCAAAAATTAGTGGTTCCCATGTCCAGCTCCGAAACCCAGATCGCCAACCAGGATTGCGCGGACTGCCCCATTCGCCACAGAGCTGTATGCGCGCGCTGCGAGGCCGATGAGCTGAGCATGCTGGAGCAGATGAAATATTACCGCAGCTACGAGCCGGGCCAGACGGTGATCTGGTCGGGCGACCGGATGGATTTCGTCGCCTCGGTGGTGGAGGGAATCGCCACCCTCAGCCAGACGATGGAGGACGGGCGCACCCAGATGGTGGGGCTTCTTCTGCCCTCGGATTTCGTGGGCCGGCCGGGGCGGGACCATGCCGCCTATGACGTCACGGCGACCACCCGGCTGACCATGTGCTGCTTCCGCAGGGCGCCGTTCGAGGATCTGATGCAGCGCACCCCGCATATCGGCCAGCGCCTGCTGGAAATGACGCTGGACGAACTGGACGCGGCGCGGGAATGGATGCTGCTTCTGGGCCGCAAGACCGCGCGAGAGAAGATCGCCTCGCTGCTGGCGATCATCGCCCGGCGCGACGCCACGTTGAAACTCTCGGCCACCCAAGGCCAGATCGTGTTCGACCTGCCGCTGACGCGCGAGGCGATGGCCGACTACCTGGGCCTGACGCTGGAAACCGTCAGCCGCCAGATCTCGGCGCTGAAACGCGACGGCGTCATCGAACTGGAAGGCAAGCGCCACGTCACCGTGCCCGATTTCGAGCGCTTGATGGATGAAACCGGGGACGACTCGGACGGCGGCGTTTTCGCCTGATCCGTCCCCGGCCTTCGGTCAGTGCGCCATCAGCACGGGCACCTCGGTATTCTCGAGCATGTTGCGGGTCGCCCCGCCCAGGATCGCCTCGCGGAAGCGCGAATGGCCATAGGCGCCCATGACCACCATGTCGGCGCTGACGTCCTGAACGTGCCGGCACAGCACATCCGACACCCGCGGCATGGTCTTGGCCAGGACCGAGATCTCGGTCTTCACCCCGTGGCGCGACAGGAACTGCGACAGCGCCCCGCCCGGGTCCGAGCGGTCGGGGCCGTGCTGCGGCGGGTCGATGATTGCGATGTTCACGAATTCGGCGGCCTGCAGCACGGGCAGGGCCGCGCGAATGGCCATCAGCGCCTCGGCGCTCTGGTTCCAGGCGATCACCACGCGCTGGCCGATGGAGGACGAATCGGCTTCCTGCGGCATCACCAGCAGCGGCGCCCTGCCATCGAACATGGCCGCCTCGACCGAGGCCTCGTCCTCGATCGCGCGGCCTTCGCCATAGGGCTTGGGCATCACCACCAGATCGCTGAACCGGGCGCGCTGGGCCACCAGATGCGACAACCCGGCGATTTGCGCGACGGCGGTCTCGCAACCCCATTTGATGCCTTCCACGGAGAGGCGATGTTTTGCCGCGGTCTCGATCTCGCCGGCCTCTTTTTGCGCGCGTTCCAGCGTTTCCTGCTGAATCATCGCGTTGGTGCCGGCGTAGTAATAACCCGTCTGCGTCCTATCGACGCCAAGACAAAGCACGTCCAGATGTGCATCTTCGCGGCCGCATAGCGTTATGGCGGACTCCAGCGCGCTCGTCGCGAGATCTGGGTCGGTGATGATGGTCAGGATGGTCTTGTAAGCCACAGGTCTTTCTCCTCCGGGTGGGCTTGGCATTTTTTCGCCAACCTACGCCTGGCCGGGAGGGACGGCCTTGACCAAGATCAACTGGCGGCTCGGGCGGCTTTGATTTGGATCAAGGCGTCTTGAAGAGCCGCCCGCCATACCGCGAACGTCAAAAAAGGACCCGCCCGGTCACGAATCGGTGCGGAATAAAGAAGGGACGCACGATGTGGGATTACGTTAAGATGGCCGTATTTGGCGTCATCGCGGTGCTTGCCGCGATTGCCGCCAACTACGCCCGTGACATAGCTTACCAGGTGCACGCGATTCTCGTGATGCTCATCGCGGCTGGCATGTTCGTCTGGACTGTCCGCCGCACCGGTGAGGCGAAACCGGCCGTCGATGGCGCGGCGTACATGGACGGTGTCGTCCGTTACGGCGTGATTGCGACGGCTTTCTGGGGTGTTGTCGGCTTTGCGGTGGGGACGTTCATCGCGTTCCAGCTGGCATTCCCGCAGCTCAACTTCGAATGGGCGCAGGGCTATGCCAATTTCGGCCGGCTGCGGCCGCTGCACACCTCGGCGGTGATTTTCGCCTTCGGGGGCAACGCGCTGATCGCGACCTCGTTCTACGTCGTGCAACGCACCTCGGCAGCGCGGCTGTGGGGCGGAAATGCCGGCTGGTTCGTGTTCTGGGGCTACAATCTCTTCATCGTGCTCGCCGCGACCGGCTACCTGCTGGGCGCCACCCAGTCCAAGGAATACGCCGAGCCGGAATGGTATGTCGACTGGTGGCTGACGCTGGTCTGGGTCGTCTATCTGCTGGTGTTCCTCGGCACGATCTTCAAGCGCAAGGAAAAGCACATCTATGTGGCGAACTGGTTCTACCTGAGCTTTATCGTCACCATCGCGATGCTGCACATCGTCAACAACCTGTCGCTGCCGGTGTCGATCTTCGGCGCCAAGTCGGTGCAGGTCTTCGCCGGCGTGCAGGACGCCATGACCCAGTGGTGGTATGGCCACAACGCCGTGGGCTTCTTCCTGACCGCGGGCTTCCTGGGCATGATGTACTACTTCGTGCCCAAGCAGGCCGAACGCCCGGTGTTCAGCTACAAGCTGTCGATCATCCACTTCTGGGCGCTGATCTTCCTGTACATCTGGGCGGGTCCCCACCACCTGCACTACACCGCGCTGCCTGACTGGGCGTCGACGCTGGGCATGGTGTTCTCGATCATGCTGTGGATGCCCTCCTGGGGCGGCATGATCAACGGCCTGATGACGCTTTCGGGCGCCTGGGACAAGCTGCGCACCGACCCGATCATCCGCATGATGGTGGTCTCGGTGGGCTTCTACGGCATGTCCACCTTCGAAGGCCCGATGATGTCGATCAAGGCGGTGAACTCGCTGTCGCACTACACCGACTGGACGATCGGCCATGTGCACTCGGGCGCGCTGGGCTGGAACGGCATGATCACCTTCGGCGCGCTCTACTTCCTGGTGCCGCGCCTGTGGAACCGCGAGCGTCTGTATTCGCTGTCCATGGTGTCCTGGCATTTCTGGCTCGCCACCATCGGCATCGTGCTCTACGCCTCGTCGATGTGGGTGACCGGCATCATGGAGGGCCTGATGTGGCGCGAAGTCGACGCGCAGGGCTTCCTGGTGAACTCCTTCGCCGACACCGTGTCCGCGAAATTCCCGATGTATGTGGTTCGTGCTCTGGGCGGCGTGCTCTACGTCACCGGCGGCATCATCATGTGCGTCAACCTGTGGAAGACCGCCACCTCGGCACCGGCCAAGGCCGCTGCCCCGGTTGCGGCTCCGGCTGAATAAGGGAGGCAGCATCAATGTCTATCCTCGACAAACACAAGATCATCGAGAAGAACGCCACGCTGCTTCTGGTCTTCAGCTTTCTTGTCGTGACCATCGGCGGGATCGTCGAGATCGCACCGCTCTTCTACCTGGAGAACACCATCGAGGAGGTGGATGGCGTGCGTCCCTACTCGCCGATGGAGTTGACGGGCCGCGATGTCTACATCCGCGAGGGCTGCTATGTCTGCCACTCGCAGATGATCCGCCCGATGCGCGACGAGGTGGAGCGTTACGGCCATTACAGCCTGGCGGCGGAATCGATGTATGACCACCCGTTCCAGTGGGGCTCGAAGCGGACGGGGCCCGACCTCGCCCGCCTCGGCGGCCGCTACTCGGACGAGTGGCACGTTGATCACCTGCGCAACCCGCAGTCGGTGGTGCCGGAATCGGTGATGCCGAAATACGGTTTCCTCGAGCGCACGATGATCGACGGTAAATACATCGAAGACGTGATGCGGACCCACCGCATGGTCGGCGTGCCCTACACGGACGAGATGCTGGAAAACGCGCAAGCCGATTTCCAGGCGCAGATCGACCCCTGGGGCGACACCGAGGGGCTGCTTGAGCGCTATCCCGGCGCGCAGGTGCGCAACTTCGATGGCCAGCCGGGGATCTCCGAGGCGGATGCGCTGATCGCCTATCTGCAGGTGTTGGGCACGATGGTCGATTTCTCGACCTTCGAACCCGATGCAAGCCGGTAAGGAGTGGGGGCGTGGATACCTATTCCCTGCTTCGTGAAATTGCCGACAGCTGGGTGTTGCTGTTCCTGACGGCGTTCTTCGTCGGCGTGGTTGTCTGGGTGTTTCGCCCGGGCAGCACGTCCGAACACCGCGACAGCGCGAACATCCCCTTTCGGCATGACAAGAAACCCGCCAGCGACGACGCTGAGACCGACGGCGCGCATTGCAAGGAGGCGCGGACATGAGCACTGACAAAAAGAACCAGAACTCCGAGGTCGGAACCACCGGCCATTCCTGGGACGGGATCGAGGAATACGACAACCCGATGCCGCGCTGGTGGCTGTGGACCTTTTACGCGACCATCGTCTTCGCGCTGGTCTACATGATCCTGTTCCCGGCCTGGCCGCTGATCAAGGGCGCCACGCCCGGCATCCTGGGCTACTCGACCCGTGGCGAGGTGGCCGAGGAGATCAGCCGCTTCGAAGAGATGAACGCCCCGCTGGTGAGCAAGCTGGAAAGCGTCGAACTGGCCGCCATCAATGAGGATCCGGATCTCTACAACTACGCCGTGCAGGGCGGGGCGGCGGTGTTCCGCACCTACTGTTCGCAGTGCCACGGCTCGGGCGCGTCGGGTGTTCAGGGCAAGGGCTATCCGAACCTGCTGGACGACGACTGGCTCTGGGGCGGCAGCCTGGAGGAGATCCACTACACCGTCAGCCACGGCATCCGGAACGAGATCGACGCCGACGCGCGCTTCTCGCAGATGCCGGCCTTCAACGAGATCCTCCAGCCCGAGGAAATCGCGCAAGTGGTGCAATATGTCCGCAAGCTGTCGGGCCAGGAGCATGACGCGGCCCTCGCGGGCCCCGGCGAGACCGTGTTCCTCGACAACTGCTCTGCCTGCCACGCGGAAGACGGCACCGGCGACCGCATGCAGGGCGCGCCGAACCTGACCGACGCGATCTGGCTCTATGGCGGCAGCGAGGAAGCGATCCAGTACACGGTGGAAAACGCCCGTTTCGGCATCATGCCGGCCAAGGGCGGCGCGCCGCTGACCGAGGCGGAAGTGCGCGCGGTCGCGACCTATGTCCATCAGTTGGGCGGCGGCGAGTAACCCGCCCCCCAAACGGCTACCGGGGGCCGCAAGGCCCCCGGTTACAGCACCGGCTCCCATCCTGTTCGCGCGTTTCCTGGGGGCCGGTGCCAATTTTTTATGGGATCCGCGACATTCTGTCCACCAGGCGGGTGGCGCGCGCCCGGCCCGGCCGGTTCGCCCGATCCCGCGGCGCCGCAACGCACGGTCCATGCGCGCCCGCAGCCCCGGGATTTGCGGGCCCTCGCGCCCCGCCAAACGATATGCCGCAGGGGGGACGCCTTGAATTCCAGTGCTGAATTTCAGATTCATCTTTTGACCTAGGTCAATGCCCAGACGAGACCCCGCTGTCACAACAGCCGGGAATTCCGAAAAGCCAGCCGGAGTGATTCCGTGAGCTCAACCGACCAACAGCCCCAAGAACTCTATTCGGCCCGCGAGCCGATCTTCCCCCGCCGCGTCAGCGGCCGGTTCCGCACCCTGAAGTGGTGGATCATGGCGATCACGCTGGGCATCTACTACATCACGCCGTGGCTGCGCTGGGACCGGGGGCCGAACCTGCCGGATCAGGCGGTGCTGGTCGACCTTGCCAACCGCCGCTTCTTCTTCTTCATGATCGAGATCTGGCCGCATGAGTTCTATTTCGTGGCGGGCCTGTTGATCATGGCGGGGCTCGGGCTGTTCCTGTTCACCTCGGCGCTGGGGCGGGTGTGGTGCGGCTACACCTGTCCGCAGACGGTCTGGACCGACCTCTTCATCCTGGTCGAGCGCTGGGTCGAGGGCGACCGCAACAAGCGCGTGAAGCTGTGGAACGCCAAATGGGACGCCCGCAAGTTGCGGCTGCGGATGACGAAATGGACGCTGTGGCTGCTGATCGCGATGGCCACAGGCGGGGCCTGGGTGTTCTATTTCACCGACGCGCCGACGCTGCTGGGCAATCTGCTGACCTTCAAGGCGCATCCCGTCGCCTACACCACAATCGGCGTGCTGACCGCGACGACGCTGGTCTTCGGCGGTTTCATGCGCGAGCAGGTCTGCATCTACATGTGCCCCTGGCCGCGGATCCAGGCCGCGATGATGGACGAGGACACCATCACCATCGGCTACCGCGAATGGCGGGGCGAGCCGCGCGGCAAGCACCGCAAGGGACCCGATGCCGACAAGCTGGGCGATTGCATCGACTGCATGGCCTGCGTCAATGTCTGCCCGATGGGCATCGACATCCGCGACGGCCAGCAGCTGGCCTGCATCACCTGCGGGCTGTGCATCGACGCCTGCGACGACGTGATGGCCAAGATCGGCAAGCCGCGCGGGCTGATCGACTACATGGCGCTGACCGACGAGCCGCTGGAGCGCGCCGGCCGCGCGCCGAAACCGATCTGGAAGCATGTCTTCCGCCTTCGCACCATCCTCTACACGGCGCTGTGGTCAGCGGTGGGCGTCGGGTTGGTCGTGGCGCTGTTCATGCGCTCGGAAATCAGCCTGACGGTGGCCCCGGTGCGCAACCCGACGTTCGTGACCCTCTCCGACGGGTCGATCCGAAACACCTACGACGTCCGGCTGCGCAACAAGCACGGCGAGGACCGCCCCTTCCGCATCTCGGTGAAGGGCGACCCGTCGCTGCGGGTGCAGCTTGAGGGTTCGGCCTACGAGACGGTGACCGTGCCGGCCGATACCACCAAGCTGCAGAGGGTCTATGTGGTCGCGCCGCGCGGCTCGGACCCGGCGGAAGCCGAACGGACCGAGTTCCGCTTCTGGGTCGAGGACCTGAGCAACGGCGAGCGCGCCTCCAACGACAGCGTGTTCAACGGGAGAGCGAACTGATGGGAGAGAAGCCGCTGACGGGGCGCACCGTCCTGGTCATCACGGTCGCCGCCTTCGCCGTCATCATCGGGGTGAACGTCACCATGGCGGTCCTGGCGGTGGGCACCTTTCCCGGGCTGGAGGTCAAGAACTCCTATGTCGCCAGTCAGGAGTTTGACGCCCGGCGCCAGGCGCAGGAGCGGCTGGGCTGGCAGGTCAGCACCGACTATGCTCTGGGCCGGCTGACCGTCAGCTTCACCGATGCCCAGGGCCTGCCGGTCGATCCCTCGGATTTCTCCATCCTGATCGGCCGCACCACCGAGGCTGCGGATGACATTCGGCCCAGCTTCTCCGGGTATAACGGGCAATACAGCACGCCGCTCGATCTGGGGCACGGCAAGTGGATGATGCTGGTCGAGGCCCGGGCCGAGGACGGCACCGAGTTCCGCCAGCGGCTCGAACTGTTCGTGAGGGGCTGAGCGATGAGCACCGCGATCGGCAGCCGCGCCTCCGCCTGCCCGGCCTGCGCGGTCGCCCCCGCCGCCGAGGCGCTGGGGCAGGGAGAGGCGCCGGCCGAGGCCCGGCTTCTGCTGTCGCTGCCCACCATCCACTGCGCGGGCTGCATCTCGGCGGTCGAGCGCGGCCTGAACGCCGAGCCGGGCGTGCGCTCGGCCCGGGTGAACCTGACGCTCAAGCGCGTCAGCGTCGAGGCCGAACCAGACGTCACCGCCGACCGGCTGATCGGGCTGCTCGACCGCCTCGGCTACGAGGCGCATGAGCTCGACCCCGGCGTGCTGTCGGCCACCGCCACCGACCGCGCCGGACGCGACATCCTGATGCGGCTGGCCGTGGCCGGTTTCGCCATGATGAATGTCATGCTTCTGTCGGTCGCGGTCTGGTCGGGCGCGGCGGATGCCACGCGCGACCTGTTCCACTGGATCTCGGCCGCGATCGCGCTGCCCACCATCGCCTTTTCTGCGCAGCCGTTCTTTCGCAACGCCTGGTCGGCGCTGTCGGTGCGCCGCCTGAACATGGATGTGCCGATCTCGCTGGCGATCCTGCTGGCCGCGGGCATGTCGCTTTACGAGACGATGCAATCGGGGCGGCACGCCTATTTCGATGCGGCGTTGTCGCTGACCTTCTTCCTGCTGGCGGGGCGCTACCTCGATCACCGCACCCGGGCCGTGGCCCGTTCGGCGGCCGAGGAACTGGCCGCGCTGGAGGTGCCGCGCGCGTTGCGCGTCGCGGCAGGCGGCGAGGAGACAGTGGCGATCTCGGAGTTGGCGGTCGGCGATATCGTGCGGGTCAAGCCCGGCGCGCGCGTGCCCGTGGATGGCGTGATCGTGGAGGGGCAGAGCGAGATCGACCGCTCGCTGCTGACCGGCGAAAGCCTGCCGGTCTATGCCGGGCCGGACGCGCAGCTCAGCGCCGGCGAGGTCAACCTGACCGGTCCCCTTCTGGTCCGCGTCACGGCGGCGGGCGAGGACAGCTCGCTGCACCGCATGGCCGATCTGGTCGCCATCGCCGAAAGCTCGAAGAACCGCTACACCTCGCTTGCCGACCGCGCGGCGCGGATCTATGCGCCCGGCGTGCATCTGCTGGCGCTGCTGGCCTTCGCCGCGTGGCTGGCGATCTCGGGCGGCGATGTGCGGCTGGCGCTGAACATCGCGGTGGCGGTGCTGATCATCACCTGCCCCTGCGCGCTGGGCCTGGCGGTGCCGGCGGTGACCACCGCCGCCTCGGGGCGGCTGTTCAAGCGCGGCATGCTGATCAAGGACGGCACCGCGCTGGAGCGGCTGGCCGAGATCGACACCGTGGTCTTCGACAAGACCGGCACCCTGACCCTGGGCGCGCCCGAGGCCACCAACCTGGGCGATCACCCCCGCCGCGAGATCGAGGTGGCGCTGGCGCTGGCCGAGCAGTCCTCGCACCCGCTGGCGCAATCGCTGGCCCGGGCGGCCCGCGCCGCAGGCATCCAGCCCGCGCAGCTGAGCGACGTGACCGAGGTGCCGGGCTATGGCGTCGAGGCGCAGTGGGGCGGCGCGTGGGTGCGCCTTGGCCGGGCCGCCTGGCTGCGCGCGACCCCGGGCAGGGTGACCGCCGCCTGGCTGCGCATCGGCGACGCCGATCCCATCGAATTCACCTTCGCCGACAGCCTGCGCCCCGGCGCCGAAGAGGCCGTGGCTGCGTTGAAGGCGCAGGGCAAGGCCGTGCACCTGATCTCGGGCGATGCCGAGGGGCCGGTGGCCGAGCTGGCCGCGCGGCTGGGCATCGACGACTGGGCGGCCGGCGCGCTGCCCCAGGACAAGGCCGCCCGCGTTCAGGCGCTGAGCGACGCCGGCGCGCGGGTGCTGATGGTGGGCGACGGGCTGAACGATACCGCGGCGCTGGCCGCCGCGCATGTGTCGATCTCGCCGGCGACGGCGCTGGACGCGGCGCGGGTGGCCTCGGACATCGTTCTTCTGGGCAAGGACCTCGCGTCGCTGGGCGAGGCGGTGATCACCGCGCGCAAGGCCACGCGGCGGATCAAGGAAAACTTCGCCATTGCCGCGCTCTACAACCTGATCGCGGTGCCGATTGCGCTGGTCGGCCTGGCGACGCCGCTGGCCGCGGCCTTGGCCATGTCGGCCTCATCCATTACGGTGTCGCTGAACGCGCTGCGCCTGAGGTGAACACATGGAAACGCTGGTCTACCTGATCCCGATCTCGCTGTTTCTGGGCGGGCTGGGGCTGGCGGCGTTCTTCTGGGCGCTGAGGACGCGCCAGTTCGACGACCCCGAGGGCGACAAGCACCGCATTCTCAGCGGCGACTGGGACGATCACCCGAAACCGTGAGGCTCAGGCGAACTCGGTGGTGACGGCGCCGAGGCCCTCGATCTCCACCGTGCAGCGGTCGCCGCGCGACAGCGCGCCGACGCCGGCCGGCGTGCCGGTATAGATCAGGTCGCCCGGCGCCAGCGCCACGAGCCCGGAGAGATGGGCGATCACGTCGGCCACCGGCCAGATCATCTCGGAGAGGTCGCCGTCCTGGCGCAGCTCTCCGTTGACGCGGGCGGTGATCCTGCCCGTCGCCGGGTGACCGACGCGGGACACCGGGTGGAGCGGGCCGCAGATGGCCGAGTTGTCGAAGGCCTTGGCCATGTCCCAGGGCCGGCGCATGGATTTCGCCTGCGCCTGCAGGTCGCGCCGCGTCAGGTCGTTGCCGGCGGCATAGCCCCAGACATGGTCGAGTGCGTCGCCCGGCGCGATGTCCTGACCGCCGCGGCCGATGGCGACGACCAACTCGGCCTCGTGGTGCAGGTCCGAGGTGGCCGGCGGAAAGGGGATGCGCGCGTCGCCGGCGACCAGCGCATCGGCGGGCTTGGTGAAGAAGAACGGCGGCTCGCGCGTGTCGTTGCCCATCTCGCGGATGTGCTCGGCGTAGTTGCGCCCGACGCAGAAGATGCGCCGGACCGGGAATTGCGCGGTCTCGCCCGCGACGGGCAGGGCAGGCTGTGCGGGGGCGGGGATCACATACATGGTCAGGCCTCGGGGGTCAGGATTTCGGACCGAAGGTGGAGCAGGTGGCGCCGCGCGCCTCCAGCCTGCGGCAGGCCAGCGCGGCTTGGTCCTCGGTCATGCCGACGAAATTTGCCTCGAAGCCGCGGCTGTTCTGGACGACCTTGCGCAAGGCGCTGTCCAGCGCGCCAAGCTCCTGCAGGGCGGTGGAGAGCAGCACGCGCTCGGCCTGGTGGCGGGTGGTGAACCGACCGACGTTGATCCCCCAGTGACGGCCGCCGGACGAGGACATGCGCGTGACCACCTCAAGCTCGGGCGGCTGCGGCGTGGCCGTGTCCGCATCGGAGAGAGAGGCGAGTTGCAGTTCGGCCGGGCGGGCGGGCGGCGGGGCGATCCCGGCCTCGGCGATCTCGGCTTTCGCGACTTCGGCTTCGGGCAACTCGGGGCGCGGCGGCGGGGTGACGCTGGCGGTCACGGCGGGGCCGGTGTCGGCTTCGGTCACGGCCGGCGCGGTGTTGGCCTCGGTGACGGCCTGCCGGATGTCGTCCTGCATGGCCACCAGCAGTTCCTGCGGGGGCTGCGCGACCGGCCGCATAAGGGGGCGGGGTGAGGTTTCGACCGCGCGCACCAGCCGGATGGTCTTTTCCTCCTCCACCGTGCCGCCGCCGCCGCCGACATAGACCGGGCGCTCGGGCTTGCGCAGCGCCACGCGGCTGGGCGCGCGCTGGAAGCCGAGGTCCAGCAGCTCGGCCACCTTGGCGTTGCGGGTGGCCGAGGAGCGGCCGCCGAAGACGGTTGCGATGATGCGCTCTCCGCCGCGCTCGGCCGAGGCGACGAGGTTGAAGCCGGCGGCGCGGGTGTAGCCGGTCTTGATCCCGTCGGCCCCGCGATAGGCGCTGAGCAGGCGGCGGTTGGTGTTGGCCACCTCGCGTCCCCCGGCATCGGTCGAGAGCCGCGAGAACAGATTGTAGTAGTCGGGATAGTCGTAGAACAGGTGCCGGCCCAGCGTGGTCATGTCGCGCGCGGTCGACAGATGGCCGTCCTCGGTCAGGCCGTTGGCGTTCCTGAAGGTGGTCCGGCTCATGCCGAGGGCCTGGGCGGTGCGGTTCATGCGCCGCGCGAAGGCCGCCTCGCTGCCCTCGATCGCCTCGCCGATGGCGGTGGCCGCGTCATTGGCCGATTTCACCGCCGCGGCCCGGATCAGGTAGCGCAGGGCGATGCGCTGACCCGGTTTCAGCCCCAGTTTCGAGGGCGGCTCGGAGGCCGCGTTCTTGGAAATCCGCACCATCGTGTCGAGCGAGATCTCGCCATTCTCGACCGCCTCGAAAGCGATGTAGAGCGTCATCATCTTGGTCAGAGAGGCCGGGTGCAGCCGGGTGTCGGCATTGCGCGAATGCAGCACCTCGCCGGTGCGCGCGTCGATCACCATCGCCGCGTAAGGGGCAGCCTGCGCCCCGGTCAGGGAAAGCGCGACCGCCAGAGCGGTGACCACGATAAATAGCCCGTTTCGGACGTACTGCCCCAAGTTGTGCACGTCACTTGCCTTTTTCTGCCTCGTGCCGCCGGATTTTCCGATCAGCTTATTATGGTTTATATCAGCCTAACACAGCATATGCGCTGAGAAAATACCTTTGTTTCAAAGTGTTTTTGGTCCCAGTTGAAGTGGCTAACCCACATCTTGGGGCGATTGGCGGGCGTGCTACCGGATGTCAGTCCAGGCTGGCCACCAGGGCGGGCAACGTGCCCAGATCACTCAACTCGTGATAACGTTCGTGGTCCTGGGGCGGCTCGGCCCGTTCCAGTTCCCATGTCAGCCCGTGCGGCACATAGACCCCCCAGGCGCCCGCCTCGATCGCCGGAATCACGTCCGAGCGCAGCGAGTTGCCCACCATCAGCGCCCGGCCCGGGCCGTCGCCGTGGCGGGTGAAGACCTCTTGGTAGACGGCGGGCGTCTTGTTCGAGACGATCTCGACCCCGTCGAACAGATCGCCCAGCCCCGATTGCGCCAGCTTGCGCTCCTGGTCCAGCAGGTCACCCTTTGTGATCAGCAAAATGCGGTAATCGGCGGCCAGTTCCTCGACCGTCTCGCGGGCGTGGGGCAGCAGGTGGATCGGGTGGCGCAGCATATCCTGGCCGGCGTGCAGCAGCCCCTGGATCACGCTGGCGGGCACGCGTTCGTCGGTGACTTCGATCGCGGTCTCGATCATCGACAGAACGAAGCCCTTCACGCCGAAGCCGTAATGCCCGAGATTGCGTTTCTCGGCAGCCAGCAGGCGCTCCATCAGGTGATCGGGCGGGGCGAAATCGGACAGCAGCTCGGCGAATCGCTCCTGCGTCATGCGAAAGAACTGCTCATTCTGCCAGAGCGTGTCGTCGGCATCGAACCCGATTGTCGTTGGTGCCTGCGCCATTTTTCCCGCATTCCCGGCCGCTGGTCGCCGCCCCCTTTTCACGGACGGCCCGCCGCTTATATAAACGGGTCCAGGCCGATACCATCAGGAATTCTTGGAGCGCGCGCGTGCTGACCCACACCCATGTCATGATGTCCGACAAGAAGGACAAGGGCGATGAGGAGACCGGCGTCATCACCAAGGCGCGGCCGAAGACGGCGCGACCGCCGCTTTACAAGGTGCTGCTGCTGAACGATGACTACACGCCGATGGAGTTCGTCGTGCATGTGCTGGAGCGGTTTTTCGGCATGAGCCACGCGCAGGCCTTCGAGATCATGCTGACCGTGCACAAGAAGGGGGTGGCCGTTGTCGGCGTCTTCTCCTTCGAGGTGGCCGAGACCAAGGTCGCGCAGGTGATGGATTTCTCGCGCCGCCACCAGCACCCGCTGCAATGCACCATGGAAAAGGAGTAGGGCCCGCCGCCCGCCCATGCGCCACGCCCGCTTGACCCTTGCGCTGGATGCCGGCGCCATCGCGCTGCCCGAGACGGGCCGCATCGTCGTGTTCGCCCCTACCGCGGAGGCCGACCTTTCGGCGCTGCCCGCCGAGCGGGTGCAGATCGTCCAGGGCTTCAAGCCCGATCACGACGCCTGGGCCGCGCGCGGCTATGACGTTCGGGTCGCCCCCGAGGGCGATTTCGCGGCGGCCGTGGTCTTCGTGCCGCGCGCCAAGGACAAGGCCCGCGCCTTGCTGACCGAGGCGGTGGCCCTGGTGCAGGGTGGGCCGGTGATCGTCGACGGCGCCAGGACCGACGGCATCGACAGCCTGCTGAAGGATTGCCGCAAACGCGCCGAGGTCGGCGCGCCGCTGTCCAAGGCGCATGGCAAGATCTTCGCGCTGACCGCAGCGCCCGCCGCCTTCGCCGATTGGGCCGGCGCGCCGAAGACCCTGCCCGAGGGTTTCCGCACCCGCCCCGGCGTGTTCTCGGCCGACGCGGTCGATCGCGGCTCGGCCCTGCTGGCCGACGCCCTGCCGGCCAAGCTGAAGGGCCGGGTGGCGGATCTCGGCGCGGGCTGGGGCTATCTAGCCGTGCGCGCGCTGGCCGATCACCCAGGCATCTCCGAGCTGCATCTGGTCGAGGCGGATTTCGACGCGTTGGCCTGCGCCCGCGAGAATGTCGCCGACCCGCGCGCGCGCTTCCACTGGGCCGATGCAACGGCTTTCGCTCAGGGCGCGCCTTTCGATGTCGTGATCACCAACCCGCCGTTCCACACCGGCCGCGCCGCCGATCCGGGGCTGGGGCGGGCCTTTCTGGTGAATGCGGCACGCATTCTCGGCCGGTCGGGCATCCTCTATGCCGTGGCCAACCGCCACCTGCCCTATGAGCGCATCCTCGGAGAGCTGTTCCACGAGGTCGTGGAAATCGGCGGCGACAGTGGCTTCAAGGTGATCCGCGCGGCCAAGCCCAAGGCGCTGCCTCGCGGGCGGGGCTGAAACCGCCTAGAGTGCGGGACAAGAATCAGGGAGAGGGATCCATGAGTTTCTCGATCGCGGGCAAGACCGCCATCGTCACCGGGGCGGCCAACGGCGTGGGGCTGGCCATCGCCCGCCACTTCGCCGAGCAGGACGCCAATGTCATGTTTGCCGACATGGACGAAGAGGGCCTGAAGGATCAACTCGGCAAGGATTCCGAGCGGGAAGGCAATATCCGCTACTACGCCGGCGACCTGCGCGAGCGGCTGACCCAGGCCAACCTGCTGTCGGCCACCATCGACGCGTTCGAGCGGGTGGACATCCTGGTCAATGCCAGCCGGCAGATGATCCCCTCCGATCCGCTGAACCCGGACGACGACGCGGTGGAGCAGCTGTTGCAGCAGAACCTGATGACCGGCCTGCGGCTGAGCCAGCTCGTCGCCAAGCGCTTCATCAAGCAGGGCGAGGAGGAAGGCCAGGAGGAGGGCAGCCTCGGCGCCATCGTCAACCTGTCCTCGATCGCGGCGCGGCGCACCCATCCCGAGCTTCTGGGATATTCGGTCAGCACCGCGGCGCTGGACCAGATGACCCGCTCGCTGGCGGTGGCGCTTGCGCCGCACCGCATTCGGGTGAACGCGGTGGCCTTCGGCTCGGTGATGAGCGCGAGCCTGAAAAGCACGCTCAAGGAACATTCCGAGTTCCGCGCCGACATCAGGGATCACACCCCTCTGGCGCGCATCGCACGCCCCGAAGAGGTGGCCGAGGCGGTGCAGTTCCTGGCCTCCGAGGGGTCCTCCTTCATGACCGGACAGATCATGACCGTCGATGGCGGGCGCACGCTGCTCGACCCGGTGACGGCGCCCGCGCATTAGCCTTCTAGCCTTCGGGAAACTGGTCCCGGCAGGCGGCCAGCGCGCGCGCCGCGCGCTGCGCGGCCTCGGGGCGCTTTGCCTTCAGCGAGGCCAGCTTGGCGCGCTCGGCCTTCAGGTCGATGGCGACGGGGCGCTCGGTGACGACGGTTTCGGTGGTGTTGCAGAAAACCATGCCGAAGCGTTCGCGCCGGTAGGGGTGGCCGGCGTAGCAGAAGGTCAGCCGCGGCCGGGTCGTGGTCTCGCGCTCCAGCCGGTAGCCGCGGGCGATGTTCTGTTCGGTCTCCACGATCAGCGCGTCGATGATCCGAAGATCCTGCGTCGCCGCGCTTTCGCATTGCTGGCGCGGCGTGGCGCAGGCGGCCAGCGGCAGCACAAGAAGCAGGATCAGGCGGCGCATGGGCGGGGTCCTCCTCGGGGCGCGGGTCCCTCCCAGATATACGCCCGCGCACCTCGATCACAAAGCGCGCTGGCGAGGTTTCGCCAAACCTGCTAGGCCACCGCCCAAGACCGAAGGAGACCCGCATGACCGACCCGTTCGATGACCGCAAGGCCCGCGCAAGCGCCTGGTTCCGGCAGCTGCGCGACGATATCGTCGCCGCCTTCGAGGCGCTGGAGGACAGCCAGGCCGAGGGGCCGTTTGCCGACCGCCCCGCCGGCCGTTTCGAGGTGACAGAGACGAAACGCAGCTCCGAGGACGGCTCGGACGCGGGCGGCGGTCTGATGAGCGTGATGCGCGGCGGCCGGGTGTTCGAGAAGGTGGGGGTCAATGTCTCCACCGTCTACGGAAAGCTGGGCGAGCGCGCGCAGAAGGCGATGGCCGCGCGCGGCAAGCCGGGGATGGAGAGCGACCCGCGGTTCTGGGCCTCGGGCATCTCGCTGGTGGCGCATATGCAGAACCCGCACACGCCGGCGGTGCACATGAACACCCGGATGTTCTGGACGCCCGGCGCCTGGTGGTTCGGCGGCGGCTCTGACCTGAACCCCTGCATCGAATATGACGAGGACACCGCCCATTTCCACGCCGTGCAGAAGGAATATTGCGACAGGCACGACCCGGCCTATTACCCGCGCTTCAAGGCCTGGGCGGACGAGTATTTCTACGTCCCCCACCGCCACCGCGCGCGGGGCGTGGGGGGTATCTTCCTCGACGATCACAACACCGGCGACTGGGAGGCGGATTTCGCCTTCATTCAGGACGTCGGCCGCGCCTTCCTGCCGGCCTTCGTGCCGATCACGGAGCGGCGGCGCAACACCCCCTGGACCGAGGCGGACAAGGACGCCCAGCTGATCCACCGCGGGCTCTATGCCGAATACAACCTGGTCTATGACCGGGGCACCAAGTTCGGGCTGGAGACCGGCCACGACGCCAATGCGGTGCTGATGAGCCTGCCGCCGATGGCCAAGTGGGTCTGATCCGCCGGTAACAGGAGCGCCTTGCGGCGCGCTGCCATCGTTTGCGCCGCGCGAATGCGCGGCGCGGTGCCTCCGGCGGGAGTATTTCCGCCAAGAAGAAGGGGACGGGTCAGCCCCGGATCGTGTCCAGCATGAGCTGCACGTTGTCGGGATCGGCGTCCGGCGTGATGCCGTGGCCGAGGTTGAAGATATGCGGGCCCTTGGAGAAAGCGCGGACGATGCGGCGGGTCTCGTCGATCAGGTCCTGGCCGCCGGTGACCATGTGCCGCGGGTCGAGATTGCCCTGCACGCAGCCGTCCACCTGCACATGTTCCGCCGCCCATTCGGCGGGAACCGAATTGTCGAGAGCGACGCAATCGGCGCCGGTCGCCCTGGCGAAGCCCACATATTTCTCTCCCGCGCCGCGAGGGAAGGCGATGACCGGGATGCCCGGGTGACGCTCTTTCAGCGCGGCGATGATCTGTTTGGCAGGTTCCATCGCGTAGCGGTCGAAATCCGCGCCCTTGAGCGATCCGGCCCAGCTGTCGAAGAGCTTCACAACCTCGGCGCCGGCCTCGATCTGTTTCGAAAGGTATTCGACGGTGCCCTCGGTGATGCGCGCCAGCAGCGCCTCGAAGGTGGCGCGGTCGGCCTCTTTCAGCGCATGCGCGGGGCCCTGGTCGGGGGTGCCGCGGCCGGCGATCATGTAGGTGGCCACCGTCCAGGGCGCGCCGGCGAAGCCGATCAGCGCGGTCTCGGAGGGCAGTTCGCGCGACAGGATGCCGACGGTTTCGTAGACCGGGGCGAGGGTCTCGTGGATCGCGTCGACGGGTTTCAGCGCCCTCAACTCGTCGGGCGTGGTGATGGTCGAGAGGCGCGGGCCCTCGCCCGCGGCGAACCACAGATCGGCCCCCAGCGCCTGCGGCAGCAGCAGGATGTCGGCAAACAGGATCGCCGCGTCGAAGCCGTAGCGGCGGATCGGTTGCAGCGTGACCTCGGCCGCCAGTTCGGGGGTGTAGCACAGCGACAGGAAATCGCCGGCCTTGGCGCGGGTGGCGCGGTATTCGGGCAGGTAGCGGCCCGCCTGGCGCATCATCCACACCGGCGGCACGGCCTGGGTCTCGCCTGCCAACGCGCGCATCAGTTTCTTGGTCTCGGCCATTTTCGTCCCCCTTTGGTCGCCCCCGTGTCGTCGCCGGGTTGCGACCCGGTGTCAAGCATCGGCCGAGTTGTCAGGACGCCGCAGCGGGGATAAAGGGAGGCCATGACAGTGACCCTTCCTTCCCCCGCTTCGCCCCTGAAGATCGGCACCCGCGGCTCGCCGCTGGCGCTGGCGCAGGCCCATGAGACCCGCGACCGGCTGGCCGCCGCCTTCGAGCTGCCGCAGGAGGCCTTCGAGATCGTGGTCATCAAGACCACCGGCGACAACCGCCAGATGATCGACGCGGACCGCCCGCTGAAGGAGATCGGCGGCAAGGGCCTGTTCACCAAGGAGATCGAAGAGGCGATGCTGTCGGGGGGCATCGACATCGCCGTGCATTCGATGAAGGACATGCCGGTGGAGCAGCCCGGCGGCCTGGTGCTGGACTGCTACCTGCCGCGCGAGGATGTGCGCGACGCCTTCGTGTCGCTGTCGGCGGGGCGGCTGGCCGATCTGGAGGAGGGCGCCGTGGTGGGCACCTCCAGCCTGCGGCGCCGCGCGCAGCTGTTGAACCACCGCCCCGACCTGAAGGTGGTGGAGTTCCGCGGCAACGTGCAGACCCGGCTGAAAAAGCTGGAGGACGGGGTGGCCGCGGCCACCTTCCTGGCCATGGCAGGGCTGAACCGGCTGAAGGCGGCGGAGGTGCCGCGCAGCGCGATCGCGCCCGAGGAGATGCTGCCCGCCGTGGCGCAGGGCGCCATCGGGATCGAGCGGCGCGGCGACGACGCGCGCGCGGCGGCGATGCTGGAGGCGATCCATGACCCCGAAACCGGCGAGCGGCTGGCGGCCGAGCGCGCGTTTCTGGCCGAACTCGACGGCTCCTGCGAGACGCCGATCGGCGGGCTGGCGGAGCTGGACGGCGGCACCCTGCGCCTGCGCGGCGAGATCCTGCGCCCCGACGGCTCGGAACGGCTGGCCGATGAGTTGAGCGGCGCCATTGCGGACGGGGCCGAGATGGGCCGGGCGCTTGCCGCGGGGCTGAAGGCCCGCGCGGGCGAGGGCTTCTTCGATTTCATCGGGGGCTGAGGCCCCTCAGGGCAGCAGCTTGCCGGGGTTCATGATCCCCCTGGGGTCGAGCGCCGCCTTGATGCCGCCCATCACCTCCAGCGCGACCGGGTTCTTGCGCCGCCGCATGGTGGCAAGTTTCGACAGGCCGATCCCGTGCTCGGCCGAGAAACTGCCGCCGAGATCGGCCACCACGTCCTCCACCGCCTCGCGGATCGCGTCCTTCAGCGCCTCGTCATCGCGCGAGGGCCAGACGGCGTAATGCAGGTTGCCGTCACCCAGATGGCCCACCGTGATGGTGTCGGCCTGCGGGTCGATCTGCGGCAGGCGGGCCTCCATCCGCTCAACGAATGTCGCCACCTTGTCCAGCGGCAGCGCCACGTCGCTGTCCACGATGGGCAGGCGGGAGAAGGTGATCTCGGCCGCGGCCTCGCGCCGCTCCCACATCTGGGCGCGCTGGGCGTCGGACCGGGCGACCACGGCGTCCAGCAGTGCGCCCTCCTCCATCATGCCGGCCAGCACCTGTTCCAGCAGGTTCACAACCGGCAGGCTGCCATCCTCGGCCGGAATCGCGTCGCGCGGGGCGGTGGCGCCGACCTCGACAAGGATGCTTACCGCGTGGGTCTCGGCGAAGGGCGGGCGCAGGTCGGGGCGGCACTTGGCCAGCCGCGCCATGTAGGTGTCGGGCATGTATTCGAACGCCTCGACCGCGCCGCCGGTTTCCGCCTGCAGGCGGTTGAGCAGGATCAGCGCGTCCGACAGCGCGGGCACGGCCACCATGGCGGTGGCATAGGCGCGCGGTTTGGGAGAGAGCTTCAGCACCGCCGCCGTGATCAGCCCCAGTGTGCCCTCGGCCCCGATGAACAGGTCCTTGAGGTCATAGCCGGTGTTGTCCTTGTGCAGTTCGCTCATCAGTTCCATCACCCGTCCGTCGGGCAGGACCACCTCCAGGCCGAGGCACAGCGCCCGCGTGTTGCCGTAGCGCAGCACGTTCGAGCCGCCAGCATTGGTGGACAGAACCCCCCCGATCATGGCCGATCCGCGCGCGCCGAAGATCAGCGGAAAGATCAGGCCCTGCGCCTCGGCGGCTGCATGCAGGCTGGCCAGCACCACGCCGGCCTCGACGATGGCGATGCGCGCCTCGGGGCGGATCTCGCGGATGCGGTTCATCCTCTCCAGCGAGATCATCAACGCACCCTCGGCGTGCGCGCCGCCGGCGAGGCCCGTATTGCCGGCGACCGGCACGACGGGCGTTCCGGTCTCATTGGCCAGCTTCATCACCGCCGCGGCCTCGTCGCGGTCGGCGGGGCGCAGCACGGCCAGCGGCGTGCTGGTGTATTTTCCCGTCCAGTCGCGGCCATAGCCCTCGGCATCCTTGCCGGTAAGCACATGCGCCTTGCCCAGAATGCCCCGCAGCCGTTCGATGAGGTCCATGCTCTCGTCCCCTTGGTGATCCCGGCCCCTTATCGGGGATGCGCGGTGTGTTGACCAGAGGGGTGCCGCGCCGCACGCTCGGCAGAGGAAAACGGAGGGGATTCATGTCGAACGATCCGCTGTTGCAGCCCTATCGGCTGAAGCATCTGACCCTGAGGAACCGGATCATGTCGACGGCGCATGAGCCCGCCTATTCCGAGGACGGCCTGCCGAAGGAAAGATACCGCCTCTATCACGCCGAAAAGGCCAGGGGGGCATCGCCCTGACCATGACTGCCGGTTCCGCGGTCGTGTCGCCCGACAGCCCGGAGGCGTTTGGCAACCTGCATGCCTATCGCGACGAGATCGTGCCCTGGATGCGGGACCTCGCCGATGCCTGCCATGAACGCGGCGCGGCGGTGATGATCCAGCTGACGCATCTGGGCTGGCGCACGGGGTGGAACAAGGGCGACTGGCTGCCGGTCCTCGCCCCCTCGCCGGTGCGCGAGCCCGCCCACCGCGCCTTTCCCAAGGAGATGGAGGACTGGGACATCGCCCGCATCGTCGCCGATTACGCCGCCGCCGCGCAGCGGATGCAGGCGGCCGGTCTGGATGGGATCGAGTTCGAGGCCTACGGCCACCTGATGGATGCCTTCTGGTCGCCCTACCAGAACCGCCGCGGGGACGAATGGGGCGGCAGCCTCGACAACCGGCTGCGCTTTACCTGGGCGGTCATCGACGCGGTGCGCGCGGCGGTGGGGCCCGATTTCATCGTCGGCATCCGCATGGTCGCGGACGAGGATTTCGACAAGGGGCTGAGCCGCGAAGAGGGGGTGGAGATCGCCCGGCGGATCGCGCGGTCCGGCAAGTTCGATTTCATCAACCTCATCCGGGGCCGCGTGGCCTCGGACGCCGAGCTGATCCGCGTGATCCCGGTTCAGGGCATGGCCAGCGCCCCGCATCTGGATTTCGCGGGCGAGGTGCGGCAGGCCACGGGTTTCCCCGTCTTCCACGCCGCGAAAATCGCGGATGTGGCGACGGCGCGGCACGCGGTGGCCAGCGGCAAGCTGGACATGGTGGGGATGACGCGCGCCCATATCGCCGACCCGCATATCGCGGCCAGGGTCGCGGCGGGGCAGGAGGCGCGCATCCGCCCCTGCGTCGGCGCCACCTATTGCCTCGATCGCATCTACGAGGGGGGCGAGGCGCTGTGCATCCACAACGCGGCCACCGGGCGCGAGGCGAAGATCCCGCATGTGATCCCGCGGGCCGGGGCGCTGAGGCGGGTGGTCGTGGTGGGGGCGGGACCGGCCGGGCTGGAGGCCGCCCGGGTTGCGGCCGAGCGCGGGCACGCCGTGACGGTGTTCGAGGCCGCCGACCGGGCCGGCGGGCAGATCGCCCTGCTGACCGCGAACCCCCGGCGGCGGGAACTGGCCGGGATCGTGGACTGGCGGCTGGCCGAGCTGGACCGGCTGGGTGTCGCGATCCGCTACAACCGCTATGCCGAGGCGGGCGACGTGCTGGCAGAAAAGCCCGATGTCGTGGTCATCGCCACCGGCGGGCTGCCGCAGCCGCCCGAAGTGGAAGGCGACGATCTGACCGTTTCAAGCTGGGATATCCTGTCCGGCGCGGCGAAGCCGGCGGCACGCGTTCTTCTCTATGACGACAATGGCGGCCATCCGGGGATGAGCGCGGCCGAGGTGATCGCGCGCGCGGGCGCTGCACTGGAGCTGGTCAGCCCCGAACGTTTCTTCGCCCCCGAGATGGGGGGCATGAACCACGTCCCCTACATGCGCGCCTTTCACGAGACCGGCGCGCGGGTGACGATCAACACCCGGGTAAGGGCCGTGCGGTGCGAGGGCAACGAACTGGTGGTCAGCCTCGGCTCGGATTTCGCTCAGGAATGGGTCGAGGAGCGGCGTGTTGACCAGGTGGTGGTAGAACACGGCACGCGCCCGCTGGACGCGCTCTATTTCGCGCTGAAACCGCTCAGCCGGAACCTCGGTGCCGTCGATTACCCGGCGCTCATTGGCGACGGCGATCCGTTCCCGGTGCGCAACCCGCAGGGCGGCTTCACCCTCTACCGGATCGGCGACGCGGTCGCCTCGCGCAATATCCACGCAGGGATCTACGACGCGCTGCGCTTCGGGCTGAGGTGGTGATCAGCGGGTGCGCCCGATCAGGTCCAGCACCATCGGTCCCATGTCCTCCACGATCAGCGCCACGCCCGCGTCGTTGGGGTGAATGCCGTCGGGCTGCAAGTATTTCGCCATCGCCCCCGGATCGTCGGAATGGGCGTTCAGAGCATTGAAGAAGCTGGGGTAATAGAGCGCGCCGAATTGCCCGGCCAGTTCCGGGTAGAGGGCGTCGAAGGCGGCCTTGTAGTCCGGCCCGTAATTCCCGGGCGCGTTCAGCCCCACCAGCAGCACCGGGACATCTTTCGCCTGCGCGGCCTCAAGAATGCCCTTGAGGTTGGCGCGCGACACGTCCGGGTCGATCCCGCGCAAAAGGTCGTTGCCGCCCAGCGCCACGATCATCGCCGCCACTCGCGGATCCTCCAGCGTCCAGCCCACGCGCGACAAACCGCCGGCGGTGGTGTCGCCCGAAACGCCCGCGTTGATTACCAGAACGTCCTCGCCCCGCGCGCGCAGCCAATCCTGCAACTGCGGCACGAAGCCGTCCTGCTCGATCAGCCCGTAGCCCTGCGTCAGGCTGTCACCGAGGGCGGCGATGGTGACCGGCCCGGCAAGCGCCGGGGCGGCGGCTATGGTGACGGTGGCCAGCGCCGCCAGCTTGCCCGCGCGCCGCAGGGCCCCATATCGCAGGAGAGACGCCCATGACCGAAGGCCCGAGATGACCGATCCGATCCTGTCGCTGAAAGACGTCACCCTCAACCTGCAGGGCAATGCCGGGCCGGTGGAGATCCTGCACGGCATCACGCTGGTGGTTGGGGCGGGCGAAACGCTGGGGCTGGTGGGGCCTTCGGGGTCGGGCAAGTCCTCTCTCCTCATGCTCATGGGCGGGCTGGAACGTGCCACGTCGGGTTCCGTCCTGGCGCGGGGCCATGACCTGACCGCGATGAACGAGGATCAGCTCGCCCGGTTCCGCCGGCAACATATGGGCGTGGTGTTCCAGTCTTTCCACCTGATTCCCACCATGACCGCGCTGGAAAATGTCGCAACCCCGCTGGAGCTGGCGGGCCACCGCGACGCCTTCGACCGCGCCGCCGATGAACTGCGCGCGGTGGGGCTGACGGCGCGGATGGACCATTACCCGGCCCAGTTGTCGGGGGGCGAGCAGCAGCGCGTGGCGCTGGCGCGCGCCGCCGCGCCCCGGCCCGACATCCTGCTGGCGGATGAGCCGACCGGCAATCTTGACGCCGCCAATGGCGCGGCGATCATGGAGATGCTCTTCGGTCTGCGCGACCGCCACGGCGCGACGCTGGTGCTGGTCACCCACGCGCCCGAACTGGCCGAACGCTGCGACCGCGTCGTGCGGCTGGCCGACGGGCGGATCGAATCGGACCACCGCCGGAGGGCGGCGGAATGAGCCTGCCCGTCGCCGCCCGCATCGCCCGGCGCGAGCTGCGCGGGGGCTTGCGCGGCTTCTACGTCTTTCTCGCCTGCCTCGCACTGGGGGTGGCGGCGATTGCCGCGGTGGGCACGGTGCGGGTCGGCATCCAGCAGGGGCTGCGGGCCGAAGGCGCGGCGTTGCTGGGCGGAGATGCGGCGCTGTCCTTCACCTATCGCCATGCCGACGCGGCCGAGCGCGCCTGGATGGCCGAGAAGGCCGCGCGCGTCTCCGGGATCGTCGATTTCCGCTCCATGGCGGTGGTCGAGCGCGCGGGCCGCGCCGAGCGCGCGCTGACCCAGGTCAAGGGCGTCGATGACGCCTATCCGCTTTACGGCGCGGTCGCGCTGGACCCGCCGATGCCGCTCGGCCGGGCGCTGGAGGGCGACCGCGCGGTCATGGCGCGGGTGCTGGCCGACCGGCTGGGGCTGGCGGTGGGCGACAGCTTCAGGCTCGGCGCCAAGGAATTCACGCTTTCTGCCTTCCTCGAACGCGCCCCGGACGATGCCGGCGGCGGCTTCGGCCTCGGCCCGCCGACGCTGCTGCGCACGGAGGCGCTGGAGGGGGCGGGGCTGCTCGCCCCCGGCACGCTGTTCGAGACCGAATACCGGCTCGCCCTTGCGCCGGGCAGCGACCTCGCCGCGCTGGAGGCGGAGGCCGAGGGACTGTTCCGCGACACCGGCATGCGCTGGCGCGACAGCCGCAACGGCGCGCCGGGCATGACCCGTTTTGTCGATCGGATCGGCGCCTTTCTGGTGCTGGTGGGGTTGGCCGGCCTCGCGGTGGGGGGGATCGGCGTGTCGGCGGCGGTGCGCGCCTATCTCGACGGCAAGACCGAGGTCATCGCCACGCTGAAGACGCTGGGCGCCGAGGGGCGGACGATCCTCTGGGCCTATCTGATCCAGATCGCGGCGCTGGCCCTTCTCGGCATCGTCATCGGGCTCGTTCTCGGTGCGCTGGCGCCGCTGGCGCTGGCCCCGGTGATCGAGGCGAGGCTGCCGCTGCCGGTGCGCTTCGCCCTTTATCCCGTCCAGCTGGCCGAGGCCGCGCTTTACGGCGCGCTGACGGCGCTGCTGTTCACGCTCTGGCCGCTGGCGCGCGCCGGGGAGATTCGCGCAGCCGCCCTGTTCCGCGAGGTTTCAGGCCGTGCCCGCGGCTGGCCGCGCTGGCCGGTCGCCGCGCTGACCGTGGCGCTGGCGGGGGTGCTGATCGGCGCAGCGACATGGCTCTCGGGCGAGCCGCACCTCACCCTCTGGGCCGCGGCCGGCATTGTGATGGCGCTGGGCCTGCTGCTGCTCTCGGCGCTGGCCGCGCGTGCCCTGGCCAGGCGCGGGGCGCGTGCGCGGGCCCTGCGCGGGCGCACCGCGCTGCGGCTGGCGCTGGGCGCGGTCGGCGGGCCGGGGGGCGAGGCGACCTCGGTCGTGCTGTCGCTGGGGCTGGGGCTGTCGGTGCTGGCCGCGGTGGGCCAGATCCAGGCCAATCTCAGCCGGGGCATCGCCGAGGAACTGCCCGCGGTCGCCCCCTCCTATTTCATGGTGGACATCCAGACCGCGCAGCTGCCCGGCTTTCTCTCCCGGCTGGAGAGCGACCCTGGCGTCACCCGGGTCGAGACCGCGCCCATGCTGCGTGGCATCATCACCCGGATCAACGGCGTGCCCGCGCGCGAGGCCGTGGGCGAGCACTGGGTGATCCGCGGCGACCGCGGCGTGACCTATGCCGCCACCCCGCCGGGGAACACGGTGATCACCGCAGGCAAATGGTGGCCCGAGGCGTATTCGGGGCCCCCGCAGATGAGCTTCGCCGCCGAGGAAGCCGAGGAAATGGGGTTGGAGCTCGGCGACAGGGTCACCGTCAACATCCTCGGCCGCGACATCACGGCCGAGATCACCAGCCTCCGCGTGGTCGATTTCTCCACCGCCGGGATCGGCTTCGTCATGGTGCTGGACCCCGCCGCGCTGGCGGGCGCCCCGCATAGCCATATCGCCACCATCTACGCCGAAGAAGCCGCCGAGGCCTCCCTCCTGCGCGATCTGGCGCAGGCCTTTCCCAACATCACCGCCATCCGCGTGCGCGACGCGATCGACCGGGTGTCCGAGGTGCTCTCGGGGCTCGCCGCCGCCATCACCTATGGCGCGGGGGCGACTCTCATCACCGGGCTCTTCGTGCTGATCGGGGCGGCCGCGGCGGGGCAGCGCGCGCGGCTCTTCGAGGCCGCGGTGCTGAAGACGGTGGGCGCGGTGCGCGGTCAGGTGCTGGCCTATCTCGCGCTGAGGTCGGCGCTTCTGGGCGCGGCGGCCGGTCTGGTGGCGATCGTCGCGGGGGGCATCGCCGGCTGGGCGGTGATGGTCTTCGTCATGGACAGCAGCTATCGGTTCGAACCCGCCTCGGCGTTCGCCATCGTCGCGGGCGGCGTGCTGGCAACCCTGCTGGCCGGGCTCGCCTTCGCCTGGCGGCCGCTGGCGGCGCGGCCCGCCCGGGTGCTGCGCGCGCGCGAGTGATGCCTAGCGCCGCGCGCGCGCCACCACCACCGGCAGCACCACGGTCAGGAACAACAGGCGGAAGACGTGATGCGCGGCCACGAAGGCAGGGTTAGCGTCCAGCAGCACCGACATCGCCAACATCGTCTCCAGGCCGCCGGGCGCAAAGGCGATCAGCGCGGTAACCACCGGCAGGCCGAAGAGATGCGCCACCAGCGCCGCGCCGGCCAGCGACACCAGCGCGGCAAAGCCGGTCAGCAGCGACGCCGCCCCCAGCGCCTCGCCCACCATGCCCGGCGTGATCCCGCTGAACCGGGTGCCGATCAGCGTGCCCATCACCACGAAGCTGGGCACCGACAGCCATGACGTCACCGCCCCCTCGGTCAGCGACGCGGCATGGCCCACCGCCGACACCGCCATGCCCCCAAGCAGCAGCGCGGCCGGCACGCGCAGGCGTTGGAACACCAGCCCCGCCGCGGCCGACAGTGCCAGGACCAGCGCGAGATGGGGCAGGGGCATGACGCTGGACACCGGCGCCAGCGCGGGCAGGGGCCGGTCGGTCAGCAGCGGCGCGAGGAAGGGCACCGCCAGGGTCAGAGACAGCACCCGCAGGGTCTGGATCATCGTCACCCGGGGCAGGTCGGCCCGGGTCTCGGTCGTCAGGCTGAGGACAAAGCTCAGATGCCCCGGCGTGGCGGTCAGCAGGGCGCTCATCCGGTCCATGCCGAACAGCGCCCGCATCAGCCGCGCGCCACCCAGGAAGATGACCATCAGCGCCAGCGCCAGGATCACCAGGGTCAGCGGCCATTGCGCGGCGGTGGCCAGCGCCTCCGGCGTCACGCCCGCGCCCATGCCGGCGCCGATCAGCACGAAACACCCGTCGCGCAGCCGGTCGGGGATGGTGCCGCGCAGCCCGGCGAGTGCGGCGAGCGACGAAAACAGCGCCGGCCCCGTCAGGAACGGAGCGGGGACATGCAGCGCCAGCGCAGCGACGGCGCCGGCGGCGCCGACGCCGAGGATGCGCAAGGTGGGCCACATGGAGCCAGCCAAATCCCGCCTGCGACAATTTGTCAATGGCCCCCGCCCGTCAGCGTCTCCTGCCCCGCCCTCCTTCTTCTTGGAAAAAATACTCCCGGCGCTCCGCCTGCCGCCCACGCCACGCAAAGGGGGTGTGCCCGGCGCGCGGGCGGACTAGGTTCGGGTCAGGCACGGGGAGGCGCGCATGCTGCTCGAGGCACGGGATATCGAAAAAAGCTACGGCACCGGCGCCGGCGCGGTGCGGGTGCTTTCCGGCGTCAGCTTTCGCGCCGCCGCCGGAGAGAGCGTGGCGCTGACCGGCGAATCGGGCAGCGGCAAAAGCACCCTTCTGCACCTCTGCGCCGGGCTCGACCGGCCCGATGCCGGCGAGATCCGGATCGACGGGCAGGCGCTGGGCGCGCTCGACGACCGCGGCCGGGCGGCCCTGCGGCGCGACAGGATCGGGCTGGTGTTCCAGCAGTTCAACCTCATCCCCTCGCTGCCGGTGGCGGCCAACCTCTCCTTCCAGGCGCGGCTGGCCGGCCGGCAGGATGCGGCGTGGTGCGCGGCGCTGGCCGAACGGCTGGGGCTGGAGGGGCTGCTGCGCCGCTATCCCGAACAGCTTTCGGGCGGGCAGCAGCAGCGGGTGGCGATCGGCCGGGCGCTGGCGGCGCGGCCGCGTCTGATCCTGGCCGATGAGCCCACCGGCAACCTCGACGAGGCCACCGGCGACGCGGTGCTGGCGCTGATGCTGGAACTCGTGTCCGAGACCGGCGCGGGGCTGGTGATGGTCACCCATTCCGCGCGTCTGGCCGCGCGTCTCGACCGGCGGCTGCATCTGAGCGGCGGGAGGATCGCCTGATGCGCCGCGCCACGCTCAGCGCGATGCTGTCGCACTGGCTGCGCCACCCGCTGCAACTCGGCAGCCTGCTGCTGGGGCTGGCGCTGGCCACTGCGCTGTGGTCGGGGGTGCAGGCGATCAATGCCGAGGCGCGGGCCAGCTACGCGCGCGCCGCGCAGATGCTGGGCCAGGACCGCTTCGCGCAGCTCGTGCCGCGCGACGGGCAACGCTTCGATCAGTCGGTTTTCGTGGCGCTGCGCCGCGCGGGTTGGCAGGTCTCGCCGGTGCTGGAGGGCGCATTGCAGACCGATGGGCAGCAGCTGCGCGTGCTGGGCCTCGACCCGCTGAGCGCGCCCGCCGGGTCAGCGCCGCAGACGGTGACCGGGAGAGGCGACCTGCCGGGATTCCTCACCCCGCCCGGGCAGGGTTATGCCGCGCCGCAGACCGTCAGGGCGCTGGCGGGACAACCCGGCCTGCCGCGCCTGATCGCCTCCGATGATGTGCTGCCGGGGCTGCTGATCACAGACATCGGCATCGCCCAGGGCCTGCTGGAGGCGTCCGGCCAGGTCTCGCGCCTGATCCTGGCGCCCGAGCAGCCAAGGCGCCGCGCGCCGCTGGCGGCGATCGCCCCCGGCCTGACCCAGCGTCCGCCGCAGGCCCGGGCCGACATCGCCGCGCTGACCGACAGTTTCCACCTCAACCTCACCGCCTTCGGCCTGCTGTCCTTCGCCGTGGGGCTGTTCATCGTGCATGGCGCGATCGGCCTCGCCTTCGAGCAGCGCCGGCCGATGTTCCGCACCCTGCGCGCGCTGGGCGTGCCGCTGCGCAGCCTGATCGGGCTGCTGATGGCCGAGGTGCTGATACTCGCGCTGATCGCGGGGCTAGCCGGGGTCGCGCTGGGTTATGGCATCGCCGCGGCGCTGCTGCCCGACGTGGCGGCCACGCTGCGCGGGCTTTACGGGGCGGCGCTGCCCGGAACGCTCAGCCTCAGGCCCGCGTGGTGGGCCGGGGGGCTGGGTATCGCGGTGATCGGGGCCGGGGCGGCGGCGGGGCAGAGCCTGTGGCGCCTCGCGCATCTGCCGCCGCTGGCGCCGGCGCAGCCGAGGGCCTGGGCGCGGGCCTCGGCGCGGGGGCTGTGGCGGCAGGGGGCGGCGGCGCTGGGGCTGGGGCTGGCCGCGTTCGGGCTGGCGGTGTTCGGCTCCGGTCTGGTGGCCGGGTTCGCGCTGCTGGGCGCGCTGCTGCTGGCGGCGGCGCTGGCGCTGCCGGGGATTCTGGCGCTGGGGCTGGGCGTGGCTGAACGCGCCGCGAAGGGTGTGCTGGCGCAGTGGTTCTGGGCCGACACGCGCCAGCAATTGCCGGGGCTTTCGCTGGCGTTGATGGCGCTGTTGCTGGCGCTGGCGGCCAATATTGGCGTGGGCACGATGGTGTCGAGCTTCCGGCTGACCTTCCTCGGCTGGCTCGACCAGCGGCTGGTGGCCGAGCTTTACGTCACCGCCCGCGACGAGGAGGAGGCCGCGCGCCTGCGCCAATGGCTCGCCCCGCGGGTGGAGGCCGTCCTGCCGGTCTGGAGCATCGAGGCCCCGGTCGCCGGCGCGCCCGCGCAGATATACGGCGTGGCCGATCACGCCACCTATCGCGACCACTGGCCGCTGCTCGACGCGCTGCCGGGCGTCTGGGACCGGCTGGCCGCGGGCGAGGCTGTGCTGATCAACGAGCAGATGGCGCGGCGCGCGGGGCTGGGACCGGGCGATGCGCTGACCCTGCCCGGCGCAAACGGTGCGCTGATCGTCGCCGGGGTCTATTCCGACTACGGCAACCCGCACGGCGAGGCGTTGCTGGGGCAGGGCCTGTTCACGACGCTCTACCCGCAGGCGCCACGGCTGCGCCACGCCCTGCGCCTGCCGCCCGAAGAGGCGCCCGCGCTGGCCCGGGCGCTGGTGCGGGAGTTCGGCCTGCCCGCGGGCAATATCCGCGATCAGGCGGCGATCAAGGCGGTGTCGGTGCAGGTCTTCGACCGCACCTTCACCGTCACGGCGGCGCTGAACGTGCTGACGCTGGGTGTGGCGGGCCTTGCCATGCTGACAAGCCTGCTGACGCTGGCGGGGATGCGCCTGCCGCAACTGGCGCCGGTCTGGGCGCTGGGATTGACGCGGGCGCATCTGGCGCGGCTTGAGCTGCTGCGCGCGCTGATGCTGGCCGCGCTGACCATGGTTCTGGCGGTGCCGGTGGGGCTGCTGCTGGCCTGGGCGCTGCTGGCGGTGGTCAACGTGGCGGCCTTCGGCTGGCGGCTGCCGATGTTCACCTTCCCCGCCGATTGGCTGCGGCTGGGGGCGCTGGCGCTGCTGGCCGGCGGCCTCGCCGCGCTGTGGCCCGCGCTGCGGCTCGCGCGCATGGCGCCAGCCGATCTGTTGAAGGTCTTCGCCCATGAACGTTAAGGCGCTGATCCTGTGGCTGCTGCTGGCAGCCCCCCTCTGGGCGCAGGGCTTCGCCGGGCTGGGGGGCGGGGCCGAGGGCTTCGCCACGCCCTCGCCCGGCACGGTGCTGGAATTCCCCGCCGATCACGGCCCCCACCCCGATTTCCGCATCGAATGGTGGTATCTCACCGCCAATCTGCGCGGCGCGGACGGGCGCGACTACGGCGTGCAATGGACGCTGTTCCGCACGGCGCTGGCGCCGGGTGAGGCGGAGGGCTGGCAAAGCCCGCAACTGTGGATGGGTCACGCCGCGCTGACCACGCCGGAGCGGCATTTCGTGGCCGAACGGCTGGCGCGCGGCGGCGTGGGGCAGGCGGGGGCGCAGGCGGCTCCTTTCGAGGTCTGGGTCGACGAATGGCGGATGGCGGGGCCGGATGTGTCGGAGATCGCGCTGACCGCCAACGGGGCCGATTTCGGATATGACCTGAACCTTTCCGCTGATGGCCCGCTGATCCCGCAGGGCGCGGGCGGCTATTCGGTGAAATCGGCGGGCGGGCAGGCCAGCCATTACTATTCGCAGCCCTTCTACCGCGTGGCCGGCACGCTGCATCTGCCCGAGGGGTCGGTGTCGGTGAGCGGGCAGGGCTGGCTCGACCGCGAATGGTCCAGCCAGCCCTTGGAGGCCACGCAGGAGGGGTGGGACTGGATTTCGCTTCATCTCGACGAGGGGGCCAAGCTGATGGGGTTCCAGCTGCGCCAGAGCGATGGCACGACCTACACCTCGGGCACATGGATCGGCGCCGACGGCCGGGCCGAGCCCTTCGGCGACGGGGCGCTGCGGATGACGCCGGTGGAACGCGCTGCGGTGGCCGGGCGCGACCTGCCCGTGGGCTGGCGCGTGGAACTGCCCGGGCGCGGCCTGGACGTGACGCTGCGCGCGCTGAACCCCGAAAGCTGGATGGACACCCTCTTTCCCTATTGGGAGGGTCCCGTGCGGGTGGGCGGCTCGCATCCCGGGCGCGGCTACCTGGAAATGACGGGCTATTGAGCGCCGCGGCCCCGCGCCCCCTTTTCCAAGGGCCCCGGGGCGTTTAGGTGAAGGGCACCGTCACCAAGAGACATCGACCCATGCAAAGCCCCACCCCCCTGACCCGAGACCTCGTTCTGATCGGCGGCGGGCATGCCCATGCGCTGGTGGCGCGAATGTGGGGGATGAGGCCGGTGCCGGGGGTGCGGCTGACGCTGATCAACCCCGGCCCAACGGCGCCCTATTCGGGGATGCTGCCGGGAATGATCGCGGGGCATTACCAGCGCTCGGATCTGGAGATCGACCTGGTGAAGCTGGCCCGTTTCGCCGGTGCGCGGCTGGTGCTGGGGCGTGCCGTGGGCATCGACCGCGAGGCCCGGCTGGTGCAGATCGAGGGGCGCGCGCCGGTCTTCTACGACGTCGCTTCGATCGATGTCGGGATCACCACCGACCTGCCCGCGCTGCCGGGTTTTGCCGAACATGGCGTGCCGGCCAAGCCGCTGGATATCTACGCCGAACGCTGGGCGGCCTATGCCGCCGCCGCCGCCAAAGGCCGCGCCGCGCCGCGCGTCCTGGTAATCGGCGCGGGCGTGGCGGGGGTTGAGCTGGCGCTGGCCTCGGCCCACCGGCTGAAATCGGCGGGCGTGGCGGCCGAGGTCACGCTGCTGGAGGCCGCCGACACGCCCCTGCGCGACATCGGTGCGGGCGCGCGGCGGGCGCTGCTGGCGCAGCTCGACCGGCATGGCGTCGCCCTGCGGACCGGCGTGCGCGTGGCGCGCGTGACCGCCGGGGGCGTGGTGCTGGAGGGCGGCGGGGCGCTGCCGGGCGGGATCGTGCTGGGCGTGGCGGGCGCGCGGCCGCATGACTGGCTGGCCGGGACCGGGCTGCAACTGACCGACGGCTTCATCGACGTGGGCCCCGACCTGCGCAGCCTCACCGATCCGCTGATCTATGCCGTGGGCGATTGCGCGCATCTTACCCACGCGCCGCGGCCCAAGGCGGGCGTCTTTGCGGTGCGCGAGGCGCCGATCCTCGCCCATAACCTGCGCGCCGATCTGGCCGGCGGGCGGCGGCGCGGCTACCGGCCGCAACGCGATTACCTCAAGCTGATCTCCACCGGCGGCAAGCATGCCGTGGCCGACAAGCTGGGCCTGCGGCTGGAGGGCGACTGGATGTGGCGCTGGAAGAACCACATCGACCGCAAGTTCATGCGGATGTTCCACGAGCTGCCCGAGATGGAGAGCGCCCAGCCGATCCCGGCGGGCGCGGCCATCGGGGTGGCCGAGGCGCTGGCCGACCGGCAGATGCCCTGCGGCGGCTGCGCGGCCAAGCCGGGGCCGGAGGTGCTGCGCGCGGGGCTGGCGGGGCTTGCCGCGCCGGCGCGGGACGACGTGCTGCGGGGCGCGGGGGACGACGCGGCGGTGCTGCGTCACGGGGCGGGGTGCCAGGTGCTGACCTCGGATCATTTCCGCGCCTTCACCGAGGATCACTACATGCTGGCGCGCATCGCGGCGGTGCATGCGATGGGCGACATCTGGGCGATGGGGGCCACGCCGCAGGCGGCGCTGGCCACGCTGATCCTGCCCAAGATGCGCGACCGGATGCAGGCCCATACCCTGCGCGAGATCATGGCGGCCGCGACCGAGACCTTTCGCGCCGCGGGCGCCGACCTCGTGGGCGGGCACACCAGCGTTGGGCCGGAGCTGACGCTTGGCTTCTCTGTCACCGGCCTGCATCCCGGCACGCCGCTGGGGCTGGAGGGGGCGCGGCCCGGCGACGCGCTGATCCTGACCAAGCCGATCGGCAGCGGCACCATCTTCGCGGCCGAGATGCAGGGCCGCGCCGAAGGCGCCGACGTGGCTGCCGCGCTCGACCTGATGGCCACGCCGCAGGGGGGCGCGGCGGCGGTGCTGGCGCCCGCGGCCCATGCGATGACCGATGTCACCGGCTATGGGCTGGCCGGGCATCTGCTGACGATCCTGCGCGCCTCGGGCGTGGGGGCGGAGCTGTCCCTTGAGGACGTGCCGCTGATGCAGGGCGCACTGGCGCTTGCCGAAAGCGGCGTCCGCTCGACCCTCTTTCCCAAGAATGCGGCGCTCCTGTCCGAGATGCCGGGGGCGGATGCGGGGGAGGCGCGGGTCGCGCTGCTGCTCGACCCGCAGACGGCCGGCGGGCTGCTGGCGGCGGTGCCGGGGGCGCGGGCTGGCGAGGTGCTGACGGCGCTGCGCGCCGAGGGCTGCCCGGCCACGCGGATCGGCACGATCACCGACGGCCCGGCGATGATCACCCTGCGCTGAGCGCGCGCACGGCCTCGGCCAGCCGCGGCGCGGCCTCGGCCAATGCCTCGGGCGACAGGCTGTCCAGCGCCACCGTCCGGCTGGGGCAGTCGGCGAAGCGGGCGTGCTGCTTGCCATAGCGCGGGTCGTAGTGATGCTCCATCAGCCCGGCGGCCAGTTCGGCGAATGCGCCTGCGGCGGCCAGGTCCAGCCAATGCTCGATCCGGTCCGCCGGGTGCAGCCGCGACAGCGCCCGCAGCGTCGCCTCCAGCCGCGCGGCGTCGGCGGTCACATCGGCGTAGCGCCGCGCGAGGTAGTCGGCGCGCGCGCCCAGCGGCGCCTCGACCACCACGCGCGGGGCGTCCTTCATCGCCTGCCACAACTTGGGCGGCAGGTTGACCTCGCCGATCTTGCTGGATTCGCCCTCGACCACCATGACCTCGCCGGGTCTGAGCGCCTCGCGCGCCATGGCCAGCCGCGTCTCGAACATCTTCTGCGCCGGCTGCCCGCCCGCCATCGCCCCGAACAGCGAGCCGCGGTGGTTCGCCAGCCCCTCCAGATCCATCACCTGCAGCCCCTGTTCGGCCAGCAGCGGCAGGAGGTCGGTCTTGGCGGTGCCGGTATTGCCCTCCAGCACCACCACGGGGCAGGGCCAGGGCGCCTCGTAAAGCGCGGCCTGCACCAGCCGGCGGAAGCTGCGGTAGCCGCCCTCGATGGTTTCGGCCTGCCAGCCGATCTGGCGCAGGATCGTGGCGAAGGAGCCCGAGCGCTGTCCGCCGCGCCAGCAGTAGACCAGCGGGCGGTAGCCGCGGGGCCGGTCCATCAGGTCCTCTTCGATATGACGCGCGGCGTTGCGCGCCACCAGCGCGGCGCCGATCTTGCGCGCCTCGAAGGGGCTGACCTGGGTGTACATCGTGCCCACGCGGGCGCGCTCATCGTCGTCGAGGACGGGCAGGTTGATCGCACCGGGGATGTGATCCTCGGCGTATTCGGCGGGCGAGCGGACGTCGATCACCTCGTCGAAGGGCAGATCGCTGAGCGCGGAGAGGGAGGTCAGGGTCACGGGCATGGGGTGTTATTAGGCCCTCGGCGGGCAAAGGCAAAGGGGGTGTGTCGGGGAGGCGCGCTTTCCCCTTTCCATTCGTCGCGAAAGGGTTACGCTCGGGCCCGATCTTTGCGCCGGTGCCGGGCAGGGCGCGCATGACCCGGCCCGCGCCGCCCAGACCGCCAGGGAGGCCCGCCATGCCGTTTCACACCAACACGCTCTGGTCCGAACTGGAGATCGGCATGGAGGCGGAGATCCGGCATGTCTGCAGCGGCGACGATTTCTACGTCTTCGCCAATGCCTCGGGCAACATGAACCCGCTGCACTTGCCGCGCGAGGATGGTGACGCCAACGGCACGCCTGAGGCGGTGGCACCCGCGATGTGGCTGGGGGCGCTGATCTCGGCCGTGCTGGGCAATTTCCTGCCCGGGCCGGGGACGCTCTACAAAAGCCAGGCGCTGGCCTTTCTGGAGCGTGTGCATGCCGGCGACGAGATCGTGGCGCGCGTTCGCCTGACCGACAAGGGCGAGGGCAACACGGCGACCTTCGATACCTGGGTCGAGGACGCGGCGGGCAAACGCGTGGCGGTGGGCGAGGCGGTGGTGATCGCGCCCGAGCGGCGGGTCAGGATCGACCTGCGCGACGTGCCGGGGCTGACCGTGAACACGCATCAGCATTTCGACGCGCTGTTGCTGCGCGCCGCGCCGCTGGAGCCGATGCCCACGGCGGTGATCGCGCCCGAGGATGCGGCCTCGCTCGGGGGGGCGATGCTGGCCTATCGGCAGCGGCTGCTGGCCCCGATCCTGATCGGGGACAGGGGCCGGATCGCGGCGGCTGCGCAGGAGATCGACGCCGACCTGACGGGGATCGAGGTCATCGACATCCCCAACCATTCCCAGGCCGCCGCGCGCGCGGTGCAGCTGGTCCACGAGGGGCGCGCCAAGGCGCTGATGAAGGGTAGCCTGCACACCGACGACCTGCTGCACCACGTCGTCAAGCGTGACGGCGGGCTGCGCACGCACCGGCGGCTCAGCCACGTCTTCGTGATGGACGTGCCCGGGCTCGACCACCTCCTGATGGTGACCGACGCTGCGATCAACATCGCGCCGACGCTGGAGCAGAAGGTCGATATCGTGCAGAACGCCATCAACCTGGCCCACGCGCTGGACATCCCTGAGCCCAAGGTCGGGATCCTCTCGGCGGTGGAGACGGTGAACCCCAAGATCCCCTCGACCATCGACGCAGCGGTGCTGTCCAAGATGGCCGAGCGCGGGCAGATCCAAGGTGGGCTTGTCGATGGCCCGCTGGCCATGGACAACGCCATCGATCTGAAGGCGGCCAAGACAAAGGGCATCTCCTCGGCGGTGGCGGGGCAGGCGCAAATCCTGGTGGTGCCGAACCTCGAATCCGGCAACATGCTGGCCAAGGAGCTGACCTTCCTCGCCCATGCCCAGGCCGCGGGCATTGTGGTGGGCGCGCAATGCCCGATCATCCTGACCAGCCGGGCCGACGACGAGCGCTCGCGCCTGGCCTCCTGCGCGGTGGCGGTGATGGCGGCAGAATGGGCGCGCGGCAGATGAGCGGCGCGGCGATCCTGACGATCAACGCCGGATCCTCATCGGTCAAGTTCTCGGTCTACGAGGCGGGCGAGGAGCCGGTTGAGTTGGGCCGCGGCGAGGTCGAGAACCTGAACGCCGAGGCGCATCTGCGAGTGGCGCCGGCCGGCGGCGTGCCCGGCGACGAACCGATCGGCAGGGCCGACCATGCCGGGGCGCTGCGCGCGATCCTCGACCATCTGGCCCCGATGCTGGACGGGCGGCGTGTGGCGGGCGTCGGCCACCGCATCGTGCATGGCGGCGCGCATCACGCCGCGCCGCAGCTGCTGGACGACACCTCGATCGGGGAACTGCATGCGCTGGAGCCGCTGGCGCCGCTGCATCAGCCCTACAACCTGGCCGCCGTGAACGCCGCCCGCGCAGCCTTTCCCGATGCGTTGCAGGTGGGCTGTTTCGACACCGGCTTTCACCGCGGCCACGCCTGGGTGAACGAGACCTTCGGCCTGCCGCGCGCCTATTACGACCGGGGCGTGCGCCGCTACGGGTTTCATGGCCTGTCCTACGAGTTCATCGCGGGCGAGATCGTGCGACGCCACCCCGAACTGGCCGGGGCCCGCGTGATCGTGGCGCATCTGGGAAACGGCGCGTCGATGTGCGCGATGCATGCGGGGCGCAGCGTGAACACGACGATGGGGTTCTCGGCGCTCGACGGGCTGCCGATGGGCACGCGCACCGGGCAGATCGACCCCGGGGTGCTGCTCTACCTGATGGAATTCGAAAAGATGGACGCGGCGGCGCTGACCCGGCTTCTCTACAAGGAAAGCGGGCTGAAGGGGCTGTCGGGGATCAGCAACGACATGCGGACGCTGGAGGCCTCGGATGCGCCCGAGGCGGCGCAGGCGATCGACTATTTCACCGCCCGCATCCGGCACGAGATCGGCGCGCTGACCGCCGATCTGGGTGGGCTGGACGCGCTGGTCTTCACCGGCGGCATTGGTGAGCATTCGGCGCTGGTGCGCGAACGCGTCTGCGGCGGCATGGGTTGGCTCGGCCTGTCGGTCGATGCAGGGGCCAATGCGGAAAACGCCCCCGAGATCGGCACCGGCCGCATGCGGGTTCTGGTGATTCCCACCGACGAGGAGCGGGTGATCGCCCGCGCGGTGGCCCGGTTCCTGCCCGGTGGCTGAGCTTTCCCCGCTCAGGGCGCGGCGAAAGCTGTTTCGCCCGCGCGGCGGCGGCGGCGAAAGAGGATCGGTCCAGGGGCGGTTTGGTGGGAACATTTTCCGATCAGACTGGCAGAACGCCTGAAAATGTCCTTGTTTGTTTCGGCATATGGTCAAAACGGGGGAAAATTTCCTATGTCATGATGCAGTAAACGGAGCCTGCATCATGACCTTCATCCCCTCTGACAGCCGTTTGAACGGCGGCGACGCCGATCGTGGCCGGGTCGATCTGGCCGGCGCCGGCCCGGGCGATCCCGACCTGCTGACGTTGAAGGCGCACCGCGCGCTGGGCCGCGCCGACGTGGTGATCCACGACCGGCTGATCAGCGCCGAGATCCTGGCGCTGGCGCGCCCCGGCGCGCAGGTCATCGAGGCGGGCAAGACCGGCTTCGGCCCCGCCATGCCGCAGGAGGAGATCAACGCGCTGATGGTCGCCCATGCCCGGGCGGGCGCCTATGTGCTGCGCCTGAAATCGGGCGATCCGGGCGTGTTCGGCCGGCTGGACGAGGAGTTGGAGGCGCTGGAGGCGGCGGGCATCCCCTGGCGGGTGATCCCCGGCATCACCGCGGCCTCGGCCGCCGCCGCCCAGATCGGCCAGCCGCTGACCCGGCGCGGGCGCAATTCGGACCTGCGGCTGCTGACCGGCCATGACGTGCAGGGATTCGCCGAGCAGGACTGGCGCGCGCTGGCCCGCCCCGGCGCGGTGGCCGCCATCTACATGGGCAAGCGCAGCGCGCGCTTCACGCAGGGCCGCCTGCTGATGCACGGCGCCGACCCCGCGACACCCGTGACCATCGTCGAGAACGCCTCGCGCCCCGAAAGCGTGACCCGCGCCACGACCCTTTCGCTGCTGCCGCAGGCGGTGGCGGATGCCACGGGTCCCGCGGTGATCCTCTTCGGCCTCGCACCGCGCGCGGCCGCCGCCCTGCCTGTCATCAAGGAGGCCGTCCAATGAGCCGTCCCTTCACCCCCAAGGTTCTGACCGCCAACGACCTGCTGCGCGGCGACGTGGTCTGGCTGACCGAGGCCGGCGACTGGACCCGCGACATGGCCCGCGCCGAGCTGATCGAGGACGAGGCCCACGCCCAGATCCGCCTGATCGAGGCCGAGGCCCAGAACGACCGGGTGGTCGGCGCCTATCTGGCCGAGGCCCGCGCCGGCGCGCGCGGCCCGGAACCGGTGCATTTCCGCGAGGCGTTCCGCAGCCGCGGCCCCTCCAACTACTTCCACGGCAAACAGGCGGAGAGCGATCATGTATGACTACACGGATTTCGACGATGCCTTTCTGCGCGCCCGCGTGGCGCAGTTCCGCGCCCAGGTGGAGCGCCGCATCAGCGGCGCGCTGACCGAAGAGGAATTCCGCCCGCTGCGCCTGATGAACGGACTTTACCTGCAGCTGCATGCCTACATGCTGCGGGTGGCGATCCCCTATGGTTCTCTCGACGGCGCCAAGATGCGCCAGCTCGCCGATATCGCCGAGCGCTGGGACAAGGGCTATGGCCATTTCACCACGCGGCAGAACATTCAGTTCAACTGGCCCGAACTGCGCGATGTGCCCGACATGCTGGCGGCGCTGGCCGATGTCAGCATGCACGCGATCCAGACCTCGGGGAACACCATCCGCAACGTGACCGCCGACCATTTCGCCGGCGCCGCGGCCGATGAGATCGAGGACCCGCGCCCCTACGCCGAACTGATCCGGCAATGGTCCACCGACCACCCCGAATTCCAGTTCCTGCCGCGCAAGTTCAAGATCGCCATCACCGGCAGCCCGAACGACCGCGCCGTGACCCGCGCCCACGATATCGGGCTGCGGATGGTGCGAAAGGATGGCGCGACCGGGTTCGAGGTGATCGTGGGCGGCGGTCTCGGCCGCACCCCGCTGATCGGGCCGGTGCTGCGCGACTTCTTGCCGGTGGCCGACCTGCTGCCTTATCTCGAGGCGATCGTGGCCACCTACAACCTGCTGGGCCGCCGCGACAACAAGTACAAGGCGCGGATCAAGATCACCGTGCAGGAGAACGGGATAGACACCGTGCGCGCGCTGGTGGAGCAGGACTTCGCGGCCCGCCGCGCGGCCTTCTCCGGCGCCGATCAGGTCCTGCTGGCCGAGATCCGCGCCCGCTTCCGCCGGCCCGAATTCGTCACCGCCCCGACCGATGCGTTCGAGGCCGCCTATCAGGCCGACCCGGTCTTCCGCTCCTGGGCCGACACCAACCTCGCGGCGCATGCCGCGCCGGGCTACGCCATCGCGACCGTCTCGCTCAAGGCGCACGGGGCGACGCCGGGTGACGCCACGGCACGGCAGATGCGCGTGCTTGCCGATCTGGCCGAGGCGTTCGGCCATGACGAACTGCGCGTCAGCCATGAGCAGAACATCGTGCTGCCCCATGTGCACAAATCGCACCTGCCGGCGCTGCACGCGCGGCTGCGCGAGGCGGGGCTGGCCACGGCCAATATCGGGCTGATCTCGGACATCATCGCCTGCCCGGGGATGGATTACTGCGCGCTGGCCACGGCGCGTTCCATCCCCATCGCGCAGCAGATCGCCACGCGGTTCGAGGAGTTGAAGCTGGAGCACGAGATCGGCCCGCTGAAGCTGAAGATCTCGGGCTGCATCAATGCCTGCGGCCATCACCATGTCGGCCATATCGGCATCCTCGGGCTCGACCGGGCCGGGGTGGAGAATTACCAGATCACGCTGGGCGGAGACGCGACCGAGACCGCCGAGATCGGCACCCGCACCGGCCCCGGCTTCCCGGCCGACGAGATCGTGCCGGCCGTCGAGCGGCTGATCCTGGCCTATCTGTCCTCGCGCGAGGGGCCGGAGGAAAGTTTCCTCATGGCCTACCGCCGGCTTGGGATGGCCCCCTTCAAGGAGGCGCTCTATGGCGAGGGACGACAACGCGATGCCGCTTGAAGCCCCCCTTGCCCCGGTGGCCGAGCGGGTCGCGCATCTGAACGCCCGCTACCGCCACCACGCCGCCCGCGCGGTGCTGGAGCGCGCGCTGCGGGACCCGGCCGTCGGGCGCATCGCGCTGGTGTCGTCCTTCGGGGCGGAATCGGTGGTGCTGCTGCACCTGGTCTCGGTCATAGATCGCAGCACTCCGGTGCTGTTCGTCGACACCCAGCTGCTGTTCCCCGAGACCCTGGCTTACCAGGCCGAGGTCGCGGCGCGGCTGGGCCTGAGCGACGTGCGCACGATCCGCGCCCGCCCCGAGGCCGTGGCCGCCCACGACCCCGACGGTCTGCTGCACCGGTCGGACACCGACGCCTGCTGCGATCTGCGCAAGGTCGTGCCGCTTGAGCGCGCGCTGTCCGGCTTCGACGCCTGGATCACCGGGCGCAAGCGGTTCCAGGGCGGCCAGCGCGCGGCGCTCGATTTCTTCGAGGCCGAGGGCGACCGGCGCATCAAGGTCAACCCGTTGGCCCATTGGGCGCCTGACGATGTGCAGGATTACATGGTTAACAACCGCCTGCCGCGGCATCCGCTGGTCAGCCGCGGCTACCCCTCGATCGGCTGCGCGCCCTGCACCACGCGCGTCGCGCCGGGCGAGGATCCGCGCGCCGGGCGCTGGCGCGACCGCAACAAGGACGAATGCGGCATCCATTTCATCAACGGCCGGGTGGTGCGCGGCCCGGCTGCACAGGGAGACGCGACATGAGCGTGATCGTGACCGACAAGGGCTTCGCCCCCGACGGCTGGAACGGCCCGCTGTTCGAGCTTTCCGCCGAGGCCGGCCCCCAGGATCTGGAGGCCGCGGCGGAGGCGCCGATGATCCGCATCCATTTCGCGGGGTTCGGCGACGGGCGCGGCTTTACGCTGGCGCGGCGCCTGCGGATGCTGGGCTACGGCGGGCGGCTGCGCGCCGCCGGGCCGCTGCTGGCCGACCAATACGCCATGGCCCGGCGCGCGGGTTTCGACGAGGTTGAGATCCCCGACGCGATCGCCGCCCGACAGCCCTGGGACCAGTGGCAGGCCCGCGCGGACTGGCGGGCGCATGACTACCAGGCGCGCCTGCGCGGCACGGCCTGAGACACAAGCAGGAGAGACAGCATGACCACCCCCCGCCCCGTGATCGCCGCGGCCGCCCGGCCCGTCCTCCCCGACGCCCAGACGGTGACGGAGGTGCAGCATTACACCGACCGGCTGTTCCGCTTCCGCGTGACGCGGCCGCAATCCTTGCGCTTCCGCTCGGG
>NZ_JAGSOU010000010.1 GCF_018139985.1 Actibacterium sp. MT2.3-13A | reverse complement strand
GAAACGTTCCGCCGCTCGCCCATTGCCCCCTCGGCGCAACAGCGCCAAACTCAACCGCGGACCCCGGCATCAGCTGGATCAATGTCGGGGGTCACAGCACGGGATACAAACCGGCCTGGAACTTCCAGAAGGCGCTGATCGACGGCGTCGAACGGTTTCTTGATCGTGAAGGACTGCCGGAACTCCGCCTGCAGGCAGCAGGAGGCGCTGCCCAAGGGGATATCGTCTATCTCGGGCCGCCCCCTGCCCCGGGTGTCGATCCCGCTGAAGGCAACGAACCTCTGAAGCGTCTGGCGCGCAAGTGGGATCCGGCGGCGCGCGATGCGCGCAACCGTGATCTAGGGTTGCGCGGCGAGGAACTGGCACTCAGATCCGAACACGCCCGCCTTCGGGCCGGCGGACGCGAGGACTTGGCGCGAAAGATCCGCTGGGTCTCGAGGGAAGACGGAGACGGCGCTGGCTACGACATCCTTTCCTTCTCTCTCAAGGGCCAGGAAAGATTCCTGGAGGTGAAGGCCACCAAGGGACACGCCCGTACGCCATTCTATGTCAGCGCCAACGAGAAGAGCTTCGCAGACGACTGCCCGGATCGCTTTCGGCTCTACCGCCTCTATGACCTCGCGAGCACTCCCCCGGGCCTTCGAAATCCAGCCGCCCTTCGAGGATAAGCTGGTCCTCCAGACGGCCACCTATCGAGCAGGATTCTGAATTCCGATGCTACAAACGGTACTACGTAGATCCGGCATGGCCAAATACTCCAATAAAACCAAGGCAATTCAGAGCCGGTCGCTCCAGTCCATCATCGGGGCGACCGACAGGCGTGCGGCGTCGCGCACCGTGGAGATGTCTCGGTTTTCTCGTTTTTCGGAATTCGCCATCTGTCGCGTTTTTCCCGATTGGGCCCCGTTTTCTGCCGTTTCTCCGGCCGGCGCCTGAGGATGTAGCACCGAAAGCGCCGTGTAGCACCGTTTGGCAGGGGATTTCCACCGCCCCTTTCGCCCCCGATCCGGCCCATGGGAAGACCGGAAAGACGGCGCGCAGGGGGCTCTGGCGCGTCCCCCGGTCGTGGGCGAACGCCCGGACCGGGCCGCTGCACCCGCGGCACGGCAGGACAACCCGGCGGGGCGGCGAATTGAACTGTGTTCAAATTTCATCCAGGCGGCCGGGTTTTGCGCCCTCGAGATGGGCACTTGCCCCGAAACGCCGGCAAGGGGCGCCGCATTTCTTGCCACCCGGGCTGGCGAAAACGACAAGAAATTACTGTCAACGGACATTCCAACAGGGAAACTCAAATGAAAAGACGCGATTTTCTGACAGCCGCAAGCGGCGCCGCGATTGCCGCATCGGCGTCCTCTCTTCCCCTGCCCGGCCTCATCCGACGCGCCCATGCCGCGGGTTCGGGCAACACCGTCAAGATCGGCTGCCTGTTCTCCGCCTCGGGGACGATGGCCAATATCGAAGGCCGCTTGAACTATGTTACAAAAATGGCCGCGGATGAGATCAACGCCGCCGGCGGTGTCCTGGGCAAGATGATCGAGCCCGTGATCACCGATCCGGGCTCGGACTGGCCGCTCTACGCCCAACTGGGCAAGCAGCTGATCCAGCAGGAAGAGGTCGCCGCGACCTTCGGCTGCTGGACCTCGGTCAGCCGCAAGTCGGTCCTTCCGGTGGTCGAGCAGAACGACGCGCTGCTCTACTACCCGCTGCATTTCGAGGGCGAGGAGAACTCCAAGAACGTCGTCTACCTGAACTCGCCTCCGTCCAGCTCGGTGCTGCCGGCGGTCGAATACCTGATGAGCGAGGAAGGCGGCGGCGCCAAGCGCTTCTTCATGCTTGGCTCCGACTATGTCTGGCCGCGCACGATCAACCAGCAGCTCAAGGGTTACTTCAAGTCCAAGGGCATCGAGGAAAGCGCCTGGCGCGAGGAATATGTGCCGCTGGGCTTCTCGAACTTCCAGACGCTGATCAACCAGATCCGCGACTTCGCCGATCAGCCGGGCGGCCAGCCGATCGTGGTGCTGACGGTGGTCGGCAATTCGATCCCCGATTTCTTCCGCGAGTTCATCAACCAGGGCATCAGCGCCTTCGACGTGCCGGTGCTGGGGCTCGATGCCGTCGAGGCCGACCTCGAGGGTCTGGATACCGCACCGCTGGTCGGTCACCTGAACTGCTGGGCCTACCTGCAGAACGCCCCGGGCGCCAAGAACCAGGAGTTCCTCGCCGCCTGGGCGAAATATGTGGACGACAACGACGTGCCCTTCAGCGCCGACACCGTGATCGACCCGATGGTGTCGACCTATGACGGCGTGCACCTGTGGGCGATGGCCGCCGAAAAGGCCGGCTCGTTCGACGTGCCCGAGGTCCGCGCGGCCTTCGACGGGCTGAGCTTCGACTGCCCGTCGGGCTACAACATCACCATGACCGGCGAGAACAACTATGTGAAACGTGGCGTGTTCATCGGCTCGGTCAACGAGGCGCAGGGCTTCGACGTGCTGTGGCAATCCGAGGACACCCCCGATCCGCTGCCCTTCAGCCCCTACATGCAGGGCTGAACCTTTGGCGCCGGCGGCCTGGCCCGCCGGTGCCCCCCCTCTCCTGATTGGGAAAGACCCATGATTTTCTTGACCCGGTTCCGGCTCGTTCTGCCGGTCGTGCTTGCCGCGTTTCTGGGCGTCCAGGCTGCACAGGCCGCGCCGCGCGACGACCTCCTCGCGCCCGTCTGCGCCGGCGGGTTCGGCGACCAGATGGCGGCGCTGCAGTCCATCGCCCGCTACGGCGTCGAGGGCGGCGGCGGTGATGCCGTCTGGGCGCTGCGCGTCGTCGAGGCCTTCGATGGCCGCGCCCTGCGCTGCGGCCCCGAGGCCGCCTTCATCGAGACCGGCGACGGGCTGCACTCCGCCGCCACGCTGGAGCCGGTCGCCGCCGAAAGGGCCGGCGCGCTGTCCTCGCCCTCGGTGAACCTGAAGCTGCGCGCAGTCTCGGCCAGCGCCGCGGGCCTGCTGACCCTGATGACCGCGCCCGACCCCGCCGCGCGCGCGGCCGCGCTGGGCGTCGTCGCCAAGCGCCGCGAGGCGGTCACGGCGGACCTGCTGGAACGCATCGCCGCGGCCGAGGCCGATCCGAACCTGAAACAGGCGGTGTCCGAACTGCACGCCTCGCTGCTGCTGAACGATCCCGACCCGCAGAACCGCATCCAGGCGATCCGGGCCATCGGTCAAAGCGCGAGCCAGCGCAACCTGTCGCTGCTGACGCAGGCCGCGGCCGCCGAGAAGGATCCGCAGGTCGCGGCCGAGGCCAAATCCGTGATCGCCGGGATCGAACGCACGCTGGCCGCCGGCAAGCTGATGTCGGCGCTCTACAGCGGGATGAGCTATGCCAGCATCCTGTTCCTCGCCGCGCTGGGGCTGGCGGTGATCTTCGGCCTGATGGGGGTGATCAACCTCGCGCAGGGCGAGCTGATCATGATCGGCGCCTATTCCACCTGGCTGGTGCAGGAGGGGCTGCGCGCCGCCGCCCCCGGGCTGCTCGACTATTACCTGATCCTGGCGATCCCGGTCTCCTTCGCCGCCTCGGCCGCCGTGGGCATCGCGATGGAGGCGCTGATCATCCGCCGCCTCTACACCCGGCCGCTGATGACGCTGCTGGCCACCTGGGCGATCAGCCTGCTGCTGATCAACACCGTGCGGGTGGTGTTCGGCTCGCAGAACCTCGAATTCCACCAGCCCGGCTATGTCTCGGGCGGGGTGCAGGTGCTGGGCGATTTCATCATGACGTTGAACCGCCTCTTCGCCATCGGCATCGCGGTGGTCGCCTTCGTCGCGGTGCTCTGGCTGCTGCGGCGGACCATGTTCGGGCTGAACATCCGCGCCGTCACCCAGAACCGCGAGATGGCGGGCGCGGCGGGTATCGACACCCGCCGGATCGACTGGATGACCTTCGGGCTGGGCTCGGGGCTGGCCGGGCTGGCCGGTCTGGCGCTGTCGCCGCTTTACAACGTGAACCCGAACATGGGCGCGAATTTCATCGTCGACAGTTTCATGGTGGTCGTCCTCGGCGGCGTCGGCAGCCTGCTGGGCGCCGTGCTGGCCGCGCTGGGGATCGGCCAGATCAACGTGGTGATCGAGCCGGTCTACGGCGCGGTGGCCGCCAAGGTTCTCGTCCTTCTGCTGATCATTGGCTTCATCCAGTGGCGGCCCGAGGGACTCTTTGCACCCAAGGGGCGACGCTAATGTCTGACGCACGCGTTCATCATCCCGGCCTGTTCCGGGCCACCGCCGGGGCCATCGCCGCCGTCGCCGTCGCGCTGCCGCTCCTGGGCGGCGTGATGGGGGGCATCTCGCCCTATTTCGCCAATATCATCGGGCAGATCGCGACCTTCGCGCTGCTCGCCGTCGCGCTGGATCTGATCTGGGGCTATGCCGGCATCCTCAGCCTCGGCCACGGGCTGTTCTTCGCCACGGGCGGCTACCTGATCGCGATGCACCTGCTGAAGGCGGGATTCGAGTTCGGCGGCATCACCCCCGATTTCATGGTCTTCATGGGATGGTCGGAATTCCCCGGCTTCTGGGCCGGACTGGAGCATTTCCCCTACGCGCTGGCGCTGATCGTGCTGCTGCCGGGGGCGCTGGCGCTGGTCTACGGCTTCGTCTCCTTCCGCAGCCGGGTGAGCGGCGTCTATTTCGCCATCATCACCCAGGCGCTGACCTATATCGCCATGCTGCTGATGTTCCGAAACGACACCGGCTTTGGCGGCAACAACGGTATGACCGGCTTTTCCGAGGTGCTGGGCCAGCCGATCGGCGCGCCCTCGGTGGTCATCGGCCTTGCCACGGTCTCGGTGCTGCTGCTGCTGGCCGGGTTCCTGTTCGCGGGCTGGCTGACCAGCACCTCCTTCGGGCGGCTTCTGATCGCCATCCGCGACGACGAGGCGCGGCTGCGCTTCCTGGGATACGAGACGCTGTGGCCGAAACTGGCGATCTGGTCGCTGTCGGCGGTGCTGGCGGCGCTGGCCGGGGCGCTCTATGTGCCGCAGGTGGGGATCATCAACCCGCGCCTGCTGTCGCCCGACCTGTCGATCGAGATCGCGGTCTGGGTGGCACTCGGCGGCCGGGGGGCGCTGTCGGGCGCGGTGATCGGCGCGGCGATCATCAGCGCGCTGAAGTTCTGGCTGTCGGGCTTCGCCCCTGACCTGTGGCCCTTCATCCTGGCCGGCGTGGTGCTGGTGGTCGTGGTGGTTCTGCCCAACGGGCTGCTCGACCTGCGCGGCCTGCTGCACCGGCGCCCGGCGTTCGGCAACATCCTGTCGGAGAAGCGCAATGGATAAGGTTGAAGTCCCTTCCGGTGATCAGGCGTTGCGGGTCGACGGGCTGAGGGTGGCCTTCGGCGATTTCGTCGCCATCCCCAATCTCAGCTTCCTGGTGAATTTTGGCGAGGTGCACGGGGTGATCGGCCCCAACGGCGCCGGCAAGACCACGCTGCTCGACGCCATCACCGGCAAGACCCGTCCCGCCGAGGGGCGCATCCTGCTCAACCGCACCACCGACCTGCTGGCGCTGGACGAGCCCGAGCGCGCCCTGGCGGGCGTCGGGCGCAAGTTCCAGAAGCCCAGCGTCTTCGAGGCGCTGAGCGTGCGCGAGAACCTCGAACTGGCGCTGCGCCTGCGGCCCCGCTCGATCCTTGGCGAGTTGCGCAACTGGAGCGACCCGCGCCGCAAGGCCCGCGCCGACGAGGTGCTCGACGAGATCGGCCTGGCTGCCCGCGCCGAGACCCCCGCGGGCGCGCTGGCGCATGGCCAGAAGCAATGGCTGGAGATCGGCATGCTGCTGATGCAGCGGCCCAAGCTGTTGATGCTGGACGAACCCGTCGCCGGCATGACCGCCACCGAAACCGCCCACACCGCCGAGCTGATCCGCCGCCTGCGCGCGCCCGAGCGGGCGATCCTGGTGATCGAGCACGACATGGATTTCGTCGAAGAGATCGCCGACCGGGTGACCGTGCTGCACGGCGGCGATCCGATTTTCGAGGGCCGGATGGCCGACGCCCGGGCCGATGCCCGCGTGCGCGAAGTTTACCTGGGACGCTGAGCATGCTGCTATCTGTCGAAAACCTGTCGCAAAGCTACGGCTCGGCCGAGGTGCTGAGCGGGATTGCCTTCGGCCTCGGCCAGGGGGCCTGCTGCGCCCTGCTGGGCCGCAACGGCGCGGGCAAGACCACGCTTCTGCGCACCATCATGGGGCTTCTGCCGCCGCCCGGCGGCCAGATCGCCTTTGCCGGCACCGACATCACCCGCGCGCCGTCGCATATCCGCGCGCGCCTCGGCCTGGGCTACGTCCCGCAGGGGCGCGAGATCTTCTCGGACCTGTCGATCGGCCAGAACATCGAGATCGTCATGGCCGCCCATGGCGTCGCCGACCGCGACGCGGTGCGCGACGAGGTGGTCGCGCTGTTCCCGGTGCTGGGCGAGATGTGGCACCGGCGCGGCGGCGACCTGTCGGGCGGCCAGCAACAGCAGCTGGCCATCGCCCGCGCGCTTGCGATGCGCCCGAAACTGCTGGTCCTCGACGAGCCGACCGAGGGCGTGCAGCCCTCCATCGTGCAGGACATCGAAGAGGTGATCCGCTCGCTCAAGGGGCGGATGTCGATCCTGCTGGTCGAGCAATATTACGACTTCGCCGCCTCGCTGGCCGACAGCTACGTCGTGCTCGACCGGGGCCAAGTGGCCGAGCAGGGCCGCGGCGAGAACATGGATGCGGAGCGCATCGGGCGCTTCCTGACGGTCTGACGAACAGCAATCTTCATGGGAGAAACACAGGAATGACTGGCAAGACACACCGGCTGAGCGCCGACCCCGAGAACATCTTCTGGGGCTATTTCGACGCGGCCACCCCGCCGGTTCTGGAGGTGGATTCGGGCGACGAGGTGGTCCTGACCTCCCTGCCCGCCTGCGTGAAGGCGGACCTGCCCGAGGGCAACAGGGGCGTGCGCGAGGATCACCTCGTGGCGCTGGAGGCCAAGGCCGGCGACCAGGGCGCGGGCCCCCACATGATCACCGGCCCGGTCTATGTGCGCGGGGCGGAGCCCGGCGACGTGCTGCAGGTGGACATCCTCGAGGCCACGCCGATCCAGGACTGGGGCTTCACCGCGATCCTGCCGCTTCTGGGCGCGCTGCCCGACGAGTTCACCGATTACGAGACCATCCATATCGGCATCGACAAGGACCGCGGCGTCTGCACCCTGCCCTGGGGCAAGGAGCTGCCGCTCGATCCGTTCTTCGGCATCATGGCGGTCGCCCCGCCGCCGGTCTGGGGCCGCGTCGGTTCGCCCGAGCCGCGCGCCTTCGGCGGCAACATGGACAACAAGGACCTGCGGCCGGGCTCGACCCTTTACCTGCCGGTGTTCAACGAGGGCGCGCTGTTCTCGGCCGGCGACGGGCATGGACGCCAGGGCGACGGCGAGGTCTGCATCGCCGCGGTGGAAACCGCGCTCGAGGGCCGCTTCCGCCTGAGCGTGCGCAAGGACATGAAGATCGACACCCCCTTCGCCGAAACGCCGGAGGCGCTGATCTCGATGGGCTTCGACGAGGATCTGGACGAGGCGATGCGCAAGGCCGTGCGCGACATGATCGGGCTGGTGACCGGGCGAACGGGGCTCACCCGCAACCACGCCTACATGCTGCTCAGCCTGGCCGGCGACCTGAAGATCACCCAGGTCGTCGATGGCGAAAAGGGCGTGCACATGGTGATGCGCAAGGACTGGATCTGACCGCAGGCAGGCGAAGACCTGCGAACCGGCCCCGGCATCGGCCCGGGGCCGCCCCCCCGGGCAAAGCGGCGACATGCCTGACCGACAGACGATCCCGACGCCATCACAGCCTTTCCCGTGGAGTGACAGGGATCAACCGCGCCCGCCCCGAAGACGGACACGCCGCCGAGGGCTAATCCGACGACGCCATGATCTCGCTATGGGCCGTCGAGCGGCCTCGACCGATCCCTGTCACGATCTTGCTGACCGACGCTTTCGCGCTCAGCATATTCTAGATCATTCGCCGTTCATGCACATCAGGCGCTGTGTGGGTCAGCGACCATTCTCCTTGTTTTCCAGACAGATAGGGGTGTATCGCACCCCGTTTCAGACTGTGTCCCAACACCATCCTCCAGCCCCCCGGGGAATGGACATGGCCAGACGCGCCGGGAAAGCCGGACAGTCAGTGCTTCAGTGATCAGCCATCGCCGAAATTCCGCAGAATGCTTTCCGCGTTGATGATCGACTGCGAAATCTCGATGGTCGTGGTCCGCTTGGCCATCGCCTGCTTGCGAATGACATCGTAGGCCTCTTTTTCATTTATGCCCTGATGGCGCATGAGGATGAATTTGGCGTCGTTGACCTTCTGAATGTTCACGAGGCGCTCGCGCAGCTTTCCCAGGTCTTTCTCATAGCGCATCTGTTCGGCCCAGAAGCGGCGCGCCATGAGAATGCTGCTCAGGACGCCGGCCGCGCGGAAGGGTTTGGGCAGGACCGCGTGGGCGCCGATGTCGAAGATCATGTCCAGAACCGACGGGTTCTCGTAGCCCAGTATCGCGATCACCGTGGGGGGATGGGAACTGCTGTTGATGAACGATTTGAGATTGGCTGCCGTCTGGTCGGTCACGTCGATAAAAACCAGTTCGAACTTGTCGGGCAAGCTCTTGGGCACAGGCCAGATGGTCTCGAAACTGCAACCGATGCGGTGGACTTGCTGCAACAACTCGTCCGCGCTCCGGTCGCGCGGGTGAACGACCAGGGCGTGCAGATTCCGAAGTTCCTGGATAAAGTCACTCATTATGCCTGCTGCCGACCGCTACTTTCTGCGTCCTGAAGCTCCAGTCGTGGATTGCGGGGTAGACCAGATACGGGTCGGGCTTGATCGCGCGCCTCACCTTGTTCTCGATCACGAACTCACCCTCGGCGTTCACCTTGGCGATGCGCGACTGCAAATAGGTGTGGTTGTTGTCCGGATCGATCTTGATTTGCCCCTGCGGAGCGTCGAACGTCGCGCCCAGAAGGGCCTCGCGAAGGCCTTCGGTATCCATCTCTCCGGTCTCCTCCAGCGCGTCGGCGAAAAGATGAACCTGGCTATAGGCAGCCTCGCAGCAACTGGTGACATCGACGGTGGAGCCGAATTTCTTCTCATAGGCCTTGAGGAACCGGCGATTGGCCGGCGAGTTGATCGACCGGAAATAAGGCGCGGCGGTTATGTGCCCGACCGAGGCCTCGACCCCGATAGCGGCGATCTCGGCCTCGTTCGTGGTCAGGCTGGCGATGGGGCATTCGCGGCCGTTGCCCCCGGCGGCGTGATAGGCCTTGTAGAATTCTATGCAGGACTGCCCCACCACGGTCGAGAAAATCGCATCGGGACGAACCTGCATGATCTCGTCAACAACCTCGGCAAAGTCTTCGGCTTTCGCATCCAGACCGAAATACCGCTCACCCGTGATCTCGCCGCCCCCCTGGCGCACAACGTTGCGCATTACGCGGTTGGATTCCCGCGGATAAATATAATCGGAGCCGACAAAGAAGAAACGTTTTCCGTATGCCCCCATCAGATAATTGGCGAGCGGCACGCTGTTCTGGTTGGGGGTGGCGCCGCCATAGATGACATTCGGGGAATATTCGAAGCCTTCATACAGGGTCGGATAGAAGAACAGGGCATTGCGCCGCTCCACCACCGGAAGCACCGCCTTTCGGGACGACGACATGTAGCAGCCAAAGATCACGCTTACCCTGTCATCGACGATCAGGCGCTCGGCCAGTTCCCCGTAGCGCTCCACGATCGAGCTCGGGTCGTAGCTGATCGGCTCAAACCGTCGGCCCAGCACGCCCCCCTTTTCATTGATCTGGTCGATCGCAAGCATCGCGCCATGCAATTGCGACCGCTCAATGATCGACGTCACGCCGGACGTCGAAAAGAGAAACCCGATTTTCCAGGTGTCCACTGAATTCACTGAATGAAATCCTCACTCATGATTGGTGAAACGACAGTTTCCCGTCATTCCGTTCGGCAACCAGCGTGGTCAGGGCTTGCCCGTCCCGCGGGCCGCGCAGGCCGTCCTGATCAAGTAGGAAACTGGCAAGCGGGAACTCCAGGTATTTCCGCATGGCACGTCGCAATCCCCGCGCACCGAACCGCTTATCATAACCCTTTGCCGAAAGAAAATCCCGCACCTCGTCGGAGATCGTCAGTGCAAGATCGTGCTTCTTCAAACGCCGGTTCAGGCGTTCCACCTCTACATCGACAAGCGCAGGCATCGTGTCGCGCCCGATCCAGTTGAAAGTGTCGATATGATCGATGCGATTCACGAATTCGGGCGGAAAGCGCGCCAGAAGGCTTTTCAGCACGATGTCATGCGCCTGCTCGCGCCGGCTGCGCCCGCCCCTCCTGAGCCGCTGCCAGAACGCGGACGCCCCGCCTTCCAGGGCCATCAGCTCGCGCGCTCCGAGGTTGGAGGACATGAAGATCAGGCTGTTGCGGAAGGAATAGGTGCGTTCGCCCGAGGCGACGGTCAGAATCCCGTTGTCGAACACGTTCATCAGCGCCAGGACCACCTCGTTGCTGGCCTTTTCCACCTCGTCGAACAGGACGATCCCGGGAAGGTTCCTCGTGCCCTCGATCTTTTCCTGATCAAGGATCGTCGTGCCTTCCTTCGACCCGACATAGCCCGGCGGCGCGCCGGTCAGGGCAGCGGCGTAATGCTCTTGCGACAGCGTGTTCATGTCGACCCGACAGAACGCGTCGGCATCCCCATAAAAGGCGCGCGCCAGGGTGCGTACCGTTTCCGTCTTGCCCACGCCCGTCGGTCCGCAGAACAGGACCGAGGCCAGGGGCTTGCGCGGATCGCCGATATCGGCCCGCACGATCTTCAGGATTTCCATCACCTGCTCGAGGGTCTCGTCCTGCCCTATGATCGCGGCGCGCAGTTCCTGTTCGACGACATCGAGATCGAAAGCGAAACGCGATTTCACCGCGGCGTTTCTGCCGACGCCGCGCGAGTGGTCGACCGTCCGCTCATTCTCATCGGCCAGCGCCTCCGCGAGGCGCTGTTGTCGCGCTGTGTCATGCAGGCGGTCAGTCAAGAACGGCATGGTTTCTCCTAATACGGATCGCAGGAGGGGGCGGCGCGCCGCCCCCTCGGGGCTGTTTCTCGATCAGCCGGCTTCTTTTTCCTTTGCGCCGGTCGGCAGATTGCCGACGGGGCATTGGGCGACGCCGATGGTCGAACGGGTCAGCTTCTCAACGTCTTCGCGGGTCTTTTCCGCGTCGGTCACCCAGTTGCGGTAGAACTCGAACGGGCACTCCGCGACGCCCTTGTCACCATCGCCCGAGGCATAGACGCCGGTGTAGCCGCGGTGCAGCAGCTTGAAGAGGTGGTTCTGCGACTGGTCGTTGGCCCGCGCGTCGCGGATTTCCGGGATCGACAGCTGCGCATACTGGATACCCATCTCCTCTTCGCCGCATTCCCCCAGGGTGCGGCCGTCGAAGCCGATGATCGCCGAGTGCCCGAAATAGCTGTAGACACCGTCGAACCCGGCCGCGTTGGCCACTGCGACATAGCTGTTGTTCGCCCAGGCCATGGCCTTGGCCATGATGACCTGCTGATCCTTGGCGGGATACATGTAGCCCTGACAGCGCACGATCAGTTCAGCCCCCTTCATCGCGCAGTCGCGCCAGATTTCGGGATAGTTGCCGTCGTCGCAGATGATCAGGCTGACCTTGAGCCCCTTGGGCCCTTCCGCGACGAAGGTCTCGCCGCCCGGGCACCAACCCTCGATCGGGCACCAGGGCAGGATCTTGCGGTATTTCTGCACGATCTCGCCCTTGTTGTTCATCAGGATGAGGGTGTTGTAGGGGTTCTTCTTAGGGTGTTGCTCGTGCCGCTCGCCGGTGATCGAGAACACGCCCCAGGTGTTGGCCTTGCGGCAGGCCCGCGCGAAGATCTCCGTCTCGTCGCCGGGAACGGTCGCCGCGGTTTCCATCATCTCGCCGGGGTCGTACATGATGCCCTGGGTGCTGTATTCCGGGAAGATCACCAGATCCATGCCCGGCAGGCCCTGCTTCATGCCGACGATCATATCGGCGATCTTCTCTGCGTTCTCCAGGACTTCGGCCTTGGTGTGCAGGCGCGGCATCTTGTAGTTGACGACCGCCACGCCGACGGTGTTGTCACTGCTTGAAATGTCACCATGTCTCATGTCTTGATCCTTTCCTGTTGGTGTTTGGTGGTGATTATCGCTGCCCTTCAGAAGGTCAGGTGCTCCTCTACGATGGAGTCTGTCAGTTCGTTCGAACGCCCGCTCATCACGACCCGCCCCTTGTCGAGAACCAGGAACCGGTCCGAAGCTTCGCGCGCGAACGGCACGTTTTGCTCCACGAGAATGATGCCAAGCCCGTGCTCGCGGTTGAGGCGAATGATCGCTTGCTCGATTTGCTTGACGATGTTGGGCTGGATGCCCTCGGTCGGTTCGTCGAGGATCAGGATCTTGGGATCCATCGCCAGCGCGCGGGCGATCGCGAGTTGCTGCTGCTGGCCGCCCGACAGGTCGCCGCCGCGGCGCGAGATGAAATCGCCCAGGATGGGAAACATCTCGAACAGGTATTCGGGGATTTCACGCCGCCCGTCGGTGCGCGCGAAAGTCCCCATGAGGATGTTCTCGCGCACCGTGAATTGCGGGATGATCTCCCGGCCCTGCGGGATATAGCCGATCCCCAAGCGCGAACGCTGCGGCGTGGAAAGGCTGAGCAAATCGCTGTCGCCAAAGGCCAGCGCCCCGGCGCAACGGTCGGTCAGCCCCATGATGGTCTTCAACAGCGTGGTCTTGCCGACCCCGTTTCGCCCCAGGACCGAAAGAAATTCTCCCGGCGCCAGGTCAAAGGAGACCCCCTGCAGAACGGGGCTTTTGCCGTAATAGGAATAGAGATCCCTTGCGTGCATTTTTTCCATGTTTCAGTGCCCCAGATACGCGGTCTTGACGTCTTCGTTGGTCTCGATTTCCGCGATCGAGCCCTCGGCCAGCTTGGTGCCGCGGTTCATCACGATGATCCGGTCCGCGACGTTGCGAACGAAGGACATGTCGTGCTCCACGACGATCAGCGTGTGGCTGCCGCTGAGCGAGCGGAATATCTCGGCGGTGCGCTGCGTTTCCTGGATCGTCATTCCCGCCGTGGGTTCGTCCATCAGGATCAGCCGGCTGTCCTGCGCCAGCAGCATCGCGATTTCCAGCCACTGGGTTTCGCCATGCGACAGGTTGCCTGCCAGGTCTTGTGACTTCTCGGTCAGGCCGACCAGTTCGAGGATGTTGTCCACGTCCTTCGAGGGTCGCAGCGAGAGGCGCGTCAACGCATGCCAGATACCGGGCCGCCGCGACCGCGCAACGGACAGGTTCTCGACCACGGTCAGTTCCTTGTAGACCGACGGCACCTGGAACTTGCGCCCGATCCCCAGCCGGGCGCGGCGGAACTCGAGCAGCCGGGACACCTCGACGCCGTTGACGCGGATCGAGCCGCCGGTGGGCTGCGTCTTGCCGCAAATCAGGTCGAGGGTGGTCGACTTCCCGGCGCCGTTCGGCCCCAGAAGGCAGAGGATCTCGCCCTGCTTGACGTCGAACGACAACCCGTCGACCGCGCGCAGACCGCCGAATTCGACATGCAGATCGGTGACTTGCAGATGCTCCATGATCAACGCTCCCGGTTTGTCTGAATGGTTGCGGGCAGGAGCGCATCCTCGGCGCTGTCCTGTCGTCCGCCGCGGCGCGCCTCGTTGAGGCGGCGCACGACGTCGACGATCACGCCGTAGATGCCGCGCGGCATGAACATGACCACCAGGACGAAGACGATGCCCAGCAACATGTGCCAACCTTCGACGAACACATCCGAAAGCCGGCCTTCTAGAAGGTTGACGATGATCGCGCCGACGGCTGCGGCCAGAACGGACTCGCGCCCGCCGACGGCGCACCAGATGACAATGGCGAGGCTGAAGGAAACGCCCATGTAGGTGGGAGAGGCGAATTCCAGAACCAGCGTGTAGAGCATCCCGGCCCAGCCCGCGAGAGCGGCGGAAACGCAGAAGATGACCGTCTGGTAGGTGGCGACGTTGTAGCCGAAGAACCGCGTGCGGTCGGCGTCCTCGCGGATGGCGCGCAGTATCAGCCCGAACTTGCTGTGCGAGATATACACGCCCAGCGCGAGAGCCACCGTCAGGCACCCGGCCACCAGATAGTAGAAGGAAACGCTGTAGGTATCGACGGTCCAGCCCGCCAGGGTCAGCGGCGCCAGCCCCGTCAGGCCGTTCTGCCCGCCGGTGAAGCCCTGCTGCTCGATGACCAGCAACTGGAACGCCACCAGGAAGGCCAGCGTGATGACGGCCACGAACACCCCGGCGATCCGGGCGCGGAACATGAAGATGGCGATCAGCCCTCCGACCGCCGCCGGCACCAGCAGCCCCGCCAACAGGGTGAAGGAGAGGGACTCGAACGGAACCCAGACCAGCGGCAGCTTTTCGACGTTGTTCCAGCCCATGAAATCGGGCAGGCCATCGCTGACCTTCAGCTTCAGGTGCATGGCCATGGCGTAGGCACCCATGCCGAAGGTCGCGGCCTGGCCAAGGTTCAGCAGCCCCGCCGTGCCCCAGGACAGGGCCAGGGCCATCGAAACGATGGCGAGACTGAGGTAACGGGCAAAGGTATTGAGCTCGAACCCGTCATAGCTCATGAGCGCCGGCACACCCAGGAAGATCACGGCGCAGAACACCGCCAGCGCGATAAGGTCGTAGTAAAACCTGGAATTCATATCTCGCTCCTTAGTTGCGCGTGTCCGAGGGGAAGAGCCCGCGAGGGCGGAAGCGGATCAGGATGATGATGCCGGCCAGCACCGCGATGCGCCCGAGCGTGTCGTTCATCACGGCGGACAGAAGGGCCGTGGCCTCGCCGATCAGCACGGATGCCGAGGCGGCGCCGATCAGGCTGCCAAGCCCGCCCACGATCACGACCAGGAACGCATCCACGACAAGCCCGGTTCCCATCGTGGGAATGGTGCTGAACAGCGGCGTGATGAGAGCGCCGGCGATCCCGGCCAGCCCCGCGCCATAGGCGAAGGTGATTGAATAGATTCTCTTCGACTCGATCCCGTAGCACTCGGAAATGCCGCGGTTCTGGATCACGGCCCGCAATTTCGTGCCGAATTCCGTCCGCGTCATGAGCATCCAGGACCCCACCAGCACGAAAATCGAGAACGCGATCACGAAGAGGCGGTAATTGGACATGACCAGCGCGCCGATTTCGGTATTGCCCGACAGCAGCTCGGGCCCTTTCACGAAGCGGGACTCGGCCCCGACGCTCAGCCGCACGGCCTGTTGCAGGATGATCCCGATGCCCCAGGTCGCCAGGATCGTGTCGAGCGGCCGGTGATAGAGACGCTGAACCATCAACTTTTCGATGACCCACCCCACCGCCGCGACCGCGGCGAACACCAGGGGGAGCGCCGCCAGAACGCCCAGCCCGGCAAAGCTCTGCAGCGCCCAGGTGGCATAGGCGCCCAGCATCACGAACTCGCCATGCGCCAGGTTGATCACGCCCATCGTGCCGTAGATGATGGCCAGCCCCAGGGCGATGATCAGAAGGATCGACGCCATGCTGAGACCCGCGAAGAGTTGGTTAAATACTACGTCCATCGGAACGCCTTTCCGGTTGGCCCGGCTCGTATTTCAGAGCCGGGCGCGATTGGTTCGTTGGGTTCAGGGAAGCCGACCTAGGCTTTCACCAGCCCCTGACCGGTGCAGGTCTGGCCCTCGTAGGCGGCATAGGGCTTGGGCGCGACGCGCTCTTCCGACTGGATAAGCACCTTGGCCTGGCCGTCCGACTGCCACTGACCGATCTTGGGCCACAGATGCGTGTGCAGGTTCTCGTCGATCAGCACCTCGCCCTGCGGCGCATTCAGAGTGAGCCCCACGGCGGCATCGCGGATGGCGGCCGGCGTGATTTCGGACGGGTCGAGCTTTTCCAGGGCCGCCTTGAACTGGTAGACTTGAAAATACGCGGCCTCGCTGACGAAATGCGTGACCTGGTCGGCCCCGAAGCGCGCCTTGTAGTTTTCGACGAAACGCTCGTTCTCGGGGGTGTTGTGCCCCATGAAATAGGGCGCCGAGGAAAAGTGTCCGGCCGCGGCCTCGCCGCCGATCGCCTTCACCTCGACCTCGGACCGCGTGAGGCTGATCACCGGCATCTTCGCCGGGTCGAGTTCGGCGGCGTGATATTGCCGTGCGAAGGCGACGTCGGAGTCGCCCACGACCGTGGCGAAGATCACATCCGGCTCTTCGGCGCGGATCCGGTTGATCACCGAGCTGAAATCGGAATGGCCGAGGGGCACATATTCCTCATGCACGACCTCGCCGCCCAGTTTGGAAAGCAGCGACTTGCAGTAGTTGTTTTCCTCTTTGGGATACACATAGTTGTTGCCGATCATGTAGAAGCGCGGACCGAAATTCTCGATCGCCCAGGGGATCAGATCGTCCTGCTGCTGGTTCGGAACGGCCCCGCCATACATCACGTTGCGTGAGCATTCGCGCCCCTCATAGAGGGTCGGGTACCAATAGAGATTGTTGCGCTGCTCGGTCACCGGCAGCACCGCCTGGCGGCTTGCAGAGGTGTAGGAACCGAACACGCTCACGCATTTGTCGCGGATCATGAGGCGGCGCGCACGGTCGGCATAGGTTGCCGGGTCGGAGGCCGGATCTTCGATGATCGGGCGCAGCTGCTTGCCGTGAACCCCGCCGGCGGCATTGATTTCCTCGATCGCCAGCAAGGTGGCGTCGTGCAGCGTGTGCTCCACCACCGCCACGGCGCCGGTCAGCGAAAACAGCACACCGACCGGAATGTCGTCGCCCTGCGCAAAGGCCGCGCGCGTCGAACTCAGCAGAGCCGGCGCCGACAGCGAGCTGGCCATGCCGACCGCACCAACCGCCCCGACACGGCCCAGAAATTGACGTCTCTTCATGTTTTTTTTCTCCCCTGTTGGCTCTGGGCGCCCCCTCGCGAAAGCAAAAAAAAGCCCCCCACCGCAGTAGCCACTGCAAATGGAGAGCTTTTTTGCCCAAAATATTTTCCGAGCTCAGCGTTGAGCTCTGAAACAATCCTTCGCGAGCTTCACAATATTTGCAAGAAAATTTTTGCGCCTGAAATGAGTAACTTAAAAGTTTGACCGACCGGCACACAAACCGGCCCCATGGCGGAGCACCGGCGGGGAGCGCTTTCAGCCCCGCATCAGGGCCCCGGGGCGGCTGCGTTCCGGGATGACGTCAGCAGTGTCGGTGGATCGTTCCGCCCGGCCGATACAATGGCCCCGCAATTCCGGCCGGGCCGCGGCCCCCGCCGTTCGAGGCGTCATCGCCAGCCAGACTCAGCAACAGATGGCCGGCAACACATGAACAGGCCACGCATCCGCCCGTGGTGCCCAAGCGTGAAGCGCAAAGTTCCCGAACCGGGCAGAAAAGCGGCACGAAAAAAAATTGCTTTTGAACACGAATCACCGCAACCTTCCGTCACGTCAAGCTCAACGACGAGTGAGACGACCAAACTGACGGCAAAGAAAGCCCTTTACGCAACCGCCGATTTCGCGGGTCGTAAGGGGTTTTTTTTTAGCGATTTTTTCGCTGCTCAACGGGGAGGAAACGGGACCGGACACAAAAACTCGCATTTTTCCGCTGATTAACCCGAACGGGTCATTTCCACTCCCCCGCTCACGGGTCAACCGGCAACCTCTCTCCCCCAGTCGACACGCGGTCCCTCGGACCGCATCGGGCGCGCCGTCAGCATAATTGGCGGGCGGGGAGGTACTGCGTGCGAGTTTTCCGGGCCCCGCGTTTCTCGAAAAAAACAAAGCAAAACAAAAACGGAAACGAGAGAAAGGATCCGAAATGTCTAATCCAGATCGCCACCTGGAACCCGAAGCGCTAGAGCACTTGGAAGAGAATATCGACCACACTCTTGGCGAAGAATACGAGCATGAGCCAGTCCCGGCCAGGGCGCGGCGCAGCATGTTCTCCGTGACAATGGTCTGGATGGGCTTCCCGATGATCATCACCGGGGCCATGACCGGCTCGATCCTGGTGCTTGGCATGGGGTTCAGCCAGGCTCTGAAGGCCATGGTGATCGGCAACCTGATCATGCTGTGCTACGTCGGGGCGCTGGGTCTGCTGGGCACGCGCAAGGGCATGAACTTCGCGCTGCTGGCCAGCATCGTATTCGGCCGCAAGGGCTATGTCTTTGCCTCCGGCCTGCTGTCGACACTCCTGCTGGGGTGGTACGCAGTGCAGACAGGGATCACAGGGGCCCTTGTCAGCAGCACATATGAGCTGAACTACGTCGTGATGACGGTGATCGCCGGGCTTCTCTATATCGGGATCACCTTCATCGGGGTGAGGGGTCTGCACCTGATCGGGACGGTCTCTGTGCCTCTGTTCGTGATCCTGGGCCTGTGGGTCGCCGGAGACGCCGCCGCGAGCAGCAGCTGGGCGGAGATCATGGCCTATCCCGGCAACAACGGCGCCGCCACCATGTCCATGGGGGTCGGCCTGACGGTCGTGATCGCGCTGTTCATCGACGCCGGCACCGTGACCGCCGACTTCAACCGCTGGGCCAGAGACGACGCCAGTTCGCTGGTCGCGACCTTCAGCGCGTTCCCCTTCGCCAACCTGGTCGCCATGCTGGTGGGCGGCGTGATGACCGCGGCCCTGGCCGTGCCGGACGCCAACCCCTTCGGTTCGGACAACATGTTCGGCTACATGAACGCGCAGCAGCTGACCTGGCTCAGCGTGCTGGCCTTCGTCTTCCTCTATGTCAATCTCGGCTCGGTCTGCGCGCACTGCCTGTATAACGCCGCCACCGGCTGGTCGCGGATCCTGCGCAGCCACATGCGCCTGTTCGCCATCCTGCTGGGCATTGTCGGCATCGTCATCGCGGCGACCAACGTCTGGGCGTTCTTCATCCAGTGGCTCTCGCTGCTGGGCATCCTGGTGCCGCCGATCGGGGCGATCATCCTGGTGGACCAGTTCATCATCCGCAAAGGCTCTCAAATCGACACCGACTGGCGCGGAACGGCCTTTGCCGCCTGGGCCTGCGGCTCGGTCGTGGCCTTCCTGGTGGAATGGTATGCGCCGCAGATGTCGACCGCGATCTCGGCCGGCCTCGTGGGCGGCATCGCCTACCTGGTGCTGAGCAAGATGGCCGGCAGCAGGACCAGCGCCTGAGGGCCGACGGAAACAAGACCCTGGTGGCGCGGCCCGCCCGCGCCGCCTTCCCCACCTCAACAAGGAAACAGAGATGACCCGCGACTACGAAATCTTTGACCTGGGCGATGTCCGGCTTCAACGCGGCGCCACCATTCGTGACTGCAAGCTCGCCTACAAGACCTTCGGCACCCTCAACGCAGCCAAGGACAACGTGATCGTCTACCCGACCTGGTATTCCGGCCAGCATTACGACAACGAATGGCTGGTGGGTCCGGGCATGGCGCTGGACCCCGAGAAGTATTTCATCATCATCCCGAACATGTTCGGCAACGGGCTCTCGTCCTCTCCGTCGAACACGCCCGAGCCCTACAACGCCGACCGGTTCCCGGACGTCACGGCCTATGACAACGTGATCCAGCAGCATCGCCTGGTGACCGAGAAATTCGGCATCGAGAAGGTCGCCCTTGTCACCGGCTGGTCGATGGGGGCTCTGCAGACCTTCCATTGGGGGGCGCTGTTCCCCGATATGGTCGAGCGCATCGCACCGTTCTGCGGTTCGGCCAAATGCTCGCGCCACAACTTCGTCTTCCTCGAAGGCGTCCAGGCCGCGCTGCGCGCCGATGCCGCCTGGGAAAACGGGCGCTACAAGGCAAAGCCCGAGAAGGGTCTGCGCGCGATGGCGCGGGTCTACGCCGGATGGGGCTTTTCGCAGGCTTTCTACCGCGCCGAACTGGACCTCAAGACACTTGGCTACTCCTCGCTCGAGGATTTCCTGGTCGCCTTCTGGGAGGGTTTCTTCCTGCCCAAGGACGCCAACAACCTGCTGACCATGGCCTGGACCTGGCAGCACGGCGACATCAGCGACAACGACGTGTTCAACGGCGACTTCAAGAAAGCGCTGGGTGCGATCAAGGCCAAGGCCTATGTCATGCCTGGCCAGACCGATCTGTACTTCCCGCCCGAGGACAGCGAATTCGAGGTGGCCAACATGCCCAACGCCGAATTCGTTCCCGTCCCCTCGATCTGGGGCCACTTTGCCGGCGGGCCGGGGACGAACCCTGAAGATGTGAAGTTCATCGATGACAAACTGAAAGAGCTGTTGGCCCTGTAAGGAGCCGCGTGCGCAGCGCGACGGAGGCGGCACCATTCGGTGCCGCCTTCAGCGCTCAGTCGCACGGCTGAGGCACAGGGCGCGGCACGCACAGCTTCGGGCGGCGCGGCGGCGGGCACTTCCTCCCAGACTTTCTGGCGCCTCCGCTGAAGAGAGCATTCGCCCTCGAACAGATGCACGGCGCGTTCGCCATAGGCCGTCGCGGTCACCATGATCCCCTGCCCGCCCACGCAGCTGCGCAGGTGTGAACGCACTTGTTTTTCGGCTTTTTCGACGATGGCCCGGATGCCCCAGGTGACGGCTTGAACCACAAGAGCGGCCACGACACCGTGCGCCAGGGGGGGAGCACGTCAGCGGATATCGGCGCCTGCGCTCATGTCAACGCCCCTCCGGCCGCCGCCAAATCGACAGAACGCTTTCCGTCGCGCGGCGTCGGGCGGGCTTGGGATCGCCTTCGAACGCGCCGATCGCGATGAAGCCGGCAAGATGCTCCGCCTCGGTCAGACCGAAGGCCGATCGCAACGCCTGGCTCGCAACGCGCCGCCCGCTGACGATTCTGCCCCTGCACCCCAGCGTTTCGAGCACCAGCAGAGCATTCTGGAGCCCCGCCCCGACCGAGATCCATTGCTCGCTGGCCGGCACGGCCGGATGGCGGTCGTCGATGCGCGCAACGATGGCAATGAGGGTCGGGGCCGCCAGCGCGCGGTCGCGCGCCCGGCCGAGATCCTCGGCCGAGGCTGCCGGGTCCGCTTCGAGGGCGGCCCTGGCAAAGACTTCGGCCAGGGCTGCGCGATCCTCGGGCGCCACCGCGATGAGATGCAGAGGCCCGAGATTGCCGTGGTCGGGCGCCGCCGCCGCGGCCTCCGCGAGGGTGGTGAGTTCCTCGATGGACAGGGCGCGGCCCGTCAGGCGGCGCGGGCTGACGGATCTGCGCGCGTGGATCGCAGTCAGGATCGGGTTCATTCGAAAAGCGGCTCCACCTGCAGCGGCTGGCCCGCACTGACATGCGGCATGTCCGGGTCGATGACGGCGATCCCCCGCGCCATCGCGATCGGCCCCAGGCTGGCGGACGCCCCCCGCCCAAGACGCTGCACGACAGGCCTGCCCATGGCGTCCCGCTGATCCCAGGTCACGGGGATATATTCCCGCCGGCCCGTGGTGCGGGGGTAGTCGAAACCGGCCACGGCGGGGATCCACGGTTCCGGCATCTCGGACAGCCCGGCGGCCTTGCGCAGCGCGGGCCGCGCGATCTGGCCGAAGGTGACCGCCGCGGCGTAGGGATTGCCGGGCAGCCCCACATACAGCGCGCCTCCGACGCGCCCCACCGTCAGTGGCTTGCCCGGTCTGATCGCCACCTTCAGAACGTCCAGCGTGGCGTCCTCGCAGCGCAGGGCGTCGAGGATGTGATCCTCTTCGCCCGCCGAGACGCCGCCCGAGGATATGACGATATCGTTCGCCTCAGCCGCGCGGCGGATGGCGGCGCGGATCGCGCCGGCGTCATCCCGAAGGATGCCGTAATCGGTGAGGTCGATCCAGGGCTGCGCAAGCAGCGCGCGCAGCATGACGCGGTTTGAATTGTAGATCTGGCCGTGCCGCAGCGGCGATCCCGGCTCCTGCAACTCGCTGCCCGTCGAGAACAGGCCGACGCGCAATTTGCGGAAGGCGGAAACCAGCGCGATGCCGGTTCCGGCCAGAAGGGCCAGACGCGGCGCGGTCAGCAGGTGACCAGAAGGAAGCGCCGGCTCTCCCGCGCGCCGGTCCTCGCCCCGGCGCCGGATATTGAGCGCCGCGCGCGGGGCCTCCGAAACAATCAGCATATCGCCGTCGCGGTGCGCCCTTTCCTGCATGATGACGGCATCCGCCCCCGCAGGGATCGGGGCCCCGGTGAATATTCGGGCGGCCGTGCCGGGCCGAAGGGTGATGGACCGGGTGTCGCCAGCCGCGACCCTGTCCGAGACTGGAAGGCGCCAGGGCCCCTCCCCCGTGAGATCTCGGGTCGAGACGGCATAGCCGTCCATCGCAGCGTTATCGAAGGGGGGCAGGTTGACCCTCGCAAGGGGCGGCTCGGCCAGAACGCGGCCGAGGGCGCGGTCGAGTGGCAGCACCTCCGTCTCGCGCATCATCGCCACGGCGGCGATGGTCCGCAGGCGCGCCGCATCGACCGAAAGCGTCGCCCCTGTCTTTCCGGCGGAACAAAAATCGGCTTGAGCCATGACGCCCTCCCCCATGGGCATGAAACAAACGCCCGCCCCGGTGGTTCCGGGGCGGGCGCGGCTTGCGATCCTCAGAGCGCCACTTCCTTGGACTTGAAGGAAATCGCGCGCGTCTCGGGCGTCGCATTCGCGATCTTGCGGATGTCGCCCCAGCAGTGCTTGTAGTCCGGCAGCACCAGCTCGTTCACGCCGGGGTTGACCACGTTGCCCTGGCTTCCGGCCGGAGAGCCGAACACCATCGCCACCTGGCCGCGCCTGGCCGTCGGTGTCGGATAGGCCATGCCCTGGGTCACGCCGTTGTCGTTGACGATCTCCAGCAGGTCACCCGGGTTCAGGCCCAGTTCGACCATGTCGTCGGGGTTCATCTCGACGAAGGGATGCGGGAAACGGTCCTGGATAAAGTCGTTTTCCTGGTCCAGGAACTGGTTCTGCCAGAAGATGTTGGCGCGAACGTTGTTGATCCAGAACTTGTGGGCCGCCTTTTCGCGCGCCTTGCCCGGCGCCTGCCAGCCCCGCCAGCCCGCGGCGCAGAACAACGCCTTCTTGTCGTCGCGCCCGTGCCGGTCGAAGGTGCCGTCGGCATAGAGCCGCTCGGTGCCGATCAACTGGCCGTTCTCGTAGCCCACGACCGGCTCCTGGACCCCGTTGTTCCCCATGGCGCGCAGGCGATCATAGGTCACTTCGGGATTGCCCTGGTTGTAGCCGTCCATGAAGGCGTCTTCCTCGGTCTCCCAGTCATAGCCCTTGAACTGGTCGGCATAGGCGTCGTTGCCCATTTCGCGCAAAACACGCTCCATGTTCTGCGCGATGCCGGCCGCGATCAGGCAGTCCGGCCTGGAATTGCCGAACGGGTCCATGTAGCGCTCCGACAGGCGCATCCGCCGCTCGCCGTTCATCGAGGTGAGGTTCATCTCGTTGGCTTCGCAGGCTGGCAGGATGACATGGGCGTTCTGGCCGATCTGGCTGTGGATGATGTCCACGTCCACCACGAACAGCCCGCCCGCGTTGATCGCGGCGACGATCGCATCGACCACCTGTTCCCGCGTGCCCCCGGCGGCGGCGTCAATGGCGTCTTTCACCATGTCCGACCGGCGCTTGTGAACGCGCTTGAACTCGGAGGCGTTCAGCGTGGTCTTGTAGTGGTCGCAGGCCCAGATGTGGTGCACGCCGCCCAGACCCCGGATCAGGAACTGGTCGATATATTCGGCGGGACGCCCGACGTGCGCATCCGAGGGGCGGTAATAGCCCTCCTGGTGCCCGCCGAGGCGGCAGACCCCGCCGCCCTCGCGGCCGATATTGCCCGTTGCCAGGGCGATGTTCACCAGGGCGCCGATGGTGCGGTAGTTGTCGTTGCCCCAGATGATGCCCTTTTCATAGGCGGTGACGCATTTGCGGCGGCTGCCGTCGTCATGCGGCTTGGCGATCCATTCGGCGGCCTTGACGATGTCGTCGGCCGGGACGCCGCAGATTTCCGCCGCCTCATCTACCGAGGTGCGGCAGGTTTCCAGCGCGTAGTCGAGGCTGCCGAGCCCGGCCGGATGCGCCTCGTCCTGGGCCACCGCCTCGCCGCCCTGGAAGGTCGAGTTGGCGATGAACTCCGCATCGACCCAGCCGTTATCGACGATATGGGTCAGGATGGCGTTGAACAGCGCCATGTCCGTGCCCTCGTTGATCGCAAGATGCAGGACGTTCTCCTGGCCCGCATATTGCTCCGACGCGCTGATCGTCAGCGTGCGCCGCGGGTCCACCGCGATGAACTTCGCCCCGTTCTGAAGCGCCGGCACCATGTGGTTCAGATAAAGGTTGGTCTGGGTCTCCATCGAGTTCGCGCCGACCATGAAGATCGTGTCGGTCAGCCCGTAATCCTTGTAGGCGTAGTTCAGCTCGCCCACGCCCATGTCCCGGGTCGAATGGACCTCGGAGTTGTAGGCCGGGCGGTTGTGGATCCGGCAGTTCTTGATTTTCATGCTCTCGAAATAGAGCTTGCCGGTGCCCCAGGTGTTCTCATACCCGCCGGCCGAGCCGCCGTGGTCGAACATCGACACGACCAGATCATCCTCGGACCCTTCGGTCACCACCCGCGCCGTCACCCGCGCCACCAGGTCGAGCGCGTCGTCCCACGTCGTGGGCTGCCAGACGCCGTTGCGCCAGACCTTGGGGTCCGACAGGCGCTGCTGCTGCGTGCCCGTCACCGTGGAGGGGCGGTTTTCGGCCATTCGCGCCCCGCGGATCGAGCCGAGGCCGGAATTGACCACGCAGTTCACATCCGGCTTCACCACCAGCTGCACGTCTTTGCCGTCCTGCTTGACGACATTGTACATCGAGGGCGCATACCAGGCTTCGGTGTCCTGATACTGCTGCTCGCTCAGATCCACGCCGAACTTGTTCTCGCCGGGGGCCGTGCCGCCCTGCTTGTTCATCGGCCAGGTGTAGGCTTTGTATCCGCAGCCGACGATGCAGTAGTGGCAGGTTACATTGTGCTCCTTCGCATCCGCCGGGATGATCGGAAGCCGGTCTATCTGTCTCTTGTACGCCATGATCTCTCCCCCCTCACAGCACGTTGGACAGACGGCCGTAGATCAGCTCGTCCACCCCTTCGGCATGGATGTCGCCCTTGTCGTCGACGCGCAGGACGAATTGCGGCAGGTTGTTGGTGGCATGGCCCCAGACCTGCTGGCCGCCCGCCTCCGCGTCAAACCGCGAATGGTGGCCCGGGCAGTTCAGCGTCCGGTCCCCGGCGTTGTAGCTCAGCATCCAGCCCTTGTGCGGGCAGAGCACCGAATAGGCCACGATATCGCCGTCCGGGCCCACACCGCCCTCGACCGCCTGGCCAAGCTTGAGCAGCACGCCCGGGCTGTCGGCGTCGGGATAGGCGATGTCCATCGGTTCGTTGACCGCGAGATCCGAGACATTGGCGAGCCTGTTGGACGGGTAGTCCACCCGTGCCAGGCTCCGGGCCTGCGCCTGTTGCGCAGGCAGCACCGTGGACGCCGCAACCCCTGCGGCACCCACCAGGCCACCACGCAGGAACTGACGGCGGCCCGCATCGACCAGCCGATTGCATTTCATGGAAAAGTCCTCCCTTGCTTTTCTGCCCACCATGTTAGGCGTGTGCACAGCCATTGCGCGACGCGCAGGAAGGCGATGCCGCGCCGCGGCTGTGCATTGATTTGAAGGGGATTTTTCTGGCGTTCGGAAATCCGAACATTTTCCGCCGGTTGTCAGAGGCCGAATTTCTGCATCTTCTCCCACAGAGTCGTGCGCGACACTTTCAGAAGCTTCGCCGCCTCCAGGATATGGCCATCGGTTCGGGTCAGCGCCGCCACGATCTGCTGACGTTCGGCGGCGTCGCGCGCCTCGGCCAGCGTCGAGAAGCGGTCGCTCTCCGCCCCGAGTTCCGGGAAGATGTCGGACGGGAACAGCCATTCCCCTTGGGCGGCCTCGACCGCCCGCAGCAGCCGCGCCCGCAACTCGCGGCCGTTGCCGGGCCAGTCATGGGCGCGAATGGTGCTCTCGGCGTGCGAGGACAACCCCTTGAGCGGCGGATCGCGCCGGCGGTTCAGCGCCTCGAAGAACTGCTTGGCCAGCCAGGTGGCGTCCTCGGGCCGTTCCGAAAGCGGCGGGATGAAAATCTCATGCGTCTTGAGCAGATACAGCAGGTCCGCTCTCAACTCCCCGGCGGCAACGCGCTCGTCGACGGCGGGCCAGGCCGACGCGATGGTTCGAAACGGTGCGTCCGCCGCCAGGGTCTTGATGAGATGGTCCTGCGCCGCCTGCGAAAGGCTGTCGAGCCCGTTGACATGCAGGGTCCCTTCGCCCACCTCGGCGATGGCGTCCGTCATCGCGGCGGAGGCCCGGTCGGTGCGATGTGCGTTGACCTCGACGAAGGGCGCGGCGCGCCGGTCCGACAGGTCGTGGATTCTGCGCGCCAGGCGCGCTTTACCCAGGCCCTTTTCGCCCCGGATCAGGACCGGGTGGTCGGCCGCGGCATATTCGGCGGCCAGCGCGTCGACCCGGCGCGCCCCGACCGAAATGCCGGTTTGCGGCGGCAGATCGACATTCTCCTCCGGGCGCAGGATCAACGCCAGCCGGTCGAGGAAACCGGCCATGTCAAACGGCTTGGTGATGTAATCCGCCGCTCCCGCCCGCAGCAGGCGCACCGCCTGGTCGATGCCCCCCTGGCCGGTGATGAACAGGAAGGGTGGCGGGGAGGTGGTGCGGCAGAGCGCTTCGTAGAGTTCCTCTCCCGTTCCGTCCGGCAGGCGGATGTCGCAGACCACGCCATCGACCGGCAGACGCGGCGTCCGGATCGCGGACAACCCGCGCCCCATCAGCTTGACCCAGGTGACGGATGCGCCCTCCAGTTCCAGGCGCTGGTGGATCGATCCGCCCATGATCTCGTCGTCCTCGACGAGCACGATATGCCGCCCTTTCAGGGTCATGCCTCCTCCCCCTTCGGGAGAAATACCACCAGGGAGGTCCGGCCGGCATCCCGGGCATGGCGGATGCGCCCGCCGAGACCGGCGACAAGATCATGCACCAGCCGCAGCCCCACGCCGCCGCCGGGCGCGACCGGCACGGACGACATCAGGCGGTCAAGGTCCTGCGCGCTCAAGCCTCGGCCATCGTCGGTGATGGTCAGTTCGATCCCGCCGTCCCGGGGGTCGACGCTCAGCCCGATCCTGCCGCCCTCGGGCGCCGCCGCAGACGCGTTCAGAAGCAGATTGAGAACGATCTGTCGCACCGGCGCAGACGGCAGCGACACCAGATCCGCCGCATCTGCCTGAACCTGCCAGTCGAGGCTTTGTCGCCTGCGGGCCGCCTCGGGCTCGAACAACAGCTTCAGATCATCGAAATCCGTGCGCCGCAAGGGAAGCCCGGCCCGGTCCAGGCGGTTCTCGTCCAGGATGGCGCGGCTCACGTCCTTCAGGTGCACGAGGCCACGTTCCAGAAGCTCGACGGACTTCTGCACCACCTCGGGCCGGTCTGCATAGGTGCGGATCGTGTCGACGGTGTTCAGAAGCCCGCCCAGCGGGTTGTTGATCTCATGCGCGAGGGATGAGGACAGCCGCCCAAGGCTGACGAAACGCTCGCGTTCGGCGAGGCGTTTCTCGGCCTCGGCCCGCGCGTCGATCGCCCCGGTCATCGTGTTGAATGTCCTGAGGAGCCGGGCCAGTTCGGTGTCCGATCTCGGGATCTCGGACTCGGGTATCCGGCTGGGGGCGCCGCCTGCATCATCCATGTGCTGGGCCAACAGCGTCACTGGTTTGAGCATCCGCGCCACAAGGAAATACCCCGCGAAAGCGAGGAGCGCGGTGGCCCCGGCATTGGCGAGCAGAAGATAGAAGGAGACCCTCTGGCGCTCTGCCACAAGGTCGCCGACATCGATCTCGGTGACGATCTGGCCAACCGTGCGCCCGGCGACCAGCAGCGGCGCGCGAACCCGGGCCTGCGGCGCGTTTCCCGAGGCGGTCAGCGCGGACAGCTCCGACGCATCTTTGGAAAACGGCGTGGCGTCGCTGTCCACGGGCGCGCGCAAGGGATCGGTCGCCGCCAGCACCCTGTTGCGATCGTCCGCCACGACCGTGAACAGCATCCGCTGGCCGTCGGACGCGACCCGGGCCCTGTCCAGCGTGTCGTAGATCTCCCACACATCCTTGTGCAGGACGAACGGCCCCAGCGCGACCGAAAGCCCCTCGACATGCAGCCGCGCGATCTCCCGCAACCTGTCGTCGTGAAGCCGGCTGAGCGACCGGAGCACCTGCTGCGACGCGACCATCCCCAGCACGATCATCAGCGCGCCCATAGCAAGGGCGACCCGGAGCGTGATCGGAATGCGGCTGATCGTCCGGTCCTTCATCCGTCCTATCCGAGCTCAGCCATTCGTGCAGCGATGCCGTCGAATAGCCGAACGTCGGGCTCGGCGATCCGGTCGAGGAACAGCAGGTCAAGTGCCTTACGCCCGGCCGGCGTCCCGTCCATCCCAAGGAGTGCGCGCTGAAGGGTCGTGACATCCGCGTCGCCCATCCGATCCGTCCGCGCCGCGAAGGGCGGGAAGCCCAGCCATTCTGACCGGGAAACGATCCGCGTCCGCCCCACCAGGTCAGGCTCCACCGCAGCGAGGGCCTCCCAGACATATCCGTCGACGCTTCCCGACCGGACGAGGCTGCCGGCCACCGCCCGCACCACGTTTCTGTGCCCCCAGGTGAAGATGGTGCGCGCGAAGAAGCTGTCGGGCGTCTCGCCCATCCTGGCAAGATCCGAGGCCGTGACGAGGAAACCGGAATTGCTGTCTGGGTCGGAAAAGGCATGCATGCCTCCGCGCAGCTCTCCCAGGCTGCCCGCCTCGTCTCCGGCCGAGGCGATGAGGTAGGATTGATACCGCGGCTGACCGCGCCAGACCGGCACGCCGAGCAGGGACAATTGGCTCCGATGCTGGAGGAAGGGGTAGCCGCACAACCATGCGGCGTCGACCGAGCCATCCAGCAGCGCACCGGTGATTTCCTGGTAGGTCCTGCGCTGAACGAGATCGATATCCCGCCCCATCCCCGCCGAAAGCGCGTCGCGCAGACGCTCGATTACCGCCGCGTCGTTGTCGAGGAAAACCGGCGTCAAGGCCAGCCGGAACAGCTGCTGGGCCCGCAGAATAGAGGGCAGCGGCAGAACCGCGGATGCAGCCAGCGACCCGATCAACGTCCTGCGTCTCATCAACGTTCCTCCCCTCGCGAAAGCCTAAGCCTCTTGCACGACAGGGGGCAATCCCGTTCCTGTGGGGGCCCCGATCTGATCTTGAGGAAGCTGAGGAAAATCGGCTCGGGCTGCGCGGTGCCTTCGCCGCGCCAGAACGAGATCCGCGCGACCTGTTCAGGCGTCGCCTCACACGCTGGCTGTCGGCGCCCGCCGAGCGTTCGGCGGGCGCCAGGTGTTGGCCTAGTTGTAGTCGCCGCGGCCCGCGGGCTTGACCAGGGCCACGGTCACGATCCAGTAGACCGCGCCGCCGGCGACCGCGGCCGGCAAACTGGCCGTGAGGATCTCGTAGGGCGAACGCGAGACATAGGTCAGCGGGTTCAGCAGATAGACATAGACGATGAAGCCCGCCGCCATACCCGCCAGCGCCGCCGGGTTGAACCCGCCCCAATAGGCATAGGCGGACCCTTCGGAGTTGTCATAAAGCGCGCGAACGTTCAGCCGCTGCCCCCGGAGCAGGAAGTAATCCACGATCTGGATGGCACAGAGCGGCGCGAAGAACACCCCGATGAAGGCAAGGAAGGTGCCGAAGTTGTTGAAGAACAGATCCGGCAACACGACCCCGATGAAGGCCACCGGAACCAGGCCCAGAAGCAGCGTCACCTTCCACGACATCTTGCCGACACCGGGCACGCTCTTCAGGCCGACGGCGGTGGCATAGACGCCCACGATCGCAGTCCCGAGGTTCGCGGCGATCACGAACAGAAGCGCGATCGTGCCGTAGAAGCTGCCGCCGAGTTCGACCATCCATGCGGACGGGTCCGAGTTCTCCAGCGCCAGGATCGCCGCCAGGCCGATCACGCTCAGCAGCGGCACCGGCAGGCCCATGCCCAGCATGGCCGGCTTGACCGCGGTATGCGCGTTCGGCGCGACCCGCACCATGGCGCCGATATAGGGCCACCAGCTGAGCAGGCTGACGATGCCGATCTCGATGCCGGTGACATAGTCCCACTGGATATCGCCCGAGGCATAGGCCGGGGTGGCCGTGGCAATCGCTTCGGACTGGTTGGAAAACAGGATGTAGATCATCCAGAGACCGACGCCGACCACGAAGAAGAACAGGATGTTCGAGGCCCGCTCGATCCCGGTCTTGCCCTTCAGCAGCACGCCAAAGATGATCGCGCAGGCAACCAGCGTCGCCACGATCTGGACCATTCCGGCGCTCGCCTCTTCGACGGCACCGATTGTCAGCAAGAGCTGCACGACCGATTTGCCAAAGAAAATGATCAGCAGCGAGTTCCAGCCGATGATCGAGGTGTATTGCAGGAAAACCGTGACGATCCACCCGCGGTTACCGAACTGCGGGCGCGCCGCGACGATGGAGTCGATCCCGTAGCGTGTCGCGGCGGGAACGACCGCCAGTGTGACCAGGAACATCCCGATCATCGAGCCCGCCGTCATCGTGGCGAAGCCCTGTTTCAGGTTCAGGTAATAACCGACATATTCGCCGATGATGTAGCACCAGGTCGCCGTCGCGGTGACCAGAAGGACGATCCCGAGCTCAAGCTGGCCCCAAGTCCGTTCGGATTTGAGCAGCGGCCAGTTGGTCTCGTCGGCGGGATCCATCCCGGCGGGGGCTCCCCCTTGTGAAATATCGCTCATGTCACCACCCCCAAAGCAGAAGAAGCACCGGGCCGATCACGCCGGTCAGAAGAAGGAAAATCCAGTCCCCGGAGCTGAGGCCGCCCCCCTGGTTTTCCGGTTTCTCGAGCTCGGCCAATCGGCGATCGAGCTCCATTTGCATCGTTCTGTCGTCCATTCCGTCCTCCCTTTCCGATCTGTTGGGTTTTCTTTTTTCTTCCGATCTTTTGGCGATCAGTTTTTCTTGAACATTTCCTCGTCAGGATACGGGAACCACCAGAAATCCTGGGGCGCGCATGCGGGGTCGATCATGACCAGCTTGGTTTCGCGGAAGGTGTCGATGCCCTCGGGGCCAAGCTGCCGCCCGAGACCGCTGAACTTGGAGCCCCCGAACGGCCCCGCGTCATTGTCGAGCAGCGGCGCGTTCACCCAGACCATCCCGGCCTGGAGGTCCTCGGTGGCGCGCACCGCCTCGCCCAGATCCCTGGTGTAGATATTGGCGCCCAGCCCGTAGGTGCTGTTGTTCGCATGCGCGAGCGCCTCGTCGAAATCCCGGACCCGGCAGATCGGCGCCACCGGGCCGAAGCTTTCGTTGTGGAACAGGCTCATGTCCGGGGTGCAGTCCACCAGCACGGTCGCATCCACGAACCAGCCCTGGTTGAACCCGGAGGGCCGGCCGCCGCCGATTGCGGCGCGCGCGCCCTCGTCCTTTGCCCTCGCAAGCACGGCTTCGTAACGGTCGCGTTCCTTCGATGAGACCAGTGGCCCCATGTCCACCTTGTCGAGGCCGTTGCCGATCCGCAGTTTCGCGGTTTCCTCAACCAGCTTCTCGACAAAGGCGTCGTGGATATCCTCATGAACATAGAACCGCTCGGCCGAGACGCAGATCTGGCCGCAGTTCATGTAGGCCGAGAAGGCCGCGGCCCGCGCCGCGATGTCGAGCGGGGCAGACGGCATCACGATGAAGGGATCGTTGCCCGAGGTTTCGATCAGCGCGGGCTTCATCAGGTCGCCGCAGGTGGCCGAGACCGAGCGCCCCACCGGCACGCTGCCGGTGAAGGCCACGCCGTGGGTGCCCGGATGTTCGACCAGCCGGCGGCCGACCTCGCCGCCGCCGGTGACGACCTGGAACAGCCCCTCGGGCAGGTGACTGAACGCCTCCGCGAAGAGAAGCGTGGTCAGCGTTGTATATTCCGAGGGCTTCACGATGCAGGCATTTCCGCCCGCCAGCGCCGCGCCGGCCTCCCAGGCCAGCAGCACCATCGGATAGTTGAAGGGCATGATCAGCGCGATCGTGCCCAGCGGCTGCTTGATGGTGTAATGCATCTGGCCGGCCACCGCGGGGCCCATCACCCTGCCCATATCGGAGCGACCGATCTCGGCCGAATAGCGCAGCGAGTGGACGCACCAGTCCACCTCGTCCAGCGACTCCTTGTAGGGCTTGCCCATCTCGCGCGTCAGCGCCTCGGCCAGAAGCGGCCGCAGGCGCGTGATCGCGTCGGCGGCCTCGTGGATGGCATGCGCGCGCTCGACCGAGGACAGATCCCGCCACCAGGATCTTTGTGCCGCGTTGGCGATCTCGATGCAGGCGTCGATCTCTTCGGGCGGGGTTTCGGTGACGCTGCCGATCACCGCCTCGGTCGCCGGGTCGATGACATCGAGGCCCCGCGTGCCGCCGCTCGTCCGGATCCCCCCGGACCGGAAATTGCCGCCGCTCACGCGTTTGAAATGCTCCAGAACTTCGGTCATTGTCCTTCCCCTTTCTGTCAGGCCTTGATGCGTTCGTTCGCCGGGTCGTAGAACGGCCCGAGTTGCAGATGCGCCGGGTATCTCTCGCAGGCGACTTCGACCTCGAACGCGCCGGATTTCAGGAACTCCGCCGTCACGCCGCCGGGGTCGCTGACATAGCCCATGCCGAGCGAGGCCCCGGTGCGGTGGCCGTATCCGCCGGAGGTCACCGAGCCGATGATCCGGCCACGGTGCAGGATCGGCTCTTCGTGGTAGAGCATCGGCGCGGCGTCGCCGCCCTCCAGCCGGATCTGCACCAGCCGGCGGGTGGGCGTGCCCGCCTCGCGCGCCCGCAGAAGGGCGTCGCGCCCGCGGAAGCCGGGCTTGTCCCAGGCGACGGCGAAGCCGAGACCCGCCTGAAGCGGCGTGTCCTCTTCGCCGATGTCGTGGCCCCAGTGGCGATAGCCCTTTTCCATCCGCATCGAATTGATGGCGAAGAACCCGCCATGGCCAAGCCCAAACCCCGCCCCCGCCTCGACGATCCGGTCGAAGACATGCTGCGCGAAATCCGCGGGGATATAGAGCTCGTAGCCGAGCTCGCCGACATAGGTCAGGCGGCTCGCGCGCACCTGCGCGTAGCCGATCGGGATCTCGCGGCTGGTGCCGAAGGGGAACGCCGCGTTGCCGAGATCCTCGCCGCTCAGCGCCTCCAGCAGCGCGCGGGATTTCGGCCCCATCAGGGCCAGCATGGGCAGGCCCGCCGAGACATCGCTCAGATGCGCGTGCGCGTCCTCGGGGATGGAGCGCCGCAGCCAGCTGAAATCGCGGGTCTGGGAGGCGACGATGGTGACGATCATGAAAGAGGTTTCCGACAGGCGCGTGATCGTCACGTCGGCCTCGATCCCGCCGCGATCGTTCAGCCACTGGGTATAGACGACCTTGCCAATGGGCACGTCGACCTGGTTGGCCGAGACCCGGTTCAGCACCGCCGCCGCATCCTTGCCGTCCAGCCGGAACTTGGCAAAGCAGCTCTGGTCGAACAGGGTGACGTTCTCGGCGGTGTTCAGGCTTTCGGCGCGGGCATCGGCGAACCAGCTTTGCGGCCCGTAGGAATACTCGATCGCCGTCGGGCGTCCTTCGCGGGCAAAGAAACCGGGACGTTCGTAGCCCGCGGCCTCGGTCATCGAGGCGCCGGCCGCCAGCAGGCGGTCGTGGAACGGGCTGCGGCGCACGTTACGCGCGGTTTCATACTGCCGGTAGGGCCAGTGCATCTGGTAGAGCAGGCCCAGCGTTTCCTTGGTGCGGTCGAACAGGTAGGTCTTGTTGGACTGGAACGGCTGCATGCGCCGCACGTCCACATCGGCCAGTTCGACCGGCGGATGGCCGTCGCGGATCCAGTCCGCCAGGGCCTTGCCGACCCCGCCGGAAGACAGGATCCCAACCGAGTTGAAGCCGCAGGCGCAGAACAGACCGGCGACCTCCGGCGTTTCGCCCAGCAGGTAGCGGTCATCGGGGGTGAAGCTTTCGGGGCCGTTGAAGAACAGCTGGATGCCCGCCTGCGCCAAGGCGGGCACGCGCTCGATCGCCATTTCGAGGATCGGCTCGAAATGCTCGAAATCCTCGGGCAGCGAGTCGAAACAGAAATCCTCGGGGATACCCTGATGGCCCCAGGGCTTGGCCTCGGGTTCGAAACAGCCCAGCAGCAGCTTGCCGGCGTCCTCCTTGTAGTAGGAGCATTCGTCCGCGACGAAGAGCACCGGAAGGTCGCGCTTCAGCTCCTTCATAGGCTCGGTCACGATGTAGAAATGTTCCGCGGCATGCAGCGGCAGCGACACGCCGATCTGCGCGGCCAGGTCGCGCGACCACATGCCCCCGGCGATCACCACCTTGTCGGCCCGGATCTCGCCCTCGGCCAGTTCCACCCCGCGCACAACCCCGTTTTCCACGATGATCCGCTTCACGGGGGTGTTTTCAAGGATCCTTGCCCCGCGCATCCGCGCGCCCTTGGCCATGGCCATGGTGACGTCGGCCGGATTGACCTGCCCGTCCTTCGGCATCCAGATCGCGCCCGCAAGATCCGAGGTCTCGACCCCCGGCCAGCGTTCGGCCACCTCGCCAGGCGCGATGACATGGGCCTCCAGCCCGAAATTCCGGGCCATGGAAACGCCACGCTTCAGCTCTTCGAACCGCGCCTCGGTTTTCGCCAGGCGCAGCGCGCCGTTCTGTTTGAAGCCGGTGGCTTGGCCGGTCTCCTCTTCCAGGGCGCCGAAAAGCTCGCCGGTGTATTTGGCGAGCTCCGTCATGTTGCGGGTCGCGCGAAGCTGGGTCACCAGCCCCGCGGCATGCCATGTCGTGCCGCATGTCAGCTGCTTCCGCTCGCATAGAACCACATCGGTGATCCCCAGCTTTGTGAGGTGATAGGCAATGGAGCACCCGGCCACCCCACCGCCAACGATCACGACATCCGCTCTGCTTGGTGCGCCCATCTTCCCCTCCCGGACAACCGCGGCAGATGATCCGAGAGAAAGTGAATTTTTACAATGTTTTTTTCACTATGGTTTCATTTAAGGCTCCTTACCTTTACTTCGTCCGATGGCTTCGACTAAGTTCGCCGCGCTGGCGTCCACAGCAAGGGGGCAAGAGGGATGGCAAAGACAACGAAGCGATTGTCGAGGTCGGAAGCCCTCCGTGGCCCCGTGAAGCCGGAGCCTATCGAGGACATCGAAAACGTTCTCGACGCTGGCGTATCCGTTGGCCAGGAGATCAAGTTCCTGAGGAAGGCCAGCGATGTCACATTGACCCAACTGTCCCGGGCCACCGGCCTTTCGCAAGGCTATCTCAGCCAGATCGAACGGGGGATTTCATCCCCCTCCGTCAAGGCGCTGCATTCGATCAGCCGGGCGCTCGGGGTGAACATTTCATGGTTCTTCAGACCTGCGCAGAACCTCGATGACGATCTCGACGAATTCGTCGTCAGGCATGACAAGCGGCGCAGCCTCACCTTCGAAAGCGGGATTACCGACGAATTACTTTCCCCGAATCTGGCGCGCGGGATCGAGCTTCTCAGATGCACCTTCGCGCCGCATTCTGCCAGCGGAACGGAGCGCTACGAACACCGTGGCGAGGAAGCCGGGATTGTCATCTCGGGGAGGCTGGCCCTGTGGCTCGGCGATAAACGGGTGGACTTGGAAACAGGCGACAGCTTTGCCTTCGAAAGCACCATTCCCCATCGTTACGCGAATGAGAACGATCAGGAAGCGGTTATTATCTGGGCAATATCCCCACCGACCTACTGAGGCGCCCGCCCTGCCCCACAAGGCTATCCGGTTCGTTTCTGAGTGGATGAGCACCCTGGGCGCTCTTGGGCGGCGCGTTCGGGCGAGGGATGCGGCATCCGAGAACGTTGCGCCGACCGGCGGCGTTATGGTGTAGCTTCGGTTTGCCGAAATGATTGTGCCGAACGCAAGGGAAGACAGCTCTCGCCGCTGGGCACTGCACTGCGGGATCGCGCGCAGTCTAACCCTATGTTTACGATGGAACCGCCATCGCACTCAGCTGCTTGCGCGCCGAAAGACCGAGTTGCGCATATTCTGCCAAATGCTGCGACCTGAACGAATTGGTGGGGCGCAGGAATAGCCGGCAGCCAAATTCAGCACTTGGCGGGCGACCGCCAGCAGTGCTCTACTGGAACAGCATTTAAGCCGATCAGCAGGGACAGTGACCAGCATTTAATTACCCGAGAAACTGTCCAAGGGTCGGGGAGTAGCTCACCGCGGCCGGATTTCACGCCCGGGCCTGTTCACCGCGCTTGGGCAAAGCAAAAGGAGCGCCAGGTCGTGCAAATTACACATTCGGATCCGCCCCGTCACGGCAATCGGTCCCCTGGTATTGCCCGGTCCGGTTTGCGGTTTTCCCTGGCCCTGGCGGCTTGCATATTGGGCAACGTCGCACAGGTGCAATCCTCGCCCTCCGAGCAGCGCGCGCAATACGAAGCCGCCAGGGCGAAATCCATCATCGAGTTGCAGCCCTTCCGCAGCGAACAGTCGGCCAGCCTCCCGGGTTCGGACGCGACGGTGCGGCTGATTTCTCTCAATCCCGCGGTCAATTCCTGGTTTCTCTTGCAGATCGGCAAAGCTGGCGCGGGCCAACAGAAATACTATCACCTCGAAAATCCCAACCCCGGCGGTCAGAAGATTTCACTGTCCTCCGGTCCGGCGCTCAAACTGACCGGCTCGGGCGGGACCATGACATGCGCGCCCTGGCAAGACCCGTCTGCGCTTGCCGAGGCGGCGGCGTCTCGCCGACCCTTTGCGCCGATCTGCGGCGGGCGGCTGTATCTGCGCAACCGGGCGGGTGGATCGACCCTCAGCATGGCGCGCGGCGCGCCGTCCGGCGGCGGCGGGCAATCGGGTGGGGGGCCGGCCCCCGCGGCACTTGCCTCGCCCGGCAGCCCTCAGGTGATCGCCGCGCGGATGGGGCTTGGGTTGTCGGGAACGAACCCCGGCCAGATGACGATGGGGGCCTGGCACCCGGTTGCCGGCCTCGCTGGCGTCTTCGCGAGCGCCCTGCAGCCCAAGGCGATCAGCAAGGCGGTCCTGCAGGGCCCGGGCAGCGTGAACGCGCTCGATGGGGTGGAATTGGGGTCAACCGTTTACCTGGTGGCGTTCGATCTGTCGCGCTATGATCTCGGCTATGCGGTCGGGACCCAGGAACCGGGTCTGACATGGTCGTCGCGCCCGCCGGCATCGGTGCGCGCCCGCGGGCTGCCGGGGCCGGATGGCGTTGGCTCGCCCGCGCCTCTGGTCCCGCTTGGCATGGTCAGCCCCAGCTTGGCGGGCCGCACGGTGGCCACCTTCGCCGGCGGGTTCAAGCGGCATCACGGGGCGTTCAAGTCGGGACCGCTCGCGGCGGTCAACGGCGGCTCGCACTACGGCTTCGTCGAGCAGGGAGCGATCCTCAGCAAGCTGCAGCCCGGCCTGTCGACCCTGTTCGTGCAGAACAACGGCCAGATCGAGATGAAGACCTGGACAAGTTCGGACGACAAGTTGCTGCCCAAGATCAGGTTCGCGCGGCAAAACGGCGTGCCATTGATCGAGGGCGGCGTTCCCGGGCGGTATGTGACGCAATGGGGGGCGGGCAACTGGTCGGGGTCGGCCGAGGCCAAACTGCGCACCCTGCGCGCGGGCGCCTGCATGCTGGGTAAGGGACGCCAACGCTATCTCGCCTACGCCTACTTCCCGGCCGCGACGCCCTCGGCCATGGCGCGGACCTTTCAGGCCTATGGCTGCCAATACGCCATGTTGCTGGACATGAACGCGCCGGAACTCACCTATCTCGCGCTTTACGTCAACAGCGGCGGCAAGACCTACATTGAGCATCTGGTTCCCGAGATGGCCGCCTCGGACAGAAGCGGCGGCGCTGGCGTGGTTCCGAAGTTCCTTGGCACTCCCGACCCCCGCGACATGTTCTACATCATGCGGAAGGGGCGCTGACCGCGATCACGGGATCGGTTGTTTCCGTTGCGAACTCGAGCGTCATCGAAAGGCGCCACTCTTGGGAAATGACCTGCTCCCCTGTGAGTCCTTGTTTATGAGTTATCTCTGTTCAGGGTTTGGTCCTCTCTTGACCGTTGGTGATACCCCCGCGGGGTGAGCCCGTCGAGGCTCGAGTGGGGGCGGTGATGGTTGTAGTCGTCGCGCCATGCCGCACTCAAATGGCGGGCATGGCGCAGGTTGGCGAACAGGTGCTCGTTCAGGCACTCGTCCCTCAGGCGGCCATTGAAGCTTTCCACGAACCCGTTCTGCATCGGTTTGCCCGGCGCGATGTAGTGCCATTCGACTTGCCGATCCTCCTGCCACTGCAGGATCGCGTTCGAGGTGAGCTCGGTTCCGTTGTCGCTGACCACCATGCAAGGATAACCTCGCATCTCGGCAATCCGATCCAGCTCCCTGGCGACACGGATGCCCGACAGCGAAGTGTCGACCACCGAGGCCAGGCATTCCCGGCTGAAGTCGTCGATCACGTTCAGGATACGGAACCTACGCCCCTCCGAGAGCGTGTCGGACACGAAGTCGAGCGACCAGCGCTGGTTCGCCCCCTGTGGGATTGCCATCGGCGCCCTGGTGCCGATGGCCCGTTTCCGCCCGCCGCGTTTACGCACGGTGAGCCCCTCTTCGCGGTAGATCCTGTAGAGCTTGTTCCAGTTCACGGCCCAGCCCTCACGTTTCAGCAGGATGTGCAGACGCCGATAGCCGAACCGCCGGCGTTCGCCCGACAGCTCCCGCAGTCGCTGGCGCAACTCCCGGTCCTCCGGCCCGGTCCGCTGCCGCCGATACACACGCGGCTCGATCCCGGCCAGGGCACAGGCCCGTCGTTGCGAGTAGCTCTTTTCCTTCATGGCCCAGTCCACAGCTCGCCGCCTCGAACCGGACCTCAGAAGTTTTTTCCCAGCATCTCTTTCAGCGTGGCAACATCGAGCATCTGCTCCGCCAGCATCTTCTTGAGCTTGGCGTTCTCGGCTTCCAGCGCCTTCAGCCGCCTGGCATCGGACACTTCCATGCCGCCAGACTTCGATCGCCACTTCTAGAAGGTCGCGTCGCTGATGCCGTGTTTGCGGCACAACTCCTTCGCGCTGAGCCCGGCCTGGTGCTCTTTCAGGATGCCAATGATCTGCTCTTCGCTAAACCGGCTTCTCTTCATCGTCTGTCTCCTCGGTTGGAGAACAGGCTAACCTCAAAACGAGGACTTTTCAGGGGAGCAGGTCAGCTCCAACAAACTTCAATCAGAATCGTGCTGCAGTTCTGATTTCCGGGCTTGGAGTCGTATTCTGCACTTTTTTGAAATGGCAGCTATGGGCTCCGAACTGCCATTAAGTGTATCCAACCTTGGTCACGCAGCGAGCGTTCGAGAGCTTCCAAAGCCATTACATCTGATGCTCAGCTAGCCCAACTCGGCCAAACGGTATTGATGCTTGGTACAGGTAGCTCAAGTTTCAGTGGAGGCGAATGAACGCCTACGAGGCCCCCCATGTTATGGCAGCACATCCGTTTAATGCCACGCGAACGGGGCGGGGAACATACACATCAGCGCCCACAGCCTGAGTATGTGTCACGACTTGCCGCTGGGCGAGCTCCAGAGCGGTCGCCAGAGCTCGTCTGTCACGTCATACAGCAAAATACGACAGGGCAATCCCATGCCGCAGCGCGGCAGCTTTTCAGTAAAGTTGTTTTCAAGTCCCGAAGACTGTGCGGATTTTGTGCCAGATTCTGTCAAAATTGGCGGAATTTCGGTGAATTTCGGTGAATTTGACCGTGCAAAGAGACACAAATTTCTGCGCCGCAGCGAAAATAAATTATCTATTATTATCATATGGTTATGGCGGAGACGATGGGATTCGAACCCACGAGACGGTTTCCCGTCTACTCCCTTAGCAGGGGAGCGCCTTCGACCACTCGGCCACGTCTCCGCCGACCCGTATAGCCGTGCAAGCATAGGATTTACAAGGCGAAATTGTCCGGTTTTCGAAAGTCGCGGATCAAGGCCCCAAACCCTTGAAATGGCATGAAAAGGCACCGGGACGCGCTGGTCTGGGGCAACATCCGTTTCGCTTCCCTTGCCGCGAAAACCGCATCGCGGAGCTGAAAACATCGGCTTTTCCGACACGATCCGGGTGGCGCGGGGGGCCGTCGGATTCGGCATCTGCGGCGCGCCGTTCGCTCCGATCACCCCCTCGGAAGGCGGATCCTTCACCCCCGCGGTCGGGCGCGGGCCAAGGCGGCATATTCTTCCGCCGCAGCCGCCTCGCGCGCCGGGCCGCCGCGGATCAGCGGTCCGCCCCTGCCCACGTCGGGGATGTCGCAGAGGCGGCGGCCGATCGGCTTGGTGCCGATAATGGGCTCCACCGCGCCGATCATGGACGATACGGGGCTGGATTTCGAGGATCGAAAAGCCCATCAGACGGCGATCGCCCGAGATTTAAGGCCAATCGACCTCAGCGCCCCGCCTGGACGGTCGAGTTGGCCCGGACCGCACCACCGAATTCCGCTATTCCCGACACCGCTTGAACCCCGCCCGGGCGCCGCCGACGCGCGGCGCGGCGATGCCCCGGTCTCAAGGCCTGCGACCGCTTTCCCGATGACGTCCCGTTCACCATAAAACCGCCCTCCGCGCGCAGGCCGATGTCGGCCTGCGCGGCCTGGAACGATGCCGGCCCGCGCCTATTCCGCCTGAAGGGTCGACAGATACTCGATCAGGGCGAGAATGCGGAAGGTCACATAGGACTCGACATCCGCGGGGCCGAAATCGGGATCGAGCGACGGGTCCGCGCGCGCCCGGTAGCGGTCCCCCCACACAGGCATGGCGCGGCCGCCATGCGCGCGCACATCGGCGGTGCCCTCGACCATCTCGTAGACGCGCGATACCGGGAACACCCCGCCGTTGTTCTTTTTCAGAAGCGAAAGCTGCGGCACCCCGCCGGCCGCAAAGAACGAGGCCAGCGGCCCGTCGCCGTCCCCCTTGGCGCCGTGGCAGGAGGCGCAGCTGTTGGTGTACTCGAACTCGCCCACCGTCATGCCCGCCGCATGGGCGCCGGAGGCAGGGACGACTGTGCAAAGGCTCGCCGCCAGGACGGCGGAAAAGAAAGGTTTCATCGGTAATGACCTCCCGTCGCAAACTGAACTTTTCCGAAATCGCGCGTTTCCCGTTACGCGAGGTCAGACTAACACAGTTTCCGGTTCTTGTCGCATGCAGCGCGCCGCCGGGCCTTCGGCCGGCCGGCATGGGGAGATCACCGGCGCAGGGCCTCCGCCCGTTCCCCGGCCGGGAAACGGGGCGGAGGCCGTGACGGCACGCGGGTCTTCAACCCTTGCCGGCCGCCTCGCGCCGGACCAACCGCAGGTCGTGCAGCACCGCGAACATGGCGGGCGTGACGAACAGCGCCAGCAGCGTCGCCCCGGTCAGCCCGAAGGCCAGGCTGGCCACGATCGGGCGCAGGAACTGGGCCTGGGTGCTCTGCTCGAACAGAAGTGGCCCCAGACCCACCACCGTGGTCAGCGAGGTCAGGAATATCGCCCGGAACCTGTCGCGCACCGCCTCCTGCGCGGCCTCCGGCAGATCCGCGCCCTCGGCAAAGCGCTCCTTCATGAAGGCCACCAGCAGGATCGAGTCGTTCACCACCACGCCGGCCAGCGTGGCCAGCCCCACGAGGCTGGGCAACGAGATCTGCAACCCCAGCGCCATGTGGCCCCAGACCACCCCCACCGCGCCCAGCGGGATCGCCGCGACCACCACCACCGGCTGCAGGAAGCTGCGGAACTGGAAGGACAGGATCAGGTAGACCCCGATCAGCCCGATCACCATGTTGCGCCCCAGCGAGGCGCCGGTGGTGGCGGTGTCCTCGGCCTCGCCCATGATGGTGACGGAGACGCCGGGGTGCTTCTCGGCCAGGCCCGGCAGGAACTCGGCCTTGAGCGCGGCCATCAGTTCGCGTGCATTGGCGATGGCGGGGTTGATCGCGCCCTGCACGGTGACCGTGCGCTGGCCGTTGACGCGGTTGATGCTGGCGTAGCCGCGGCCCTGCTTCACATCCGCCACCGCCGACAGCGGCACCAGCGTGCCGCCCGGCCCGGTGATCCGCAACTCAAGGATATCGGACAGCGTCATCCGGTCGCCGGCGTCCAGCCGCGCCACGATATCGAGGCTGCCCAGCCCGTCCTGCACCTCCAGCGCGGTATCCCCGCGGAAGCCCGCGCGCAGCTGCGTGGCGATCCCCTGCGCCGTGACCCCCAGCGCCGAGGCCGCCGCCGGGCGCAGGGTGATGATGTATTCCGACCGACCGGGCTGCAGATCGAAGGTCACGTCGCGCACGCCCTGGAATTCGCGGAAGAACTTCCGCATCTCCCTGGCCGTGGCGCGCAGCGCGTCCAGATCGTCGCCCTGCAGGCGGATGTCGATCGGCTTGCCGCCCGCCCCCCGCTCCTTGTCGGTGAAGCGCAGCGCGGCCATGTCGGGCATCGGGCCGGTCAGCTTCTTCCAGTAGTCGACGATATCCGTCACCTCGGTCCTGCGCACGCCCGCCGGCAGCAGCTTGGCGCTGACGGTGGCCATGTGCGGGCCGGTCTCGGGCGTGTCGGCATTGGCGCTGTAGGTGATGGTGTAACTCTTCACCAGCGGCTGGCCGGCGGGCTGCTGCGGCGTCCACTCGGCGTTCATCTGCTCCAGCGCCTTGACGACCTTCGCCACGCGCTGCTCGGTGCGTTCCAGCGGCGCGCCCTGCACCAGCAGGAGCCGCGCCTCGACCGTGTCGCTTTCGAGCTGCGGAAAGCTCTGATACTTGATGAACCCGCCGGTGTAGGGCGCGGCCGAGAACAGCAGCAGGAACCCCGCCAGCCCCAGGGTGAAATAGCGGTAGCGAAGGCTGATCCCCGACAGCGGCACCACGATCCGGTCGCGCACCCAGTCGAAACCGCCGTTCACCGCCCGGCTGACCCGGTTCGGCGCGAGATCGCCCTTCAGCGAATGGTGCACGTGGTTGGGCAGGATCAGGAAGGCCTCGACCAGGCTGACGATCAGGGTGATCACCAGCACGATGGGGATGTATTTCAGCACCGCCCCGATGTTGCCCGACATGTAGCCCAGCGGCCCCACGATCATCACCGTGGTCAGGAACGAGGATACCACCCCCGGCCCGACCTGCCGCGCGCCGTTCACCGCGGCCTCCATCGCGGCTTCACCGGCCTGGCGGCGGCGCACGATGTTCTCCGAGATCACGATGGCGTCGTCCATCAGCAGGCCGATGGCCACCAGCAGCGCCACCATGGTCATCATGTTGATGGTCAGCCCGAACAGCTGCATGGCGAAGATCGTGCCCAGGAACGAGACCGGCAGCCCCATCGCAACCCAGAACGAGAAGCGGAAGCCGAAGAACAGCCACATCACCGCCAGCACCAGGATAAGGCCCTGCACGCCGTTCTCGGCGATGATCCGCAGGCGGTCGCGGATGTTGGAGGTCGAATCCTGCGAGATCGCCAGCGCGATGTTGCCCGGCGCCTCGGCCTGGGCGCGCTCCAGCAGGCCGTCGAGCGCCGCCTTGACCTTCAGCGCGTCCTGTGTGGCGGTCTTGTTGACCGAGACGATGGCCGCGCGCTGGCCGTTGTAATAGGCCGCCTGCGCCGGGTCGCTGAAGCCGAGCGTGATCTTCGCGACGTCGCCCAGCAGCACCTCGCCGCCCGTGGCGGTGCCGGTCAGCGGAATCCCGGCCAGTTCTCCCACGCTGCGCTTCTCGCCGAGGAAACGGATCGCCGCCTCGCCCTGCCGCCCCTCCAGCGTGCCAGCGGGCATGTCGAGGCTGTTGCGCGCCAGGACCGCGCCGATATCCGCGATGCTCAGGCCATAGCGCTGCAGCGCCGCGGCCTCGAACTCGATCGCGATCTCGCGGCCGGAAAAGCCAGAAACCGTGACCTGCGAGATCGCCGGGTCGGCCTTCAGCCGCTCGGCCAGGTCGTCGGCATAGGCCAGCAGCACCAGCGGGTCGTCCGGGCCCGTCACGGCGATCGAGGCGACCGAGGCCACGCGCTCGACCACGCGGGTCACCGGGTCGTCGGCCTTGTCCGGGAAGCGGCCGATGCCGTCCACCGCCGCCTTGATGTCGTTGTGAAAGCGCGTCATGTCCGCGCCCTCGACGATCTCGGCGGCGATCACAGCCATGTTGTCGCGCGCAAGACAGCGCAGCTCGGCCAGGTTGTCGACGGCGCGCAGAGGGTCCTCGGCCACCTGGCAGATGCCGGTTTCCACCTCGGCGGGCGAGGCGCCGGGATAGGCGATCCGCACCTCGACATCCGAAGGGGGCACCAGCGGAAAGGTATCACGCTGAAGCGTGGGCAGGGCGGCGATCCCCAGCGCCAGAAGCGCCAGCATCAAGATATTCGCCGCCGTCGGGTGAACGGCAAAGAGACGGATCATTGGTCCTGCCCCTTGCCCTGGCCCCTGCCCTGACCGCCGCCGGCGGCCGCGATCTGCGCCTTGACCGCCTTGTCCTCGACCGGCTTGACCGCCATGCCCGGCACCGCGATCGCCGGATCGGTGACGACCAGCTTGTCGCCCTCCGCCAGCCCCTCGGTGACCACGGCGATGTCGCCGATGGTGTAGCCCACCGTCACCTCGCGCCGCTCAAGCGTGCCCTCGGCGCTGACCACCAGCGCCTTGCCGCCGCGCACCGCGTCCAGCGGCGCCGCCAGCACCGGCCGCTTCGGCGCGCTGAGGATGACCTCGACGAACATGTTGCGCCTGAGCGGCGGGCGCTGCCCGGCCTGGGCCTGCGCCACTGGCTGATCGACCCGCACCACGATGGTACTGCTCTGGGTGCGGGCGTCGATGGCCTCGCCCACGCGGTCCACCGTCGCCTCCCAGATCACCGAATGGCCGGGCGCGGGCAGCCGCACCCGGGCCTTCAGCCCCAGCACATTGGCGCCGTCGCCCATGGCGCGCACCAGCGGCCCGACCCGGCCGATGGCGAACTGCGCCGCGATCTCGACCGCGTCGATGCCCTCGGCGGTCAGGAGCGTCTGGCCGCGGTTGACCACCTGCCCGATCTCGGCGTCGACGCTGCCGATCCGCATGTCGTAGGGCGCCTTGATCGCGGTGAATTCCAGCGCCCGCGCGGCGGTGGCGCGCTGCGCCTTAAGCACCTCGCGCTCGGCCGCGTTCAGGGCCAGCTGGTTCTCGATCTCGGTGACCCTGGCACGCGACGACAGTTCGGCCCGGCGCGCGGTGTCGCGCTTGGCCTGGGTGGCGACGCCCTGATCGGCCAACTCCTGCTGGCGGTTCAGATCGCCCAGCGCGAGCGCGAGGTCCGAGCGCGCGATCTGCAGGCTGGCGGTCAGCGTCTCGTCCTTCACCGCCTGCGCCGCGAGCTGCGCGTCCATCTGCGCCAAGGACAGCCGCAGGTCGGTGTCGTCGAGCCGCACCAGCGTCGTGCCCGCCGGCACGATCTCGCCGCTGGCGAGCTGCGGCGCGGTCTCGATCACCTCGCCCTCGACCCGCGCGATCGCGCGCCATTCGCGCGTCGGCGCCACCGTGCCGTAGCCGGTGATGCGCGGCACCATCTCGACCGGGGCCATAGTCAGCACGCGCACCGGGGTGGGCGGCTGGCTGCGCTCCTTGCCGGCAGGCGGCTGTTTCAGGGCGTCGGAATAGGCCACGCTCAGCCCGCCGAGCGCGACCGGCGCGGCGAAGGCAAGCATGCGGAAAAATGCTTTGGACCAAATCGGCATGGAATACCTCATATTGAATGTCGCGAATATGTCTAGGGGCAGAACAGCCCGCCGCCTAGCCCCTTCGCGCCAGGCGCGCCCGGCCCGCGGGCGGCGCGTAAAGACCCCGCAGAAACGACGAACGCCCCATGCGCGGCGGGGCGCATGGGGCGTTCGCGGAAATTTCCGGGCGCTGCCGGATCAGGCGTTGAAGAGGAAGTGCAGCACGTCGCCGTCCTTCACCGCGTAACCCTTGCCCTCGGCGCGCATCTTGCCCGCGTCCTTGGCGCCCTGCTCGCCGCCGCAGGCCACGAAATCCTCGTAGCCGATGGTCTCGGCCCGGATGAAGCCGCGCTCGAAATCGCCGTGGATGACGCCCGCCGCCTGCGGCGCCAGCGTGCCCTTGGCGATGGTCCAGGCGCGCGCCTCCTTGGGGCCGATGGTGAAATAGGTCTGCAGCCCCAGCAGCTCGTAGCCCGCGCGGATCATGCGGTCGAGACCGGCCTCCTTCAGCCCCAGTTCCTCGAGGAAGACCTCGGCCTCCTCGCGGTCGAGCTGGCTGATCTCCTCCTCGATCTTGGCCGAGATCACCACCGCGGCCGCGCCCTGCTCGGCCGCCATCTTCTCGACCGCGCGAGAATGGTCATTGCCGGTGGCGGCCTCCTCCTCGGAGACGTTGCAGACACAGAGGATCGGCTTGCTGGTCAGCAGTTGCAGCATGTCCCAGGCCTTGCGGTCCTCGTCGTCCACCTCGACGGTGCGGGCGGGTCTGCCCTCCTCCAGCGCGGCCAGCGCGGCCTTCAGCAGGCGCTCCTGCTGGACCGCCTCCTTGTCGCCGCCGCGCACCTTGCGGGTGAGGTTCTGCAGCCGCTTCTCGATCGACTCCATGTCGGCGATCATCAGCTCGGTCTCGATGGTGGCGGCATCCTCGACGGGGTTCACGCGGCCCTCGACATGGGTCACGTCGTCATCCTCGAAGCAGCGCAGGACGTGGGCGATGGCGTCGCATTCGCGGATATTGGCCAGGAACTGGTTGCCCAGCCCCTCGCCCTTGGAGGCGCCCTTCACCAGCCCGGCGATGTCGACGAAGGTCATGCGCGCGGGGATGATCGCTTTCGACCCGGCGATCCGGGCCAGCGTGTCGAGGCGCGCATCGGGCACCGCCACCTCGCCCACGTTGGGCTCGATCGTGCAGAAGGGGAAGTTGGCGGCCTGCGCCGCGGCCGTCCTGGTCAGCGCATTGAACAGCGTCGACTTGCCGACATTCGGCAGCCCCACGATCCCGGTTTTGAAGCCCATCGCCTGTGTCTCCTCGAAAAGGGTCGGGCGCATGTAGGGGCTGCGGCGGGCAGAGGTCAAGCGGGGCATTGATTTTCGGGGCGCGATGCCGCAAACCGCAGGGAACCAGACCAGAGGACGCCCATGACCCGCATCGACCGCAAATTCGCCGCCCTGAACGCCGAGGGCAAGAAAGCCTTCGTCGCCTATGTCATGGCGGGCGACCCCGATTACGACACCTCGCTGGAGATCGTGAAGGGCCTGCCGGGCGCCGGCGTGGACATCATCGAGATGGGCATCCCCTTCACCGACCCGATGGCCGACGGCCCGACCATCCAGCTGGCGGGCCAGCGCGCGCTGGAGGCGGGCCAGACCCTGCAGAAGACGCTGGATATGGCGGCCGAGTTCCGCAAGGGCGACGACGAGACCCCGATCGTGATGATGGGCTACTACAACCCGATCTATAACCGCGGCGTGGACAAGTTCCTGGTGGACGCCAAGGCGGCGGGTGTGGACGGGCTGATCGTGGTGGACCTGCCCCCGGAAGAGGACGAGGAACTCTGCATCCCGGCGCAAAAGGCCGGGCTGAACTTCATCCGCCTCGCCACCCCCACCACAGACGACAAGCGCCTGCCGAAGGTGCTGCAGAACACCTCCGGCTTCGTCTATTACGTCTCGATCACCGGGATCACCGGCGCGGCCGAGGCACAGGCCGGCGATGTCGGCCCCGAGGTGGCCCGGATCAAGGCGAAGACCGACCTGCCGGTGATCGTGGGCTTCGGCATCAAGACGCCCGACAACGCGCGCGACATCGCGGCGGTGGCCGACGGCGCTGTCGTGGGCTCGGCCATCGTCAAGCAGATCGAGGAAAACCGCCCCGTGGCCGAGATCCTCGCCTATGTGAAGGGCCTGGCCGACGGCGCGCACAGCGCCTGACCGCGAACAGGATTTCCAGCAAGAAATTCGCGTGTCCCGCGCCTCAGCCCAGGGTCACGTCCAGCACCATCATCAGGATCAGCCCAACCACCAGCCCGGCGGTGGCCGCGTTCTGATGCCCGCGACGGTGGGTCTCGGGGATGATCTCGTGGCTGATGATATAGATCATCGCGCCCGCGGCAAAGGCCAGCCCCCAGGGCAGCACCAGCGCCGAGGCGCTGACCGCCGCGGCGCCCAGGACCCCGCCCAGCGGCTCGATCAGCCCGGTCGCGGTGGCCACCAGGAACGCATAGAGACGGCCGTAGCCCTGCGCGCGCAGCGCCAGCCCCACGGCCAGCCCCTCGGGCGCGTTCTGCAGCCCGATGCCGGTGGCCAGCGACAGCCCGTTGCCCACGTCGCCCCCGCCAAAGCCCACGCCCACGGCCAGCCCCTCGGGAAAATTGTGGATGGTGATGGCGATGACGAAGAGCCAGATCCGGGCCAGCGCGCCGGGATCCGCGCCCTCGGGTCCGGCGATGAAATGCTCGTGCGGAAGCGCCTCGTTCATCGCGGCCACCGCCAGCGCGCCCAGCCCGATGCCCGCCCCCACGATCAGGGCCGCGGCCGGCACCCCGCCATATTGCCGCTGCGCCGCCTCGAGCCCGGGCAGGATCAGCGAGAAGAACGATGCCGACAGCATAACGCCCGCGGCAAAGCCCAGCATCGCGTCGTTGCGGCGCGCGGGCACGGCCCGGCCCAACAGCACCGGCACGGCGCCGACCCCGGTCATCAGTCCGGCCGCCAGACTCGCCAAGAGGCCCCAGGTCACGATACTCATGCGCCGATCCTGCGCGAGACGCCGCCGGGCGGCAACCGCGTTGCCCGGCAGGACCGCCGCGGCGGAACAGGATTGCCAGACTCCGCATGCATTGGTAAGCGGAATTGACCAAAGCGAGAGGTTTCGCCATGCCCGTCATCACCAATATCGAAGACCTGCGCCGTCTCTACGAACGCCGCGTCCCGCGCATGTTCTATGATTACGCCGAATCCGGCAGCTACAGCGAACAGACGTTCCGCAACAACACCACCGATTTCCAGGATATCCTGCTGCGCCAGCGCGTGGCGGTGGACATGGCCGGGCGCTCTACCGCGTCGCAGATGATCGGCGAGGACGTGGCGATGCCGGTGGCCCTCGCCCCGGTCGGGCTGACCGGAATGCAGGCCGCCGACGGCGAGATCAAGGCCGCCCGCGCCGCCGAGAAATTCGGCGTCCCCTTCACGCTGTCCACCATGTCGATCTGCTCGATCGAGGACGTGGCCGAGCACACCTCGAAACCCTTCTGGTTCCAGGTCTACACGCTGAAGGACGACGACTTCATGCAGCGCCTGTTCGACCGCGCCCGCGCGGCGAACTGCTCGGCCGTGGTGATCACCGTCGACCTGCAGGTGCTGGGCCAGCGCCACAAGGATCTGAAAAACGGCCTGTCGGCGCCGCCGAAACTGACCCCGAAATCCATCGCCAACATGATGACCAAGGTTGGCTGGGGCATCGGGATGCTCGGCACCAAGCGCCGCTTCTTCGGCAATATCGTGGGCCATGCCAAGGGCGTCTCGGACCCCTCGTCGCTGTCGGCCTGGACCGCCGAATCCTTCGACCCCTCGCTGAACTGGGAGCGCATCGCGCAGTTCCGCAAGATGTGGGGCGGCAAGGTGATCATCAAGGGCATCATCGACCCCGAGGACGCCAAGCAGGCGGTCAATATCGGCGCCGACGCGATCGTGGTGTCGAACCACGGCGGCCGGCAGCTCGACGGCGCGCTCTCGGCGATCCGCGCCCTGCCCGCGATCATGGACGCGGTGGGCGACAAGATCGAGGTCCATCTCGACAGCGGCATCCGCTCGGGCCAGGACGTGCTCAAGGCGCTGGCGCTGGGGGCCAAGGGCACCTATATCGGCCGCTCCTTCGTCTATGGCCTCGGCGCAATGGGCGAAGCCGGCGTGACCAAGGCGCTGGAAATCATCCAGAAGGAGCTCGACATCTCGATGGCGCTCTGCGGCAAGCGCAAGGTCACCGAGCTCGACCGCAGCATCCTGATGGTGCCCAAGGGCTTCGAGGGCGACTGGCAGTAAGATCGCGCGCCTTCGGCGCACAGCTTGTATTGCGCCGCCCTCCGGGCGCCGCGCGCCTCCGGCGGGAGTATTTGAGCCAAGAAGAAAGGACGTGCAGCCTTCTTCTTGGCCAAAAATACTCAGTCCGCCGGCGCCGCAAGCGACCGGCCCCGGGCGGGCCGCGCCGCGGATGAGGCCACCAGCCGCCCGAAGGGCCAAAGGGCGCGGCGCCGCAGGCGCCTCCTTTGAATCGCGACGGTTTTTTCTCTTTTCCTCCGGCCGAGTCTCGTCTATACGCGCGGCTTCATCGGGCATACACCCTTGGAGGATGCCCATAACCTAGGAGATATATCATGGCTGGTCAGATTCCTGATCTTCACGCCACGGTTCGGACGGGGACGGGCAAGGGGGCCGCTCGTCAAGCTCGTCGCGAGAACCTGGTACCGGGCATCGTTTACGGCGGCGGCGAAGACCCGCAGCCGATCAACGTCAAGTACAACGAGCTGTTCAAGCGCCTGAAGGCGGGCCGCTTCCTGTCCACGCTCTTCAACCTCAAGGTCGAGGGCCAGGAAGACGTGCGCGTGATCTGCCGCAACGTGCAGCGCGACGTGGTCAAGGACCTTCCGGTCCACCTGGACCTGATGCGCCTGCGCCGCACCTCGCGCATCAACCTCTACATCCCCGTCGAGTTCATCAACGAGGAAGCCGCGCCCGGCCTCAAGAAGGGCGGCGTGCTGACCGTGGTGCGCCCGGAGGTGGAGCTGAAGGTGACCGCCGGCGACATCCCCGAGAAGATCACCGTTGACCTGACCGGCCTGAACATCGGCGATATCGTGCATATCTCGGACATCGCGCTGCCCGAGGGCACCCGGCCGATGATCACCGACCGCGACTTCGTGATCGCCAACATCTCGGCTCCGTCGGGCCTGCGTTCCGCCGAGGACGAAGCCGGCGAAGAGGCCGAAGAGGGCGGCGAGGCGTAAGTCCTCCCCGCAGGACGAGACTGGAAACGCGAGGGCCATTGCCCTCGCGTTTTTGTTTGCGGCGGCGCAAGCGGACCCTTAGGTAGGGTCCGGGATCGCGGCAGAAGGAGGCGGGGCAATGCGGCTGTTCGTTGGGCTGGGCAATCCCGGCGCGAAATATGCGGGCAACCGGCACAATATCGGCTTCATGGCCGTGGACCGGATTGCCGAGGATCACGGCTTCTCGCCCTGGCGGACGAAATTTCAGGGCGAGATCTGCGAGGGCCGTCTGGGACGCGAGAAGGTGGTGCTGCTCAAGCCCGGGACCTTCATGAACCGCTCGGGTCAGGCGGTGGGAGAGGCGCTGCGCTTCTTCAAGCTGGAGCCCTCGGACGTGGTGGTGTTCCACGACGAGCTCGACCTCGCGCCGGGCAAGGCGCGGGTCAAGCAGGGCGGCGGGCATGCCGGCCATAACGGGCTGCGCTCCCTTCACGCCCATATCGGCGCGGACTACGGGCGGGTGCGGCTGGGAATCGGCCATCCTGGCCACAAGGACAAGGTGGCAGCCTATGTGCTGAACGATTTCGCCAAGGCCGATCAGGATTGGCTGGACGACCTGCTGCGCGGCATCTCGGACGGTGCCGTCGCGCTGGCCGAGGGCGACACCGGCCGCTTCATGAACGCGGTTGCACTGCGGGTGGCGCCGCCGCGATCGTCGAAACCGGCCCCGGAGGAGCACAACGGCCGCCCCGCCCCCGCGCCGGAAACCGAGCCCGAAACCGACAGCCGCAGCCCGCTGCAGAGGTTGGCCGACAAGTTCAGATGACCCCGCGCGCGGCAGGCCGGACGGCGCCGCGCCGCGGGACAGGATGACCGGAAACGGCAAGGAGATCGCAATGCCCGTCGACATGCTGCCTTCGCGCAATGTCCTGGGGGGCGTTCTGGCGCCCTGCTCGAACGCGCCGCTGACCGGGTTCTTCCGCAATGGCTGCTGCGACACCGGGCCCGCGGACCGCGGCAGCCACACGGTCTGCGCGGTCATGACTGCCGAGTTCCTGGCCTATTCCAAATATGTCGGTAACGATCTCAGCACGCCGCGCCCCGAATTCGGCTTTGCCGGGCTGAAACCGGGTGATCGCTGGTGCCTGTGCGCCGGCCGTTTCCTGCAGGCCCATGACGAGGGCTGCGCGCCCGAGGTGCGGCTGGAGGCCACCCATGAGGCGGCCTTGGAGATCGTGCCGCTGGCGGTGCTGAAGGCGCATGCGGCGGGGCGCAGCGGCTAGCCTTTTCCGGGGGGCAGCGCATCGTCCATCAGGTCGTCGATGAACAGGCTCAGAAGCTGCGGGCGGCCGCTGACCCCTGCCTTGCGGTAGATCGCGTTGGTCTGGGCCTTCACCGTGCCCTCGGAGGTGTTGCGCAGCGCCGCGATCTCGGCCGTGCTCAGCCCCTTGATCGAGAACAGCGCCACGTCGCGTTCGGCCGGGGTCAGCGCCCAGGCCGTGAACCGTTCCTCGATGACGTCCAGGAAGGCGCCGCGCGCCAAGCGCAGCTGCTCATGGGCGCGGGCGCTGCGCTGCATGGTGCGCCGCAACGCCATGGCCCCCAGCACCAGCCCGAGGATCAACCCCAATGCGGCGCCGATCTCCAGCAGTTCGCGGGTCTGCCAGCTGAGCGGCGTGCTGCGCGCGCCCACCACCGTCAGGAAGATATCCGAGACGAAAAACACGGCGCAGAGCGCCTGAACGAGCCACACGGCCGCTATGAAGATCCTGTCCGTCATCGCCTTGCGCCCGCGCCGCCTACCGGGGCCGGCCGCAGGGTGCGGGTCGCGGTTCATCTGTCATCCTTGTCATCCCCGCTGTCGTCATCTTCCCCGCCGTCGTCGTCGCCACCGTCGTCATCCTCGCCGCTGTCGTCGCTGTTGTCGTCGCCGCCGCTGTCGTCGTCGCCGCCGCTGTCGTCGCTGCCGCTATCGTCGTCCTTGCCGTCGTCGTCGCTGCCGTCGTCGTCCTTGCCATCGTCATCGCCGTCCCTGCCGCCCGGGCCGGAACGATCGCCGCTCCGGTCCGGAGCGATCAGCCCGCCGCCGGGCTCCTGGCCTTCCCAGAAATCACGGAGGATCTCGCCCGTGCGGGGGTTGAGGATGATCTCGCGTTCATACCCGCCCCCGTGCGCGACGATCCGCATCCGGCCCAGCAGGGTGCGCGACACCCGGATCGAGGTGAAGCCCTGCTCCCGGAGCTGGGCCACCACGCGATCTTCCAGGCTGGCCGCGGCAGCCGGGCCCGCGGCCACGGCCGTGGCGAGGGCCGAAGCCGCCAGAAGCTGCACGAGAAACTGCCTGCGCTGCATCATGTCACCTTTTCCAACCACGCCGACGCCCCGCAAACCGAAATCGGCCGGGACGCCGGGCCTGACCCGCGCTCAGTATGCGCGCCGGTCCTTATTTGCCGTCATCATCGCCGTCTTCGTCGCCGGAGTCATCATCTTCACCGTCGTCGTCCGAAGAGTCGTCTTCCTGATCGTCATCCTGGTCATCATCATCCGAGGAGTCATCATCGTCCTGGCCGTCGTCGTCGGAGGAGTCGTCGTCCTGACCGCCTTGGTCGCCGCCGCCGCTGCCGCTGTTGCCGCCGTGATCGTCGTCGCCGTCGTCGCCCGAGTCGTCGTCCGAGCTGTCGTCATCGGAGCCGTCGCCCGAATCGTCATCGCCCGAGTCGTCGTCGGAACCGTCATCGTCCGAGCTGTCGTCGTCGGCGCTGTCATCGTCCGACTCGTCATCGTCGGTGCTGTCGTCATCACTCGATTCGTCTTCGGTGGCACCGTCATCCGACGATTTGACCTCCTCGCTCAGGACGTTGCCCTGGGCATCGTAGCTGCGCGAGACCTCCTGGCCCTGGCCGCGGCCCTCTTCCTGCAGCAGGTTGCCGTCGCGGTCATAGACCCGCTCGGTCTCCCGCAGTTCGTTGCGGGCCTCGACCTTGATACGGCCCGTCAGGGTGCGGCGGATCTCGATCCTGGCGTAGCCGTCGGCGGCCAGTTCCGAGACGATACCGTCGATCACCGGATCATTCTGCTGCTGGGCGATGGCGGTTCCCGACATCAGGGCGGTGGCGGCCGAGATGGCAATGAATTTCTTGATCTTCATCTTCACATTCCTTTCCGGTTCGCGGCCACACACCCCGTGCGGCGCTGCGAGAGAACGGAAAGCACGCCCGGGCGGCCTCCTCCATCGACCTGGGGTTTAATTGGCGGGGCATAAACCCCGCTCAGACCGGCATAAACCTGAGTTTACGACCGGCGCCGGCCATTTCAGGCCGTCACGCCCATGTCGAAACCGAGGTGCCGGGCCACGGTGAAGATGTCCTTGTCGCCGCGGCCGCACATGTTCATGCAGATGATGTGGTCCCGCGGCAGATCGGGGGCGATCTTCATCACATGCGCCAGCGCGTGCGAGGGCTCCAGCGCGGGGATGATCCCCTCGGTCTGGCAGCACAGCTGGAACGCCTCCAGCGCCTCCGTATCGGTGATGGCGACATATTCGGCGCGGCCGGTGTCGTGCAGCCAGCTGTGCTCGGGCCCGATGCCGGGATAGTCGAGACCGGCCGAGATCGAGTGGCCCTCGAGGATCTGACCATCGTCATCCTGCAGCAGATAGGTGCGGTTGCCGTGCAGCACCCCCGGCCGCCCGCCGGTGAGCGAGGCGCAATGCTCCATCTTCTCGTTCACGCCCTTGCCGCCGGCCTCCACGCCGATGATGCGGACATCGGTGTCGTCGAGGAAGGGGTAGAACAGCCCCATCGCGTTCGACCCGCCGCCGATCGCCGCGACCAGGGTGTCGGGCAGCCGGCCCTCGGCCCGCTGCATCTGCTCCTTGGCTTCCTTGCCGATGATCGACTGGAAATCGCGCACCATAGCCGGATAGGGATGCGGCCCCGCCACCGTGCCGATGCAGTAGAAGGTGTCGCGCACATTGGTCACCCAGTCGCGCAGCGCGTCGTTCATCGCGTCCTTCAGCGTGCCGCGGCCGGAGGTGACGGGAACCACCTCGGCGCCCAGCAGACGCATGCGGAACACGTTGGGCGCCTGGCGCTGCACGTCATGGGCGCCCATGTAGACCACGCATTTCAGCCCGAACTTGGCGCAGACGGTGGCGGTGGCCACGCCGTGCTGGCCGGCGCCGGTCTCGGCGATGATGCGGGTCTTGCCCATGCGGCGCGCGAGGATGATCTGCCCCAGCACGTTGTTGATCTTGTGCGCGCCGGTGTGGTTCAGCTCATCGCGCTTCATGTAGACCTTGGCGCCGCCCAGATGCTCGGTCAGGCGGCTGGCGAAATAGAGCGGGCTGGGGCGGCCGACATAGTGGGTCCACAGGTCGTTCATCTCGTCCCAGAAGCTCTGGTCGGTCTTGGCCTTTTCGTATTCCTCCTCAAGGCTGAGGATCAGCGGCATCAGGGTTTCGCTGACGAAACGGCCGCCAAAGATACCGAAGCGGCCCTTCTCGTCGGGGCCGGTCATGAAGCTGTTGATAAGGTCGTCGGACATGGTTGAACTCCCCGCTCTCTGCCTGTCGTGTTTAGGGCGAAGGGCCGGGATTGACCATGAGAAAATCGCCGCGCCGGCGGGCCTGGCGGCGCTCAGGCCCGCCGGGCAGCCGCGATGAAGGCGCGGATCAGGTCCGCGTCCTTCACCCCCGGCGCGCTTTCCACGCCAGAGGAGACATCGACCTGTTTCGCCCCGGTCATGCGGATGGCCAGCGCCACGTTTTCCGGCGTCAGGCCGCCGGCCAGCATCCACGGCACCGGCCAGCGCCGGTTCGCGATCAGCCGCCAGTCGAAGGCGATCGCATTGCCGCCGGGCAGCGCGGCCCCTTTCGGCGGCTTGGCGTCCACCAGGATCTGATCGGCCACCCGTCCGAATTCGGCCAGCTTGGGCAGATCCGCCTCTTCGGCGATCCCCACCGCCTTCATCACCGGCAACCCGTAGCGCGCCCGGATCTCGGCCACGCGCGCCGGCGTCTCCGAGCCGTGCAGCTGGAGCATGTCGAGCGGCACCTCGCCCACGATCCCGTCCAGAGTGGCGTCGTCGGCATCGACCACCAGCGCCACCTTGGCGACGCCGGGCGGCACCTCGGCGGCCAGCGCGCGCGCCTCGTCGGGGGTCACGGCGCGCGGCGATTTCGGGAAGAAGACAAATCCGACATAGGCCGCCCCCGCCGCCACCGCAGCCGCGATCGAGGCCGCGTCGCGCAGGCCGCAGATCTTGACCCGGATATCGGCGGTCACGCGCCCGCTCGCCCCGCCTTGCCGCCGCCGTCCTCGAGCAGGGCCAGGACCTCGTCCTTACCCTCGCTCTCGGCCTGGCTGTGCTTCAGGCGCTTGACCTCGCGCTCCAGCGTGGCGGCCTCGCGCCGGGCGCGGCCGGCCTCGGCGCGCAGCCTCGCCTCGCGCAGCCATTCCCAGACGAAGCCGATCAGAAGCCCCGCCACGATGCCCAGGAACACCACCAGGAAAAGCGGCAGGTGCAGTTGCCAGGAGATCCCGGAGAACGCCGCCATTTCCTCGGGCAGCAGGCGCAGGGTCACGATCTGACGGTTGGCCAGGGCCACGGTGATCAGGCAGATCGCCAGCACCGCAAGGAACAGGTAGCGCAGGTATCGCATCGGATGTCCGTCTATTTCTCGTCGTTCAGGCGTTCGCGCAGCAGCTTGCCCGTCTTAAAGAACGGAACGTATTTCTCTTCAACCTCCACCGCCTCGCCGGTGCGCGGGTTCCGGCCGATGCGGGCCTCGCGCTTCTTCACCGAGAAGGCGCCGAAGCCGCGCAGCTCGACCCGGTCGCCGCGGGCCATGGCCGAGATGATCTCTTCGAAGATGGTGTTCACGATCCGCTCGACATCCCGTTGGTAGAGATGCGGGTTCTCCTCGGCGATTTTCTGGATCAACTCGGAACGGATCATGGGCGCCTCCCCCGCGGATGGCGCCTGGTGCTGCGCCGGTTGAGTGTCTCGTCGTTGCGACTATATGCGCGTTTTCCCGACAGAGAAACAGAAACCATTGAAATGCGGGGGAAAACTGCTGCCTTCGACGCGATTTCCGAGGCCAGCCGCCGGGCATGACGCCTACCGCGGGCCAATCGCGCGGCGTTCACCCGCGCGCGGCGGGGACAGCCACGCGCATGATTCGGAGGCCGCGCCCGTCCGGTTTGGCGCCGAGGGGCGGTTTCGCGGCGCGACCAAAAGAAAACGGCCCCGCGGATCGCGGGGCCGTTCCAGTTCACAGGCGGTCAGGTAAGCCCTTGGGCTTACTCGTTGCCCTTCAGGGCCGCGCCCAGGATGTCGCCCAGCGAGGCGCCCGAGTCGGACGAGCCATACTGTTCGACGGCCTCTTTCTCTTCGGCGATCTCGCGCGCCTTGATCGACAGGCCCAGACGGCGGGTCTTGCTGTCGATGTTGGTGACGCGGACATCGACCTTGTCGCCGACCTGAAAGCGCTCGGGGCGCTGCTCGGCGCGGTCACGCGACAGGTCGGAGCGGCGGATGAAGGACTTCATGCCCTCGTATTCCACCTCGATGCCGCCATCCTCGATCGCGGTGACCTCGACGGTGATGACCGAGCCGCGCTTCACGCCGCCAACGGCCTCGGCGAACGGATCGCCTTCCAGCGCCTTGACGGAGAGCGAGATGCGCTCCTTGTCGGTGTCCACCTCGGTGACCACGGCCTTGACCACGTCGCCCTTGTGGTAGTTCTGGATGGCCTCTTCGCCGCGCTGATCCCAGCTCAGGTCGGAGAGGTGCACCATGCCGTCGATGTCGTCGTCGAGACCGATGAACAGACCGAATTCGGTGATGTTCTTGACCTCGCCCTCGACCTCGGTGCCCACGGGGTGGGATTCGGCGAAGACTTCCCACGGGTTGCGCATGCACTGCTTGAGACCCAGCGACACGCGGCGCTTGGCGGTGTCGATCTCCAGCACCATGACGTCCACCTCCTGCGAGGTCGAGACGATCTTGCCGGGATGCACGTTCTTCTTGGTCCAGGACATTTCCGAGACGTGCACCAGGCCCTCGACGCCGGGCTCCAGCTCAACGAACGCACCGTAGTCGGTGATGTTGGTGACGCGGCCCTTGTGGACCGAGCCCAGCGGGAACTTGGCTTCCACCGAATCCCACGGGTCGGCCTGCAGCTGCTTCATGCCCAGGCTGATACGGTGGGTGTCCTTGTTGATCTTGATGACCTGGACCTTGACGGTCTCACCGATCGACAGGATCTCGGAGGGGTGGTTGACGCGGCGCCAGGCCATGTCGGTGACGTGCAGCAGGCCGTCCACACCGCCCAGGTCCACGAAGGCACCGTATTCGGTGATGTTCTTGACCACGCCGTCAACCGCATCGCCTTCGGAGAGCTTGGCGATGACCTCGGCGCGCTGCTCGGCACGCGATTCTTCCAGGATGGCGCGGCGCGAGACAACGATGTTGCCGCGGCGGCGATCCATCTTCAGGATCTGGAAGGGCTGCTTCAGACCCATCAGCGGGCCGGCGTCGCGCACGGGGCGCACGTCAACCTGGGAGCCGGGCAGGAAGGCCACGGCACCGCCCAGATCGACGGTGAAGCCACCCTTGACGCGGCCGAAGATCGCGCCTTCGACGCGCAGCTCGTCGGCATAGGCTTTTTCCAGGCGGTCCCAGGCTTCCTCGCGGCGGGCCTTGTCACGGCTGATGACAGCCTCGCCACGGGCGTTCTCCACGCGGTCGAGGAACACCTCCACCTCGTCGCCGACGGCGATTTCCGGCGCTTCGCCGGGATTTGCGAATTCTTTCAGATCAACGCGGCCTTCCATCTTGTAGCCGACGTCGATGATGGCCTGACCTGCCTCGACGGCGATCACGCGGCCTTTGACAACGCTGCCTTCTTGCGGCGTGTCGATCTCGAAGCTTTCTTGCAGGAGGGCTTCGAATTCCTCCATCGATGCGTTTTGAGCCATCTGGTCTCGGTTTCCTTTACTAACGCTTTAGCTGGCCGCGCGGTTGTCTCCGCCGGTCTTTGGGTTGGTCACTGCACGGTCACGCCAAAAACACGAAGGGCCGGTGGTTATCCCCGACCCTGCCCGCGTCATCCGGCTGTTCCCGCCTTGTCGACGGGGCGTCTATACCCTGTTGCCGGGGAGGGAGCAAGGCCCTTGGAAAAAAGGCCCCTAACGGCGCGCAGCCTCGATCACCGCGATCGCCCTGGCGACCGCCGCCTCGATCGACAGTTCCGAGGTGTCCAGCACCACCGCGTCCGCGGCCGGCTTCAGCGGCGCCGTGGCGCGTTCGCTGTCGCGGGCGTCGCGCGCCTGCACATCGGCCAGCACCTGCGCGCGGGTCACGGCATGCCCCTGGCCGGTCAGCTCCAGATAGCGGCGCTCGGCGCGAACCTCGGCGCTGGCCGTGACGAAGAGCTTCACCTCCGCCTCGGGGCAAATCACGGTGCCGATGTCGCGCCCGTCCAGCACCGCGCCGCCCGAGCGCCGGGCAAAGGCGCGCTGGAAATCCACCAGCGCCGCGCGCACCTCCGCGATCGCGGCCACCTTGCTGGCGGCGTCGGCCACCTCGGGCGTGCGCAGGTCGTCGCGGTCCAGATCCTCGGGGCGCAGGCTTTCGGCCGCCGCCACCGGGTCGAGCCCGTCCAGCACCCGCCGCCCGGTGGCGCGGTAGAGCAGTCCGGTGTCGAGATGGGCGAAGCCGAAATGCGCCGCCACCGCCTTCGATAGCGTGCCCTTGCCCGCCGCCGCAGGCCCGTCGATGGCGATGGTGAAGCTCATTCGCCCGCCCGAACGAACTGCGCGCCCAGCTTCTCCATCAGCGGCTCGAAGACCGGGAAGGAGGTGGCGATCGGCCCGGCGTCATCCACCGTCACCGGCTGCTGCGCCGCCATGCCGGCGCAGAGGAAGGACATCGCGATCCGGTGATCAAGCCTTGCGGCGCAGGTCGCCCCGCCCGGCAGGCCGCCCGGCCCCATCCCGTGCACGATCAGCGTGTCCTCGTCCTCCTCGACGGTGGCGCCGCAGGCTTCCAGTCCGCGCGCCATGGCGTCGATGCGGTCGCTTTCCTTGACCCGCAGTTCCTTGACGCCCTTCATCACGGTCGCGCCCTCGGCGAAACAGGCCACCACCGACAGGATCGGATATTCGTCAATCATCGAAGGCGCGCGCTCGGGCGGCACCTCGATGCCCTTCATGTTCGGCGAGAACCTCGCGCGCAGATCGGCCACCGGCTCGCCGCCTTCCTCGCGCATGTTTTCGAAGGTCAGGTCCGCACCCATCTCCTGCAGCGTGGTGAACAGCCCCGCCCGCGTCGGGTTCAGCCCGATATTGGGCACCAGCGCGTCCGAGCCCTCGACGATCAGCGCGGCGCAGACCGGGAAGGCGGCGGAGCTGGGATCGCGCGGCACGACGATGGTCTGCGGCAGCAGCTCCGGCTGGCCGGTCAGCGTGATCACCCGGCCCTCCTCGCTGTCCTCGACCCGGCACTGGGCGCCGAATCCCGTCAGCATCCGCTCGGTGTGATCGCGCGTGGCCTCCTTCTCGATCACGACGGTCTCGCCCGGCGCGTTCAGCCCGGCCAGCAGAACCGCCGATTTCACCTGCGCCGAGGGCACGGGCACGGTATAGCGCACCGGCACCGGCTCGGCCGCCCCGACCACGGTCATCGGCAGCCGCCCGCCGCTGCGGCCATAGGCGCGCGCGCCGAACAGCGCCAGCGGATCGGTCACCCGCCCCATCGGCCGGCCGCGCAGCGAGGCGTCGCCGGTGAAGGTGGCGGTGATGGGCGAGGTCGCCATCGCCCCCATGATCAGCCGCACGCCGGTGCCCGAATTGCCGCAATCGATCACGTCCGAAGGCTCGGCAAAGCCGCCGACGCCGACGCCGCCGACCGTCCACGCGCCGGTGCCGTGATGGGTCAGCTCGGCGCCGAAGGCACGCATCGCGCGTGCCGTGTCCAGCACGTCCTGCCCTTCGAGCAGGCCGGTGATATGGGTCTCGCCCACCGCCAGCGCGCCCAGGATCAGCGAGCGGTGGCTGATCGACTTGTCGCCCGGCACATGCGCCTCGCCGGTCAGCGGGCCGGATCTGCGCGAGGTCATGGGAATGGGGTCACCGTGGCCGGACATGTCTACCTCTCCTGTGGCTCAGCCGTCTGATAGCGCAGCGCGGCCCACCCGTCCATGCGCCGCGCCCCTTTCTTCTTGGCAAAAATACTCCCGCCGGAGGCGTCCCGCCCTCACCGCCTGCGAAACGTCAGGTAATGCGGCACCCGGCCCTCGCGCAGCGCCTTCTGCTCGTAGCGGGTGGAAATCCAATCGTCCCAGGGCTCGCGCCAGTCTGCGGGGCGCTCGGCCAGCCACTCGAAGCCCTGGCGCGGCACCTGCTCCAGCGTCTGGCGCACATAGTCCGGGATGTCGGTCGCCACGCGGAACGCCGCGCCGGGTTTCAGCACCCGGGCCAGCGGCTCCAGGTATTCCGGCATGACGAAGCGGCGGCGGTGATGCTTCTTCTTCGGCCAGGGGTCGGGATAGAGCAGGAAGGCGCGCGAGATCGAGGCATCGGGCAGCACATCGAAGAGGTCACGCACATCGCCGGGATGCACCGCCACGTTCTCCACCCCGGCCTCGCGGATCTTGCCCAACAGCATCGCGACACCGTTGATGAAGGGCTCGCAGCCGATGATCCCGGCCTCGGGGTGCCGCGCGGCCTGATGCACCATGTGCTCGCCGCCGCCGAAACCGACCTCGAGCCACACCTCGCGCCCGCCGAACAGCGCCTGGAGATCGAGCGGCCTGCGCTCGGGGTTCGCCTCCCAGTCCACCGCCCCGGGCGAGAGCCTGGCCAGATCCTCGTCGAGAAAGGCCTCCTGCGACTTGCGCAGCCCCTTGCCCTTGAGCCGGCCGTAGAAATTGCGCCAGGGCGCGCCAGAGGGGTGTTTGCCGTCGGTCATGCGTCGTCCATCAAGAGAAGGGCCCCGGATCGCCTCCGGGGCCGCTTTTTCGCGTTGCAGGCGCGCGGGGTCAAGCCCGGGAGGCTCAGATCGCCTTTTTCAGCGCCTCGACCAGATCGGTGCGCTCCCAGCTGAAGCCGCCGTCGGCGTCGGGTTCACGGCCGAAATGACCGTAGGCGGCGGTGCGCTGGTAAATCGGCTTGCACAGGTCCAGATGGTCCCGGATGCCGCGCGGGCTGAGGTCCATGACTTGGCCCACGGCGCGCTCGATCTCGGCCTCGGGCACGATGCCGGTGCCGTGGGTGTCGATATAGATCGACAACGGCTTGGCCACGCCGATGGCGTAGCTCAGCTGCAGCGTGCAGCGGTCGGCCAGCCCCGCGGCGACCACGTTCTTGGCGAGATAGCGCGCGGCATAGGCGGCCGAGCGGTCGACCTTGGTCGGGTCCTTGCCCGAGAACGCGCCGCCGCCATGCGGGGCCGCGCCGCCGTAGGTGTCGACGATGATCTTGCGCCCGGTGAGGCCCGCGTCGCCGTCGGGCCCGCCGATCACGAAGGTGCCCGTGGGGTTGACCCACCACTCGGTCTCGTCGGTGATCCAGCCCTCGGGCAGGACCTCGCGGATATAGGGCTCAACGATGGCGCGGATGTCGTCCGAGGTCTGGTCCTCGCTGGCGTGCTGGGTCGAGAGCACGATCGAGCTCACCCCCACCGGCTTGCCGTTCTCGTAGCGCACCGAAAGCTGCGATTTGGCGTCCGGACGCAGCGTCGGCTCGGCCCCCGATTTGCGCGCCTCGGCCAGCCGGCGCAGGATGGCGTGGGCATACTGGATCGGCGCCGGCATCAGCTCGGGCGTCTCGTTCACGGCATAGCCGAACATGATGCCCTGGTCGCCCGCGCCGTCGCGGTCCACGCCCTGGGCGATATGGGCGGATTGCTCGTGCAGGAAGTTCAGCACATGGCAGGTGTTCCAGTGGAACTTCTCCTGCTCGTAGCCGATATCGCGGATGCAGTCGCGGGCGATCTGGCCGATGCTGCCCATCATGCGTTTCAGCCGATCCTGATCCGACAGGCCCACCTCGCCGCCGATCACGACCATGCCGCTGGTCACGAAGGTCTCACAGGCGACGCGCGCCAGCGGCTCCTCGGCGAGGAAGGCGTCGAGAATGGCGTCCGAGATGCGGTCGCAAACCTTGTCGGGATGACCTTCGGACACGGATTCCGAGGTGAAGATGTAGTTCTGCCGGCTCATGGGAAGTGCTCCATTATGATGATCCCCGCCACGCCAGGAAGCCGTTGTGGCGGTTCGTGCAAAAAGCCCGCTTACGCTGCCTGCGCGCGCGCGTCAACGCCTTTTGCGCAGGGCGGGAACGAGGGCGATCGCCGCCACGAGGAGGTACAGCGCCAGCCACGGCCAGTCGCCGGTGCGCGCATAGGGCGTCGCGGTCAGCGCGCGCGGCAGCGGCGCGGTCAGCTGCCCGGCGGTGTTCAGCGGCAGGCTGTCGAGCACGCGGCCCCTGGCGTCGATCACCGCCGTGACGCCCGTGTTGGCCGAACGCAGCACCGGCAGGCCCTGCTCCACCGCTCTGAGCCGCGCCTGCGCCAGATGCTGGTATGGGCCGGAGACCGCGCCGAACCAGGCGTCATTGGTGATCTGCAGGATCCAGCCGGGCCGGGTGGCGGCGCGCAGGTCCTGCGGAAAGATCGCCTCGTAGCAGATCAGCGGCAGCGCCCGTCCCGCGGCGCCAAGGTCCAGCACCTGCGGCCCGGGCCCGGGGGTGTAGCCATAGAGGAACTCCGCCGCCAGCCCGCTGAGACCCAGCCGCGCGGCGACCGCGCGCAGCGGGATGTATTCACCGAAGGGCACGAGGTGGTGCTTGTCGTAGACATGGGTCAACGCCCCCTGCCCGCCCAGAACGGCGAGGCTGTTGTAGACCCCGCCCGAATCGCGGCGCTGCACGCCGAAGACGACGGGCGTCCCGGCCGCGGCGTCGGCGATCCGCTCCAGCGCGCCGCCGGCGCGTTCCAGCAAGTAGGGCACCGCGGTTTCCGGCCAGACGATCAGGTCGGGCGCCGTTTCGGAGGGCGCGGCGGTGTAGTCGAGCTGACGCTCGAAAAACACCGGCACCATGTCCGGGCGCCATTTCAGGCGCTGCGCGGCATTGGGCTGGATCAGGCGCACATGCACCGGATCGGCGACCTGCGGCTCCGGCCGGGCCAGGCGCCAGACGCCCCCGCCCCAGCCCGCGCCGACCAGCGCCAGCGCCAGCGCCGCGCCGCGCGCGCCCCAGGCGAAGGGTAGCGCCAGCGCCAGCAGCGCCAGCGCCGTCAGGCCATGCGCGCCGGCGAAGGCCGCCATCTGCATCACCGGCGTGCCGATCCAAAGATGCCCGATCAGCGCCCAGGGAAATCCGGTGAGAACATGGGCGCGCGCCAGTTCCGCCAGGCCCAGCGCCACGGCCAGCGCGAACGCCCGGCGCGCCCCCGTCCCCGCCCGCGCCGCCGCCCATCCGGCGGCGGCCCAGAACAGCGCCAACCCGAAACTCATGAACAGCAGCGCGAAGGGCGCCATCCAGCCATGCCGGGCGACATCCACCAGGAACGGCTCGACGATCCAGGACAGCGCGGCGGCGAAATATCCGCCGCCGAACAGCCAGGCGCGCTTCGCGCCCTGAAGCGGGCCGGGCGCGCGCAGGACCAGAGCGAACAGCCCGGCAAAGCCCGCCAGCGCCAGCGGCCACAGGCCCAGCGGCGCCTGCCCCGCCGCCGCGACCGCGCCGGCGCCGAAGGCGAGCAGCCCCGGCCGGCGCGCGGCCCGTTCGAGCAGCGCCGGGGGCAAGGCGCCTAGGCCTCGACCGCCTGCGGCAGGCGCACGCGCAGCCGCTTGATCCGACGCGGATCGGCGTCGACCACCTCGAACTGCGCGCCGCTGTCATGCGGCAGCACCTCGCCGCGCGCGGGCACGCGGCCGGTCATCATGAAGACCAGTCCGCCAAGGGTGTCGATTTCCTCTTCGTCCTCCGCATCGACCAGCTTGAGCCCGATCTCGGCCTCGAACTCGTCCAGCGGCGCACGGGCCTGCACCAGATAGCAGCCGGGCTTTTCCAGCAGCCACATCTCGCCTTCGTCGATGTCGTGCTCGTCCTCGATCTCGCCCACGACCTGCTCGATCAGGTCCTCGATCGTGACCAGCCCGTCGACACCGCCATATTCGTCGATCACCAGTGCCATGTGCATCCGCTCGCTCTGCATCTTCTGCAGCAGCACCCCGATCGGCATCGAGGGCGGCACGAAAAGCAGCGGGCGCACCATCTCGCGCAGATCGAAGGGCGCGGAGACGCCGTTGAACCCGTGCCGCAGCGCCACGTCCTTGAGATGCACCAGCCCCACCGGCGTATCCAGCGTGCCGTCATAGACGGGCAGCCGGGTCAGGCCGGATTCACGGAATTGCTGGACCAGCTCGTCGAGACCGATCTCGACGGGCACCGCCACGATTTCCACCTTGGGGATGGCCACGTCCTCGACCCGCAGCCGGCGCAGGTTGCCCATGCCCAACGACACGGCCGCGCCATAGGCGGGCGCGGCCTCGGGGGAATAGGCCGTTTCATTTTCCGAGGGCGCGCGCAGCGCCCCGAACAAGCGGCCCAGGAGGCCGGGAGTCTCTTCTGTTTCTGTGTCCGGCGCGCGTTGCGCCGCCATAGAAGACCCGTCGTCTTCGCCCATCTTTCCTTTCCAAATCACTGACCGGGCTGCGCCCGTATCATTCATATGGGTCAGCGACCCCAAGGGTTGCAAGTATTTCCACCTCAAGCCGCTCCATCAGCGCAGCGTCGCCCGGGCGGATGTGATCAAAACCCAACAGGTGCAGGCAGCCATGCACCAGCAGATGCGTGACATGATCGGCCAGCGGCTTGCCCAGCTCCTCGGCCTCGCGCGCGCAGGTCTCGTAGGCGACGGCGATGTCGCCCAGCTCCTCGGGCATGCCGGTCAGGCCTGCGCCCGGCGGCTCGGGCATGTCGCCGTCGCCCTCGGCGCCGCGCTCCTCCGAGGGCCAGCTCAGCACGTTGGTGGGGGTCGGCTTGTCGCGGAAATCGGCGTTCAGAACGGCGATGCGCGCGTCGTCGCAGCCCAGCAGGCTGATCTCGTAATCGCCCTCCAGCCCGAGATGGGACAGGGTCGCCGCGCAGGCCGACTGCGCGGCCTCGGACAAGGCCGCGCCGGTCCAGCGGTCGTCTTCGATGATGGTCTCAACATGCATGTCCTGCTGCCCTATCCCGCCCGCGACGGAGACCCGCCCTGCGACCGCAGGCCGCGCGCAGGATTTTCCGAAAATACTGCGCCAAAAATCTTCCGAAGATTCCTAGCGTCCGGCGGGGGCCGTTCACGCCTTTGCATCGGCCTTGTCATAGGCCTCGATGATCCTGGCCACAAGCGGGTGACGCACCACGTCCTTGGACGTGAAATAGTTGAAGGCGATGTTGTCGATCCCCTTCAACAGCGCCTCGGCGTCGGCCAGCCCCGAGGCCACGCCGCGCGGCAGGTCCACCTGGGAACGGTCGCCGGTGATCACCATGCGCGAGCCCTCGCCCAGCCGGGTCAGGAACATCTTCATCTGCATGGTGGTGGCGTTCTGCGCCTCGTCCAGCACCACGAAGGCATTGGCCAGCGTCCGCCCCCGCATGAAGGCCAGCGGCGCGATCTCGATCTGCTTTTCCTCGATCAGCCGGGCCAATTGCTTGCCCGGCAGGAAATCGTGCAGCGCGTCGTAGAGCGGCTGCATGTAGGGATCGACCTTTTCCTTCATGTCGCCGGGCAGGAAGCCCAGCCGCTCGCCGGCCTCGACCGCGGGGCGGGAGAGGATGATCTTGTCGACATGGCCACCGATGAACATGTTCACCGCCACCGCCACCGCGAGATAGGTCTTGCCGGTGCCCGCGGGGCCGATACCGAAGGCCAGTTCGTTGCGGTAGAGCGCCTGGACATAGGTCTTCTGCGCCTCGGTGCGCGGCTCAACCAGTTTCTTGCGGGTGTTGATCTCGACCCGGCCGCCCTTGAACAGCTCCATCTGGTCGCCATCGCGGATGCCGGTGCCCTTGCCGGAATCGCCCAGCCGAATCGTGCCGTCGATATCGCCGGCGTCGATGCCCCGGCCCGCCTCCAGCTTGCCGTAAAGCTCCTGCAGGACGACCACGGCGCGGCCGCGCGCGTCGCCCTCGCCCACCACGGCCAGCTGGTTGCCCCGGCGCAGGATATGCACGTCCAGCTTGTGCTCGATCTGTGCGAGGTTGCGGTCGAATTCGCCGCACAGGTCGATGAGAAGGCGGTTGTCAGGGAATTCCAGAAGCGTTTCGTGAACGTCTCCGGCGTTGGTCGGGGGGGTCAGAGCGCTGATGCCCAAATACGACTCCGTTGGCTAGAGCTTGCACGCTCATGGTGCCAACCCCGGCGCCTCTCCGCAAGCGCGCGCTGCCCGGAGGGGCGTTTTCGGCAAGAAAAAGGGCCGCCCCCCTCTGCCGGGGCGGCCCGTGGCGCATCGGTTCCGCGCGGCTACAGCGTGTCGGCGATCTCGCCGCCCTCCTTGAAGGGGCCGACGGCGGTGTTCGGCTCGGCCACGCCCGAACAGACCGGCTTGCCGTATTTGTCGAGCCGCTGCGACAGGTAGCCCTCGACCCCGTCGTCGATGATCCAGTGGTCGCAGCCGTTGGGATCGACCCAGATCCCGGCCTTGAGATGGCTCAGATCCTGGCTGCCGCCGAGGTGGCGGTCGACCGACTTGTCGGCGGGGGTGATGTCGCAGGCGGCCAGCGTCGCGGCGGCGGCGAGCAGGGCGAGTCCCTTGGTGATGTTCATCGGTCTGCTCTCCTCACTTGATGCAAATGATCTCGACGCGGCGGTTCTGCTGCATCCCGGCGGCGGTGGAGTTCGTGGCGCGCGGCATCCGCTCGCCGTAGCCGCGCACATCGACGACATTCGCGCCCACGCCATTGGCCACCTGGGCCACGGCATTGGCGCGGCGCATGGACAGGGCCATGTTGTATTCGTCCGAGGCGCGGCTGTCGGTATGACCGGCGATCACGAATGCGCTCGCCGTGGCCTCCTTGAAGAACTTGCGCAGGCGCTCTTGCCCGGCGGGGCTGATATAGGACTTGTCGGTGGCGAACAGCTGGTCGGAGTTCATCACCCCGCAGACATTGCCGCGGCGGCAGACCGGGATGCCCTGGCGGTTGACATGCGGCGACATGAAGCCCTCCGCCCCGTCATCCATCACCCAGTGCTCGCACCCGTCGGGATCGACCCAGATGGTGGGAACGTAGCGTTCGCCCGCCTGCCCGGCCTGCGCGGAGGTCGCGGCCAGGGCCAGCGCCCCCGCGGCGAGCGCCACGTGAAATGTCGTGAAAATACCCTTACCCACAGCTTCCATCCTCTGCCTGTTGTGCAGCGGAAGGACGGGAACATCCGCTCCTGAAGACCCCACCGCATAATGCGCGGGAGAGTAGCAAATTTCGTATTCATGTGAAGAAAGTTTTACCACATATTGTGGCTGTTTTCGCAACATTCACAAAGAAACGACGGTATTGTCGGGCGATTGCCAGAACAATCGCCCGTTTTCACCGGCAATATCGGCAATTTTGCGGCGACCTCAGGCGTCCAGCACGACCCCGGCCAGCGAGTTCGGCGCGCTGTCCACGATCTTGACCCGCGCGATGCGGCCCAGCAGGGCCTCGGGCGCCTGGGCATGGACCGCGTGCAGGTGGTCGGACTTGCCCACCAGCTGCCCGTCGAGGCGGCCGGGCTTCTCGAACAGCACCCCCACCTCGCGGCCCACCATGGCGGCCTGGATCTCGGCCTGCTGGCGGCTCAGCAGCGCCTGCAGCCGCTGCAGCCGCTCCGAGGCCTCGGCCTCGTCCACCAGCGCGCGCTCGGCCGCGGGGGTGCCGGGGCGCGGCGAGTATTTGAAGGAATAGCACTGGCCGTAGCGCACCGCCTCGACCAGGGCGAGGGTGGCCTGGAAATCCGCCTCCGTTTCCTCGGGGAAGCCGACGATGAAATCGCCGGACAGCAGGATGTCGGGGCGGGCGGCGCGGATGCGCTCGATCAGGCGCAGGTATTGTTCGGCGGTGTGGCTGCGGTTCATCCGCTTGAGGATGCGGTCGCTGCCCGACTGCACCGGCAGGTGCAGATAGGGCATCAGCTCCGCCACCTCGCCATGCGCCGCGATCAGGTCGTCGCCCATGTCGTTCGGGTGCGAGGTGGTGTAGCGGATGCGTTCCAGGCCGTCGATCTTCGCCAGCTCGCGGATCAGCCGGGCGAGGCCCCAGTCGCCGTCCGGTCCCGCGCCGTGATAGGCGTTGACGTTCTGGCCCAGCAGCGTGATCTCGCGCACCCCGCGCTCCACCAGGTCGCGCGCCTCCGCCAGCACGCGCGCGGCGGGGCGGCTGACCTCCGCGCCGCGGGTGTAGGGCACCACGCAGAAGGCGCAGAACTTGTCGCAGCCCTCCTGCACGGTGAGAAAGGCCGTGGGGCCGCGTTTGGCCTTGGGCCGGTCGCTGAGGTGGTCGAACTTGTCCTCGACGGGGAAATCGGTGTCGAGCGCCTTTTGCCCGGCCCCGGCCCTGGCCTCCAGCTCGGGCAGGCGGTGATAGCTCTGCGGGCCGACCACGAGATCGACCATCGGCTGGCGGCGCATGATCTCTTCGCCCTCGGCCTGGGCGACGCAGCCCGCCACGCCGATCTTCAGTTCGGGTTTCGCGGCCTTCAGCCCCTTGAACCGCCCCAGTTCGGAATACACCTTCTCGGCGGCCTTCTCGCGGATGTGGCAGGTGTTGAGCAGGATCATGTCCGCATCCTCCGGCGAGGAGGTCTCCACATAGCCCTGCCCGCCCAGCGCCTCGGCCATGCGTTCGCTGTCGTAGACGTTCATCTGACAGCCATAGGTCTTGATGTAGAGCTTCTTCGCTTGGGTCATGACATGCCTTCCCGGTCTCAAGCCGCCCCTCTACACAAAGCGCGCCCCGCCCGCAACGCTTGCAATGCCCCCCGATTTGGCGGAGTTTTGCCGCAAAACGGCCAGAGCGGCGGGGCAGAACATGACCTATGAAGGGCTGGAGGCATTTCTGGACAGGGGCAAGGCGGCCCTGGCCAACGGCCCGGTCGCCGTCATCATGGCCGAGGATCTGGTCGAGGTCGACACCACGATCCGCCATCACCTCAATATCGGGTTCAGGACTTTGGTGCTGCTCGCCCCGGCCGAGCTGGAGCTGACCGACGACCTGGCCGCGCGGGTGGAGCGGGTGAACATGGACGTGCACCGCGAGGGCGTGCTGGTGCAGGCGGTCAACCGGGTGATCGACGCCGCGCCGGGCCAGTGGCTCTATTACTGCTACAACGCCGAATACCTGTTCTACCCGTTCTGCGAGAGCCGCACCGTGGGCGAGATGCTGGCCTTTCATGCCGAGGAACGGCGCGACGCGATGCTGACCTATGTCATCGACCTCTATGCCAGCGACCTCGGCACCTTTCCCAATGCGGTGTCGCTGGAAACCGCCCTTCTGGACAGGTCGGGCTATTACGCGCTGGCCCGGCCCGACCCCGACAACCACGACCACCCGAAGGAGCGGCAGCTGGACTTCTTCGGCGGCCTGCGCTGGCGCTTTGAGGAGCACGTCCCCGAGGACCGGCGCAAGATCGACCGGATCTCCCTGTTCCGCGCCAGGCCGGGGCTCCGGCTGCGCCCCAACCACACCTTCAACGACGAGGAATACAACACCTACGCCTGCCCCTGGCACCACAACCTGACGGCGGCGGTGTGCTCGTTCCGCACCGCCAAGGCGCTGAAGCTGAACCCCGGCTCGACCTTCGACATCCCCAGCTTCAGGTGGCACAATTCGGTCGAGTTCGACTGGACCTCGCGGCAATTGCTGGATCTCGGGCTGATGGAACCGGGGCAATGGGTGTGAGCGCGGCATGGACCTGAGCCTGCTGCTGATCACCCTCGGCCTGCTGCTGCTGATCAGCCTGGGGCTGGACGCGCTGGGGCGGCTGACGCGGCTGCCGCATATCACCCTGCTGGTGCTGTTCGGACTGGGGATCGGGCCGTCGGGGGTGGACCTGCTGCCGATCGATGCCGCGGAGTGGCAGGCGATCACCGCGCAGCTGACCCTGACCATGATCGCCTTCCTGCTGGGCGGAGAGCTGTCCCGGGCAGCGCTGGCGGCGCGCGGGCGGGCGATCCTGAGCGTGTCGATCGCCGTGACGGTGGTCTCGCTGGCGCTGATCGCGGGCGGGCTGTGGCTGCTGGGCGCGCCGCTGGCGCTGGCGCTGCTGCTGGGCGGCGTGGGGCTCGCCACCGACCCGGCCGCCACCCGCGAGGTAATCACCGAGATGCGCGCCGACGGCCCACTGAGCAAGACGCTGCTGGGCGTGGTCGCGATCGACGACGCCTGGGGGGTGATCGTGTTCTCGGTGCTGCTGGGGCTGGTCGCCACCAGCGCGGGCGGCGCGGCCGGCGGGCTGGCGCAGGGGCTGGCCGAGGTCGGCCGGGCCGCGCTGGCGGGCCTGGCCATCGGCCTGCCCGCGGCCTATCTGACCGGGCGCATCCGCCCCGGCGAGCCGACGCTCGCCGAGGCGCTGGGGCTGGTGCTGCTCTGCGCCGGGGTCTCGCTGTGGCTGGAGGTGTCGCTCCTGCTGGTGGGCATGACCGCCGGCGCCGTGATCGTGAACCTCGCCCGGCACCACGAACGCCCCTTCCGCGCCATCGAACAGGCCAGCTGGCCCTTCGTGATCGTGTTCTTCGTGCTGGCCGGGGCGACGGTGGACCTGTCGGGGCTGGGCGGCGCGGGCTGGCTGGCGCTGGCCTTCGTGGCGCTGCGGGTGCTGGGCCGGATGGCGGGCGGCTGGATCGGGGCCCGGCTGGGCGGCATGGCGCGGCGCGAGGCGCGGCTGGTAGGGCTGGCGCTGACGCCGCAGGCGGGCGTGGCGCTGGGCATGGCGCTGGTCGCCGCGCATGCAATGCCGGCATATGCGGCGCCGCTGCTCACCGTCACCGTGGCCACCACCGTGGTGTTCGAACTGGCCGGGCCGGTGCTGACCCGCCTGGCGCTGCTGAAATCGGGAGAGGCCGGGCCGCGGCGCGCCCGCGCCGGCTCAGCTGCGGCGCAGCCGGATCACGACGTCGACCTTTGAGATCCTCGCGCCGTCGGGGGCCTGCGGAAGGCGGGTGATCTCGAGCTGCTCGACCGGCGCATCGCTGAGCCGCCCCTCGTCTTCCCAGAAGAAATGCGGGTGATCGTCGGTGCGGGTGTCGAAATAGCACTTGGTGCCGTCGACCATCACCTCCTGCATCAGCCCGGCGTCGCAGAAGGCGCGCAGCGTGTTGTAGACGGTGGCCAGCGACACTTTCTCGCCGGCCGCGCTCACCGCGGAAAAAAGACTCTCGGCGGTCACATGGCAATCCTGCCCGTCCCCGACCAGCAGCGCCGCCAGCGCCACGCGCTGGCGCGTCGGCCGCAGACCGGCGCCGGCCAGCCAGGCCGCGCCGCGTTCGGCCGCCTCGGGGCCCGTGGGGATGGCGTTTTTCTTGTCCATAAGGCTGCATATACAGGGCAACTCGGGCCCGTTTCAATTCATTTTCGCGCCGGGACATCCCCCCCCGCCGGGCCGAGGCGCTATTGCATGCCCTTCCGGCCCGGTGCTACACGGGGGGCTGACATACAAGCACAGCGTGAAGGGGCGGGGCTGGATGGCCGACTATCCGACGAGTTTCGACAAGGACGATCTACTGAAATGCGCGCGGGGTGAGCTGTTCGGCCCCGGCAACGCGCAGCTGCCCGCGCCGCCCATGCTGATGATGGACCGGATCACCGAGATCAGCGCCGATGGCGGCGCGCATGGCAAGGGCCATGTGGTGGCCGAGTTCGACATCCACCCCGACCTGTGGTTCTTCGAATGCCATTTCCCCGGCAACCCGATCATGCCCGGCTGCCTCGGACTGGACGGGCTGTGGCAGCTGACCGGCTTCAACCTGGGCTGGCGCGGCTGGCAGGGGCGCGGCTACGCGCTGGGCGTGGGCGAGGTGAAGCTCACCGGCATGGTCCGCCCCGACCGCAAGATGCTGACCTATTACGTCGATTTCACCAAGGCCATTCAGACCCGCCGCCTGACCATGGGCGTGGCCGATGGCCGGGTCGAGGCCGATGGCGAAGTGATCTATCAGGTCAAGGACATGAAGGTCGCTCTGTCCGAGAACTGATCCAAAACGAGAGGAGTGCGCCATGCGTCGCGTGGTCGTAACAGGGCTGGGGATTGTCTCGTCCATCGGGAACAATGCCGAGGAGGTGACCGCCGCGCTGAAGGCCGGCCGGTCAGGCATCACCGCCAACGAGGCGATGGCCGAACACGGCTTCCGCAGCCGGGTCGCGGGGGCGATCGACATCGACCCGGCCGAACATATCGACAAGCGCGCGCTGCGCTTCATGGGGCCGGGCGCGGCCTATGCCCATATCGCGATGCAACAGGCGATCGCGGATTCCGGGCTTGAGGAAAGCGACATCGTGAACCCGCGCACCGGGCTTGTGGCCGGTTCCGGCGGGCCCTCGACCAGCGCCATGTTCGCCGCGCATCAGACCGTGCTCCAGACCGGCGCGACCAAGCGGATAGGCCCCTTCGCGGTGCCCAAATGCATGAGCTCGACGATCTCGGCCAACCTGGCGACGGCCTTCCGCATCAAGGGCATCAACTATTCCATCACCTCGGCCTGCTCGACCTCGCTGCATTGCATCGGCAATGCCGCCGAGCAGATCATGATGGGCAAGCAGGACGTGATGTTCGCCGGCGGCGGCGAGGAACTGGACTGGACCCTGTCGTGCCTGTTCGACGCGATGGGCGCGATGTCGAGCAAGTTCAACGACACGCCGCAGCAAGCCTCGCGCGCCTTCGACGCCGACCGCGACGGTTTCGTCATCTCGGGCGGCGGCGGCATCCTCGTTCTGGAGGAGCTGGAGCACGCCCGCGCCCGCGGCGCCAGGATCTACGCCGAGGTTACCGGCTTCGCCGCAACCTCGGACGGGCACGACATGGTGGCCCCCTCGGGCGAGGGCGGCGAGCGCGCGATGCGGCTGGCGCTGCAGACCCTGCCCGCGGACCGCAAGGTCGGCTATATCAACGCGCATGGCACCTCGACGCCAGTGGGCGACGTGGGCGAGGTGCTGGCCGTGCGCCGGGTCTTCGGCGAGTGCAACACCCCGCCGATCAGCTCCACCAAGTCGCTGACCGGCCACGCCCAGGGCGCCGCCGGCGCGCTGGAGGCGGTGTTCAGCCTGCTGATGCTGGAACATGATTTCATCGCCCCCTCGATCAATGTCGAAACGCTGGACCCGGCGATCCAGCCGGGCGAGGTCGCCACGACGCTGGTCGAAAACGCCGGTCTGGACACGGTGATGTCCAACTCCTTCGGCTTCGGCGGCACCAACGGCTCGATCGCTCTGAGCAAATATCACGGATAGGACATGATGCCTGATCTCATGAAGGGGAAGCGCGGCCTGGTCATGGGCGTCGCCAACGACCGGTCCATCGCATGGGGGATTGCAAAGGCACTGCATGCCGAGGGGGCCGAGCTGGCCTTCAGCTACCAGGGGGAGGCTTTCGGCAAGCGCGTCCTGCCGCTGGCCCAGTCGCTGGGCTCGAACATCCTGGTCGATGTGGACGTCACGGACGACGCCTCGCTGGACGCCGCGTTCGACCGGCTGAAGGCGGAATGGGGCACGATCGACTTCGTGGTCCACGCCATCGCCTATTCCGACAAGAACGAGCTCACCGGCCGCTTCGTCGACACCACCCGCGAGAATTTCCGCAACTCGCTGACGATCTCCTGCTACTCGCTGATCGACGTGGCCAAGCGGGCCGTGCCCTTGATGCCGCAGGGCGGCTCGATCATCACCCTGACCTACCAGGGCTCCAACCGGGTGACGCCCTTCTACAACGTGATGGGCGTGGCCAAGGCGGCGCTGGAATCGGCGGTGCGCTATCTGGCCAACGACCTCGGGCCGCAGGGCATCCGCGTGAACGCGATCTCGCCCGGCCCGATGAAGACACTGGCCGGCGCGGCCATCGGTGGCGCGCGCAAGACCTTCCGCCAGACCGAGGCCAACGCGCCGCTGCGCCACAACGCGACGCTCGAGGCGATCGGCGGCACCGCGGTCTACCTGGCCTCGGACCACGGCAACTGCACCACCGGCGAGATCATCCGGGTCGATGGCGGCTACCACGTCCTAGGCATGCCGCAGCCGGAGAACCTGTAAGGCCGGGGCGGCTCAGCCCCCGCAGGCCAGCTGTCGGGAATGCTGCAGACGGCGCGCCACCCAGTCGGCGCGCCGTCTTCTTTTCCGGGGACGGCGGCGGCGCAAGGCGGGCAGCGTCCGCCCGCGGTGGGCGGGGCTTCGGACAAGCGGGCCCGCCCGGCGAGAGGCCGCGCCGGGCCGTGGCACCTCTGGCATGCGGAGGCTCAGCCCCCGCCCCGCCGCCGGTCCGCCTGTTCGCGCAGGCGGCGCGACAGGTTCTCGCGGAACCCCTCGCCATCGCCGAACTCGACAAAGCTGCCATAGCGGGCATGCGGCTCCTCGATGCGGCGGGCATGCTTGATCGGGCACCAGTATTCCTCGGTGCGCGAGGCGATCTCGCGGGCATAGCCGATCAGCCCGTTGGCATAACCGCAATAGACGCAGTTCAGCTTTTGCAGCCCGTTGAGATAGCCCAGCTGGTGGCGGTCGATGGCGATGTAGTCGCCGCGCCGGACCTTCTCGATGCCGTGAACCGGGAAACAGATGGCTTGGTAGAGGCTCACGAACAGGTCGAGCAGAGCCAGCGGCAGGATCAGCGAATAGATCACCGGCGCGGTCAGCACCACCATCGGCCGCGTGCGCTTGAGAAAGCTCAGCCAGCCCTCGCGCAGTTCGCGGTGGCGCCGCCGCATGTCGTCCTCGAACACCACGCGCCCGCGTTCGACGCGATAGCGGAACTCGGCGCGGCGTTCCTCGATCTCCTCCTGAACCGCCTCCTGCAACTCGCGGATGCGGCCCAGCAGGCGTTCCATCGCTGGCGGCATGGCATGGCCCTCCCCGGCATCGGCGCATTTCAGCACATGCCGCGGCAAAGGGCCATGCCGAAGGGTCAGACGATCTCGACCAGCTCTATCGCGAAGGTCAGGTCGTGGCCGGCCAGCCGGTGGTTGGCGTCCAGCGTCACGCTGTCATCGGTCAGCTCGGCCACGGTGACAGGCATCGACTGGCCCTGCGGCGTGCGCATCTCCAGCATCAGGCCGACCTCAAGCGGGATGTCCGCCGGGATCTGGTCGCGCGGGATCGCCTGGCGCGCGTTCGGGTCAGGCTGGCCATAGGCCTCGTCGGCGACGGCGACCACGGTTTTCTTCTCGCCGACGGCCATGCCCGGCAGGGCCTTGTCGAGGCCGGGAATGATCTGGCCGGAACCGACGGTGAATTCCAGCGGCTCGCGCCCTTCGGAGCTGTCGAAAACCGTGCCGTCCGTCAGCGTGCCGGTGTAATGGATGCGGACCGTGTCGCCCGATTTGACTTGCGCCATCGCGTGTCTCTCTTTCATGTGCGGGGGATGGGTTTGCAGAGGCCGCGCGCGTGGCGCAGGTGCTCTTGGCGTGGGGCTAGTCTACCGGCCCCGCGCCGGATGCACAACCGGGCCGATCTCACCCCTTTCGCGGCGGCGGGGGCTGTGCCACTCTGCCCCAAAAGGGGAGGACAGGATGACCATCACAACCTGCGTTTTCGACGCCTATGGCACGCTTTTCGACGTCAGCGCCGCGGCGCGCCAAGCCGCGCAGGAGCCCGGCTCCGAGGCCTTGGCCGAGGCCTGGCCGAGGCTTGCCGCCGACTGGCGGGCGAAACAGCTGGAATACAGCTGGATGCGGGCGGTGACGGGCGCGCATGCCGATTTCTGGACCGTCACGCAGGACGGGCTCGACTGGGCGATGGAGGCCGCGGGTCTGAACGACGCGGGGCTGCGCGCGCGGCTGCTGGCGCTTTACTGGGAACTGGCCGCCTATCCCGAGGTGCCCGCCATGCTGACCCGGCTGAAGGCGGCGGGGATGAACACCGCGATCCTGTCCAACGGCTCACCCGAGATGCTGGAGGGCGCGGTCAGCTCCGCCGGGATCGGCGATCTGCTGGACGACGTGCTGTCGGTGGAAAGCGTGGGCGTATTCAAGCCGCACCCGTCGGTCTACGACCTGGTGAGGGCGCGCTTCGGCTGCGACAAGGCAGAGGTCCTGTTCGTGTCGTCGAACGGCTGGGATGCGGGCTGCGCGGCGGGCTACGGCTTCACCACCGCCTGGGTCAACCGCGCGGGACAGCCTGTAGACCGGCTGCCCTGGCGGCCGGCCCATGTGCTGAGCGACCTCACCGGCATCCCCGCGCTGGCAGAGGGGCTGTGATGCGGTTTTTCACCGCCTCCGACGGCGCGCGGCTGGCCTATCGCATCCGTGGCGAGGGACCGGCGCTGCTCTGCCTGTCTGGCCTGACCCGGACCATGGCCGATTTCGACTATCTCGCGCCGCATCTGGAGGAGGCGCGGATGATCTGCCTCGACAGCCGCGGCCGGGGGGCGAGCCAGTGGACGGGGGCCGAAACCTATACCGTGCCGCGCGAGGCTCGGGACGCGCTGGAACTGCTCGATCACCTCGGGATCGGGGCGGCGCCGATCCTGGGCACCTCGCGCGGGGGGCTGATCGGGATGCTGATCGCGGCCACGGCCCCGGAGCGGCTGACCGGGCTCTGCCTGAACGATGTCGGCCCGGTGGTGGAGCGCGCGGGGCTGGAGCGCATCGCCGACTATGTCGGCCGCAACCCGCGCGCCCGGACGCTGGAGCAGGCCGCCGCGGCCATGCCCCAAGTCATGGAGGGCTTCGCCAACGTGCCCGCCAACCGCTGGCGCGAAGAGGCCGCGAAGCATTACGTCCAGACCGCCGAGGGGTTGGAAATCACCTACGACCCGGCGCTGCGCGACGCCTTCCTCGCCGCCTATGACGCCGAGGCGCCCGACATGTGGCCGTGTTTCGACGCGCTGGCGGGCAAGCCCGTGGCGCTGATCCGCGGCGCCAATTCCGACCTGCTGTCGCCCGAGACCGCCGCCGAGATGCGCCGCCGCCGCCCCGACATGATCTTTGCCGAGGTGCCCGGCCGCGCGCATATCCCCTTCCTCGACGAGGTGGAAAGCCTCGCCGCCATCCGCGCCTTCCTGGAGAGACTGCCATGACCGAAGCCGTGAATATCGAGATGATCGAGGCCGCCGCCGAACGGCTTGCGGGGAACGCGCGTCGCACGCCGCTGCTGTCCTCGCCCTTCCTCGACGAGATCGCCGGGCGGCGGGTCCTGGTGAAGCCCGAATGCCTGCAGCACACCGGCTCGTTCAAGTTTCGCGGCGCGTGGTCGGCGGTCTCGGCCCTGCCCGAGGATCGTCGCGCGCGCGGCGTGATCGCCTTTTCCACCGGCAACCACGCGCAGGGCGTGGCCCGCGCCGCCCAGCGCCACGGCATCCCCGCCGTCATCGTCATGCCCGCCGACGCACCCAAGCTGAAGATCGCCAACACCCGCGCCATGGGCGCCGAGGTGGTGCTTTACGATCGCGTGGCCGGCGAGGACCGCGAGGCGATCGGCACAAAACTGGCGCAAGAGCGCGGCCTGACCCTGATCAAGCCCTATGACGAGCCGCTGGTGATCGCCGGCCAGGGCACGATCGGGCTGGAGATCGCCGAACAGGCCGCCGCGGAAGGCGTGACCGGGGGCGACGTGCTGATCTGCTGCGGCGGCGGCGGGCTGACCTCGGGCATAGCGCTGGCGCTGGAGGCACGCGCCCCGGGGCTGCGCCCGCGCACCGTCGAGCCGGAGGGTTTCGACGACACCGCGCGGTCGCTGGCCCAGGGACGGATAGCACGAAACGAACGGACATCGGGCTCCCTCTGCGATGCAATCCTGACGCCGCAACCCGGAAATATCACTTTTCCGATCATGTCGCGCCTCTGCGGCCCCGGCCTCGTCGTCACCGACGAGGAGGCGCAGCGCGCCATGGCGGCGGCCTTCAACCGGCTCAAGATCGTGCTGGAGCCGGGCGGCGCGGTGGCGCTGGCCGCGGCGCTGTTCCGCCCCGAGGCGGTCAGCGGCGACGCGGTGGTGGTTATCGCCTCGGGCGGCAATGTCGATGCCGGCGTCTACCGCGCCGCGCTGGAACGGTTCGGGGAGACGGCATGACGGCCTTCACCATCGCCACCTTCAACGCCAAGAACCTGATCGGCCCGGATCAGGAATTCTACCGCTTTGAGCAATACACCCCCGAGGAATACGCCTGGAAGCAGGACTGGCTGGCCGACCAGCTGGTGACGATGGACGCCGATATCGTGGGCTTTCAGGAGGTGTTCGAGGAAAAGCCGCTCTTGGAGGTGATCAAGGAGGCCGACGCGCGCGGCCTGGCGTCGAACTCCGCCACCCAGCCCGGCAGGGGCAAGCCCTACCGCCGCAAGGTGATCTTCCGCAAACTCGCCTATGAGCCCTATTCCGAGGCCGATCTCGCCTTCGCCCCCAACATCGCCGACGGGCCGCCGGGGCAGCGCCGCCCCGGCCTCGCCATCCTGTCGCGCCGGGGCTTTGCCGAGGACCCCGAAGTGGTGCAGGTGCTGGACGCGCCGCTGCGGATCCCCTTCGCCGAATTCGGCGGCGGCGACGCGGGGCATTTCACCCTCACCCGCCTGTCGCGCCCCATCCTCAAGGTGCGGGTGCCGGCGGGCAAGCGGCTGATCACCGTGTTCAACTGCCACCTGAAATCGAAGATGGGCGAGTTCATCCGCCCCGAGGGGGAGCCGTTCGCGCGCGAGATCGACCTGCTGCGCTACGATTCCGCCGGCCGGATGCTGGGCGCCCTGCGCGCGGCGCTGCGGCGCATGGCAGAGGCCTGGGTGCTGCGCAAGCTGGTGCTCGAGGAACTGGACAAGGGCCGCCCCGTCATCGTTCTGGGCGACATCAACGACGGCGAGAACGCCGTCTCGACCGAGATCGTCACCGGCGAGGCGCCCTTCATCAACTACGCCTGGATGGAGCGCCACAACGCCACCGCCCCCGACGACCGCTACACCGCGGAGGAGGCCGCGCAGATCCGCGACAGCGTCGAGCGCGTGCGCCTGCATTCGGCCGAGCAACTCTTCGTCCGCAAGAGCCTGCGCGACATGGTCTACACCACCGCCTATGGCGGGGCTTACGAGAGCTTCGACCAGATCCTGCTGTCGCGGCATTTCCACCCCGATTACGACAAGCGGATCGGGGACATGGAATATTTCAGCGCCTTCAACGACCACCTGACCGACGGCGCCCACCCCGAGGCGCCCTACAACAAGCTGGCCTCGGACCACGGACAGGTGATGGCGCATATCCGGATGCGGGACTGAGCCATGCGGATGCCCGGCGACATCGGCGGCATCGTGCTGCATTACCTCGACGAGGGCGATCCCGGGGGGGCGCCGCTGCTGTTCCTGCATGCGCTCGGCACCGATCTGCACCTGTGGGACGCGGTGCTGCCGCTGCTGCCGCCCGGCCTGCGGGTGATCCGGGTCGATCTGCGCGGGCACGGGCGGTCGCCCTGCCCGGCGGGCGAGTATTACATGGGCGACCTGGTGGGCGATGTCGCCGCCTTGCTCGACCGGCTGAAGGTGCGCGAGGCGATGGTGGTGGGCGTCTCTCTCGGCGGGATGATCGCACAGGGGCTGGCGGCCGAACGTCTCGATCAGGTGCGCGCGCTGGTGCTGTCGAACACCGCGACCAAGATCGGCACCTCGCAGATCTGGCGCGACCGTATGGAACAGCTGCGGGCGGGCGGCATGGCGGCGCTCGGCGCGGCGACGCTGGCGCGCTGGTTCCCGAGGCGCTTCCACGACGACCCGGCCTTTGCCGCGACGCGGGCGCGGCTGCTGTCCACCCCGGTCGAGGGCTATCTGGGCTGTTGCGCCGCCATCGCCGAGACCGACCTTTACGAAAGCACCGCCCGGCTGCGCCTGCCGACGCTGGCAATCGCGGGCAGCGAGGACGGCTCGACGCCGCCCGACATGGTGCGCGAAACCGCCGGGCTAATCCCTGGCTCGCGCTTTTGCCTGATCCGCGGCGCGGGCCACCTGCCCTGCGTGGACAGGCCGCGGGACTTCGCCGCGGCGCTGACCACCTTCCTGACGGAGACCGGCCATGTCTGAGCCTTCGCGCATCCTCCTGATCCACGGCGCCTGGGGCCGGGCCGACAGCTGGCGCGGCGTCGCGCGCCTGCTCGAACGCAGGGGCCATGAGGTCGCGGCGATCGACCTGCCCGGCCACGGCGACGACCCCACCCCGCCCGGGACGGTCCGGCTGGCCGATTACGCCGCCCGCATCGTCGCGGAGCTGGAAAAGGGCCCGCCCGCGCTGCTGGTCGGCCATTCCATGGGCGGCATGGCGATCTCCGCCGCGGCCGAACTGGCACCCGAGCGCATCCGCAAGCTGGTCTATCTCTGCGCCTTCCTGCCGCGCGACGGCGACAGCCTGCTGTCGCTGAAAAAGCGCGAGGCGCCCACCATCGGCGCGGCCGTGCGCCCCGGCCCGGAGAAGGGGACGACCGTTCTCGACCCCGAACTGGCGGTGGAATACCTCTGTCAGAACGCCAGCGGCGCGGCCAGGCGGCAGGTCCAGCAGGGGTTGGGGCCGCAATCGAACAAGGCCCAGACCGACCCCGTGCAGCTGACCGCGGCGCGCTTCGGCACGGTCCCCCGCGTCTACATCCTCTGCGAGGACGACCGCACCATCACACCCGAGTTGCAACGGACGATGGCCAGCGAGACGCCCTGCGACCAGATGCTCAGCCTGCCCGGCGGGCACCTGCCGCAGATCACCGCGCCCGCGGCCCTGGCCGAGATACTGGACAAGCTGTGAGACCGGGGCCCGGCCCCGGCGCGATGGGATTCATCCTGCTGACGCTGGTGATCGACGCGATGGGGATCGGACTGATCGTGCCGGTCCTGCCCGGCCTGATCCGCGACGTCACCGGCGGCACGCTGGCCGATGCCGCGCTGTGGGGCGGGGTTCTTTCGACCGCCTTCGCCGTGATGCAGTTCCTGTTCGGGCCGCTGACCGGCAACCTGTCGGACCGCTACGGGCGGCGGCCGGTCCTGCTGATCTCGATGGCGGTCATGGCGGCCGATTACCTGGTGATGGCACTGGCCGGGTCCATCTGGTGGCTGCTGGCCGGGCGCGTGGTGGGCGGCATCAGCGCGGCCACGCAATCCACCGCCACGGCCTTCGTCGCCGACATCTCGGCGCCCGCGGAGAAATCCGCGCGTTTCGGCCTCGTCGGCGCGGCCTTCGGCCTGGGCTTCGTCCTGGGGCCGGCGCTGGGCGGGCTGCTGGGACAACTGGGCCCGCGCGCGCCCTTTTACGCCGCGGCCTTGCTGGCGGGGGCGAATTTCGCGCTCGGCCTCGCCGTTCTGCCGGAGACGGTGAACGACCGCACCCGCCGCCGCTTCCGCCTGTCCCGCGCCAACCCGCTGGGCGCGTTGCGCCAGATGCGCGCGCTGCCCGGACTGGGGCGGCTGTTCGTGCTGGTCTTCCTCTACGACTTCGCCTTCATCGTCTATCCCGCGACATGGGCATTCTTCACCCAGGCGCGGTTCGGCTGGGCGCCGGCGATGGTGGGGCTGTCTCTGGCCGCCTTCGGCCTGTCCAGCGCGGCGGTGCAGGGCTGGCTGATCCGCCCGGTGCTCGCATCCTTCGGCGAGCGGCGGACGGTGCTGGCCGGACTCGGTTTCAGCCTGCTGGCCTTCGCCATCCTTTCCGGCATCGGGGACGGCGCGCTGGCGCTCGGCCTGATCCCGCTGGCGGCGCTGGGCTTCATGGCGACGCCGGCGCTGCAGGGGATGATGTCGCAGCGGGTGGGCGACGACGCGCAGGGCGCGCTGCAGGGCGCGGTGACCTCGACCAAGGCGCTGGCGGCGATCCTGTCGCCGCTGGTGATGACCGCCACCTTCAGCGCCTTCACCGCCCCGGGCGCGCCGCTGCAGCTGCCCGGCGCGCCGTTCCTGCTGGCCGCCCTTCTGATGCTGGTCTGCGCCGTGGTCTTCGCCGCCGAACCCGCCGCGCAGGACGCGCGCTGAGCCCTGTGCCCGCAGCACAAGGGGGCTTGCCCCGCCCTCCGGCCATGCCCAGACTGGCCGCAGAACAGGGAGGAACAGATGACACGAATCCGCGCCGCCGTGGCCCATGAATTCAACGCACCCCTGGTGATCGAAGAGGTGGAACTGCGCGCACCGCTGCACGGCGAGGTCGAGGTCACGCTGGAGGCCTGCGCGATCTGCCATTCCGACATCTCCTATGCCGAGGGCGGCTGGGGCGGCCCCCTTCCGGCGGTCTACGGCCACGAGGCGGCGGGGCGGATCAGCGCGCTCGGCGCGGGGGTCGCCGGCTACGCGGTCGGCGACACGGTGCTGGTGACGCTGCTGCGCGCCTGCGGCCAGTGCCTGCCCTGCGCAACCGGCCACCCGGCGATTTGCGCCACCTCGCACGACCCGGCAGAAGGCCCGCTCAGCCTGCCCGGCGGCGGCGCGCTGGCGCAGGGGCTGGACTGCGGCGCCTTCGCCGAGAGGGTCGTGGTCGACCGCAGCCAGATCGCCCCCATCCCGGCCGACATGCCGATGGAGGCCGCCTGCCTGCTGTCCTGCGGCGTCGTCACCGGCGTCGGCGCGGCGGTCAACACCGGCGGCGTGCGGCCCGGCCACAACGTGGTGGTGATCGGCGCCGGCGGCGTCGGGCTGAACGCGATCCAGGGCGCGCGGCTGGCGGGTGCGGCGCGCATCATCGCCGTGGACATGACCGAGGAGAAGCTGGCCGCGGCGCGCGAGTTCGGCGCGACCGACGGCATCCTCGCCACCGAGGCCAAGCCCTGGTCGGTCGCCCGCAAGATCACCGCCGGGCGCGGCGCCGATGCGGTCTTCGTCACCGTGGGCGCGATCCCGGCCTATGACACCGCCGCGCGCTATCTGACGAAGGGCGGCCGGCTGGTAATGGTGGGGATGCCACATTCAGGGCAGAAATCCAGCTATGAGCCCGTGATCACCGCCATCAGCGGTCAATCCTTCCTGGGCTCGTTCATGGGCGACACGGTGCTGGCGCGCGATATCCCCTGGATGGTGGACCTTTATCAACAGGGCCGGCTGAAGCTCGACGAGCTGATCTCGGGCCGCTGGCGGCTTGACCAGATCAACGAGGCCATCGCCGACACCAAATCCGGCGCCGCCCGACGCAACGTCATCCTGTTCTGAAAGCCCCCCGCGCCTGCCCCGCCAGGGGCGGGCACCGCGCATCAGCGCCAGACGTCCACCGTCACCATCTCGCCCTGCGCGCCGTAGCTGTAGACCGCGACATAGACCCTCACCCCGCCCCGCACGATCGCGCGCGCGGCCTCGGGGTCGATCCAGCCGCGCTGGATCATCCGCTCCATCGTCGCGCGGCGGCCCGGATCGGCGAAGAAAGGGTCCCATTCATCGCCCGCGTCGCGCAGGCCGAAGCGGTGGAAATTCGCGCGGTCCTGGCGCAGGATCTGCCACGGCGCCCACAGGCGCACGCCCTGCGAGTTGCGCAGGTCCGCCGGCCCGATATCGGCGATGTAGCTGCCCAGCAACTCCTGCGCCGAGGCGCCCGTGCTCAGCCCCGGCCCCAGACCCAGCACACAGAGGGCGGCAGCGGCTATTGTCGTTCTCATGCGCCCCCTCCGGGCCCTGGCGCGGCTCAGCCGGCGCCGTGCTTTCCCACATGCCAGCCGGTCGTGCCGGCTAGCCGTTCCTCGCCCTTCGAGCGCGGCAGGTCCTCCAGCGCCGAGCCCATGGAATCGTTCCAGCGGTTGAGATAGCCGAACAGCGCCACCACCCCCATGATCTCGACGATCGCTTCCGGCGGCCAGTGGTCGCGCAGCCGCGCGCCGATCTCGGGGGTCACGGCGTTGGGCACCTCGGTCGCGGCGCGGGCGAAGGCCAGGGCGGCCTTCTCGGCCTCGGTGAAATGCGCGCTGGCCTCGAAATCGAAGACATCGTTCAGCCGCGCCTGCGAGGCGCCGAAGCGTTCGGAGGCGAGAATCATGTGCGCCTGGCAATAGAGACAGCGCGAAGCGAAGCTGGAGACATAGCCGATCAGGCGCTTGAACTCGGGCGTCACCGTGCCGGTATCGGCCATCACCGCGATGTTGAGATCGGTGAAGGCGCGCGCGATGTCGGGGCGGTGGGCCATGGTGCGCACCGAGTTGGGGATCACCCCCAAGGGCCCCTTGAAGAACTGAACCGCCGCGCGCAGCTCAGGCTCCATCTGCTCTTCGCTCAGCGGATCGACCAGCGCCACGACCGCGCCCTCAATCGAAACTGGCGACCACGTCATACATGACGGGCTCGAAGCTTTTGCACAGGTCATTGATCCGGCGGTTGCGGGCGCGCATCTCGTCGCTGCGCAGCATGGCCTGGAAATCCTCGCGCCGGCGCCATTGCGAGTAGTTGGCGATGCGGGTCTGGGCGTCGTTGACATGCAGCCCCGCGCCGAGGAATCCGGGCTGTTTCGAGATGAACTGCTCATAGGCGTCCTGCAGCGCCTCCAGCAGGTCCTGGCAGGTGCCCGGCGTGGTCTCGAAGGTGGTGATGACGGTCTGAAGCTGGGCGTCTTGGGTGATGGTCGGCATCGCGGCCTCCTTGGGTTTCAGCCTGGCCGTGGGGCGCGGCGGAAATCCGGCCGCGCCCGTCGCGCGCGCCCCGCGTGCCGGGGCGCCCCCGGGCCTAGCGGACGACATGCACCGCGCAGGGCGCGTGGCGGACGACGCGCGCGGCGGTGGAGCCGAGGAAATAATCCTGCAGGCCGGGGCGGTGCGAGGCGATGACGATCAGGTCCATCCCCTTTTCCTCGGCATATTCGAGGATGGTGCGCCCGGCATGGCCGGTCACCACGTCGGCCTTCACGTCCCCGGCCCCGCCCAGCTCGGCCAGCAGCGCGGCGTGCACCTCTTCGCGGGCGCGGGCCTCCTGGTCGGCGGGAAGGTATTGCGAGACATAGGGGGGGATGGCCTCCATCACCGTGATCGCGGTGATCCTGCCCCCCTCGTCCAGCAATGCGCGCGCCACCGCCAGCGCCGCGCCACTCTTGGGGCCGTGGTCCAGCGCGATGGGGACGAGAATGTTCTTGTACATGGCAAACCTCCTTGTTGTCGGGGCGATGATGGCACGGCCCGCGATGCGCGACTTTGACACAGGTCAGGAAGCGATCAGCCCCCGCAGCTCCGCCGCCAGGGCCTCGATCTCGGCGCAGGCCGGGCCCTTGCGCGCCGCTTCCAGCACGCCCAGCCCCTGGCCCAGCGTCTCGGCATAGGTCACCCGGTTGGCCAGCGTCGCGGCGGCGAGGTGGGCCTCCATCCCGGCCGCGGCCTCGGCCACCTCCATGCCCAGCCGCGTGCCGGGGCGGGTCCGGTTGAGGACCAGCGCCGCCGGGCGGCTTTCGCGGCGGGCGAGGTCGAGCACGCCCTCGGTCGCCCAGAGATCGACATGCGAGCTTGCCACCGGCACCAGCACCAGCTGCGCCGCGCGCAGCGCCGGGCGCAGGTCGCTGTCGGCCTTGGGCGGGGTGTCGATCAGGACGATGTCATGGGCGCGCGCCAGCTTGCCCGTCTCGTAGCCCACGCCCCAGGCCGAGGCGGTGGAGAATTCCAGCCCGGGATCGCCCAGCCGCCCGGCCCGCGCCATGAACCAGCGCCCGAGGCTGCCCTGCGGATCGGTGTCCAGCAGCGCCACCGACAGCCCCGCCCGCGCGAAGGCCACGGCCAGGTTGGCGGCCAGCGTGGTCTTGCCCGAGCCGCCCTTCTGCTGAGCAATGGTGATGATGGTTCCGGTCATGGCCGCCTCCGCCCGTGTCTCGTTTCGCTGCAATGCAGCATAGCCGAAATTCGCCGGCGATGCAGCCGGATATCCGTCCCGCGGCCAGCGTTAACATCCTGTTAAGCCTGTTGCCGAAAAACTGGGCGCAAAGGAGGGACCGGATGCGAAACCACTCCCCTGCCCTGAGCCTGGCGCTGGCCCTGAGCCTGGCGCTGGCCCTGAGCCTGGCGCTGGCCCTGAGCCTGGCGCTGGCCCTGAGCCTCGCGCTGGCGCTGGCTGCGGGACCCGCCCAGCCCGGTCCCTGGCCGCGCGAGGCGGGCACGGAATTCCTGTCGCTTTCGCACAGCCTGACCGAGGATCGCGGCCAGCCCGGCCGCCCGGTCTCGGGCTACAGCACGCTCTATGCAGAATACGGGCTGGGCGCGGGGTTGACGCTGGGGCTCGATGCCGGGCGGGGCGACGGCCGCGGCGACTGGACCGCGGTGCTGTTCCTGCGCCGCGCGCTGGACGCCGGCCATGGCCGGCACCGCTTCGCCGCCGAACTGGGCCTCGGCGGCATGGGCGGCGCCGGCAAGGAGCCGCAGCCGCTGCTGCGCCCCGGCCTGAGCTGGGGCCGCGGTCTGGAGACCGTCTGGGGGCCCGGCTGGGCCAATCTGGACGGTTTCATCGTATGGGTGCCGGGCGCGGGAGAGGCCGCGCTCAAGGCCGATCTGACGCTGGGGCTGAAACCCGGCGCGGACCGCCTGTTCATCCTGCAGCTCCAGTCCGGCCACTATCCCGGCGCGGCGCCCTATCTGCGCCTCTCGCCCGCCTATGTGCGCCGCCTCGGACGGGACGGGCCGTTCCTGGAAATCGGGCTGAAGGCCGGGCTGGCCGGGGAGGAGACGCTGGGCCTGAAACTCGGCCTCTGGCGCAGTTTCTGAGCGCGGCGGCAGGGCTTTTTTCCTAGGCGGCGCGCGGCGCCTCGGCTAGGCTGGCGCCATGATCGCGCGCGCCGTTGCCCTTCTGCTGCTGTGCCTGCCGGCCCCCCTCGCCCGGGCCTCGTCGCCCTTTCACGCCACGCTGTCCCCGAACGCCGCGACCGTGCACGAGGCGCCCGCCGACGCCTCCTGCCTGCGCCCCGGCGCGCCGGCCACCAGTCCCGACGCCGCCGCCCTCGCGGCCCTGCTCGGCCGGATCGAGGATCTGGCGCCGCAGCCCGACCTGCTGATCGCCGCCTGGCATGGCTCGGGCGCCGCGCTGTGCCTGTCCGACGAGCCGATGGAGGCGCGCGGCTACTTCGAGCCGCTGAGCAACCGGATCGTCCTGCGCCGGGATCTGCCCGAGGGCGCGCGCTTCGCCATCCTCATCCACGAGCTGCGCCATGTAGAACAGCTCTCGCGCGGGTTCTGCCCCACGCCCGCCCTCGACATGCAGGAGGCCGCGCGACTGGTCTTCGGCATGGAGGCCGACGCCCAGGCGATTGCCACGCTCTATGCCTGGCAGCTGCGCGAGCGGGGCGACCCTTCGGCCTGGGACGCGCTGACCCGGATCGAGCATTACGAGGACATCACCGGGCGCTTCGCCGACGCCATGGCCGAGCAGGGCGACATCGGCATCGCCACGGCGCTGGCCTTCGACCAATGGTATCAGAACGACTGGCGCGTCGAGGCCTATTACATCTCCAGCTGCTCCGATCACCTCGACCGGCTGGAGGCGGAGAAGCGCCTGCCGGGCTATGAGACACTGCCCCAGGGCTTTTTCGCGCAGCTCTGCCACCTGCCCTCGGGCCGGCCCTACGACTGCGGCATCGCGGAACGCTTCCGCCGCTAGGGCGCCACGCCTGCCTGCCGCGGCGGCGGCAAAAGAGGCAATCGGCCGGAAAGCCCGTCTCGATCATCCGGCCGGTGGCTGAGGGCGGATGGCCGCGCCGCGCGCCGTTGCGGAACGGCACCACCCGCGGCACGTCCCCGCGGAGAGACCCGTCGAAATCCGGCGTGCAGCCCGGCTCGACCGGCCCGTCGGCGGCTTCGGAGTGGGGCTTGTTCACCGCCCCGGGATCGCGCCCTTCACGAACCAGCCCGCGGTGCGGCTGTCCGGCACGATGGCCCGCGGGACCTCAAGCATTTCCGGCGGCTCCAGCTCGCCGATGGTCGTCAGACCCGGCGCGGCGCGCATCGGCTGGAAACAAAAGGGCGGGCCCGGGCGCGCCTGCGGGCCCATTTGCCGGCGCCCCGGTGGCGAGGATGCGGCGGATCGCGGCCGGGCCAGCGCCGGTCTGCACCGTGACCGTGGGCCGCCCCCTGGGGATCTTCAGCTCCAATTCATCGGCGCCGGCCGTGCCGGACACAAACGCAATCGCCCGCACCGCGAGCGGAACGCGCTTGGCCCTTGTCCTCATGAAGATGTCCTCGACGGCAGGGCGCTCTGGGCAAATCCCGCCCCGCGCGCCATCATGGGCCCAAAGACCGGGCCCCGCCATGCCAAGCCGATCACCGATCCTCCCCACCGATGACGACGCGCGCGCGCTGGCCCGCGCCCTGCTGACGCGGGCGCAGAGTGCCGCGCTGGCGGTGATCGAGCCCGCCACCGGCGCCCCCTTCGTCACCCGCATCGCGCTGGGGCTGGCGCCCGACGGCGCGCCGGTGAGCCTGGTCTCCGACCTCGCCGCGCATACCGCCGCGCTGCGCGCGAACCCGGCCTGTTCGCTGCTGGTCGGCGACCCCGGTCCGAAGGGCGACCCGCTGACCCACCCGCGGCTGACGCTTCAGGCCCGGGCTGCGTTCGTTGCGCGCGGCACGCCCGGCCATGCCGCCCTGCGCGCGCATTACCTGGCCGGGCACCCCAAGGCGAAGCTCTACGCCGATTTCGCGGATTTCCACTTCCTGCGCTTCGCGGTCACGGCGGGCCATCTGAACGGCGGCTTCGGCCGGGCCTTCCGGCTGACCCCGGAGGAGCTGCTGGCGTAACGGGACCGCAACGGGCCCGCCCCGCAGGGCGGGACGGGCAAGAAAAACCCCTCAGACCGGGTTGTCCATCCGCGCCGTGACCTGCACCCGCCCGCGCACCGCCTCGGGCCAGTGCAGCGCGATTACCGTATTCGACGCGCCCTGCCCGGTCACCGCGTAGGGCGCGGCATGAACCAGCGCGTTCGCACCGTTGCGGATGCCGTTCTCGGGCACCACGGCGGCGGCGATCCGGGCCTGTCCGCCGAAGGGCAGGAACCCCGCGAAATCACAGTTCCAAACCGAGCTGTCAGTGTTGATGTCGAACTGCCGCGTCACCGGGTTGCTGATCACCTGATCCACCCCGTTGAAGCTGTTGCCCTCGACGACGACATTGCGCGCCCGGCTCATGTCGAGCCCGGCATAGGTGCTGTCCACCCGATCCACCCGCTGGATGTTGCTGATCGTGGATTTGAACACATTGCCCGAGATGTTCATCCCCTGGATGTAATGGCCCGCGCCCACCGGCTTGACCACGATCCAGCGGAACCAGTTCGCCACGTCGCTGGCCATGAAGATGTTCGACGTGATCGTCAGCCCGCCGAAGCTCAGCTCGTTGCCGTGGTCGGGGACCGGGTCGTGCTCGTTGCTCCACTCGATGAAATTGTTGTCGATGTAGTTGCCGGTGACCGTCGTCTTGACATTGGTCGAGGTCAGCACCAGCCCCGCCTGGCGCACCGCATTGCTTTCGCTGTCGCCCTGGAACCAGTGGTTGGACGAGATGATATGGCCGCTGCCGCCCAGCACCGCGAAATGCGCGAACATCACCACCCGGTTGTCGCGCAGCTTGACGTCGTTGGCGTTGCAGTTCAGCGCGATCGTGCTGCGGTCCTGCGAACGCATCGCCTGCTCGTTCGACAGGAACTGGCAGCGGTCCACCATCATCCCCTGGCAGCCGCGCCCGGGCGAGCTCAGCCCGCGATCCTTGGGGCTGGTGAAGAAACAGTCGCGGGCGTGAAAGATCAGGCCGTCCGGGGCCAGCATCACGCCGCTGGCGCGGCCGTTGCACTGGAACTCCACATCCGCCAGCACGAATTTGCTGAGCGATGCGAAGCCGCTGAAATCGAGGATGTATTTGAACCGCTTGAAGGTATAGGTCTGGGTGCCCACCGCGTCGAACAGCGGGCGGCTCAGCGTCAGCGTCCCCGCGCCCACGTTCTTCGAGGTGACATAGACCTCGCGGCCCACCCCCAGCCCCTCGACCAGCGCGCCCACGGGGATGTTGGCCACATTCGCCACCCCCGTCAGCTGCGTCGGGTTGGCGGTCGAATAGCTGGCCTGAGAACTCACCGTGTCGGTGTTCCAGCCGGTGCTGTCCAGCGCGTTGAACTGGCCGTTGCGGATCACCTGGCGGATGGCGTGGGTGGTCTTGTTGCCGACCACCGCCTGCACGTCGATCGGCGCGCCGAGGTCGATGCGGCGGCCCTTCATGTCCAGGCTGTCATGGTCGGAATAGTTGAACAGCGCCGCCAGCGCGCGCTTGAACCCCTCCAGCTCGTCGCCGAAGGCGTCGATATAGGCCGGCAGGTCGAAATTCCGGGTCAGCGTCAGCCGCCTGCCCGCCGGCATGCTGACCGTGCCCTCGAAGCGCACCGGGCTCTCGAAGGTGACGTGATCGGCCAGGTGATAGCTGCCGGCAGAGACCAGCACCGCGCGCCCGTTCGCCGCCGCGTCGGCCGCCTCGAAGGCGGCGCTGTCATCGGTCACGCCATCGCCCCTGGCGCCGTAGTCGCGCACATCGACCCAATCCATCAGCTTGCGGTGGAAAACCTCGGTCGCGTCCTCGACCACGATGTCGTCGATCCGCACCACGCCGCCGGTCGCACCGGTCAGGTTGAGGCCGACATGGGCGCCGGCCACCGCCGGGCTCCAGGCCATGTCCACGCCGCCGCGCAGCCCGGTGCCGAGGATCGCGCTCACCGTCACCACCTCGCCATAGGCGCTCAGCGTGACCTCGGGCCCGGTCTCGGCCAGCCCGGACACATGTGCGCCGCTGCCGTCCACCGGGTAGGCCGCGATGCGCACGCCGGGCAGGTTGCCGCTGACCGCCTTCACCCGGGCGGTGACCCGCAGGTAGCATCCGGGCAGGATCGGCGTCTCTCCCATCGCGCGCAGCTTCTGCGTGGCATCCGTTTTCAGAAGCTCAAGGCAGCCGCCGAAATCCGGGTCCGCCGGCACGATCGCGGCATTGGCCGCGCCCGCATAGGTCGCCGAGCCCGGCGTCCCGTTCTCGCTCGACCACAGATTCAGCCCGTCGCCGAATGCCGGCGGCATGAAGACGATCCCGTCGGTAATTGCCTTGTTCATCGAAACCCCTTTCCTGATGCGCGCCCGGCGCCCGGGCCGCCGCGCGCAGCCCGGTGGGGCGGGCGCCACGGCTCCGCTCGATTGTCAGCCACTCTGCATGGAGAGACCGGGGCAAGGGCCCGGCCGGTCATCAGGGCTAACAGGCAAAGGTGAAGCGCGGCTTAACCCTCAGACCGCAACAGGGCCGGGCGCGCCGCCCGTGAGGACCGCCCGCCCGGCATTCAGGATGGGAAGGAAGGAGTGGCGCCTGCGGCTCAGCCCGCCAGTTCGCCCGCGAGGCCCTTCTCGATCAGCGTCACGCTCTCGTCGATGCCGTAAAGCGCGATGAACCCGCCGAAGCGCGGCCCCTGGCTCGCGCCCAGCAGCACCTCGTAAAGTGCCTTGAACCAGTCGCGCAGCGGTTCGAACCCGTGCTCCTTGCCGACGGCGAAGACGAGGCTCTGCAACTCCTCGGCGTCGAGCCCGCCCTCCCAGGCCTTCAGCCGCGCCACGAGGTCCTCCATCGCCGCGCGCTCCTGGTCGGTGGGCAGACGGAACTGGCGCTCGGGAGCCACGAAATCGCGGAAATAGCGCACCGCAAATTCCGCCGCCTGGTCGAGATCGGGATGCGTCTCGGGGCTCGCCTCAGGCGCGTAGCGCTGGATGAAGCCCCACAGCCCGCTCTTGTCCGACGCGCCGGCCACCGAGGCCAGGTTCAGCAGCATCGCAAACGGCACCACCATCTTCGATTCCGGCGGGTTGCCGTTGTGGATGTGCCAGACCGGGTTGTTGATCCGCGCCGCCACGTCCTGATCGCGATAGGCCCGCAGCTGCTGGTGGTATTCGTCCACCGCCTTGGGGATCACGTCGAAATACAGCCGCTTGGCGGTCTTCGGCTTCTGGAACATGAAATAGGACAGGCTTTCCGACGAGGCATAGGTCAGCCATTCGTCGATCGAGATGCCGTTGCCCTTGGATTTCGAGATCTTCTCGCCGTTCTCATCGAGGAACAGCTCATAGACGAAATGCTCGGGCTTCCTGCCGCTGAGGATCTCGCAGATCCGATCGTAGATCGGGGTGTTGGTGGAATGGTCCTTGCCATACATCTCGAAATCGACGTCCAGCGCCGCCCAGCGCGCGCCGAAATCGGGCTTCCACTGGAATTTCACGTTGCCGCCGGTGACCGGCAACGTCCATTCCCGCCCGTCCTCGTCGTCGAAGGTCACGGTGCCGTCCTTGGCGTTGACCTCCTTCATCGGCACATAAAGCACCCGGCCGGTCTCGGGGTGGATCGGCAGGAAGATCGAATAGGTCTGGCGGCGCTCCTCGCGCAGGCTCTTCAGCATCACCGCCATGATCTCGTCGTAGCATTCGACGGCGCGCAGCAACACCTCGTCGAACTGGCCCGACTTGTAGAATTCGGTGGCCGAGTAGAACTCGTATTCGAACCCGAAGGTGTCGAGGAACCGGCGCAGCATCGCGTTGTTGTGCCCGCCGAAGCTGTCGAATTCCCCGAACGGGTCGGGGACCGAGGTCAGCGGCTTTTGCAGATGCTCGTGCAGCATCCCTGTGTTGGGCACGTTGTCGGGCACCTTGCGCATGCCGTCCATGTCGTCCGAGAAACAGATCAGACGGGTCGGGATGTCGCTGATCGCCTCGAAGGCGCGGCGGATCATCGTGGTGCGGGCGACCTCGCCGAAGGTGCCGATATGCGGCAGACCGCTCGGGCCGTAGCCGGTCTCGAACAGGACATAGCCCTTTTCCGGCGGCGCCTTTTCGTAGCGTTTCAGCAGCTTGCGCGCCTCTTCAAAGGGCCAGGCTTTCGAAGACATCGCGGCATCGCGCAGATCGGACATGACTGAAACGCTTTCAAACTGAGACCGCGGCCCCATGCCACGGCACCGCCGCTACCTATTGCCCCCCCGCCTCCGCGTCAATATTGTGCCCCCGTCCCCAGCCCCAGGAGGCCGATTTGTCCCAGTCGAAACTGCTCACCCCCCAGGACAGCCTGGTCGCGGTGATGATGGCCGTGTCCGCCTCGGACGAGAACATCCGCACGTCCGAGCTGATGACCATCCAGCGCATCGTGAACCACTTGCCGGTGTTCCACGATTACGACATCGACCGCATCAGCGTGATCGCGCAGACCGTCTTCGACCTGCTGGAGGAGGAGGACGGCCTCGACGCCCTCTTCGGCCTGGTGCGCGAAGCCCTGCCCGAGAAGCTCTACGAGACCGCCTATGCGATGGCCTGCGACGTGGCCGCCGCCGACGGCCATCTCTACGAGACCGAGCTGCGCCTGCTCGAAGAGATCCGCTACGAGCTGGACATCAGCCGCCTGAACGCCGCCGCCATCGAACGCGGCGCGCGGGCGCGGCACGCGACGCTGTAGCTCAGCCGCAATAGAGCGTCGCCCAGCGCTCCACCAGTTCCATCTGCATCGCGCGCGAGCGGCCGGTCCAGCTGCGGCTGCCCGCCGGGCGCTCGCGGTCCTCTGGACGGATATCGGCGCGCCGCGCGTTGTCGGCGGTGAAAATCGCGAAGGCCAGCTCCGTCCCGTCCGCGCCGGTGACATAGCCCGCCAGCGCCGAGACGAAGTTCAGCGTGCCGGTCTTGGCCCTGATCTTGACCGGGTGGCTTTTCAGCGCGCGACCCTGGTCGTCGCGCAGATAGACATCCTTCAGGATCGGCTTGAGCGGGCCGTCCGGGCCCACCCCCACCAGCGCGCGCACCATGTCGCCCGCGCTCATGCGCGAGCCCTCGCCCAGCCCCGAATGATCGACGAAATCGGCCTTGCGCGTGCCCAGACGCCCGGCCAGCCAGGCGCTCATCTCGCGGCCCGAGGCGGCAAGGCTCGTCACCTGCGCCCCCCTCGCAAGACTCGCGGTCAAACCCACCGCCTCGGCTGTGATATTGGTGGAGTATTTCAGCATCTCGCGCAGGACCTCGCGCAGCGGCGCGCTCTCCATCTCGGCCAGGACGGTCCCCTGCGGCAACGTCTGCGCGGCGGCCGGCCGGGCCAATTCGATCCCGTGCGACCGCGCCAGCGTCTGGAACACCTCGGCGGCGTAAAGCGCGGGCCGGCGCACCGGCAGCCAGCGCGCGCCGCCCTTGCCCAGCGCACCGCTGGCCACCGTCCAGTGGTCCACCTCGCCCTTCGAGGAATAGGTGTAGACTGGCAGATCCCGGCGCACGACCTCCATCTCGGCCACGCTGACGGCGGGGCGGTAGCGCTCGGCGCGCGCGTCCATGGTCACGGTGTAGCCGCCTGAGGCCTGCTGCCATTCGAAATGCACCCGGTTGAAATTCAGGTTCAGCCCCGAGATCGCCGGATTGTAGCCGACGTGAGCGGGCTGTCCGGGGTCGATTGCCGGAACCTCGGGCAGCGCGCCGGCATGATACAGGAACCGCCCCCTGACCGCATGCACCCCCGCCGCCTTCAGCTTGGCCGCCAGATCGCCCAGCATGTCGGTGTTCAGCGTCGGATCCCCGCCCCCCGCCAGCACCAGATCGCCCTTGAGCTCGCCGCCCACAACCGGCCCGGTGCCCAGCAGCCGCGTGCCGAAACGGTAATCGGCCCCCAGCGTCTCCAGCGCGTAAAGCGCGGTCATCGCCTTGGTCACGCTCGCTGGCGGCAGGCCCAGCAGCGGGTTGTGCGCCTCCAGCATCCGGCCGGTTGTCGCATCGGCCACGGCGAAGCCGACCTCGCCGCTCAGCCCCGCCCTGGCGATCAACTCGTCGGCGCCCGGCGCGGCCAGCTTGCGGTAATCGGCCGGGCGCGGCGCGGGCCGCAGCGAGACGGCCGGAGGGGCCGCCAGCGCGGCCTGCGCGCCACCGGCCATCAAGGCGCCCAGAAACCACCGGCGCGAGACGTTCTGAAAGCGGTTCGTCATGGCCGGAGTGAAGCAAATCGCCGCCCGCCCGGCAAGCGCCGTCGCGCCGCAATCGCCGCAAAGCGCCGGATCGGCCCAACGCAGCCCGATCCTCGGGGTCAGTGCCAACCCACCCCGCCACCAAGCGCCGAATCCGCAGGGTGGGTGCCACCCCGCCGCCTCCGCCGCACCCCGCCATGACGCGGCGACCGTCCCCTCAGCGCCGCCATTCCCCGCGCGCGCGGATCGCACTCGACGAGATGTCCACCATCGGCACGTTGACGAAGCACCAGCTAGGCGCCGCCATCCGGCCCAGCCCCTGCGCCGCGCGCGGCGGCACCTGCCACGGCGCATAGCGCAGCGCCGCCTTCGACCGCCGCGCCGCCAGCCCGGCGCCGGGTCGGGCGATCACGCCGATCGGCACGTTCTCCATGATCCAGTCCCAGCGGTCCCAGCGGTGGAACCCGGCCAGGTTGTCCGCCCCCATCAGCCACACGAAGCGCACGCCGGGATAGCGCGCCATCAGCCCCGCCAGCGTCTCGGCGGTGTAGCGGGTGCCGATGCGCGCCTCGATATCCGTGACCACGACCCGCGGGTGATCCATCACCGCCCGCGCCGCCGCCATGCGGCGCGCGATCGGCGCCGGCCCCTCGTGTTTCAGCGGATTGCCGGGGCTGACCAGCCACCACACCCCGTCCAGACCGAACCGCTTCAGCGCCTCGCGGGTGATATGCGCGTGACCTGCGTGCGGCGGATCGAAGGATCCGCCGAGCAGGCCGATCGCCTGCCCCGCCCGCGCGATGGGCCAGCCCTGCCGCATGTGCCGCTTTCCTCCCCTGAAAATCGGCGCCCACCCTAACCCGCGCCACATTGCCCTTGTCCAGCTAAATCGCTATCTGTGGCCCCCAACCACCAGTCATGCGAGCAAAGAGGCGGCCAATGGCATCGTATCAATACGTCTATCACATGGATGGAGTCTCCAAGACCTATCCCGGCGGCAAGAAATGCTTCGAGAATATCCGCCTGTCCTTCCTCCCCGGCGTCAAGATCGGTGTCGTCGGCGTCAACGGCGCCGGTAAATCGACGCTGCTGCGCATCATGGCCGGCATCGACAAGGATTTCACCGGCGAGGCCTGGGCGGCCAAGGGCGCCAAGGTCGGCTATCTGCCGCAGGAACCGGAACTCGACCCCACGCTCTCGGTGCGCGGCAACGTCATGCTGGGCGTGGCCGAGAAGAAGGCAAAGCTCGACCGTTTCAACGAGATCGCCATGCAGATCGCCGAGGATTACTCGGACGAACTGATGGAGGAGATGACCACCCTGCAGGACGCCATCGACGCCGACAACCTGTGGGATCTCGACAGCCAGATCGACGTCGCGATGGAGGCGCTGCGCTGCCCGCCCGACGACGCGCCGGTCGAAACCCTCTCCGGCGGCGAGAAACGCCGCGTGGCGCTGTGCAAGCTGCTGCTCGAAGCGCCCGACATGCTGCTGCTGGACGAACCGACCAACCACCTCGACGCCGAGACCATCGCCTGGCTGCAAAAGCACCTGATCGAATACAAGGGCACGATCCTGATCGTCACCCACGACCGCTATTTCCTCGACGACATCACCGGCTGGATCCTCGAACTCGACCGCGGCCGCGGCATCCCCTACGAGGGCAACTATTCCTCCTGGCTGGAGCAGAAGGCGAAGCGCCTGGAGCAGGAGAGCCGCGAGGACAAGTCCCGCCAGAAGGTGCTGGAGCGCGAACTGGAATGGATCCGCGCCGGCGCCAAGGCCCGCCAGGCCAAGTCCAAGGCCCGGATCAACGCCTATGAGGAAATGGCCAGCCAGTCCGAGCGCGAAAAGCTCTCCCGCGCCCAGATCATCATCCCCAACGGCCCGCGCCTCGGCGGCAAGGTGATCGAGGTCGAGAACCTCAAGAAAGCCTATGGCGACCGCCTGCTGGTCGAGGATCTGACCTTCGCCCTGCCGCCCGGCGGCATCGTCGGCGTGATCGGCCCCAACGGCGCCGGCAAATCCACGCTGTTCCGCATGCTGACCGGCCAGGAGCAGCCCGACGAAGGCGCCATCACCTTCGGCGACACGGTGCAGCTGTCCTATGTCGATCAGTCGCGCGACGCGCTCGATCCCAACAAGACCGTGTGGGAGGAGATCTCAGACGGGCTCGACATCGTCCAGCTGGGCGACGCCGAGGTGAACTCCCGCGCCTATTGCTCGTCCTTCAACTTCAAGGGCGGCGACCAGCAGAAGAAGGTGGGTCTGCTGTCGGGCGGTGAGCGCAACCGCGTGCACATGGCGAAATTGCTGCGCGCCGGCGGCAACGTGCTGCTGCTCGACGAACCGACCAACGACCTCGATGTCGAGACCCTTCAGGCCCTCGAAGCGGCGCTTGAGGATTTCGCCGGCTGCGCCGTGATCATCTCGCACGACCGCTTCTTCCTCGACCGTCTGTGCACCCACATCCTGGCCTTCGAGGGCGAGGCCCATGTGGAATGGTTCGAAGGCAACTTCGAGGCATACGAACAGGACAAGATCCGCCGCCTCGGCCCCGACAGCGTCGAGCCGAAGCGGGTGAAGTACAAGAAGTTCACCCGCTAAGCGGCGCCCTGACCGACAAAGGGCCGCGCCCCCCTTTGGGGCGGGCGCGGCCCGGGACGGATTATGTTCACCCGCCGTCCCAAACCGCCCCCTGCGCCATCTTCAAATGCCGCAACTCGGCCTTGCCCAGCTTGCGGTCCTCGCCGGGGCGCGGATGGGAGGCGATCATCGGCGGGGCTCCTTTCCCCGCCAGCCTGCCGCGCAAACGTTAACGCCGCGCGAGGGCATCGCGCGGCGTTATTAGGACTCATGTGCCGGTCACATCACACGGAGGTCGCATGCCCCGATCCGGCGTTAACCGTCATTCGAAGGCGCAGCCGGATTTCGCGCCCAGCTTCTTGAAAATGTTCGCCGCCGGGCAGAACCCGGTGAAGGTCGATTGCAGCAGGTTCAACCCGATGAACACGGTGAACCAGACGAAGTAATGCGAGACGTAGACGGTCAGAACGACGCTCAGCAGGATCATGATGCCGGCGAAGGCCATCACGGCGCGGTCAAGGGTCATGGCAGGGTTCCTACAACTTGGACCGGGCGCACCGCGCGCCCGTTTCCCCTAGAAAATAGATCAAGACCGCCTCACATTCAAGATATTGAATAAAAGAGGGCGCAGCTCACTCCGCCCATTCCCACGGCCGGGTGTATTCGCCCAGCAGATGCGTGACCGCCTCCTCGTTCACATCGCCGGTCCTGACCAGCCGGGCCACCAGCCCGCGCTTCTTGTCCTCGATCACCTCGCCCACGCGCGCGGCGTGCCCAGCCTCGGATAGCGCGGCGTCATAGACCCGGGCGATGGCCAGCTTTCGCAGCGCGGGCTTGAACACCTTTCCCACCGCGGTCTTTGGCAATTCTCCAAGTATTTCAATGTGTTTCGGGACGGCAGCGCGTTCGTGGACATGCACCTTTGCATAATCCATCAGCTCTTCGGCCGTCACCGTCGCGCCCGCCACCAGCTCGACATAGGCGCAGGGCAGTTCGCCCGCGAAACTGTCGGGCTGCCCGATCGCCCCGGCAAAGGCCACTTGCTCATGGCCGGCCAGCGCCTCCTCGATCTCGGCGGGGTCGATGTTGTGACCGCCGCGGATGATCAGGTCCTTGGCCCGGCCGGTAATGTAAAGATAGCCCTCGGCGTCGAGCCGCCCCAGATCGCCCGTGCGCAGGTATCTCCCGTCGGCGAACAGGCCGAGATTCCTGGCCTCCTCGGTATAGGTCGAGCCTTCGAACACGCCGGGGTTCGACACGCAGATCTCGCCGACTTCGTCCACGCCGCATTCGCGGCCGATATTGCCCTCGGCATCGCAATGCAGGATCCGCACGTCGGTATAGGGGAAGGGGATGCCGACGGAGCCGATCTTCTTCTGGCCGTCCGGCGGGTTGCACGACACCAGGCAGGTCGCCTCGGTCAGGCCGTAGCCCTCGACCAGGGTCACGCCGGTGGCCTTCTCGAAACGGTTGTAAAGCTCCACCGGCAGCGGCGCCGACCCGGAAAAGGCGGTCCGCAGGCTGGAGACATCGGCATCCACCGGGCGCTGCATCAGCGCGGCGATGGCGGTGGGCACGGTGATGATAAAGGTCACCTTCCAGCGCTCCACCAGCTTCCAGAAATTGTCGAACACGCCGTCGCCGCGATAGCCCGCGGGCGTGGGAAAGATCACATGCGCCCCGGAGGTCACCATCGCCATCAGGATGACGTGGCAGGCGAAGACGTGGAACAGCGGCAGCGGGCAGATCACGTTGTGATCGGCTTCGAACAGCAGCCTGTCGCCCAGCCAGCCGTTGTAGATCATGCCCGAGTGCTTGTGCTGCGCCACCTTGGGCATGCCGGTTGTGCCCCCGGTGTGGAAATAGGCAGCGACGCGGTCCCGCTGCGCCTCGTCGAATTCCAGCCGGTCCGAGGGGTGCCTGGCCATCTCGGCGTGGAAATCCAGAACGTCGGCATGGTGCGCGCCGTCGTTTCTGGGCCGGATCAGCGGCACGATCCAGCTTTTCGGCGGTCCGAGATAGCGCAACAGGTCGACCTCCAGAACGGTGGTGACATGCGGCGCGTGGTTCACCGCCTCGGCCACCTTCTGGGCGATGTCGGTCTTGGGAAAGCTTTTCAGCGTGACCACCACCTTGGCATTGGTCTCGCGCAGGATGGCGCCGATCTGCTCGGGCTCCAGGAGCGGGTTGATCGGGTTGACGATGCCCGCGGTGGCGCCCGCCAGCAGGGTGATGGCGGTTTCGTTGCAGTTGGGCAGGACATAGGCGATCACGTCACCCTCATGCACGCCGAGGGCTCGGAACATGTTGGCCGCCTGGGTCACCTTGGCGTGGAACGCCCGCCAGGTCAGGGTCTCGGCGCGATCCTTCGGGCCCGAGGTGATCTGGAAGGAGATCGCGTTGCGGTCCCCGTGCCGCCCGGCGGTGCGGCTGAGCACGCCGTAGACGGTGGCCGGCAGGCCGCGCGCCTGCCACGCCATCTCCTGTTCTATGGCATCGCGGTCCGCGATGGATGCGAAACGGCCCATGCTGTGATCTCCCCTCCCCTGTGCCCTTTGCGGGCATCCTCTTGGATTTAGGATGGAAAGAAACGCGCGCCACCGCAAGCCGCCTGCCCCGCCGATACGCAACGTCAGGGCGCGCGCGCCGCCACGTCAGGCGGCGTCGACAGCCCCGTCGGTGAATTGCAGCCGCGCCAGCCGGGCGTAAAGCCCGCCGCCCTTGACCAACTCGTCATGGGTGCCCTCGGCCACGATGCGGCCCTCGTCGAAGACGACGATGCGGTCGGCCTTCTTCACCGTGGCCAGCCGGTGGGCAACGATGAGCGTGGTGCGGTCGGCGGACATCGCCTCGACCGCGTTCTGCACCGCGCGCTCGCTTTCGGCATCCAGCGCCGAGGTCGCCTCGTCCAGCAGCAGCACCGGCGCGTCGCGCAGGATGGCGCGGGCGATGGCGATGCGCTGCTTCTGCCCGCCCGACAGCATCACGCCGCGCTCGCCCACATAGCTGTCGTAGCCCTCGGGCAGCTTGGACAGGAAGTCATGCGCGGCCGCGGCGCGGGCGGCGGCCTCGACCTCGGCGTCGGTGGCGTCGGGCCGGCCGAAGCGGATGTTCTCGCGCGCGGTGTCGGCAAAGATCACCGGATCCTGCGGCACCAGCGCGACCGCACGGCGGAAGGTGTCGCGCGTCATCGCGTTCAGCGCCACGCCGTCCAGGGTGATCTGGCCGCGATCCGGGTCGTAGAAGCGCAGCAGCAACTGGATGATGGTGGACTTGCCCGCCCCCGAGGGGCCGACCAGCGCCACCGTCTCGCCCGGCCGGACCTTCAGGTCGATGCCGTCCAGCGCCGCCGTGTCGGGCCGCGCCGGATAGTGGAAGGTGACGTTCTCGAAGGCGATCCCGCCCTGGACCGGCGCGGGCAGCGGCAGCGGCTGTGCGGGGTCGGTCACGCTGTCGGCGGCGCGCAGCAGCTCGACCAGGCGCTCGGTCGCGCCGGCGGCGCGCTGCAACTCGCCCCAGACCTCGGACAGGGCGCCCACGGCGCCGGCCACCATGACCGAGAAGATGACGAACTGCACCAACTCGCCCACGCTCATCGCGTCTGCGCGCACGTCGCGCGCGCCGATCCACAGCACGCCCACCACGCCGGCGAAGACCAGGAAGATCACGATCACCGTCATAACCGCGCGGGTGCCGATGCGCTTCTTCGCCGAGACGAAGCTCTTCTCGGTAACGTCATGGAAATGCGCGCTGGTCTGGCGCTCGGCGGTGAAGGCCTGCACCGTCTGCACCGACAGCAGCGCCTCGGACGCGCTGCCGGAGGAGGCGGCGATCCAGTCCTGGTTCTCGCGGCTCAGCTTCCGCAGGCGGCGGCCCAGCACGATGATCGGCACCACCACCGCGGGCACCAGCAGCAGAACCAGCGCCGTCAGCTTGGCTGAGGTCAGCAGCATCAGCACCAGCCCGCCGAGGAAGATCAGCATGTTGCGCAGCGCGATGGAGACCGACGAGCCGATCACGCTGAGGATCAGCGTGGTGTCGGTGGTGATCCGGCTGAGCACCTCGCCGGTCATGATCTTTTCGTAGAAGGCCGGGCTCATCCCGATCATGCGGTCGAACACCGCCTTGCGGATGTCGGCCACCACCCGCTCGCCCAGCCGGGTGACAAGGTAGTAGCGCAGCCCCGTGCCCAGCGCGAGCAGCCCCGCGATGCCGAGCGCGGCCAGGAAATACTGATCGAGCAGCCGGGCGGCCTCGGTCTCGAACCCGTCGACGACGCGGCGCACCGCCAGCGGCAGGATCAGCGAGACGGTGGCGGTCAGCACCAGCGCAACCAGCGCACCGGCCATCAGCGCCTTGTAGGGGACGAGGAAGGGCGCAAGCCCCTGCAACGCGCCCACGCGTTTGGATTTTTCCCGCTCTTCGACAACCTGCCCGTTTCTTCGCGCCATGCATGCTCTCCCGTTTGGCCTGTCTTACGGCGTCAGGCACAGGACAACAAGCAGGGCGTTCCGTCGCGGGGAGAGGCTGGAGCGGGTAGCGGGAATCGAACCCGCACCAAGAGCTTGGAAGGCTCGTGTGATACCATTTCACCATACCCGCCAGACAGGGCCGTGGCTATTGCATGGACGCGGCGCGGTCAAGATCGAACTGGCGGTCCGGGCCGCGCGCCCGGCGCCTAGCGCACGACCAGCACCGAACATTTGGAATGGCGCACCACCCGCGCGGCGTTCGGACCCAGAAGGTAATCCTTGAAATCGGGCTTGTGCGCGCCGATCACGATCAGCCCCGCGCCGTCGGTCCTGGCGACATGCAGGATCTCGTCATAGGCGCGCCCGGTGGCCACGATGTGTCGCACCGCCTTGTTCGCCTCGGCCCCGATCGCCTGTTCGACCAGTTCGTTCAGCAGGCGCCTGGTCTCGGCCACGGCCTTGGCGTGGTGTTTGGGGTCGAAATAGCTGCCGGCCACGCTCATGCCATAGTCGGGCACCACGGTGATGACGTCGAGCTGCGCGCCCTCCATCTCGGCCATGCGGGCGGCGGCCTTCAGGACCTCGATGTCCTGCCCCTTGTTGGAGATATCGACGGCACAGAGAACGGGGCCTTTCATGCGGGAACTCCTTTTTCCTGGCGCGCGCGGGCCGATTGCAGATAGGCGATCAGGCCCAGCAGGGCGAGCGCCGGCACAAAGAGGATCTCCTTGGGCAGCTGGTCGGCCGGCGCCTTGACCGATTTCAGCACCACCGGGTCATCCCCGTAGAAGTCGAAGCTGCTGAGTGCCTCGGAAAACGGCGAGCCGAACATCGGCTCGTCCATCTTCACGGCGTCGCCCTCCTCCATCAGCAGCAGCCCGAAACCGTCCAGCCGTTCGGCACCCGCGCCCTCTCCCTCGACCGCCAGAAGCAGCGTCGTCTCCTTGATCTCGCCGGTGTCGAAATCGGGGCCGGAGACCACCACCCGCAGCTCGGCGCCGGGATGGGCCCTGTCCAGCGCCTGTTCCAGCGCGGCCGGCGCAACCCTCTCGAAGGGCGGCTGGATCCGGTCCATGAAGAAATCGGGCCGGAACAGCACGAAGGACACCAGCACCAGCGCCACGCTTTCATAGAGCCGCGAGCGGGTCAGGAACCAGCCCATCGTGCCCGCGGTGAAGACCAGGATCGCGACCGAGGCCACGACCGCCACCAGGATGCCCTGCGCCCAGGTCACGTCGATCAGCAGAAGGTCGGTGTTGAAGATGAACACGAAGGGCAGCGCCACGGTCCGAAGGCTGTAGAAGAAGGCGGTGAAGCCGGTGCGGATCGCATCCCCCCCCGACACCGCGGCGGCGGCGAAGCTCGCCAGCCCCACGGGCGGGGTCACGTCGGCCATGATGCCGAAATAGAACACGAACAAGTGCACCGCGATCAGCGGCACGATCAGCCCGCTCTGCGCGCCCAGTTCCACCACGACGCCGGCCATCAGCGAACTGACGACGATGTAGTTGGCCGTGGTCGGCAGCCCCATGCCCAGGACGAGGCTCAGCAGCCCCACCATGACCAGCATGATGATCAGGTTGCCGCCCGACAGAAACTCCACCAGGTCGGCCATGACCTGCCCGACCCCGGTCAGCGTCACCGTGCCCACGATCACGCCGGCGGTGGCGGTGGCCAGGCCGATGCCGATCATGTTGCGCGCGCCGTCGATCAGGCCCTGCACCAGATCCGCGACACCGGCGCGGAAGGCATCTGCCGTCTCGCTTTGCCCGCGGAACATCGCCTTCAGCGGGCGCTGGGTCAGCAGGATGACGAACAGCAGCGCCGTCGCCCAGAACGCAGACAGACCGGGCGATTTCTGCTCGATCATCAGGAAATAGACCAGCACCACGATGGGCAGCAGGAAATAGAGGCCGGATTTGTAGATCTCGCCCACCACGGGCAGTTCCACGTCCGGCGCATTGGGGTCGTCGGGCTCCAGATCGGCGGTTTGCGCGGCCAGCCACAGCAGCGCCGCATAGGCCGTAAAGATCAGCGCGGCCAGCACCCAGCCCGCGCCCTCGGGGACCAGCGCCACGACCCAGCCCACCGGGAACTTGACGCCGTAGCACAGCGCCGCGAACCCGGCGAAAAAGGCGGCCATGCCGCCGATCGTCTTGCCGAGGCTGACCACCCGGCTGCCGAGCGTGGGCATGTTGCTCTTCACCGCCTCCAGATGGACGATGTATACCAGCGCCATGTAGCTGATCGCGGCGGGCAGGAAGGCGTGCCGGATCACATCGACGTAGGAAATGCCGACATATTCCACCATCAGGAAGGCGGCGGCGCCCATCACCGGCGGCATGATCTGGCCGTTGACCGAACTTGCCACTTCAACCGCGCCGGCCTTTTCGCTGGAAAAGCCCACGCGCTTCATCAGCGGGATGGTGAAGGTGCCGGTGGTGACCACGTTGGCGATGGATGAGCCCGAGATCAGGCCGGTCGCGGCCGAGCCCACGACCGCCGCCTTGGCCGGGCCGCCGCGCAGGTGGCCGAGCGCGCCGAAGGCCATCTTGATGAAATAGTTGCCCGCGCCGGCCTTGTCCAAAAGCGCGCCGAACAGCACGAAGAGAAAGACGAACTTGGTCGAGACGCCCAGCGCGATGCCAAACACCCCCTCGGAGGTGATCCACATGTGGCTCATCGCCTTTTGCAGCGAGGCGCCCTTCCAGCGGATCACCTCGGGCACCCAGCCGGAGGAGCCGAAGAACACATAGGCCAGGAATATCGTGGCGATGATCGCCATGGCCGGCCCCAGCGCACGACGGGCGGCCTCGAACAGCAGGACGAGGCCGGCCAGCGCGAACCATTTGTCCGAGTTGTCGGCCAGCCCCCCGGCATCGACGATCTTCTGGTAGAAGATGTAGCCATACATCGCGATCCCCGCGCCCGCGATGGCCATGACCCAATCCTGCACCGGGATATGATGGCGCGGGCTGGTGCGCAGCGCCGGATAGGCGGTGAAGGCCAGGAAGATCGCGAAGGCGAGGTGGATCTGGCGGCTGTTGTTGATAACATCGCCGGGCAGCACATAGTTGGCGACGGGCGAGGCCAGCACCACCTGGAACAGCGACCAGATGACCGCCACCGCGGCCAGGAACAGGCCGACCTCTCCGGCCGGGCTGCGCGCCCCGGAATCGGATGAGGCCACCAGCTCCTGCAGCTCTTCCTCGCTCAGCGGCGTGCCCTTGTTCTTGTCGTCCACCATTGCGCGCTCTCCCCGGCTGGCCGCGAGACCCGCGGCGTCCTGTTCTCAATACCTCAAAAGGAAAAGGGGCGCATGCGCTGCGCCCCTTCGGTTGCCGGGGCTCAGTCGATCCAGCCCTGTTCCTTGTAGTATTTCGCGGCACCGGGGTGCAGCGGGGCCGACAGGCCGGCGCTGATCATTTCCTTCGGGTCGAGATTGGCGAAGGCCGGGTGCAGCTTCTTGAAGTCCTCGAAATTGTCGAAGACCGATTTGACCACGGTGTAGACCGCCTCTTCGGAGACGTCGGCCGAGGTCACGAAGGTCGCGCCCACGCCGAAGGTGGTCACGTCCGCGTCGTTGCCGCGATACATGCCGCCGGGGATGGTGGCCTTGCGGTAGTAGGAGTTCTCCTCGACCAGCTTGTCGATGGTCGGACCGTTCACGCTGACCAGCACCGAGTCGCAGGCCGTGGTGGCCTCCTGGATCGAGCCCGAGGGATGACCCACGGTATAGACCATCGCGTCGATCTGGTTGTCGCAGAGCGCGGCCGACTGCTCGGCGGCCTTCAGCTCGGTCGCGAGCGCGAAATCGTCGGTGGTCCAACCCTTGGCTTCCAGCAGCACCTCCATCGTGCCGCGCTGGCCCGAGCCGGGGTTGCCGATGTTCACGCGCTTGCCCTTGAGGTCGTCGAAGGTCGTCACGCCGGCATCGGCGCGGGCGACCACGGTGAAGGGCTCGGGATGCACCGAGAACACCGCGCGCAGCCCCTCGAAGGCGCCCTGCTCCTCGAATTTCGAGGTGCCGTGATAGGCGTGATACTGCCAGTCCGACTGGGCGACGCCGAATTCCAGCTCACCGGCGCGGATGGTGTTGATGTTGTAGATCGAGCCGCCGGTCGATTCGACCGAGCAGCGGATGCCGTGCTCCTTGCGGCCCTTGTTCACCAGGCGGCAGATCGCGCCGCCGGTGGGGTAATACACGCCGGTCACGCCGCCGGTGCCGATGGTGATGAACTCCTCGGCCATGGCCGCGGGCGCCATCGCGGTGGCCAGCGCAGCCCCCGCCACGGTGAACTTGAACTTCGAAAACATCACAAACTCCCTTGTTTGATGGTTTGATGTCGTTGCCTGGTTGCTCAACCGTCCCAGACTTCCTCCAGGCGGTGATTTCTCTGCTCGATCTGCGCGATCCGCTCGCGCGCGGCGGGGCCGGCGCGGCTGACCAGCATCCCGACGATGGTCTCGGCCAGAAACAGCGTGGCCACATAGGACGAATAGAAATGCGGGCTGTCGGTGGGCACGACGAAACCGGCCGAGGAGTGGCGCAGGGCCGGGCAGGTGTAGGTGTCGGTGATCACCACGACGTAGACGCCCTGCTCACGCGCCAGTTCGGCGGCGCGGATGGCATTGGTCGAGAACGGCGGCTTGGTGACGATGACCAGCGCGTCGCGCTTGTCGAGCCCCACCAGCGCACCACCGAGCGAGGCCCCCATGCGCCCCGCCATGCGCCAGTTCCCGGAGCAGAAATTCGCCATGTAGGCGAGGTATTCGACGATGCCGGTCGAGCCCAGCGCACCCAGCACCGTCACGGTGCGCGCGCGGTGCAGGCGGTCGACCGCCCGCTCCAGAAGCGCGATGTCCATGTCGTCATGCAGGCGCTGCAGGTTGGTCATGCAGGCCGCCGCATGGGCGTCGAAGAACCCGCGCGGCCCGTCGCCGTGATCCTGCTGCAGCCGCCCGGCCCGGTCGGCGAAGCTGTGCACGCGGCGGCCGATCTTGTCGCGCATCGAATCGCGCAGCTGTTCGAAATCGTCGTAGTCCAGCGCCCGCGCCAGCCGCGAGAAGGTGGCCGGCGCCAGCCCGCTGTCCTGCGCCACGGCGCGCAGGCTGCGGGTGGCGGTATCGACGGGGTGCTCGGCGACGTAATCGGCGGCGAGCCTCAGCTTGGCGCTGAGTTGCTCGTAATTCTCGGCCAGGCGCTGCTCGAATGTTGCCGTCAAACCCCAATGCTCCCCGGTTCGCGATCACAAATCTTGTTTCATTCGTTTCATTTGTTGTCAATGATTGATTCATCTGTTTCATAGTGCCCCGAACTACGGAGTCCGCCATGAGCCACGTCTTCCCCCGCCACACCAAGGCCCCGCCCCCGCTCGCCCTGCGCGGCGAGGGGGTCTACCTCTATGATGCCGACGGAAAGGCCTATCTCGACGGGTCGGGCGGTGCCGCGGTTTCCTGCCTCGGCCATTCCGACGCCGAGGTGATCGCAGCTGTCCGCGGACAGGTGGGCAGGCTGGCCTTCGCCCATACCGGCTTCTTCACCTCAGAGCCGGCAGAGGCGCTGGCCGACCGGCTGATCGCGCATGCGCCCGAGGGGATCGAGAGGGTCTATTTCGTCTCCGGCGGGTCCGAGGCGGTGGAGGCCGCGCTGAAACTCGCCCGGCAGTATTTCATTGAGGTCGGCCAGCCCCAGCGTCGCCACTTCATCGCGCGCCGCCAGAGCTATCACGGCAACACGCTGGGCGCGCTGGCGACGGGCGGCAACGAATGGCGCCGCGAGCCCTTCGCGCCGTTGATGATCGAAACCTCGCATATCGCGCCCTGCTACGAATACCGTGGCCGCCAAGCGGGCGAGAGCGCCGAGGACTACGGCCTGCGCGTCGCCGATGAGCTGGAGGCCGAACTGCACCGGCTCGGCCCCGACACGGTGATCGCCTTCGTGGCCGAGCCGGTGGTGGGCGCCACGGCCGGCGCGATGCCGGCGGTGCCGGGCTATTTCAAGCGCGTGCGCGAGATCTGCGACCGCCACGGCATCCTGCTGATCCTCGACGAGGTGATGTGCGGCATGGGCCGCACCGGCAGCTTCTTCGCCAGCGAGCAGGAGGGCATCAGCCCCGACATCGTGACCATCGCCAAGGGACTGGGCGCGGGCTATCAGCCGATCGGGGCGATGCTGTGCTCGGGCCGGATCTATGACGCAATCGAGGGCGGCAGCGGCTTCTTCCAGCACGGCCACACCTATATCGGCCACCCCACCGCCTGCGCGGCCGCCGACGTGGTGGTGACGAAACTGACCGACGGCGGGCTGACCGAGCGCGCCCGCGTCATGGGCGACAGGCTGGAGGCGGCACTGAAGGATGCCTTCGGCCAGCACCCCCATATCGGCGACATCCGCGGCCGCGGACTGTTCCGCGGGCTGGAGATCGTCGCGGATCGCGAGACGAAACGTCCCTTCGCACCCGAGCGCGCGGTGCACAAGGCGGTGAAGAAAAAGGCGTTCGAGAACGGACTGATCTGCTATCCGATGGGCGGCACCATCGACGGGCGGTTGGGCGACCACGTTCTGCTGGCCCCGCCCTTCATCCTGGAGGACGCCCATATCGACGAGCTGGTCGGCAAGCTGTCGGCCACCTTCGACGCGGTGCTGTGATGCGGGCCCTGCCCCCTCTGATGGTCGCGCCCAACGGCGCCAACCGCACCAAGGCCGACCACCCGGCCCTGCCCGTGACGCTGGACGAGATCGTCGCCACCGCCCGTGCCTGTCGCGACGCCGGCGCCGACGGGCTGCACCTGCATCTGCGCGACGCGGAACAGCGTCATCTGCTCGATGCCGGGCGCTACCGCGAGGCGCTGGCCGAGCTGCGCCGGGCGGTGCCCGGCATGGCGCTCCAGGTCACGACCGAGGCGAACGGGATCTACGCCGCGCCGCACCAGCGCCAGGTGGCGCTGGAGGCGGGGGCGGACATGGTCTCCGCTGCGCTGCGCGAGATCCTGCGCGACACGCCGACCGAGGAGGCCGCGGCCTTTTACCGGACCTGCGCCGGACGCGGCATCGCGATGCAGCACATCCTCTATGACGCGGTTGAGATCGACCTCCTGCACCGGACCCTGCCCGAAGACCTGTTCGCCGATCCGGGGTTGCAGCTGCTCTTCGTCCTCGGCCGCTACACGCCCGGCCAGACCAGCACGCCCGATACGCTGGCACCGTTCCTTGACGGGCTGAAACGCCACGGCATCGCGCCTGACTGGGCGGTCTGCGCCTTCGGCCAGGGCGAAACCGCCTGCCTGCGCGCGGCGCATGAGGCCGGCGGCAAGCTGCGCGTGGGGTTCGAGAATTCGCTGGTCAACGAGGACGGCCAGATCGCCCGCGACAACGCCGAGCGCGTGATGCGCCTTCGCGCGGCCCTGAAGCTGCCCGAGCCCGCCTGAGCCCGAGCCCGCTCAACCCGCCCGGAACGAATAATACTTGTGCCCGAAATAGCTGGTCACAGCGGTGACCGACACGCCGGTGACATGCGCGATGTCATGGGCGTGCCAAGCGAAGCCCATGCCGGGAAACACGATCCGCGCCAGCCCGACGCTGATGCTCCAGACGATCAGCAGCGAGAACATGTTGACGATGGCGAAGCGCACCGCCTCCTGCCGGACACTGTGGCCGCTCGGCTGAAACACGAACAGCTTGCTGAGCACATAGGCCACCACCATGCCGATCAGATGCGCGATCACCACCGCCACCTCGAACAGCATGACGAAATCCAGCAGGTAGCGGCTGACGATATTCACCAGCGCCGCCGTGCCCCCGGCCATCAGGAAACGGAAGAACTGCACCCGTGATCCCCCGTTCTCAGACCATCTGCTCGACCAGCACCGCGGCCAGGATGACCAGCAGCGACGCCCGGCTGATCCCGTCCTTCAGGGCGAAATAGACCGGGTCGTCGTCGATCGCGCCGCGGTTCACCAGGATCCAGAACCGCCCCATCCAGAACATCAGCGTCGTGCTGATGACGAAGGCCACCACCGTGCTCTCGACGATCGAATCCTCGGACAGCAGCGCGTAAATCATGGTGATCAGCGGCGAGATCATGCCCACGGTCATGCCCAGACCCAGCACCACCGGGAAATCCCGGCCGCAATAGCCCCGGCCCGAAAGGGCCTCCAGATGGCGCTCCACCTCGCCCGACCATTTGTGCTCCAGTTCGATGCAGCGCTTGCCCAGCGCGAGGCTGAGGAAGAAGGTGGCGACGGCGGTGAAGAACCACGCGTTGGTGGTCGCGCCCGTGACCAGCACGCCGATCAGCACGCGCAGGCAGAACAGGAAGGCCAGCACGAAGGCATCCAGCACCACCACGCGCTTGAACATGAAGGAATAGCCCATCGAGACCGCCGCGTAGAACAGCAGCACCACGGTCAGGACCGGCCCCACCACCAGGCTCATGCCCAGCCCGGTCAGCGACAGGCCGATGATGGACAGCAGCCCCTGCTTTACCGTCAGCGCCCCGGCGGCGAAGGGCCGCTTGCGCTTGATCGGGTGCAGCCGGTCGTCCTGGAGGTCCAGCAGGTCGTTCAGCAGGTAGGTGGAACTGACCACCAGTCCCAGCGACACGAAGGCCAGCACCAGGTTCAGCGCCCATTCCCAGGAGAAGCCCGACAGGCTCAGCAGCGGCACCAGGAAGATCAGCCCGTTCTTGGCCCATTGATGCAGGCGCATCTCCTGCAGCAGCGGCCCGAGGAAGGGCCGGCGCGGGCTCAGCGTCTCGATCTCGATGCCGCGCGCCTGCGCCGCCTGCACCGTGCGCGGATCGGCATTCACCGCATAGGCTCGGCGCGCTGCCTGCCAGACCGGCAGGTCGTCGCGGCTATCGCCGACATAGTCGAACCCCTCGGGGAAGGTCTGCCGCAGATAGGCGGCCTTGTATTCGGCGGTCAGGTTGCGCTCCGCTGTGCTGCCGGCGGCGCATTCGAAGCCGCTGAGCCGGATCGAGACGCTCTCGACCACCGCCTGCGGCGCGCCCGAGACCAGCGCCTTGCGCCGCGCCTCGCGGAACAGGCCGGAGTCCAGAAACCCCTCGTCCAGCGGCAGCTGCGCGGTGTCCAGCCGGGCGCCCACCGCCTCGGCCAGCCGCGCCTTGAGGTGGCCCCTGCCCCGGCGCAGCCAGCGCAGGATGGTCAGCCATCCCGTCACCGGATGCGCCTTGAGATAGAGCAGGATCAACTCATAGGTCGTGTCGGCCGGCGTGACGGTCCCGTCCAGATCACAGACGAGCGGGATGTCGGAGGAGTGGTCGGATGCGTCCACGGAAGGGATTCTCACAACTCGGTTTCGGTCAATGACGCAGCCGCCCGGGCCGCGCTGTTCCGACCATAGCAGGCGATGCCTTCTGCCTGCCAGCCGCAAAAATCCGCCGATTTCAGGGCACCTCGCGGCCCCGAACGGGCCATTTTCGGCGAAGCCTTGCCAAACCGGCCCGAATGCTGGGCGGGTTGCCGCCGACCGCGCCGGGGGGCGCGTTGACAGGTTCCGCAAGGGCAAGGGATAGCTGTGGGACAGGAAAAACAATCCGAATTGAAAAGAAGAGCCATATGATCAAGAACCTCAGAGCAGTCTGGGTGGCCGCCCTTTTTGGTGCGCTGCTCCCCCAGCAGCTGCATGCCTCCGCCAGCGCCCTTTCCCCCAACCAGTGCTCCGCCGACCTTGCCAGCCGCATCCCCGCGCGCAAGAGCGAGGCCCCCGCAGGCAGCGATTTCGTGAACGAGATCATGAAACTGCGCGGCCCGGCGCGCGATGCTGCCGTCGCCGAGGAGGTCGCATCCGGCAACGTGCCCGACTTCCTGCGCCACCTGACCCCGGTGAAGCTGTCCGGCAAGACCGCCAGCGGCGAGGATCTCGACATCGTCATCTGCGTCACCCCCGATTACCTCGCCGTGGGCCGCGACAGCGATTATGTGCGCGTCCCGATGGGGCTGCCCACCGCCGCCGCGCTGGCCGAAAGCTTCGGCTTCATCCTGCCGACCACGGCGATGGTCGACGCGATCTACCAGCAGGCGGTGGTGCACCTCGCGCCCGCGCCGATGACCCCCGGCGCGCAGATGGAATCCACCGATTACTTCTGGCGCCACAACCAGACCGTCGAGGCCCAGCGCGCCAAGACCGGCAAGGACCGCGCGGCGCTGACCGCCGGGCAGAAGAAGGACATCGTGCTGACCACCCGCCTGCGCAGCAAGCTGGGCCGGGTCGCCATCTACGGCTGGCACCGCCCCGGCGGAAAGCCGATCCAGCCGCTGAGCACCGTGCACGGCGAAAGCTATGCCGATTACAGCCACGGCGTGCGGCTGGTCAGCGGAACCGCCTTCGTCAACGGCGAAGAGCGCCCGCTGACCCAGCTCCTGCAGGATCCGCAGATTGCCGGCGTGCTCAGCCGCGAAGGCCCGATCAGCCAGCCCGAGCGCCTGCTCGCCTCGCTGCGCTGACGCCCTTCAAGACGGAAATGGCCGGCCCTGCAACGGGCCGGCCATTTCGTTTCAGCGGCCCCCGGCTCAGTCCACCGTCTTGCAGCAGCGGAAGCCGAGGTGGTAGTTCGAATGGCTGCCCGGGCTCATCACCCTGCTGCCATGCCAGTAGGGCGCGCGCCAGCGGCACCAGTCGGGATGGGCGCGGTATTTGTCCCAGATGAACCAGCTGCCCTTCATCTCGGTCACGCCCAGGGTCTTCGAGCCGTTGCTCGCCATCTCGCTGGGCTTCATCGGCAGGTTCATGTGCTCGGCCGCGTTGCCGTGCTGATCATAGACCCCCAGCTTGCTGACACAGCCCGGAAAGGCGCCGGTCGGATAGGTGTTGGTGCCGCAGCCGTTCCAGCCCCCGCCGTTGCAGCCGGGGCTTTTCGTGCTGTCGGCGGCGCAAACGCCGCGCTGGTATTCCGGCCCGTAGGCCCAGCTTTTCGTCGCCGCGTATTTCGAATTGTGGATGTTTCGCATCGCCGCGACCGAGCCCGCGCCGAAGGGATAGTCGGGCGGCTCCAGCGCGCCGGCGCAGGCGCCCTCCCATTCATGCGCGTCGCAAAGCCGCTTGCCCATCGCCGAACATATCTCAGCGGCCTCCACGGCCTTCACCCAGGTCACCGGATAGGTGCAGGGGATGTCGGGAAACTCGAACTGGTCGATGCAGGCCTTGGCATCCTCGGGCTTCTCGGTGCGCGGATCGTAGAGCGGCGCCATGTACTTGCCGCCGCAGATCTTTTCGAACTGGCGATTGGCGTAACCCTTGCCACCCTGCGGCGCGCGGGCCTGGCATTCCTCGACGCTCATCGGGTGGCGCACTATCGCCGGATTGCCCTGTCCGATATAGCCCGAGCGGCGAAAGATCGCCTCGACATCGGCCTTCTGCTTCGGCGTCAGGTTGTGCACCTCGGCCAACTGGTCCAGCAGGATGCGGTTGTTCTGCTCGAACTGGGTCTCGGCCCGGGCGGCGGGCGCCAGGGCCAGGACCGCCGCCGCCAGCGCGGCAAATCTGAAAGCTCTCATTTCTAATCCGCCTTTCTGTAAATGTAGAACAGGTCGCGGCTGTCGGGAAAGCCGATGAAGCGCGGGATCAGATCGCCGCGGCCCGTGGTCTTGTCGTTCGCGCTCATGGCGGTGATCAGATGCTCGACCCGCATCTCGCCGCCGCGCGGCACATAAAGCGCCAGGTAGGTCAGTTCCGGCGCGTTCATGTCCAGCAGCATAGCATAATCGCAGCCATAGGCCTGAAAAGTCCGCGCCATGGCCGAGGGCGTGGCGGCGGAGAAATAGGCGTAGACGAGATAGCGCCGGCCGCTCTTGCTCTGCAGGCAGGCGCCCGCGCGCAGGGTGCGCAGATCGGCATTGGCCGAGCCCGACCAGTTGCCCGGCCCCCATTGGGTCACGCGCGGCCCGGGGATGCCCCCCTCGATCAGCGCCACGCCGTTCTGCCGCGCCCAGCGCAGCCTTGGCAGCAGCGCGTTGTCCTTCACCGTCCAGGTCTTCATCCCGATCTGGCCGTCATCCAGCATGTAGAGCGTGGAGAGGTCCGGCCAGAGCTTGGAAAAGATCACCCCATCCTCGATGAAGCCGTAATGCCGGCCCTTGTAAGCCTCGCGCAGGTCGCCGTATTTGAACGCCCCGTGCGAACGCTTGAAGCCGGCGGCGAAGGCCGCCACCGTGCGCCCCACCTCGGCCGGGCTGACCATGCCCGAGCGCATCAGCGGCGCCGAGCTGGCGATCCCGTCAGGCCCCGGCAGGCCCTTGACGCGCACGTTCCAGGGCGGGCGCGGCGACCAGTCGAGACGCGGGTGGTCGGTGCCCAGCGCGAAACCCATGCCATAGCGCGACAGGTCGAAGGCGACGAAGAAATCCACCGCGCCGCTCTCCACCCCGTCCAGCCAGTTGGCGGTGCCGGGACCCTTCAGCACCTCCTCGCTGATCGCGCGCGGCTGTATGGCGCTGGCAAAGACCCCGGGCAGACCGACCACCGGATACCACGCGCCCTGCGACAGGTTGCCCTTGTCGGTATTGCCCAGCGCCAGCCCCAGCCCCGAGGGCGCGATGCGCGAACTGGCGTGGGCCGCAGCGATGCGCGCGGGCGCCGGCCCGTCGGGCGCGGTGGCGCCGGGGGCGCCATTGGTGACCTTGCCGGTCTCGATGAAGCTGTCCTTGTAAAGCGTGTCGCGCACGATACGCACGATCTGCTCGCCGGCCCAGACATGGTCACGCAGGAAATCGGTGACCCCCTCCAGCGTCGAGCGCGTCCCCGACGCCTTGTTGAGCAGGAAAAGCCCTCCGCCGCAGATCGGCGCGAAGGGCAGGCCGGTGGCGCGCGCGCGCGCCAGCTCGGGATTATCCCCCGCCCAGGGTATGCATTGCTTCCCGGAAACCGCCAGCGCGGGGCCGGCGCCCAGCGTCACCGTCCGCCCCTCGGGGTCGGGGTTTTCCAGGTGGTAATCCTGCCCGCCCACCCGCAGCAGGAACCAGGCGTTGATGTTGGGGTTGAGGTTGATCAACTCGACCGCGCCGCCGCTGTCCAGCGCCGCGCTCTGGGAGGTGCGAAACGGCTGAAGCTCGATGATCGTCTTGGGCACGTCGGCCACATATTGCGCCCATTGCTCGGGCGGGGCGGCGGGATGGCGGGCCTGCGCCCCCTCCTGCGCCTGCGCCGTGCCCGCGGTTGCCAGGGCGATGAGCGCCCCTGCCCGCCAGGCGCGCCCAAGTCCGCCGAAAATGCTGCGACGAATATCTCGCGTCATCGAAATCCTCCCTCTCAAAACACCAGCCGGGCCAGTTTCAGCGCGCCGCGCTTCCACGGCACGCGATGGGTCACGCCCGAGGCTTTGGAAATCGTGTTCCGGTTGGCCACATACCAGTCGTAGTTGCGGATCAGCGCCTCGCGATTGGAATAGCGCGGGGTGAAGCCCAGCCTGTCGCGGATCTTGTCGGTGCCCACGAAACTGTCCTTGGCGGCGGTCTCGTAGACCCAGGCGTAAAGCGGCGACAGGTGCAGTTTCTCAAGCACGCGCAGGATGGCGATGGCAGGCCCGACCGGCAGGCCGACGATGCGCTTGCCAAAGCCCGCGCGCTCAAGCACCGCCTGGAAATCCTGGCGCATGGTGGTGAAGTCCTCGGCGCCGACGTTGAAGACGTCGTTCACGCGGTCCCGCTCCATCGTGGCGCAGCGGTAGATCGCCTCGCACAGATCCTCGACATCGAGCAACTGATAGCGGTTGTCGCCCGATCCCAGCACCGGGAAATTGTGCCCCGAGGCGGCGAAATCGTAGAGCAGCTCGAACACGCCCAGCCGCTCCGGCCCGATGAAGGATTTCGGCCGCAGCACCGAGACGCACATGCCGCGGTCGCGGAATTCCGAACAGACCGCCTCGGCCTCGATCTTGGCGTGGCCGTAGGGGCCGACGCCTGAAACCGGGTCGTGTTCGTAGATCGGGTGATGGTCGGGAACGCCGTAGACGGCGGTGGATGAGATATGGATGAACCGCTCCACCCCCGCGGCCTCGGCGGCCTCCAGCAGCACGCGGGTGCCCTGCACCTCGGTGGAGTGGATCTCCTCGGGCGTGTAGAGCGGCAGCGCGGCGGCGCAATGCACCACGATCTTCACCCCCGCCATCGCCCGTGCGGCGGTTTCGGGGTCGCGGATGTCACCGCGGATTTCCTCGATCTGCGGCGCCTCAGGATAGTCGAAGGGCATCAGGTCCAGACTGCGCACCGCATGGCCGCGCGCCAGCAGGTAGCGCACCAGGTTGATACCCAGGAAGCCCGACCCGCCGGTCACCAGCACCGGGGCGCCCGGCGCGCCCCCGCCCGCGGCCCCCTCGGCCGCATATGCCATCGCCGCGCCTGCCCCGCTTGCCTTCATCATCCGCACCTGCCATGTCTCCTTCTCGCCGGGCGGCGCGATGCCGCCCTGCACCTGTTCGCGCGCCAATCGTGTTGACCGCGCCGCCGTGGCACAATGATCTGCATCAAGACCACGGACAGCCCCGGAGCCCCGCCATGACCGGAACACGCCCCCGCCCCAGCGCCCCGCCTCCCGAGGCATTGATCGTGGCCCACGGCCAGCCCGGCGACCCCGCGCCGGCCGAGGCCGAGATCGCGGCGCTGGCCCGCCGGGTCGGCGCCGAACTGCCCGGCTGGCGGGTCCGCGGCGCGACGCTGGCCGCGCCCGGCGCGCTGGAGGCGGCGTTGGGCGCCTGTGCCGCGCCGCCGCTGGTCTACCCGCTGTTCATGACCGACGGCTGGTTCGTGACCTCGCAGCTGCCCGCGCGGCTGGGGAACCGGGCGGGGCGCGTGCTGGCGCCGCTCGGCCTCGACCCCGCGCTGCCCGCCCTGGCGGCGGGGGCGCTGACGCAGGCTGCCCGGGCGCGCGGCTGGGCCAGCCGCGAGAGCAGGGTGATCATCGCCGGCCACGGCTCGGGGCGCAGCCGGAATTCGGCCCGCGCGACGGAGGGCTTCGCCCGCGCGCTGGCCGCGCTGACCGATTTCGCCGACATCCGCACCGGCTATGTCGAGGAGCCTCCCTTCCTGCGCGACGCCGCCGCCGGGATGGGCGCGCAGGCGCTGTGCCTGCCCTTCTTCGCCGCCCGCCGCGGCCATGTGATCGACGACATCCCCGCGGCGCTGGAGGCCGCCGCTTTCGCCGGCGACATCCTCGACCCGATCGGGCTGCACCCCGGCGTGCCCGCCCTGATCGCCCGTGCCCTGCGCGCCGCGGCGCCGCCCCGACCCTCCTCCGAGACGGCACCGCCAAGGCCGTAAATCCCCTCAGACAAAAGAACTTTGCCATTCCCGCGCGTTGCGCGGAGACCCGGGTTAGGCTAGACTGCCGCTGTAACAGGACCTCCGCCCTAACCGGAGGCCGTCGGCGAGGAAGCAGTTGAAGAGACCGCAAGCCTGTCCCGTGATGGCCGCGTCTCCCCCCATCAAGAGATCACATGGCGCGTTTCCCGAGATCGAGATCTGTCCAAAATGGCGCATTGCGCCACATGAAATGCAGTCTACTCTATATGTGAATAAATTAGTTAATTGGTTCTGAGGGATAGGGAAGGTAACCGGCCATGGAAAATCAGCAGACGGCCATTGTGACCGGCGGCGCCGGGTTCTTGGGTTCGCATCTGTGCGACCGCCTGCTGGAGGACGGTTTCAGGGTCATCTGCATCGACAGCCTGCTGACCGGCAGTCTGGACAACATCGCGCATCTGGTGGACCGGCCGGATTTCCAGTTCATCCAGCACGACATCATCCAGCCGCTGCACCTGCCGGGCCGGGTCGACCGGATCTACAACCTCGCCTGCCCAGCCTCGCCGGCGAAATACACGCTTGACCCCGTGCACACGTTCAACACCAGCGTGATCGGGGGGCAAAACATGCTGAACATGGCCCTCGACAAGGGCGCGCGGATCCTGCAAGCCTCCACCTCCGAGGTCTATGGCGACCCCTCGGTCAGAACCCAGTCCGAGGACTACCGGGGCAACGTCAACACGGTCGGCCCGCGCTCCTGCTACGACGAGGGCAAGCGCGCCGCCGAGACTCTGTTCCACGATTTCCGCCAGCGCTACGGGCTGATCACCAAGATCGTGCGCATCTTCAACACCTATGGCCCGCGGATGAGCGCCGATGACGGGCGGGTGGTGTCGAACTTCATCGTTCAGGCGCTGCGCGGCGAGGACATCACGATCTATGGCGACGGCGAGCAGACGCGCTCCTTCTGCTATGTCGAGGACCTCATCCGGGGCATGTGCCGCATGATGGACACGCCGGACGAGATCGCCGGCCCCGTCAACCTCGGCAATCCCGAGGAATACACGGTCAACGAACTGGCCCAGATGATCCTGCGGAAGACCGGCTCGTCGTCGAAACTGACCTACCGGGATCGGCCGATCGACGATCCCTATCACCGCAGACCAGACATCACCCTGGCCAGGGAACTCCTGAATTGCCGCCCGCGGGTGGACATTTCGGAAGGACTTGACCTGACGATCGCCTATTTCCGCGACCTGTTGCTCGGCCCGGGCCAACTGCGCGTCGTGGCGGGCGGATGACGGCAGCGCGGGTCCTGGTCACCGGCGGCGCCGGGTTCATCGGCAGCCATGCCTGCAAGGCGCTGGCCGCCGCGGGTTTCACACCGGTGACATTGGACAACCTGTGCACCGGCAACCGCGAGGACGTGCGCTGGGGGCCCCTGATCGAGGCCGACGTGCGCGACACGGACAGGGTGGCAGCGGCGCTGGATGAGCACCGGATCGACGCGGTGATGCATTTCGCCGCCTTCGCCTATGTCGGCGAATCGGTGATCAGGCCGGAGGCGTATTACGACAACAACGTGGGCGGCATCCTCAGCCTGCTCCGCGCCTGCCGCAGCCGCGGCGTCGGCCGGATCGTGTTCAGCAGCAGCTGCGCCACATACGGCATTCCCGACATCCTGCCCATCACCGAGGATGCGCCGCAGACCCCGATCAACCCTTATGGCCGGACCAAGCTGATCGGCGAGCAGATGCTGCGCGACTTCTCTGCGGCCTATGGCATGACCCATGTCATCCTGCGCTATTTCAACGCCTGCGGCGCCGACCCCGACGGCGAACTCAGCGAAAAGCACCGCCCCGAGACCCATCTGATCCCGCTGGCCCTGATGGCCGCCGGCGGCGCGCTGGCGCATCTCGACATCTACGGCGACGACTACCCGACGCCGGACGGCACCTGCATCCGCGACTATGTGCATGTCTGTGACCTGGCAGACGGCCATGTCGCGGCGCTGAACCACCTGCTGGGCGGCGGGGGCAGCCTGGCGCTGAACCTCGGCAGCGGCACCGGCAGCTCCATCCTCGAGGTGACCCGCGCCATCCGCGAGGTCACCGGACGCGAGGTGCCCACGCGGATCGGGCCGCGCCGCCCCGGCGACCCGCCGGTGCTCTACGCCGACACGGCGCGGGCGGAACGTGCGCTGGGCTTCCGGCCCCGCCTGTCCGACCTCGCCACGATCATCCGCCATGCCGCGCCGACCTTCGGCGTCGAGGTCCGAGATGCCCGCCACGCCTGAACGCCGCTCCGCCCCCGCGCAGGGCGGCGGCAGAACGCTCGAACCTCTCCTGAGCCGCCGCGCGCGCTGGAAATACCGCGTCGCCATCGCGCTCTGGATCGCGCTGATCGGGAATTTCTGGCTGTGGTGGCTGGAGCCCGGCAACATGATCGGCGCCGTTCGCTATATCACCGTCACCGCCGCCGTGGGCTGGATCTTCTTCCTGCAGGTGTATTTCCTGCTGATCTTCCCGCGCGCCAGCCGCACCGCCCACAGGGTCGAGGATCTGGGTCCGGCGCGGGTGGCGATGGTCACCACCAAGACCCCGGCCGAGCCCTTCCCCGTGGTGCGCCAGACGCTGGAGGCGATGCTGGCGCAGGACTATCCCCACGACACCTGGCTGGCCGACGAGGACCCGCAGCCCGAGACCGTCGAATGGTGCGAGACGCACGGCGTCCGGATTTCCACCCGCAAGGACCGGCCCGACTACCACCGCAGCGAATGGCCCCGGCGAACCCGCTGCAAGGAGGGTAACCTCGCCTTCTTCTACGACACCTACGGCTACGAGAATTACGATTTCGTCTCGCAGCTCGACGCCGACCATGTGCCCGATCCGGGCTATCTGCGGGCCATGCTGGAGCCCTTCGGCGATCCCGCCGTGGGCTATGTCAGCGCGCCCAGCATCTGTTCGCGCAACGCCGGCCGAAGCTGGGCGGCGCGCACCCGGCTCTATTCGGAATCGATGTTCCATGGCGCGCTGCAGTCGGGCTACAGCAACGGCTGGGCGCCGATGTGCATCGGCTCGCATTACGCGGTGCGCACCGCCGCGCTGAAGCAGATCGGCGGGCTCGGGCCCGAGCTGGCCGAGGATCACTCGACCTCGCTGATGATGAATTCCTTCGGCTGGAAGGGTGTGCACGCCATCGACGCCATCGCCCATGGCGACGGGCCGGCGACCTTCGCCGACATGCTGACGCAGGAATTCCAGTGGTCGCGCAGCCTCGTCAGCCTGCTGCTGCGCTACACGCCGCGCTATTTCGCCGGGCTGCGGCCGCTGCTGAAATTCCAGTTCCTGTTCTCGCAGCTCTGGTATCCGCTGTTTGCGGGCTTCATGGCGCTGACCTTCCTGATCCCGCTGCTGGCAGTGGTGTTCGACATGCGCTTCGCGGACATCACCTATCCGGCCTTCCTCGGGCACAGCGTTCCGCCGATGCTGGTGCTCATCTGGATCGCCTACCAGGTGCGCGGCAACGGGTTGTTCCGCCCGCGCGACGGCAAGGTGCTGAGCTGGGAGCGCGCGCTGTTCGCCTGCGCCCAGTGGCCCTGGGTGCTGTGGGGCTGTCTGATGGCGGTGCGCGACCGGCTGACCGGGGGATTCGTCGATTTCCGCATCACCCCCAAGGGCGATGCCGCCGCCGCCGAACTGCCGGCCCGGGTTCTGGCGCCCTATTTCCTGCTGGCCGCAGGGTCGAGCCTGCCGGTCTGGCTGATCGACGACGTGCACGAGGCGGCGGGGTTCTACCTGCTGTCGCTGATCAACGCCCTGCTCTACACGGTGCTCTTCACCATCGTCATCGTGCACCACCTGAGGGAGAACCGGATTCCGCTGCTGTCCAACTTCCCGCGCCACGGGCTGCAGATGCTGACCATCGCGGGGCTGTTCGCGCTGATCGTCCTCGGCGGCTCGGCCCGCGGCATGCAGGGGCTTCATTATTTGTCAACGGGACTGGGCCGATACCAGTTTACCGAAATCCGTTTCGTTGTTTCCGGCGCGGGTATGGGCGAACCGGGCACTGTGCGATACACTATTGATTACGAACGGTTGTCGGAAATGGCATCCGAATTCGCAGCGCTCTTTAGGAGGAGTAAAAATGGATTTCAAGAAATCATGGCTGATTAGGGCCGCTCGCCCTCTGGTGGTCGCGTTCGCCGCGATCTCGGCATTCGCCGGACCGGCCGCGGCCGCGCCCAAGGGCGAGATGCCCTTTGGCATTTACGACCCTGATGGCGAATTCTCGGATGACCCGGAAGTCACCATCGAGCACCTCTTCCTCCCCTGGGAAGACGTCTTCCTGCCGAGCCTGATCGAGGCCGACGCCTACGCGCTGGAGCGGGGCCGCTCCGTTCTCGTGACGATCGAGCCCTGGACCTGGAGCCGCAGCGAGCGCAACACGCCCGAACGGCTGATGCGCGGCATCCGCACCGGCGAATACGACCGCTACATGAGTTCGATATGCGCCGTGCTCAACCTGTTCGAAAGCCCCGTCACCGTGCGCTGGGCGCAAGAGATGGAGGACGAGAGCGGCCAGTTCATCTGGGCCAACTGGGAGCCCCAGACCTACATCGACGCCTACAAGCGCATGGTCGATGTCTGCCGCGCCCAGGCGCCGAACCTGAACTTCATGTGGTCGCCGCTGGGCTATGACGACCTGGCCGAATACTACCCCGGCGACGACTATGTCGATCTCGTCGGCCTGTCGGTCTTCGGGTTGCAGGCGTGGGAGCGCGACATCCTGGGCAAGGAGCAATCCTTCAAGGACATCCTCGGCCCGCGCTACGAGATGGCCGACAAGTTCGGCAAGCCGATCGTCGTGGCCGAACTGGGCTATGTCGGGAACCAGGCCTATGTCGACAAGTGGGATTCCGAGATCCGGGTGAAATACCCTGAATTCCCGAACCTCCGCGCGGTGGTCTATTTCAACCAGGTCGAGGTCTACCCCTGGCCCGATGGCTATGGCCGCCCGAACTGGAAGTTCCGCGCACATGTGATCGGCGAATAATCGCCGCCTCGGCCCGCCCGGCTTGCCCGGGCGGCGCCGGCCTTTTAAGAAAACCGATGTGGCAGAAGCGGACGACGCGCTTTTGCCACATTTCGTATGAGGCAGAACCCAAATAAGCCACGATCAACGGGCACACTCAGGCAGCGATTACTCCCGCAAAGTTGCCGCTTTTCCGGTCTGTCCCTGCGGGAACCTGGAATTAGCAGTGTGAGGATCAAGCAGTGAACACCCATAAGTTTTCAGCCCGCCGCCCCGCCGCCGCCGGCCTGGCCGCCCTTTTCCTTGGCATCTCCCTCCTGCCGCTGCCCGGCTGCGCGAACAGCGACACGCCGGCGGCTGAGGCCGCCAGCGCCAGCCGCGCGACGGCGGATTCCGTGGCGCTCTGGCTCAACCCGGTCAAGCAGCCCAGCGCCGATGTCGCGCGCCAGCGCCTGCTGGCCCGCAGCCTGGACAGCCGCCACGGCAACGGCAGCTACATCTGCTCGGCCAGCGGCTTCGGCCAGCGCTCCACCTGTTTTTCGCGCTGAGGCCGGCGGCCTCGGCCCGGGCACGATCGCCGCGGGCTGAGCACCGGCAACGGCACGGCCGATACAGGCGCGTTCGATCTCAGGCATCCTGGGGCGCGCGCCGCTTTCCGGCGCCCGCCATCAGCTGGGTCCGGGAAATGCGGCGGATCGTGCGGAAGATGTCGTCCAGCGCCTCGGTCAGCTCGATCTCGCGGGCATAGGTGGGCAGCCGCCGCGGCTCCTGGGTGCGCAGCCGCTGCATCTGGTGACGCGAGACCTCCTCGATTCGCTGTGTGACCTCCTCCTTCATGGCGCGCACCGCCGCCGCGCGGTCGAGATCGCCCTCCTCCAGCGCCTGCAGGCTGCCCATGAGCGCCTTGTGCACCTCGTCGTGCAGGTGGCGTAGCACGCCCAGCGTGGCCGGGCTGATCACCACGTTCTCGTCGATCCGCTTGCGCGCCGAGGTGACCATGCCGATGGCGATCTGGTCGCCGATATGCTCCAGGTCGTTGGCGATCTTCATATAGGCCATCAGCAGTTCGGACTGCTCGGACGTCAGGTCGCCCAGGCTGATCTGGCGCAGATAGCCGAGGATCTCGCGGTGCAGCAGATCGACGGGCCGGTCCATCACCCGCAGCCTGTCGATCTGTAGCGGGCTGCCGGTCAGCAGGGTCGGGAAGGCGGCGGCGTACATCTCGCGCACCAGCGCGCCGAGGCGCAGGATCTCCAGCCGCGCGGCATCGAGCGCGATCGCCGGCACCCCCAGAAGCTGCGGATCGAGATGGCGCGGCGCGTAGCGCGGCTCGATCTTCGGCGGGCGCATCGGCACCAGACGCTCCACCAGCCGGGTGATCTGCGGCGTGAAGCCGATGAAGACCAGGGCGTTGACGACGTTGAAGAAGGTGTGCGCGTTGGCGATCTGGCGCGGCACCTCGGCCAGGCTGCGCGCAACGCCGTCAAGATCGGGCCGAACCGGCGAGATCGCCCGCGCCAGCCCGGCCAGCTGATCGGTGAAGCCGATCCAGATGACCACGCCCACCACGTTGAACAGCGTGTGCACCAGCGCCGCGCGCACCGCCTCGCGCGGCTTGCCGATGGCGGCCAGCAGGGCGGTCACGCAGGTGCCGATATTGGCTCCCAGCGCCAGCGCGATCGCCGGCTCCAGCCCGACCAGCCCCTGCCCCGCCATGACGATCAGGATGCCCGTCGTGGCCGAGGAGGACTGGACGATCGCGGTGAACCCGGCCCCCACCAGCGCCGCCATCGCCGGGCTTTCCAGCGACGCCATCACGTCGAGAAAGGGCGGGTAGCTCCGCAGCGGCGAAACGGCGTCGCTCATGATCGACATGCCGAAGAACACCAGCCCCATGCCCAGCGCGATCCGCCCGTATTCCCGGAAATCCGCGCGGGTCGCCAGGAAGGAGACGAAGAAGCCCGCCGACAGGATCGGCAGCGCCAGCGCGGTGACCTTGAAGGCCAGGATCTGCGCCGTGACCGTGGTGCCGATATTGGCGCCGAGGATCATCGCCACGCTCTGAGACATGCTCATCAGCCCGGCCGAGATGAAGCCCACCAGCAGCACCGTGGTCACCGACGAGGACTGGATGACAGCCGTCACGAGCGCCCCGGCCGTCAGGCCGAGAAAGCGGTTGCGGGTCATCCGCGCCAGCAGCGCCTTGAGATAGTCGCCGGCGACCTGCTTGAGCGCCTGGGCCAGGATGTCCATGCCGAACAGGAACAGCGCCAGCCCGCCGACAAGCCCGGTCGCGAGGGCCAACTCGTCGATGCCGATCATGGCCTGCCCGCGCGGCTCAGGCGTCCCGTTGCGATCAGACTGCGATCATTGCTCATGGCATCATCATGCCACGGATGGTGAAAAAGAACATCGCGGCCAGCGTCGCGGCCAGCGGCACGGTGATCAGCCAGGCCGCGACGATGCGCAGGATCAGCGCGCGCTTGACCAGCTCGATCCGGTGCACCTGCCGCAGGCCCTTGCGCTCGCTCTTGGCCAGCAGCCGCTTGCCGGCCGCCGAGGCGCGCTTCAGCTCGCGCAGCATCTCGCCCTTGGTGGTGACGTCGGCGGCCTCGAATTTCGACAGAAATGCCTCGACCGCCTCCGGGTGCTCGTCGACGTGATGCTCGCGGATCTCGTCCAGCATCCGCGCATAGCTCGATTTGATGTATTCGCGCAGGAAGCCGACGCCGAACACGCCGCCCACCGCGATATGGGTGGAACTGACCGGCAGGCCCAGCTGCGAGGCGATGATCACCGTGATCGCGGCCGCCATGGCGATGCAGAAGGCGCGCATCTTGTCGAGTTCGGTGATCTCGCTGCCGACGGTGCGGATCAGCTTGGGCCCGAACAGCGCCAGCCCCAGCGAAATGCCCAGCGCGCCCACCAGCATCACCCAGACCGGGATCGCCGCCTTGGCCGCCACCGCGCCGCCCACGATCGCCTCGTTGATGCCCGCCAGCGGCCCGACCGCGTTGGCCACGTCATTGGCGCCATGCGCGAAGCTCAGCAGCGCGGCGGCGAAGATCAGGGGCACGGTGAACAGCTCGTTCACGCTGTCCTTGTGGTTGGCCAGCCCTTCGGTCCGGCGCAGGATGCGAGGGCGCAGCAGCGCGTAGGTGGCCAGCCCCGCCCCCAGCCCGATCAGCGTGGCCATGCCGAAGGAGACCTTCCAGATCTGCGTGACGCCCTTCAGCATCAGGTATGTGGCAAAGGCCCAGGCCATCAGCGCGACGAGGATGGGCACCATCCGCCGCGCCGCGCCCAGAATGTCCGAGCGGTAGGTGATCGTGCGCTTGATCAGATAGAGGAAGCCGGCCGCGATCAGCCCGCCCATGACCGGCGAGATCACCCAGCTCGCCGCGATCTGGCCCACCTGCCCCCAATCCGCGATCGACCAGCCGCTGGCGGCGATCCCCGCCCCCAGCACGCCACCGACGATGGAATGGGTGGTCGAGACCGGCGCGCCCACGGCGGTGGCGAAATTCAGCCACACCGCCGCGGCCAGCAGCGCCGCCATCATCACCCAGACGAAGGTGTCGCGGTCGGCCACCATCGCGGGGTCGATGATCCCCTTCTTGATGGTGCCCACCACATCGCCGCCGGCCACGATGGCGCCACCCGCCTCGAAAAAGGCGGCGATGGCGATGGCGCCGGTCAGGGTGATCGCCTGCGAGCCGACCGCCGGGCCGACATTGTTGGCCACGTCGTTGGCGCCGATGTTCATCGCCATGTAACCGCCGATCATGGCGGCGATGACCAGCAGCACGCTGTCGTGCCCGCCCTCGGCCCGGACGATGGTGAACAACATGACCGCCGCCATGAAGATCAGCGCCGTGCCGAAGCGGAACAGTTCCGCGCGATTGATCCGGACGGCGGATTCCACCTTGTCGGTTTGCAGCAATGCCTCACCCTCCCCACACTGCCGGTCGCTACTTACAGCGGCATTAGTTTGCCGGGTGTCTGGCAGCGGCAATGATTCAGATCAAGTCGTCAACAGGTTGCGGGGGGTGGCCCGCGCCGGCCGGGGCACCGGGAGGATGGCCCGCGGCCACGGAACTGGTAGTATCCCAGGCGACGGCCCCGCAAGTCGGATGGACACGCGCGACGGCAGTGGCGCGGGGCCGCGCCCGGCGCGTTCGGGCGAAACCGCGCAACGGAACAGGACAGGCATGACGCCGCAATACCACCCCTTTCTGGCGAACGGCCCCTCCGGCGATCCGGTCGTCTATGTGGCATTCCGGTTTTCGAAACGCGCGATCCTGTTCGATCTCGGCGACATCACCGCGCTGCCGGTGAAAAAGATCCTGCGCATCACCGATGTCTTCGTCTCGCATATGCATGTGGACCACCTGATCGGGTTCGATCACCTGCTGCGCGTGCTGATCGGGCGGGCGCGGCGGGTGCGGCTCTTTGGCCCCGAGGGGCTGATCGCCGCGATTGGCCACAAGCTCGCCGCCTATAGCTGGAACCTCGCCCACCGCGTGCCCGGCAACCTGACCTTCATCGTCACCGAGACCGCCGAGGATGGCACCTCGCGGCGCGCCGAGTTCCGGCTGGCGGACCGTTTCCGTGCCAGCGGCGAAAGCACCTTCCCCCTCGACGGCGACATCGTGCATGCGGAGGAAGCCCTGACCGTGCGCCGGGCCAGCCTCGATCACGGCATCCCGTCCATCGCCTACGCCCTGCAGGAGCGCAGCCATGTGAACCTGTGGAAGAACCGGCTGGACGCGCTCGGGCTGGGCACCGGCCCCTGGCTGAACGAGCTGAAGGCCGCGGCCCTGCGCGGCGACCCGGACGACCGGATCATCCGCGCGGCGTGGAAGACCCCAGGGGGCGTCGCTGAGCGCAACCTCCCCCTCGGCCTGCTCAGGCGCGAGTGCCTGCGCTTCGAGCCGGGGCAGAAGATCGCCTATGTCACCGACGCCCGGCACACGCAGGAGAACCAGCGCCGGATCGTCGCGCTGGCCCGGGATGCCGACCTGCTGTTCATCGAGACCACCTTCGCCGCCGGCGAGGACGCGCTGGCGCTGGAGCGCGGCCACCTGACCGCCGGCCAGGCCGGGCGGCTGGCCCGCCGCGCCGGCGCGCGCCGGGCCGAACCCATGCATATCTCGCCGCGCTACGCGGGGGTGGAGGATCAGATCCTGGCCCAGTTCGCCCGCGCCTTCGCAGGGCAGGAGACCCCGAGCGCCGGCGCCTAGGGCAGGAAGCCGCCGGTGGCGGCAAGCTTGCGCGGCAGGTAATCCTCGATCACATAGTTCAGCCCCCACTTCGCCAGCGCCTGCTGTTCGGCGCGCACCCCCATCCCGAGCAGCTGCTCGATGGCTGCGACCCATGCGGGGTTCGACCGGATGAAGGGGTCGTTCTTCAGCGCGTCGCGGGCGCGCTTGATATCGGTCTTCGACAGCGGGTGGGTGGCATCCTCCAGCCCGAAATCGAGGATGTCCTGCGGCGTCACCCCCAGGAACCGCGCCTGCGGCACGCAGAAGAAGCGGTTGATATGTGCGGCATTGCCCGATCCGACCTTGAGCGTGCGGTAGATATTGGTGAAGCCGTAGGGGTCGCAATCCACGAAGCAATAGACCGGCAGGTCCGCGTTGTCCGCCAGGCGCCGGATGAAGCGCCGCGTCGATCGGGTGGGCACGCCGCCCATCTCGACCAGGATGCAGTTGGCGCTGTCCCAGAAGCGGTGGTTGTTGAGGCGCTGGAACATGCCGCCGGTCTCGATCGCCAGGATGAAGCGGGCCCCGGTGCGGAACTCCAGCCCCTCGACCGAGCGCGGGATGGCATAGGCGCCGCTGCCCAGACGGGCGCAGTCGATCTCGATCGTCTCGCCGGTGGCGGGGTTGCGGTCGATCACGCTCAGCGCGCCCGCGACCGCGCCGCCATGCGCCTCGGGGTAGAATCTCAGCTGTTCGCGCGAGAGGCCATGCATCGAGGCCAGCGCCTCGATATCGTCCATGATGGCGTCGGACTCGGCCTGCTTGTCGAACCGGCAATCGCCCCAGTTCTTTGAGATGTAATAGGCCTCGCGCTTGGTGGCGAAATCGTCGTTCTCGACCATGCTCTGCGACGTCGCCATCAGCCGCAGGGTCTGCGCGAAGGAGCGGGCGGTGTTCACCGTCAGGGTGCGCGTCTTGCGCGCCGCGCCAAGTTCGAAATAGCCCTTCGCGGCGTCGTAGCTGACGTTGCGCAGGCTGCGCACCGGCAGCCTGATGGAGGGCAGCCGCCCAGCCTCGATGCTGGCGCGGATCCCGGCCGCGACCTCGCGGATCAGGGCGATGGTCTTTTCGTCCAGCGCGCGGGGCGCGGCCCCGTCGGGCTTGTCGCTCATGTCGCGGCCCCCCGTTTCATCCGGCTTTCGTGCATCACATCGTCGAGCCGTTGCATCGCGCGGTCGCGCTCGTCGTCGCTCAGCGACAGGATCTCCTGCAAGGCGCCGCCGATATGCGGCAGATAGCGCTCGATATAGGCGCGGCGCTCGTATTCGCGCTTCAGCTGCGCCTTGCGGTGCAGGTATTGCGCCAGGTCGCGCCCGCATTGCTGAAGGCCCAGAACGATCTCGCGGAAAATTTCCGGGGTGGGCTCGATCGCCTCCTTGGCCTCCGAGGTATAGGGCACCCAGACCGAGGCGACATGGACCAGAACCGCCATCGGCCCGACCGGCAGCCCGCCCTTGGGCTGGCGCAGCCCGTAGCCGCGCCAGTTGGTGTGGATCACCGCCTTGGCGATGGCGCAGCTCGACTGCTGATAAAGCAGCGGCACCCGGTTGGCGTAGCGCAGCAGGTAGACCGGCGCGTCGCGCTCGCCCAGCAGGTCCTCGCCGGTCCCGCGCGCCCGCGTCCTGTGCATGTGACCGCTGTCGTCGACCTCCACATGCGCCTCGCCCGGCCGGCCATAAGCCAGCGCCACCTCCACCTGGAACGGGTTGCCGCGATAGGTGGCGGCGGGCCGCGTGGTGACGGCGTAGAAATCCGCCGGCACCTCGCCCTGCAACCCCTTCAGCAGTTGCGCCTCGCCGATGGGCACGATGCAGTCGGTCCGGGGCGCGGCGATCGGGGTTTTCTCGATGGCCCGGTGCAGCGCGACCGCCTGGGCGTGGGCGATGTGCCTGGGATAGGAGCGCGCGGAGACCCGCCGGCCCGCCGCGGCGATGATCCGCGCGGCGGTCTTGTCGCCCACGCTTGAGAATTCCTGCACCAGAAAGCGCGCGAGCGAACGCGCCTCGGTCGCGCTGAGCATCTGGATCAGCCGGCCCAGCTCCAGCCCGTAGGGGTGCGGCTTGATCTCCCTCGGGCGGGGCGGCAGCGTGTCGATGCTGCGCGGGAAGGCCAGCCGGTGCCCCTCCATCCCCTCGAAGACGATCGAGACATGCGGATTGGCGATGGCGGTCTGGCGCAGATAGGCGTCGATCGAATGCGGCCCGGACTGGTAGTGGCCCTCCAGCTCGATCTCGACGCGGGTGCCGTGCGGGCGATCCCACTTGAGGCGCTTCTTGCGGTGCACGTCGGGGCGGTTCTTCCGGGTGTCGATGGCGACGTAAAGCTCGGTCGCCTTCGCCTCGCCCGCGATGCGGCTGAGGATGTGCAGCGGCGCGCCGGTGGTCAGCTGGCCATACATGCCCGCCGCCGAGATCCCCATGCCCTGCTGACCGCGCGACTGGCTGAGCTTGTGGAATTTCGAGCCGTAGAGCAGCTTGCCGAAGATGCGGCCGATCTGCGCCTCGACGATGCCCGGGCCGTTGTCCTCGACCGCGACGGTGTAGATCCGGCCGCGGCGGCTGAGCTCCACGCGGATCTCGGGCAGGATGCCGGCCTCCTCGCAGGCGTCGATGGCGTTGTCCACGGCCTCCTTCACCGCCGTGACCAGCGCCTTGGCCGGCGTGTCGAAGCCCAGCAGATGGCGGTTCTTGAGGAAGAATTCGGAGATCGAGATCTCGCGCTGGCGCGCCGCCATGTCGAAGGCGGTGACGGCGGGCGAAGCGGCGGGGGCGGCGGAGCTAGGCATCGGCGAAATAATGGCGCTTGCACTCGGTCTCGCGGCCGCGGACGATGCGCCTGCCCTCCAGCGGGCCGCGGGTCTCGGTGACCACGGTGCGCTGATGCTCGGGGCCGCCGGGGTGGCCGAAATAGATCACCACCCAGTCGTCGGTGCGGCCGAGATCATGCGCGAGCGCGGTGTTGGAAAAGAGCGCGGTGAAGGACCAGCCGTCGCGGTCCACATGCATCACCGGCAGCCACGCCTCGCCCGAGGGGTTGAACCGGCGCGGCGCGATGCGCTGCAGGCTGCCCGCCTGCGCGCGCTGGCGGTAAAGCGCGTCCACCTCCAGCAGCAGACCCACCGCGGGTTCCTCGTGATCGTCGTCGCCGCGCCGGCGTCGGCGCGCCAGCATGGCGCCGAGCGCGGCCCGGATCGCGGCGGCGCGGCGGGGGCCGATGCCCGGCACCGTCTCCAGCCGCCCGTCATGGGCGGCGATCTCCAGCGCCTCCAGCGTGTCGATATTCAGCGTGTCGTGGATGGCGCGCGCGGTCTCGGGGCCGACGCCGGGGACCGCCTGGAACAGGTTTTCCGGCTCGGACTCGCCGCGCAGCCGTTCGAGCTGCGCCCAGCGCCCGGTCGCCACCATCTCGTCGATGGCGCGGGCCAGCCGCAGGCCGATGTTGGGCAGCGCGATCAGCCCGTCCAGCCCCGCGCGCTCCAGGATGTCCTCGGGGGGCTCGCCGAGAGCGCGGACGGTCTCCGCGGCCATGCGGTAGGCGCGGACCCGGAAGCGGTCCGCCCCCTGCCCCTCCAGCAGTTCGGCCGCCTCCAGCAGGCGGTCGGCGATCTGGTCACGCGACAGCAGGCTTTGCATCATCCCTCCCTTCCGGCGACGGCGCCCGGGGCCGAGTGTGCCCCCGGACGCGCGCCATTTCCACAGTCTTGCGCTGGCGGGCGGACGCGGGGTCGCTCACGGCGCCGCCCCCTCCTGCCAGCCCTCCAGCCGCCGCCGCATCCGCCGGTGATGGTCGCCCACCCAGTAGAGCCGCCCGCAGACCGGGCAGCGGGCGACCGGCCCGCCGGTCTCGCGCGGCCCGGGCGGCAGGCCCGCGGCCTCCTCGGGGCGCGCGGCCCGCAGCGGCGCGTTGTCCACCACGCAGCGGCTGAACGGATCGTGCAGCCAGTCGAGGCCGAGGTCGCGCCGCAGCTCGCGCGCCTGCGCTCCGATCGCGTCGCCGTGCAGCAGGAAGACCCGGCCCCGCCCGGCGCGGCGCGCCGCCAATCCGCGGTCGCGCGTCAACACGATGCGCTCCTCCGCGGCGGCGGTGGCCAGCAACTGCCGGTCGTCCTCGGCGTCGCCGGCAAGCCGCGTGTCGTGCCCCGCCGCCCGCAGCCAGCGCGCCAACCGGCCGAGCATTGCGTCGCACAGAAACCTCATCGCGCCGCACCTCCCCGCGGTCATGCCGCGCCCATTCAGAACGCCACATGCCGGGTCAGCAGATAGTAATCCTCGTCCACACTGTAGACCACGCGGTCGGGCACCTCGTGCCAGTTCTCCTGGGTCAGCGGTTCGGAGGCGACCTCCACCGCGCGGTAGTCGGATCCGACCTCGTGATGCACATGCGACCGCCCGCAGATCGGGCATTTGAACACCAGCTCGCGCTCCAGATGCCAGAGCGTGCGGCCGAAGCGGCTGCCAACCAGCGTGTCGCCATCGGTCAGCACGATGTTCAGCCCCACCGCCCTCTCGCGGTCGACCTGCGCGGACCAGTGGACGATCCGGACGATTGCCTGCTCGACGATGTCCATCATCGGCACTTGCGGCTGCCGCAGGTGCAGCGACAGGATGTAGTAGAACACATGCTCGCTGTCGGTGGTGCCCTTGATGTCGTTGCGCAGCAGCGGGTCGATCTCCGGCATCATCAGGTCGCGGACCTTGAGGAAGTTCGGCACCGTGCCATTATGGGCAAAGATCCAGCGGCCGTGGTGGAACGGATGGGTGTTCTCGATCCTCTGGTCGCCGACCGTGGCCCGGCGCACATGCGCCACCACCGTATGCGCGTAGACCCGCGCTGCGGCCTTGGCGAAATGCTCGCCGTGAAAGGCCGCCCAGGTCTGTTTCTCGACCAGGGGCACGCCGTCGGCGTAATCGGCCACGCCCCAGCCGTGTCCATGCACCAGCCCCTCGGCATCGCCCGCGCTCTGCGCCATCAGCGCGTTCTGCGCGTGCACGAGGCTGCATTCGACGCGGGTCGGTTCGTTGGCCTTGAAAGCGTAAAGCCGACACATGAGAGACTCCTGTCGCTATCCGCCCCAGAATGGCCCCGCCTCCGAAGGTGGTCCTTGACGTGCATCAAGGCCTATTGACGGGCCCCTGCTAGGCTGAAACCGTATCGTATCACGCATCGCGGGACGGCAGAGTGCGCAATCGCAAGACGCCACAGCGGAGGGCCGGAGGCGGTGGGCAGGATCGCATGCCGGTCGTGCCCCGCCATACCGCCGTGCTGGGCCCGGACGAGCGCGCACGCTGTGCCGCCGTCGCGCGGGCGGTCCTGCCCGAGCGGCGCCTGGCGCGCGACAGGCTCTTCTTCGGCCCGCACACGCGGCCGGGCCTGGCGCCGGGACCCTTCGTGTTCCTGGGCGATCCCGGCGAGATCCCGCTGCTGGCGCGGCGCGGCGCAGGCGTCTTCGAATACCGGCTCGCGATGCTGGCCGGCGACGGCGACATGGTCGTGATCGGCGGGCGGCGGAACACGGCATTCGAGACCTATGCCGAGGGACGCCTCGGGCTGGGACGGCGCCGCTATCTGCCGGTCGCCCCGGCGCCCGGCGGACGATACCTGCCCGCCCAGATCCGCTGCCTGAAGGACGAAGCGGCCTTCGCCGCGATGCGCGCCTTCGTCGAAGGCGCGGGCGGAGCGACCCTCGTGCCGCATCTTTCGACGGGCGCAATCTGGGCGCTGGCGCGGCGGCTGGGCGCGGAGACCGGCGCGCCGGTGCGCGTCGCCGGACCGCTGCCGTCGCTGTCGGCGCTGGCCAACGACAAGGCGGCCTTCACGCGGATCGTGCGCGCGCTTTTCGGGGCGGGCGCCGCCCCGCGCGAGGTCGTGGCCCACAGCGCCGCGGCGCTGACCGCCCGGGTGCACGAGATCGCCCGCGGCTGCCGGCGGCTCGTCCTCAAGCTCCCCGACAGCGCCGGCTCAGCGGGGAATTTCCCGGTCTTCTCGGCGGATGTCGCGGGGATGTCGCCCCGCGCGCTGCATCGCCACCTGCTTGAGCGCCTGGCCATCACCGGCGCCCCGCCCAGCTTTCCGATGCTGGTGCAGGTCTGGCAGGAGAACGTGCTGACAAGCCCGTCGCTCCAGCTCTGGATCCCGCATCCCGGCGACGGGCGGCCGGTGATCGAGGGCGTATTCCACCAGCGCCTCGCCGGGCCGGAGGGGCGCTTTGCCGGGGCCGTCCCCGCCGAGGGCGATGCGGGCTGGATCGCCCGGTTCTGCCACGAGGGGGCGATGCTGGGGCAGGTGTTACAGGATCTCGGCTATTTCGGGCGCTGCAGTTTCGACGCGGTGCTGTCCGGCGCGGATCTCGCCGCGCCGGCGCTGCACTGGCTGGAATGCAACGGCCGCTGGGGCGGCGTCTCCATCCCGATGACCCTGATGAACCGGCTGTTCCCGGGTGGCGAACCGCCCTCCTATGTCGTCGCGCATCTGGCCGATCTGGAGCTGCCGCGCCGCTCCGTCGAGGCGGGGCTGGATCTGCTGCGCGACCTGCTGTGGGCGCCCGGCGCGGATCGCGGCGTGGTCTTCATGACGCCCGCCGGCTTCGAACAGGGCCGCGGGCTGCATTTCATCTCGATCGCCGACAGCACGGCGGCCGCCAGCGCACAGGCCGAAACCGTGGTCGATCGCCTCATGACCCGCCCCTGAGCGGCAAAAACCGTTGCGATCATGCGGCGGGCGTAGTAAATGCCAGCGTCCCGGTCGCAGCCTACCCGGGTAAAAAAACAAGGACCCATCGTATGAAAACGATCGTTATCTGCTCCGGCGGGCTGGATTCCGTGTCGCTCGCCCACATGGTGGCGGAGGAGCACGCACTGACCCGCCTCGTCTCCTTCGACTACGGCCAGCGCCATGTGAAGGAGCTCGATTTCGCCGCCGCCTGCGCGCGGCGCCTCGGCGTGCCGCATGACGTGATCGACATGCGCGGCATCGGCGCGAGCCTGAGCGGCTCGGCGCTGACCGACGAGATCGACGTGCCCGACGGGCATTACGCCGAGGAGACCATGAAGATCACAGTGGTCCCCAACCGCAACGCGATCATGCTGTCGATCGCGTTCGGCATCGCGGCCGTACAGCAGGCCGATGCGGTGGCGACGGCCGTGCATGGCGGGGATCACTTCATCTATCCCGATTGCCGCCCCGGCTTCACCCGGGCCTTTGAGGACATGCAGCGCCACGCGCTGGAAGGCTATGCCGACGTGCGGCTCTACACCCCCTTCGTGCACCGCACGAAGGCCGATATCGTCACCGCCGGCGCCAAGCACGGCACCCCCTTCGCCGAGACATGGTCGTGCTACAAGGGCGGCGAAACCCATTGCGGGCGCTGCGGCACCTGCGTCGAGCGGCGCGAGGCGTTCCACCTGGCAGGGGTCGAGGACCCCACCGATTACGCCGACCCCGATTTCTGGCGTGCCGCCGTGGCGCGGGCGGAGGGCGCCTGATGTATCGCATCTCCAAGGAGTTCCATTTCTCGGCTTCGCACCAGCTGAAGAACCTGCCCGACGATCACCAATGCGCCCGCCTGCACGGGCACAATTACATCGTTGTGGTGGAGTTGCAGAGCGAGGAACTGAACGAATACGGCTTCGTGCGCGACTATCACGAGTTGGCCCCGCTCAAGCGCTACATCGACGATCAGTTCGACCACCGCCACCTCAACGACGTGCTGAACAGCGACATGGTGACGGCAGAGCGGCTGGCGAAACATTTCTACGACTGGTGCAAGGCGCGGCTGCCGGAAACCGCCGCCGTGCGGGTCAGCGAGACGCCCAAGACCTGGGCGGAATACCGGCCATGACCACGCCCCTCGACACCCGCCTCCGCGTGGCGGAAATCTTCGGCCCCACCATCCAGGGCGAGGGCGTGCTGATCGGCCTGCCCACGGTCTTCGTGCGGACAGGCGGCTGCGATTACCGTTGCAGCTGGTGCGACAGCCTGCACGCGGTGGACAGCGAGTTCCGCCACCTGTGGCGCCCGATGACCACCGAAGATGTGTGGGCACGGATCGAGGAGCTTTCCGGCGGGCGGCCGCTGACCGTCTCGCTGTCGGGGGGCAACCCGGCGATCCAGCCCTTCGGCCCGCTGATCCGGCGCGGCCACACGGCGGGCTACCGCTTCGCGCTGGAGACCCAGGGCTCGGTCGCGCAGGACTGGTTCGCCGATCTCGACACGCTGGTGCTCAGCCCCAAGCCGCCGTCGAGCGGGATGGCGACCGACTGGTCCGCCTTCGACGCCTGCCTTGCGGCGGCGGGCGAGGGACCGCAGGCGGTGATGAAGATCGTGATCTTCGACGAGGCCGACTATGCCTATGCCCGCGCGGCCGCCGACCGCTACCCCGACCTGCCGCTCTATCTGCAGCCGGGCAACCCGATGGTGCCCGCGGGCGATCAGGAGGACGCGCCGATAGACCTCGACCACCTGACCGGCCGGATGCTCTGGCTGGTCGAAAAGGTCACCGCCGACGGCTGGTTCGCGCCGCGCGTCCTGCCGCAGCTGCATGTCCTGCTCTGGGGCAACAAGCGCGGCGTCTGACATCTGATACATGGAGAATGCCATGACCAAGAAGGACATCTACAGAGATCTCAAGCAGCTGGGCGGGGCCACCGTTCTGCCCGAGAGCCCCGAACAGGCCGAACTGGAGCGCGTGCCGAACCCGCAGGCCGGCACCCCCTATTGCGTGCGCTTCACCGCGCCCGAGTTCACCTCGCTCTGCCCGATCACCGGCCAGCCGGATTTCGCGCATCTGATGATCGACTATGTGCCCGGCGACTGGCTGGTGGAGAGCAAGTCGCTCAAGCTCTTCCTCGGCGCGTTCCGCAACCATGGCGCGTTCCACGAGGATTGCACGGTCTCGATCGCCAAGCGGCTGTGCGACCTGCTGGCGCCGCAATGGCTGCGCATCGGCGGCTACTGGTATCCGCGCGGCGGCATCCCGATCGACGTGTTCTACCAGACCGGGCCCGCGCCCGAGGGCGTCTGGATCCCCGATCAGGGCGTGCCGCCCTACCGCGGCCGGGGCTGAGCGCACCAGGGCGGCAACGGGGCGGGGCGGCGCCGCCCCGTCCCCTGCCTCAGGCGACCCTGAGCCAGGTCTTCATCCCCGCGGCCTGATGGCCCAGCATGTGGCAATGGAACAGCCAATCGCCGGGATTATCGGCGACCAGCGCGATCTCGCGCCGCGCGCCGCTGTCAACCAGGATCGTGTCGCGCAGCGGCCCCAGACCCCGTTCCTGAACCTCGCGGAAGTGATGGCCGTGCAGGTGCATCCCGTGCGGGAAGGCGGTGTCGTTGATCAGCATCACCCGCAGCGCTTCGCCGCGCGCGGCCTCGGCCAGGGGCGCCTCGGGCAATCCGGCAAAGCCGTTCAGCGCCCAGACCAGCCCGTCCTGCATCAGCCCCTGCATGGATTTCGGACCCTGCACCGTCATCGCGCTGCTCAGCCGGCCCATGGCGCCGCCCTCCATCCGCAGGTCGAGCCGCCTTGCGCCGCTCACTTCCGGCAGGCCGGTGTTGGGGTTGGGCGGAAGCGCCGCAGGCGCGGGGCGGCGCGCCTGCGCCCCCTGCCCCGCGACCGGGAAGGCCGCCTGCGACAGGCCACCCTCGCGCGTCAGCTGCACCAGATAGGCGGTGTCCCCCTCCTCCGCCGTCACGTCCACGATCAGATCGACCCGCTGTGCGGGGGCAAGCACCAGCGTCTCCTGCACCGGCTCGGGCCGGTCCAGCGGCATCCCGTCGAGGGCCAGCACCCAGCCCTCCAGGCCCTGCAGCGCCAGTTCGAAGATCCGCGCGTTGGCGACGTTGATGAGCCGCAGCCGCAGCCGGTCGTGGCGCCGCACCGGGCGCGTCCAGTCGCCGCTGCCGTTCGTGGTGACGTAATTGCCGATCCGCCCGCCGTGGGCGCGGTCGTGCAGGCTGTCGAAATCGGGCGAAAGCTGCGCATCCCGGGTCATCCGCCAATCCCCGATCAGCAGCACCTCCTCGGCGTCCACCTCGGGCGCGCCCTCGGGCTCCTCGACGATGAGCGGCCCGTAAAGGCCGCGCGCCACCTGCTCGGTCGAGCGGTTGTGGGCGTGATACCAGTAGGTGCCCGCATCGGGCAGGCGGAAGGCATAGTCGAACTGCCCGCCCGGCGGCACCGCCTGCTGGGTCAGGCCGGGCACTCCGTCCATCGCGTTGTCGATGCGGATGCCGTGCCAGTGCACCGAGGTCGGCTGCGGCAGGTCGTTGACCAGCCGCCGCTCCAGCCGCGCGCCCTGGGTCAGCCGGATCTCCGGCCCCGGCGCGCTGCCCTCGAAGCCCCAGAGCGCGGTGGGCGGATAGCCCTCGGGGGCGAGCTGGCGCTCGACCGGGCCGGCCCTGAGCGTAGCGGGCGCGGCCGCCCTCGCCCCCGCGGGCAGGAGCAGCGCGCCGGCCGCCCCGCCCATCAACTGTCGCCGTGTGATCTTCATTCGCTGTCACTCCCATTCGCTGCCCGCACGGGGCGCTCGTCCATAAGATAGATCGCCATCGCCCGGCGGTCAGCCGGTTCGAGCCAGGCGGTGCCCTGCGCCACCACCTCGCCCATGCCCGCGCCGAACACGTCGCCATCGGGCCGGACACCCGATTTCAGGGCATAGGAAAGGGTCTCGACGCTCCAACCCGCGCGGGCCAGCGCGGCGGGCGTGATCGCCGGCGCGCGCTTGCCGCCGGGCAGGTCGTCGCTGCCCTCCAGCCGCGCCTCGGTCCGGCGCGCGCCGAGCGCGTTGCGGTCGGTGTGGCAGGCCCCGCAATGCGCGACACCCTCGACCAGCCAGCGGCCGCGGTTCCAGTCCTCGGACCGGCCCGGCACCGGCGCGGTGTCCTGCGCCTCAAGAAAGGCCGCGCGCCAGAGCTTCAGCCCGGCGCGCTGATCGAAGGGGAAATCGACCGCGTTGCCCGGCGCGGGCTCCGCCACGGGCGGCACGGTGCGGAAGGCGGCCCAGAGGTCGGCGATGTCCCGGTCGCTCAGATGGGCGTAGAAGGCATAGGGAAAGGCCGGGTAATAGGGTTCCCCCCCGGGCGAGAGGCCCTGCCGCACCGCGCGGGCGAAATCCTCCGCCGTCCAGGCCCCGATGCCGTGGCCGGGGTCGGTGGTCAGATTCGGCGGAACGAAGCCGCCGAATGGAGTCTCGATCGGGGCGCCGCCGGCCAGCGGCGCGCCGCCCCGCGCGCTGTCGGTATGGCAGGCGATGCAGCCCGCGGCGCGGGCCAGATAGGCCCCGCGCGCGGCGGCGCCGTCGGGCGGAATGGGCGGGACCGGCCGGTCCACGGGCCATTGCACGACCCCCGCGCCCCCCACCACGATCAGCGCGGCCACAGCGAGGCCCCATTTCAGAAACGCCGGCATCTCAGTCGTCCTCGGCGCGGAAACGGTCGTGACAGGCCGAGCAGACCTGCGTGGTCATGGCGAAGGCCGCGTCGGCGGGCATGAGACCGATATCCTCGGCGCGCATGCCCATGCCCGGCGCGGTCTGCCCGCCCATCATGCCGCCGCCCATCATCCCGGCGCCCATCATGCCGCCGGCGGAACCGCCGCCCAGGCCGTTCCCGGCGGCCAGTTCCAGCCCGCGCGCGGCGACGCCCAACTCCTCGGCCAGCGCGCTGAACCGCGCCCAGTCGGTCCAGATCCGGGGCCGCGCCTCGGACGGCGGCGCGATCGCGCCATCGGGGAACAACGCGGTCAGCGCCCCGCCGGAATGCGCCTCGATCACCCGCGCGGCGGCGCGAACGGCCTGCGGGTCGTAGGCCGCGGCCCCGCTCATCATCGGGACGACGCGTTTCACCGCGTCGCGCATCGCCTCCATCGCCTCCATGCGCTCCTTGACCACGCCGTCGGCGCTGGAATGGGCCAGGGCGGCCACGGCAAAGACCGACGCCACCGCGGCGCCGCGCAAAACTCCAAAGCTGTTCATGCTGTTCTCCTGTGCTGATCATTTCAGGCCCGCAGGCCGTGGCGAAACGATCAGCCGCGCGGAGGCGGCGGTTCGGCCGCTAAGGCGCGCAAATGGCCGCGCCGCGGCTCGAAGGCGGCCGTCAACGGGCGCGACAGGCCGTCGTGCGGCAGCGGCGCCGTCTCGGCGGCCTCGATCGCCGGCAGGCAGGCCGCGCCGCCGTGACAATGGGCGGCGTGGCGGTGCTCGGCGCCGGGTGCTGCATCGGGAACCGCAGGCCCCGCCAGCGCCGCGTGCGCCGCAAGCGCCCCGCCATGCGCCCGCGCGGGTCCGGCCAGCCCGGAGACCAGCAGCAGCGCCACGAGGGCGAGGGACAGGACGGAAAGCAGACGCATCGGCGGCCGGACCTTTTCATTGCTCCGGCGGCCAGCATGCACGGGCCGGCCCGGAAGGTCAAACAACCCGTCCCGCCGGCCGCGCCGCCGCCTCAGCCGACCGCGGGCCCGTGCCCGCCCGCGATGACCTCCAGCCCGCGGATCGCGAAGCGCCGCGCCAGCGGCGCCATCTGCGCCGCATCGTGGCCCGCCGCTGTGCCCGCCCGCGCGCGGTCCGCGATGCCGACGAAGATCACCGCGAAACGAAACAGCGCGAAGGCCTTGTGAAAGGGCAGCAGCGGCGAGGTTCCGGGGTTGCGCGCCATGTAGCGGGCGACGAACTCCGCCTCCGTGGGCAGGCCGAGGGCCGCGTGATCGAGCCCCAGGATACCGCCGTATTCCTCGGGCGAGGTGTGCCAGGGCATCGCGCAGAAGCCGAGATCGGCCAACGGGTGGCCCAGCGTGGAAAGCTCCCAGTCGAGGATGGCGATGACCCGCGGATCGGTCGGGTGGAAGATCATATTGCCCATGCGGAAATCGCCGTGGGCAAGGCTGACCGCGCCATCGTCGGGCGGCAGGTTCGCGGGCAGCCACTCCGCCAGCCGGTCGAGTTCGGGGATCGGGTCGCTGGAGGAGCCCTGCCACTGTTTCGTCCAGCGCGCGATCTGGCGCTCGAAGTAATTGCCGGGGCGGCCGAAATCACCCAACCCCACCTCGTCGGGGCGCACGGCGTGCATCGCGGCCAGCGCGTCGGCCAGCGCCATCCAGAGCGCATGGCGCTCGGCGGGATCCAGGCCGGGCAGCGCGCAGTCGCTGAACACCCGGCCCTCGATCCGCTCCATCAGGTAGAAGGGCGTGCCCAGAAGCGCCGGGTCGGGATGGTACAGGATCGGGCGCGCCACCGGGACATCCGCCGGGTGCAGGCATTGCAGCACCCGGAATTCCCGGTCGATGGCATGGGCGCCTTTCAGGATCGGGCCGTTGGGCTGCTTGCGCAGCACCATCCGTTCCGCACCATGGGTAACGAAATAGGTGGGGTTCGACTGCCCGCCCCTGACCCGTTCCAACTCGAACACGGCCTCGGCCCCGAAGCTGTCGTCCAGGAAGGCCTTCAACGTCGCCGGCTCGAAATCAATCTGACCGGTCATCTCACGCCTCCCCGTCTGCCGCGTCGCGGGCGATGCCGCGCAGCACGAATTTCTGGATCTTGCCGGTGGCGGTGCGCGGCAGCTCGCGGAACAGGAAGCGGCGCGGCACCTTGTAATGCGCGAGGTGGTCGCGGCAGAACAGCTGCAGTTCCTCGGCGGTGGCGGCGGCGCCGGGCTTGAGCTCGATGAAGGCGCAGGGCGCCTCGCCCCATTTCGGGTGGGGCATGGCCACCACCGCGGCCAGCAGCACCGCGGGATGGCGGTGCAGCGCGTTCTCGACCTCGAGGCTGGAGATGTTCTCGCCGCCCGAGATGATGATGTCCTTGGCACGGTCTCGGATCTCGATCTCGCCGTTGGGGTGGCGCGTGGCCAGATCGCCGGTGTGGAAGACGCCGCCGGCAAAGGCCGCCTCGGTGGCCTCGGGGTCGCGGTAGTAGCCGGCCATCAGGGTGTTGCCGGTCAGAACGATCTCGCCCACCGACACGCCGTCCGCCGGCAGGGCGGCGCCGCTGGCGTCCAGCACGGCCACCCGGCTGCCGGTCACATGGCGGCTGCCCTGCCGCGCCAGACGCGCGGCTTTGATCTCGGTTTCCGGCACCTCGGCCGCGTCGGGGGCGCAGATCGTGGCGGGGCCGAAGCTTTCGGTCAGGCCGTAGAGATGGACGAACTCGAACCCCATCTCTTCGAGCCCGGCGATCAGCGCGGGCGAGGGCGCGGCGCCGCCCGAGGCGACCGTCACCCGCGGCGCCGAAGGATCGCGCGCCGGCCGCTCGGGGTGGTTCAGCAGCATGTAAAGCACCACCGGCGCGCAGGCCATATGCGTGACCCCATGCGCCGCGATCCGGGCGAATATCTCGGCCGGCTCGACCCGGTCGAGGCACAGATGCGTGCCCCCCGCCGCGGTCACCGCCCAGGTGTGGCACCAGCCGTTGCAGTGAAACATCGGCAGCGTCCAGAGATAGACCGTCTCGCGGGTGAACCCCAGCGCCGTCAGGTTGCCGAGCGCGTTCAGATAGGCGCCGCGATGGTGATAGACCACACCCTTGGGATGCCCGGTCGTCCCCGAGGTGTAGTTCAGGCAGATGGGCTGCCATTCGTCGCTCAGCCGCGCCAGCATATCGGGCAGCGCCGGCGCGGGGCCCGACAGCAGGTCGAGTTTCCCCGCCCCCTCCCCCGGCTCAGCCAGGATCGCGGCGGGAACGCCGGCCGCGGAGGCCGCCTGTTGCGCCACGCCGGCACAGGTCGCGTCCGCCAGCAGCAGCCGGCTTTCGGAATGGCCGAGGATATAGGCCACCACCTCGGCGTCGAGCCGGGTGTTGATGGTGTTCAGCACCGCCCCCAGCAGCGGAACCGCGTAATGGGCGGCCAGCATCTCGGGCCGGTTCGGCACCATGACCGAGACCACGTCGCCCGCGCCCACGCCGCGCTCGGCCAGCCAGGCGGCCATGCGCGCCACGATCGCACCGAAACCCTCGTAGCTCCAGCTCTGGCCGCGCCAGATCACGGCGCGGCGCCCGGGATGGACGGCCAGCGCCCGGTCGAGGAAATCGAGCGGGCTGAGCGGCCGGTGATTGGCGGCACGCGGCGCCAGATGCGGTTCGTTGCGCATGAGAAACCTCCCTTTTCTCGCTGTCCTCGCGTCAGTCCCCGGACACATCCCAGCGCCAGAAATCGCGCCCCTCCTTGGCGAGATTGCGCTCCAGCACCATCTTGTGCACCTCGTCGGCGCCGTCCACCAGCCGCGCCTGCCGCGCGTAGCGGTAGATCCATCCCAGCGGGGTATCGGTCGAATAGCCGCGCGCGCCGTTGATCTGGATCGCGGTGTCGGCGGCCTTGTGCAGCAGGTTGGCCACATGGACCTTGGCCATCGACACCTCCTTGCGCGCGTAGCTGCCCTGGTCCAGTGCCCAGGCGGCCTTCATCACCAGCAACCGCCCCAGTTCGATCTGCATCGCCAGGTCGCCCAGCATCATGCGGATGCTCTCGCGGTTGGCCAGCCGCTCTCCGAAGGCGAAGCGTTCGCCGGCATAGGTCCGCGCGATCTCGACGCAGCGCTGCGAAAGCCCCAGCCAGCGCATGCAATGGGTCAGCCGCGCCGGCCCCAGCCGCATCTGCGTCAGCTTCAGGCCGTCACCCTCGCTCAGCAGCATGTTCTCGGCCGGGATTTCCAGCCCCTCGAAGACCAGCTCGCAGTGGCCGCCATGCTCCTCCGGGCCGAGGATCGGGATGCGCCGCTCGATCCGCCAGCCGGGCTGGTCGGCGTCGAACAGGAAGGCCGACAGCCCCTTTCGCGGGTCGTCCGAGGTGCGCGCGACCAGGATGAAATGCTGCGCCCCGTCGGCCCCGGTGATGAACCACTTGCGCCCGCGGATCACATATGTGTCGCCCTTGCGCGTCGCGGTGGTCAGCATCATCGACGGGTCAGAGCCGCCGCCCGGATGCGGCTCGGTCATGGCGAAGGAGGAGCGCACCTCTCCGGCCACGATCGGCGCCAGCCAGCGCGCCTTCTGCGCGGGCTTTGCGGCCTTTTCCAGCACCATCATGTTGCCGTCGTCGGGCGCGGCCGAGTTGAACACAACCGGCCCGAAGATCGAGCGGTTCATCGCCTCGTAGCAGACCGCCATGCCGACCTTGTCGAGGCCCTGCCCGCCGGTCTCGGGCCTCAGCTGAAGGCACCACAGCCCCTCGCCGCGCGCCTTGTCGCGCAGTGGCTCCAGATAATCCTCGCGGATGTTGCCATGCGCGTCCCAGGCGGCGCGGTCGGCCTCGACCGGCAGGACCTCGTCCTCGACGAAACGGGCGATGCGGGCGCGGAAATCCTCGATCCGCGGCGAAATGGTGAAATCCATGGGGTGTGTCCCTCCGGGTGGTCAGAGCGATGAAACAAGGTGGCCGCCATCGGCCACGATCTCGGTTCCGGTCATGAAGCTGCCCGCCTCCGAGGCCAGCAGCAGCAGCGGACCGTCGAGATCGGACAGCCGCCCCAGCCGCCGCTGCGGCACGCGCCGGATCAGCGCCTTGCCGGCATCGGAGGCGAAGAAGTCGCGGTTCAGGTCGGTCTCGATATAGCCGGGGCAGAGCGCGTTCACGCGGATGCCGTGCCGCGCCCATTCCAGCGCCAGCGCCCGGCTCAGCTGCACCACGCCGGCCTTGGCCGTGGCATAGGCCGCGACATGGCCCGCCACCCGCAGACCCAGAATCGAGGCCACGTTGACGATGCTGCCGCCGCGCCCCTCGGCCACCATGCGCTCCGCCGCCGCCTGCGCCACGCGGAACACGCCCGAAAGGTCGGTGTCGATCACGCGGTCCCAGTCTGCCATCGCGGTCCCGAGGGCCGGGCCGTCATGGGTGACGCCCGCATTGTTGATCACGATGTCGAAGGCCGGACCGGCCAGCGCCGCGGCGACCGATCCCGCGTCGGTCACGTCCAGCCGCACCGCCGAGGCCCGTCCGCCCTCGGCCACGATCCCGGCGACGGCCTCCTCCAGCGCCTCCGCCCGGCGCGCGCCGAGAACGACCTCCGCCCCGGCCGCGGCCAGGACCCCCGCGAAATGCCGGCCAAGGCCCGAGGAGGCGCCCGTCACAAGCGCCCTCCGCCCCGCCAGATCAGCTTTCAGCATTCGGTTCCTCCCCTGTCCATCCGGCGGCAAACCTCCCCCGCGAGCCGCGGGAGGGTCGGTGCCGCCGGGTCATGATGGACGATCGGGAGGCCGGTTGTAATCCCCCTTCCTGCCGTGCCGGCGCTCAGCCCCGCACCCGGCGGAAAACCGTGGCGCGGGGGGGGCGGCATCGGTTGGGGTCAGGCTCCGAAATCGAGCCCGAGGTCGAGGGTGCGCGCCGAATGGGTCAGCGCGCCGACAGAGATGTAGTCGACGCCGGTCGCGGCCACCTCGGCGATGCGCTCGAGCCGCATGTTGCCCGAGGCCTCGGTCACCATCCGCCCCGCGACCCGCTCCACCGCCGCGCGCAGCGTCGGCGTGTCCATGTTGTCGAGCAGCACCACGTCGGCCCCGCCCACCGCCAGCACTTCGTCGAGCTGGTCCAGCCGGTCAACCTCGATCTCCACCCGCATCATGTGCGAGGCGGCGGCCCTGACCGCCTCCAGCACCGGCGCGATCCCCCCCGCCGCCGCGATGTGGTTGTCCTTGATCAGGATCGCGTCCGACAGCGAGAAGCGGTGGTTGAACCCTCCGCCGTGCAGCACCGCCAGCTTCTCTGCGAGGCGCAGGCCGGGGGTGGTCTTGCGGGTGCAGGTGATGCGTGTGGCGGTGCCCTCGGCCGCGGCCACGAAACGCGCGGTCAGCGTGGCGATGCCCGACAACCGCCCGGCGAAGTTCAGCGCGACCCGCTCGGCCGAGAGGATCGCGGCGGCGTCGCCCTCGATCTCCATCAGCAGATCGCCGGGCCGGCAGGGGCTGCCGTCGGCGACATGGGTCGTGACGCGCAGGGCGGGATCGACCAGGCGAAAGGCCATCGCGGCGATCTGCATCCCCGAGACGATTCCCGCCTCGCGCGCGTTGAGATGCGCGCGGTATGTGGTGCCCGGCGCGATCACCGCGCGGCTGGTCAGGTCGCCATAGGCGCCGAGATCCTCCATCAGCGCGCCGCGCACCATCGGTTCGAGGATCAGGTCGGGAACGGTTGCGTGGCTCATGGGGTTTCCTTCTCTACCTGTTGGCGCAGGGCCAGGGCCTCGGCCAGGGTGATGCGCGTGCGGGTGCCGGCCCCGCCCCGGGGGGCGGGGAAATCGTCACGGTAATGCGCGCCGCGGCTTTCCTCGCGGCGCAGCGCGGCGGCGGCGATCAGCGTAGCGGTCGCCGTCATGTTCAGGAAGGCGGGGCAGTCCGGCTGCCCGGCCTCCAGCCGCGCGATCTCTCTGAGCGCGGCCTTCAGGCCCGCGGCGTTGCGGACCACGCCCACATGGTCGGTCATCACCCGGCGCAGGGCGGCGATGGCCTCAGGGTCGGGCATGACGCCGCCGGGGCGGAACTCCGGGTGGAGTTCCCCGGCGCCGGCACTGTCCGGGCCCAGCGCCCGGCCGATCCCCGCCGCACAGGCGCGGGCATAGACCAGCGCCTCCAGCAACCCGTTGGAGGCCAGCCGGTTGGCGCCGTGCAGCCCGGTCGAGGACGCCTCGCCGCAGACCCAGAGATTGCCGAGGCTGGCGCGCCCCTCGGCGTCAACGGCGATGCCGCCCATGTGGTAATGGGCGGCGGCGGCCACGGGGATCGGCGCCTCGGCGGGGTCGAGCCCGTTGCGGGCGCAGGCCGCGGCGACCGCCGGGAACTGTGTCTTGATCCGCGCGCCGAGCGCCGCGCGGGTGTCCAGCATCGGGCGCAGCCCGGCCTGGGCCTGGGCATAGATCGCGCGGGCCACGATGTCGCGCGGGGCAAGCTCGGCGTCGGGGTGGAGGGCCTGCATGAAGCGCTCGCCGTGGCGATTGATCAGCACCGCCCCCTCGCCGCGCAGCGCCTCGGTGGCCAGCGGGGCGGGATCCTCGCCCACGTCGATGGCGGTGGGGTGGAACTGGACGAATTCGGGGTCGGCGATCACGGCGCCGGCGCGGGCGGCCATGCCGATCACCTGACCGCGGATGCGCGCGGGGTTGGTGGTCACGGCGTAAAGCCCCGCCGAGCCGCCGCCGGCCAGCAGATAGGCCGCGCCGCGCAGCATCGCGGGGGCGGAACCCTCGGGGCCGGAGCGCTGCACCGCGACGCCGGTGACGCGGCCCCCGTCGGTGTCGAGCGCGATCGCCTTCACGCCCTCCAGAACCTGCACCGAGGGCGTGGCGCGGACCTGCGCGACCAGGGCCTTCATGATCTCGGCGCCGGACTGGTCGCCCCGAACCCGGACCACGCGGGCGAAGCTGTGCGCGGCCTCGCGCGACAGCACATAGCCGCCTTCGGGCGTGCGGTCGAAAGGGGTGCCCAGATCAGTCAGGGCAAGAATATGCTCGCGCGCCTCGCGCACCGTCCGCGCCGCGACCTCGGCGTCGACGGTGCCCGCGCCGGCACGCACGGTGTCGGCGGCATGGCTGTCGGGGCTGTCCTCGGCGCTCATCGCGGCGGCGACGCCGCCCTGCGCCCAGGCCGAACTGGCCCCCTCGCCCAGCCTCTCGGGCGAGATCATCAGCACCGGGCGCGGCGCCAGCGCAAGCGCGGCATAGAGCGCGCCCAGCCCCGCCCCCACGATGATGACGCGGCGCGTTGAGAGCTCCTCCATCGCGGGCGGACCTTACAGCCCCAGCTTCTTCGACAGGTCGAGCATCCGCTGGATGGCCACCCGGGCCTTGGCCGCGGTCTGTTCCTCGACCTCGACCTGCGCCGACATGGTGTGCAGCGACCAGAGCACCTTTTCCAGGGTGATCTTCTTCATGTAGGGGCACATGTTGCAGGGCTTGGAGAATTCCACGTCCGGCAGCTCGTCCGCGATGTTCGAGGCCATCGAGCATTCGGTGACCAGCATCGCCTCTTTCGGGTGGTGCTGCTGGACCCAGTCGACGATGCCGCTGGTCGAGCCGGTGTAATCGGCCTCGGCCACGACCTCGGGGGTGCATTCGGGGTGGGCGATGACGGCCACGTCCGGGTGATCGGCCCGGTAGGCGCGGATGTCCTCGGCGGTGTAGAGCTCATGCACGATGCAGGAGCCGGCCCAGAACACGACCTTCTTCTTCGAGGCGTTGGCGACGTTCTGCGCGAGATACTGGTCGGGCGTCATGATCACCGTGTCGGCCTCCAGCGCGTCCACGATCTGCAACGCGTTGGCCGAGGTGCAGCAGATGTCGGAGGCGGCCTTCACCTCGGCGGTGGTGTTGACATAGGAGACGACCGGCGCGCCGGGATATTTCGCGCGCATCGCCTCGACGTCCTTCGCGGTGATCGACTCGGCCAGCGAGCAGCCGGCGGTGAGATCGGGGATCAGCACGGTCTTGGACGGGTTCAGGATCTTCGAGGTCTCGGCCATGAAATGCACGCCGCATTGCACGATGATGTCATGCTCGACCTCGGTGGCCTTGACCGCCAGCTGCAGGCTGTCGCCCACGAAATCCGCGATCCCGTGATAGATTTCCGGCGTCATGTAGTTATGCGCCAGGATGACCGCGCCCAGTTCCTTCTTGAGCTTGTTGATGGCCACCACATAGGGGGCGTAGATCGCCCAGTCCGGCGGCGAGACCACGCGGTCCATCCGGTCGTAAATCTCGCGCGTCGCCTCGGCCAGTTCGACGGACGGCTCGAGATCGTAGTGTTCTTTCAGGGAGACTCTCATAGTCGAGTGGTCGAGCACCTTCAGCTCCTCAGTCAGCAGTTCCGCGACGCGCCAGGCAATTTTCTTTCAACCGGATCGGTCGGAGAGGCCCTTTTGCGTCCTCGCAGTGGCAGTTCGTAATGGCGCGCTGTAACCGGAGCCGACGAAAGGTCAACCCCGAAGAGCGCAATAAAACGAAACTTGGGCGGGGAGACAACCGCTTTTCACACCAACGCGGCGCGGGGCCGCGCCGATCCCCGAGGGGACCGGGCGCAGCCCCGGCGCGGCGGTTCTTCTGCCTGGTCTAGGTGGCCTTGGCCGCGCCGAGGCGCGGCGCGGAGCGCTCAAAGCTCAGCTCGGCCTCCGAGAAGCGCCAGGGGCCGCGCACGCCGGGAACGCCCTCGGGCGCGATTCGCAGGCCGCGCGCGGCGACCTGCGGGTCGGCGAAGACCTGTTCCATGCTGTTGATCGGCCCGGCCGGGACCAGCGCGCGTTCCAGCGCCTCGAGAAGCGCCGCCGAGGTCCAGCCCGCCAGCGCCGCCGACAGCAGGTCGGTCAGCGCGTCGCGGTTCTGCACCCGGCTGGAATTCTCGGCGAACCGCGGGTCGGCGGGCAGCCCGTCCAGCCCCAGCACATCGCAGAGCCGGCCGAACTGGCCGTCATTGCCCACCGCCACGATGACATGACCGTCGGCCGTGGCGAAGACCTGGTAGGGCGCGATGTTGGGGTGGCTGTTGCCTTGCCGCATCGGCGACTGCCCGGTGACGAGATAGTTCATCGCCTGGTTGGCCATCGCGGCCACCGCGCAATCGAGCAGCGCCATGTCGATATGCTGGCCGCGGCCCGTGACGTGGCGCTGCTCGACCGCCGCGAGGATCCCGATCGCGCCGTAAAGCCCGGTCAGCACGTCGGTCACGGCGACGCCGACCTTCTGCGGCTGGCCGCCGGGCTCGCCGGTGATCGACATCAGCCCCGACATGCCCTGGATCAGGAAATCGTAGCCGGCGCGGTCGGCATAGGGCCCGGTCTGGCCGAAGCCGGTGATCGAACAGTAGATCAGCCGCGGATTGAGCGCCTTGAGGCTGTCATAGTCGAGCCCGTATTTCCCCAGCCCGCCGCGCCTGAAATTCTCGACCAGGATATCCGCCTCCGCCACGAGGTCGCGGACCCTTTGGCGCCCCTCCTCGGTGCGGAAATCGGCGACGACCGAGCTTTTCCCGCGGTTGGCGGCGTAGAAATAGGCCGCGGAGCGGTCGCCGTCGCGCTCGATGAAGGGCGGCCCCCAGCGGCGGGTGTCGTCGCCCTCGGGCGCCTCGACCTTGATCACCTCGGCGCCGAGATCGGCAAGGACCTGGCCGATCCAGGGACCGGCCAGGATGCGCGCCAGTTCGACGACCTTCAGCCCGGCGAGCGGCCCGGCCATCAGAAGAACGCCTGCAGGCCGGTCTGGGCTCGGCCGAGGATGAGGGCGTGCACGTCATGGGTGCCCTCGTAGGTGTTCACGGTCTCCAGGTTCAGCATGTGGCGGATGACCTGGAACTCCTCGGAGATCCCGTTGCCGCCGTGCATGTCGCGCGCC